>CAVTWT010000007.1:0-155985 GCA_963738425.1 uncultured beta proteobacterium | reverse complement strand
GTGATCGAGCGGTGGCCGCTGGTGCGGTCGGCCAGCACGCGGCGGCAGGCTTCCAACCTGCGCGCGAGGATGTAGCCAGCCACGCCGTCGGCCTCTTCGGCGAAGGCGTTGTAGAGCTGGCGGCGGCTGACGTTGAGTGCGCGCGCGATCGCGTCCACCGTCAGAGCGGGGTCGGCGAGGTGAAGTGCCACGTGCTGCTTGATGCGTTCGCGCAGCGCCTCGCGTTGCGTCTGCGCGGTGGCCTGGCCGGCCAGGTCGAGCAGCGACAGGTGCACGAGCTGCGTGATCGCGTCGCCGACGCCGCGCGCGGCGGCGTCGGGCATGCTCGGCAATTCGCGGAAGGCGTTGCGCATGGTTTCCAGCGCCACGCGCGAGATGCCGCCGCTGCCGCCGAGGCGGCGCGCCATCAGCGCATCGAGCCCGCCCGACGCCAGCCCGCGCTCGGCCAGCGCGCGCTTGGGCAGCATCACGATCAGGTGCTCGACGCGCTCCGGGTTGGCCACGGCGTAGCTGTCGGTCGTGTCGTAGATGCTCCACTGGCCGGGCGTGACCCAGGTCTCGCGCCCCTTCTGCTCGACACCGGCACAGCCGACCCAGGGCGCGACGATCTTCAGGTACGGCACTTCGGTGGCGCGCGCGATCGACGACGAGCGCATCACGCGGTGGCGCGTCGCGGCCAGGTGGGTGAGCACCACGTCGCCGGCGCGCAGCGTGCTGGCGCGGCCGGAGAAGTCGGCATCGTCGCCGTACTGGTCGGAGCGCAGGCCCTGGAACAGGCGTGCGATCCAGTCGCCCCAGAACGCGGCGCGCTCGGGTGCTGCCACCGCGTCGGTGCTCATCAGTTCGGGGCGGATTGCCATTGCCATCAGCTTAGCCACGGTGAGCGTGCATGGGGCGTCAAACACCGCGCTTGCGGGAAAGTCCCGAGCCGCGTGCACGCATGGGCAAGTCGGTGTGCACGCTGGGCAAAGCGAAGCAGAAGTGACGTTCTCACAATCCGCGCACACCACCGAGGAGACAGACCATGACCCCAACCCCGTTGCGTCCCTTGCGGCGCCGCACGCTTGTCCAGGCGCTGGCCGCCGGTGCCGCGTCGGTCGGCCTGCCGGCCTTGGCGCAAACGGCTGCCGCGCCCGTGCGCATCGGCTATGCGATGGCGCGCACCGGGCCGTGGAGCACCGGTGCGCAGGTCAGCCAGGAGCCGAACTACCTGCTCTGGGCGGAACAGGTCAATGCCGCCGGCGGCCTCAACGTCAAGGGTGCCAAGCGCCCCATCGAGCTGATCAGCAGCGACGATCGCAGCGACATCGAAACCTGCGTGCGCACCTACGAGAAGCTGATGGGCAGCGACAAGGTCGATCTGGTGTTGCCGCCTTGGGGCAGCAACGCGAACTTCGCCGTCGCACCGCTGGCCAACCGCATGGGTTATCCGTTCCTCGCGCCGACGGCGTTGTCGCGCCGGCTGGTGGAGATGAAGCTGCCGTACTTCTTCCTGCTGTTGCAGCAGCCCAAGCCGATGATGGACGCGCTGGTCGACATGTTGAAGGCCAACGGCGCCAAGAGCGCGGCGGTGGTCTATGTCGATGACCTGTTTGGCCTGGAGAACTACGCGGCGCTGAAGGTGGCGCTGGCCGGCAGCGGCATCACGCTGGTCGAGGACAAGAGCTATCCGCTGGGTGTGAAGGACCTGGCGCCTGTGCTGCGCAGCATGAAGGACAAGAACCCGGATGCGTTCATCGGCCTGACCTATCCGCCGGACACGATCCTGGTGTCGCGGCAGAGCAAGGAGATCGGCTTCAACCCGAAGTTCTTCTATGCATCGGTGGGCACGGCGTTTCAGCTCTACCGCAACGTCATGCAGGCCGGCGCGGAGGGCGTGCTCGGCATGGGCTCGTGGAATGGCAAGACCAGTGCCGGCGCGAAGGCCTATTTCGACGCGCACGTGAAGAAGTTCGGCGCCGCCAAGGAGCCTGACCGCTGGGCCAGCGGCCACGCCTGGGCCGGGCTCGAAATCCTCGGCAACGCCGTGGCGAAGGTGGGGCTGGACCGCAAGGCGATCCGCGACTACGTGGCTGCCACGACGCACAAGACGATCGTCGGCGACATCAAGTTCGACGGCAGCGAAAACGTCGGCATCCCGGGCACGGTGAGCCAGTGGCAGAAGGGCGAGTTCGAAGTCGTGTGGCCGAAGGCGCGCGCCACCGCGCCGCTGAACACCGCCAAGCCGGCGTGGGCATGACGGCAGCGCGATGAGCTTCGGCTCGTGGTTCGAGCTGATCGTCTCCGGCCTCATCACCGGCGGCATCTATGCGCTCGTCGGCCTCGGGCTGAATCTGCAGTACGGCCTGATGCGCATCCTCAACATCGCGCATGGCGAGTTCCTGATGCTCGGCGCCTTCCTGACCTGGATGGCGCACAGCGCCTGGGGGATCAGCCCGCTGCTGATGCTGCCGGTGAGCTTCGGGCTGTTGATGGCCTTGGGCATGCTGATCCACCGCCTGACCTTCAAGCGCCTCGCGGCGACGAGCCCGAACGTCGATGTCTTCGAGGCGCGCGGCCTGATGGTGGCGTTCGGCTTGATGTTCCTGGTGCAGAACTTTGCGCAGCAGGTCTGGGGCGCGGACCTGCGCGGCTATGACTACCTGACCGAGCCGGTGGCGTTTGGCGGCGCGCAGTTCGCGGCCAACAAGCTGCTGCTGCTGTTGCTGTCGCTGTTGTTCTCCGCCGCGCTGATCGTGCTGCTGCGGCGCACGCTGCTCGGCAAGGGCGTGCGTGCGCTGATGCAGTCGCCCACCGGCGCGCAGTTGGTGGGCATCGACACCGAGCGGCTGCACCCGCTGATGTTCGGCGTCGGCCTTGGCCTGTCGGGCGTGGCCGGCTGCCTGCTGTCGATGACGTACACGATCACGCCGTCGATGGGCGAGCCGTACACCGTGACGGCGCTGATCGTCATCACGCTCGGCGGCTTCGGCAGCATGGGCGGTGCGCTCGTCGGCGGCCTGGCGCTGGGCGTGATCGAGGCGATGGGCATGCACTTCACGAATCCTTCGCTGAAGGCGCTGCTGTCGTACGCGGTGTTCATCACCGTGCTGCTGTGGCGGCCGAACGGTTTGTTCAACCGGCGCAGCTAACGTGAAACTCGAATGCTCGGCGCGAGTGTCGGTCATCGGCCCGTTGGGTGCCGTCGCGACCGTTCAGTTTCATTCACCGCAGAGGCGCAGAGGACGCAGAGTCAACGCAGAGGAATGCAGTGTTGTGTTCCTCTGCGGACCTCTGCGCCCTCTGCGCCTCTGCGGTGAAGGAGACTCGCTGACGATCGATTGCCGCTCCGGGCCGACAGCAGACGGTCTGCGAACCGTCCGCGTCGCGCGCTGGCGCGCGCACCACGCGCCGTGGATCAACTGACATGACCTGGCTGCTGGATCGCACGAACCTCGGCCGCGACATGCTCGTGTTGTTCGCGCTCGCCGGCTGGGCCTTGGCGCTGCCGCACTACGGCAGCGACTTCGTCGTCTCGATGGCGCTGACCTGCCTGATGTATGTCGCGTTGGCGACGAGCTGGACGCTGTTCTGCGGCGCCACGCGCTACCTGTCGCTGGCCACGGCGGCGTTCTTCGGCATCGGCGCCTACGTCGGTGCGCTGACGCTGGAACACGTGCCATGGCTCGGCGCGATCGCGCTCGGCGCGGGGCTGGCCGCGCTCGTCGCGCTGGTCATGGGCAGTGCGGTGCTGCACCTGCGCGGGACGTATTTCGCGGTGCTGACCTTCGGCATGACCGAGCTGATCCGTCACGCCGTCACCTACTGGGAGAAGGCCGTCACCGGCACGGTCGGCCGCGTGCTGACGGTGGTGCCCGAGCGCGACACGATCTACCTGACCGTGCTGGCGCTGGCCGTGCTGGCGGTGGCGGTGTCCATCGTCGTGCGGCGCACGCGCTTCGGGCTGGCGCTGTCGGGCATCGGCGCCGACGAGCAGCGCGCGATGACGCTGGGCGTCAACACGCGCGTCGTCAAGATCGCCGGCTTTGCGTTGACGGCGGCATTTGCCGGGGCGGTCGGCGCGGCGATGAGCGTGCGCTGGACCTACATCGACCCGGCCACGGTGTTCAACCCGTTCATCGGCTTTCAGACCGTGCTGATCGCGCTGATCGGTGGCGTGGCGACGTTGTGGGGGCCGCTGATCGCTGCCATCGTCTTCAGCGTCTTGGCCGAGACGCTGCGCCTGCAGGCGCCGAACCTGTACCTGATGGCGCTCGGGCTGCTGCTGATCCTGTCGGTGTTGTACCTGCCCGGAGGGTTGGCGTCGCTGCGCTGGAGCACCTTTGTTGGCTGGCGCGACGACGTGCGGCTGGGGTGGCGCGCGCTGCGCGATCCGGCGAAGAAGAAGGTGGCCGCGACATGAACGGCCACGCCTTGCTCGAGGCACGCGACGTGACGGTGCGCTTCGGCGGATTGGTGGCGGTGGATGCTGTGAGCGCCGCCTTCGCCGCGGGCGAACTGGTCGGCATCATCGGCCCCAACGGCGCCGGCAAGACGACCTTCTTCAATGCGCTGTCGGGCGTGCAGCAGGTGACGAGCGGTGAGCTGTTCTCGCACGGCCGGCGCATGACGGGAGAGCAGCCGCACCGCTACGCGGCGCAGGGCATTGCGCGCACCTTCCAGACGCCGCGTGTCTTCGGCGAACTCACGGTGGCGGCCAACATCGACTTCGGCCTGCAGTTCGCCGGGCGCGATCGCAAGGCATCGTGGCTGCTCAAGGACGAGGCCAGCATCCTGAACCTGATCGGCCTGGCGGACCTGGCGCGGCTGCCGGCGGGCGCCATCACGCCGAGCCAGCAGCGGCTGCTCGAGATCGGCATGGCGCTGGCGACACGGCCGAAGCTGCTGCTGCTGGACGAAGTGGCGGCCGGGCTGACCGAGGCCGAGGTCGACGCGATGGCGCAACTCATCCGCCGCTTGCGCGACGAACTCGACCTGAGCGTGATCTGGATCGAGCATGCGGTGACCACGCTGCTGCGCTATGTCGAGCGCGTGATCGTATTGCACCAGGGCCGCAAGATCGCCGACGGCGCGCCGGCCGAGGTGGTGCGCAACGCCGAGGTGATCGAGGCCTATCTCGGTGACGAGATGATCGAGTTATGAAGCCCCCAAGCTCACTTCGTTCGCGGCCCCCCAAGGGGGCGCAGCGGCCCTTCGGGCGGCCGGGCGGGTCGCTGGCATGAAGAACGACGTCGAACTCGCGCTCGACCGCAAACTCGCGCATCTGAAGATCAAGGCGCTCAGTGCCGGCTACGGCCCGTTCCTCGTGCTGCGCGAGGTGACCCTCGAAGCGCGGCCGGGCCTGACGGTCATCCTCGGCCCCAACGGTGCTGGCAAATCGACGTTGCTCAAGGCGGTCAACGGCCTGATCCCGCGCGGCGGCACGCTGACGCTCGACGGCGACGACATCGACATCGAGGCGAAGACCAGCGAGCTGGTGCGGCGCGGCCTGGTGCTGGTGCCGGAAGGGCGGCAGTTGTTCCCGCAGATGACGGTGCGCGAGAACCTCGAGCTCGGCGGCTGGCTGGTCGGCAAGGACGAGCGCGCGCATCGCCTCGAACAAGCGTTCAGAGACTTTCCGAAACTGGCAGAGCGCGCCGAGCAGCGCGCCGGCACGATGAGTGGCGGCGAGCAGCAGATGGTGGCGGTGGCGCGCGCGATGATGGGCGCGCCGCGTTTGCTGATGCTCGACGAGCCCTCGCTCGGCCTGGCGCCGAAGATGGTCGATGAGCTGCTGGCCATGGTGCGCCGCATCGCCGACCAGGGCGTCACCGTGCTGATGGTCGAGCAGAACGTGAAGAAGGCGCTCGCGGTGGCCGACCGCGGCTATGTGCTCGAACGGGGCCGCCTGGTCGCCAGCGGCCCGGCCTCGCTGTTGTCGCGCTCGAGCGTTGTGCGCGAGGCTTATCTCGGCAAGAAGAAAGATGCATCCGTTTCCGCAAAGGAGTCACTCATGTCCGATCTCTCGATGTTGATCAATGGCCTGGCCGTCTCGGCCGAGAAGGGCGCCACGTTCGAGCGCCGCAACCCGCTCGACGGCAGCGTGGCCACGCGCGCGCCGGCCGCGTCCGCTGCCGACGCGGTGGCCGCGGTCGAAGCCGCGGCCGAAGCCTTCAAGACCTGGCGCGAGACCGGGCCCAACCAGCGCCGCGCGCTGCTGATGAAGGCCGCCGATGCGCTCGAAGCCAAGACAGCGAAGTTCATCGAGGCGGTGCCGGCCGAGACCGGCGCCACCGGCATGTGGGCCGGCTTCAACGTCATGCTCGCCGCCGGCATGATCCGCGAGGCGGCGGCGCTGACGACGCAGATCGGCGGCGAGGTGATCCCGTCGGACGTGCCGGGCTCGCTGGCGATGGGGCTGCGCGTGCCGGCCGGCGTGGTGCTCGGCATCGCGCCGTGGAATGCGCCGATCATCCTCGGCGTGCGTGCGATCGCCACACCGCTGGCCTGCGGCAACACCGTGGTCTTCAAGGGCAGCGAGAACTGCCCGCGCACGCACCAGTTGATCGTCGAGGCGTTCCAGGATGCGGGTTTCCCGGCCGGTGTCGTCAACTACATCACCAACGCGCCGGCCGACGCCGGTGCGGTGGTCGAGGCGATGGTGGCGCACCCGGCGGTGCGGCGGGTCAACTTCACCGGCAGCACGCGTGTCGGCAAGCTGATCGCGCTGACCTGCGCCAAGTACCTCAAGCCCGTGGTGCTGGAGCTCGGCGGCAAGGCGCCGCTGGTGGTGCTCGACGACGCCGACCTGGATGCGGCCGTGAATGCGGCGGCTTTCGGCGCCTTCGCCAACAGCGGCCAGATCTGCATGAGCACCGAGCGCATCGTCGTGGATGCGAAGATCGCCGACGACTTCGTGGCCCGGTTCGTCAAGAAGGCCAAGGCGCTGCCGCTCGGTGACCCGCGCAAGCCCGAGCCGGTGGTGCTCGGCTCGGTGATCGGCATGGGCACGGTCGAACACTGCAACGCGCTGATCGACGACGCGCTGGCCAAAGGGGCCAAGCTGCTGTGCGGCGGCAAGGCCGACTCGACGCTGATGCCGGCGACGGTGCTCGACCACGTGACGCCGAAGATGCGCATCTACCGCGAGGAAACCTTCGGCCCGGTGAAGTGCATCGTGCGCGTCAGCGGTGTCGATGCCGCGGTGGACTGCGCCAACGACAACGAGTACGGCTTGTCGGCGGCTGTCTTCGGCAAGGACACTGCCCGCGCGATCACGGTGGCGCAGCGCATCGAATCGGGCATCTGCCACGTCAACGGCCCCACTGTGCACGACGAGGCGCAGATGCCGTTCGGCGGCGTCAAGGGCAGCGGCATGGGCCGCTTCGGCGGCAAGGCCGGCATCGCGGAGTTCACCGAGCTGCGTTGGATCACGGTGCAGACGGGCGAGCGCCACTACCCGTTCTGACAGCGTGAACAGGCTCTAATGGCTTGCCCGCTACGCAGCCTATCGGCATCGGCCTAGACTGCGGTTCGAGCGGGGCGCTCGTCTCCGCCAGGAGACCGCGACTTTGCTTCAGCCCACCGCATCCGCCGGCGCGGACTACTTCCACAAGGTTGTCGATTGCCAATGGGCCTGCCCGGCCCACACGCCTGTCCCGGAATACATCCGCCTGATCGCGCAGGGCCGCTACGGCGATGCCTACATGGTCAACTGGGTGTCGAACGTGTTCCCGGGCATTCTCGGGCGCACCTGCGATCGGCCTTGTGAGCCGGCGTGCCGTAGGGGCCGGGTCGAGGAAGCGAATGCCGAGAAACCTGAGCCGGTGGCTATTTGCAGGCTCAAGCGCGTGGCGGCCGACCACAAGGAAGACATCTCGGCGCGACTGCCGCAGGCGCGGCCCCGGAACGGCAAGCGCATCGCCTGCGTCGGCGCCGGCCCGTCGTCACTGACGGTGGCACGCGATTTGGCGCCGCTCGGCTACGACGTCACCGTGTTCGACGCCGATCCCAAGGCCGGCGGCTTCATGCGCACGCAGGTGCCGCGCTTTCGGCTGCCCGAGAGCGTGATCGACGAGGAGGTGGGCTACATCCTGCGCGACAACGTGCAGTTCATCGGCGGGCAGCGCATCGAGTCGATGAAGGCGCTGCTGGCCGAGGACTATGACGCGATCGTGGTCGGCAGCGGCGCGCCGCGCGGACGCGATCTCGATGTGCCGGGCCGCACCGAAGCCGCGGCAAAGATTCATCTCGGCCTCGACTGGCTGGCATCGGTCTACTTCGGCCATGTGACACAGGTCGGCAAGCGCGTGATCGTGCTCGGTGGCGGCAACACCGCGATGGACTGCTGCCGCTCGGCGCGGCGCCTGGGCGCCGACAGCGTGAAGGTGGTCGTGCGCTCGACCTTCGAGGACATGAAGGCCTCGCCCTGGGAGAAGGAGGACGCGATGCATGAAGGCATCCCGATCCTGCCGTGCCATGTGCCGCGATCGGTGGTGCATGAGAACGGCGCGATCAAGGGCATGACTTTCCAGATCGTCGAGTCGGTGTACGACAGCAAGGGCAAGCGCACCTTGAAGCCCACCGGCGCGCCCGACGTGTTCATCGAATGCGACGAGGTGCTGGTGGCGATCGGCCAGGAGAACGCGTTCCCGTGGATCGAGCGCGACATCGGCATCCAGTTCAATGACAACGGCCTGCCGCAACTCGACGCTGTCACCATGCGCTCGACGCACGACAAGGTTTTCTTCGGCGGCGATGCGGCCTTCGGCCCCAAGAACATCATCACCGCGGTGGCGCACGGCCACGAGCTCGCGCTGTCGATCGATGCGCTGCTGCGCGGCGGCGACATGTCGCAGCGCCCTCCCGTGCATGTCAATGTGCTGTCGCAGAAGATGGGCATCCACGAGTGGAGCTACGACAACGCCATCAGCGGCGACCTGCGCCACAAGACGCGCTGGATGAAGGCCGAAGAGGCACTGAAGAGCATCAAGGTCGAGGCTGAGATCGGCTTCGACGCCGCCACTGCCTTCAAGGAAACGCAGCGCTGCCTCAATTGCGATGTGCAGACCGTGTTCGCCGACAAGCTGTGCATCGAGTGCGACGCTTGCGTCGACATCTGCCCGATGGACTGCATCACGTTCACAGACGCCGGCGATGAAGCCGACTTGCGCACGCGCCTCAAAGCACCGGCGCGCAACGCGACGCAAGACCTCTATGTAAGCGGGCCGCTGAAGACGGCGCGCCTGATGGTCAAGGACGAAGACGTGTGCCTGCACTGCGGCCTGTGCGCAGAGCGTTGCCCGACGGGGGCGTGGGACATGCAGAAATTCTTGGTGACGATGGCGCATGCGGGGCCCGAGTCCCGGACGCTTCTCGTTGCCATGGAAGCGGCGCAGAAGTGAATGCCTTTGTTGTGACTTCTCGCGGGGCCCGAGGACGGCGCGGCGCCGGCGCTCATGCTGGAGTACCAGAAATCGCACCGGCGCCGCGCCGTCCTCGGGCCTGGAGCCGTGCTGGTATTGAACGCCCCGAATCCGAATACCGGTGCAGCGCGGCGGGGGGTATGCCGGGCGGGCGATTTCTGGTACCCCAGCATGAGCCCGCCCGGCATACCCTCCGCCGCGCCCGCAGAAACGCTTGATCAGAAAGAGAGGATGAATTGAAACGCCTCGAAGCCATCAACGACTTCGTCGTCAAGTTTGCCAACGTCAACGGCTCGGGCTCGGCCAGCGCGAACGAATTGTTTGCGAAAGCCATCCTGCGCATGGGCGTGCCGGTGAGCCCGCGCAACATCTTTCCGAGCAACATCCAGGGCCTGCCGACCTGGTACGAAGTGCGTGTGTCCGAACGCGGCTGGTTGGGAAGGCGCGCCGGCATCGATCTGGTGGTGGCGATGAACCCGCAGACCTGGGACGCCGACACGCGCGAGGTGGAGCCCGGCGGTTATCTGTTCTACGACAGCACCAAGCCGATGCCCGAGAGCGCGTTCCGCTCCGACATCCACAACATCGGCATGCCGATGACGGCGATCTGCAATGCCACCTACAGCGATCCGCGGCAGCGCCAGCTGTTCAAGAACATCCTCTACGTGGGCGCGCTGGCGCAGTTGATGGGCATCGAGCCGGCGGTCATCGAGACGCTGTTCACGGAGCAGTACAAGGGCAAGGAGAAGCTGCTCGCTTCCAACGTGCAGGCGCTGCACCTGGGCATCGACTTTGCGCGCGAGCACCTGGCCAAGCAGCCGGTCGAGCTGCAGGTGCAGCGGCGCGACCGCGTGGGCCAGCGCATCTTCATCGACGGCAACGCGGCCACCGCGCTCGGCTGCGTCTACGGCGGCGCCACGGTCTGCGCCTGGTACCCGATCACGCCCAGCTCGTCGGTGGCCGAAGCGTTTGCCGGCTACTGCAAGAAGTTCCGCCACGATCCCACAACGGGCGCGGCGAACTACGCCATCGTGCAGGCCGAAGACGAGATCGCCTCGATCGGCATGGTCACCGGCGCCGGCTGGAATGGCGCGCGCGCCTTTACCGCCACCTCAGGCCCCGGTGTCAGCCTGATGACCGAGTTCATCGGCCTGGCGTACTTTGCCGAGATCCCGGTGACGATCATCAACGTGCAGCGCGGCGGGCCGTCCACCGGCATGCCCACGCGCACGCAGCAGGCCGATCTGCTGTCGTGTGCCTATGCTTCGCACGGCGACACCAAGCACGTGCTGCTGCTGCCCGAAGACCCGAAGGAATGCTTCGACTTTGCCGCGCTCGCGCTCGACCTCGCCGACCGCCTGCAGACGCCGGTGTTCCTGATGACCGACCTCGACATCGGCATGAACCAGCGCCTGTGCGAACCCTTCGAGTGGAAGGACGACCGCCGCTACGACCGCGGCAAGGTGATGAGCGAGGCCGATCTCGAGATGGGCAAGGAGTTCGCGCGCTACAAGGATGTCGACGGCGACGGCATCCCCTGGCGCACGCTGCCGGCCACGCACGAGAGCAAGGGCGCCTACTTCACGCGCGGCACCACGCGCGACCCGTACGCGCGCTACTCCGAGGCCGGGCCCGACTACGTCTACAACGTCAAACGCCTGCTGCAGAAGTTCGACACCGCGCGCTCGCTGGTGCCAGCGCCGGTGCTGCACAAGGCACCGCGCAAAACGCGCCTGGGCGCGATCTACTTCGGCTCGACGGCGCCGTCGATGGACGAGGCGATCGACCTGCTGATCGGCGGCGGCATCCCGCTCGACTCGATGCGGCTGCGTGCGTTTCCGTTCCCCGACGAGGTGAGCGAGTTCATCGACGCGCATGAAGAAGTCTTCATCGTCGAGCAGAACCGCGACGGCCAGATGCGCACGCTGCTGATGAGCGAGCTGAACATCGACCCGATGAAGCTGATCCCGGTGCTGCACTACGACGGCACGCCGATCACCGCGCGCTTCATCGCCAACGCCATCACCAAGCATGTGCATGCGGAGATCATCGAGCCGCGGCCGGCTTTCAGGGAGTCCGTGAGATGACCTACCTCGCCAAGCCCAGGCTGCACCACCCGACGCTTGAAAAGAACAAGGTCGGCTACACGCGGCGCGACTACGAAGGCAAGATCAGCACACTGTGCGCCGGCTGCGGTCACGACAGCATCAGCGCGGCCATCGTGCAGGCCTGCTGGCAGATGGACATCGAGCCGCACCGCGTGGCCAAGCTGTCGGGCATCGGCTGCTCTTCGAAGACGCCCGACTACTTTCTCGGCGCGAGCCACGGCTTCAACACCGTGCACGGCCGCATGCCGAGCGTGTTGACCGGGGCCAACCTCGCCAACCGCGAGCTGCTCTACCTCGGCGTCTCGGGCGATGGCGACTCGGCCTCGATCGGCCTGGGCCAGTTCGCGCATGCCATGCGGCGCGGCGTGCGCATGGTCTACATCGTCGAGAACAACGGCGTCTACGGCCTCACGAAAGGCCAGTTCTCGGCCACCGCCGACCGCGGCAGCAAGAGCAAGAAGGGCGTGGCCAACAACGACAACCCGATCGACCTGGTGGCGCTGGCGCTGCAGCTCGGCGCCACCTATGTCGCGCGCGGCTTTTCGGGCGACAAGGACCAGCTGGTGCCGATCATCGAAGGCGCGATCCGCCATTCGGGCGCGGCCTTCATCGACGTCGTCAGCCCGTGCGTGGCCTTCAACAACCACGAGGGCAGCACCAAGAGCTACGACTACGTGCGTCAGCACAACGAGGCCGTGGCGCGCATCGACTTCATCGATCTCGCCGCGCCGCGCGAGGCCTCGCCGGCGCCCGGCGAAGCGATCGATCTGCCGCAACCCGACGGCAGCGTGATGCGGCTGCGCAAGCTGCGCGCCGATCACGATCCGACGAACCGGCTGGCGGCGATGAACCTGGTGCAGGGCCTCGCCGCGCAGGGCGAGGTGGCGACGGGCTTGATCTACCTCGAACCCGGCGCGACCGACCTGCATCAGGCGCTCAACACCAGCGCGACGCCGCTCAACAAGCTGGGCGAGAAGGCGCTGTGCCCGGGTGCGGGCGTGCTCACCAAGCTCAACGCTTCTTTGCGTTGAACGCCATCCACCCTACTCAATCCTGTCACACGCCTGAGGCACACTCGCGCCCGACACAGGAGGCACTTCGATGGATCGCAGGCATTGGTTAGGGTGGGCTGGCGCGGCGGCGTTTGCGGGAGGGGCGAGGGCACAAACGCCTGCGAACCTGAACCTGGTGGTGCCGGTGCCGCCGGGCGGTTCGGTCGATCTGACGGCGCGTCTGCTCGGCGAGCACCTGCCCAAGACGCTGAAGCAGAACGTCGTCATCGAGAACAAGCCCGGTGCATCCGGCTCGATTGCGGCTGCCAGCGTGGCCCGCCTCGCCGGCGACGAGAACACGTTGATGCTGGTCTTCGACTCGCATGTCACCAACCCGCTGGTCTATCCGAACCTCGGCTACGCGCTGAAGGACTTCACGCCGATTTCACGGCTGCTGAGCTTTCCGTTGGTGTTCGCCGTGCCGGCGTCGTTGCCGGTGAACTCGCTGCAGGACTTCATCGCGCTGGCGAAGAGCAAGCCGGGCGCGCTCAACGTTTCGTCGGCCGGACTGGGCACGCTCAATCACCTCGCCGCCGAACTGTTCAAGATGCGCACCGGCACGCACATCGTTCACATCCCCTACCGCGGCGGCGTGCCGGCGCTGCAGGCGGTGATGAACGACGAGGTGCAGCTCTTCATGGGCTCGTGGGTGGCGATCGGCCCGCACGTCAAGAGCGGGCGCGTCAAGGCGCTCGGTGTCACGTCGGCCAAGCGCTACTCGGTGGCCCCCGAATTGCCGACGCTGCAAGAGGGCGGCGTCAGGGACTTCGATGTCTCGACCTGGATCGGCGCCTTGGCGCCGGCGCGCATCGGTGCGCAGCGGCAGCAGGCGCTGCACGAGGCGGTGACGCAGGCGTTGTCTCAAGCGGCGGTGAAGACCACGCTGGCACAACAAGGCCTCGAGTGGGTCGGGTCGAGCCCGGCCGACTTCGAGGCCTTCATGGGTACCGAGGCCAAGCGCTGGAACGATCTCGTGATCGCGCAGCGCCTGGCCTTCAGCTAGCGCCGCCAGGGGTCGTTGTCGAAGCGGTCGTGGCGGTTCGGTACACCGTCGCGATCGTGGTCCCCGCGCGACCTGTCGTTCCGGTCGTGGCGGTTGGGGATGCCATCGCCATCGACGTCCCAGCGCGGGTTGTAGAGGCGGTCATGGCGGTTCGGGATGCCATCGCCGTCGCGGTCCCAACGCGTCGGTTGCTGGTAGCGCACCGCCGAGTACACAGGCCGCTGGTGAACCACCGGCGCGGGTTGGCGGTACACCGGCATCGGCACCGGCACGGTGTAGACCGGCTGCGGGCGACCATACGCCGGCGAGCCGATCGTGACGGACCATTGCACATCGGCATCGCGGGCGTGGGCCACGCCCGCGCCCAGTGCGGCAACCAGGGCCAGGGCGGCAGGGATCGCGACTCGGGTCTTGCTCATCGAAGCTCCATGCGGCCCGGAAGAAGGAGGGCCGTGCGCTGACAACGCGGTGGCCTCTGGCGCCGCGCACCGCGCCGGCGTTGCCGCTTCGTAAAGCTGCGTGAAGCTGGCGCTTCAGCGAGCCGCCGAGCGGCCGCGCACCAGCAGCCACAGCGCCGCCGCCTCGATGGCGACGAACAGCGCCAGGCTCCAGAACTCGTAAGGCACGCCGGCCAGATCGACGGCGGCGTCGGCGCAGCTGGCGGTGGCCTGGAACACGTCGGGCAGCAGCGCATCGAGACGCAGCCCGGACACGATGCGGTCGGCCAGCGTCAGGTTGCAGGACGCGCTGGCCTTGGCGACGAGGTGCTGCCACAGCGCCGCGGCGATGCCGCCGCTGCACAGCAACAGCAACACGAACAGAACCGCACGCTGGCCGAGCGCCGTCCGCCAGGCCAGGCCGAGCAACGCGACCAGGCCAATGACGACGAAGATCAGTCGCTGCAGCACGCACCACGGGCAGGGTTCCATGCCGAATGCGTGCTGCGTGACCAGCGCTGCGCCGACAGCGCCGAAGGCCAGCGCTGCGATCGCCAGCAACCCGCCTGTACGCACCGTCACGCCACTTCGGCGATCAGCTCGATCTCCACGCAAGCCCCGAACGGGATCTGCGCCACGCCGAACGCGCTGCGCGCATGCGCGCCGGCTTCGTTCCCGAAGACCTCGCCGAGCAGTTGCGAGCAGCCGTTGGTGACGAGGTGCTGTTCGGTGAAGGTGGGTGTGCTGTTGACCAGGCTCATCACCTTGACGATGCGTTTGACTTTGGCGAGGTCGCCGACCGCCGCCTGCAGCGTGCCCATCAGATCGATCGCGATCGCGCGCGCCGCGGCCTGCCCTTCTTCCGTGCCCATCGTCAGGCCGAGCTGGCCCACCCAGGGCTTGCCGTCCTTCTTTGCAATGTGGCCGGAGAGGAAGACCAGCGAGCCCGTGCGCACGAACGGCACGTAGGCCGCAGCGGGCACGGACAGCGGAGGCAGGGCGATGCCGAGGGCTTGGAGTCGGGCGGCGGGTGTCGTCATGGTGGTGGAGCGTGCAAGTGACCTGCGATCCTACACTCGGCTGATGGCGGGAGGAGGCAACACAGGGCTGCGTCTGGCGGCGTGCGCGCTGGCGTTGATCGCCGGTGCGGCGCTGCAGTTGCAGCAGCCCGTGTTGTGGTCTGGCAGCGCGTATGCGGGGCTGTTGGCCTTTGCGCTGTTGGCGTTCGCGTCGGCGTGGCGCTGGCATTGGAGCGCAGCGCTGATTGGCCTGGCCGCACTTTCGTTCGCAGGCACCGGGCTGCGTGCGCACGCGCGATTGTCCGATGCCTTGCCAGCCGCGCTCGAAGGCCGCGACCTGATCGTCACCGGTGTCGTGGCGCAACTGCCGCGGCGCTTGCCGGAGGGCGTGCGCTTCGTCTTCGACGTCGAGAGCGCGACGCTGCAGGGCCAGGCGGCGCGCGTGCCCTCGCGCATCGTGCTCGGCTGGTACGGCGGCTGGCAGGAGGAAGTGCTGATGCTCGCTCCCTACGAGCAACTCGCCGCCGGCCAGCGCTGGCGTTTCGTTGTTCGTCTGAAGCAGCCGCATGGCAGCTTGAACCCGCATGGTTTCGACCACGAGTTGTGGATGTTCGAGCAGGGTCTGCGCGCCAGCGGCGCGGTGCGCGCGACCGGGCGCGAGTCGGCGCAGCTGCTGGGTGCCAGCGCCGGTGCGCCGATCGAACGCCTGCGCCAGCGGGTGCGTGACGCGATCGAAGCGCGCGTGCCCGACGCACGCGCCGCTGGCGTGCTCACTGCGCTCGCGGTTGGCGACCAGGCCGCCATCGAGCGCGCCGACTGGGACGTCTTTCGCATCACCGGCGTTGCGCACCTGGTCAGCATCAGCGGTCTGCACGTGACGATGTTCGCCTGGCTCGCCGCAGCCTTGATCGGGCGCCTGTGGCGCACCAGCGCGCGCGCTGTGTTGTGGCTGCCGGCCGCCGCGGCGGCACGCTGGGGCGGCTTGTTGGCGGCCACGGCGTATGCGCTGTTGTCGGGCTGGGGCGTGCCGGCGCAGCGCACGGTGTGGATGCTGGCCAGTGCCGCGCTGCTGGCGCAGCTCGGCTTGCGCTGGCCGTGGCCGCTGGTGCTGCTCGTGGTGGCCGCCGTCGTCGCGGCGATCGATCCGTGGGCCTTGCTGCAACCAGGCTTCTGGCTGTCGTTCGCCGCCGTCGGCTTGTTGATCGTGGCGACGCCGGTGGAGGAGGCCGAGCCGCGCGGCCATGTGATCTGGCGCACGCTGCGCAGCGGCTTGCGCACGCAAGCGGTGGCCACGATCGGCCTGGCGCCGTTGACCCTGGTGTTCTTTCAACAGGTGTCGCTGATCGGCTTTGCCGCCAACCTGGTGGCCATTCCGCTGATCACCTTCGTCATCACGCCGCTCGCATTGGCCGGCGTGCTGCTGCCGCCGCTGTGGTCGCTTGCCGCCGTCGGCGTGCAAGGCCTGACGAAGTTTCTGCAGGGCCTGGCGACGCTGCCGGCTGCGGTGTGGACGGCCGCTGCGGCGCCGTGGTGGATGCAGGTGGCGGCGTTGCTCGGCGCGGCGCTGCTGGTGATGCGCCTGCCCTGGGCCCTGCGTGCGTTGGCGCTGCCGCTGATGCTGCCGCTGTTCGTGCCGCCTGTCGAACGTCCGGCCGAAGGCGCGATGCAGGTCACGGTGGCCGACGTTGGGCAGGGCAGCGCGATCCTCGTGCGCACGCGAGCCCATGCGCTGCTGCACGACGCCGGCGCGCAGTATTCGCCCGACAGCGACGCCGGCTCGCGCGTGCTGGTGCCGCTGCTGCGGGCGTTCGGCGTGCAGCGGTTGGACCTGCTGATGCTCAGCCACCGCGACAGCGACCATGTCGGCGGCGCCGCTGCGGTGATGGCGGCGTTCGACGTGCCTGCGCTGTCATCGTCGATCGAAGCCTCGCACCCGCTGCGCGCATCGGCCCGCGCGCACCGCCGTTGCGAGGCCGGTCAGTCGTGGCACTGGGACGGCGTGCGCTTCGAGGTCCTGCACCCCAAGCTCGAAGACTACGCGCGCATGGATGCCAAATCCAACACGATGAGTTGTGTGCTCGCCGTTACCGACGCGCAAGGCCAGCGCCTGCTTTTGACCGGTGACCTGGAAGCCGAGCAGGAGGCGCGCCTGGTGCGCGAGCAGCCTGACGCCTTGAAAAGCGCGGTGCTGTTGGTGCCCCACCACGGTAGCAAGACCTCCTCCTCGCCGGCCTTCCTCGATGCCGTGGCACCGCGCGTGGCCCTGGTCCAGGCCGGCTACCGCAACCGCTACGGACACCCGGCGGCCGACGTCGCGGCGCGCTATGGCGAGCGCAGCGTCCTCTTGTTCAACACCGTGGGCTGCGGCGCCTGGAGCACGTCGAGTGACGGCGCCGCCGGCCTTATTGGCATTTGCGAGCGCCAGCGTTCGCGCCGTTACTGGCATCATGGCCTGGAAGTTGCTCCCAACGGGGGCGACAACACCCTCACGGAGACTGCCTCTTGGCCATCCACGTCGCGCTGACCCACGTCACCCACTACATCTACGACCGCCACGTGGCGCTGTCGCCGCAGGTGGTGCGCCTGCGCCCGGCGCCGCACTGCCGCACGCCGATCCTGGCCTACTCGCTGCGCATCGAGCCGTCCGAGCACTTCATCAACTGGCAGCAGGACCCGTTCGGCAACTACCTGGCGCGGCTGGTCTTCCCAGAAAAGACGACGAGCTTCAAGGTCAGCGTCGATCTGGTGGCCGAGATGGCGGTCTACAACCCGTTCGACTTCTTCCTCGAGCCGGAGGCGGAGACATTTCCGTTCAGCTATGCGCCGGACGCGCTGCGCGACCTGGCGCCTTACCTGGTCAAGGACGAGGCCACGCCGCGCTTTGCGGCGCTGCTGGCCAGCATCGACCGCAAGCCGCTGCGCACGATCGACTTTCTGGTCGGCTTGAACCAGCGCCTGCAGCGCGACATCAGCTACCTGATCCGCATGGAGCCGGGCGTGCAGACGCCCGAGGTCACGCTGGCCAACGGCAGCGGTTCGTGCCGCGACACCGGCTGGCTGATGGTGCAGCTGCTGCGCCACCTCGGCCTGGCGGCGCGCTTCGTCTCCGGCTACCTGATCCAGTTGAAGCCCGACGTCAAGGCGCTCGACGGCCCGTCGGGCGCCGAACGCGACTTCACCGACCTGCACGCGTGGTGCGAGGTCTATCTGCCCGGCGCCGGCTGGATCGGTCTCGACCCCACCTCGGGCCTGATGGCCGGCGAGGGCCACATCCCGGTGGCCTGCACGCCCGAGCCCGGCAGCGCCGCGCCGGTCAGCGGTGCGGTCGACGACAGCAAGGTCGAGTTCGAGCACCTCATGGCGGTGACGCGGATCCAGGAATCGCCGCGCGTCACGCAGCCTTACAGCGACGATCAATGGCGCGCCATCGCCACGCTGGGCGATCAGGTGGACCGGCAACTGGTCGCCGATGACGTGCGTCTGACCATGGGCGGCGAGCCGACCTTCGTCTCCATCGATGACCGCGAGGGCGCCGAGTGGAACACCGACGCGCTCGGACCGACCAAGCGCGGCCTCGCGCAGGGCCTGACCCTGAAGCTGCGCGAGCGCTACGGCGCCGGCGGTTTCCTGCATTTCGGCCAGGGCAAGTGGTATCCCGGCGAGCAACTCCCGCGCTGGGCCCTCACCGTGGCCTGGCGCGCCGATGGCCAGCCTTGCTGGAGCGACACCTCGCTCTTTGCCGACGAGCGCACGCCGCGTCGCCACACCAGCGAAGACGCGCAGCGCTTCATGCACGCGCTCACAGCCCGGCTCGGTGTGACCGCCAGCCACGCCCAGCCGGCGTTCGAGGACGTCTATTACTACCTCTGGCGCGAACGCAAGCTGCCGATCAACGTCGATCCCTTCGACTCGCGGCTGGACGACGAGATGGAGCGCGCGCGCTTGAAGCGTGTCTTCGATCAGGGTTTGAAGCATGTCGTCGGCTATTTCCTGCCGCTCGCGCGTGCCGAGTCGCTCGCCGGCCCGCGCTGGGTCAGTGGGGCGTGGAAGGTGCGCGACGACCGTTTGCACCTGATGCCCGGCGATTCGCCGATGGGCTGGCGCTTGCCGCTGGACGCGCTGCCGTGGGTGCGCGAGAGCGACTATCCGTACCTGTTCGAGCAGGACCCGTTCGCGCCGCGGGCGCCGCTGACCGCGCATGCGCAGTTGCGCCAGCAGTTCGCCAACGTCCGCACGCCGACGACTTCCACGCAGGCCGAGAGCGCCGGCAGTTCCTCGGCCGTCGGGCCCGCTGCGGTGGGGAGCCCGGCGCCGATGAAACGCTTCATCAGCGACGCCAGCGTCATCCGCACGGCGCTGTGCGTCGAGGTGCGCGACCCGAACCGCGCCAACGGGCCCAAGGCCGAGCTTGCCGCCAAAGACAAGCGCGGCCTGCTCTACGTCTTCATGCCGCCGTTGGCCGAGCTCGACGACTACCTCGAACTGCTGGTGGCCATCGAGGCCACCGCGGCCGAGCTGGCGATGCCGGTCGTGCTCGAAGGCTACCCGCCGCCGCGCGACCCGCGGCTGAAGACGCTGGCCGTCACGCCCGACCCGGGCGTGATCGAGGTCAACATCCATCCTGCGCACAACTGGCGCGAGCTTGTCGATCACACCGAGTTCCTCTACGAAGCGGCGCACCAGACGCGGCTGGCCGCAGAGAAGTTCATGGTCGATGGCCACCACAGCGGCACCGGCGGCGGCAACCACTTCGTGCTCGGTGGTGCCACGCCGGCCGACAGCCCGTTCCTGCGCCGGCCCGATTTGCTGGCCAGCCTGCTGACCTACTGGCACAACCACCCGTGCCTGTCGTATCTGTTCTCGGGCCAGTTCATCGGCCCGACCAGCCAGCACCCGCGCTTCGACGAAGCGCGCAACGACCAGGTCTATGAAGTCGAGATCGCGCTCAAGGAAATCGAGCGGCAACTGAGCCTGCACAACACGGTTGCGCCGTGGCTGATCGACCGCACACTGCGCCATCTGCTGATCGATGCCAGCGGCAACACCCACCGCGCCGAGTTCTGCATCGACAAGCTCTACTCCCCCGACAGCGCCACCGGCCGCCTGGGCCTGCTCGAACTGCGCGCCTTCGAGATGCCGCCGCACGCCCGCATGAGCCTGGCGCAGCAGTTGTTGATGCGGGCGCTGGTGGCCTGGTGCTGGCGCACCCCGTACCGCGGCGGCGGCGACACCCGCCTGACCCGCTGGGGCACCGGCGTGCACGACCGCTTCCTGCTGCCGAGCTTCGTGCGCATGGACTTCGACGATGTCATCGCCGATTTGCAGCGCGCCGGATTTGCCTTCGATCGCGAGTGGTTCGCACCGCATTTCGAGTTCCGCTTTCCGCGCATCGGCGAGGTCAAGGTCGAAGGCATCGAGGTCGCGCTGCGCAGCGCGCTCGAACCCTGGAACGTGCTCGGCGAGGAAAACACATCCGGCGGCACGGCGCGTTTTGTCGATGCTTCGCTCGAACGGCTCGAAGTCAAGGCCACTGGCTTGAACGGCAACCGCCACGCCATCACCGTCAACGGCCGAGCATTGCCGATGCAGCCCACGGGCCGCATCGGCGAGTTCGTCTGCGGCGTGCGTTATCGCGCGTGGCAGCCACCGTCGGCGCTGCACCCGACGATCGGCGTGCATGCGCCGCTCACTTTCGATGTCGTCGACCGCTGGAGCGAACGCTCGCTCGGCGGCTGCCGCTATCACGTCGAGCATCCGGGCGGCCGCAACGAAGCCACCTTGCCGGTCAACGCCTACGAGGCCGAGAGCCGGCGCCTGGCGCGCTTCGAGTCTCTCGGTCACACGCCCGGGCGCATGGTGGTGGGCAGCGCGACGCCGAGCCGGGAATTCCCGTTCACCCTCGACCTGCGGCTCGGCTAACGTCGGCAGCTTCACACCCACACGACCCGAGCCCGCGCCTTGTCCAGCCTGCCCATGCCCACGCCTGCCGCGCCGGCATTCGCCTTCGCGCCGCAGGAACTGGGCGATCCCTGTTGGGACGAATTGCGCGGGCCTGGGGGCGCGCTGCGGCCGACGTGGCAACGCTTCATCGCGGCCACACCGGCGCTGCACGACGACGCGGCCGCCACCTTCGCCCGCCATCGTGTTGCGATCGCGCAGCAGATCCGCGTTGACGGCGTCACCCACAACCTGCATGAGCAGGCGGCGGCGGGCGTGTCGGCGCGCGCCTGGTCGCTCGAAGCGCTGCCGCTGATCATCGAGGCGGCCGACTGGGCGCAGATCGAGCGCGGCGTCATCCAGCGCGCTCAGCTGCTGTCGCGCATGCTGGGCGATCTCTACGGGCCGCAGCGGCTGCTGCACGACGCACTGTTGCCGCCGGCGCTGGTCTTTCGGCACAGCGGCTACCTGCGGCCGGTGCATGGCATCACGCCGGCCGGTGGCATGCACCTGCACATCGCCGCTTTCGACGTCGCCCGCGGCGTCGATGGCCGCTGGTGGGTGATCTCGCAGCGCACGCAGTCGCCTTCGGGCCTGGGCTATGTGCTGCACAACCGGCTGATCGTTTCGCGCCTGTACCCGGAGGCCTTTCGCGAGCTGCGCGTGCAGCACATCGCCAGCAGCTACCGCCGCCTGCTCGACACCGTGCAGCAGCAGGCCGCGGACGTTGCGGTGCGCCTGGGTGATGGCCACCTGCCGCGCATTGCCTTGCTCACGCCCGGCCCGTACAGCGAAACCTATTTCGAACATGCGTATCTCGCGCGCTACCTCGGCCTGTCGCTGGTCGAGGGTGCCGATCTCACAGCGCGCGGTGACCGCCTGTTCCTGCGCACGGTCGAGGGCCTGGAGCCGGTGCATGGCGTGATCCGCCGCCTCGACGACGACTATTGCGATCCGCTCGAACTGCGTCCCGACTCGGCCCTCGGCGTGGCCGGCCTGGTGCAGGTTGCGCGTGCGGGCAACGTGGTGATCGCCAACGCGCTGGGCAGCGGTTTTCTCGAATCGAGTGCAGTGCAGGGTTTCCTGCCCGCCATCAGCCAGGCGCTGCTCGGCCAGGACCTGGCGCTGCCGTCGCTGCCGACGTGGTGGTGCGGCGAGGCGGCGGCGTGGCAGGCGGTGCGTGGCGAACTGCCGGGGCGTGTGCTGCGCGCGGCGTTCTCCGGCCAGCGCGACGGTGCGCTGCGCATGTCGGCGCACGATGTGGCGGCGCTGCAAGCGCGCATCGAAGGCGACCCCGATGCCTTTTCCGTGCAGGGCCACATGGCGCCGTCGCGTGCCGCACTGCCGTTGCCCGATGGCACTCTGGCCGGCGCGGCCGGCGATGCTGCGTGTCTATGCCATCGCCGACAGTGCCGAGCGCTGGTACGTGCTGCCGGGCGGGCTGACGCGCGTGGCCACGCGCGCGCCGCTGTCGGTGTCGATGCAGCAGGGCGGCACCAGCCTGGACACCTGGGTCGTGGCCAACGGCACTGTCGACGGTTTTTCGATGCTGCCGCAGCGGCTGTCGATCGACGATCTGGCCGAGCGCCGCGCGCCGGTGGCCAGCCGCACCGGGGAGAACCTGTTCTGGCTCGGCCGCTACACCGAGCGCAGCGAGCAGGCCGTGCGCCTGGCGCGCGCGGCGCTGGCGCTGATCGACGGCGACGAAACCGTGCCGCAACCCCTGTGGGCCGCGTTGTCGGCGCTGACCACCTTCACCGGCCTGGTCAGCGCCGGCACGCCGGGCGCCGAGCGCTCGCCGGCGGTCTTCGAGCGCAGCCTGCTCGCTGCCTTGCACGACCGTGCCAGCGGTGCCATCGGCGTGAACCTCGACGCCATGGCGCGCGCTGCCGGCGCGCTGCGCGACCGCCTCTCGCCCGAGCAGTGGGGCCTGGTGCGGCGCATGGGCGACGAGTGGCAGGCCCACTTCGACAGCCTGGGCGCGGCGCTGCCGAGCACCGCGCAAGCGCTGCCGACGCTGCAACGCCTGGCGCTGCAACTGGCAGCGGTCACCGGCGCGCAGACCGACCGCATGACGCGCGACCATGGTTGGCGACTGCTGTCCGTGGGCCGCCTGCTCGAGCGCCTCGCCGGCATGTCACGGGCCATGCAGGAACTGATTGGCGTCATCGATGGCCGCGGCGGCTCGGCGGTGGCCACGGCGCTGCTGCTCGACCTGTTCGACAGCGGCATCACCTTCCGCGCCCGCTACCAGCGCCACGAAGACCTGCTGGCGCTGGTCGATCTGCTGGTGCTCGATGACACCAACCCGCGCTCCTTCGCCGGCACGCTGCGCCGCCTGCGCACCGAGATCGGCAAGCTGCCGGGGCCTGCGGGCTGGCGCGAAGAGATGCTCGCGCTGTGTCCTGCACAAGGCGCCGGCCTCGCGCTCGAGGATTTGCGCGGCAACAGTGACATGGCGACGCAGCAGCGCGTGGCTGCGCTGGCGGGGCAGCTTGGCGCCTCGGCCGCGCAGCTGTCCGATCTCATCGGGCAGCGCTATTTCACGCATGCCGAGGTCGATGCCAACCAAAGCGTCTGATGCTCGACAACGCTCTTCAAGCACCGCCCACGGCCTCGCTGCTCGAGGTCGAGCATGTCACCGTCTATCGCTACGCGGCGCCGGTGGAATTGGCGCATCACCTGGCACACCTGCGGCCGCGCGAATGCGACATGCAGGCCAACGAGTCGTTTGCGATGCAGGTGCTGCCGCAGCCCACCCATCGGGCCAGCAGCACCGATTGGTTGGGCAACCACCGCACCTGCTTCACCGTCAGCCTGCCGCACCGCGAGCTCGAGGTGCGCGCGCGCAGCCGCGTGCGCGTGACACCCCCGGCGCTGATCGACGCCGATGCCAGCCTGTCCTGGGAAGACGCGCGCGGGCAACTGCGCTATGCGGCCGGCCGCGCCTGGGCGCCCGCCAACGAGTTCGTTCATGCGTCGTCGTTCGTGCCGCTGCTGCCGGCGTTGCGCGACTGGGCCGCCCCGGCTTTCACGCCCGGACGCTCGGTGGCCTGGGTCGGTCTCGATCTGATGGCGCGCATGCATGCCGATTTCCGCTATTGCAGCGCCAGCACCGACGTCGATACGCCGCTGGCCGAAGCCCTGGCGCGTCGCGAAGGCGTCTGTCAGGACTTCGCCCACCTGCTGATCGGCGCCTTGCGCGGGATGGGTCTGGCCGCGCGCTATGTCAGCGGCTACCTGCTGACCATGCCGCCCGATGGTGGTGCTTCGGGCGCACCGTGGTTGGGCGCCGATGCATCGCACGCCTGGGCCGAAGTGTGGTGCCCGATGGCCGACGGCCGCCCCGCGCGCTGGCTCGAACTCGACCCGACCAACAACGTCGTCCCGGCCGCCGGCCATGTGCGCCTGGCTGTCGGCCGAGACTACGGCGACGTGACACCCTTGCGTGGCGTGATCAGCGGCGGCGGCGAGCACCAGCTCGAAGTGCGCGTGCGCACGCAACGACTTCAATGAGCGCAATGACTGGCAGAAGAATTGCGAGGAGCCCCGCATATGTTTGATGAGATGTACCGTTCAGGGCAGGAGGTGCGTGCGCATTACGCCGCTTACGCGCGCTGGCTGTCCACCCAGCCCGCCGACGTCATGCTGACCCGGCGCGAAGAAGCGGCGACGATCTTTCGCCGCGTCGGCATCACCTTTGCGGTCTATGGCGAGAAGGACGAGAGCGGCGCCGGTACCGAGCGCCTGATCCCGTTCGACCTGATTCCGCGCGTCATTCCGGCCGAGGAATGGCGAGAGATGAAACTTGGCCTGGTGCAGCGGGTGACGGCGTTGAACCGCTTCATCCACGACGTCTATCACGGCCAGGAGATTCTCAAGGCCGGCATCGTGCCGGCCGAGCAGGTGCTGAACAACGCACAGTTTCGGCCGGAGATGGTGAATGTCGATGTGCCGGGCGGCGTGTACTCGCACATCTCCGGCATCGACATCGTGCGTGCCGCCAACCCCGACGGCACGGGCACCTACTACGTGCTCGAAGACAACCTGCGCGTGCCCAGCGGCGTGAGCTACATGCTCGAGAACCGCAAGATGACGATGCGCCTGTTCCCCGAGTTGTTCTCGCAGGTGCGCGTCGCTCCGGTCGCGCATTACCCCGATCTGCTGCTCGAGACGCTGCGCCAGGTGGCGCCGGCCTCGGCCAACGATCCGACGGTGTGCGTGCTGACGCCGGGCATGTACAACAGCGCCTATTTCGAGCATGCGTTCCTGGCCCAGCAGATGGGCGTCGAACTGGTCGAAGGCAAGGACCTGTTCGTGCGCGACGGTTTCGTCTTCATGCGCACGACGCAGGGACCGAAGAGGGTCGATGTGATCTACCGCCGCGTCGATGACGACTTCCTCGACCCGCTGGCTTTCCGGCCGCAGAGCACGCTCGGCTGCGCCGGGCTGCTCGATGTCTATCGCCACGGCAACGTGACGCTGGCCAACGCCATCGGCACCGGCATCGCCGACGACAAGAGCATCTATCCCTACGTGCCGAAGATGGTCGAGTTCTACCTCGGTGAAAAGCCGATCCTGGCCAATGTGCCGACCTACCTCTGCCGCGAAACGGAGGACCTGAAGTACGTGCTCGACCACATGGGCGAGTTGGTGGTCAAGGAAGTGCACGGCGCCGGTGGCTACGGCATGCTCGTCGGACCGGCGGCGACCAAGGCGGAGATCGCCACGTTCAAGGAAGTCGTCAAGGCCAACCCGAACAACTACATCGCGCAGCCGACGCTGTCGCTGTCGACGTGCCCGACGTATGTCGAGTCCGGCGTCGCGCCGCGCCACATCGACCTGCGGCCCTACGTGCTGTCGGGCAACAGCGTGCAGACTGTGCCTGGAGGTTTGACGCGCGTGGCGCTCAAGGAAGGCTCGCTGGTCGTCAACAGCAGCCAGGGCGGAGGAACGAAAGACACCTGGGTGTTGGAGAACTTGATCATGCTTTCACGCACTGCCGATCACCTTTCTGGATGGCGCGCTACATGGAGCGGGCCGGTCAAGCGCGAAGCGCTTGCGGCGAAGCCACAACACGGCAGCGCGCGCCGGCGCGCGGCGTGGGCTTTTCGGCCTGTTGGAGCAATGACCATGCTGTCTAGAACCGCAGACCATCTCTTCTGGATGGCGCGCTACATGGAGCGGGCCGAAAACACCGCTCGAATGCTCGACGTGAACTACCAGATGTCGCTGCTGCCGCAGTCGGCGGAGCAGGCCGAGCAGGGCTGGCGTGGCGTGTTGGGCATTTCGGAATTGACGCACTCGTTTGCCAAGAAGTACCCGAATTTCGACAGCCGGCATGTCATGGACTTCATGGTGCGTGATGCCGGCAACCCATCGTCGATCAGCGCCTGCGTGGCCGCGGCGCGTGAGAACGCGCGGGCGGTGCGCGGCACGCTGACGACCGAAGTCTGGGAGACCACCAACCAGACCTGGCTCGAATTCAACCGCGTTCTTTCCAGCGGCAACCTGCACCAGGATCCGAGTGCCCTGTTCGAGTGGGTCAAGTTCCGCTCGCACCTGTCGCGCGGCGTGACGGTGGGCACGATGCTGCAGGACGAGGCGCTGCACTTCCTGCGCATCGGCACCTTCCTCGAACGCTCGGACAACACCGCGCGCCTGCTCGACGTGAAATTTCAGAGCCTGGCCGGCGACTATTTCGGCCCGCGCGGTGGGCAGACGCAGTCGCAGTCACAGGGCCCCGCGGCGCGCGAGACACTCGAGGTGGATTTCTATCACTGGAGCGCGGTGCTGCGCTCGGTGTCCGGCTTCGAGGTCTATCGCAAGGTCTATCGCAACGTCATCCGGCCCGACAAGGTGGCCGAGTTGCTGATCCTGCGGCCCGACATGCCGCGCTCGCTGGCGGCGTGCATGGACGCGCTGATGCTCAACCTGGGCCTGGTGGCCAATGCACAGAGCAGCGAAACACTGCGCCGCGCCGGACGCTTGCAAAGCGATCTGAAGTACGGCCGCATCGACGAGATCCTGGCCACGGGGCTGCATGCCTACCTGACGCAGTTCCTCGACCGCGTCGGTGACCTGGGTGTGGGCATCAGCCGCGACTTTCTGGTGCCGATGGAGGCGTGACGGGTCGGTCAGACCGGCGCCGTGCCCTTTACTGCCCAGGCCAGGGCCGCGTAGTCGCGCGGGCCGTCGGGCTCACCGTCGATGTAGGCCGCGCGCAGGGCCTCTTGCAAGCGAGTTCTTGCGGCTGAGTCCAACGTCGCGACGTACTCGGCCTGCGGCCCATCCTTGCCATCGAACGGCGCCCAGTAGTCGGCGAACGAGGCGAACGCCATGCGGATGCACAGCGCTGTTTCGATCACGTTTTCGAAGCCCGCGTCCTGCCACGCCTGGGCCAGCTCGCCTGGGCGTGTCAGTGGGCGTGTGTAGTTGCGCGCCCGCCTTGTGCTGGCAGCAGGATCGAGCGCGGCAGCCGTGTCAAAGAACATGCGATTGGCGATGAAGCCACCGCGCGCATCCCACACGGCGGCGCCAACCACAGCACCAGGTTTGGCAACGCGCCGCATCTCGGCGATGGCTCGCGTCGCATTGGGCACGAAGTGCAGCACCAGCAAGGACAGAACGCGGTCGAAACTGCCATCGGCATAACGCAAGGCGCAGGCGTCACCGACGGCGAAGTGAAGGTTCGGCTGCGCTTTGTGGCGCTTCGCATGCTCAACATAGACGGGTGCGAGGTCGATGGCATCGACCTCGCACGTATTGGCCCTGTCTGCGACGGCCGCGGCCAGATGACCCGTGCCGCAGCCCACATCGAGCACGCGCTCACCCTCGGCCGTGCCGGCGAAGTCGAGGAAGGGCTGCGCTAGCCGACGGCTCCAGCGGCCCATTTGCAGTTCATAGCCGGCGCCATCCGCGGCCGCGAAGGTCGAAGACGTACTCATCGCCGGTCAGCTTAGCCGTTGCGCCAGCGCGATGTACTCGGCCACCGGCACCTCTTCCCCACGTCGCTGCAAGTCGAACGTGCCGCGGAAGCCGCGCTCGTCGAGCCAGCGGCCGAGGCTGTGGCGCAGCAGCTTGCGGCGCTGCGAGAACGCGGAAGCGACGAGGGCTTCGAGCGTCTGTGGATCGACCTCCGCAGGCTGCGGCCACGGCAGCATGCGCACCACCGCGGAGTCGACGCGCGGAGGTGGCTCGAAGGCCTCGGGTGGCACGTCGAACAGCGACTCGACGTGGTAGCGCCACTGCAGCATCACGGAGAGTCGTCCGTAGTCCTTGGTGCCTGGACCCGCTGCCATGCGCAGCACGACCTCGCGTTGCAGCATGAAGTGCTGGTCTTCGATCTGCGCCGCGGCTTCGAGCAGGTGGAACAGGATCGGCGTCGAGATGTTGTAGGGCAGGTTGCCGACGACGCGCAGCCTGGCGCTACGTTGTGTGGCCAGCGCAGCGAAGTCCACCGTCAGCACATCGGCCTCGATGACGTCGAGCGCGGCGTTCTTGCGCAGGCGCGCTGCGAGATCACGATCGAGTTCGATCACGGTGAGGTGCTGGCAGCGTTCGAGCAACGGCTGCGTCAACGCACCGAGGCCCGGGCCGATCTCGATCAGCGCCTGGCCTGGCTTCGGATCGATCGCACGGACGATCGCATCGAGGACGCCGGTGTCGGTCAGAAAATGCTGACCGAAGCGCTTCCTCGGCTGATGCTTCAAGGCGCCATCACTGCGGTGGCTCGCGGAACTCGACGTAGGCCCGGCCGCGGACCTCGCGCACCCACTCGACGTACGCATCTTCGAACTTGCGTTCGCGCAGGGCCTGTCGCGCCTGTTCGCGCAACTGCTTGGTGTCGGGGGCGACCGTGCGCCGTTCCTGCACCTGGATGAGGTGGAAGCCGAAGCGCGTGGCGATCGGCACCGAGACGCCACCGAGGGCGAGGCCGTTCATCGCTTGCTCGAATTCGGGGACGAACTGGCCGGGCGAAGCCCAGCCGAGGTCCCCACCGGCGCTGGCCGAACCGTCGAGCGAGTGTTCGCGCGCAATGTCCTCGAAGCGGCGCTGGCCGCTCTCGATCTGGCGCTTGAACTCGGTCAGGCGCGTGCGCACTGCAGCTTCGGTGAGCTGTTCCGACGGCCGCAACAGCACATGGCGCGCACGCGTTTGCGTCACCCGCAGCGCGCCACCTTCGGCGCGGTCGAGCAGCTTAAGGACGTGAAAGCCGGCGCCAGTGCGCAGCAGCCCGGGCGCGAGCTGCCCCGCCTGCAGCGGGCGCACGGTTTCCAGAAAGATGTCGGGCAGCTTGTCGGCCGGGCGCAGACCGATTTCGCCGCCGCGTTCCCTGTTGTCGTCTTCGCTGACCTGTTTGGCGACCGTGGCAAAGTCTTCGCCGCCGCGGATGCGCACCAATGCCGCCTCGGCGCGTGCGCGGCGTTCGGCGACGGTGGCTTCGTTCGCGCCTTCGGGCAGCTTGATCAACACCTGGGCGATGTTGTATTGCACCTCGCCGGCTGTACCGCCACCGCGCTGCTTGTCGATCAGCGCGTCGATTTCGCCGTCGGTGATGCGGATGCGCTGCGCCACCTCGCGCTCGCGCACGCGCTCGACCATCATCTGGTCGCGCAGGTTGGCGCGAAAGCGCGGCAGGTCCATGCCGTCCTGCACCAGGCGCTGGCGCAACTGCGCCGGTGTCAGCTGATTCTGCGCGGCGACCACAGCCACGGCGCGATCGACCTCGTTGTCATCGACACGGATGCCGCTGTCGCGGGCGTGGGAGAGCATCGCCCGGTCTTCGATCAGCGACTCGAGGATCAAGGTGCGGAACTCACCATCGGCCGGCAGGCGCTGGTTCTTGCGTTGCGCATCGGCGCGGGCCAGGGCCATGCGTTGGTTCAACTCGAACGCGGTCACCAGTTCCTGATTGACGACGACGGCAATGTGGTCGCCGGGGCGCAGCGTCGGTGCGCCGCGCAGCGTCGTTTGTGCGGGCGCTGCACCGGCAGCCAGGGCCGCAGCAAGACACGCCAGGAGCGTGTGAAGGCGAGTGGAGTTCATCATCGATCGGCTGGGGGCAGGGTGGCGCTGTTGCCCGTGTACGTGCGCAGCGGTGGATCGCTGCGATCTTCGCGCAGCAGCGTGTAGCCAGGGATATTGTCCTTCAAGACCGCCAGCGGGTTCGAGCCCAGCCGCGACAGGCCCACCAGCTCGAGTTGCAGCAGCAAGCGCGTCGTCGCCTCGGCGCGGCCAGTGGAGATGCGCTCGGCGACCAGGCGGCCGATCCAGCAGCCGGCGTCGTACTCGAAACCGGCCAGCGAGTCGGTGATGCGGCTGTCGCGCATCGAGTAGTTGACGCGGCCGACGCCGTAGAGCGTTCCGCGGCAATCGCTGCTGTTGGACGCCGCGCTGCGGTCGCGCGAGTACAGCGGCCATTGCCAGCCGATGTCGAGCTGCTCGCTGGCGCCGCGTGTCAGCCGGTAGGCGGCCGAGAGCGTGCGAAACGGACCCGGTTGAAAACGTGCAGAAAGCAACGAGCGCGTGGATCGGTTGAGCTCGGGGCTGTATTGCACCGCGGCGTCGAAGGTCCACTTCGACGACAGGTGCGCGCTGCCGTTGAGCAGCACATCGGAGAAGCGCTGTTCGAGGGGCACGCCGTCGGGCGTGATGCGCTGCTCGCGCAATAGGTAGCGTTGCGCAATGCCCAGGCGCAGCGCTTCGTTGCCATTGGCGCGGTCGATCAGGCGCGTGGTGACGCCGGCCGTGATCTGGTGCGCGTCGCTGACGCGATCGACGCCGGCGAAGGCGTTGTCGCTGAAGACCGAGATCGTGTTGAAGTCCTTGGCCGCGGTGTCGAACAGCGGCAGCGAGTCCTGCGCGCGGTAGGGCGTGTTGACGTAGAGCACGCGCGGCTCCAGGGTCTGGGTCAGGCGCCGCTCGCCCCACAGCGCGGCGCGCTCGAACTGCAGGCCACCGTCGAGGGAGAGTGTCGGCACCGCACGCGAGGCCCGCGTGCGGCCGTCGCTCATCGGCGTGTCGGTGTGGTACTGCGCCAGGTTCAGCGCCACCCGTGGTGTGAACCAGGCGCCGGCGTCGCGCCACGTGTAGCTGGCCTGCGTCAGCAGGTGCAGGCGTTCGCCATCGGGACGTGGCGGTGTGCCGGGATCGTTGCGCGTCAGGCGGAAGCGATTGGCCTCGGCTTCGAACGACAGGTCCGGACCGCTCTCCCACGGCCGGCCGAGGCCGCGCCAGCCGATCTGCGGCGCGCGGTGGTAGGGCGCGGTGATCAGCGCCAGCGGGTCGGCGTCCTGCAGCACCTGCCAGTACTGCACGCGGGCGTAGGTCGTGGTGTCCAGGCCGGCCACGCGCCAGTCGCGCTCGGCCTCGGCGCGCAGCGGCAGCAGGCGCGGCGTGAACGAGCGCAGCTCACTGCCGAAATCTTTCCAGTAGGCGTCGTCCGAGACGCGCAGGCCCTCGTGACGCCAGCGCCAGGCGCTGCCGGCAGCGTTTCCGAACGCACTGCCCTGTTGGCGCCACTTCAGCGCGCTGCGCGAGGCGTCGAACACGCGGTCCTTCGGCAGCCAGTGCCATTGCATCTCACCACCGTGCTGCGGCTCGAGGTAGCGTGCTTCGCTGAGCAGGCCAAAGCCGCGCCGGGTGTAGGCGATCGGTGTCAGGGTGGCATCGCGCTGCGGCGCGATGTTCCAGTACCACGGCACCGCCACTTCGAAGCCGCTCTTGCTGTCGAGGTTGAAGGTCGGCGGCAGCCAGCCCGACTTGCGTTCGTCTGTCAGCGGAAACGACAGCACCGGTGCGGCCAGGATCGGCACGCCGAGAAAGCGCAGCACGGCCCCTTCGGCGATGCCCTCGTTGGCCTCGAAGTCGAGCTTGACGCGGTCGGCGCTCATCAGCCAGGCCGGCATGCCGTCGCCGTTGCGCGTGCAGCTGGTGTAGTCGGCGCGTGTGAGCTGGGCGCGCTGGTCGTCGATGAAGTCGATGCGCTCGGCGCGGCCACCGGCCTGCGTGCGGGCGAAAAAATACTCCGGCTTGGTGAACCAGCCTTCGAAGCGGCCGAGCGTGAGCGACAGCTCGGGGCCGGCGAACCAATTGCCTTCGATGGTGTCGATGCGCACGTTGCCGCGCGCGCTGGCACGGTCGGCGACGTTGTCGTATTCGATGCGGTCGCTCGACAGCGCGAGGCGCCCGCGCTTCAACAGCACCTTGCCCTCGGCGACGAAATCCAGATCCGGGCGTCCCCGCAGCTCGTCGGCTTCGAGCGTCAGCGGCAATTGGCTTTCGTCAACGGCTCGCGCGGTCTGCGCGGTCGCACCCAGCGGCGCCAGCCACAGCAGGGCGGTCAGCGCCAGAAGGTGACGGCGAAACGGCATCGAAGAAAGAGCAAGGGCGCTGGCATGGATTTGTAGAATGAATTATCAATGACAGACAGTTTGCAGCCCGCCACGGTCGCTTGGGCCGACCCACAACGCAAAAGCGACTTCGAGCAGTGGCTCGCGCCGCTGGCTGCACAGCATGGCTTGCGCACCGAGACCCTGCGCGCCGCGTCGGCCGATGCGAGCTTCCGACGCTACCTGCGCATCGACGCCGGCAAGGGCGCCAGCTTGGTTGTGATGGACGCGCCGCCGCCGCAGGAAGACGTGCGGCCCTTCGTCAAGATCGCGCAACTGATCCAGCAAGCCGGCCTGCATGGGCCTCAAGTGCTGGCGGCCGATGTGGAGCGCGGTTTTCTGCTGCTGACCGATCTCGGCCGCACGCTCTACTTGGAGGCCTTTGCCGAGGCCAGCCCGAAGCAGGCCGACACGCTGATGCGTGATGCCATTGCCGCGCTCGTGCAGTGGCAAAGCAAGGTGCCCGGCGACACGCTGCCGCCGTACGACGACGCGATGCTGAAGCGCGAACTGCAGCTCTTTCCCGACTGGTGCGTGGCCCGAGAGTACGGCGTGACGTGGAGCGAGCGTGAGCAGCAGACCTGGCAGCAAGTCTGCGACGTACTGGTGCACAGTGCGCTCGCGCAGCCCAAGGTGGCCGTGCACCGCGACTGGATGCCGCGCAACCTGATGGTCTGCGACCCCAACCCGGCGATCCTCGACTTCCAGGATGCAGCGTACGGCCCGATCGCCTATGACCTGGCCTCGCTGTTGCGCGATGCGTTCTGGAGCTGGGACGAAGAGCGTGAGCTCGACTGGGCCGCGCGCTACTGGGACAAGGCGCGCCGCGCGGCCTTGCCGGTGGGTGACGATTTCGGCGCGTTCTGGCGCGACGTGGAATGGATCGGCCTGCAGCGCCACTTGAAGGTGCTGGGCATCTTCTGCCGCCTGAAGCACCGTGACGGCAAGCCGAAGTATTCGAGCGATCTGCCGCGCTTCTTTGCCTATGCGACCAAGGTCGCCACGCGCTACCGCGAGCTGCGGCCGCTGCTGTCGCTGATCGAGCCGTTGTCGGGGATGAAGGCGGAGACGGCGTTCTCGATGCGCTGAGGCGCCCACAGGCTGACCACGCGCTGTGCATTCGTGCACGGCTGCGCGGCCATCGTGAGCTTGGCGCGCTACAGAGGGCTGACGCAGCGCCTTGCCAGCGTCAAGATAGCTGGCAGCCAACCGATAAACACGGGGCTGAAGAGATCGAGCAAGGCCGCGCCCATGAAAATTCTTCGTTCGTTTCCCGCGGAGGCGCGTACCCAGTTCGCCATTTGGCTTGGCGCTGTATTGCTGGGCGTGATTTCGGTTGCAGCCGTCGTTGACCACGCGGCCGAGCACCTGCTCGAGATCGAGGCCGAACATGCGGCCGTGCAGTATGCGCAGACGCTGAGCGCGTCGGTGCCCGATCTCGAGGCCCTGCTCGCCGCGGGCGCGCCCACCAAGGCCGCACTGACCCAGTTGCAGCGCTTGCGTGGCACTGGCGACATCTTTCGTTTCAGACTCTATGACCGCGAAGGTCGGCTGAAGCTGGAGTCGGACTCGCTGGACTTGCCCGGCTTGGGGCTGACCGCGGGCCGGGTCGATGACCATGCAGGCGAACGCAGCGAAATCGTTCGCCAGTTGGTGAGCTCAGGCCAAACCCATGTGTCGCTGAACGAGGATGGCAAGGCGGACCGGCCTGCCGTCTACTCCGAAGCCTTTGTGCCGGTGGTGCGCGGCGGTGTGAAGCACGGCGTGATCGAGGCCCATGTCGACCAGAGTGCGCGCGCGCAGCGCATGCGCAGCGAATTCCTGCTGGTCGGTGGTGTCGTCTCGCTGGTGCTGCTGGCCCTGGTGGGCACTGGGGCGTGGCAGTGGAAGCGCCGCTTGACGGCACAGCAAAAGGTCGAGGACCGGGTGCGCTACCTGGCTGCGCACGATGTGCTCAGCGGCGCGCTCAATCGCGCCAGCTTTCACGAGATCCTGCGGCAGGCAGCGTGGCGGCACGACGCCGGCGGTGCGGGCTTTGCGGTGCTGTGCCTGGACCTCGACCGCTTCAAGGATGTCAATGACACGCTCGGCCACGCTGCCGGCGACGCCGTGCTGCGTGAGGTGGCCCGCCGCCTGCGCGGTGTGCTGCGCCAGGGCGACGAACTGGCGCGCCTCGGCGGCGACGAGTTTGCCGTGTTGCAGATGGGGGCGACCGAGGCCCACGAGGTGGCTTCGCTGGCGCGGCGCGTTGTTGAAGCGCTGGCAGAACCCTACGACGCAGGCTCCGGCGAGCAGGTCAGTTGTGGCGCCAGCGTCGGCGCCGTGATCCACGGCATGGACGCGACCGACACCGACGAGCTGCTGCACAAGGCCGACCTGGCGCTGTACCGTGCCAAGCGCGCCGGCCGTGGCACGTTCAGCTTCTATGACGCCGCGTTGGACGACCAGATGCGCGAACGGCGCACCCTGGCCAACGAGCTGCGCGCTGCCATCGGCACCGACCAGCTGCTGCTGCACTACCAGCCGCTGTACGAGGCCGACGGCGCCACGCTGACCGGCTACGAAGCGCTCGTGCGTTGGCAGCATCCGACCCGTGGCATGGTGCCGCCCAGCCAGTTTGTCCCGTTGGCCGAGGACACCGGCCTGATCGACAGCCTGGGCACATGGGTCTTGCAGGAGGCGTGCCGCCAGGCGGCGAGCTGGCCGGCGCCGCTGTCGGTGTCGGTCAACCTGTCGGCCGCGCAGTTCAGGCGTGACGATCTGCTGCAGACGGTGGTTGCTGCGCTTGGCGAGGCGGGTTTGCCGCCGACGCGGCTGGAGCTCGAGATCACCGAATCCCTGTTGATGAACAACACCGAGCGCGTGGTGCGCACCTTGAGCGCGATCGGCGCGATCGGCGTGCGCATCGCCATGGACGATTTCGGCACCGGCTACTCGAGCCTGGCTTATCTGTGGCGCTTCCCGTTCGACAAGGTGAAGATCGACCGCGCGTTCACCAAGGGGCTGTCGGAGGATCCGAAGGTCGGCCTGATCGTGCGCTCCATCGTCTCACTGGCGCATGCGCTGCGCATCCGCGTCAACGCCGAAGGTGTTGAAACCGCGTCGCAGATGCGCGCGCTGCAGAAGCACGGCTGCGATGAAATGCAGGGCTACCTGCTCGGCCGCCCGCAGCCCGCTTCGGAACTCAGCCACGAAGGCGCGACCGACACGGCGCCGAGCCGCCCGCCCGCCACGCCCAACACCGACTTCGCGAACCTGCCGACGGTTGTGGCCACGCTCTAGACCATCAGGCGGACGCGAGCTCACTCATCGGGATGCACGAGCAGAACAGGTTGCGGTCGCCGTAGACGTTGTCGACGCGCGCGACCGGGCTCCAGTACTTGTTCTGCTTCAGGCCTGGCACCGGAAAGGCTGCGAACTCGCGCGAGTAGGGGTGCGTCCACTCGCCGCTGAGCAGCGACACGGCCGTGTGTGGCGCGTTCTTCAGCGGGTTGTCGTCCTGAGGCCACTCGCCTCGTTCGACGCGCCTGATCTCTTCTCGAATCGCGATCATCGCGTCGCAGAAGCGGTCGAGTTCGACCAGGGGCTCACTCTCGGTCGGCTCGACCATGAGCGTGCCCGCCACCGGGAACGACAGCGTCGGTGCGTGAAAGCCGTAGTCGATCAGGCGCTTGGCGACGTCTTCGGCGCTGACGCCGGACGTGTCCTTCAACGGTCGCAAATCGAGGATGCACTCATGCGCGACGCCGCCGCCCTTCAGGCCGGCGACTTCGCTGCTGTAGTGGATGTCGTAGTGATCGGCCAGACGCGCCGCGACGTAGTTGGCGGCAAGGATCGCCGTCTCGGTGGCTGCGGTCAGCCCCTCGGCGCCCATCATGCGCACGTACATCCAGGAGATCGGCAGCACGCCGGCGTTGCCGAGCGGCGCCGCCGACACAGCACCCACCGGCGACTCCTTGCCACTGCCGGTGTGATGCCCCGGCAGGAAGGGCACGAGGTCTTGCACCACGCACACCGGCCCGACGCCGGGGCCGCCGCCGCCGTGCGGGATGCAGAAGGTCTTGTGCAGGTTGAGGTGGCTGACGTCACCGCCGAACTCGCCGGGCGCGGCCACGCCGACGAGGGCGTTCATGTTCGCACCGTCGACGTAGACGCGGCCGCCATGCTGGTGCACCAGCGCGCACAGCTCTTTCACCTTCGGGTCGAACACGCCGTAGGTGCTCGGGTAGGTGATCATGATCGCGGCGAGCTTGTCGCTGTTCGCTTCGACCTTGGTCGTGAGATCAGCCATATCGACGTTGCCGAGCGCATCGCACTTCACGGCGACGACGCTCATGCCGACCATCTGCGCGCTCGCCGGATTGGTGCCGTGCGCCGACTCGGGGATCAGGCAGACCTTGCGCTGTTGCTGGCCGCGCGCATCGTGCCAGCCTTTGATTGCCAGCAGCCCCGCGTACTCGCCTTGTGAGCCGGCGTTGGGTTGCAGGCTGATGCCGGCATAGCCTGTGGCCTGGCAGAGCCACGCACGCAGTTGTTCGTCGAGTAGCGCATAGCCGGCGCGCTGCTCGGCCGGCGCAAACGGATGGATGTCGGCGAACTCCGGCCAGGTGATCGGAATCATCTCGGCTGTCGCGTTCAGCTTCATCGTGCACGAGCCGAGCGGGATCATCGTGCGGTCGAGCGCCAGGTCCTTGTCCGAGAGCTTGCGGAGGTAGCGCAGCATCTCGGTTTCACTGTGATGGCTGTTGAACACCGGGTGCGTCAGGAACGCACTGGTGCGGCGCAGCGCTAGCGGGATCAAGGACTCGATGCCGCGCTCGAACTCGGCGAAGTCGGGCAGCGTGGCGCCGGCCGGCGCGAAGACGCGCCACAGTGCGACGATGTCGTCACGCGTCGTCGTCTCGTCGAGCGTGATGCCGAGGTAGGCGTCATCCCATTCACGGAAGCGCCGCAGGTTCATGCCCTGCTGCGCCGCTGCTTCCACAAACGCGCCGGTGCGGCCGTCGGTCTTCAGCGACAGCGTGTCGAAGGCACCGTCGAGGTTGCGCGGCGCGTGGCCCAGACGCTTCAGCCCTTCGGCCAGGATCGCGGTGTAGCTGGCCACGCGTTGCGCGATGCGCTTCAGGCCCGCCGGCCCGTGGTAGACGGCATACATGCTGGCGATCACCGCCAGCAGAACCTGCGCGGTGCAGATGTTGGTCGTTGCCTTCTCGCGCCGGATGTGCTGCTCGCGCGTCTGCAGCGCCAGGCGATACGCCTTGTCGCCGCGCGCGTCGACGCTGACACCGACCAGGCGGCCCGGCATCGAACGCTTGAACTCGTCGCGGCAGGCCATGAAGGCGGCATGCGGGCCGCCACCACCCATCGGCACGCCGAAGCGCTGGCTGTTGCCGACGACGATGTCGGCGCCCCATTCGCCGGGAGGGGTCATCAGTGTCAGCGCCAGCAGATCGGTGCAGACGATGAAGGCGGCGTGTTTGGCATGCACCTTGTCCGTGTCGGCGCGCAGGTCGTGAATGGAGCCGCTGGTGGTGGGGTAGCCGATCAGCACCGCGAAGTAGTCGTCCGCAGCGAGCAGCGCATCCCACTCCGGGCCTGAGTTGGCCAGTTTGACGACGAGGCCCAGCGGCTGGGCGCGCGTGCGCACGACCTCGATCGTCTGCGGGTGGCAATCACCGGCGACGACGATGACGTTGCCCTTGGCCTTGACGCTGCGCCGGGCCAGCGTCATCGCTTCGGCGGCGGCCGTCGCTTCGTCGAGCATCGACGCGTTGGCGATTGGCATGCCGGTCAAGTCACAGACCATCGTCTGGAAATTGATCAGCGCCTCCATGCGGCCCTGCGAAATCTCTGCCTGGTACGGCGTGTAGGCGGTGTACCAGGCCGGGTTCTCGAGGATGTTGCGCAGGATGACGCCGGGCGTGATCGTGCCGTGGTAGCCCTGGCCGATGAAGTTCTTGAAGATCCGGTTCTTCGACGCCACCGCCTTCAATTCAGCGAGTGCCTGCGCTTCGCTGATCGGCGCCGGCAACTGCATCGGCTGGCTGCGCGCGATCGAACGCGGCACCACGGCGTCGATCAGCGCGCGCTTGGACGCGGCGCCGATGACCGACAGCATGTGCTGCTCGTCACCCGCCCACGGGCCGATGTGGCGAGCGCGGAACTCGCTGGCGTTTTCCAGTTCGGGCAGGGGCAGGGTGGCGGACTTCAGCATGGTTGCGCGGAATCAGAGGGTGGTCAGGAGCTTGTCGTAGGCCGGCGGGTCCATCAGTTCGTCGAACTGCTCCATGTGCGTGACATGGACCTTGAAGAACCAGCCGTTGCCCATCGGGTCGGTGTTGGCCAGCGCCGGGTCGGCGCGCAACGCTTCGTTGACCTCGACCACTTCGCCTTCGACCGGCATGTAGATGTCGGCGGCGGCCTTCACCGATTCGACGACGCCGACGACGTCACCTCGTTTGTAGGTCTTGCCGACTTCGGGCAGATCGACGAACACCACGTCGCCGAGCGCGTCCTGCGCATGCAGCGTGATGCCGACCACCGCGGCTTCGTGGTCTTCGATGTTGATCCACTCGTGGTCGGGGGTGAACATGGTCGTCATGGGTCGGATCTCCTGTTGAGGGTTCAGCCGCGGAAGTAGCCTGGGGGAACGAAGGGCATGGTCGTGACGCGCATCGGCTGGTTCTTGCCGCGCACCTGCGCATAGACCTCGTGATTGGCGATCGCGTGGTTGGCCGCGAGATAAGCCATCGCGATCGGTTGATTGACTGTCGGCGCCAGTGTGCCGCTGGTGACATGGCCCAACTTGTGGCCTTTGGCATCGACGATGATCGCGCCCTCGCGCACGGGGATGCGCTCCAGGCCGAGCAGGCCGACGCGCTTGATTTGCACGCCGCTGGTGAGCTGGCCGCCGATCTTGTCGGCGCCCGGGTAGTGGCCAGCACGCGCGCCGCCGGGGCGGCGGACTTTCTGGATGGCCCAGGTCAGACCCGCTTCGACAGGCGTCGTCGTTTCATTGATGTCGTGGCCGTACAGGCACAGGCCGGCTTCCAGGCGCAGCGTGTCGCGTGCGCCAAGGCCAGCGGGCTTGACTTCGGGTTGCGCCAGCAACTCCTTGGCGAGCTTCACCGCCGCATCCGCCGGCACCGAAATCTCGAAGCCGTCTTCGCCGGTGTAGCCCGAGCGCGTGACGAAACAATCGGCGCCGACGATCGTGAACGAGCCGCAGGTCATGAAGGTCAGCTTCTCGACGCCGGGCGCCAGCCGCTGCAGCGCCTGAACGGCATGCTGGCCCTGCAGCGCCAGCAGCGCCCGATCGGGCAGCGGAATCACCTGGCAGCGGTGCCCGATGTTCGTCATCAGGTGCTGGGTGTCAGCGTCCTTGCATGCCGCATTGACGACGACGAACAGATCGTCCGGCCGCCGCGCGATCATCAGATCGTCGAGGATGCCGCCGGCCGCATTGGTGAACAATGCGTAGCGCTGCTTGCCGACGGCGAGGTCGATGACGTCGACCGGCACCAGCGTTTCGAGCGCGGCCGCCGCATCGCTGCCGACCAGGCGCAACTGCCCCATGTGCGAAACGTCGAACAGCGCCGCCTGCTCGCGGCAGTGACGGTGCTCGGCAATGATGCCGCCGGGGTAGTTGACCGGCATCTCGTAGCCGGCAAAGGGCACCATCTTTGCGCCCAGCTCGACATGCAGGTCGAACAGCGGTGTGCGCAGCAGTGGAGGGGTCATGGCGGAATCTCCCGAGGGCCGAGGACACCACCGACTCTACGTCGGTGGAACCAATCTGCCCCCGCTGTCCGCTTTACCTGAGAGATTGACGCTGCCGGTCTTCTGCACCCGCCTGCGCTTGCCCCTTCGGTGGACGATCCACTTGCGCGAACCGCCTCTCTCCAGTGAGGTGTCACCGGCCATTCGACCGATGCTTGCCAGTCCTTTTGCCTGAGCGTTTGAGGTTGCCTCTTACGACAACGCCTGCGCCGTCGGCGGCCGACTTCAACCACATTTGACGTCCGCTCTCTCCTGGCGGGGCGCAGTGTACCGCTACAGTCGCCACTCAACACAAAGCCCCCAAGCTCGCTTTCGCTCGCAGCCCCCCGAGGGGCGCTCAGTGGTTTCGGGCGGCCGGGCACCACTGATGGCCGAACCACTCAAGAAGAAAGAAATCGCCGCGTTGCCGGTGCGCCGCTACGAGGACGTGCGCAGCGAGATCCGCTCCGGCGATCTGGCGTTCTGCTCCGGCTCTTACGTCTTCTCGAAGTTCATCCAGGGCTTCACCAAATCGGTGTGGAGCCACGTCGGTGTGATCTACCGCGACGATCATCTGCGCCGCGTCTTCATCCTCGAAAGCGAAGTCGGCATCGGCGTGCGCCTGGTGCCGATCTCCAAGTACCTGCGCGATTACCACGGCCGCCGCAAACCGTACCGCGGCCAGATGGTGATCGCGCGCGTCAACCCGTCGCTCGGCGACGAGCAGGTGCGCACGGCGGTCAGCTACGGCATGGACCTGCTGACCAAGCCCTACGACAACTTCGAGATCCTGCGCATCGCCGCGCGCATCGCCTTTCGTGTCGGCCGGCGCACGCAGGACCGCAAGTTCATCTGCTCGGAGCTGGTTGACGAGTGCTACCGCGCGGGTGGTGTCAAGTTCGTGCGGCGCGACAACTACATCAGCCCGGACGACATCTGGCGCGATCCGGTGGTGACGAAGATCGCGCGGATTCATTGACATGAACCCATTCCCGCCGCCGCTGGCGGGAGCGGGCTGCTGAGGTGAGGGCGGCTGTCCTTCTATGCACCTCGCGCGTGGTGCGCGGGCGGCGGGAAACCCCCGATCACTACTACACTAAGTTGAACACCAGTCCTCTAGCCATTCGATCAGTTGCATACCCATGCATCGGCGCACTCGGATCAGTAGTCGAGCTCTCTTGCTGCTTCGATCGATCATCGGGGCAATCCTCTTGTCGCCTGCCTATTCGGCGTTTGGCATCGGTGACAGCGGTGGTCACGGCTGCTCCGGGCTGTCAGCAGAATTCGCGAAAACTACCGCTCTTGGTTCACCAGACGATCTTGCTGATGCGATCAAGAAAGAACTTCTCAGCAGAGAGGCGCTTCGACCCAAGCAAAAATCGACGCCTGCATGGATTCGGCGACTCTTCAAAGACCTACCGACCGACGAGGCGCCTGCACGGGTCAACGAGAAAGACGTCGTCGAAAGCCGAATTTGTGGCGCTCCGGGAGGCTCGCGGCCACTCGACGTTGCAGTAGCCGCGGGCAACATCGCAAATGTCGAGTTCCTGCTTTCACGAGGAGCCGACCCAAACGGTGTCTTGGGCTCTATGAGCTCAGAGGGCTCAATCTACTCGAGATGCCTGAGACTCAGCAGCGTTCCCATGTCCAACGGCCGCCGACTGACCGATGTGCCGACACATAGAGTACTCACGGCATACGATGTATTGCTTAAGCGTGGTGGTCGACTCGACATCTACGACACGCGCGGATTCGGACCGCTTCATTTCTGCAACGACCCTGCGATCGTGCAGTACTTCTTGGCGAGAGGGGCCGACGCGGATCTCAGCTTGCCGCTCGACACGCGGGTGTACCAAGTCATCCACTCTGAGTTTCTTCCGAGTCGCAAAGAGAGCTTGTCAATAGCGCGGATGTTGGCGAACAAGGCGACAAATCGACGCGTTTCTCGGAGCAACGAGTATTGGATATGCCTCGCGTGCAGCGGCGTGAAACTGTCTAGCGAGTGCAAGGACTTGTCCGAGTTCGTTGAAGTGCGAGACAAACGCATCTTCGTGAGTAAGGGCGACACGTTGAACGCAAACTCCACAAGCCACAGGTGCGTATTGATGACAGATCCAAGCGGGCCATTGAACACGGAGTTGAGAAAGCTCTACGATATTGAACTCGATCAACCGATCTTTGCTTCGCCGACGCAGTAGTGTTCCGTTCGCCTTCGCGTTACTTTCGGGACTTGCGAGGCGCTTGCGTGCGTGGTGAGCAGCATCTCACCTCTCTTTCGCCAGCGGGTGCGGGCAAAAAATCAATCCTACGACGGGGCTGCGACCATCTTCCCCCGATACCACTCATGGAAGTGCTGCATGCCGTCTTCCATCGGGCTCTGGTACGGGCCGACCTCGTTGTCGCCGCGCTTCATCAGCGCTTCGCGGCCGGCGTCCATGCGCAGCGCGATCTCGTCGTCTTCGATGCAGGTCTCCATGTAGGCGGCCTGCTGCGCTTCGACGTACTCGCGTTCGAAGGCGTGAATCTCTTCGGGGTAGAAGAACTCGACGATGTTGGTCGTCTTGCGCGGGCCTTTCGGGATCAGCGTCGAGACGACGAGCACGTTCGGGTACCACTCGACCATGACGCCTGGGTAGTAGGTCAGCCAGACCGCGCCGTGTTTCGGCGGCGTGCCGTTCTGGTAGCGCAGCACTTGGTCCTGCCACGCTTGATAGACGGCTGAGCCGGCCTTGCCGAGCGCTTCGCTGCCGCTCTTGGCCACGCCGACGGTCTGCACCGAGAACTCAGGCCCCATGTCCCAGCGCAGGTCGTCGCAGGAGACGAAGTTGCCGAGGCCCGGATGGAAGGGGCCGACGTGGTAGTCCTCGAGATAGACCTCGATGAAGGTCTTCCAGTTGTAGTCGCACTCGTGGACGATGCTGCGGTCGTAGACGTAGCCGGCAAAGTCGAGGTCGGCGCGGCCGGCAATGTGGGCCAGCTCGGAGCGTGGGTCGCGGCCCGTGCTCTCGAACAGCAGGCCGTTCCACTCGGTGAGCGGATAGCGGTTCAGGTTCAAGCACGGGTCGTGCTCGAAGTGCGGCGCGCCGATGAGCTGGCCTTGCAGGTCGTAGGTCCAGCGGTGCAGCGGGCAGACGACGTTGGCGCCGGTGTTGCCGCGGCCGCGCAACATCACGGCCTGGCGATGCCGGCAGACATTCGAGACCAGCTCGATGCCGCTGGCGTTGCGCACCAGGGCGCGGCCGTCACCTTCGTGCGCGAGCACGTGGTAGTCGCCCTCGTTGGGCACGGCCAAGCTGTGGCCCACGTAGCGCGGGCCTGGCTTGAAAAGTGTTTGTTGTTCGCGCTGGTACAGCGCTTCGTCGAAGTAGGTGTCGACGCTCAGTTGGGAGGCGCTGGGATGCAGCGCGCGGCGGCCGATGCTCAGATCAGACATGGTCTCAGGGTCTCCAAGAACCATCACGAAAAACCGACAGCGTCACGGCGACGTGTTGTCGGCACCCAGTGGGCTGTACCCTCGTGACAGATCGTGGGCCTCGGCAGGGGGCGGATTGTAGCCAGCGGGGGGTGTCGCGCATTGCGTCGGGTCAAGTCGTCGGACGCGGTTGGGCAGGCTTCTCCAGCCGTTGCCGGTGGTCACGGGTTTGCCCGTAGCGCTCTGACTACAATCCCGGCCTGTTTTCATCACTCGAAATGCCGCGACACACTCCTGTCACCGCCCCGGCCGCCGCGCCCAGCTACGAAGAGGCGCTCGCCGAACTCGAACGCCTCGTGCAGCGCATGGAAGACGGGCAGATGCCGCTCGACCAACTGCTGGGCAGCTACAAGCGTGGTGCCGAGTTGCTCGAGCTTTGCCGTTCCCGCCTGGTGGCGGTGGAGGAGCAGGTCAAGGTGCTCGAAGACGGACAGCTCAAGACCTGGAGCGCGCCGGAGGCATGAGCGCAACAGCATGAAGTCCGATTCGTTCGACGCCTGGGTGGCACGAGAGCAGCAGGCCGTGGAGACGGCGCTGTCCGAGTGGGTGCCGGCCGACACGCCGGCCGGCCTCGGCGAGGCGATGCGCTACGGCGTGCTCGATGGCGGCAAGCGTTTGCGCCCGCTGCTGGTGCTCGCCGCGTGTGAAGCGACCCGGGGCGCCGGCCCGGCAGCGATGCGCGCCGCGGTGGCGGTGGAACTGATTCACGCCTACTCGCTGGTCCACGACGACATGCCTTGCATGGACAACGACGTGCTGCGCCGTGGCAAGCCGACGGTGCATGTGCGCTACGGCGAGGCCCAGGCCATGCTGGCCGGTGATGCGATGCAGGCACTGGCCTTCGAGGTGCTGACGCCGGACGACGAGACGCAGATGGCGCCTGCGCTGCAAGCGCGCCTGTGCGCCTTGCTCGCCCGCAGCGCCGGCCACGCCGGCATGGCGGGTGGTCAGGCGATCGACCTGGCGAGCATCGGCGTCGCACTCGACGAGCGCTCGCTGCGCGACATGCACCGCCGCAAGACCGGCGCGCTGTTGCAGGCCAGCGTGCTCATGGGCGCGGCCTGTGGGGCGGTGGACGCACGAGCCTGGGATGCGCTGTCGGACTACGGTGCCGCGATCGGCCTGGCGTTTCAGGTCGTCGATGACATTCTCGACGTGACGCAGTGCTCGGAAACGCTCGGCAAGACCGCGGGCAAGGACGAGCACCACGACAAACCGACCTATGTTTCGCTGATGGGTTTGGACGCCGCACGCCGGCACAGCTTCGAGTTGCGCGACGAGGCGCACGCGGCACTGGCGCGCAGCGGCCTCACCGATGCGGCGCGCCTGGCGCTGCTGGCCGATCGCGTCGTCGATCGTGAACACTAGTAGAGCAAGAGAGACACCATGAACGCGATCACGCCTGCCGCCTTGCTGGCCCGCATCGACAGCCCGGCCGACTTGCGCAAGCTCTCGCGTGACGAGCTGGGCACGCTGGCGCGCGAGTTGCGCGACTACGTGCTGCAGTCGGTGTCGCGCACCGGCGGGCATCTGTCGTCCAACCTCGGCACTGTCGAGCTGACGATCGCGCTGCACTACGTCTTCAACACGCCGCACGACCGCCTGGTCTGGGACGTGGGCCACCAGACCTACCCGCACAAGATCCTCACCGGCCGCCGCGACCGCATGGAAACGCTGCGCCAGTTGGGTGGCATCAGCGGCTTTCCACGCCGCGACGAGAGCGAGTACGACACCTTCGGCACGGCGCACAGCAGCACGTCGATCTCTGCCGCGCTTGGCATGGCCATCGCCTCGCAGCACAAGGGAGAAAAACGGCATTCAGTAGCGATCATCGGCGACGGCGCGATGAGCGCCGGCATGGCCTTCGAGGCCCTGAACAATGGCGGCATGCCGCACGCCGGCAAATGGCCCAACCTGCTCGTGGTCCTCAACGACAACGACATGTCGATCAGCCCGCCGGTCGGCGCGCTCAACAAGTACCTGGCGCGGCTGATGAGCGGCAAGTTCTACGCCGCAGCGCGCGAAGGCGCCAAGAGCATGCTGAAGAACGCCCCGCCGCTGTTCGAGCTGGCGCGCCGCTTCGAGGAGCATGCCAAGGGCATGGTCGTGCCGGGCACGATCTTCGAGGAGTTCGGCTTCAACTACGTCGGCCCGATCGACGGCCACGACCTCGACGCGCTGATCCCGACGCTGGAGAACCTGCGCGACAAACAAGGCGCGCAGTTCCTGCACGTCGTCACCAAGAAGGGCTACGGCTACAAGATGGCCGAAGCCGACCCGGTCAACTACCACGGCCCGGGCAAGTTCGATCCCGCGGTGGGCATCACCAAACCGGCGACGCCGCCCAAACAAACCTTCACGCAGGTCTTCGGCTCGTGGCTGTGCGACATGGCCGAGGCCGACGACAAGCTCGTCGCCATCACACCGGCGATGCGCGAAGGCTCGGGCATGGTCGAGTTTCACAAGCGCTTCCCGTCGCGCTATTTCGACGTCGGCATTGCGGAGCAGCATGCGGTGACCTTCGCCGCTGGCATCGCCTGCGAGGGCTTGAAGCCGGTGGTGGCGATCTACTCGACCTTCCTGCAGCGCGCGTACGACCAGTTGATTCACGACGTGGCGCTGCAGAACCTGCCGGTGACGTTTGCGCTCGATCGCGCGGGCCTCGTCGGCGCCGACGGCGCGACGCATGCCGGTGCGTATGACATCGCCTACCTGCGCTGCATTCCGAACATGGCGGTGCTGACGCCGGCCGACGAGAACGAATGCCGCATGGCGCTGACCACCGCGTACCGCCGCAACCATCCGGTGGCCGTGCGCTACCCGCGAGGCGCCGGCGCCGGCGTGACGCCACACGCCACACTCGACGAGCTGCCCTGGGGCAAGGGCGAGATTCGGCTTGAGGGCGAGCGCATCGCCATCCTGGCCTTCGGCACGATGCTCTACCCGGCGCTGGCTGCGGCGGAGCGCCTGGGCTGCACGGTGGCCAACATGCGGTTTGCCAAGCCACTCGACGCCGAGCTGGTGGCCGAGCTGGCGCGCACGCACGAATCCATCGTCACCGTCGAAGAAGGCTGCCTGCCAGGCGGCGCCGGCTCGGCGGTGATGGAAGCGTTGCAGGCGGCCGGCCTGCACAACCCGGTGCTCTCGCTCGGCCTGCCCGACGTCTTCATCGAGCATGGCGACCCGGCCAAGCTGCTGTCGATGAATGGCCTCGATGCCGACGGCATTGCGCGCGCGATCGCGCAGCGCTTTGGCGCAAGGCCCGCTCTGATCCGAGCCAAATCCTGATGAAATGATTGCCCTTCGCTCGCTGTCGCGAGCACTCCCCCGAGGGGAGACTCAGTCCGACGCTTGGGAACGGCCCGGCGCTGGCCTGAGTCGCCGACGCGACAGCGCAAACGGTGCGATGCTCGCACTGTTGCACCAGCCCCGACCATGACCCACCCGACCCAAGCCCTGCACATCCCCGACACGCAAAGCGAGCGTGACGAGCGCCATCTCGCCATCCAGCGTGTCGGCGTCAAGGACGTGCGCTACCCGCTGCGCCTGCGCGTGGCGGGCGCCGAGCAGCAGACGGCGGCGTTATGGAGTCTCGATGTGGCCTTGCCGGCGGAGAAGAAGGGCACGCACATGTCGCGCTTCGTCGCCTGGCTCGACGGCCTCGATGCACCGCTCGATGCGACCTTGCTGCGCGACAAGCTCGCTGCGATGCTGACCCTGCTCGGCGCGAGCGACGGCCGCATCGAATCGCGCTTTTCGTTTTTCCTGCGCAAGCGCGCGCCGGTGTCGGGCGTCAGCAGCCTGATGGACTACCAGGGCCGCTGGATCGCCGAAACGCGCGATGGCAAGACGACGGTGTGGACCGAAGTGGCGGTGCCGGTGAAAAGCCTGTGCCCGTGCTCGAAGGAAATCTCCGACTACGGCGCGCACAACCAGCGCTCGACGGTGACGATCCGCGCCGAGACCCATGCGCCGGTGGCCTGGGAGGAACTCGTGCGCTTTGCCGAAGTCAACGCATCGAGCGAAATCTGGGCGCTGCTCAAGCGGTCGGACGAGAAGTGGATCACCGAGCGCGCCTACGAGAACCCGAAGTTCGTCGAAGACCTGGTGCGTGATGTGGCGTTGTCACTCAATGCCGACAAGCGCATCGGCCGCTACGTCGTCGAGGTGGACAACCATGAGTCGATTCACAACCACAGCGCTTACGCGAGCATCGAGCGCAGCTAGCGCCTTGTTGTTGATGGCAGGTTGCGCGGGCTACGGCCCTGGCGACCTGAAGCCGGGGCAGAGCGAAGCCGACGTTCGTACGCGGATGGGCGAGCCGACCGACCGTTCGACGCTGCCCAACGGCGGCTCACGCCTCGAATACGCGCGCGGGCCGATGGGCGCGCACACCTATCGCATCGAACTCGACGCCGCGGGCCGTGTGCAGAACGTGCGCCAGATTCTCACCGAGGCCAACTTCGAGGCCGTGCGCCCGGGCGAGAGCAAAGCCGACGTGCGTGATCGCCTGGGCCGGCCCGCCGAGCGACGCGTTGGCTGGCGCGGCGTCGGCGAGGTCTGGTCCTACCGCTATGACCATCGCATCGAGTGCCGATGGTTCCAGGTCTGGCTGGTCGAGGACCGCGTGCGCGAGGCCGCGTACGCGATCGACCCGAACTGCGACGACTTGAAGCCCCTCAGAGGAGAGTGAGCCGCACGCTGGCACGCGCGATCGCGCTGCCATTGATCGACACCTCGATCGCATGAGGCCCGGCGTGATAGCGCCGCGTCGTCACCGGCTTGAACGAATGCTGTTTGGTCAGCGTGCGTGACTGGCCCGCCTCCAGCGAAAGTTTCCAGCCTTTGAAGACCTTCGGGCTCGTGCTGCCGTTGGCCTTGACGTGGTGGACGGCGTAGTCGATCAGCAGCGCTTGCTCGGCGCTCGAGCTCGACTGCAGTGACAGCGTGAGCTGCACGCTGTCGCCAACGCGGATGCGCTTGGGCGCTGCGGTGAGCGAGCAGCGGCCTTCGAACGCCGTGCCCGCGCCCCACAGCGTGAGCATGCCGGCATGGCCTTGCTTGATCAGCGTGCGGCTGGCATGCGACAGCAGTGCCCGGCGTTCGGCCGAGGCGTTGGGCAGATGGCGCTGCACCCAGTCGATGACCAGTTGTGGATGGTCCTTGGCGATGTCGTTCAAGTGATTGGCGACGCTGCGCCGAACGTAGTCGCTGGGGTCGTCCTGCAGCGCGGCCAGGATCGGCAGCGTCGGCGACGGATCAGTGATCAGGGCTTTGAGCCGCAGCCCCCAGGGCAGGCGAGGGCGGCTGCCTTCGCTGGCCAGGCGGCGCACATGCGGGCTCGGATCGCGCGTCCACGCCCGCAGCGTCGTCAAGACGAGCGCGGGGTGCGAAACGATCAGCGGCCGGATCGCGAACTCCGCGGTCAGGCGCTGCGTCAGCGCGTGCAGGGCGCGCAGCGCGCGCTCAGGGTTCTCGAGGCCGCCGCGAGCGACGAACTCACCGAGCGGCCAGACGATCCAGCCGGCCAGGCCCTGCGTGGCGGTATCGCGCTGCGAGGCCAGGCCGTCCAGTTCGATGGGCGGTGCGAGCGCAGCTTCGATGACAGCGCACGCAGCGTCGAAGTCTGGCGGCAGCACGGCTTCGAGCGCGTCGGCGATCTGCATCGCTCGCGCCTTCATCTCCAGGCCGTCGAGGCCTTTCAACGACACGCGCTCGAAGTGCTTGCGGTTGAACGCAGGCCAGGCACGCGCCAACGCCGTGCTGCTGGCGCGCACGAGCTCGGCGTTCAACAGGTTCTTGAAAGGCTCGGTCATGACCAACGAACCGGCAGGTGTTTGAAGCCGCGAAAGCGCACGCGCATGTCGCGTTCCGGCGCGCCGTCGAGTGCGAGCGAAGGCAGTCGGCGCGCCAGCGCACCGAGCGCGATGCGCGCTTCGAGCCGCGCCACGTTCATGCCGGCGCAGGCATGGGCGCCGTGGCCGAAGGCGACATGGAGGTTCGGTTTGCGCGCGATGTCGAGCCGATCGGGCGCGTCGAATACCGCGGGGTCGCGGTTGGCTGCGCCGATGGCCAGCGTGATGAAGTCGCCTGCGGGTACCGCAAAGCCCGGCAGCTCGATCGGTGCAGCGGCCAAGCGGTTGTTCAGTTGCAGCGGGCTTTCGAAGCGCAGCAGTTCTTCGACCGCTGTCGGCAACAGCGCCGGCTCGGCAACGAGGCGCTCGTACTGCTCGCGTTGTGTGAGCAGCGCATGCACGCCGTTGCCGATCAGGTTGGTCGTGGTTTCATGGCCGGCGTTGAGCAGGAAGATGCAGTTGTGCAGCAGCTCGGTGGCCGACAGGCGCTCGCCACCCACCTCACCCTGGATCAAGCGCGTCAGCACATCCGCTTGCGGATCGCCGGGCTCGGCACGGCGGCGTTGCACGAGGTCGTCGAGTGCAGCGAGAAACTCGCGCACCGCCGTGTGGCCGCGCTCGAGCACGGCCGCGCCGGGCGCGGGCTCGAGCGCCGACAGGATCGCCAGCGACCAATCGCGCAGCGGGCCGCGTTCGGCATGCGGCACGTCGAGCAGGTTGCCGATCACCTCCACCGGGATGCGCGCGGCGAAGTCACCGATCAGGTCGGCGTGGGCACCGCGGGCCTGCATCTCGCCCAGCAGCGACTCGACCAAAGCCGCCACGCCGGCTTCCATGCGGGTGATCGCACGCTGGTTCAGCGCCCCCATCAACAGGCGCCGCACGCGCGTGTGCAGCGGTGGGTCGTTGAAGACCAGGCTCGTCGTGTGATGTTCGAACAGCGGCGTGCCGACGCCGAACTTGGGGCCGAACTCGCGCCGCTTGTCGGAGCTTGCGGCGCCGTGGCGGTACACCGCGGCCACATCGTCGTAGCGCGTCAGCAGCCAGGTGTCGGCCGCGAGCCGATGGCGCGGCGCGTGCTCGCGCAGTGCGGCGTAGAACGGGTAGGGGTTGTCGATGAAGCCCGGCGGCGGCGCCGTCAGGCGGAAGTGGGGCAGCCAGGAGTGCATGGGGAGCAGTGTGCCGCAGGCCTAAACTCCGCAGCCGGCGCGGCAGGGCGCCACATTCCAAATACAACGAGGAGCGATTCGAATGGAGACCGTCAAACAAGGCGCCGACACACTGTTCATTCTGCTGGGCGCGATCATGGTGCTGGCCATGCATGCCGGCTTCGCGTTTCTCGAACTCGGCACCGTGCGCAAGAAGAACCAGGTCAATGCGCTGGTCAAGATCCTGGTCGATTTCGCGGTGTCGACCATCGCCTACTTCTTCATCGGCTACGCGGTCGCCTACGGCACCAGCTTCTTCGTTGGCGCGGAGTCGCTGGCGGCGAAGAACGGCTACGAGCTGGTCAAGTTCTTCTTTCTGCTGACCTTCGCCGCCGCCATCCCGGCCATCGTCTCCGGCGGCATTGCCGAGCGCGCACGCTTCGGCCCGCAATTGATCGCGACCGCGGTGCTGGTGGGCTTGATCTACCCGCTGTTCGAGGGCGCGGTGTGGGGCGGGCGCTTTGGTTTTCAAGCGTGGATCAAGGACATCACCGGCGCCGAGTTCCACGACTTCGCCGGCAGCGTCGTCGTGCATGCCGTCGGCGGCTGGATCGGCCTGGCTGCCGTGCTGCTGCTCGGCGCGCGCGCCAACCGCTACCGCAAGGACGGCGCCATCAGTGCGCATCCGCCTTCGTCGATTCCGTTTCTCGCGCTCGGTGCCTGGGTGCTGGCGGTGGGCTGGTTCGGCTTCAACGTCATGAGCGCGCAGACGCTCGACAAGATTTCGGGTCTGGTGGCCGTGAACTCGCTGATGGCGATGGCCGGTGGCACGCTGGTCGCAACGCTGCTGGGCAGGAACGACCCGGGCTTTGCCTACAACGGCCCGCTGGCCGGTCTGGTGGCCGTGTGTGCGGGCTCGGACGTGATGCACCCGCTCGGCGCGCTGCTGGTCGGCGGCGTGGCGGGGGCGATCTTCGTCGTCATGTTCACGCTGACGCAGAACCGCTGGAAGATCGACGACGTGCTCGGCGTCTGGCCGCTGCACGGCCTGTGCGGCGCCTGGGGCGGCATTGCCTGCGGCGTCTTCGGTTTGCCGGTGCTCGGCGGCCTGGGGGGCGTCAGCTTTGGCGCGCAACTCATCGGCACGCTGGCTGGAGTGCTGTGGGCGCTGGCCGGAGGCTTCGTGGTGTACGGCGTGCTGCGGGCGCTGATGGGGTTGCGCTTGTCGGCGGAAGAGGAGCACGAAGGCGCGGACCTGTCGATCCACAAGATCGGCGCCACGCCGGATCGCGATGCTGCATGGTGAGTGCCTGAACTAAAGTGCGGGCATGTTCACCGGCATCGTCCAAGGCATCGCGCAGGTAGCGCAGATCACCGAGCGCAGCGGCCTGCGTTCCTTGCGGCTGGCCTTCCCGCGCGGCTTCGACGCCGGCCTTCAAGTCGGTGCCAGCGTGGCGGTCGATGGCGTGTGCCTCACGGCCACGGCCTTGCACGGTGATGCGGCGGACTTCGACGTGATGCAGCAAACGCTGTCGTTGACGACGCTCGGCGCATTGAAAGAGGGCGGCGCGGTCAACGTCGAACGTGCGGCCAAAGAGGGCGCCGAGGTCGGCGGCCATGTGCTGTCGGGCCACATCGACTTCCAGGCCGCCGTGGCGCAGGTCCGCGAGCCCGAGAACAACCGCGTGCTGCGCATTGCCGTGCCGGCGCCGTGGATGCGCTACGTCTTCGCCAAGGGCTACATCGCCGTCAACGGCGCCAGCCTGACCGTGGCCGAGGCGCATCGCGAGGACAGCGACGCCGGCTGGTTAGAGGTCTGGCTGATCCCCGAAACCCTGCGCATGACGACGTTTGCGAACAAGCGTGAAGGCGATGCCCTCAATATCGAGATCGAGCGCCAGACGCAGGTCATTGTCGACACGGTCCGGGCCACGGTCCGTCAGCAGCTCGGGCCCCTGGTGCCGGCGCTCGAAGCGTTTGCGCGTGAGCGGGGCCTCGCGCTCCCCAGTGGTTGACGAAGCGCCTCAGTTCTTTGCCGGCGCACTCGCCACGGCCGCGCGAAACTCTCTGAGCTTGGCCTTGAGCTTTCGTGCGTTGTCGTTGCCCATGCGCAGCAGCATCTTCGAGCCGGCGGGCAGGGCTTCGAGCTGCGGGTCGGCGAACTCGTAGCGCGTCCAGGGCTGGGTCGAGGCCACGTCGCCCTTGACCTCGGTCAGACGCAGCGCGAGCGGCCCCGCGGGTTCGGGTGTGGCGAGCAGTTGATCGATGACCGCCACCAGCCGGTCATTGAAATAGGCACGCGGATAACCCAGTTCCTTGTACGCCGCCTGGAACAGCGGGTAGTGCTGTTTGTACAGCGTGGCGGCGCGCGCGCTGTCGAGCGACTCGGCGAGCGCGACAAAGGCGCTGTAGCGCGCGCTGTTGGCGGCCGAGATGACGTCCTTGTCGCCCTCGCGCTGGGCCGCGAATTTGCCGGCCATCGGGTTGACGGGCCACAGGCGCGGCGCCGCGTGCGTGCGGCCGAGGTTGTCGATCGTGACCACAGCGCGGCGCACGAAGTCGTCGCGGCGCACCATCGACGCGCCCGCCTTGCTGCCGAGCAGCGAGTTGAGGGCTTGGGCGATCACCGCCTCGGACTGATCGAGCGTGCGCGGTGCTTCCGCAGCCGTGGCGGCCGGTACGTCGATCGGATGCTGGATGGCGGGCTCCGAGGCTGCGGGAGCGGGTGCCACGGCCACAGGGGCGGGCTCCGTCGACACTGGCGACAGCGGGGGCAGCTTGGGCTGTTGCTGCTGCCACCAGTACCAACCGCCAACCAAGGCGAGCGCGGTCAGCACGGCGGCTGCTGCTACGACGGCGCCGCGGCTGATGCCACTGTTGCTGGGCGCGCCATTGGGCAAGTAGCGCGGCTCTGCAGGGCGAGCGCCGCGGTCAGGGGCGTTGGGATTGTCCATGCGGCATGGTAGGCATGCGGCTGCTGGGCGTCACGCGGATTTGGTGAATCCTTGTGAAGGCTGTCAGTACTCGGCCAGCGCCGGATGGTGGCGCGCGATCCAGCCGCGCAATGGGTCGTCTGTGGCCATCAAGCTGAAGTCGGCAAAGTCGAAGCCCGGGGCGACCATGCACGCTGCCAGGCTGTAGGCGCCGCGGCTGCGTGCAGCCTGCCATGCGCCTGCCGGCACCGTGTGCTGCGGCAGCGAGTCTGCGGAAACCGGGCCGAGTGCGATCGTGTGTGCGCTCGGCTGCGAGGCGTCGAGCACATGCAGGTCGATCGCGGCGCCTTCGAGGTGGCACCAGACTTCGTCGGACAAGACGCGGTGCCAGCGGCTGATGGTGCCCGCCGGCAACAGGAAATAGATCGAGGTCAGCGCGGCGCGATGTGGCCGTCCGTCGAGTGCATCGACCGTGGCCGGCGAGCGGTGCACCTCGGCATAGAAGCCGCCCTCGGGATGAGGGTGGAGGTGCAGCCGCTCGATCAGCTCGGCCGCTCTGGCATTCATGCAGCCAGCAGTTGACGCAGGACAAACGGCAGGATGCCGCCGTGCTTGTAGTAGTCGACTTCGATCGCGGTGTCGATGCGCAGCGTCACCGTCACGTCGCGCTTTGAACCGTCGGCCTTGGTGATCACCAACTTGTGCATCGGTTTGCGGCTTGATGTCGGCACCGAGCACGACGTCGATCGTCTCGTCACCGGTGATGCCGAGCGACTCCCATGAGTCGCCGCTCTTGAACTGCAGCGGCAGCACGCCCATGCCGATCAGGTTGCTGCGGTGGATGCGCTCGAAGCTCTTCGCCACGACGGCCTTGATGCCGAGCAGTTGCGTGCCCTTGGCCGCCCAGTCGCGTGACGAGCCGGTGCCGTACTCCTCGCCGGCGAAGATCACGGTCGGCGTGCCTTCCTTTATGTACTGCATCGCCGCGTCGTAGATGGCGACCTTCTGGCCACCCTTGAGCGTGTAGCCCCCTTCCTCGCGGCTGCCGTCGGCGTTGGCGGGCAGCATCAGGTTCTTCACGCGCACGTTGGCGAAGGTGCCGCGCATCATCACGTCGTGGTTGCCGCGACGCGCGCCGTAGCTGTTGAAGTCGGCCTTCAGCACGCCGTTGTCGATCAGGAACTTGCCCGCGGGGGTCGTGTCCTTGAAGCTGCCGGCCGGGCTGATGTGGTCGGTGGTGATCGAGTCGCCGAACAGCGCCATGACCTTCGCGCCCTGCACGCCGGAGACCAGCGCCTTGGGCTGCATCGTGAAGCCTTCGAAGAACGGCGGCTGCGCAATGTAGGTGCTCTTCGGCCAGTCGTAGACCTGGCCCTTGGTGCCCTTGACCTTGTCCCACAGCTTGCCGGGCTCGGACTTGACCTTGGCGTAGTTGGCCTGGAAGGCCTTCGGGTTCATCGCCAGTTTCATCAGCGCATAGACCTCGTCGCTCGTGGGCCAGATGTCGCCGAGGTAGATGTCCTTGCCACCTTTGCCCTTGCCCACCGGCTGCGTCATCAGGTCGCGCGTGACGTTGCCGGCGATCGCGTAGGCCACCACGAGCGGCGGGCTGGCGAGGAAGTTGGCCTTCAGGTTCGGGTGGATGCGCGCTTCGAAGTTGCGGTTGCCCGAGAGCACCGCGGCGCAGATCAGGTCGTTGTCGGTGATCAGCTTGTTGAGTTCGGGCGTCAGATCGCCGGCATTGCCGATGCAGGTGGTGCAGCCGTAGGCCGCCACGGCGAAGCCGAGCTTCTCAAGGTAGGGCAGCAGGCCGGCCTTCGTCAAATACTCGGTGACGATGCGCGAGCCGGGGGCCAGCGAGGTCTTGATGTGCGGCTGCACCTTCAGGCCCGCTTCGACCGCTTTCTTGGCCAGCAGGCCCGCCGCGAGCAGCACGCCGGGGTTGCTGGTGTTGGTGCAACTCGTGATCGCAGCGATCAGGATGTCGCCGTTCTTGATGGCCAAGCCCGATTCGGTGGTGAAGGTCTGGGCCAGTTTGTCGGCGGGCTGGTTGAAGCCGTTGTCGGCCGTCGGCTGGGAGAACAGCTCGGCGAACTTCTTCGACAGGTGCGTGATCTCGATCCGGTCCTGCGGACGCTTCGGCCCGGCGAGGCTGGGCACGACGGTCGACAGATCGAGCGTGACCACGCTGGTGAAGTCGATCTCGCCCGCCATCGGCACACCGAACATCTTCTGCGCCTTGAAGTAGGCCTCGAAGTTGTCGATCTCGTCCTTCGTGCGGCCGGTGCCCTTGAAGTACTCGACGGTGCGCTCGTCGACCGGGAAGAAGCCCATCGTCGCGCCGTACTCGGGCGCCATGTTGGCGATCGTCGCGCGATCCGGCAGGGCGAGCGTCTTGGTGCCGGGGCCGAAGAACTCGACGAACTTGCCGACCACCTTGTGCTTGCGCAGGATCTCGGTCACGGTCAGCACGAGGTCGGTGGCGGTGACGCCTTCGCGCAGCTTGCCGGTCAGCTCGAAGCCGACCACGTCCGGCGTCAGGAAGTACACCGGCTGGCCGAGCATGCCGGCCTCGGCCTCGATGCCGCCGACGCCCCAGGCCACGACGCCGATGCCGTTGATCATCGTCGTGTGGCTGTCGGTGCCGACCAGCGAGTCGGGATAGACCACGCCGTCCTTGCTCTTGTGCACGCCGCGCGCCAGGTACTCGAGGTTGACCTGGTGCACGATGCCGAAGCCCGGCGGCACGACGCCGAAGGTGTCGAAGGCCTGCATGCCCCATTTCATGAATTGGTAGCGCTCCTGGTTGCGCTCGAACTCGAGCTTCATGTTCAGGTCGAGCGCTTTCTTGTCGCCGTAGTGGTCGATCATCACGCTGTGGTCGACGACGAGGTCCACAGGCACCAGCGGCTCGATCGTCTTCGGGTCGTGCCCCAAGTCCTTGGCGACGTTGCGCATCGCCGCCAGATCGGCCAACAGCGGCACGCCGGTGAAGTCCTGCAGCACGACGCGGGCCACGACGAACGGGATCTCGTCGCTGCGGTCGGCGTTGGGCTTCCAGTTGGCGACCTGCTTCACATGCTCGGCCGTCACCTTTTTGCCATCGCAGTTGCGCAGCACGCTCTCGAGCACGATGCGCATTGAGATCGGCATGCGCGAGACGTTCGGGTACTGCCTGGCGAGTTCGGGCAGCGAGAAGTAGCTGGACTTCTTGCCGAGCGGTTTCTGCGTGGAAGCGAAGGCGTGGCCCATTCGGGTTCTCCAAAAATGTTGCGATCGATTATGCGGCGTGAGCACAATACAGGCCATGTTGCTGGGATGCATTGCCGACGACTTCACCGGCGCCACCGATCTGGCGAACAACCTGGTGCGCGCGGGCATGCGCGTGGTGCAGACCATCGGCGTGCCCGATCATCCGCTCGATGGCGAGGCCGACGCGGTGGTGGTGTCGCTGAAGTCGCGCACCATCGAACCCGCTCTGGCCGTTGCGCAGTCGCTGGCCGCCCTGCGCTGGTTGCGCTCGCAGGGCGCGGCGCAGATCTACTTCAAGGTCTGCTCGACCTTCGACTCCACCGAGCGCGGCAACATCGGCCCGGTGGCCGAAGCGTTGCTCGATGCGCTCGGCGCCGAGTTCGCTCCGGTCTGCCCGGCGTTCCCGGAAGCCGGCCGCACGGTGTTCTTCGGCCACTTGTTCGTTGGCGATGTGCTGCTGTCCGACAGCGGCATGCGCCACCATCCGCTGACGCCGATGACCGACGCCAGCCTGGTGCGCGTGATGCAGCGCCAGAGCCAGGGCCGCGTCGGGCTGATCGACCACCGCGTCGTGCGTGCCGGCGCGGCGGCCATCGGCGAAGCGATGCGCGGATTGCAGGCCGCGGGCCACCGCTTCGCGATCGTCGATGCGACCTGCAACGACGACCTGATCGCGATGGGGCGCGCCTTTGCCGCGTCGCCGCTGATCGTCGCCGGCTCCGGCGTGGCGATCGGACTGCCGGCCAATCACGGCCTCGAGCCTTCCACGGCCGCGGCCTCGCTGCCGCCGCCCCGGGGCACGCGCGCCATCGTCTCCGGCAGCTGTTCGGTGGCCACCAACGCGCAGGTCAAGCACTTCCTCAATACCGGCGGTGCGGCGTTCCGCATCGACCCCTTGGCGATCGCGCGCGGCGACGATGTGGTCGGCGCGGCGCTTGGGTGGGGAGAGACGCGCCTGTCGGTGTCGCAGCCAATCCTGTTCTACGCTACCGCAGAAGCCACGTCGGTCGCGGCGGTGCAGGCGCAGCTCGGCGTGGCGCAGGCCGGCGAGGCGGTGGAGCGGGTGCTGTCGCAGGTCGCGCGCGGTCTGGTCGAGCGCGGCGTGCGCCAGCTCGTGGTGGCCGGCGGCGAAACCTCGGGCGCCTGCGTGCAGGCGCTGGGCATCGAACGCCTGCGCATCGGGCCGCAGATTGCGCCCGGTGTGCCGTGGTGCCATGCCGCCTGCGCAGCGGCGGGGGACGACGGCCTGCACATCGCGCTGAAGTCAGGCAACTTCGGCGCCGCCGATTTCTTCGGCGGCGCTTTCGAGGTGCTGCCGGTCTGACGGCAGCGCCTCGAATCGATCAGACCGCGACCGCCTTCGCTGCCTCGGCGTACTCCTCGATGCGGTCGAAGTTCATGTAGCGGTACACGCTGGCGGCATCCTGGTTGATGATGCCCATCGCCTCGTGGTACTCCGCCACGCTCGGCAGGTGGCCGAGCTTGCTGGCGATCGCGGCCAGTTCCGCCGACGCGAGATAGACGTTGGTGTTCTTGCCCAGGCGGTTGGGGAAGTTGCGCGTGCTCGTGGAGACCACCGTCGCGCCTTCGCGCACCTGCGCCTGGTTGCCCATGCACAGGCTGCAGCCGGGCATCTCGGTGCGCGCGCCGGCGGTGCCGAAGGCGGCGTAGTGGCCTTCCTTGACCAGTTCGTTCTGGTCCATCTTCGTCGGCGGCGCCACCCACAGCTTGACCGGGATGTCACGCTGGCCGCCGAGCAGCTTGGCCGCGGCGCGGAAGTGGCCGATGTTGGTCATGCACGAACCGATGAAGGCCTCGTCGATCTTGGTGCCGGCGACAGCGCTCAGCAGCTTGGCGTCGTCCGGGTCGTTCGGGCAGCAGAGCACCGGCTCCTTGAGTTGATTCAGGTCGATCTCGATCACGGCCGCGTACTCGGCGTCCTTGTCGGCTTCCAGCAGCGTCGGCTTGGCGAGCCAGGCCTCGACGGCCTTGATGCGTCGCTCCAGCGTGCGGCGGTCGGCGTAGCCCTGGGCGATCATGTTCTTCATCAGCACGACGTTGCTGGTCAGGTACTCGATGACCGGTTCCTTGTTCAGCTTGATCGTGCAGCCGGCGGCGCTGCGCTCGGCGCTGGCATCCGACAGTTCGAACGCCTGTTCCACCTTCAAATCCGGCAGGCCCTCGATCTCGAGGATGCGGCCCGAGAAGACGTTCTTCTTGCCGGCCTTGGCCACCGTCAACAAACCAGATTGGAGCGCGGCGTAGGGAATCGCGTGCACCAGGTCGCGCAGCGTGACGCCGGGCTGCATCGTGCCCTTGAAGCGCACGAGCACCGATTCGGGCATGTCCAGCGGCATCACGCCGGTGGCCGCGCCGAAGGCCACGAGGCCCGAACCGGCGGGAAACGAAATGCCGATCGGAAAGCGCGTGTGCGAGTCGCCGCCGGTGCCCACGGTGTCGGGCAGCAGCAGGCGGTTCAGCCACGAGTGGATCACGCCGTCACCCGGGCGCAGGCTGACGCCGCCGCGGTTGCTGATGAAGGCCGGCAGCTCGCGGTGCGTCTTCACATCGACCGGCTTCGGGTACGCCGCGGTGTGGCAGAAGCTCTGCATCACCAGGTCGGCGGAGAAGCCGAGGCAGGCCAGGTCCTTCAACTCGTCGCGTGTCATCGGGCCGGTGGTGTCCTGCGAGCCCACGGTCGTCATGCGCGGCTCGCAGTAGGTGCCGGGGCGGATGCCCTGGCCTTCGGGCAAGCCGCAGGCGCGGCCGACCATCTTCTGCGCCGCGGTGAAGCCGGCCTTCGTCGCCGCCGGGGGCTGCGGCAGGCGGAACACGGTGGAGGCGGGCAGGCCGAGGAACTCGCGCGCCTTGCCCGTGAGCGCGCGGCCGATGATCAGGTTGATGCGGCCGCCGGCGCGCACCTCGTCGAACAACACGTCGCTTTTCAGCTTGAACTCGGCCACCGTCGCGCCGTCTTTCACCAGCTTGCCGTCATACGGCAGCACGTCGATCACATCGCCCATTTCGAGCTTGCCCACATCGACCTCGATCGGCAGCGCACCCGAGTCTTCCTGCGTGTTGAAGAAGATCGGCGCGATCTTGCCGCCGAGCGTGACGCCGCCGAAGCGCTTGTTCGGCACGAACGGGATGTCCTGGCCGGTGGCCCAGATGGCGCTGTTGGTGGCGCTCTTGCGCGACGAGCCGGTGCCGACCACGTCGCCGACGTAGGCGACGAGATGGCCCTTCTTCTTCAGGTCGTCGATGAACTGCATCGGGCCGCGCTTGCCGTCTTCTTCGGGCTTGAAGGCCGCGCCGTCGCGGGTGTTCTTCAGCATCGCGAGGTAGTGCAGCGGGATGTCCGGGCGGCTCCAGGCGTCGGGCGCGGGCGAGAGGTCGTCGGTGTTCGTTTCGCCCGGCACCTTGAAGACGGAAACGGTGATCGACTTCGGCACCTCCGGGCGCGAGGTGAACCACTCGGCGTCGGCCCAGCTCTTCATCACGGCCTTGGCGTGCACATTGCCGGCGCGCGCCTTCTCGGCCACGTCGTTGAAGAAGTCGAACATCAGCAGCGTCTTCTTCAGGCCCTCGGCCGCGACGGTGGCCACGTCGGCATCGTCGAGCAGTTCGATCAGCGGGTGCACGTTGTAGCCGCCGACCATGGTGCCGAGCAGCTCGGTGGCCTTGGCCTTGGAGATCAGGCCGACCTTCAGCTCGCCATGCGCCACCGCGGCCAGGAAGCTGGCCTTGACCTTGGCCGCATCGTCCACGCCGGGCGGCACGCGGTGCGTCAGCAGGTCGAGCAGGAAGGCCTCTTCGCCGGCGGGCGGCGACTTGATGAGCTCGATCAGCTCGGCCACCTGCTTGGCATCCAGCGGCAGCGGCGGGATGCCCAGGGCGTGGCGTTCGGCGGTGTGTTGGCGGTAGGCGGTCAGCATGGGACGGTGGCTCCAGGAGGAAGTCGAAGGGAAGGGTGGGCTCAGGCTTTCGGCACGATGACCTTGAGGCCCTTGAAGTAGTCGCGATAAAAACCGTCGTCGCTTGTGATCAGTGCGTTGCACTGCATCATCGCGTGGGCGCCGATCAGGAAATCGGCGACGGTACGGCTGCGGTTGCCGCCGCGTTGGCGGTAGCGGCGCTGCATCTCTCCGGCACGCAGGGCGGATTTGGATTCCATCGGGCTGTAGGCGATGCCGGCGTCTTCGAGGTGTTGCAGAACTTCCGAACCGCCCTTGAACGAAGTGCACAGCTCGGCGAGCGCCACTGCGCAGAGCACGACGGGGCCGGCGTGAAGCGCCTGCCGCACCGCCGACGCGGCAGCCAGCGATCCGTCGCCGCCACCGATAAGGTCGATCAGCACGGAAGAGTCTGCAGCGATCAAGCCTTGTCGTCCTCGGGCGGCAAGTACGGGTCGCCGGGCGCGTGCCCGCGGATGGCGCGCATCGCTTCGTCGGTGTTGGCGAAGCCGTCGAGCTTGAAGCGGCCGCGCAACCGTGACAGCGCGTCGTCAACGTCCTTGCGGATGACGATGCGGCTGCCGTCGAGTTCGATTTTCAGCTTGCTGCCCTTGGTCAGGCCAAGGGCATCGCGCACAGCCTTCGGCAGGGTGATCTGGCCGCGTTCGGCCACGGTGGCTTCCATTGCAGGTGCTCCGTCTGAACGACTAGGTATGCACGAATTGTACATACTTTCCGATCCGTGCCGATGTCGAATCAGGGTGTTCCATCACGCGAAACGGCTGCCGCGCGCCTAAGCTGCGCCACCCCGTTTTCATCGCCTGGAGCATCCCCTATGACTCTGTCCCGCCGCCGCCTCGTCTGTGCCAGCGCCGCGCTGCTCGGCGCGCCGCTCGCGTTGCGGGCCCAGGATCGCTTCCCGAGCAAGCCGATCACGCTGATCTGCCCCTGGCCGCCGGGCGGCTCGAGCGACGCGGTGGTGCGCGCCTTCGGCGAAAGTGCTTCGCGCGTGCTGGGCGTGCCGGTGATCACCGAGAACAGGGCCGGCGTGGGTGGCACGCTCGGCGCCACGGCGATGGTCACGGCCAAGCCCGACGGCTACACCGTGACGCAGCTGCCGCTGGGCATCTACCGCCTGCCGCACATGCAGAAGATGGCGTTCGACCCGGTGGCCGACCTGACCCACATCGTCTGCCTCACCGGCTACACCTTCGGCATCGCGGCCACGATGGACGCGCCGTTCAAGACGCTGAAGGAAATGGTCGACTGGGCGCGCGCCAACCCGGGCAAGCTGACCTACGGCCACACCGGCACCGGCACCACGCCGCACCTGGCGTTCGAGGAGTTCGCCTTCAAGGCCGGCTTCAAGACGCAGGACGTGCCGTTCAAGGGCAGCGCCGAGATCATGCAGTCCATTCTCGGCGGGCACATCCCGGTGATGAGCGGCACGACCGAGTTCGCGCCGCACGTGCGCGCCGGCAAGCTGCGCCTGCTGGCCACGCTCGGACGCGAGCGCAACAAGGCCTTCGCCGACGTGCCGACGGTCAAGGAGAGCGGCTGGGACACGATCAGCGAGTCACCCTTCGGCATCGGCGGCCCGAAGGGCATGGACCCGGCGGTGGTCAAGGTGCTGCACGACGCCTTCCGCAAGACGCTCGAAGACCCGAAGGTGCTCGAGACGCTGGACAAGTTCTACCAGCCGGTGATCTACATGGGCAGCGACGAGTACACGCGCTACGGGGCGCAGACCTTCGAGGCCGAGCGTGCGACGATCGAGCGCATGGGCCTGGCGAAGAAGTCGTGAGCGCTCAGCCCGGCTGCGGCAGGTAGCGCACCGACAGCACGCCGTCGATCGACGCCAGTTTCGCCAGGACGGCGGGCTGCACCGCGCTGTCGACGTCGACCAGCGTGTAAGCCACTTCGCCGCGGCTCTTGTTGACCATGTTGTGGATGTTCAGGCCGGCCTGCGCCATCGCGGTCGAGATCTGGCCCAGCATGTTGGGCACGTTGGCGTTGGCGATCGCCACGCGCCAGGGCGACTCGCGGTGCATCGCCACCTCGGGGAAGTTGACCGAGCGCGCGACGTTGCCGTGTTCCAGGAAGTCGCGCAGCTGGTCGACCACCATCAGCGCGCTGTTGTCTTCGGCCTCGCGCGTCGAAGCGCCCAGGTGCGGCAGCGCGAGCACGCGCTCGTGGCCGTTGATCGCGGCATGCGGGAAGTCGCACACATAGCCCCCCAGGTGCCGGCTCTCCAGCGCGGCCAGCACGGCCGCGTTGTCGACCACGCCCTCGCGCGAGAAGTTCAGCAGCACGGCGCCGCTGCGCATGGTGCTGATGTTGTTCGGATTCACAAGACCGCGTGTCGCGTCCACCAGCGGCACGTGCAGCGTGACGAAGTGGCTGGCCTTCAGCACCTCGGCCACGCTCGTCGCGCGCTTGACCTGCGAAGGCAGGCTCCAGGCCGCGTCGATCGTGATGTCCGGGTCGAAGCCGAGCACGTTCATGCCCAGCTTGATCGCTGCGTCGGCCACCAGGCAGCCGATCTTGCCCAGGCCGACGATGCCCAGCGTGTGCCCGGCGAGCTCGAAGCCGGCGAAGGCCTTCTTGCCGTCTTCGACACGCGAGTCCATCGCCGCGTCGTTCGGGTCCAGTGCAGCGACAAAACGCAGCGCGCCGGGCAGGTTGCGGGCGGCCATCAGCATGCCGGCCAGCACCAGTTCCTTGACTGCATTGGCATTGGCGCCGGGCGCGATGAACACCGGAACGCCGCGGGCGCTCATCGCCTTGACCGGGATGTTGTTGGTGCCGGCGCCGGCGCGGCCGATCGCGCGCACGCTGGCCGGAATCTCCATCGCGTGCATGTCGGCCGAGCGCACCAGGATCGCGTCGGGCTGCGCGACGTCCTTGGCCACCGTGTAGCGGTCGGCCGGCAGCCGCTTCAGGCCGACGGCGGCGATCTGGTTCAACACCAGCACGCGCAGTGGCTCAACCATGCTGGGCCTCGAATTCCTTCATGTAGGCCACCAGCGCCTTCACGCCCTCGATCGGCATCGCGTTGTAGATCGAGGCGCGCATGCCGCCGACCGAGCGGTGGCCCTTCAATTGCAGCATGCCGCGGGCCTCGGCGCCCTTGAGGAATTCGCCGTCGAGCGCTTCGTTCTTGAACTTGAACGGCACGTTCATCAGCGAGCGGCAGTCGCGCTGCACCGGGCTCGTGAAGAAGCTGCTGCCGTCGAGAAAGTCGTAGAGCAGCGCCGCCTTGACACGGTTGCGCTCGGCCATCGCGGTCAAGCCGCCCTGATCCTTCAACCACTGGAAGACCAGGCCGGCGATGTAGATCGCGTAGGTCGGCGGCGTGTTGTACATCGACTCGTTCTCGGCCACGGTGGCGAAGTCGAAGGCCGACGGCGTGACCGGCAGCGCCTGACCGAGCAGGTCGTCGCGCACGATGACGATCGTCAGGCCTGCCGGGCCGATGTTCTTCTGCGCACCGCCGTAGATCAGGCCGTACTTCGCCACATCGACCGGCCGCGACAGGATGTCGCTCGACATGTCGGCCACCAGCGGCACGCTGCCGACATCGGGCGTGAAGTGGTATTCGACGCCGCCGATGGTTTCGTTGCTGCAGATGTGCACGTACGCGGCGTTGGCATCGAGCTTCCACGTTTGCCGCTCGGGCACGCGGTCGTAGCCGGTGGCCGACGACGACGCGGCCACATTCACCGCCGCATATTTCTTCGCTTCCTTGATCGACTTCTTCGACCACTCGCCGGTGTCGATGAAATCGATGCTCGTCTTGCCGCGCAGCAGGTTCATCGGCACGATGGCGTTCTCGCCGATCGCGCCACCCTGCATGAACAGCACCTTGTAGTTGACGGGAACCGCCAGCAATTCGCGCAGCAGGGCTCTCGGCCTGCTCGGCGATCGAGATGAACTCCTTGCCGCGGTGGCTCATTTCCATGACCGACATGCCCGAACCGTGCCAGTCGAGCATCTCCTCGGCAGCGCGGCGCAACACGGGTTCGGGCAGCGCGGCCGGGCCGGCGCTGAAGTTGAAAACACGGGTCATGATGAAAATGGGGCTCCAATTCGTAGAGCCCCATTATCGACGGCCGCGTTTCGCGGCCTCAGGTGGACTCAGGGCTTGAGCAAACCGCCGCCCGCATTGGCGTTGCCGCTGAGCGTGCGCTCGAACTCGCGCTGCTTCTCGTGCTGGCAGCCATCGACCACGCGCTGCCCGGCCTGGGAGTCCATCACCATCGACTTGTTCGCGATCTGGATCATCAGCATGCGGCCCTTGACGTCTTCCAGGCGCAGCGCGCCGGTGGACGACAGCACCGGCTTCATGATCCAGGTCTGCTTGTTGTGCACGACGTCGATGTAGCCCGGGCTCAAGTTGTTGGTGGCCACCGTCACCGTCTGGTTGAACTCGCACGCGTAGTCGCCCAGGTGAGCGATGCCGGCGGCCGCTTTCTGCTCATCGTCAGCCGCCGACAGCGGCGCTGCGGCAACCGGTGCGGGCTTTGCTGCCTTCTTTGCCATCACCTTCTTCGGGGACGGCCTTTGTCGTCGGGGCTGGGCTTGGAGGTCTGAGCCATCGACGGCAGGCTCAGCGCCAAGGCAACGACAGCGGGCAGGGCAATCAGGAATCGGTTCATGCGTGTCTTTCGTGGCGTGAGCAGCGCATTGTCCCGGCACGTCAGGCGATGGCGTTGCAAGACGTTGCCCGGTTGCGTCATCTGAAAAATGCAGCGCGCACTTCGGCCGGCAGCTGCGGCCCATCGGCATACGAGGTGCGGTGCGCACGCTCCAGGATCTGCCAGAAGTAGCGATAGCTCGCGCGGTCGTGCAAGGTGTCGTGGTGGCGGATCGGGGCCCACTGCGCAGCGTGCGCGGCGGTGATGATCTCGACCGCCTGATCGACCTCGGCCACGCTCGGCGTGAAGGCATCGACGATGGTGCGGATCTGGTCCGGATGGATGCTCCACATGCGCGTGTAGCCGAACTGCCGGCAGGCCTGCGTCGCAGCGTCCATCAGGGCGCGCGCGTGCTTGAACTCGGTGACGACGCAATGCGACGGCACCTTGGCATGGGCGTGACACGCGGCGGCGATCTCGAGCTTGGCGCGCACCACCAGCGGGTGCTCGAACTGGCCCTTGACGCCCATCGCCGACGCCGGGATCGCGCCGCGGTGCGCGGAAACGAAGTCCATCAAGCCAAAGGACAGCGACTGGATGCGCGGGTGCGCGGCGATGGCCTGCACTTCAGCCAGAGCGCCATGCGTCTCGATGAGTGCGTGCAGCGGCACGGCGCCCCCGCCGAGCCTGTCGATGGCGTGCGCTGCGCGCTGCACGTCGGCCAGATGGCGCGGCTTGGGCAGCATCAGGTAGGCCGGCGCGCGCGCCGAGTCGAGCACGATGCTGGCCAGCTCTTCGAACTTCGGATGCTGCACCGGCAACAGCCGCACGCCGACGCGGCCGAACCGGTTGTCGCTGCTGGCCAGCAAGGCTGCGATCAGCAGCGCATGCTCGACTTCGCCGCCGACCGGAGCGCCATCTTCGGCATCGAGCGTGACGTCGAACACCGGGCCGAGTTCGGCTTGCAGGCGCAGGCTCTTCTTCATGCGCGCCTCGACGCCCGCATAGTGATCGCAGACCGGAATCACCGGCGCGGCGGGTTCGTCGGCGTCGAACAGGGCGAGGCGGGGATCGACTGAGGTCATGGCGGCCAGCAATGGGTTTCCCCGATTGTCGCTGGCGTCGCGACAGGCAGGATGCGTCGCTTCCGCCCATCCACTCGCCTTGGAGATCTGACGTGATCAAACTTGGTTCTTCGTTCACTCGCCGCGCGTTCGCGCTGCTGGCGCTGTCCCTCGGCCTTGGGGCTGCTTCGGCGCAGGGCTTTCCGGACCGGCCGATCACGCTGATCGTGCCCTGGGGCGCCGGCGGCGGCACCGATGCGGTGGCCCGCATGATCGCCAGCCTGATGGAGAAGGACCTCGGCCAGCCGGTCAACGTCGTCAACCGCACCGGCGGCTCGGGCGTCGTCGGCCACTCGGCGATCGCCACCGCGGCGCCCGACGGCTTCACGATCGGCATGATCACGGTGGAGATCGCGATGATGCACCACCAGAAGCTGACCGACCTCAACCCGACCAGCTACACCCCGCTCGCGCTGGTCAACCTCGATCCGGCCGGCTTCCAGGTGCGTGCCGACTCGCCGTACAAGACCATGGCCGACGCGATGGCCGCGATCAAGGCCAACCCGGGCAAGTTCAAGGCCTCGGGCACCGGGCAGGGCGGCATCTGGCACCTGGCGCTGGCCGGCTGGCTGCGTGACGCGAAGATCGATCCGGCGACGGTGCCCTGGGTGCCGTCGAACGGTGCAGCGCCGGGCCTGCAGGACCTGGTGGCCGGTGGCGTCGAGTTCGTGCCCTGTTCGCTGCCCGAGGCGCGCTCGCTGATCGATGCCGGCAAGGTGCGTTCGCTGGCCGTGATGGCCACCTCGCGCGCGGCGCTGTTCCCGAATGTGCCGACGCTGAAGGAAGCTGCCGGCTCCGACTGGGCGACGGGCGCCTGGCGCGGCATCGCGGCGCCCAAGGGCCTGCCGCCGGCCATCGCGGCGCGGCTCGAAGCGTCGGTGAAGAAGGCCTACGACAGCAAGGAATACAAGGACTTCATGGCGCAGCGCGGCTTCGGCCTGCTGTGGGGCGGCTCGACCGAGTTCGCCGGCTTCATGGCCAAGGCCGACGCCGACATGAAGGCGGTGATGACGGCCGTCGGCATCGCCAAGTAAGCGTCGCGCGCGTGCAAAGAACCGACCGCTGGCCGGGCCTGGCGCTGGCCCTGCTGGCCGGGCGGTGCTGTGGTCGGCGCGCGCCTTTCCGGCCGTGCCGGGGCAGAAACTCGGCGCTGGTTTCCTGCCGATGCTGGTCGGTGTCGGGCTGCTGCTGTGCGGGATGGCGCTGATCCTGCGCAGCCTGCGCGCCGCGGCCTACGAAGGCAGGGCGCCGACGAGGCGCGGCGCGAGCACTTCGGCAGCTCGCTGGTGGTCATCGGCGCCGTCGTCGGCTACATCGTGCTCGCCGAGCGGCTGGGCTTCCTGATCGTCGCGCCGTTGTGCCTGCTGGCCGTGTTCAAGGCACTGCGCGTCGACACCGGCCAGGCGCTGTTGTGGGCGGTGGTCGGCACGGTGGTCGTGCACGTCGCGTTCTACAAGCTGCTGCGCGTGCCGTTGCCCTGGGGCGTACTGCGCCCCTTCTACTGATTCAGGCGTGTTGCGCCCCTCCTACTGAACCGAGGCCGAACCCATGGATGCCGTCCCCACCGCCTTCGGGCTCGTGTTCCAGCCCTACGTGCTGATGGTCATCGCGCTGTCGGCGCTGTACGGCCTGTTCGTCGGCGCGATTCCCGGCCTGACGGCGACGATGGCCACCGCGCTGCTGGTGCCGGTGACCTTCTTCATGCCGCCGGTACCGGCCGTTGCCGCCATCGTCACCGCCACCGCGATGGCGATCTTCTCCGGCGACATCCCGAGCGCGCTGCTGCGCATGCCCGGCACGCCGGCCAGCGCGGCCTACACCGACGAGGCCTACCTGCTGACGCACAAGGGCCAGCCCGAACTCGCGCTCGGCGCCGGCCTCGTGTTCTCGGTGCTCGGCGGCATCTTCGGCGTGCTGGTGCTGATCGTGGCCGCGCCGGCGCTGGCCGAGATCGCGCTCAAGTTCAGCTCGTTCGAATACTTCTGGCTCGTCATGCTCGGCTTCACCTGCGCCATCTTCATCGCCGGCAAAGACCCGCTGAAGGGCATGGTGGCGCTGCTGCTCGGCCTGCTGATCTCCTGCGTCGGCCTGGACAACCCGGCCGGTGCGCCGCGCTGGACCTTCGGCAACGCCGAACTCACCGGCGGCATCTCGCTGATCCCGCTGATGATCGGCATGTTCGCCATCTCCGAGGTGCTGCGCTTCGCGGTCAACGTCATCAAGCCCGAGATGGCCATCGAGCGGCCGTTCGGCAACGTGTTCTCCGGCATGTGGGCGCTGCTCAAGAAGTACCCATGGCAGTTGCTGCGCGGCTCGGCGCTAGGCACGGCTGTCGGTGCGCTGCCGGGGGCGGGCGCCGACATCGCGGCCTGGATGTCGTACGGCATGTCGAAGAAGTTCTCGAAGGAGCCGGAGAAGTTCGGCACCGGCCACGTCGAGGGCATCGTCGAGTCGGGTGCGGCCAACAACTCGGCGCTCGGCGGCGCCTGGATCCCGGCGCTGGTGTTCGGCATCCCGGGCGACTCGATCACCGCGATCGCCATCGGCGTGCTCTACCTGAAGGACATGAACCCGGGGCCGATGCTGTTCGTCGAACAACCCGCAGAACATCTACGCCGTGTTCATCGTCTTCATGCTGGCCCAGCTGCTGATGCTGCCGCTGGGCTGGATGGCGATCAAGGTGGCCAAGCACATCCTGCGCATTCCGGCGGCGCTGCTGATGCCGCTGATCCTGCTGTTCTGCATCGTCGGCAGCTTCGCCATCAACAACAGCCTGTTCGGCGTGATCGTGATGCTGGTGGCCGGCGTGGTGGCCTTCTTCATGGAGCGCTGGGGCTTCCCGGTCGCGCCCACGATCCTCGGCGTCGTGCTGGGCACCATGCTGGAGGAACACTTCTTCTCCAGCCTGGTCAAGGCCGACGGCAATTTTCTCGTCTTCTTCGAGCGGCCGATCGCCGGCACGCTCGGCGCGCTGACGATCGGGCTGTGGTTGTGGCCGCTTGCGCGACGCGCCTTGCGCAGACCGGTCGCGGCTTAACGCGATTCACCGGCCACCTGGGGCCGGTTCGTCAATCGAGCTGGAGCCCCCGCTCGGAGGGGGCTCGGGGGAGCGGTGTGGACGGTGCGCAGCACTTGCTGTGATCGCAGATCACAGCAGGTGCTTGACGCCGTCTTGCTCGGCCGTCAACTCCGCCAGCGTCTTGTTGATGCACTCCTGCGAGAAGGCATCGATCGGCAGATCCTTGACGATCGTGTACTTGCCGCCTTCGGTGGTCACCGGGTAGCCGAACATCACGTCCTTCGGGATGCCGTACTCGCCGTTGCTCGGCACGCCCATCGTCACCCACTCGCCGTTCGTGCCCAGCGCCCAGTCGCGCATGTGGTCGATGGCGGCGTTGGCGGCCGACGCCGCTGAAGACAAGCCACGCGCTTCGATGATCGCCGCGCCGCGCTTGCCCACCGTCGGCAGGAAGGTGTCCTTGTTCCAGACCTGGTCGTTGATCATGTCCTTCACGCCCTTGCCGTCGATGGTCGCGAAGCGGTAGTCGGCGTACATCGTCGGCGAGTGGTTGCCCCAGACGGCGAGCTTCTTGATCGAGGCCACCGGCTTGCCGGTCTTGGCGGCGATCTGGGAGAGGGCGCGGTTGTGGTCCAGGCGCAGCATCGCGGTGAAGTTCTCGCGCGCCAGGCCGGGCGCGCTCTTCATCGCGATGTAGGCATTGGTGTTGGCCGGGTTGCCGACCACCAGCACCTTGACGTTGCGGCTGGCCTTGGCGTCGAGCGCCTTGCCTTGCGCGGTGAAGATCGCGCCGTTGATCGACAGCAGCTCGGCGCGCTCCATGCCGGCCTTGCGCGGCATCGAGCCGACGAGCAGCGCGTAGTCGGTGTCCTTGAACGCGGTCATCGGGTCGCTGTGCGCTTCCATGCCGGCCAGCAGCGGGAAGGCGCAGTCTTCGAGTTCCATCATCACGCCCTTGAGGGCCTTCTGCGGGCCATCGACCGGCACTTCCAGCAGTTGCAGGATGACCGGCTGGTCCTTGCCCAGCATCTCGCCGGAGGCGATGCGAAACAGCAGGGCGTAACCGATCTGGCCAGCGGCGCCGGTGACGGCAACACGAACGGGCTTCTTGTTCATCGTGGAGGCTCCAGGAGAGGGAAGGGAGGGCGAGGGACAACCCGAAGTGTAGTGCTCAAACGGTCCGAAAATGCGGTCTTCTATAAGACAGCAGACTGTGTTTGAATGCACTCATGTCCGCTGTGCCCTCCTCGGAAGCCACCCCGCTGTTCCAGCCGCTGTACCGCCAGATCGCCGAGCTGATCACGCGCAGCCTCGACGGCGGCGAGTGGCAGCCCGGCCAGGCGATCCCGAGCGAGCTCGAACTGGCGGCGCGCTACAAGGTCAGCCAGGGCACGGTGCGCAAGGCGATCGACGAGCTGGCCACCGCCAACCTGCTGGTGCGCCGCCAGGGCAAGGGCACCTTCGTCGCCACGCACGCCGAAGAGCACACGCAGTTCCGCTTCCTGCGCCTGGCGCCGGACGACGGCAGCGCCGAGCGCCTGTCGCGCAAGTTCCTCGACTGCAAGCGCATGCGGCCGAGCGCCGAGGTGGCGCAGGCGCTCGACATCCCGGGCAGCCAGGCGGTGTTGCAGGTGCGGCGGCTCTTGTACTTCCGTGGCGCGCCGGTCGTGCTCGACGACCTGTGGCTGCCGCTGTCGCTGTTCAAGGGCCTGACCGAGCAGTTGCTGTCGGCCTACGAAGGGCCGCTGTACGGCCTGTTCGAGAAGGAGTTCGGCGTGCGCATGATCCGCGCCGAAGAGCAGATCCGTGCTGTCGCGGCCGATGCCGAATCGGCGCCGCTGCTGGACGTGGCGCGCGGGCGCGCCGCTGCTGTCGGTGTCGCGCGTGTCGTTCACCTATGGCGACCGGCCGGTGGAGTTGCGGCGCGGGCTGTACGACACGGCGCATCACCACTACCGCAACCGGCTGAGCTGAGCCAAATCTCCTGCACCGCAGAGGGGCAGAGGACGCAGAGGTCCGCAGAGATTTGCTCGGATCCCATCCTCTGCGAACCTCTGCGCTCTCCGCCCCTCTGCGGTGAATGAAACTGCATCCACCCCGATCTGCAGCTCGTCGCTGCCATCCCGCGTTCTGTCGCAACCCGGTCAACCGATCGGCGTAGGCTTGCGACACTCCGTGACAAACAGGAGAGCGGCAAATGCGCAGAGCATGGTGGATCGGGGGTGTGGCGGTGCTGGCACTGGCGGGAGTGGCCGGTGCGTTTGCCGTTTCGAAGCAGGGCGGCAAGAAGGATGACAAGCCGCCTGAAGTGACGCTGGAGTTCACGCCGCGGGAGGTGGTCGCGCCGGCGCTGGCCCAGATTTCGACCCACATCGAGTTCTCCGGCCCGCTGGTGGCGCCGCAAACGGCGACGGTGCGGGCCAAGGCCGGCGGCACGCTGATGACGCTTGTCGTCGCCGAAGGCAGCCGTGTCCAGGCCGGGCAGGTGCTGGCCACGATCGACGGCACCGAGATGGCGACACGCATGGCCGAACGCGTGGCGATGATCGAATCCGCCCGCGCCGCTGCGGTGCAGGCCGAGCGCACGCACGCCAACAACCAGCGCCTGGCCGACCAGCAGTTCATCTCGGCCACCGCGCTCGACCAGTCGCGCTCGGCGCTCGACACCGCCCAGGCGCAAGAGCGCGCGGCGCGGGCGCAGGCCGACACGGTGCGTGCCGCCTCGCGCGACACGCGCATCACGGCGCCGATCTCCGGCATCGTCGCCAAGCGCCACGCGGTGGCCGGCGAGAAGGTGTCGGCCGAGCAGAACATCGTCACCATCGTCGACCTCTCCAAGCTCGAACTCGCCGGCACGGTCGGCACGCACGAGGTCTCGCAGCTCGCGCCCGGTGTTGCGGTGCAGGTCAAGGTCGAGGGCGTGGACGCGCCGGTCACCGGCAAGATCGCGCGCATCGCGCCGGCCGCCGAGGCGGGCACGCGCTCGATCGGCGTGACGATCGAATTGCCGAATCCGAAAGAAACGCTGCGCGCCGGCCAGTACGCCCTGGCCAGCGTCGAACTCGCCGACCCGCAGCAGCGCATGACGGTGCCGCTCACCGCCATCGGCAACACCGCCGGCCAGGACCATGTGTGGACGATCGAAAACGGCGTGCTGGCACGGCGCGCGGTCACGGTCGGCCGGCGTGATGGGCGCGAGGGCCGTGTCGAGGTGTTGAACGGTGTCGCCGCCAACAGCCAGGTCCTCGCGGCGCGCTTCGACAATCTGCGCGAAGGCGGCAAGGCGGTGGTCGTGGCGACGAAGTCGGTTGCTGCTGCCGGTTCTGCGCCGCTGGCGAAGTAGGACACACGATCATGTGGATCACCCGCGTTTCGATCAACCACCCGGTCTTCGCCACGATGGTCATGGTGGCGCTGTGCGTGCTGGGCCTGTTCTCGTACAACAAGCTCGGCGTCGAGCAGATGCCCGACATCAGCTTCCCCGGCGCGTGGATGGAGGTGCAGTACCCCGGCGCGTCGCCGGAAGCGGTGGAGCGCGAGGTGCTGCGGCCGGTCGAAGAGGCGGTCAACAGCGTGGCCGGGGTCAAGCGCATCCTGTCGCGCGCCCAGGAAGGCGTCGGCATGATGAGCATCGAGTTCGGCCTCGATGCCAACATGGACCGCGCGATGCAGGAGGTGCGCGACCGCATCGCCGCGGTGCAGTCGAGCTTCCCGCGCGACGTCAAGGCGCCGACGCTGGCGCGCTGGAACAACGACAACGCCCAGCCGGTGGTCAACGCGGTGCTCGTCAGCAAGACGCGCAGCGCGCGCGAGCTGTCGATCATCGGCGAGAACCAGGTCGGCAAGCGGCTGCAGCGCGTCGCCGGCGTGGCGCGTGTCGAGGTCAATGGCCTGGTGCTGCGCGAGGTGCGCATCGATCTCGACCCGGTGCGCCTGCGCGCCTACGGCGTCACGCCGGCCGAGATCGCAACGGCGCTGCGCGAGGCCAACCTCGACCAGCCGGTGGGCGTGATCAAGGATCGCGTGCAGGACACGCTGCTGCGCGTCGAGGGCAAGGTCCGCGACCCGAAGCAGTTCGAGAGCGTCGTCGTCGCCCGCCGCAACGGCCTGGCGCTGACGCTGGGCGACCTGGGCACGCTCGTCGAGCGCGAGAAGGAGGCCGATTCGATCGCCCGCTTCAATGGCCAGCCGGGCATCAACTTCAACGTCTTCAGGCAGCAGGACGCCAACATCGTCGCCACCGGCGACGGCGTCAAGGCGGCGCTCGACGAGATCCGCAAGACGCTGCCGCCGGACGTGGAGATCAAGCTGGTGCGCGCCGACTCGGATTGGGTCAAGGGCTCGCTCGACGGCCTGATGCACACGCTGATCGAAGGCGCGCTGCTGACGGTGCTGATCGTCTTCCTGTTCCTGCATTCGTGGCGCAGCACGATCATCACTGGCCTGACATTGCCGATCGCGGTGATCTCGTCGTTCATCGCCGTCTACATGTTCGGCTTCACGCTGAACTTCATGACGATGATGGCGCTGTCGCTGTGCATCGGCCTGCTGATCGACGATGCGATCGTGGTGCGCGAGAACATCGTGCGCCACATCCACATGGGCAAGGACCACCACACCGCGGCCAGCGACGGCACCAACGAGATCGGCCTGGCGGTGATGGCCACCACCTTCGCGCTGTGCGCGGTGTTCGTGCCGGTGGCCTTCATGGGCGGCATCATCGGCAAGTTCTTCTACCCGTTCGGCATCACGGTGGTGGTGGCGGTGCTGGTCAGCCTGTTCGTCAGCTTCACGCTCGACCCGATGCTGTCGTCCGTCTGGCACGACCCGCCGGCAGAGAAGATGAAGCGCCTCTGGGGCATCGGCCACGCGATCCGCTTCACCGACAAGGGCATGGACCTGCTGCACGACGTCTACGAGAAGACGATCCGCTGGATCTTCTCGCGCCCGCACCGCAACCGCCTGATCGTGCTCGGCGTCGGCCTGGCCAGTTTCATCGGCGCCATCGCGCTGACGCCGCTCGTCGGCAGCGAGTTCGTGCCGCAGACCGACCAGGGCTTCACGCAACTGCAGATCACGCTGCCGGTGGGGTCGAGCCTGGAGCGCACCGACACCAAGGTGCGGCAGATCGAGGAAGTCGTGCTCGGCTTCAAGGAAGTGGAAAACCTCGCGACCTGGGTCGGTGGTTCGGGCCAGCGCAACAAGGCGTGGTTGAACATCGCGCTGGTCGATCGCAAGAAGCGCGAGCGTTCGCAGAAGGAGATCGAAGACGCGATGCGCGAGGCGGTGCGCAAGATTCCAGGCACCGATCTCGCGGTGGGTTTCGACCGGCCGGTGTACGTGGCCATCCTCGGCAACGACGCCGAAGGCCTGGCCAAGGTGGCCACCGAGTTTGCCGAGAAGGTGAAGAAGATTCCGGGCATCGTCGATGTCGAGGTGTCGGTCAAGCCCGGCCTGCCGGCCTATGCAGTGAAGCTGAAGCCCGATGCGATCCGCGAACTCGGCCTGTCGACGCCGCAGATCGCGTCATCGCTGCGCGCCTATGTCAACGGCGACACCGCCACCTACTGGACGACGCCGTCGGGCGATCAGGTCGACGTGACGCTGCGCCTGAACCAATCGCAGCGCGAGCGTCTCGAGCAGTTGCGCACGCTGCCGGTGGCGTTTGCGAAAGACGGCACGCCGATCTCGCTCGACAGCGTGGCGACGATCGAGTCGGTCTTCAACCCGGAGATCATCCGCCGCCAAAACCTGCAGCGCCGTGAAGCGGTGTTCGCCGGCGTCAAGGACCGCTCGGTCGGCGAGGTTGGCGACGATGTGCAGAAGCTGATCAAGGAAACCATCCTGCCGCCGGGCTACAGCTTCGACGTCGGCGGCCAGTTGCAGCAGCAGCAGGAAGCCTTCGGCGGTCTGCTCGCGGCGATGGGCCTGGCGGTGATCTTCATCTACATCGTGCTGGCCAGCCAGTTCGGCAGCTTCATCCAGCCGATCGCGATCATGGCGAGCCTGCCGCTGGCGCTGATCGGCGTCATGCTGGCGCTGCTGCTCTGGCGCAGCACGCTCAACGTCTTCTCGATGATCGGCCTGGTGATGCTGATGGGCCTGGTAACGAAGAACGCGATCCTGCTGGTGGACTTTGCCAACCAGATGCGCAAGAGCGGCGCGTCAGTGGCCGACGCGCTGCTGCAAGCCGGCCTGATCCGCATGCGGCCGATCGTCATGACGACGATGGCGATGGTCTTCGGCATGCTGCCGCTGGCGCTGGCCTTGAACGACGGCGGTGAAATCCAGGCGCCGATGGGCCGCGCGATCATCGGTGGCGTGATCACGTCGACGATCCTCACGCTGGTGGTCGTGCCGGTGCTGTACAGCTACTCTGGTGCGCGACAAGAAGGCGCGGGCGGCGGTGCAGGGTGGGGTGATGCCTTCGGCGATGCCGGCGGATCGGGACTGAGGCATCGGTCTGCGCGGGGCCCGAGGGCGGCACGGCGCCAGGGCTCATGCTGGAGTACCAGAAATCGCCCCGGCGCCATGCCGCCCACGGGCCTGGCTTGCGACGGTGCAGCGCGCTGCGTCGAACAATGCGAGTTGCGTCAGTGGCGCGTCAGTCGCGGATCTCATGCTGCGCTGCACCATGACCTCACAACACAGTCTGCAAATTGGCCTTGAGGATCTGCTTGCCGACTTGCGGCATGCCCGGCGGCAGAATGACTTGGGGCGATTGGCGCTACTGGCTTACTGCGAAGTTCGACGTTGGGCGCGCAGACTGGCCATGAAGTCCTCGCCAAGCAGGCTTCGGACCTGATCACGGGGAGCCCGCACGTGAGCCGGGGTGTCTTCCTCGATCACATCGACGATCTGATTCTTGAGTTGGAGGCGGTCGCGCCCATGGCTGCGAATCCGGGTGCCAGGATGTCTCCGTCGAAGCAAGAGCCGGGAAGTCGCTTGGGTCGGTTCTGAGCGGCTGACGTTCGCGCTCAGCGGGCGGCGAAGCCGTCCGCTGCAACAAAAGCTTGGGCAGCGCGCTCACGCTCCTGAGCCCGTTGACGCTGCGCGCTCAAGCATTGAGCGAACCCAAGGATTCGCCGCGTACAGTCTCGCGTGAGCCAAGGGCCAGCCCGGTGCGGTCTCAATCAAATGTAGAACCGACCAAGCTAAGCCGAAGCAACTGGATTCATCGGATGGGAAGACCGACAAGAGTGCATAGCGCCTCTTCGCCGGTGACGGGCGATTCGATTTGCGCGAGCGCGGATTCGAATGTCTGCAAGTGCGCGACTTCGGCCAACGCCTCATCCGGAAGCTGACCAAGAGCCACCAACCGACTGACACCTACGCGCATGTGCTACTCCGCTGCCCAACATTGGCGTTCAGCCTCCGCCGAAGGCGGTCGGCTGCAACAACGGGTTATGCGTCATGCCCATGAACTTCAGCGTAGGTTGGGTCAGCATGCTCCCACTGAACTGAACTCTCGGTTAAATATGCGCCAACGTCGCTCAAACTGGCTGCAGCGGGAATATTGATGGAGATGTACTTGCGGTTGGCGCCTTCGTAGCTACAGCCAAGCGCCAGTAGTCCGTTGAGCACCTTGTCTGGAAAGTTTCCCGGTTGTTGAGGTTCTTCAAAGAACACGCGTACTGTTCGGTTTCCAGATTTGCGCACAGCTCGTTCAAACGTAGCAACTCTTCGCTTGTATCGTACGGCGCATAGACCACGTCCTGCCAAGACACCGCGTACGCATAGAACGGTGAATTGTCAATTTGGTATTGGTCGCCTCCAAGACAGCCCAGAGCGTCTCAACTTGCGCACTGCCGTCCTCTTCCGGCACGCGGAACAGGACCTTGGCATTAGGGTCGGCAGAGCTACTCATGACGCATAACGTGTTCTAGACCGCAAAATTCGGTGTATGCAGGAAAGTTTTTTAGCGTCATGGCCGAATCGAACACAAAAAAAATAGGCGCGACAGCACTTCCTTGAGCGCGTGCGGGACAACACCGTACCTATTGCAATCGTGAAAAGACGCAGCCGCCACCGATTGCCGGCCAGGCCTTTTCGCCTGACCAGCCCGTTCTCGGCCCCAATGAAAAAGCCCGCACGGCAAACACCGTGCGGGCTTTTGTCTGGCGCGACTTCGGCTCAGCGGCTACTGCCCCGCAAACTTGAAGTCCGTCTTCGCCGCCTTGCGCAGCGTCTCCTGGAACGCCGTGATCTTGGCCTGCTCCAGGCGCTGCATGACCTGCGGCTTGACTTCGGCGAAGCGGCGGGAACTTCGCTTCGCGCGTGTCTTCGAGCTTGATGATGTGGTAGCCGAACTGGCTCTTCACCGGCGCGCTCATCTCGCCCTTCTTCAGCGCGGTCATGGCCTTGCCGAACTCGGGCACGTAGGCGTCGGGCTTGGCGAAGTCGAGGTCGCCGCCGTTCTGCGCACTGCCGGTGTCCTTGCTGCTCTTCTTGGCAAGGTCTTCGAACTTGGCGCCACCCTTGATCGCCGCGATCAGCTTGACGGCTTCGTCTTCCTTCTCGACCAGGATGTGGCGAGCCCGGTACTCGGTGCCGCCGCCGGCTGAGCGCCTGGGCCTTGACCTTGTCGTACTCGGCCTGCGCTTCGGCGTCGGTGATCGGGTTCTTCTTCTGGTAGTCGGTGAACAGCTGTCGGATCAGCAGCGTCTGGCGGGCCAGTTCCATCTGCTGGCGGAACTCGGGGTTGGCGGCCATGCCGCGCTTCTCGGCTTCCTGCGCAAAGATTTCGCGCACGACGGCTTCTTCCTTGACGCGTGTTTCCATCTCCGGCGTGGCCGGCTGTTGGCCGCCGCGCGTGGCCTGCTGCATCAGCAGGTCGGCGCGCGCCTTGGGCACCGGTTTGCCGTTGACGATGGCGATGTTCTGCGCAAGCGCTGCGCCTGAGAACACAAGGGCCACGGCCAGCGCGGCAAAAGACTTCTGAAACATGGGGGTGGGGCCTTTCGAGACTCGGATGGGGCCGCACTGTGCGACCGTCTGTGAGTCGATGTGCGGTGTCAGCGCTGCGCTTCGGTGGGCGTGCGGGCCTCGATGGCCAACGCGTGGATGCCCTCGGCGATCAGCGTGCGCGCCGCATCATAAACGAGGCGATGGCGGGCCACGCGTGACAAGCCGTTGAAGGCCGCACTGACGACGCGGACGGTGAAATGCCGGCCCTCGCGGGCACCGGCGTGGCCGGCGTGCAGGTGGCTGTCGTCCTGCACTTCGAGCGCGGTGGGCGACGAGTGCTTGTTGCAACACCTCTTGCAAACGTTCTGCAGTGACGCCTTGGCGTCATGGCTAGCGCTCTTCCTTCTCGTCGTCACTGATGTAGCGGCTCAGGTACAGGCCCTGGCCGAGCGCGAACACGAACAGCATGCCCATGATGCCGAAGAGCTTGAAGTTGACCCAGGTCGGCGTCGCGAAGCTGTAGGCCACCCACAGGTTGAGCGCGCCCATCAGCGCAAAGAAGGTGGCCCAGGCCCAGTTCAGGCGCTGCCAGATCGGCTCGGGCAAGGTCAGTTGCTCGCCGAGCAGCGTGCGGATCAGGTTCTTGCGCCAGCCCAGCCACGCGACCAGCAGTGCGCCGGCCATCACCCAGTACAGCAGCGTCGGCTTCCACTTGATGAAGGTCTCGCTGTGCAGCCAGATCGTCAGGCCGCCCATGACCACGACCAGCGCCAGGCTGACCCACAGGATCATGTCGATCTTCTTGCCGCGCGCCAGCAGCCAGGCCACTTGCGCCAAGGTGGCGATGACGACGACCACCGTGGCCAGCAGCACCGGCGCTTCTTCGGGGCCGACGATGCCGCCGGAGACCATGAAGCCGAAGTGGCTGGTCGCGAACGCCGCGGCCGCTGCCTTGTTCGCGTCGGCGAACTTGAAGGCGACGAAGAACAGGATGATCGGCAGGAAGTCGAACAGCAGTTTCATCTGTTTTTGTCGAAGTCGATCGCGGCCGAGTTGATGCAGAAGCGCTCGCCGGTCGGTTCCGGCCCGTCGGGGAAGACATGGCCGAGGTGGGAGCCGCACTTCTTGCAGCGCACTTCAACGCGCACCATGCCGTGGCTCACGTCGCGGATGCGCTCGATGACCTCGGCGTTGACCGCCTCGCTGTAGCTCGGCCAGCCGCAGCCGGCGTCGAACTTGGTCTTCGACTCGAACAGCGCCTCGCCGCAGCCGACGCATTTGTACTTGCCGTCATCCCAATGGTCCCAGTAGGCGCCGCTGAACGGCCGCTCTGTGGCGGCGTGGCGCGCCACTTCGTACTGCATCGGCGAGAGTTCCTTGCGCCACTGCTTCGTCGGTTTTCTTCACCGGGTAGCGCGGGTCGTCGTGGTCGTGTGTCGTCATGAGGAGCAGGAGACTTCGAGTTGAGTGGCCCAGGTGGGCGGGAAGCCGGCGTCGGCTTCGTTTTCCGGTTGTTCGTCGTAGGGGCGCTCGAGAACTTTCAGCAGGCGCTGCGTTTCCGAATAGTCGCCTTGCTGCGCGGATTCGATCGCGGTTTGCGCCAGATGGTTTCGCAGCACGAACTTCGGGTTGGCGCGGTGCATGCGGGCGGTTCGTGTCGCTGTCGTCGCTGCTTTCGAGCGCCAGGCGCGCACGGTAGCGTTCGGCCCAGGCGTCGAACTTGTCGCGCTGCATGAAGCAGTCGCGTGCGGCCGCCAGATCGCTCATGCGCCGCCAGGTGATCGTGAAGTCGGCGCGGTCTTCGGCCATCAGCTTCAGCAGGTCGTCGGCCAGCGCCGCGTCGTCTTCGTGTTCGGCCACCAGGCCGAGCTTGGCGCGCAGGCCGCCGACCATCGCCGCCGCGAACTCGGCCTTGTACGGTTCGAGTGCGGCGAGCAGTTGCTCGGAGGCCGCTTCCTTCGGGCCTTCGACCAGCGGCAGCAGCGCCTGCGCCAGCGCATGCAGGTTCCAGAAGGCGACGCTCGGCTGCCGCGCGTAGGCGTAGCGGCCCTGGTCGTCGCTGTGGTTGCAGACGTGCATCGGGTCGAATGCATCCAGAAAGCCGAACGGTCCGTAGTCGATGGTCAGACCGAGCAAGGACATGTTGTCGGTGTTCATCACGCCATGACAAAAGCCGACGAGCTGCCACTGCGCGATCAGCCGCGCGGTGCGGCGTGCCACTTCTTCGAGCAGCGCGGCCGGGCCGCCTGTGCCGGGGAAGTAGCGCTGCGTCGTCGCGTCGAGCAAGCGCTTCAGCGACGGCTCGTCCTGCGCCGTGTGCGCAAAGTGTTCGAAGTGCCCGAAGCGCAGGAACGAGGGCGCGACGCGTGTCACCACCGCGGCGCGTCTCCATCGTCTCGCGCCGCACCGGCTGCGGCGAGGCGATCACGGCCAGCGCGCGCGTGGTCGGGATGCCCAGGGCGTGCATCGCCTCCGAGCACAGGAACTCGCGGATCGACGAGCGCAGCACCGCACGGCCGTCGCCCATGCGCGAGTAGGGCGTCAGGCCGCTGCCTTTCAACTGCACTTCCATCGCGCCGGCAGGGGTGTCGATCTCGCCGAGCAGCAGCGCGCGGCCGTCGCCCAACTGTCCGGCCCAGACGCCGAACTGGTGGCCGGAATAGACCGAGGCGAAGGGCCGCACGCCCGTCAGGCACCTGGTTGCCGGCGAGCACGTGCCAGCGCCGACGGCGTTCGCAGCCAATCGTCCAGGCCGAGCTGCGCCGCCAGCGATTCGCTGCGCGCCACCCAGGCGGGTTCGGCCACGGCGCGCGGCGGCAGTTCGGTGCCGAACGCCGGGCCCAGCGCTTGCAGGAAGCTGGCGTCGCGCCATGCGGGCACGAGCCGGGGGGGAAGGGTTTCAGGGGCGTTCACGAGGCGTGTATTGTCCCTTGCCGCGCCGGCCTGCGCCGGGTCAGGGCAATCACGCTTTGACAGGCGGCGCGCCGTTTCGATACTGGCACGAACACCACGAGGAGACCTTGATGCTTGGCCTGATGCAAGACCAGCCGCTGCTGGTTTCGAGCCTGATCGAATTCGCGGCGCGCCACCATGCGGACGCCGAGATCGTCTCGCGGCGGATCGAGGGCGATCTCCACCGCTACACCTATCGCCAGGCTGCCATGCGCTCGCGCCAGGTCGCTCGCGCGCTCGACCGGCTGGGCCTGGCGTTCTCCGACCGCGTTGGCACGCTGGCCTGGAACGGCTACCGCCATTTCGAGCTGTACTTCGGCGTCTCGGGCAGCGGCCGGGTTGTGCACACCATCAACCCGCGTCTGGCGCCGGACCAGGTGGCCTGGATCGCCAACCATGCCGAAGACCAGGTGCTGTGCTTCGACATGACCTTCCTGCCGATCATCAAGGCGATCTGGAAGCAATGCACGACGGTCAAGCACTGGATCGCGCTGTGCGACGCCGATGCGCTGCCGGCCGACACCGGCATTGCCGGCCTGCAGAGTTATGAAGCCTGGATCGGCAGCGAGCCCACCGACTACGACTGGCCCGAGTTCGACGAGAAGAGCGCCTGCGCGCTCTGCTACACCAGCGGCACCACGGGCAACCCGAAGGGCGTGCTCTACAGCCACCGCTCGACGCTGCTGCATGCCTACGGCGGCGCGCTGCCCGACGCGCTGAGTTTTTCGGCGCGCGACACGATCCTGCCGGTGGTGCCGATGTTCCACGTCAACGCCTGGGGCATCCCGTACGGCGCGGCGATGACGGGCATGAAGATCGTCTTCCCTGGTGCCGCACTCGACGGCAAGTCGGTCTACGAGTTGCTCGAAGCCGAGCGCGTCACCGTCTCGGCCGGTGTGCCGACGGTGTGGCTGATGCTGCTCAACCACATGAAGGCCAACGGCCTCAAGTTCTCGACGATGCAGCGCACGGTGATCGGCGGCTCGGCCTGCCCGCCGGCCATGATCAGGAGCTTTCGCGACGACTATGGCGTGACCGTGCTGCACGCCTGGGGCATGACCGAGATGTCGCCACTGGGCACCGTGTGCAACCTGAAGTTGAAGCACCTGGCCAGCGACAAGGACGCACAGCTCGCGGTGCAGTTGAAGCAGGGCCGCGCGGTCTTCGGCGTCGAGCTGAAGATCGTCGACCCCGAGGGCAAGGAGCTGCCCTGGGACGGCAGCGCGGCCGGCGACCTGCTGGTCAAGGGGCCGTGGATCGTCTCGGGTTACTTCAAAGGCGAGGGCGGCGACCCGCGCGTGGGCGGTTGGTTCCCCACCGGCGACGTGGCCTCGATCGACGCCGACGGCTTTGTGCAGATCACCGACCGCAGCAAGGACGTCATCAAGTCCGGCGGCGAGTGGATCAGCTCGATCGACATCGAGAACATCGCCATGTCGCACCCGGCGGTGGCGATGGCGGCCTGCATCGCACTGCCGCACCCGAAGTGGGACGAGCGTCCGCTGCTGGTGGTGATGAAGAAGCCCGGCGCCGAGGTGACGCGCGACGCGTTGCTGGCGCACTTCGAGGGCAAGGTCGCCAAGTGGCAGGTGCCTGACGATGTGGTCTTCGTCGACGCCATCCCGCTCGGCGCCACCGGCAAGATGCAGAAGAACAAGCTGCGCGAGCAGTTCAAGGGGCACCGCCTGCCAGGCGCTTGATGTCACCTCGGCGACAGGGGTATTGATCCGCCTTCGGGGTAGTCCCTCTGCGTTGGGGCATCGGCGATCCGTTAACGTGCCGCGGTCGCAGCACCGCTACCGCAGGAGACACCCAATGACATCGACCCCGTCGCGCAAGTTGATCCTTTCCCTGGCCGCCGCGGCGGCACTGGCTTGCGGCAGCGCGCATGCGCAGTCCGGCCAGACCGTCAAGGTGGCGTGGATCGATGCCCTCACGGGCCTGACCGCCGCCACCGGCCAGAACCAGTTGAAGAGCTTCCAGTTCTTCGCCGAGCATTTCAACAAGAGCAACCCGGCGGGCGTGAAGTTCGAGATCGTCTCGTTCGACAACAAGCTGTCGCCGCAGGAAACCGTCAACGCGTTGCAGGCTGCAATCGACCAGGGCATCCGCTACGTCTTCCAGGGCACCGGCACCGGCCCAGCCACCGCGATCATCGACTTCCTCAACAAGTACAACGAGCGCAACCCCGGCAAGGAAGTGCTGTTCGTCAACTACGCGGCGGTCGATCCCGACCTCACCAACAGCAAGTGCAGCTACTGGCACTTCCGCATGGACGCCGACACCTCGATGAAGATGGAGGCGCTTTCCACCTTCATGAAGGACCAGACCGACATCAAGAAGGTCTACCTCATCAATCAGAACTACGCGCACGGCCATCAGGTGGCGAAGTTCGCCAAGGAAAACCTGGCCAAGAAGCGGCCCGACGTGCAGATCGTCGGCGAAGACCTGACGCCGCTGGCGCAGACGCGCGACTTCGCGCCCTACATCGCCAAGATCAAGGCCTCCGGCGCCGACACGGTGGTCACCGGCAACTGGTCGAGCGACCTCACGTTGTTGATCAAGGCCGCCAACGACGGTGGCCTGACCGCCAAGTTCTACACCTACTACGCCGGTGTGTCCGGCACGCCCACGGCCATGGGCGCCAACGCCGCCGGCCGCGTCTACCAGGTCAGCGTGTTCCCGTACGGCGTCTCGCCCGAGACGCGCAAGTTGATGGATGCGTACAAGGCCAAGTTCAACGACGACTTCTACACGGCGCAGGTCTATCACGCCTACGCGCTGCTGTCTGGCGCGATGGCCAAGGCCAAGAGCATCGACCCGGCCAAGGTGGCCGCAGCGATGGAAGGCCTGTCGGTGAAGAGCCTGAACGGCGAGGTGACGATGCGCAAGGCCGACCACCAGTTGCAGCAGACGGTGTACATCCAGCAATGGCAGAAGGCCGACAAGGCGCCGCTTGACTACAGCGTGGAGAACACCGGTCACAACTTCCGCGTCATCAAGACGTACGAGCCGTATGTGTCTTCGACACCGACGTCGTGTCAGATGAAAAGACCCGGCTGAGCTGACTTCTGGTCGGCATGAGGACTGGACGTGGACCAGTTCCTGATCAACGTGCTCAACGGCATCAGCGCCGGGCTGCTGCTGTTCATGCTCAGCTCCGGCCTGACGCTGATCTTCAGCATGATGGGCGTGCTCAACTTCGCGCACGCCAGCTTCTACATGGTCGGCGCCTACATCGGCTACACCCTGTCGAGCGTGATCGGCTTCTGGCCCGCGCTGCTGCTGGCGCCGCTGGCGGTGGGGCTGTTGGGTGCGGGCTTCGAGCGCACCGCCTTGCGCAAGGTGCACAAGTTCGGCCATGTGCCGGAACTGCTGGTGACCTTCGGCATGTCCTACGTGATGCTCGAGATCGTCAAGCTGATCTGGGGGCTGTCGTCGGTGCCCTTCCAGCCGCCGGCGCTGCTGCAAGGGCCGGCCTTCACGCTGATCCATGTCGGCGACAGCTGGAGCTTTGCCTGGGGCGCGGCCGATGCAGCACGCTGCAGCGCCACCGTCGGCGGTGTTGCAGCGAGTTGCTCGACCTTTCCGGCCACACGCTTTTTCATGATGGTGGTGGCGGTGGCGATGCTGCTGGCGCTGTGGCTGCTGCTGACGCGCACGCGCATCGGCCTCGTCATCCAGGCCGCGCTGACGCACCCGGAGATGGTCGAGTCGCTCGGCCACAACGTGCCGCGCGTGTTCATGCTGGTGTTCGGCAGCGGCTGTGCGCTGGCCGGGCTGGCCGGCGTCGTCGGCGGCATGACCTTCGTCACCGAGCCGTCGATGGCGGCGATCGTCGGCTCGATCATCTTCGTCGTCGTCGTCGTCGGCGGCCTCGGTTCGCTGGCCGGTGCCTTCGTCGGCTCGCTGGTCATCGGCCTGCTGCAGACGCTGCCGCTGACGGTGGACAAGTCGTTCGCCGACCTCGTGGCGCGCTGGGGCTGGAGCATCGCGCCCGGTGACGCGCTGTATTCGATCGCCAAGATCACGCTCGCGCAGGCGGCGCCGATCCTGCCCTATCTGCTGCTGGTGCTGATCCTGATCTTCCGGCCCAAAGGCCTGCTCGGCACGCGGGAAGATTGAGATGGACTTAAGCAAACCTCATTCACCGCAGAGGCGCAGAGAACGCAGAGGTTCGCAGAGGAATACAGGTTTGATTTCCTCTGCGTTACCTCTGCGTTCTCTGCGCCTCTGCGGTGAAGGAAACTTGACGGCCGCGGTTGACGTGAAGCGCCATCGATGACCGCCAACGTCTACCACTTCAAACCGTACAACGTCGGCCGCTGGCTGATCTGGGGGCTGTTCGCGCTGGCGTTGGTGGTGGCGCCGATGCTGTGGAGCAGTGGCCTGGGGCTGACGATGCTGTCGCAGATCGGCATCGCCGTCATCGCCTGCCTGGCCTACAACGTGCTGCTCGGCCAGGGCGGCATGCTCAGTTTCGGCCACGCGGTGTACAGCGGCCTCGGCGCCTTCCTCGCCATCCACACGCTCAACGCCGTCAGCGCCGGCAAGCTCGCCATTCCGGTCAGCCTGGTGCCGTTGGCCGGCGGTCTGGCGGGCCTGTTCTTCGCCGCGCTGCTCGGCTACGTCACCACGCGCAAGGCCGGCACCACCTTCGCGATGATCACGCTCGGCCTCGGCGAGCTGGTGTGGTCGATGTCGCTGATGATCCCCGAGTTCTTCGGCGGTGAAGGCGGCATCAGCGGCAACCGCGTCGTCGGCAAGCCGGTGGCGGGCATCAGCTTCGGCCCGCAGATCCAGATGTACTACCTGATCGCGGCCTACTGCTTCGTCTCCACCGCGTTGCTGTTCGCCTTCACGCGCACGCCGCTGGGCCGCATGTTGAACGCCGTGCGCGACAACCCGGAGCGCGTCGAGTTCATCGGCTACAGCACGCAGCATGTGCGCTATCTGGCCTTCATGGTCTCGGGCTTCTTCGCCGGCATCGCCGGTGGCCTCGGTGCGCTCAACCTCGAGATCGTCACCGCCGAGGTGGTCGGCGCCGCGCGCTCGGGCGCCTACCTGCTGTTCGTCTTCCTTGGCGGCGCCACCTTTTTCTTCGGCCCGATCATCGGCGCGGTGCTGATGGTGCTGGCGCAGATCCTCTCCGAGTTCACCAAGGCCTGGGTGCTCTACCTGGGCCTCGTGTTCCTCTTCATGGTGATGTATGCACCCGGCGGCGTGGCCAGCCTGATCATGATGAACCTGCGCCTGGCGGCCTTCGGCAAGCTGCGCGACTTGTGGACTTCCTATTTGGCGTTGGCCGGTACCGCGTTCGTGATGCTGGCCGGCGCCGGCGCGATGATCGAGATGCTGTACCACCTGCAGCTCAACACCGCGCTCGGGCCGGAGCTGCGTTTCCTGGGCGTCTCGCTGAACGCACAGCACGCAGAGAGCTGGTTCGGTGCGGCGATGGTGCTGGCCTGCGGCATCGCGCTGTTCGAGCTGACGCGGCGCCATTTCGTCGCCGATTGGGAGCGCATTCAGGAAGAGATCGAGAAGGAAATCAAACGCCGCGAGGCATTGATATGACTGCTCTTGCCGTCGAATTGAAGGACGTGCGCAAGAGCTTCGGCAAGACCGAGATCATCCGCGGCGCGAGCCTGGCGGTGCAGCCGGGCGAGCGCGTGGCCATCATCGGCCCCAACGGCGCCGGCAAGAGCACGCTGTTCAATCTCATCAGCGGGCGGCTCGCGCCAACCAGCGGCGACATCAACGTCAATGGCCAGCGCGTCAACGGCCTGACGCCGTTCCGGGTCAACCGCATGGGGCTGTCGCGCAGCTTCCAGGTCAGCAACCTGTTCACGCGGCTGTCGGTGTTCGAGAACATCCGCTGCGCGGTGCTGTGGAGCCTGGGCCACCGCTACGCGTTCTGGAAGTTCCTGGCCGATCTGGACGATGCGAACGACCGCGCCGAACAGGTGCTGGAAATGATCAAGCTCGACCGCCGCCGCGACGCGCTGGCAATGAACCTGACCTACGCCGAACAGCGTGCGCTCGAGATCGGCATCACGATCGCCGGTGGGGCCGGCGTGATCCTGCTCGACGAGCCGACCGCCGGCATGAGCAAGAGCGAAACCAAGCGCTTCGTCGCCTTGATCCGCGATGTGACCCAGGGCAAGACCCTGCTCACCGTGGAGCACGACATGGGCGTGGTCTTCGGCCTGGCCGACAAGATCGCCGTGTTGGTCTACGGCGAGGTCATCGCCTTCGACACGCCCGAGGCGGTGCGCGCCAACCCGCGCGTGCAGGAGGCGTACCTCGGCTCGGTGCTCGCCGACCAGCAAGCCGCAGCTGCAGGACACTGATGGGCCCCCAAGCTCACTTCGTTCGCTACCCCCCGAGGGGGCGCACCACCTTTGGGGCGGCCCGGCAGGTGGTGACGTGCTGAAGCTCACCAGCGTCCACGCCTACTACGGCAAGAGCCATGTGCTCCATGGCGTCAACTTCGAGGTCGGCGCCGGCGAGATCGTGGCGCTGCTGGGACGCAACGGCTCCGGGCGCTCGACCACGGTCAAGACCATCATGGGCCTGGTCGACGGCACCGGCAGCGTGAAGTGGCGTGAGCAGGAGCTTCTCGGCAAGAAGGCCTTCGAGATCGCGCATGCCGGCATCGGCTACGTGCCGGAGAACCGCGACATCTTTCCCAAGCTGACGGTGCACCAGAACCTGATGCTCGGCATGAAGAAGGCGAACCAGGCCGGGCGCTGGAGCTTCGACGACATGTACCAGCTGTTCCCGCGCCTCAAAGAACGCCAGCACACCGAAGCCGGCGTGCTCTCCGGCGGCGAGCAGCAGATGCTGACACTGTGCCGCACGCTGATGGGCGATCCGGAGCTGATCATGATCGACGAGCCCACCGAAGGCCTGGCGCCGAAGATCGTCGAACTCGTTGCCGAGTACCTGCGCGAGTTGAAGCGCCGCGGCATGTCGGTGCTGCTCGTCGAGCAGAAGCTGACCATCGCGCTCGAAGTCGCCGACCGATGCCTCGTCATGGGGCATGGGCAGATCGTCTTTGCCGGCACGCCGGCCGAGCTGCGCGCGGATGCGACTGTGCGCAAGGAGTGGCTGGAGGTTTGACCGCCGGGGGCGCAACACGCTGGCCGCCGCTCTGGCGGTGCGACCGACGTTGCGCGGTGAAGTTGTAACGCCCGCGCTTTGTCCATCGTTCATCTGTGGGATGAACGTGTTGCCGTCCGACGTCTACAGTTGCGCGCTCGCGCGGTGGCGCATGCGCGAGCTGTTGCCGTTACTTGTGATGGATCGAGGTGCCGATGGGACGAGTCTTGGTCGCGGGAGGATGTGGATTCATCGGCTCGCACCTGGTCGACCGCCTGCTCGCCCGCCAGGACGTAGGCGAGCTCGTCGTCGTCGACAACCTGTGGACCGGCCTGCAGGAAAACATCGCCCATGTCCATGACCGCAGACTGAACTTCGTGCAGGTGGACGTCGAGCATTTCCGCACCGACCACCGGTTCGACGAGATCTATCACCTGGCGTCGCCGGCCTCCCCACCGTGGTACATGGCCGAGCCGCTGCGCACCATCAGCGCCAACGTGGGCGGCGCTCTGAATCTGGTCGGTCTGCTCGCAGAGGGCGGCCTGATGGCCTACACCTCCACGTCCGAGGTCTATGGCGACCCGCTGGTGTCGCCGCAACCCGAGACCTACCGCGGCTATGTCGATTGCACGGGTCCGCGCTCGTCCTACGACGAAAGTAAGCGTTGTGTCGAGTCGCTGCTGTTCGAGGCACGTCGCGTGCACGGCGTGCGCGTGAAGGTGGCGCGCCTGTTCAATGTGTTCGGCCCGCGCACGCGCGTCGATGACGGCCGTGCCGTTTCCAACTTCATCACCCAGGGGTTGCGCGGCCTGCCCATCACGGTCTACGGCGACGGCGCGCAAACGCGCAGCTGGACCTACATCGACGACGCGATCGAAGCGCTCGAGCGGTTTTTCTGGCGTGACCACAGCGAGTTCGCCGGGCCGGTCAACGTCGGCACGGACCGTGAGGTGTCGGTGCTCGATGTGGCGAAGTATGTGCAGCGCCATTTCACGGCGTCGCCGGTCGAGTTCCTGCCGTCGCCGCCGCAAGACCCGACCAACCGCCGCCCCGATCTGACGCTGGCCCGCCTGGTGATCCCGGGCTGGTCGGCGGGTATGGCTTACGAAGACGGCGTGGACCGCACCATCGCCTGGTTCCGGCAGCGCATGGGTGACATGCGCGGCGGGCAGCGGCCGCTGCACGCCTGACTCACGGCGGGCCTGACGGCGGCGCGACGACGCGGCCGGCCTGCAGGTGAATCACCTGGTCTGCATGGCGAACGGTGTCGGCGTGGTGGCTGATGATCAGCACGGTGCTGCTCGGTAAACCGATCGGCGATCGCCTGCCGGATGCGGCGCTCCAGCGCGCTGTCGAGCGCGTTCATCGCTTCGTCGAGGATCAGCAGTTGCGGCTTTCGCAGCAGCGCGCGGGCCAGGCCGAGGCGCTGCCGCTGGCCGCCGGAGAAGCGGTGCCCTTGCTGGCCGATCCAGGTCTCGTAGCCCTCGGGCAGCGCGTCGACGAACTCGTCCACGCCGGCCATGCGCGCCGCGGCCAACACGTCGTCTTGCGAGGCTTCGGCGTCGGCCATGCGGATGTTGTCGAGCACGGTGCCTTCGATCAGGTCGACGTCCTGCCCGGCAACGGCCAGCAGGCCAAGCCAGTCGGTGCGCTTCAGGTCTTGCAACGGCACACCGTCGATGCGGATCGTGCCGGCGCCCGGCGCGTACAGGCGCAGCAGCAGGTGGATGAGGGTGGTCTTGCCCGCACCGCTCGCGCCCACCAGCGCCGTGGTGCGGCCGGCCGGGATCTCGAAGCTGACGTCGTCGAGCGCCGGCGGCAAGCCGTCGGCGTAGGCGAAGCTGATGCCCTCGAAGCGAATGCTTTGCTTGCAACGCCTGCACCGGCACATGCCCTGGGCCGTCGCGCGCGGTGTCGCCGCTCTGCAGCATCCCGCGCACCGAGCGCAGTTGCGGCTCGATCTGGGCGAGGTAGAGCAGCTGGCCCTCGATCTCGCGCGCATGCGGCTGCAGGCGGTACAGCAGCGCCGTGGCGGCAAGGATCGTCGCCAGGCCCGTGCCCCAATGCACGGCCGCTGCGACGATCACGCACAGGATCACCAGATAACCGACTTCGGTGATCGGATCGAGCAGCGACGACAGCCGCGTCAGCGCCAGCGACGTCCGGCGCGCTTCGGCCGACGAGCGCACGAAGCGCTCCTGGTGCACGCCTTCCTGCCCATAGGCGCGGATCGTCCGCAGGCCTTCGATCGTCATCAGCATGTGCTCGCCCAATTCCTGATGCACCTGCTTGACCTGCCGGCCCAGCGCCTGCGCCGGGCGCGCCAGCCGGCGCAGCAGCATCGACAGCACGACCGATCCAGCAAACGCTGTCAGCGTGATCTGCCACGACAGCGCCAGCAGGAAAACGCCGAAGACAACGATCGAACAGGCGCCGATCAGGATGCGCGTCAGGCTGCGATAAGCGTCCGCGATCAACCACGATTCGGTGCCCAGCACCTCCATCAGTTGCGCCTGCTCGTGGCGCTGCATGAAGGCGTACGGCGCGGTCAGGTAGTGCTCGTGGATGCGGTTGCGTGCGGCCTCGCTGATGCGCTCGCTGACTTCGGCGCTGATGGCGCGGTTGGCATAGGCCAGACCGGCGCGCGCCAGAATCAGCAGCAGGATGCCCAGCGCCATCAGGGCCGGCGAGCCGAACGCGCTGCGGGCGCGATCGAGCGCCTGGCCGAGCAGCCCGCCCACCGCCGTGGCAGCGTCACCTGTCTGACCGAGCGCCGAGTACAGGAAGGCCACGATCAGCGTGATGCCCAGCGTCTCCGCGAGCGACGTCGCCAGGCCGAGCACGATCAGCGTCGGCGTTGCCCAGGCCGGTTTGGGCGTGAGGCGCAGCAGCGCGGACAAGTGCCCGAGTGCGGCGCGCCGCGCGGTCTGGCGCGAGCGCTGCGACGGCGCGTGCTGAATCAACCGGGGTCATCGCAGGAGCTCCAGCGCCAGCGGCGTCAGTCGCTGCCGCTTGATCAGCTGGCGCGCCCGATCGGTACCGCGAATGCACGCCCAGGTCATCCGCATCGCAAAAGGCCCTCGCCGGTGGCTTTGAGCGGCAGGCGAAGCCACTCCATCCAGCGTCGGGCGGCGCCGTAGGGCGCGGTGCCCAGGAACAGGTAGTCCGAGACGCTGTTGGAGAAGGTGCTGTCATAGGCCATGCGCAGCAAGTACTGCTCTGTCACCCTCTCGGCTCTGATCAAGTGCGTGGCGCGCAAGCTCGGGAAAGACACCGAAGCCCTTGCCGATCAGCGACGCAGCCCAGGAGAACGCGACATCGCCATTGCCATACAGACGCTGTCCTCGCCGATCGAGCAGCCCGTGCGCATCGAGTTGCGCCACCAGTTGCACGTAGGCCAGAGCCACCGGCCGCGTCACGCCCAGTCCCGGCGCCCCACGGCACGCAGGCGGCGTCGGCCGGGCTGATGGCTCCAGGCGCGCTTGGGGGTGGACCGCAGCGCCAGCGGGCCGACGTAGGGCGCGAGTTCCGGCGCGGGCTCGACGGCGAACTCGGGCTCGAGCGCGCCGGCACCGATCGCGCCGAGGAAGGGGTGGGCATGAAGCAGATCGTGCACGGTCTTCAGATAGTGCGGTGCCAGCACGTTGTCGTCATCGACGTAGACCAGGATGTCGCCTTCGGACTCACGAATGCCGCGCAGGCGAGCCGGGGTCAGCCCGAGCGTGTCTTCGCGAACCCACCTGGCGCTCGGGTGCCACGACAGATTCCATTGCGCTGCAAGTTGCGCGTCGCTGGCGTTGTCGATCAACAGCAGATCCCACTGCGAAGTCGGCAGCGTTTGTGCCGCCAAGGCGTCGAGCACCCGTTGCAGGTAGTCCACCTTCGGGTTGTGCGTGCAGACGATGACCGACAGGCGTGTCATCGTGGCGCGCGCCGGTGGGCCGTGGTCTTCATCGCTCGACGGCGTCGCCGCTGAACGGCCGCCCAAGGAGTCCGGCTGCTGGGTCACCCAGGGCGCCATTGGCATGGCGTTGCCGGCGCAGGAGCTTGCCGGCCAACGGCCGCAGCAGGCTGTCGATCATCACGCGCACCGCCGTGGCGGGTTGCCGCGTCAGCAGCAGCCACAGCAACGGAGCCACCTGTCCCGTTGCCCCTTGCGAAAGGGCATCGTTCACCAGCCAGGCGGCGTAGTTGCTCACACCCTGCTTCGCCGCGCGTGCATGGTCGAGGTGTCGCGCGATCACTTGATCGTGCACCAGCATCCACGAGCGCAGCATGCGAGTGCGGTCGCTGGACATGTTGTCGGGCAGCTGGCGGTAGCCCACGAGGCGCTCTGGCACCAGCGCAAAGTGCCAAGCCTCGGCGACGCGGAAGTACAGCAGGTAGTCCTCGCAGCCATGGGCGCCTCGCGCTTGCAGGCCGGCGTCGAAACCACCTGCTGCAACGAGCGCGTCGCGGCGCATCAGCGCCGCACTGCCATTGCCGATGAAGTTGGACATGAGGATGGGTTGCGTCACATCGCCTTGCCACAGCGGGCCTTCGTGCAGGCCGACGATCCGGCTCGCAGCGTCGATTCTGGCGAACCAGCAGTAGACCAGGCCGACGCGGTCACCGCCGGAGTGCAAGGCCGCGAGCTGACGTTCGATCTTCGCCGGCGCCCACAGGTCGTCGGCATCGACGAAGGCGATGAACGGTGATCGGGCGTGCTGCCAGCCGGCGTTGCGTGCAGCGGCGACGCCGGCGTTCGGCTGGTGCAGCAATTGCACGCGCGCATCGTCAGCGGCATGGCGTTCGGCCACAGCGCGCGTGGCGTCGGTCGATCCGTCGTCGACGACGATGATCTCGAGCGCCTGGTGCGTCTGCCCACGCACGCTGCGCAAGGTCTCGTCGAGCGTGGCCTCGGCGTTGTACGCCGGGACGACGACGCTGACGAGATCAGGGCCGCTCACCGGCATGATTCCAGCCGCCCCACGAACTCCTCCAGCGCCATGTCGCCCCGCACCTCGATGCGCGGCAGGTGCATCGGCCGGTCGGTCAGCGCTGCCGCAGCGGATTCTGTGCTGAAGCCGACGCGGTAGCCGCATTCGGCGGCGAGGTGCTGCAGCCGCGAATCGCTGAGGCCGAACGGCGCGGCCAGCGCGCACGGTGGCAGGCCTGTCCACTGAGCGATGCAGTGCCGCGAGCGCAACAGCTCTTCGGCCAGTTCGCGTGTCGACAAGCCATCGGCACCGCGGTGGCTCGCCAGGTGGCTGCCGAAGCGGGCGCCCTGGGTGGCCAATTCCGCAATCGTCTTTGCATCCATCAACGGCGCCGGCTCGCCGAAGTGACGGTCCCAGTCGGCTCGTCCACCGACGAGATCGGTGACGACAAAGACCTCGGCACGCATGTCGTGACGCCGCAGCAGCGGCCACGCGGTGTCGGCGAAGTCCTGGTAGCCGTCGTCGAAGGTGATCATCACCGGCCGGCCGACGAAGGGATGCTGGTGCTGCAGGAACCACGCCAGTTCGTCGGCCACGATGGCGTGGTAGCCGTTCCTGCGCAGCCAGGACATCTGCGCGCCGAACGCTGCGGCGCCGACCCGGTATCGCGCCAGCGCCGGCGGCCCGTCGTCGGCAATGCGGTGGTAGGCGAGCACCGGGATTCGCTGGTGCCGCTCCGTGTGCGCCAGGTCCGAGCGCCGGGCCATCGCGCCGCCCCAGACGACATAGCGCGCCACCTCGTGCTCGATCTCGGCGGTGATCGGCCGCGACTCGATGAGGGGCGTTGCCGGGGTGTCGCCGCGGTCGTCGCGACGCACGAAGCGGTCGATGCGGTAGAGCTCGGTGCACAGCGAGCGCTCGAGCACCAGCCCCGGCACGTCGGCGAACACCCGGCAGATGGTGGTCGCGCCCCACGGCTGGTCCCAGTCGAAGCCGGTGCGTGTCATGTCCTCCTTCAGCACGAGGGCGTGCGCGGCGACGATGTGGCCGCCGGGCTTCAACGCTGCGGTCATGCGCTCGGCGACGCGGCGCAGCTCGGCTTCGTCCTCGAGAAAGTACAGCACTTCCGAGCAGACGATCAGGTCGAGGCCTTGCGGCAGCTCGTCGCCGGTCAGGTCGAGCTGGCGGAAGTCGATGTGGGCGATGCTGCGGCAACGATCGGCAGCGCGCGCCAGGGCGGTGGTGGAGATGTCGGTGGCGATCAGCCGCTGTACGTGTGCGGCGAGCTTTTCGGTGAAACGTCCTTCCGCGCAGGCCAGTTCCAGCGCGCATTCGATCGGGCGGTCAGGCAGCAGTTCGAGCTGAAGGGCGTACTTCTCCTGCTCGTAGGCCGAGCCGTAGTTCCAGGGATCGGGCTGGCGAAAGAAGTCGTTCCAGAAGGCACGGCGGTCTTCGGTCGCGTGGCCCTGGTTTGCTCCGGTCTCGCGGCGGCGCTCGGCGGTGGTGAGTGCAGCGGCAGGCGTCACCGCGCGATCGGTCTGCTCGCGCAAGCGTTCGAGTGCGCCGACATGGCTGTCGTGGCTCGGCGCAGGCGCCGCGGCGGCCACCAATGCGCTTCGTGCGGCGGCCTTCAGCAGGGGGCGCCAACCGTGCTCGCGCAACGCCGTGCGCCGCAACGGGCCGCGTGCGGCTCGTGCGGCAGCGGCCAACCGGCCCGGCGTGATCGAGCGCGCCACGGTGGGGCCGGCCAGCCTCATCACCGCCTTCCACCCCAGGCACTGTGCAGCAAGCTCCACCCACTGACGCGGCGCCATGGTGCCGAGCGTGCCGTACTCGCCCACGCCGAGCACGGACGCACCGTCGCACCAGTAGACGTAGAAGCGATCGATGCCGTCAGGTGGTGTGAGGGCCTTCAAGCGGCGAAGATCCATGCGCAGACCAAACGTCAGTGCCAGGCGGCGCGGCGCGGCCAAGTCATTGTGCTGCAGCAGCAGCCGTTCGAAGGCGTACTGCGTGCGCCGCGCCGCCACGGTGTCATTCCACAGGGCGCCGAGCGTGTCGATCAATGCCGTGATGCGCGGCCCAAAGTCGTCCCAGCGTGCGGCCAGTTGGCTCGGCACCACGCGCAGGCCCACCATCACGCCATGGAGCAGGGTGGCAGCGACATCGTTTGCATGCTCGCTGTCCGCAGGCAATGCATGGAACATCGTCTGCGTTCGTAGCGGATCGTGCCCCCGCGCTGCGTCGAAGGCGGAATACCACAGCGTGAAGTAGGCCAGGACAAGTTCAGGGGTGACGCCGTGGGCACGCGAAGCACCTGCAGCGTGCGCCGGATCGGCATTCGGCAGTCGCGGGTCGCTGGCAAATCCACGATGAATGACAACGGCGGCGTCGGAGAGCACGCGCTCCACATCCTGCGATAGCGAGTGATCTCCCGTGCGGTAGAACGCCAGCGCTTCGGGTACATGCACCCATGCGGAACCCAAGCGCGCCACGCGTTGCCACAGATCCCAGTCCTCGCAGGTGCGCAGCGACGTGTCGAAGCTGCCGGCACTCAGCACCGCTTCGCGCTCGATCAGCACGGCGTGGATCGCCACCGCGCAGGTCCGTGCAAAGGTGTCGAATGGTGCCCGGGCGACTCCCGGGTCGCTGTGCACCGGCGCCAGCGCGCCGTCGGGCATCACACGCTGGTAGTCGCAGTAAGCGGCCGTCGCACCGGGTGTGGCCTCGAGCGCGGCATGCATGCGTTCGAGGAAGGTGGTGTCGATCCAGTCGTCACTGTCGAGGAAGACCACGCACCGGCCGCGCGCCCGCGCCAGGCCGTTGTTGCGCGATGCCGAGGCGCCGCCGGCACCGCTGCCGCGCAGCGCGGTGAAGCGCCGGTCGCGCTGCACGTAGCGGTCGATCAGCGCAGGCGTTTCGTCACTCGACCCATCGTCGACGATCAGCGCTTCCCAATCGGCATTGCGCTGTGCGAGCACGCTGTCGAGCGTCTGCGCCAGCGTTCGCGCCGCATTGCGCGCCGGGATCACGAAGGAAGTTCGCGGACCGTTGCTCATCGGCCTTCGCGGCGATGCCGCAGGTAAAACACCAGCCCCGACAAGTACCCCAGCACCTCTTCGCGCAGGAAGCGGTCGCGCGGCGAGCGCGCACCGCGCAGCCGCTGCCACAGCCGGCCGGCGTACCAGCGCGGCATGCGCACCCAGGCCTGGCGCCGGTTGGCGGCGATGCCCGTGCGTTCACCTTGCACGAGCAGCGCAGCAGCATGGCCGCGCATGTAGTGGTAGATCTGGCTGGCCAGTCCCTCGAGAGTGCGGCGGTGGAAGTGAAAGGCCACCGCGCGCGGCTCGTAGCGGCAACTCATGCCATGGGCCAGCACGCGGTACCAGAACTCCGAGTCGCCTGAGCAGCCGGCCTGACCGACGTCCAGGCGCTCGTCGAAGAAGCCGACGCGCTCGAAGACCTCTCGCCGGAAGGCCATGCTGGCGCCAGCCCCGATCTCCCAGGCCGGGAACACGCCGTCGCGGTGCGCGGCGAAGCGCGCCGCGTCGAAGTCTTGCCGCAGGTAGCCGCGGCCGAAGCTCCAGTGGGTCTCGAAGTGGCGCTGCGCTTCGGTGGCCAGCTCAGCCGGCAACACGAGGCCGGTCACCGCGGCGACATCCGGCGCGTCGAACGCCGCCACCAGGCGCTCCAGCCAGCACGGATGCAGCAGCACGTCGTCGTCCGTGTAGGCGACGACCTGTGACGTGGCACGGCGCGCACCGGTGTTGCGTGCGATGTCCAGGCCGGGCCGGTCTTCACGCAGGTAGATGGCGCCCGCGGCATCGGCCACGTCGCGCGTACGGGTGTCGATCGAGGCGTTGTCGACGACGATGATTTCGCGCGCGCGCCAGGTCTGCTGCGGCAGCGAGGCCAGACAGCGTCGCAATTCATCGGGACGGTCGCGGGTGCAGATGACGACACTCGCGTCGAGCTTCGCAGCGGCCGCACGCCGCTCTTCTGCGGCGGCCCGCGCCAGCACTTGAGGATCGATCGGGCCTGTTGGCGGTTCGGCCGCGCCGTCGGCAAACCAGCGGTGCGCTACCGGCCGGCCGCGCCACCAGAAGACCAGCATCCCCTGCGGCGTCATCGGGCAGCGCGTAGCCACCGTCGTCGGCCAACACGACATGGCCCACACCCGATTGGTTTTGCCAGGGCTCGGACAACGATGAATCCACGGAAGAGCAAGGACCCGAAGGCCCCGAGGGTTTCGCTGCAAGTCGGTCTGCAAGGTCGACGCGCCTCTCAAGACCCTCTGCACTCTACCGTGGCCTTCCCCCTCGCATGACCCGCGTCCGAGGGGGGCCGGCAGAAGGCGGCTTCACCAGTTCGGCGCGCGCTTGTCGATGAAGGCCTGCACGCCCTCGAGGGCGCTTTCGTCCATCATGTTGCAGGCCATTGTCTGCTGCGCGTCGTCGTAGGCCGCCTGAATGCCTTTGTCCAGTTGCCGGTAGAAAAGAGCCTTGCCCATCGCCAGCGCGGTGCGCGGCTTGGCGAGGATGCGCACGACGAGGTGCTCGACCTCGGCATCCAGCGCCGACGCATCCGCGACGCGGTTGAGCAGGCCCTTGTCGCGTGCCTCGTCGGCGCTGATGAAGTCGCCCGTGGCCAGCATCTCGAACGCCGCCTTGCGCGAGACGTTGCGCGACAGCGCCACGCTCGGCGTGCTGCAGAACAGGCCGAGGTTGACGCCGCTGACCGCAAAGCGCGCGTCGCGCGAGGCCACGGCCAGGTCGCACATCGCCACCAGCTGGCAGCCGGCCGCGGTGGCCATGCCCTGCACGCGTGCGATCACCGGCACCGGCAGCGTCTGCACCGTCATCATCACGCGGCTGCACTGTGCGAACAGGCGCTCGTAGTAGGCCAGCGACGGCTCGGCGCGCATCTCCTTGAGGTCGTGCCCGGCGCAGAATGCCTTGCCGGCCGCAGCGAGCACAACGACGCGGGCGCTGTCGTCCGCCGCCACGCGGTCGAGCGCCGATTGCAGCGCGTCGAGCAGTCCTTCGGACAGCGCATTGAAGGCCTGCGGCCGGTTCAGCGTCAGCGTGACAACGCCGCGCGCGTCCTTCTCATGCAGCAGCATCGGTTCGGGGGTCATGGCGGGCGCTTTCGAAGTCGAACCCCCGTAGTGCAACACGGGTCAGCGATCTGCGGCAACATCGGGACAACACCGTGGAGTCTTGTCGATGGTCCGCTCTGTCCTTTCCGTCCTGCTGCTGGCCAGCGTTGTCCCGCCTGCCGCCGCGCAAACCCAAGCCGCCTGCCCGGCGCTGCTGCAGCACACCATCAACCGCCTGCAGGACGACAAGCCGCAGCCGCTGTGCCAGTTCAGCGGCAAGGTGCTGCTGGTCGTCAACACCGCCAGCCAATGCGGCTACACGCCGCAGTACAAGGGCCTGGAGGCGCTGCACGGCAAGTACGCAGCGCAAGGGCTGGTGGTGATGGGCTTTCCGGCCAATGACTTCGGTGCCCAGGAGCCGGGCGATGCCAAGAAGATCGCCGAAACCTGCTTCAATTTCTATGGCGTGCAATTCCCGATGTTCAACAAGATCAGCGTCGTCGGCAACGGCACGCACCCGCTGTACGCCGCGCTCGCCAAAGCCACCGGTCAGGCGCCGCAGTGGAACTTCCACAAGTACCTGGTCGATCGCCAGGGCAGGGTGGTGGCCAGTTTCGCCAGCGACGTGGTGCCGCAGGACCGGCGCATCGTCGCCGAGCTGGAAAAACTGCTGGCGCAGCGCTGATGAACTTGCAACGACGGACGATGCTCGCCGCGCTGGCTGCGGGCGCTGCCTGCAGCGGCCGCGCTGCGACGCTGCCGCAAGCCCTGGCCGTGCCGGGCGGTGTGGCGCTCGTCGAACTCGGTGCGAGTGCGGCGCGGCCCACGGCCACCTTCGGCGGCAAAGCAGTGATGGTGCTGCCGCAGCCGCAACATGAGGGCGCCTGGGTCGCGGTGGTCGGCATCGGCCTGGCGGCCGACGTGAAGCAGCCCCAGACGCTGGCGGTGCGCAGCGCCGACGGCCGCACGCACGACGTCGCGTTTTCGCTGCAAGCCAAGGCCTACGCCGAGCAGCGCCTGACCGTGGCGCCGAAGCATGTGGAGCTCTCGCCCAAGGACCTGGCGCGTCACGAGCGCGAACGCGTGCATCTGGCCGAGGTGCTGCGCCGCTTTTCGACGGCCCGCGAGCCTGCCACGCTGCGCCTGCTGGCGCCGACGAGCGGCCCGCGCTCGTCGTCGTTCGGCCTGCGCCGCGTCTTCAACGGCCAATCGCGCAACCCGCACAGCGGCATGGATGTCGCCGCGCCGACGGGAACGCCCGTGCTCAGCGCCGCCGCGGGCGAGGTGCTCGACACCGGCGACTACTTCTTCAACGGCAACACGGTGATCGTCGATCACGGCCTGGGCTTTTTGACGCTGTACTGCCACCTCTCGGCGATCGACACCACGCGCGGCGCGGTTCTCGACTGCCGGCGCGCCGATCGGCAAGGTCGGCGCCACCGGCCGCGCCACCGGCGCGCACCTGCACTTCAGCGTCTACCTGAACGCGACGCCGGTGGACCCGGCGCTGTTCCTGCCGCCAGCGTAGTCAGCGCAGCCGGAAGCCGCACTCGCCGCAGAACTGGTCCTGCGCCGTGACCGCAACCTTGCATTGCGGGCATTGGCTGACCATCGGCGGCGGTGGCGGTGCAGCCGCTGGCGTGGGAGCCGCTGCCAGCGGCGGTGCGGTCGCCGCTGTCGCTGCTGCTGCCGCCGCCGCCGCAGCGCGCCGCTGCTCCATGGCCTGCGCGGCCTGGGCGCGTGCACGCTCGGCCGTCTCCTTGGCCTGCTGTCCCATCTCGGTCGCCTTGCGCTTGGCCTGATCGAGCCGCTCGTTCATCGCGCGCTCGGTGGCCGAGGAATCGATGCCCTCGCTGACGCGAAGGTAGGCCAGATTCGCTCCGAGCAGACTGACCTGAAACACCAGGGTCATCGCCACCGCCCACAACAGCGCGCTGCCGAGCCCGCCGGCGATCGCATAGCCGCCCATGCCGCCTTGCATCAGGCCGCCCATCATCGAGCCGAACATGCCGCCAGCGCCCATGCCGCCACCCATGCCACCGCCGTACATGCCGGACCCGCCGCCCATCGACGAACCGAACGATCCGATCGACGTGGCCGCCAGACCCATCGCCGGGAAGAAGCCGAACATCAACACTGCGCCGACGAAGGCAAAGACGAAGCCCGACAGCACGGCCACCACGGCCAGCAGCATCACCGTTTCGACCAGGCGACTGCGCAGGATCGCGAAGGCCTTGGCCAGCGCGCCCGCCACGCCGGCGCCCTCCCACAGCGCGGGCAGCGCGATCTGCAGCGAGATCATCATCCCCACCACCGTCAGCCCGGCGAGCAGCACGCAGGCCGGAAAGACGAAGGTGAACAGCACCGGGCCCAGCCCTGGGATCTTGCAGACCAGGAACAGCAGCCACATGACGACATACAGCGCGATCACGGCCAGCACCATCAGCACGATCAGCGCAATCGTCTTCGGTACGCACATCAGCCCGTAGACCACCGCGTCGATCACCGAGCGCGGCGGCAGACGGCGGGCCTGGTCCATCAGCAGCACGCCCGCCGCGTGGATGCCGGTGAAGAACAGCAGCGCAGCCAGCAACGCCGCCAGCGCCATCATCGTGAACGAACCGCGGCCGACATAGCCGAGCAGGCCGGCGACGAGCACGCCAGCGACGAAGCAGCCGAGCATCGCGGCGGCCGCGCGCAGGTTGCGCAGGCCAGCGATCGACTGGAACATGCTCGAGAACGCGTCCGGCGCGAGCGCCTGCGGCAGCGCCGGTTCGGTGGCTGGGGACTGCGCTGAGTTCATGGCTCGGGCTCCTTGTGTCGTGAGACAGGGTGCGTCGCGGCGTTACTGCTGGCCGGTTGGCGGTTGCGTTTGTTCGACTTCCTTCAGGCGGATGCAGGTCGGGTCGGCGGCGAACTCGGGCTTGCGGCACTCGCGCGTGCGGCACAGTTGCTCGCTGACGATGTTGTTGCGCGTCGAACAGATCTGGCGCACGTTGCGCGCAGGGGCGGCTTGCGCCGGCGCGGGTGTCTGCGTGGCCGTGGCGGCGCGCTGGCGCTCCTGCTCCGCTTTCTGGCGTGCCGCTTCAGTCTCGCGGCGCTGACGCTCCTGCTCTTCCGCCCGCTGACGTTCCAGGTCCGCCTGCGCGGCGCGTTCGCGCTCCTGGGCCTCGCGCGCCTTGCGCGCACGCTCGGCCGCTGCAGCAGCCGCCACCGCGGGGTCGATGGCCGGGCGGCTGGCCGCAGGAGGCGGCGCGGGGGCGGGCACCGGCGGTGACACGGGCACCGCGGCTTCAGCCGCAGCAGCCGGGGGCGGCGCCACAGGTGGTGCTGCGATCGGCTCGGGCGCACTTGGCGGCGGTGCGGTGCCGGTGGCGGCGGCGCGGGCGTGGCGCTGACCGTGGGCGCTGCCCCATCGCTGGCGGCCGGTGGTGGTGGCGCCTTGCCGCGCTGCAGGTACCACCAGCCACCCGCTGCGATGGCCAGCACGGCGAGTGCCAGCACGATGAACAGACCGCTGCGCGCCGGCGCCGCACCCGATGGCACGGAGACGGGCATCGCCTGCGGCGCAGGACGTGGCGGCGGCGGTGGTGGAGGTGGTGGAGGTGGTGGAGGTGGTGGAGGTGGTGGAGGTGGTGGAGGTGGTGGAGGTGGTGGAGGTGGTGGAGGTGGTGGAGGTGGTGGAGGTGGCGGAGGTGGTGGAGGTGGTGGAGGTGGCGGAGGTGGCGGAGGTGGCGGAGGTGGCGGAGGTGGCGGAGGTGGCGGAGGTGGCGGAGGTGGCGGAGGTGGCGACTGCACCGAGGGCGCTGCCACTGTTGCAGCCGCCATGCGCGCGCCGCAACTCGCACAGAAGCGAGCCAAAGGCTTGTTGGCGGCGCCGCAGCCGAGGCAAATCAGCGCGGGCGCGTCGCTGGCCGGCGGGGGCACCGGCTCCAGCTTGAATCCGCAAGCCTTGCAGAATCTGGCGCCGTCACGGTTGTCGGCGGCGCACTGCGGGCACAGGATCGGCATCGCTTTCCTCCTCCATCTTGCACACCCGGAAAACCTCTTCAGGGTCTTACCTCAATGCACTGCGGTCCCCGGCCTTGGCCGGCCTCAACCGTCGCCGCGACCTTAGTGCGACTCGGTCAAGCGCGCAAGACCCGAAGCCGGGATGGGAGCGCCGAAACCCGAACCTGCAGCGCGGTTGGCGCTGTGGTCAGCGCGGCGGCAGCGCCTGCAGCCAGCTGCGCAGGCGCATCGGCATCAGCGGCTTGGGCAGCCAGGGCTGATCGGCGTCGGCGAGCAGGCGCAAGCGGCTCGGCGCGATGTCGCCGGTGACGACGAGCGCCGGCAGCGCGGCGCCGATGCCGGCGCGCAGATCGGCAATCGCCTGCAGCCCGGTGCGCCCGGCGCGCAGGCGCAAGTCGATGATGGCGGCGTCGACGACGGGACGTCCAAGCTGTTGCCATTGCAGCAGCGCGTCGGGCGCGTCGTTGCCTTGCATCACGCGGTGGCCCCAGCGTTCGAGCAATGCGGCCAGGCTGTCGCGCACGCTGGCATCGTCGTCGATCACGAACAAGCCCAGCGCCAGCGGCTCGCTGCCGATCAGCGTTGCCGTCGCGTCGCTTGCCATCACTGCCTGCCGCGGCAGATCGACATGAAAGCAGCTGCCTCGCCCGCGGCGCGAGCGCAGGCCGAGCGGGTGGCCGAGCAGCGCTGCGGTTCGCTTGACGATCGACAAACCCAATCCGAGGCCCTTGCTGCGGTCACGCTCTTCGTTGCCGACCTGGAAGAACTCGTGGAAGACCTGCGATTGCAAGCTGGCGTCGATGCCGACGCCGGTGTCGCGCACCTCGACGCGCCAGCCCGCCGCTGTCGATCGCAGCCGCACGACGACACCGCCGCGCGGCGTGTACTTGATCGCGTTGTCGAGCAGATTGCGCAGGCAACCTTCGAGCAGCACGGCATCGCTGATCGTGGCCGCTGCGTCGCGAGGCAGTCGCAGGCGCAGCCTCAACCCGCGTTGCTGCGCCGGCAGCGTGTGCTCGTCGACCAGCCGGCGCAGCAGCTCGTCCAGACGCAGCGGTGCGGCGTGCACCGGCACCAGGCCTGCATCCAGGCGCGACACGTCGAGCAGCACGTCGAACAGGCTGCCCAGCGCCTGCAGCGACTGGTTCATGCGGATCATCAGATCGTTGCGCGCGGCAGCCGAGGGTTCACGCTGCAGTGCCGCCATGTACATCGCCAGCGCCTGCACCGGCTGGCGCAGGTCGTGGCTGGCTGCGGCCAGGAAGCGCGTCTTGGCCGCATTGGCGGCTTCGAGTTCGGCATTCAGCTCGGCCAGGCGTTGCTGCTCGCGCGTGGCCTGATCGCGCGCGCGGTGCGCAGCGTCGAGTTCGAGGTCGATCTGCAAAGTCAGGCGCCGCGCATGCGCGGCTTGCGCCGCCGCCTGCTCGCGCGCCGCGGCAGCGCGGCGCTCGTGAGCCAGTGCCGCAGCGAAGTCGCCCAAGGCCTCGCAGGCCAGCGCCGCCTCGGCGAACAGGTGCGCGCGATCGACCGGGAACTCGCCGCTCGCGAGTCGCTTGCCGTCACCTTGCACGAACGGCGCCAGCAGTCTCAGCGCGTCGCATGGCCGGCCGGTGCGGTTGAACACGGTCGCCTGGATCCAGACCCAGCCCGACGACTCGACCGTGTCGCGCGGCACCCCGGCGCGCGCCAGTTCGAGCTGCGCCTGCGCCCGCTCGTAGTGCCCCGCGCGCGCCAGCACCAGCGCATACAGGCCGTGCCGGACGTCTCGAAACCGGCTCGGGAACAGCGGTTCGCGTGCGATCAGGGCCTCGGCCATCGCCACCGCCTCGTCGTGGCGGCCGAGGCCGCTCAGCACGCCGAGGCGGTTGGCGCCCACCAGTTGCACCACGCCATGCCAGTCGGTGTGCTCGCACAGCGCCCACGCCTCGTCGCAGAGCGTGATGGCATCGACCAGGTTCAACAGACTCGACTGCAGCCCGCCGACGCCGCCGAGCGCATTCGCCAGCAGCGCCGGCTCGTTGCTGCGCCGCGCCATCCCCAGCGTTTCGTAGTGCGCACGCAGGGCCGCGTCGTGCTCGTCCAGCCGCTCCAGGGCGGTGGTGCGCCGGGCGTGTGCACGGTAGCGCTCCCACACCGACAGCGTGTCCTCGGGCTGCGCCAGCGTCACGCGCGCGATCTCGAGCGCTTCGAGCAGACGGCCGTCACGGATGAACAGGTCGGCCTGCAGGCCGCGGCACATCAGTTGGCCTTCGAGATCACCGCTGTGCGCCATCAGCGTGCGCGCACGCGCCAACGCCAGCTCGGCGGCCGGACGCTCGCCGTGCGCGAGCAACCCCCACGCCGCAAATACTTCGGCGTAGCCGCCGGTGAGCGCGTTGTCACCGGCGGCCCGCTGCAGCAGCTCCGCATGCCGCAACAGCGCCCGCGGATTGACCTGCCGCAGGCGTTGGCCTTCCAGCACCAGGGCGTCGATGTCGGGCGTGGCGGCCATGCGTGCTGGAGTCCGTGCCGTGCATCCTAGCGAAAGCTCGCCGCCTGCATCGACTGCGCGGCCGCAGCGCCGAAGACCACGGTGGCGCTGCCGGCAGCGTCGATCGTCACGCGTGCCGGCGAGTTGTTGCTGTCAGCGACGGCCACGGTGCCGCGCCATCCGTTCAGGCCGTTGTGGAAGCGCCGTGCACTGAGATGGCTCAAGGGGTCGTCGCCGCCGGCGACCCGGTCTTGCCAGGTGACGATGAAGTTGCCTTCGGCATCGCTGGCCGTGACTTGCGGGTTGGTGACGCCTTGGCCACTGGTGAGGAAGTTGCTGCTGTTGACCGCGCTCACGGCCTCGGGCGCGCCCCAGCCGCCGTTGGTGCCTGGAACGTAGACCCAGCGGAACAGTTGCGAGCTGCCGTCACCGCTGTTGACCGAGACGCCGAAGACATGGACCCGATTGCTTCGCGTCGACCACAGCATCCGGCGCCGAGCCATACGCATTGGCCACGGCCTGTGCGGGCTGCTGCAGCACGACGGAAGCACCGAGGTCGAGCAGCGAGGCCTGTGCCGTGCCCAGCCGATCGCTGGTCAGCGCCACGGCCTTGCCGGCCGCGTTGGCGCGCAGCGCTTCCAGCGGCAAGCCCGATGAATCGATGTTGGTCAGGTCCGTGCTCCAGGCGCTGCCCACTGCGCGGCGGTTGACCAGCACGCCGACACCGCTCTGGCTCCATGCGGCCAGCAGGTTGCCGGCGGCATCGGACACCAGGCGCGGCGCTGCCGTCTCGGTGCCCTGGTTCTCGATGATCACGCTGTTGTCGAGCGTGTTGGTGCCGATCGTGTAGCGCCGCGCCATCACGTCGTGCGCGCCACTCGGCGCCTCGCGCTCGCGCCAGACGATCTCGAAGCCGTCGTTGCCGACTGCGGCCACGGCGGGGTCGAGCGCGCTGGTGGACAGGAACGAGTTGATGCGCGTCGGCAGCAGCGTCCACGTGCCTGCCGTGGTGGCGTCGGTACCGGGCGTGTACAGCGCGCCGCCGACGATGCCGTTGCGGTGCCACACGGCCAGCACGTGGCCGCTGCCATTGGCCGCAGCGGCAACCGAGGTCGAGGCGGGGCTGAGCGCCTCCGAGGTCTGCAGCGTTGCGCCACCTGGAGCGATGAAACCGTTGGCCTGCGTGGTGTCGGCATGCTTCAACTTCACACGCGCTTCGACAGCGGCGGCCAGGTTGTTGCCGGCGATGGCCAACAGGTGCGTGTGGCCGTTGCTGTCGACCACGGTGGCGGTCTGCCGTGTGCCGCTGGCCAGCGCCTCGGCTGCTGTGCTCCAGCTGCGTTCGGTGACGCTCAGCGTGGCGCTGTCGCTCGTCGTCGTGCCGGCGTCGTTGGTGACACGCACGTTGAACTGCAGGCCATCCGCCGCGAGCGACAGCGGGCTGAAGCTGACGCTGGACGCGAGCTCGCCGGCGATGTCGGCATTGCCGGTGACGTTGAACCACTGATAACTGATGTCGCCGCCGTCGCTGGTGGCGGCCACGTTGGCCGTCGCCTCGCCGCCTTCGGCGGCGGTCACGCTCTGCGGCTGCGCGGTGATGACGGGTGCCGTGCCATCGCTGCCGCCGCATGCGGCGAGCAGCAGTGCAAGGGCGGCCGCCGCGCCGAGGCGCGACAAGGCAAAGGGTTGCCGGCGGGTGAGGGGACTGACTTGAACGGGCATGTTGCGCTCCAGGGTTGTTGACGGGGCGCACTGTGCAAAGCCGATGCGGCTGCGGTCACTGGCCGTTGGTTCAGTCGAGAGCCGCGCAGCTGCACGCTGGCGGCCCGCGCGTGACGGGTTGCACGCGCTGCGCATGGCGCGCGACCGTGCGCAGCGTGTCCGCGCTGGGGCGCACCTGTCCGAACGGACAGGGTGAGCGCGAGGGACCGGGCGATATCATCGATCGTCATGGTGATCACCGCGCAGGCTGACGTTCTGATCGTCGAAGACCACCCGCTGTACAGCGACGGCCTGGTCAACATGCTGGCGCGTCAGGCGCCCGCGTTGCGATGCCGTGTGGCGGGCAGTGCGATCGGTGCACTCGAATTGCTGGCACGGCTGGGCAGCATCGACCTGCTGCTGGTGGATCAGCGCCTGCCCGGCGCGATGGACGGCCTGGCCTTGCTTGAACGGATCGGCAACCTCTACCCCACAGCGGGCCGCGTGCTCATCTCCGGCAGCGACGATGCGCGCTTGGCCGCGCAAGCCAAGCGCATCGGCGCGATGGGCTTCCTGCCCAAGTCGCTGCCGCCCGACGAATGGATCGCGGCGCTGCAATCGGTGCTCGCCGGCGAGCCGTGGTTTGCGTCAGCTGGCGCGTACGACAGCTCGGCCGGCCTGACGCCGCGGCAGACCCTGATCCTCGAGCGCATTGCCGCTGGCCACACCAACAAACTCATCGCGCGCGAACTCGGCGTCACCGAGCGCACCATCAAGTACCACCTCGCCGAGATTTTCGCGCGCGTCAGCGCCACCAGCCGCGCCGAAGCAGTGGCCCGCGCGTCGGCCAACGGCTGGATCGGCTTGCCGCAGCGCGTGGCATGAAGTGCCGGTCGGTGCGGGCCGGCGGAAGCAAGATGCGCCGCGGGCGTTGCGCGTGATCGGCTGGCCCGCCGCACTGCGATTTGCGGGATAGGGGCGTGCAGCGGCCGGCGTAGCATCGGTTGCCCAGCCACGCTCGTTGGAGGCCAACATGAGCGACACGTCGGTTGCAGCGCCCCAGGCCCTACCGGTCAGCGAGCGCATCCCCACGCTCGACATCGTGCGCGGCTTCGCGCTGATGGGCATCCTGATCATGAACATGCCCGGCTTCTCGAGCTCCTTCTTCGCGGAAGCCGACGGTTCGCATCTCTGGACCGACCCGATGGATCAGATGGCCGAGCATGTGCGCGAGGCCCTGTTCTCGGGCAAGTTCAACAGCATGTTCAGCCTGCTGTTCGGCATCGGCTTCACGATCCAGTTCCAGCGCATCCAACAGCGCGACCCGGTGCATGCCACTGGCCTGTATCTGCGGCGCCTGATCGCGCTGTTCGCCTTCGGCGTGATTCACGCCTGCGTGTTCTGGCCCGGCGACGTGCTGCACAACTACGCCATCCTCGGCATGGTGCTCGTGCTCGGGCTGCGCCACGTGAGCGACCGTGGCATCGTAGCGCTGATCGTTGCCGGCCTGCTGTACCCCGCACTCAACGGCGTGCTGCGCCTGGCCGTGATGACCAAGGCGATGGTGGCCGAGCGCGTTCGCCTGGAGAAAGCGCTCGACGCGGCCGATCAGATCGCCTTCGGGCAGGGCAGCTTTTGGGACATGGTGCAGCAGAACACGCGCACGATGGCCTACTTCTACGGTGACTGGCTGAGCCTGTGGGGCAGCTTCGGCTGGTACGTGATGCTCGGCATGACGATGCTTGTCGGTGTACTCGCCGGCCGGCGGCGGTGGGTGCAGCGCGCTGATGAACTGATGCCGCAGATTCGTCGCCTGATGTGGTGGTTGCTGGCTCTCGGCTTGGCCTGCGGCGTGGCCTTCACGGTGATCTTCGAGCTCAACCGCATGCCCGGCCCGTCGCCGATCAAGGTGCTGGGCAGCGTCTGCTACAGCCTCTCGCGCGTGTCGTTGATGCTGTTCTACGTGCTGCTCATCGTGCGGCTTGCGCACACAGCGCGAGGCCGAAAGTGGCTGACGCCCTGGGCGCTCGCCGGGCGCATGCCGCTCACCAACTACCTGATGCAAACGGCGATCTGCATCACGCTCTTCCGTCACTGGGGCTTCGATCTGTGGATGAAGATGGGCCCGGCCTCCGGGCTGGCGCTGTCGCTGGCGATCTTCTTCGTCGTGCAGGTGCCGTGGAGCGCGTGGTGGTTGAAGCGCCACGAGCGCGGGCCGATGGAAGCCCTGTGGGCACGGCTGACCTACGGGCGCGCGCCGGTGGAGACTGAACGGCCGAGGGCGGCACACGCCTGACGTTGCACCGAGGGGTCGCGCAGCAGGCGCTATCGTGCCGCGACGAGCGGCCCCTCCTCGTACGGCTGCACCATCACCCAGCCGTCGCCCTTGAAGCGCATCTGCACCGACTCGCCGCTGGTGCGGCCGACGAGAGCGCCGAGCGAAATGTCGGTGTGCATGTCGGGCTGCAGGTTGCCGCTCCATGCCACCGTGGCCTGCGGGTCGGTGTGCACCGGGCGCGTGCGTGTGACCGGCAGCACCAGCGGGTCGCCGTGCGTGGTCAGCGCCACCAGGCCGCTGCCCGAGATCTGCACGTTGAACAGGCCGCCCGACAGCGCGCCGGCCACGCTCTTCAACATCACGATGTCCCAGTCGAGCGTCGACTGCAGCGCCAGCAGGTCGTTGCCGTTGACGCACAGGCTTTCGCCGGCGAGGTGGAGCACATGCACGCGCTTGTTGCGGTCGGCCAGATAGACGCGGCCGTTGCCCTCCATCTTCATCAGCGTCATGCCTTCGCCGGTGAGGGCCTTCTTGAACAGCTTGCCGACGCCGTCTTCGAGCGCACCCTTGCGCGAGAACTTCACGTCGCCGCGGTAGGCGACCATCGCGCCGGCCTTGGCATACACCGTGCCTTGCAGGTTGACCTGCAGCGTCGAGCGGTTCTCGACTTCGAACGGGCCTGCGTCGCGTTCCTTGTCGGCGTGGGTGGCGATGAAGTCGGCGATGGAGTGCATGGCCATCCTTTCCGGTCAGACGATATGGGCGGGAGGATAGCCGCGCTGAATTCGCCAACGACAATGCCAAGTTGCTACCCAGAGGAGAGATGCCATGAGTGAGTCCAACGCCTTTTCGAAAGTCGTCGCGATGGTCGGCAACGCCGCGCTGCAGTGGCGGCGGCTGCAAGGCAGCGTGAGTGAGCAGGCGGTCGGCACCGCGCCGACGATTCCCGCCGCGCGCCCGCAAGGCCGCATCCCGACGCTGAAGATGCCCACGGCGCAGGGCTGGGCGGCAGGGCAGAAGCCCACGGCGGCACCGGGCCTGCAAGTCAACGCCTTCGCCAGCGGCCTCAAGCACCCGCGCTGGATTCACGCTGCTGCCCAATGGCGACGTCACCGTCGCCGAAGCGCTGTTCATGCCCGGGCCGGCGAAGACGATCTTCGACCACGCGATGGTCAGCACCTTGAAGCGCGCAGCCGCCATCGGAGAGAGCCCGAACCGCATCACGCTGCTGCGCGACGCCGATGGCGACGGCGTGGCCGAAGTCCGCGAGACCTTGCTCGACGGCCTGAGCCAGCCCTTCGGCATGGCCCTCGTCGGCGACACGTTCTACGTCGGCAACACCGATGGCGTCGTCGCCTTCCCGTACACGAGCGGCGCCACGCGCATCACCGCACCGCCACGCAAGCTCACCACGTTCAAGCCCGGCGGCCACTGGACGCGCAGCCTGCTGGCGAGTCGGGACGGACGCAAGCTCTACGTCGGCGTCGGCTCGCTGTCCAACATCGGCGACAACGGCTTCGAGGCCGAAGAAGGCCGGGCCTGCATCTACGAACTCGACCTGGCCACCGGCCACCACCGCATCTTCGCGGCGGGTCTTCGCAACCCTGTTGGCCTGGCCTGGGAGCCGCAGACGGGCCTGCTCTGGACGGTCGTCAACGAGCGCGACGGCCTTGGCGACGAGACGCCACCCGACTACCTCACTTCGGTGATGGACGGCGCGTTCTACGGCTGGCCTTATTGCTACTGGGGGCAGACGGTGGATGACCGCGTGCCGCAAGACGCTGCCGCTGTTGCCAAGGCCATCACGCCGGACTACGCGCTCGGCGGGCACACCGCGTCACTCGGCCTGTGCTGGCTGCCCGCCGGCACGCTGCCCGGCTTCGCCGAAGACGGCATGGTGATCGGACAGCACGGTTCGTGGAACCGCAGCACGCTTTCCGGTTATCGCGTCGTCTTCGTGCCGTTCGCAAACGGGCGTCCATCAGGGCGACCGCGCGACATCCTCACTGGCTTCCTCGCGCCGGACGAGAGCGTGTCCTACGGGCGACCCGTCGGCGTGGCGATCGGCCCCGGCGGCTGTTTACTGGTGGCCGACGACGTGGGCGATGTGATCTGGCGCGTCAGCGCAGCGTAGTCGATCGGCCGCAACGGACATGACCGACTGAACAGCCACTGAGCTGAACGGCCGAGACGCGCGGGCACCTCAGTCGTCGCGCTTGGGCAGCGTGTGGGCCACGCCCTTGTGGCACTCGATGCAGGTCTTGCCCTCCTTGCGGCCTTCCTGCATCTTTTCCTGCGACCGCGGCGTCTGCTTGTGGAAGTCCATGGCCTCCCAGCTGTGGCAGTTGCGGCATTCGCGCGAGTCGTTGGCCTTCATCGTCGCCCACACATGCTCTGCCAGCTCGGCGCGCTTGTCGTTGAACTTCTCCGGCGTGTCGATCGTGCCGCGCAGGTGGTGGAAGAGCTCGTTGGTGGCCTGCACCTTGCGCACCAGCTTGGCGGTCCATTCGCGCGGCACGTGGCAATCGGGGCAGGTGGCTCGCACGCCGGAGGCGTTACTGTAGTGCGGGCTCTTCTTGTATTCCTCGTACACGGTGTTCTTCATCTCGTGGCACGAGATGCAGAACGCCATCGTGTTGGTGGCTTCCATCGCCGTGTTGAACCCGCCCCAGAACAACACGCCGACGGCGGCGCCCACCGCGAGCAGCGCGGCGCCCGCGCGGCCAGGCCACTTCACTTGGGCAGCTTGGTCAGGTAGACGGCGATGTCGGCCGCGATCTGGTGGTCGAGTGCGCGCAGCGCCGGCATGGCCTCGCCCGGCTGACCGTTGATCACCTTGTGCATCATCTCCGCGCCGTTGTCGGCCACCGAGCCCAGCGGCGGCGCGTCCTTGAGTTTCTTGCCGTCGACACCGTGGCAGCCTGCGCACACGGTGTTGAAGTAGACCTCGCCCTTGTCGGCGTTGCCCTTGACCTTGCCGCCCTCGACGTAGCGCGCCATGTCGATCTGGCCCTTCGAGACGAACAGCGCCAGATCACCGGCGTCCTTGTCGCTCAGTTGGGACGCCGTGAAGCCGTGAGTCTTGTCGCGCAGCATGGCGACGATGGCCGCAGGGTCCTTGCCCTTGGCACCGCTGATGCCCTTGATGCCGGTGGCGTGCGCGCCTTTGGCATAGGCGCCGTCCTTGCCCATGTAGTCCCAGCCGTGGCACTCCTTGCAGCGCCACGAGGTGTCTTTGCCGTACTTGCCGTCCTTGACGGTGTAGGCCGGGTGGTCGGCGGCCGGCTTGGTCGCCTTGTTTTCGGTGAACCACTTGTCATAAAGCCGGCCACCGCGGGCGATGGCCGATTCGGTCTCGGCCGCAGGTGCCGGCAGGCTGGTGCCCAGCAACAGCAGCGACGCCAGCAATCCGCTCAGCAACGAAGTCTTGTTCTTGCGCATGATGTTCCGCCTCGAGTCGTGTGGTGGGTTGATCGGTCGACGATGACGGCTCCGCACACCGCGAACCCCCGCAGCGATCATCGGCAGGCCGCTGCCCGGCGCATTGACGTGACTCAAGGTGGCGGTGCGCGCCGCCACCCTCGCGACGCCCTGTCCGAGCGGTTCTGCTTACGACACCGTGGCCGCGGCCGGCGCGGCTCAGGGTTTCACGAAGGTGTCCGCTCGTCGTCGACGGCTCGCGCCGCCACCAGGCGATAGCCGCGGCCGCGGATGGTTTGAATGAGATCTCTGCCGACCTTGCGGCGCAGATTGCACAGGTGAATGTTGAGTGCGTTGGCCGACGGTGCCGCTCCCGGTCGGGCCAGCAAGGCGAGCAGCATGGACCGCGGCATCGGGTTGCCGCCACACCGTGCAAGGGCCGCCAGCAAGGTCCATTCGCAGCCGGTCAGGAAGACGGGCAGGCCGTCGCGCCAGGCGTTCTGGCCGGCGACGTCGAACTCGACGGCATCGCAGCAGAAACGCCGCGCCGAAGCGCACAGCGCCGATGCTGCTTCGAGCGGCAAGGCATGTCGATGGGGCATCAGTCACCTGCGTTCGGTGGTGGCGCGGCCAGCGCCTGGGTGCACGACGGGCCACCCGGGCGCTGGCGCGGCAAGCGCGGCTACTTGGCGCTGTTGATGTAGGCCGCGATGTCGAGCTTGTCCTGGGCCGTCAGGGCCGTGTTCAGGAAGCTCATCGTGCCGACGCTGACGATCGACGCGTTGAGCCCGGTCACCGTGCTGGCCTTGGTCACGCTCATCACGTTGTTCTTCACGTTGGCCGTGTGGCAACCGGCGCAATACGTCGTGTACCGGGCCAGGCCGGTTGCGATGTCACCCACTGGCGGAGGCGGAGGCGGAGGTGGAGGTGGAGGCGGGGGCGGGGGCGGAGGAGGCGGAGGAGGCGGAGGAGGCGGAGGAGGCGGAGGCGGCGGAGGAGGCGGAGGAGGCGGAGGCGGCGGAGGTGGCGGAGGTGGCGGAGGTGGCGGAGGTGGCGGAGGCGGCGGGGGCGGCGGAGGTGGCGGAGGTGGCGGAGGTGGCGGAGGTGGCGGCGGCGTCGAGCCGACTGTCGCAGTCCACGAGCCCTGATCACCCGCGGCGGGTCCTGTCAATGTGCCCGACAGGTTGCCTTCGGTGCCGACTTGGCCAACGAGATGAATCGCCGAACGCTTGCGGGTGGTGAGCACGAGATCGACCTTGCCGTCGGCGCCGATGGTGCCCTTGACCTGGTAGCCGCCGGCCGGCCTGTCGTGATCGTCGTTGTCGTCGCCGCGACGCGAGCCGTCGCTCGAGGGTGCGATGCCCAGCGCGGCCAGTTGGGTCTGGATGTCCTGCGTCAACGCGGCCGTGTCGCTGTGGTACTGGGCCGTGCGCGCAGCAAATGCGTCCTTGAACTGCTGCAGGGCGGCTTGCTGCGCCGGCGTGAGGGCTCTGCGCTCGCCCGTTGTTGCCGCGCCGGCTGCCATGGCGGCGCGCAAGGTCTGCGACAGCGCGCCCACATCGGCCCGGTAGGCGGTGCGCAAGGTGGCCAGGCCGCTCGTCAGCTGGTCTTGCAGCGCCGCCGCTTGCGCCAGCGCCTCGGCGGTGGGCGTGGCTGTGGTGCTGGGCACGGCCGCGGTCGGGATCAGCACGCCCTCGACCTCGGTCACGCCGTCCTCGTCTTCGCCCTTGAGCATCAAGGTGCCGGCCATCGTGGCGCCGGAGGACAGCGTGGCGGCAAAGGTGTACTGGCTCTGCAGCATGACGACGCTGGGCATCGATGCGTCCGGCGACGAGCGTGCGCTGATGCGCAGTGCCGCCGCTGTTTCTGTCACCTGCACCGCCGAGCCCGGGTCTGCCGTGGCATTGGCGCCGGGCGAATCGTTGCTGCCGCCGCAGCCGACGAGCACGGCAACGGCAAGGCTCAGCGCACTCAACTTCAAGATCTTCAAACTCTTCTCATGCATGGTCGCTCCCAACAAGGTGGTCGAAAGGCGAGGCGCCGGCGGCTAGGGTGCTGTGGGCCTCACGAAGGGGCGCCGAGCGGGGTGCACCAAGTGCGAGGTCCGTTCGACGTTGGGGCGCACCATATCTTCGCCGTGTGTTAATCGCACATATGTAGTCGGTGCTCTTACCGTGCTTACGTCGATGCCCTGCCGCGCGACATCGGCTTACGTAGCTTTGGTCGAAGTCTTGGTTCCGCGTTTGGCGGCGTCTTCCGACCGGCGTGCCAGCGGCTCGCGGCCTCGGTCATGGCACCATCGGCCCGACACCGATGCAGCGCCGATGAGTCGACGAACAGACAACCACCGGGCGCGCGTTTTGAAGCGCGCGCGCCGGCTCGCTTGCGCCGGCCTGTTCGCATTGCCGCTGCTCGCCGCCGCCGGTCCGCTGGCCTGGATCACCAACCAGGGCACGCACGATGTCAGCGTGGTCGATGTTGCGGCCGGCAAGCTGCTGGCCGCGGTGAAGGTCGGCAAGTCGCCGGCCGGCATCGCGGTAAGCGTGGCGGCGGGCAAGGCTTTCGTCACCAACCCGGGCGAGCACAGCGTGTCGGTGATCGACCTGTCGCGGCGCGAGGTGGTGGACACGTTCAAGGCGGGGCAGGGCGCGGTCGGTATTGCGGTCGCACCCGACGGCCAGCGCGTCTTCGTGGCCGACTGGTTCGGCGGTCGCTTGCTGGCCTTCGATGGCCGCACGCACAAGCCGATCGGCAGCATGGCCGTCGGCGCGGTGCCCGCGGGCGTGAGCGTCACGCCCGACGGCAAGCGCGTGCTCGTCGCCGTGCGCGACGACAACCGCGTGCTCGTGCTCGACGCCGCCACGTTGCACGAGATTGCGCGTGTGCCTGTGGGCGAGCACCCGTTCGCCATCGAGGTCTCGCCCGACGGCCGCTGGGCGCTGGCGCTCAACGTGTTGAGCGACGACGTCAGCGTGATCGACATGGGCACGCTGGCGCCGCGCGCCACGCTGAAGGTCGGCCGCGCGCCCTACGGCGTGGCCTTCAGCAACGATGGCGCGCGCGCCTTCGTCACCAACCAGCAAGCGCGCAGCGTCTCGGTGATCGACCTCGCCACGATGAAAGTCAGTGCCACCTGGACGGCACCGGAGTACCCGGAAGGCATCGCCGCCACTGCCGACGGCCACGTGATCGTCGTCAGCTGGATGGACGATCTGGTGCAGGTGCTCGACGCCGCGAGCGGCCAGCGCCGCGCCAGCGTGTCCACTGGCAGCAACCCGCGTTCCTTCGGCCGCTTCATCCAGCCATGATCGCGGGCGAGCTTTTTCACCGACCCTCCGAGGAGACATCGACGATGCGCAGAACTTTCCTTGCGGCTACGGCCGCCGTGACCGTGCTGGCCACCTTGCCCGGCGCCGCACTGGCCCACGGCCCGACGCGGCAGAAGGTCAGCGAGACCATCACCATCAATGCCGCGCCGGACGCGGTGTGGGCCAGGGTCAAGGACTTCGGCGCGATGAACACCTGGCATCCTGCGGTGGAAGCCAGCACCGCGGCCGACGGCAACAAGATCGGCTCGCGGCGCACGCTGACGCTCAAGGGCGGCGGCAAGGTCGTCGAGGAACTCGAAACCTACAGCGAGGCCGACAAGTCTTTCAGCTACCGCATGAAGGAATCCGGCCCGATCCCGGTGACCAACTACTCGTCCACCTTCACCGTCAAGCCTGGCAGCGCCGCCGGCACCGCGCTGGTGGAATGGCGAGGCGCGTTCTACCGCGGCTTCCCCAACAACGATCCGCCGCCGGACAAGAACGACGATGCCGCAGTGGCGGCGGTGACCGGCATCTACAAGACCGGGCTTGGGAACTTGAAATCGGTTGTGGAGAAGCGCTGAGACGGACGTGACCCCAAGCCCATAACCCGGAGCTTGACACGCTGCGCGTGGGCCGGAACTGGCGACACCCTGATTGCGATTGAGTGCTCCGTGCGCCATTCGGAGAGCTCGCGAGACCGGCTACTGGTGCGTCGTGGATTTCCCGGATGCGCGGGCTCTTCGACGTACCTGACATTGATCAGGCAAACGGGGAGGTCATGAACACAAGCTTCAGTGTGGTGAGTCATGCGTGCGCGCTCGCAGTCGCGCTGACTTTGGCGGCCTGTGGTGGCGGCGGTGGTGGAGGAGGCGGCGGCGACGCTCCGACTCCGTCCTACGCGAGCGTGCAACCGCCAGCCGCGCCAGCGGCTGAAGTGGTCGACAGCAGTCGGGCCAGCGGCATTGTCACGGTCGCGCCGGATCCATTCGATGCCAGCGCCCGCCGCAGCGGCGTGCCGGTGGAATTGAATGAGGTGCTGACCAGTGGGGCGCTGGGCCCGGTCGTCGCCAGCGGACTGACCACCACCGACGGCAGCTTCAACCTCGTCATGCCGGCCGGTGCTGCAACGACCGATGGCAAGTGGCTGATCACCGCGCGACCGCAGGGCGCTGTGCTGCGTGGCTACGTGCACTCGGGCGCGATGCGCATCGACGTCGGCTCCGAAGCCTGGGTACGACAGGTCGTGGCCAGCGCAGGCAAGCCGCTGGTATTCGCGGGCGCTGGTGCGGCAACGCTCAAGTCCATCTGTCGTGCCATGGTGTTGTTTGCCGACGCAACGGGTGCTGACTACAGCGGATTCACGCTGAGCGTGGCGGCCGACAAGATCGTCGAGGCACTGCAGCGCGACCACGCCATGAGCTACGTGCGCTCGAGGTTGTCCAGTGCAGGAGCTCTCCCTGCAACCGGCGTGGGGGACATCGGCGGGTTCTCGGCGCTCTCGGCCTCGTACACCGGCAGGTTCGTCGACCGCGCCGGCACGCAAACCTTCGTCACTGTCCGGCCGCAGTTCAGTTCGGTCATGGCCGCCGACGGCACATGGGAGTACCAGCAAACCCACCACGACAGCGTCGACGGACAGATCGGAGCGCCCATCATTGGCGCAGGTGGGTCATTCCGACTGACGCCCAGTCGCCGCAACGGCATCATCCAGGTTTCCGGTCTGGTCGGCGTGCTGCTGTCCAACGCGGTGGGCCAGTTTTCGCTGCAGTCCTTTCCCCTTCAGGCCGGCGCGCGGCAACTCGATGCGCGCCGCATCGAGAGCACGGGGTTGAACTTCACTGGGGGCAACGATGATCAGCCGATCAGCTTCTCGTCGATCGAGCGCGTCGAAGGCATCGAGGTGGTGGCCACGGCTGCCGGTCCAAGACGTGCCGTCAAATTGGTAGGCGATGTCGAGATCGGGTTCCCCAGCACCACTGCCGGAGGCGTGACACGCGTCGTCTTGCGCAGCATCGTCTGGCAGGTGCCAGGGCTGGGCGTGGTCAAGGCGCTGGATCAGTTCCTCGAGAACGGCGTGCTGGATACGTCGATTCCCGATGAACCGTACGAGCTGCTGCAGGCCTGGGCGAACGATCAACTGTGGCCGCACGGCGTGACCTTCACGCGCAACGTCTACCCATCGGTGTCCTTCAACTGCAGGCAAGTTCCAATCCCCGGCATCAGGCGGATGATGACGGTGGAGTTCGGTCCGCCATTGAATGGCTCCCCGACCCTGGCCCTGTCGTTGTATGACGTGCGGTCAGGTGCGCAGATCGGATCCATGCGCACCTTCTCCGGCTTTCCGGGCGTTTGCCCGACGGCGCTCGGCACCTCTGGCAACGTGCTGGTGACGGAGGCTTTTCTAGACCGCCGCGCCGCAACGTCGTGGCCTGGCAGTCAGGCCGCAGCGGCGAGCGCGAGCGATGTCATCCACGAGGTCAGCGGCACGAACCTTCAGGACGTCGCGAGCTACGCCTTGGCTCCCATTGCCGACGCCTCGCAGCCCACGCTGTATTGGCCTGCCGTGGCGAGCTTCGTCGGTGGTGCACCGGACGCGACAAGACAACTGGTGGTTGGCATGAACCGCGTCGACTATTACGGCGGCCCTTTTGACATCTCGCACGCGCAAGTGCTGAGCCCCACACAGGCCAGTCCCCGGATCAGTCTGGGTAGCGTGCAGATCAAGGTGGCCGACTGGACGGGCGGGCGCCTTTTCACTCTGGAGAATTTCGGCCAGAGCGCGTTGCGCGTGACGCCGTTCAATTCAGGCGCCATCGATGCCGCAGGCACGCGCAACATCAAGCCCGGCTTTGGAGCGCAATACGGCTGGTACGCCAGCGGTGACCTGCTGTTCCTCACGAATGGCGGTTCCGTGCGCGTGTCCAACGGCAGCGACGGGCCGTCGCTCGGTTTCAGCTCCGAGTTCTGCGGTCTCGGCTCCGGCGAACTGCTCTGCTTCGATCGAAACAATGACCAACTGGTTCGGTTTGACCCATCGAGCTGGACCCAGCGCTCGTCGGTACCGCTGGGCTCTTACCTGCGCTCGTTGGCCGGATCACCGCCCGATTACAGGCCGTTTGCCTCAATCGTGTCCGGCGCTCACGTCTGGGATGGATCGACGTTGACGGTGGGCGACTACGACATTCATGTTGGCGAGTGGTGACAGACACGCGCTGCGACTGACACGAAACAACTGGAGGGCACCGATGCGCAGAGGTCTGAACTCATGGGTCGCCGGCGTGGGTGTCCTGCTCCTGGTCTCGCTCGCCGCGTGTGGCGGTGGCGGCGTGGGCGATGAACGCGAGACGATCTACGTCACCGTGGGTTATGACGTGACTGCCGCATCGGTCCGCCGGCCATTGACAGTGCAACCCTACATCACGGGCTTGGGGAGTCGGCGGCCCGTCTGCACGGTGTCTGGCGGCGCTTTGCCGCCGGGCATCACCCTCGGCAGTGACTGTGTCTTCAGCGGCACGCCCACCACCGCGGGCCAGTACTCGGTCAGCGTGCGCCTCACCTCGCCCGGTGTCGACGGTTCTGTCGATGGCGGCGCCAGCTTCGTCATTGATGACCCCACGCCTTCGCTCGCTGCGACGCAGAGCATCGGCCAGGGCCAGCCCGGTCAATGGCGGGCATTCATCGGCCAAGCCTGGTTTGGCGATGCCATTGTGGAATTGGGCAACTACACACCCCAAAGCGGTGACGCGCTGTTCTACACAGTGACCAGCGGTGCCTTGCCAGGCGGCGTCGCTTTGGACGCTTCAACCGGCGCGCTGAGCGGCGTCACGTCCGTCTACGGGCGGTCGAGTTTCAGCATGGTGGCTACGCTCAGGCGCAATGGCATCGACTACGAGACCGCACCAGCAGTCTCGGTGATCATCGACGTCGTCGAGTCCGTCGTGCAAATTGAATACGGCGCCTGCGACGCGGTCTGGGCGGTGCCCATTGCCTGCACGGCCTCGGTGCGCACAGAGCCGATTGCCGGCTCCACCTTCCGCTACAGCGCTTCTGCCTTGCCGGCCGGATTCACGCTCGACCCAGTGACGGGCACTTTCAGCGGCACGCCGGCCACCTTGATCAGCGAAATCGTGCCCGTGATCGCGACGTGGACCTTGCCCGATGGTCGTGAAATTACCTTCGCGCCGTATCTCGCGATCACGACGGCGGGTGCATTGCTGGGCTACGGGCCGAGCGCAAGCGTGACAGGCGTCGTCAGCGGCCCGACGCCGGAAAACGGCCTGGGCGCACAGACGGTCAGCCTGGCGTCCGGACAGGCGTTCTCGATCCCCTTGGTTGGCACCGCCCGCGCTGGCGACGTGTACCAGTTCGAACTCGTGCGGCGCGACCCCAACTTCGTTGTGCCGCCCTGGGTCATTGTCGATCCTGCTTCAGGAACGTTGAGCGGCATGGCGCCGGCGGGCGCCGTTGGCGTCACGCACTACTGGTCGGTGCGCGTGACCACGCAGCGCAACGGGTTCACGTTAGTGACGCAACGCGATTGGTCTGCCACCGTGCAGTAAGAGCTTGCGGGGCACGCGGGCTTACTGTGCGCGCCCGCGCCGCTCAATTGGCGGCGATTCGTCCGGCCCGTTCTTCGTGCAGCGGGTTGCGCGGCGGCGCAGGGCGATTAATCAAGCCCAGATTGGTTACCGACTGCAAAGTCGCCTGCCAATCGCGAATAGGCGTTGACCGGCGCTGCCGCCAGAGCGCACCATGGGTTTCCGCTCGGAGGTTCGCATGGCCCTTCACGACTCGCCGCCCGCCCGTCCCACCGCTGCATGGATTTCGCGCTACGCGTCGGGCCTTCTCAGTTCGACGCCCGGGCTGCAACCGCTCGATGCCGTGCGGCTGGCGATGAATGCCTCCGCGGGCGCGGCCGCTGGCTACACGCACTCGCCGCCCAAGCCCGCATCGCAGGCAGGCACCTTCCAGCGCTGATGCCGCGAAGCGGCTGGCGCAACCCGCCGCGCTAGCGATCGGACCAAAGCGCGTCGAAGTCTTGGGCGAGGGTGTGTTCCATGCCCGACTCGCGTGCCAGCCAGGCCAGACGGATGTCGTCACATGAGGACTCGAAATCGTCGACGTCGTTAGCGCCCAACTCGTCAACGGCTCGCTCGGTGCGTGTGCTGCCCATGGTGGTCTTCCGGTTGCCTGCGCGGCCGACCTCGGCCGCTCATGACCCTGGGTTGCACGGGCACCGCGCGCGGTTCAAGGTTTTGCCGCGCGTGGCCTGACGGGACGAGCCCCGCTTAGCATTCACGACGACCGCAGGCGTCGAACGCCGCAGGCCGAAAACACATGCCCAAGCGCTCCCTCCAGCCGCCCGCCGCGCCGCTAACGGACTCGCCTTCTGCACTGCGCCGCGCGATCGCGCAGCGCGTCGCCGACGCGCACGATCGCGCTCGCGCCAGGTGCCATCACCGCGATGCTCTTCGGCTCGACCGTCGTCGGCATGGCCGACGACCGCTCGGACATCGACATGAGCATCGTTTTCGAGGCCATCCCCGCCGAGGCTGAACTGCTCGCCGCCTGCCAACGCGCCGGTGGCGGCCCCTGGATCTGGCGCAATGAATCGGCCGACGACGCCAGCACGGCCGTCGGCTTCGACGTCGACGGCATCGAAGTGCAGATCGCCTACACGGACTGGCGGATCCTGGATGCCGACCTCGACACCTTGCTCGTCGCGCACGATCCGACGACCCTGAACCACAAGATCGCCGAGGGGCTGCTGAAGGCCGAAGCCTTGCTCGACGCACCGCGGCTGCAGCAGTGGCGCGCGCGTGTGGCGCAGTTCCCGCCGGCCTTGGGCGACGCGATGATGCGCCACCATCTCGCCGAGCCGACGCCGTGGAAGTGGTTCACCTACCTGCTGTACCGCGACAGCGCGCTGTGGTGCCGCGAGATGCAGGTCGATGCCTGCTACCGCCTGTTCGGCACGCTGGCCGGACTGAACCGACAGTACTTCACCGTCTTCCAGTTCAAGCGCATGCACCGCTTCGCCGAGCAGTTGCCCATCGCGCCGGCGAACCTCGCCGATCGCATCGAGACGCTGCTCGCGGCGCCGCTGCCTGAGGCCTTTGCGATGCTCCACGCGCTCGAAGGCGAGGTGCTGGCGCTCGTGGCCGAGCACGCGCCGCAGATCGATCTCAAGGCGGTGCAGGAGCGGCGCACGCGCTGGGCGGCACCGGCAGCTGGGGCTTGAGGGACTGTGGCTGCAAGAGGGGCGGGGCAGGCTTCAGCGCCTGACGAACACAACGCGCGTGCGACCGGCCCCGGCCGCGGTGGCCGTCGCTGTGCTCAGCTGTCGGCGTACAGCGGCGCCAGATCCGACGGCATGGTGCGCGTCCAGCTGCGTTCCAGATCCTCGAACTCCTTGTAGGAGCCTTCCGTGACCTCGACGCGGTGCGGCGCATTCACATGGTTGTCGTCGCCCGCTGCACGGTTGGCCTGCTTGGCCTGAACGCGTGCGACGGCCGCGGCATGCGCCAGACGCAGGCGCTCGACGAGCTGCGTCAGTGCAGGCGAAGGGTCTTCGCTGGCCAGCATGTCAGCCTGCATGGTGGCCTTGGCCAACACAGGGGCTGGCAGCGCACCCACACCTTCCCAACCCTTGCGCGCGAGCGTCTCGTGCACCACGACCAGGTAGCGCAGCAGCTTGGAGGTCTCGTCGGCCCCTTGCGCCAGCAGGAGCGCGCGCAGCTCGGCGCACAGATGCGCTTGCGAGCGATCCAGACGCGCCGCTCCACTGCGCCGCTCGACGAGCACGACGTGCGGCTGACCGTCGCGCCACTGCAGCGCCACCGGCCGGCCCAGTGCGTCCTTGAGCCGCTTGAGTGGACTGGCTGTGCCCTTGCCTTGCAGCGCTGATCGCCTCTCCTTCAGAGGGGCGTCGGTCGAATCCTGGGTTGGGGTCGGCTTCTTGCGCATTGCGTTGTCGGTTCCATGGGGGCGGGTCATCGGGACGGCGCCAAGGGTAGCGGCGGGTTCGCCGGGCACAAGCTCGCAATTCACACCGGGGCATGGCGTGCCGTTTTGCAGAAAGGGCGGTGCGGCGCCGTTGTGATGAATGACGCGGTCGATGCGGCGCCGGGCCAGGAAAACGCTCGTTGGCCCCCCAAGCGGCGAGATGAACGCATGTGCGCATTCGATCCACGGTTCGCGGACTCCAAATGTAGCGACGTTGCTACAATCGCGTCCATTCCAAGGAGATCCGCATGAGCGTTGTCGTCACCCTGTCCAGCCGCGAGTTCAATCAGGACACGAGCAAGGCCAAGAAGGCGGCGCGGCGCGGCCCGGTCATCATCACCGACCGCGGACGGCCGGCGCATGTGCTGCTCAGCATCGAGCACTACGAGGCGCTGGCGGGAACGTCGTCGAACATCGTCGACCTGCTGGCGCTGCCCGGCGCCGAGAAAATCCGGTTCAACCCGCCGCGCCTGCGCAAGCTGACACGCGCTGCCGACCTCGGTTGATCCGCACGGCGATGTTCGTCCTCGACACCAACGTCGTCTCGGAGCTCCGCAAGGCCGGGGCCGGCAAGGCCGATCGCCGCGTCGTCGCGTGGGCGTCTGGTGTGGCCACGGGCAGCCTGTACCTATCGGCTATCACGGTGCTCGAGCTTGAAACCGGCGTGCTGTCGGTCGAGCGGCGCGACCGTGCGCAGGGCAACATCATCCGCAAGTGGATGGACGAGCAGGTGATGCCGGCATTTGCGGGACGCATCCTCGCGGTCGATGCGCAGGTGGCGTTGCGCTGCGCCAAGCTGCATGTGGCGGACTGGCTCAGCGATCGTGATGCGTTGATCGCTGCCACGGCGTTGGTTCACGGCATGACGGTGGTGACGCGGAACGTGGCGGACTTCAAGGCCGCCAAGTTGGCGTTGCTTGATCCGTGGCAGGCAGCGGTGGGGTAGGTGCTTGGGGAGAACGGGCTTCGAGCCGTTTTAGCGCTGGCCCGAGGGCGATGCGGCGCCGTCGCTCATGCTGGAGTACCAGAAATCGCGCCGTCGCCGCATCGCCCTCGGGCTGGGAGACGGCGTGGGTGGTCGTCGCCTTGAAGACGGAGGCGTCGCCTGAAGCGGAGGTGATGAGTCGAGACTTGACCTCGATGCCGCCTAGAGATCAATCTCGAAGGCCGCACGTCCGCCGCGCGTGCCGAGCCACGCCACCGCGTCACTCACCTTGGTCAGCGCTGCGAGCGTGGCCTTCTTGGACGGGACCTGGTGCGACGGCGCTTGGAGTGCGGCGAGCAATGCTTCCACGGTGCGGCCGATCGCTGTCGGCGTTGCCGCCGCCGAAAGGCCTTCGTCCGGCAATGCGATGAAGTTAGACAGCGGCTCGACGCCCAGTTCGCGCGCGAGCGCGTCGAGCTTGTTCCAGGCCTTGCCCAGCGCCTGCGCGTCGGCATCGTCGAAACCCTCGAACGCCGGTTCGCTGACGAGCAACATCGGCCGCGTCGACGTGCGCAGAGCGATCAGCGCGTCGCGCTGGATCGCGCGCAGCTCGGCCGCGAACGCCGCGTCGCCGATCGCGGCGACCCACGCTGCGGCAAACGCCTCTTCGTGCGCCTGCATCGCCCGCGCCGCGGCGGCGATGTCCGGCGTCGCGTGGTGCAGCAGCAGCCGCGACGACATCAGCGCGTGACCGAAATGCACGCGCGCATGCGCCTCGAGCACGCCGTCGGCGTCGGCTGCCGACCGGAAGAGCCCCCGCGCGTTGCGCTCCAACTCCTTGCGCGACGGTCCCATCGCATTGATCGCGGCCACGCGCGCGGCCGAGTAGACCTCGCCGCGGGCGTGCCGCGCGGCCACCGCCTCGCGCTGAAAGGCGTCGCGGAACTGCATCAGCACCGCGCGTAGCGCCTGCAACTGCTCGACCTTGGCATGCTGTGCCGGCGTGGCGGCCTTCTCCGCGGCGATCCCCAGCGCGTGCTGCTCGAGGTGGTGCGACAGCGATGTGTCGATTGGCGGCTCGTCGTCCGGGTTCAAGATCATGGTGTACGCCGTCAAAGCCCTGCCAGTTCCGGCACTTTCTCCAGCGCGCCGTTACGCGAGAACTTCACGTCGCGGTTGACCACCATCGCGCCGGCCTTGGGGTAGACCATGCCCTTCGGTTGACCTGAAGCGTGGCGCGGTTCTCGACCTCGAACGGGCCGGCTTCGGGGTGGTCGTGTCGGTGTGGGTGGTGATGAAGTTGGCGATGGAGCGCACTGGAGATCTTGAGTACTACGGGTGAGGGGGTACGCGTGACGGAAACTCAAAAACAAACTTCAGCAACATCTCCGCAAACACAATTAATTCGTTTGCGTCGGCAGCGGTCATTAGATGAATCTCGTGCGTTGCCTCGTTCCCCTTCCTTCGAATGTGATCCACCCATCCTCTTCCGTTTGGCGGGATGTAGCCGGATCGTGAAAGGTGATCCACGTAGTTGACGAACGATTGACCAGGAGGCGCTCCCTGCGAGACAGCAACGTTCATCAACAGCTTACGGCAAGCTAGAACGCTCGCCGTAAACGCACCAGCGGCCACGGCTCGCCGCGACTCCGTGTAAAGCGCTTCGACGTCAGCAGGGAGCGATGCCACAGCTGAGCCGGGTGCGACCCCAGGAAACTGCTTCCCATCCGCAAATGTCGTTGGCTTGGAACATAGCGGGCAAACATAGATCGAGAGCGATGACGGTGGGAGCTGATTTGTGTGCCAGCCTCGATCGGCGCCAACCTTGTTTGCGCAGTATCCGCACTCAAAGGAGCGCGGGCTGATCGCCTTCAAGTTCATCCAATCCATGAGTCACCTCATCGCTTAAGCACTGACCATCCAAGTCTATTTGCACCTGTGACGACTTACCGCTGTGAGTCCCGGTAGGCGCCTAGAAAAACGCCTGCAACCCCGTCTGCGCCCGTCCCAGGATCAACGCATGCACATCATGCGTCCCCTCGTAGGTGTTCACCGTCTCCAGGTTGATCATGTGCCGGATGACGTGGTACTCGTCGTGGATGCCGTTGCCGCCGTGCATGTCGCGTGCGGTGCGGGCGATGTCCAGGCTCTTGCCGCAGCTGTTGCGCTTGATCAGTGAAATCATTTCGGGCGCGGCGTTGCCTTCGTCCATCAGGCGGCCGACGCGCAGGCAGCCTTGCAGTGCCAGCGTGATCTCGGTCTGCATGTCGGCGAGCTTCTTCTGGATCAACTGGTTCTGCGCCAGCGGGCGGCCGAACTGTTGGCGGTCCATCGTGTACTGCCTTGCAGCGTGCCAGCAGAACTCGGCCGCGCCGAGTGCGCCCCAGGCGATGCCGTAGCGCGCCTTGTTCAGGCAGCCGAACGGACCCTTCAAGCCATTGACGTTCGGCAGCAGGTTGGCCTCGGGCACGAACACGTCGTCCATCACGATCTCGCCGGTGATGCTGGCGCGCAGGCTCATCTTGCCTTCGATCTTCGGCGCGGTCAGGCCCTTCATGCCCTTCTCGAGGATGAAGCCGTGGATGGCCTCCTGGCCACCGACCTTGCCGTCCGGGTCGACCTTCTTCGCCCAGACGACGAAGACGTCGGCAACGGGGCTGTTGGTGATCCACATCTTGCTGCCCTTGAGCACGTAGCCGCCATCGACGGGCTTGGCGCGCGTGGCCATGCTCGCCGGGTCGCTGCCGTGGTTGGGCTCGGTGAGGCCGAAGCAGCCGATCCATTCGCCGGTGGCGAGCTTGGGCAAATACTTCTGCCGCTGCGCTTCGTTGCCGTAAGCGTGGATCGGGTGCATCACCAGGCTGCTCTGCACGCTCATCGCGCTGCGGTAGCCGCTGTCCACGCGCTCCACTTCGCGCGCGACGAGGCCGTAGCAGACGCTGTTCAGGCCGGCGCAGCCGTAGCCTTCGATGGTGGTGCCGAGCAGGCCGAGCGCGCCCATCTCGTTCATGATCTCGCGGTCGAACTTTTCATGGCGCGCGGCCATCAGCACGCGCGTCTGCAGTTTTTCCTGGCAGTAGGCGTTGGCGGCGTCGCGCACCGCGCGTTCGTCGTCGCTGAGTTGCGCGTCGAGGTGGAAGGGGTCTTCCCAGTTGAACTTGGCAGCCATGGTGGGTCTCTCTCTATAGTGGCGTGCTGCGAGTGTAAAGAACGGCGGCTCGGCGCGACTGACTGCTTTCTCAGGAGAACCCACCATGTCCAACATCCAATCCATCACCCTCGGCGGCGGCTGCTTCTGGTGCACGGAAGCGGTGTACGAAAACGTCGAAGGCGTCACCGCCGTCGAGTCCGGCTATAGCAACGGCCACGTGTTGAATCCGAGCTACGAGCAGGTCTGTGGCGGCGACACCGGCCACAACGAAGTCGTCAAGGTCAGCTTCGACGCCGGTCGCATCTCCTTGTCGGACGTGCTGGAGATCTTCTTTCACATCCACGATCCGACGACGCTGAATCGCCAGGGCAACGACGCCGGCACGCAGTACCGCTCGGGCATCTACTTCGAAAGCGCCGAGCAGGAGCGCGTGGCGCGCGAGGTCTGGGCCACGGCGAATGCCGCTCACAAGGGCAAGGTGGTCACCGAGATCAAGCCGCTGACCAACTACAGCAAGGCCGAGGGCTACCACCAGCACTACTTCGCGCGCAACCCGGGCGCGGGCTACTGCGCGTTCGTTGTCGCGCCAAAGGTCGAGAAGTTCAAGAAGACCTTCGCGTCGCACTTGAGAAAAGGCTGACGCAGGTCGATGCTGGCGCTGCAAAGTCTCGAGTTCGCATGGAGCGCCGGCCCCCGATCGGGGCCGGCGCTTCGCTTTGCCGACTTCGAGGCAGAGCAGGGCGCACAGATCCTGCTGCGTGGGCCGTCGGGCTCGGGCAAGAGCACCTTGCTGGCATTGATCGCCGGCTTGCTGACGCCGCGCGCTGGCAAGGTGATCGTTGGCGGTACGGACGTAGGTGCATTGCCGCGCGGCCAGCGTGATGCGTGGCGCGGTCAGGCGCTGGGCTTCGTGCCGCAGCGCCTGCACCTGAGCGAAAGCCTCACGGTCGCGGAGAACCTGGCGCTGCCGTTCATTGCCTGCGGCGCGGCGGTGGACACAACGCGCGTGGGTTCGCTGTTGGAGCGCTTGGGCCTGACGGCGCTTAGTGCACGACGTCCGCACGAGCTCTCCGTCGGACAAGCACAGCGCGTGGCGCTGGCGCGCGCGCTGATGCGCCAGCCGCGCGTGCTGCTGGCCGACGAGCCGACAGCGAACCTCGACGATGCGATGAGCGACGCGGTGATCGGCTTGCTGGCCGATTCGGCGAAAGAGACGAACGCCACGCTCGTGATTGCCACGCACGATGCGCGGGTGGCGGCCCGCATGCCGGGCGCCAGCGTCCTGGCCCTGGCCTCATGAGACTGATCGCACTCGCCTGGCGCTACCTCTGGGCGCGCCCGCTCGTGGCGGCGCTGAACCTGGCGCTGCTCGCGCTCGGCGTGGCGGCGATGAGCTTCGTCATCGTCGTCGGTGAGCAGGTCGAGCGCGGCGTGCAGCGAGACCTGGCAGGCATCGACCTCGTCGTCGGCGCCAAGGGCAGCCCGCTGCAACTCATCCTCGCCGGCGTGTTTCACATCGATGTGCCCAGCGGCAACATCCCGCGCAGCGCCATCAAGACGCTGCTCGAGCACCCGCTGGTGGGGCGCGTGGTGCCGCTGTCGCTCGGCGACAGCCTGAAGGGCTTTCGCATTGTCGGCACGACGCTGCAGTACCCGGCGCTGTATGGCATGCAGTTGGCCGAGGGTGCGTTCTGGACCGAGAAACTCGAAGCCGTGCTCGGTGCCGACGTGATTCGCGACACCGGCTTGAAGGTCGGCGACGTGTTCGTCGGCACGCACGGCCTGGGCGCGAGCGGTGAGGCGCATGGCGACACGCCATACAAGGTGACCGGCCGCCTCGCGCGTTGCGGCTGCGTGCTCGACCGACTGGTGCTGACGGATCTGCAATCGGTGTGGGCGGTGCACGAAACCGCGTTGGCTGTGGATGACGAAGACCGCAAGCTGCTCGAAGCCGAGCGCGAGGTGACGCTGCTGCTTGTGGGCTACCGCTCGCCGCTGGCGGCCGTGTCGGTGCCACGCTGGGTCAACGCGCAGGACGGGCTGCAAGCGGCGGCGCCGGCCTTGGAGTCGGCGCGGCTGCTGCGCATGGTGGGCGCGGGCACCGATGTGCTGCAGGGCTTTGGCATCGTCCTGATGCTGGCCGCGGCGGCGAGCGTTTTCGTCGGCCTGGTGCATGCGGTGCGCGAGCGCGAACCCGATCTGGCGATGCTGCGCATGCTCGGCGCGCCGCCGCGCCGCGTTGCGGCGCTGGTGTTTGCGGAGGCGCTTCTGCTGGCCCTGCTTGGCGCGGCGCTCGGCCTGCTGCTGGCCCAGGGCTTGACAGCTGTGCTAGCTTGGGAACTGGCGCGTCAACGCTCGCTCCATGTCACGGCGTGGTGGTGGTCGCTGCCGCTGCTCTGGTTGTTCGTGGGCACATTGCTGTTGGCCTTGCTGGCCGCAGCATTGCCGGCGTGGCGGGCGCTGCGCCTGGATGTTTCGCGCCTGATGCAGGCGCCTCGGTAGTCAACATTCTTGGGAGTCGTTCGATGAAGTTCCATGCATTCGCGCTGGCGGCGCTTTTTGTTGCAGGCGCCGCGTTGGCGCAGACCAAGCCCGCGGCGGTGAGCGAAGACGCAAAGAAGGACGTTGTGCGCCACCGCGCCATGGCGGCGGCGCACGAGGCCGCGGCCAAGTGCCTGGAGGCGGGCAAGACCGAGGACGTGTGCCACAAGGAGCTTCAGGCATCATGCAAAGGCTTGGCGATCGGCAAGTACTGCGGCATGCGCCACGAGCATTGATCGGAGAAGAGATGAACCACCCCCGAAGCGCCTTTGGCGCCTCCCCCTCAAGGGGGCGCCGCTGGCGGACCGGCCAAGCCGGATCCGCGGCGGCAGCTTGGCTTCTGTTCGCGACGAGCGTGGCGGCGCAACTGGCACCGCCGATCGAGCAGCGTGTGCCGCCGAAGGCCGCTGCCGCGCCGGGGCAGGGCGCGGGCTTTCACGATCCGCGCAGCCTCGTCAAACCGCTCGAAGAACGCGACGGTGTGATCTCCTGGAAGCTGCTCTCGTCCGTCGAAACGAAGATGGAGAAGAACCGCGTGGCGCCGGTCTTCCCAGGCCCGGTGAAGGCGATGAACGACAAGACCGTGCGCGTGCAGGGCTTCATGATGCCGCTCGAACCGGGTGACCGGCAGAAGCACTTCCTGCTCTCGGCCGTGCCCACGACCTGCGGCTTCTGCGTGCCGGCCGGGCCGCAGGGCCTGATCGAAGTGCGCAGCAAGATCCCGGTGAAGTACTCGATCGAGCCGGTGGCCATCGAAGGCAAGTTCGCGGCGCTGGAGAACGACCAGTACGGTCTCTTCTACCGCGTCACCGAAGCGACCCCCGCGCCCTGATGTTGTCTCTGAGCGCCGTTCGCCGCCGCGGCGCCGCGCTCTTCGCGGCGCTGGCGCTGCTGCTCGCGCAGGCCGTTGGCCTGGCGCACGGCGTGGCGCACCCGCAAGCCCATGGCGTGGCCGCTGCCAGCGGTGAACACGATCACGATCACGAGCGCAACGCCTTCGACGGACAGCACGACGAAGGCTCTGTGCAATGCCAGCTGCTCGACCAGCTGAGCCACGCCGATGGCGTCGCGCCATCGCTGCACGCCTGTGTGTTTGCAATGCCCGCCACGGCGTTTGCTGCCCCACCGGTCGCGCCGCGGTGTGCAACTTGCGCGTGCGGCTACCACGCCCGCGGGCCGCCGATCTTCCTCGCCTGACAGTCCGTTGCTGTGTCTGCCGCTGTCGATGCGGCAGCGCGGCTCTTGTCATGCGTGCGATGCGCACGCCCCGCGAGGATTTCTCCCATGCGATCTCAATTGCGCGCGCCGTTTCGCCGGCGCGCTTCGGTGCTGGCCGTTCTGGCCTTCGGCGCTCCTGCTGCAATGGCGCAGCAAAGCACTTCATCCACCAGCACCACGACCAGTACCACCACCATCGTCATCACCGGCAACCCGCTGCGCAACGAACTCGGCGCACCCAGCAGCGTGCTCGGCGGCGATGCGCTGACCCGCGCGCGCAGCGGAACGCTCGGTGACACGCTCTCTGGCCTGCCCGGCGTGGCGGCCACCGGCTTCGGCCCGCAGTCGAGCCGGCCGGTCATCCGTGGCCTGGACGGTGACCGCATCCGCCTGCTCGACAACGGCGGCGCGGCGGTCGATGCGTCGAGCCTCTCGTTCGACCACGCCGCGGCCATCGACCCGCTGGTGGTCGAGCGCTTCGAAGTGCTGCGCGGTCCTGCTGCCTTGCTCTATGGCGGCAGCGCCACCGGCGGTGTCGTCAATGCGATCGACAACCGCGTGCCACGCACGGCGCTCACCGGCCTGGGCGGCCGTGCTGAATTGCGCTTCGGCGGCGCGGCGCGCGAGCGCGCGGGGGCTGCCGTGCTGGAAGGCGGCGCCGGTGGCTTCAACTGGCATGCCGACGTGGCCGCGCGCAAGAGCAGCGATCTGCGTGTGCCGCGCTTCACGCCGGTGGAAGAGGGCGTGCCCGGCGAGCCGCGCACGCGCGTCGTCAACTCCGCCGGCGACAGCAAGGCCGGCGCGGTCGGCGCGTCGTGGTCCGATGCCGAGGGCTATGTCGGCGCGTCGATCGACACCTACCGCAACAACTACGGCGTGACGGTCGAGCCCGACGTCACCATCGACATGAAGCGCGACCGTGCGCAGTTCGCCGGTGAGCGCAAGCTCGGCGGGCCGATCGAGCGCATCGAGTGGAGCGCCAGCCACACGCGCTACCAGCACCAGGAAGTCGAAGGCAGCGGCGAGGTCGGCACGACGTTCAACAGCCGCGGCTCGGAGCTGCGCGTGCAGGCGCAGCATGCGCCGCTGCCCTTGGCCGGAGGCGCGTTGCGTGGCGTCTTCGGCACGCAGCTCGAGAAGCTCGACTTCTCTGCGCTCGGCGAAGAAGCCTTCGTGCCCGACACCGGCACGCGCAGCGGCGCGCTCTTTCTGCTCGAAGAGTGGAAGGGCTCGGCGTTGTCGATCAACGGCGGTGTGCGCGCCGAGCGGGTGCGAGTCGCATCTGCCGGCGATGCGCCTGGCGCCGTCGAGCCGCGCTTCGGTGCCGCGGCCGAGCGCCGTTTCTCGCCGGTGAGCGCCTCGCTCGGCGTGGCGCTGCCGCTGTCGAAGGCGCTGGCGCTGACGGCGCAAGTCGGGCACACCGAGCGCGCGCCGACCTACTACGAGCTCTTCGCCAACGGTGTGCATGTGGCGACCGGTGCGTTCGAGGTCGGCGACCCGTCGCTCGGCGTCGAGCGCAGCGCGCATGCCGAGCTCGGTGCGCAGTGGACGTCGGGTGCGTCGCAGTGGAAGGCGCAGGTCTTCACGACGCGCTTCTCGCGCTACATCGCGCTCGATGCCACCGGCAACACCGTCGAGTCATTGCCCGAGGTCGCGTTCCGCGCCGTGCGCGCGCGGCTCGCAGGCTTCGAGCTGGAGGGCAAGACGCGCTTGGTCGAGAGCCCGTGGGTGCTGGACCTGGTGAGCGCGCTCGACCTGGTGCGCGGCACCAACCGCAACAGCGGCGAACCGCTGGCGCGCTTGCCGCCGCTGCGCGCACGTTTCGGTTTGGAAGCGTCGCAAGGGCCGTGGACGGCATCGGCCACCGTGCGCCACCTCGCCCGACAAACCCGCGTGCCGGCCGCCGATGTGCCGACGGCGAGCGCAACGCTGCTCGACATGAGCGCAAGCTGGCGTCAGCCATGGGCAGGCGTCGAGGCGCTGTGGTTCGCGCGCATCGACAACGTCGGCGATCGACTCGCGTTCAACGCTGCGGCGTTGCGCACGGCGCGCGAGTTGTCGCCGTTGCCGGGTCGCTCGGCGACGCTGGGGCTGCGCGTGGCCTGGTGAAGATGGGCTTCGACAGGCTCAGCCCGAACGGTGGCTTCCCGTTCGCCCTGAGCTTGTCGAAGGGTCTGCAGCGATGGTCAAGGTGCGAGACGCTCTCGCACCCAAGCCGCACCCTCTTGCCGGTAGCGCAGCCGGTCGTGCAGCCGGCTCTTGCGCCCCTGCCAGAACTCCCAGGCCTCGGGCACGAGCCGGTATCCGCCCCAGTGCGGCGGCCGCGACGGGCTCAAACCATGCCGGACGGCAGCCTTGGCGGCATTGGCGACGAGCACGGCGCGTGAGCTGATGACCTGGCTTTGCGGCGAGGCCCAGGCGCCCAGGCGTGAATCGAGCGGTCGCGTCGCGTAGTACGCATCGCTTTCTTCGGCACTCGCCAACTCGACGCGGCCCTCGATGCGGACCACGCGCTCCAGCTCGACCCAGTGGAATTGCAGCGCCGCCTGCGGGTTGGCGGCCAGCTCGCGGCCCTTGCGGCTCTCGTAGTTCGTGTACCAGACGAGGCCGCGCGCGTCGTAGCCCTTGATCAGGACGATGCGCGTCGAAGGCCGGCCCTCGGCGCTCACGGTGGCCAGCGTCATCGCGTTCGGCTCGGGCACTTGCGCGGCGATGGCCTCGCGCAGCCACTGGTCGAACTGCTGCAAGGGGTTCGCGTCCGACGCGGCCTCGTCGAGTTCGGCGCGCTCGTAGCTCTTGCGCAGTGCGGCGATGTCGGCGCCGCTCGGTGATGTGTTCATGGTTGAAGCATAAGTGTCAGGCCATCCGCAATTCTTACTACGTGATAGACCCTAGGTACACGACCCGGTGACACCGTTGCGTGTGGCGACGATTCTTGACCTCAAGAAAACACCGAATGAAGTATCGCTTTCATGACGCCACCGCCCACCGTCATCGTGCTTGCCGCCGGCCTGGGCAGCCGCTACACCGGCGCCGGGCACAAGCTCGAGCAACTGCTGGACGACAACGACAACAACGGCATCGCCGCTGCCGTGATGTCGCTGACGCTGCGCCATGCCCTGGCCAGTGGCTTGCCCGTGCTCGTCGTCACGACGGCCGAGTTGGCACCGCTGGCACATCAAGACGTGGCGGCGCGCGACGTGCTGGTGGTGCCCAAGGCCGCCCCGATTCGGGGCCGCGGCATGGGCGACTCGATCGCTGCGGGCGTTGCGGCCCGGTCCGGTGCCCCCGGCTGGCTGCTGCTGCCGGCCGACATGCCGCGCGTCAAGCCGAGCACGCTGCAAGCCGTGGCGCAAGCGCTGTCGGGCCACTCGGTGGCCTTTGCCCAGCACCAGGGCCGGCGTGGCCACCCGGTGGCCTTCAGCGCCGAGCTGTACTCGGAGCTGATCGGCCTGACCGGCGACGAAGGCGCGCGACGCCTGGTGGCGCGCTACCCGTCGTTTGCGGTCGAAGTCGATGACCCGGGCGTGCTGATCGACATCGACACCAGCGAAGACCTCAAGGGGCAGCGCAACGGCGACGACAGCGGATTCAAACCCTCAGCCTTCGCCCCTGACCTCTATTGAGGCGCCAAGCCGTGGCGCCTTGTCAGCGCGACGAGCATCTCGATTTCCCGGTCCCTCACGCCGCGCTCGGCCAGGCTCTTCGCCGTTTCAAGCAGGTAGTCGAGCGTCGTGCCGTAGCGCCCGCGCGCGTGACGCAGGATGTCGATCATCTGCGCTTCGCTGAGCCGGCCCGTGTGCTGTGGGCTTTTGCGGCTGAGCGTGAAGGCCAGTGCGTTGACCTCGCCTTTCGGCGTCGCGCACGCCAGCCAGCGCGGGTCGTAGACCCCGGTGGGCATTTCGCGTTGCCACAGCGCTTCGAGCGCGTCGGAGGCTTGCGCGCGCGGCACGCGGTAGACCGCGCCATGGCAGGAACCGCCGGGCAGCAGCGCAAAGACGAGGCCCGGCCGCTCGGGCGTGCCGCGGTTGATGCGCGAGGCCATGCGCAGCGCGCGGTGCCAGCCGCGCACGAAAGCGCTGTGGTGCTGGTCGAACTCGAACTCCGGGTTCCACAGCAGCGAGGCGTAGCCAAAGACCCACAGGTCGCGCTTGCCGCCCCATTCGCGGCGCGTGCGGGTGAGCAGGGCTTGCGGGTCGCGCAGCGGCGCCACGGGCACGAGCGGTGGCGGCACCGGCAAAGCAGGAGATTTGAGGGCCATCGACGCGCATGATCGCAAAAGCCGCGCCTGTTGTTTTGACGATGTAACTCGATTACGGCAAAATCAGTGCACTGGTTACATCACGGAGGTCCGATGAAGGCTGCCGTTCTCGACATCACCCAACGCATCCGCGAGCGCAGCGCACCGACGCGGCGCGCCTACCTGGTGCGCATCGACCAACTCGCCGGCCGCCCGCGGGGCAGCGACCGCATGGGCTGCGCCAACGTGGCGCATGCCTTTGCCGCGATGCCGGCCAACGACAAGTTCAAGGTCGTCGCCGAGCGCGCGCCACACATCGGCGTGGTCACGGCGTACAACGACATGCTGTCGGCGCACCAGCCCTACGAGGCTTTTCCTGAAATCATTCGCGACGAGGCGCGTCGCCACGGCGCCACGGTGCAGGTGGCGGGCGGCGTGCCGGCCATGTGCGACGGCGTGACGCAGGGCCTGCCGGGCATGGAGCTCTCGCTGTTTTCGCGCGACAACATCGCCATGGGCACGGCGATCGCACTGACGCACGATGTCTTCGACGCCGCACTGCTGCTCGGCGTCTGCGACAAGATCGTGCCGGGCCTGCTGATCGGTGCGCTGCACTTCGGCCACCTGCCGATGGTGTTCGTGCCCGCGGGGCCGATGAGCACCGGCCTGTCGAACAACGACAAGTCCAAGGTGCGCGAGAAGTTCGCCACCGGCGAAGTCGGACGCGACGCGCTGCTCGAAGCCGAGAGTGCGGCCTATCACGGCGCCGGCACCTGCACGTTCTATGGCACCGCCAACAGCAACCAGATGCTGTTGGAAGCGATGGGCCTGCATGTGCCGGGCGCGGCCTTCGTGCATCCGCACGCGAACCTGCGCGAGGCGCTGACGCGCGAAGCGGTGCGCACGGCGCTGGCGATCACGCAGCGCGGTCAGCGCTTCACACCGATCGGCAAGCTGGTCGACGAACGCGTGATCGTCAATGCGATGGTGGCGCTGCTGGCCACCGGTGGCTCGACCAATCACCTGATTCATTGGGTGGCAGTGGCGCGCGCCGCGGGCATCGTCATCGACTGGACCGACTTTTCCGATCTGTCGGCGGCCGACGCCGCTGTTGGCTCGCGTGTACCCGAACGGCAGCGCCGACGTGAACCAGTTTCAGACTGCCGGTGGCCCGGGGTATGTGCTGCGCGAGCTGCTAGACGCCGGCTGCATGCATGCCGACGTGGCCACGGTCGCTGCGCGCGGCATCGCCGCCTATGCCGACGTGCCGGTGCTCGATGGCGAGAGCCTCGCCTGGCGCGCGCTGCCCAAGGACAGCGGCGACGAAACCATCGTGCGGCCTGCCGTGCGCCCGTTCACCGCCAGCGGCGGCTTGAAGCTGCTGCAGGGCAATCTCGGCCGTGCGGTCATCAAGATCAGCGCGGTGCCGGAAGATCGCTGGGTCGTCGAAGCGCCGGCGCGTGTGTTCGACGGACAAGAAGCGTTGCACGCCGCGTTCAAGGCCGGTGAGCTGGACCGCGATGTGGTCTGTGTCGTGCGCTTCCAGGGCCCGCGCGCCAACGGCATGCCCGAGCTGCACAAGCTCACACCGCCGCTGGCGGTGCTGCAAGGCAAGGGCTTCAAGGTGGCGTTGGTCACCGACGGCCGCATGAGCGGCGCCTCGGGCAAGGTGCCCGCGGCGATTCACGCCAGCCCCGAAGCGCTGGCCGGCGGGCCGCTGGCGAAGGTGCGCGATGGCGACGTGATCCGCCTCGACGCCGTGCAAGGCACGCTCGACGCGCTGGTGCCCGATGCGACGTGGGAGGCGCGCAGCGCCGCGCACATCGCGCTCGCGCAGGCCGAAGACAATGCGCACGGCCTCGGCCGCGAGCTGTTCGGCGGCATGAGAAAGAACGTGACCAGCGCCGAAGAGGGCGCCGTGACCTGGCTCTGAGGACAACACCATGAACATCCAGAACACTCTCGAACTCGTGAGCTTCGGCCCGGTCATTCCGGTCATCGTGCTGGAGCGTGTCGAACACGCCGTGCCGCTGGCGCGCGCGCTGGTCGCCGGCGGTGTGCGTGTGCTCGAAGTGACGCTGCGCACGAAGGCCGCGCTGGCCTGCATCGAAGCGATTGCGAAGCAGGTGCCCGAAGCGATCGTCGGCGCCGGCACGCTGCGCACGGCGGACGACGTGCATGCGGCGAAGAAGGCCGGCTGCCAGTTCGGTGTCAGCCCCGGCTACACGAGCGAGATCGCGCAGACCTGTCGCGCGGTCGGGCTGCCGCTGCTGCCCGGCGTGGCCACGGCGAGCGAAGTCATGCAGGCCAATGCCGAAGGCTTCTCGTTCCTGAAGTTCTTTCCGGCCACGGCAGCCGGCGGCATCCCGATGCTGAAGGCCTTGGCCGGGCCGTTCCCCGATGTCGCTTTCTGCCCCACCGGAGGCATCACGCCCGAGACCGCACCGCAGTTCCTGGCGTTGCCGAACGTCAAGGTCTGCGGCGGTTCGTGGCTGACGCCGGCCGATGCGGTGAATGCCGGCGACTGGGCGCGCATCACGGCGCTGGCGAAAGCCGCCTCAGCGCTCGTGACACGTCGCGACGCCTGAACCGCTGATCTTCCCAAGCGACCGCCGCGGATCTGGCTCTGCCAGGCCGCTGGCGGTGCCCCCTTGAGGGGGAGCGGCGCAGCCGCTTCGGGGGTGGGCTCATTGCGCGACCATCACCATCCAGCCGAGGCCGAACTTGTCGGTCAGCATGCCGAAGCGCGGTGACCAGAAGGTCTTGCCCGGCGGCATCATGACCTGACCGCCGACAGCCAGGGCGTTGAATATCGGGTCGACCTCGGCTTCGGTTTTCACCGTCACGGCCAGCGAGGTGCCGCTGACGGTCTGGCTTTCGTTCATGCCGTCGCTGGCCATCACCAGGCTGTCGCCGATGCGAAAGCTGGTGTGCATGATCTTGTTCTCGAGGCCGGGCGTGAGCATGCCGGGCGGCATCGGGTCGGGGTTGTCCTTGAAGCGCATCATGTCTTCGACCTTGGCGCCGACCGCGCGCTGGTAGAACTCGACCGCTTCTTCGCAGCGGCCGCCAAACAGGATGTAGGGCTGTGCAGACAGGGCAGGCATGGTCATCTCTCCTTCGAGGGCAGTTGGAGCGCAACGCGGCTCATCGACACGACGAACGAGCCAGTGCGGTTTCGACAGCCTACTTCGCCGTCGCCGCTTCTTCCAGACCCTCAGCCACCCGGCCCGCAGTCGAGGCAGCGCTCGACCGGTGGTGGTCCCATGTGCAGCGCACGTTGCAAGTGGCGCAGCGCGGTGCGCAGGCCTTCTTCGATGACCGGGTGGTAGAACGGGCTGTCCAACATCTGCTGCACGGTGTCGCCGCGCTGCACCGACCAGGCCAGCAGGTGGCCGATGTGTTCGGCGGCGGGGCCGATCATCTCGGCGCCGAGAAAGCGCCCCGTGCCGCGCTCGCCATAGACATGCAGCGCGCCCTGGTTGCGGCCCATGACGCGGCTGCGGCCCTGGTCTTCGAACGAGACCTCGCCGGTCTCGAAAGCGATGCCGTCTCGCAGCAGTTCGGCGTGGCTCGATCCGGCGATCATCAGTTGCGGGTCGCTGAACACCACCGCCAGCGGTGCACGGCGCGGGCGCACGCGCACGTCGGGCCAGCGGCCGGCGTTGTCGCCGGCGATGCGGCCCTCGTCGGCGGCTTCGTGCAGGATCGCGCGCTCGTCGGCCGCGTCGCCGGCCAGGAAGACGGGGCTGCTGCCGATCTGGCCGGTGCGGCGGTCGTGCACCGGCACGCCGTTGGGGTCGAGCGGCAGGCTCGTCTTGTCGAGGCCGAGACCGTCGACGTTGGGCATGCGGCCGGTGGCGCAGAGCAGCCAGTCGAAGCGCTCTTCAGGCTGGCCCGGCAGGCGCAGCGCGACGCTGTCGCCGTCGCGTGACACGCCGATCTCGCGCGCGTTCAGCGTCATTGGAAGTTCGCGCGCAAAGACCTGACGCGTGATCGTTTGCAGCGCGGGGTCGGTGAGCGGGCCGATGCGTTCGCTGCGGCCGAACAGCCGCGTGCGCACGCCCAGGCGGTGCAGCGCCTGCGCGAGCTCGAGGCCGATCACGCCAGCACCCATCACCGCCACCGACGCCGGCAGGTCCTGCCACGCGAACACGTCGTCGTTGACGATCAGGCGGTCGCCGAGCGCCTGCTGCCAGGCTGTCGGCACCATGGGCCGCGAACCGCTGGCGATGACGATGCGCGATGCCACCACGCGCGTGTGGCCACCGACGTCGAGCGTGTGGTCGTCGATGAAGCGTGCACGGCCGCGCAGTCGGTGTTCTTCGGGCCAGCGCTGCACGGCATCGAGCACGAAGCCGACAAAGCGGTCGCGCTCGTCGCGCACGCGCTGCATGACGGCGCGGCCATCGACGCGCAGCGTCCCGCCGTGCACGCCGAACAGCGCCGAATGCGCGATCGTGTGCGCCGCTTCGGCGGCAGCGATCAGCAGCTTGCTCGGCATGCAGCCGACGCGTGCGCAGGTCGTGCCGTACGGACCGTCTTCGATGACGACGACGCTCGGCGTGTGTTCCAGCGCACTGCGGTAGGCCGTCATGCCGGCGGTGCCGGCGCCGATGATCGCGACATCGACCTGGCGTTGATTCATGGTCTTGCTCCGAAGTTCTTGCCGATCATGCTGCTGCACGTGCCAGCGCGGGCGTGTCGGCCCAACGCAGCGCATGGTGGTCGAAGCCGGCCGACAGCGTCGGCTTGACGACGGCAAAGTAGGGCGAGACGTCGAAGTCGCGCGGCACGAACAGGCTGTGGTGGCGCACATGCAGGATCTCTTCGACGCACAACGGGCACAGCGGGTCGTTGGCGGGGCGCTGCTCGACCTGCGGCAGGATCGGGTAGCGCACCGATTCGAAGGCTTGTGCCACCAGCGTCGAGCAGATGGCACGCGTCGGGTCGCCACTGCCCAGCGCCAGCAGGCGTCGCCGCCAGCGCAGCGGCACCGGCGGTGTCGGCAGCAGCCAGCGCATCAGGTCGAAGACGTTGCGCAGGTCGTAGCGATGGCCCAGCCGTGCGAGCGCATGGCTGGTGACGGCCTGCGCTTCGTCGCTGGTCAGGCTGACCGGCCGGCACACGCGCAGATGCAATCCGGCGAACTGCGTCAGCGGCACCGCGCGCACACCCTCGGCGACGTCGGCCTCCACCACGAGCAGCGGCTCGCCGTTGGCGTCACGCCGGCCGAGGCGTGGGCCGACATACAGCGCCGCATGCGACCAGGTCGATTGCGTCAGGTACTTGACCGCGGTCGAAAAGCGCGAGGCCCCGTCGACCAGGATCACGTCGGCGGGTTTCAGCAACGCCGCCAGCGCACGCAGATCGCCCGGCGCCGAGGCGCCGTGCACGTGTCGCGGTTGCGCCAGGTAGCGCACCAGGGCCGCGCCGACGGCGCGGGCAGGGGCGGCGGGCAGCGAGTCGGCGTCCATGGTGCTGTCTCAGTCGCACCAGCCGAGGAAACATGACAGACCGCGCGCCGCTGCCGGCGCGCCCTGCGCTACTTCACCGCGACCGGCGAGCCCGCCGAGCCGGTCGCGCCGACGATGGGCATCGGGCTGTAGAGGTAGAGGAATCGGTACGCCTTGTCCGCAGCCAGCGCATCGAGGTCCATGTTCTCCTGGTTGACGATGCCGTGTCGCGTCAGCAGGTGCGCGTGGATGCAGAACGCGCAGCCCGGGTCCTTGGCCGGTATGTTCTCGAGGCCCCAGGTGTCGCTGCCAACGACGCCGGCCTGCACGGTGTCGGAGAGCCAGCGCGCCACTTCCATGCCGATGCCGGGCTCGCCGCTGTTGAACTTGGCGTTGTCCTTGACCCAGTGCACGCCCCATCCGGTGCGGAAGAACAGGCCGTCGCCGGGCAGGAACTTGACGTCGGCCAGGCCTTGTTTGGTCAGCGCTTCGCGCACGTCGGCCATCGTGATCTCGTAGCCGGCTTCGAGATTGGGCACGCCCTTGGCCCCGGCGACGTCGATGAGGAAGCCGCGCGCGACGATCGGGTGCAGCTTCTCGACGCCGTTCTTCTTCAGGCCGCTCGCGCCTTCGATCTCCAACTGCGTGACGCCGTTGTAGTAGCGGATCTGGCTCTTGTCGGCCGCGCCGTTGATGGCAACGCCGATGTGTCCCATGCCGTCGAACTGCGTGCCGATCTGGCCGATCTCGGTGGCCACGAATTCGTCGTTGTAGACCAGCGAGTTGGCGCCGAACGGGCCACCGGTCGGGCCACCCGGAATGCGCAGCACGAACTTGCGTTCGCCGAAGGTCGGCATCGCCGCGCTGTAGTGGCGGCCGAGCTTGTAGGTCTTGCCGGTCTTCGCTTCAGCCAGTGCGCGCTGCACGACCTCGGGCTTGGTGAACCAGTTGGTCGAGCCGGCTTCGTCGGCGCCGCCCCAGAGCTTGTTCGGCCACCAGCGCTCGCCCATCGGCGTGTCCATCGTGTCGCCGGTGACCCAGGGCTTACCCTTGCAGGCTTTCCAGTCCTTGTCCGAGCAGGCCAGCGCAGGGCTGGTGAACGCGCCGGCTGCGACGGCGGCGACGAGGATGCAACGAGCGATCGACATGGTGTTTTTCTCCAGGGTGGTCATTGCCGCACGGGGCCGCCGTGGCAGATCTTGCGGCCGAGGCCGAGGTCATGGCAGTGGTAGCCCGCGGCGTGCGTCGATGGCGCGCTGTCGCTCAAGGACAGCAACGCGCGGCGCGCGAGCGGGTGCTCGAGTTCGGCGGCGCGTGTCAGCCAGGCGCTGGCGGCCACTGTGTCGCGGCCGATCTTGTCGCTGTGCAGGTAGCACAGGCCACTGGCGTAGTAGCGCTGCGCGGCATCTTCGGCGTTGCTCGGTGTGCGTGAGGCTTGTGCAATCAACTCGGTGCACTCATCCACCGGCAGATTCGTGCGGCTCTTGTGCTGCATCCAGCCGCCGATGTCGGCTGCCTGCGCGCACGGCAGCAGCGCCAGAACAACGAGCAACCATGGGTGAGCGCAACGCATGACGAGGCAGCCTATGCCGCGCCCGGCGGCTTGGCAAGCCGCACCAACGTGGCCATCTTGGCGTGGTGGCCGTCCATCAAGCCTTGCGCCGTGCCCGCGCGGTCGGCCGCGCTGCGGTTCTGGCTGACCTTCCATTTGCCGACGAGCGAGGTCAGTGGAATCTCGATGCCGACGATGGCGCGCAGCATCTGCTGCACGAAGTCGTGCGGCGCATCGCTGACCTGCCACGGTTTTGTCTGTGCGGCTTCGTGGTGCTCGGTCAAGCGAGTGACCAGCGCATGCAACCACGGCGCTTCGTCGACCGCGCGCAGCACACCACGGGCTTGCACCATCGTGTAGTTCCACGTCGGCACGACCTTGCCGTGCTCCTGCTTGCTCGCATACCAGCCGGGAGAGATGTAGGCCTCGGGGCCGGTGAAGACCGCGAGTGCCGTCGTGCCCGCGCGCTGCCAGAGCGGGTTCGCGCGCGCAACGTGACCGCGCAGCGTGCCGTGCTCGCCTTCATCGGCAATGAATTCGAGCGGGATCAGGTCGGCGCTCGGGCCTTCGGGCGTCGTCGTGATCAGCGTCGCCAACGGGTGCTCGCGCATCAACGCCGTGAGTGTGACGCGGTCGCTCTGCTCGAAGTGCTTCGGCAGGTACATCTCACCAGGCGCCGACGTTGGCCATCGACGTCCACGGCTCGGCCGGCGCCAGCGACGCACCGGCCTGCAGCAGCTCGACCGAGATGTTGTCCGGCGAGCGCACGAAGGCCATGTGGCCGTCGCGCGGCGGGCGGTTGATCGTCACGCCATGCTTCATCAGCCGCCGGCAGGTGGCGTAGATGTCATCCACCGCGTAGGCCACATGGCCGAAGTTGCGGCCGCCGCCGTACTGCTCGGCCTTGCCGCTGGCATCGGGCCAGTTGTAGGTGAGCTCGATCTGCGCGCTGTTGTCGCCCGGTGCGCAGAGAAAGACGAGCGTGTAGCGGCCGCCTTCGTTGTCGCGCCGCGAGAGCACTTCCATGCCCAGGGCATCGCGGTAGAAACGCAGCGAGGCTTCGATGTCGGTCACGCGGACCATGGTGTGCAGGTATTTCATGGCACAAGCATAAGACGAACGGCGCCGTCTTTCAGCGCGCGAGGATGGCCACGCCGATCGCGGCAAAGACCACGGCTGCGATGCGGTGCACCCATTGCACCGGCACGATCTTGACAACGCGGTCGCCGAGCAGCACGGCGGGCACGTTGGCGATCATCATGCCCAGCGTCGTGCCGGCGGTGACGGCGAGCAGATCGTTGAAGCGTGCGGCCAGCATGACGGTGGCGATCTGCGTCTTGTCGCCCATCTCGGCGAGGAAGAAGGCGACGGTGGTGATCCAGAAGACGCTGTGGCGGCTGGCGTCCTTGGCCTGCAGGCCGTCGTCGGCGCGGTCGGGCACGAGCATCCACAACGCCACGGCAATGAACGACAAGCCCAGGCCCCAGCGCATCCATTGCGGATCGACGATCCGCGTCAGCCACGCGCCGAGTGCCGCGGCGGCGGCGTGATTGGCCAGCGTGGCCACCAGGATGCCGGCGATGATCGGCCGCGGTGCGCGGTAACGCGCCGCCAGGATCAATGCCAACAGTTGTGTCTTGTCGCCGATTTCGCCGAGGGCGACGATACCGGTGCTGACGGCAAAGGCCTCAACGTTCACGAAGACTCAGGCACGCGCAGACGTCACCTCGCAATGGCCTCGACACGCGGCGGTCACATGGGTCGCCCGCTGACGGGCGTCACCTTGCCCACGACCACGGGTGCGCAGTGAACGAAGGGCTGGCAGTGCGGCTGCAACGGTGCGCGTTTGGCATGGCGTTGTGCCGAGCGCATCGGTGCTTTGGCGGTTGTCGCCGCCTTGGCCGACGACGCGAGTCGGGTGGGCCGGCGCGCTGCATGCGACACCGATGCCTTGTGCGCGGGATCGAGCGTTGGCGATTCGAGCACAACACGCTCGACCGGAACGTCGGCCACGCGTCGCACTTCCCGGGACCAGGCTGGGGGACTGATCGGCGGCGTCTGCGCGACCGGCACCGGCGGCGCCGCAGTGGGTGGGCTGTTGGTTTGCAGGTAAGGCAAGGTGATCGCAAGCGGGATCAGCAAGGCAACTATCCGCACGGCCATGATCACCTCCTTGGGCAGTGGGCGCACTGCCAAGCGCTTGAACTCGCTGCCGGCAGCTTACTGCATCACCACCGTGTACAGCCGCGCCACCTCGGCCGTGCCATCGCTGCCGCCGATGGAGCGCAGCGCCTGCAGGCCCTTGGCCTTGGTCTTTGGATTGGCGGCCATCGCCAGCGCCAAGCGCAGCTTGGCCTCGTCGGGCCGCTTCAGGCCGCCCTTGGCAATGCCTTTCTCGATCAGTTCGATGGCCTTGTCCTGTTGACCCATCGACGCATAGACCGTGCCGACCTTGACCAGTTCGTTGCCTTCCTTGAGCGCGCTCGCTTCTTCGACGTTCTTGGCCAGACCGGCGGCGCTCTCGGCTTGCGACTTCAGCACCAGATCCTTCAAGCGCTGATGGCGCGGCGCCTGGTCGCCGGTGCCGAGCACGTTGGCGGCGTAGCCCTTGTCGACGATCGCCTTGGCCTCGACCGGCAGCCCGGCCTGCAGGGCGAGCTGGGCCAGCTCCATGTACTCGTCGGCCTTGGTCATCAGGCCGTTGGCGAGCTTCAGGCGCTGCACGTCCAGGCCCAGGCGGTCGGAGAAGCCGGGCTTGCGCTGGATGCTCGCCAGGTGCGCGCTCCAGTAGTCCTTCTTCGGGTAGTACAGCACCAGCTTTTCCAGCGTGTTCGAGTACACCGCGTTGCTGTTGGTGCGCCGCGCCGCATCGGCCAGGCGCAGCAGATCGTCTTCTCCCGGCTTGCGGCCGTCCTTCTCGGCGGCCGACACCGCGGCCTGGGCATCCTTCATGATCTGACCGTAGTCGCCGGAGGAGCCCTGCAGATAGGCCGCGAGCTGGTTGAGTGAGGCGCTGTTGGCGCCGGCGGCGCGGGCCTTGGCGACCCACTCGGAGGCCTTGGCGTTGTTCTTCTGCTGCGAGTACGCAAACGCGATCTGCTCGGCCATCTGCGCCTTCTCGCCGCCGCTGCCGCGCTCGTACACCGATTCGAAGGCGGCGATCGTCGTCGCCGTGTCGCCGACGCGTTGCGCGGCCGCGCCCTTCATGCGGTCGATCACCAGTTGCTCGCTCGCCGTCTTGCCGCCCACCGCGTCGGCTTCACGCGCCTTGGCCAGCGCCTCCTTGGCCTTGCCGGCCTTGAGCGCATCGCTGGCGGCTTGCAGCGGCCTGGCCACTTCGGGGCGAATGCCCTGCTGTGCGTGCGTGGCAGTCAGAACGCCGGCGGCGAGGAGGGCAGTGGTGAGGACACGAAGCGATTTCATCTGATGCGACTCTCGAAGAAATGAAACGGGGATCGTTCCAGTGCCGGTAACGATCCCCGAGGAGGTTCTGCCGACAAGCTCAGGCCAGCGCCGAGCCGCCCGAAGCGGCCTGTGCTCCCCTCGGGGGACGCGAGCGCAGCGAGCTTGGGGCCGTCATGCCACTCAGTTCATGAACTGCTCGTTGCCGACCATGCCGATCTTGCTCACGCCCTGGCGCTGTGCGCTGGCCATGATCGCCGCGACATGCTTGTAGGTGACGAGCTTGTTCGGCCGCAGATGCACCTCGGGCTGGTCCGCCACGGCCAGACGGCCCCATTCGGCGAGCTGCGCGTCGAGTTCGGACTTGCTCATCAGAACGCCGTTCAGGCCGATCGTGCCGTCGAAGTCGACGTCGATGCGCTTGATGTCGGGCTCCTTGACTGGCTGCGCGTTGCTCGGCGTCGGCATGTTGAGCTTGACCGCGTGCGTCTGGATCGGGATGGTGATGATGAACAGGATCAGCAGCACCAGCATGACGTCGATCATCGGCGTCATGTTGACTTCGACCATCGGTTCGTCGTCGCCGCCGCTTGCGCCTACTTGCATTGCCATATTGCTTACCTCGTGACGCCGCCGGCGGGCGGCTCGGTGATGAAGCCCACCTTCAGGATGCCGGCGCGCTGGCAGGCCACGATGACGCGGCCGATCGATTCGTAGCGCACTTCCAGGTCGCCGCGAATGTGCACTTCGGGCTGCGGGTCCTTGACGGCTTCGGTCTTCAGCCGCGCCACCAGCGCTTCGGTGTCCGACAGCCGCTCCATGCCCCAGTGCACGTCGCCGTCGCGGTTGACCTGGATGACGATGTTCTCGGGCTTGGTCTGCGTCGGCAGATTGCGCTCCTTGGGCAGCTCCATCTTGATCGACTGCGTCACCACGGGCACCGTGATGAGGAAGATGATCAGCAGCACCAGCATCACATCCACCAGCGGCGTGGTGTTGATGGTGGAGTTCATCTGCTCTTCGCCGTCTTCGTCGGCGGTGCCTACGTTCATGCCCATGGCAATGTCCTTGCGTGAAGCCGTCTCAGCGACTTAGCGCTTGCCGGCCAGGAGCACGTTCTGCAGATCGGCCGAGAACGCGCGCACGCGCTCCATGGCGCCCTTGTTGCGGCGGATCAGCCAGTTGTAGCCCATCACCGCGGGCACTGCGACCGCCAGGCCGATGGCCGTCATGATCAGCGCTTCGCCGACCGGGCCGGCCACCTTGTCGATCGAGGCCTGGCCCGAGATGCCGATCGCGGTGAGCGCGTGGTAGATGCCCCAGACCGTGCCGAACAGGCCGACGAAAGGCGCGGTGGAGCCGACGGTGGCCAGGAAGGCCAGACCATCCTGCAGGCGGTTCTGGATGTTTTCCGTCGCGCGGCCGATGCTCATGCCGATCCAGGTGTGCTTGTCGATCGTGTCGGTCATGCCGCCGGAGTGGTGGTCGCTGGCCTTCATGCCGGTTTCGGCGATGAAGCGGAAGGCGCTGCCTTCATCGAGCGCAGCGGCACCCTTTTGGATCGAGCCCGCGTTCCAGAACGTTTCGCCGGCGGCCTTGGCGCTGCGCATCAGCTTGCTCTGCTCGAACAGCTTGGTGAAGATGATGTACCAGCTGCCCATCGACATGATCACCATGATGAAGAACGTCGTCTTCGTGACCATGTCGCCGTCGCGCCACATGGCTTCCAGGCCGTACGGGTTGTTGACGGTTTCCTTGGCCACGGCGGGCGCCGCTGCCGGGGCCGCCGGCGTTGCAGCGGCCGGTGCGGCGGCCGGTTCGGACGCCGCTTGCGCCAGCGCTGCAGTCGGCAGGCTCGAGGCCAGCGTGGCCACGACAAACAGCGCAGCAACAACGGGCGCGCGAACGAGTTGGATCAAAGACATGGTTCCTCCGGGAAACGAATGCGCGATTCGAAATGCAGCCGCGCGACAGCGTGAATCAAACGTGGGCTGACGAAGATGAGACAGGCCAGCAGCTCACTCGAGCTTCCAGACGTACTCGACGTCGGTCGAGGCGCCTACCGGCCTGACCGCTCGCGTCGCGTCCTGGACTGAAGGTGCATCCGCTCAGCGAGGAGACGGTCAGCACGATCGATCAAGCGGTGCTCGCGCGAGGCGCCCGGACGGCTTGACCACCTCGGCGCTCACCAACTTTGCCGGTGGATCAATCAGTGAACTGGATGGTGGTCGTGCCGGTGGCGTCGGCCTTCAGCGCCGCAGGCGGATATTCGGGCTTGCAGCGCCGAAACGTTGGTGATTGCCGGCTTCGAGGCCACGGGCGCCGCTGCGGGCGCCGGCGGCGCTGCAGGCGCGGGAGCCGGTGCAATCGTCACCGGCGTCGGCGGCGGTGGCGTCGTCGTCTGCACGGTGATCGCGGGTGCCGGCGTCGGCGGCGGCGCCACCACCACTTCAGGCGGCGGCACGAAACTCGGCGGCGGCGGGGCCAGCTTGGGTGGCGGCGGCGGCAGGTTCTCCGGCGGCGGTGGCGGCGGCCGGACCTCTTCGATGATCTTGGTTTCGATCGGGTTCTTGATGACCTCGACCACCTTGCGTGCCAGGCCGCTGACCAGCGCCCAGCCGAGGAGGAGGTGCATCAGGACCACGATGCCGATGCCGACAAGGTGCTTGCCGGGTTTGCGCTGTTGATCAGCGTAGTCGTACGTCGCCAAAACCGAACCTCCAGACACCCAGGGTGCGGGTGCTGCCGCTTGCTCTCGAATTTGTAGCTCTTGGAATGCTTTTCTTCGCCGCCTTGTGAGCGACGGCGGTGCTGCACACCGCGAAGGGCGCGACTATATCGCCAAAGACTTCTGTTCCCGCTCGGGGCATCACCCTAGGATTTGGAGGCAGGCATGGCGCGAGTTACCGCCCGTTTACCAGCGACCATTGCGGCTTGCCTGTGGAGCACCTCAAGGTTCGATGCAACTGCCCGTAATGCCCATGATGCGGTGGCGCGATGAGTGGCGCCAACCCGGTGCACTGCGCGCCGATGCACTCGCTGGACTGACCGGCGCGGTGGTGGTGCTGCCGCAGGGCGTTGCCTTTGCGACGCTGGCTGGTATGCCGCCGCAGTATGGGTTGTATGCAGCGATGCTGCCGTGCATCGTCGCCGCGCTGTTCGGCGCCAGCCGCTTGATGGTGACTGGCCCGGCCAACGCGATCTCGTTGACGACGATGGCGCTGGTGGCGCCGCTGGCCGCCGTGGGTTCGCCCGAGTACGTCAAGCTCGTGCTGACGCTGGCGCTGCTGGTCGGCGTGATGCAGTTGCTGCTCGGGCTGGCGCGCGTCGGTGCGCTGGTGGACAAGGTGCCGCACTCGGTGGTGGTCGGTTTCACGGCGGGCGCTGCGGTGCTGATCGTCGCCAGCCAGCTCGGCACCGCGCTCGGCATCAACTTGCCGCGGGGTCAGTCGGTGCTGTCCACGGTACAGGCTGTCCTGGCTCGCTGGCAGGAGATCAATCCCGCAGCGTTGATCGTCAGCGTGTTGACGGTGGCGCTGGCCATCGTGGCCAAGCCGCTGTCGCGCTGGGTGCCGGCCATGCTGGTGGCGGTGGTCGGCGGTTCGATCGGCGCCTGGCTGCTCGCGCAGGCCATGCCGCAGTGGCCTGCCGCTGGCCACCGTGCCGCCGTTGCCCGGCGCGTTGCCGCCGCTGTCGTGGCCCGACCTGCGCGTCGACACCGTGCGCAGCCTGTTCGGCGCAACGCTGGTCATGACCTTGCTGGCGCTGACCGAAGCCAGCGCGATCGCGCGGGCGATGGCGCGCCGCCGTGGCGACAGGCTCGACGGCAACCAGGAGTTCATCGGCCAAGGCCTGGCCAACATCGTCGGCGCGTTCTTCTCGTCGATGCCGACCAGCGGTTCGTTCAATCGATCGGGGGTCAATGCCGAGGCCGGCGCGCGCACGCCGCTATCGGCGGTGTTCGCGTCGCTGTTCCTGGTGATCATCCTGGTCTTCGTCAGCCCGCTGGCGCGGTGGCTGCCGCTGGCCGTCGTCTCGGCGCTGTTGTTCGTCGTCGCCTGGGGGCTGTTCGACACGCGCGAGATGCGGCGCCTCTGGCGCGATGAGCCGATCGAGCGCGCCGGCCTGGCGGTGACGCTGATCGCCACGGTGACGCTTTCGCTCGAGTGGGCGATCCTGCTCGGCCTGACAACATCGCTGCTCGCGCAGCGATTCAGCAAGGGCCGCTGAAGCCGAGTTCGCGCAGCACCTCGTCCGTGTGCTCGCCGGGCCGCGGGCCGGGCACCAACGTGCGTGCGCCGCTCCTCGACAAACGCGGCGCCGACGCCGGCAGCGTGCGGCCGGCGACTTCGACAAAAGTCTTGCGCGCCGCCAGGTGCGGATGCTGCGGCGCTTCGTCGAGCGTGAGCACCGGCGCAAAGCAGGCGTCGCTGCCCTCCAGCCGTTCGCACCAATGCGCGCGCGACTGCGTTTTCAGCAGCGCCGCGATACGCTGGCGCAGCGCGGGCCAGTCGTCGAACACGTACTGGCGTGACGCATCCACATCAGACAGGCCGAGCCGCTGCAGCATTTCGGCATAGAACTTCGGCTCGATCGCGCCGAGGCTGACATGGCCGTCGGCGCATTCGAAGACGTCGTAGAACGGCGACGTGCCGAGGAAGAAGTTGTGTGCGGCCTCGTCGCTCCACGTGCCGGCGCCGCGGCGCTGGTGGACCAGCGACGACAGCGCGGCCACACCGTCGACCATCGCCGCATCGATGGTCTGCCCGCGGCCGCTGCCGTCCTTTCGTTGGGCTTCGAACAGCGCGCAGACGATGCCGAAGGCCAGGAACATCGCACCGCCGCCCATGTCGCCGATCAGCGTTGCCGGAATCATCGGCGCTTCACGCGGCCGGCCGGCGATCGACATTGCACCGGTCAGCGAGACGTAGTTGATGTCATGGCCCGCGGCCTGCGCCAGCGGACCGTGCTGCCCCCATCCGGTGACCCGGCCATATACGAGCTTCGGGCAACGCGCCGCCACCGCGTCGGGGCCGAAACCCAGGCGTTCCATGACGCCGGGGCGAAAGCCTTCGATCAACACATCGGCGCGTTCGATCAAGGCCCAGGCGACGTCACGTCCGCGCTCCTGCTTCAAGTCGAGCTGGATCGAACGCTTGCCGCGGTGTTCGTCGGCTCGCTCCTTCGACACGTTGTCGGTGCGATCGATGACGATCACGTCGGCGCCCATGTCGGCAAGCATCATGCCGGCGAACGGCGCCGGTCCGAGGCCAGCGAACTCGACGACGCGGATGCCGGCCAACGCCGTCATGGGCGCCAGAGCTTGTGCATCGCCTGCTCGAAACGCGATGCGATCGCTGCGCCATCGGCATGCTGGTGTTCACGCAGCGCCCAGCGTCCGGCCACCATGACGTCGCGCCATGGCCGCGTGGCGCTGGCGAAGACGAGGGCATCGAGCAACGACTCCGCCGGGATGCCGCGCGTGGCGTCGCACGACGGGTCGGCGACGAGCAGATCGGCGCGCGCGCCTTCGACGAATCCCCATTCGGCGTGACCCGCCGCTGCGCCGCCGCCGCCCAACACGCGCTCGAACAGGCGTGCCGCCGTGGCGGGTTCACGCCCAGGATCAGCGGCGACGTTGCGCTGGCGCCGCTGCAGGCGCTGGCCGAACTCGAGCAGACGCAGCTCTTCGAGCGCGTCGCGGCCGACATGGCTGTCCGAGCCGAGCGACAACGGTGTCGTCGAAGCCAGCCAGCGCGGCAGATCGGGCAGGCCATCGCCGAGGTTGGCTTCGGTGGTCGGGCAGATCACGACGCCGGCGCCGCTCGCTGCCACGGCTTCGATCTCTTCGGCTGTGGCGTGCGTGGCGTGCACGAGTTGCCAGCGCGAGTCGAGCGGCACGTGTTTGGCCAGCCACTCGATCGGCCGCGCGCCGGTCGCGGCGATGCAATCGTCGACTTCGGCGGTTTGCTCAGCGATGTGGATGTGGATCGGCCCGGCTCCGGCACCCTCGGCCACGCGCGCGATCGACTCGGGCCGCGCTGCGCGCAGCGAGTGGATGGCCACGCCGCAAGGCACGCCGAAGCCCTGCGCTGCGCGCTGCAGGGCGAGCACGGCATCGGCGTCGGTGGCGAAGCGGCGCTGGTCGTCGCGCAATCCGGGCTGCGTGAAGCCCGCTCGCTCGTAGAGCACCGGCAGCAGCGTCAGGCCGATGCCCGCGGCGCCGGCGGCATCGGCCAGCGCCCAGGCCAGCGTGCCCGGGTCGGCGTACGGTGTGCCATCACGATCGTGCTGCAGATAGTGGAACTCGCAGACCTGCGTGTAGCCACCGCGCAGCAACTCGACATAGAGCTGCGTGGCGATGTCGCGCAAGGTGTCGGGCTCGATGCGCAGCGCCACGCCGTACATGCGGTCGCGCCACGACCAGAAGTCGTCGAGCGCCGAGTCGCGCCGTTCGGCCAGGCCGGCGAAGGCGCGCTGAAAAGCGTGGCTGTGTGCGTTGACCAGGCCGGGCAGGGCGGCACCGGCCAGCACGGTGGCTTCGGGCGGGGTCGCGATCCCGGTCTGTACCCGCGCCCAGCGGCCGTTGCGATCGGCTTCGAGCAGCACCGCTTCAGCCCAACGGCCGCGCACCCACGCACGCGGTGCCCACAACAGCGCGCTCATGCTGCGCGCCAATCGATCATCGTGCGCACCAGCTTTTTCAACAGCGGCGTCGCCTCGGTGGCGCGGGCATCGCTCCACGCCGACGGTGGGCCTTCGTCCATGTAGGTGCGCCAGCACATCTCGAGTTGCACGGCATGCACGCCTTGCGAGGGCTGTCCGTAGTGGCGCGTGATGTGGCCACCCTTGAAGCGGCCGTCGGTGACATGCGTGAAGCGCTGTTGCGTGGCCATGGCAGCGATCAGCGCATGGCGCAGGGTGGGTGCGCAGGCGTGGCCGTCGACGGTGCCGAGGTTCAGGTGCGGCAGCGTGCCGTCGAACAGCCACGGCAGCTCGCTCTTGATGCTGTGCGCATCGAACAGCACGGCGTGACCATGGGCGGCCTTGATGCGCTGAACTTCGCCGGCCAGGGCGTCGTGGTACGGCTGCCAGACCTCGTCGATGCGCCGCATCACCTCCACGCCGTCGGGCTCGTGGCCTTCGAGGTACAGCGGCTCGCCGGTGAAGAAGCGCGTCGGCACCAGCTCGGTGTTGTTGCTGCCGGTGTACATCGGCGAGTTGTCGCTCGGCCGGTTCAGATCGATCACATAGCGGCTTTCGCGCGGCACGAGCAGGCTGGCGCCGAGATCGGCGGCAAAGGCATAGAGGCGATCGAGATACCAGTCGGTGTCTTCGACCAGCAGGGCGCGTGGTTGGTAGTCCTTCTGCAGCGGTTCGGGAATCAGCGTGCCGACATGCGGCATGCTGATGATCAGCGGCGTCGTGCCTTTGTGCAGCGTGAAGCTCATCGTGAAGACCTGTTTCCTTCACCGCAGAGGCACGGAGGACGCAGAGGTTCGCAGAGGAAAACCTGATTGAAGTGCTCTGCGTTCCCTCTGCGTCCTCTGCGCCTCTGCGGTGAAGGAGATTTCATCCGCTCGCTCCGCCTGCAAACACCCTCTCACGCAACGGGTTGACGCCGAAGCGGTACGCCAGTTCGCGCGGATGTTCGGCGTCCCATATCGCGAGGTCGGCCCGCTGGTCTGGTGCGAGATGGCCGCGATCGTTCAAGCCGAGCGCACGTGCCGCGTTCACCGTGACGCCGGCAAAGGCTTCCTCTGGCGTCAGGCGGAACAGGGTGCAGGCCATGTTGATCATCAACAGCAAAGACAAGGTCGGCGACGAGCCGGGATTGTGATCGGTGGCGATGGCCATCGGCACGCCGGCGGCGCGAAGCGCCTCCATCGGCGGCAGCTTGGTCTCGCGCAGAAAGTAGAACGCGCCGGGCAGCAGAAGCGCCACCGTGCCGCTGCGCTTCATCGCCGCAATGCCTGCTGCATCCAGATGCTCCAGGTGGTCGCAACTCAGGGCGCCGTATTCCGCGGCAAGCGCTGCGCCGTGCTGGTTGGAGAGCTGTTCGGCGTGCAGCTTGACCGGCAGGCCCAGGGCGCGCGCGGCGTCGAAGATGCGCCGCGTCTGCGCCGGTGTGAAGCCGATCGTGTCGCAGAAGGCATCGACGGCATCGACCAGGCCGCGCGCGTGCTGCTCGGCCAGCCAGCCGCGGGCGGCGTCGATGTAATCGTCGGCGCGGCCGGCGTATTCCTTGGGCAAGGCGTGCGCGGCCAGCGAGGTCGTGCGCACCGCCAGCGGCAGCTCGTGGCCGAGACGGCGCGCCACGGCCAGGCAGCGCGCCTCGTGCTGTTGCGACAAGCCGTAGCCGGACTTGATCTCGAGGGTGGTCACGCCTTCGGCCATCAGCGTTCGCGCGCGTGCTGCTGCGCCAGCGAACAGCACGTCATCGCTGGCCGCGCGCGTGGCCGCCACGGTCGAGGCGATGCCGCCGCCGCGCTGCGCGATGGTTTCGTAGCTGGCGCCTTGCAGCCGCAGTTCGAACTCGGCAGCACGGTCGCCGCCATAGACGAGGTGCGTGTGGGCGTCGATCAGGCCCGGTGTCAGCAGCGCGCCTTGCAGGTCGAACTCCTGCTGCGGCGTGATGCCCCGCGGCAGCTGGCCTTCGGGTCCGACCCAGGCGATGCGCTCACCTTCGGCCAGCAATGCGCCGCGCTCGATCCAGCCCCAGGGTTGGGGACCGTGCATCGTCGCGATGCGGGCGTGGCGCCAGAGCGTGGTCGTCATACCGACAAATACCATCCGGTGACCGAGGGCAGGGCTTCGAGCGGGTTGTCGCTCCAGTGCAGTATGCCGTCGGCAAACACGCCGTGCCAGCGCGCGCCAGAGGCTGGCTTGCGCTGCATCGACGCTGTGCCCGCGCCGCGGCGGACCATCAGGTTCAGGTCGCGCGTGGGGCCGTCGATCAAGCGGCACATCGGCGCCGCTTCGCCGGGGAACGCCGCGGCATCGTCGCCCGCCGTGAGTCGCCGCTCGCCAGCGGGCAGCGACAGCACCACCCCCGCGCCCTCGAGCACTGCGAAGCAGCGGTCGATGCCGGCAAAGGCGGAGAAGGGCCCGTCGGCCTCGATCTCGGCGACGCTGACGCGCACCTGCCAGTCGGCGGCCGACGGCCAGGCCAGCAGCTCGCGCGTGCGCCCGCCGCCATTGCGCCACGCAACGAACGCGCATTGGTCGAGCCGCACGGTATTCATGGGGAGAATCGGCCTTCGACGCGGTAGCGCGAGCCGGGATGCGCCAGGCGCACCAGCGTCACCGTCGAGCCGCGGCTCATCGTGCGCCGCACGACGATCAGGCACGGCTCACCGGGGCCGATGCCGAGCAGCCGCGCCTCCACCGGTGTCGGCGGGCCGGCTTCGATCGTGAACTGCGCTTCCCACAGCGGCGCCACGGCGAGCAGGTGCTGCGTTGGCGTGGTGCGGGTGAAATCGACGGCCAGATAGTCGGGCGCGCGGTCCGGGTTGACATAGCGGTCCTCGCATTGCAGCGCCACGCCGTTGTCGAAGTGCACCATCATCGAATGGAAGACGCGCGCACCGTCGGGCAGACCGAGCTGGGCGGCCAGCGCCGCGCCGGCGCGCTCTTCGCGCACGAACTGCACATCGACATGGTGGCGGTGGCCGCGCGCCTCGATCTCCTCGTGCAGGTCGCGGATGGTCAGCGTGGACGACACGGGGTGAAGCTGCGCGGCGAAGGTGCCGACGCCCTGGACACGCTCGACCAGGCCCTCGGACTGCAGCTCGCGCAGCGCCCGGTTGACCGTCATGCGGCTGACGCCGAACTGCGCCGTCAGCTCGGCCTCGGAGGGCATCAGTTCGCCCGGGTTCCAGCGCCCGCTGGCCAGGCCGTCCTTGAGATGGAGCTTGACGCGCGAGTAGGGTGCTGCGGCAAACTTGGTGCGGGGCAGGTCTGGCGCGTTCATGGCGTAAAGCATAGTCGCTTAAGCCTGTCTAGACAAGATGCCGGGAAAACCCCGATCTGACTGAACTTGCGATCACTTGTCTAGTCAAGTACAGTCAAGTCAACCGCCCGACCTCCAAGGAGCCGCCCATGACCGATCTGTCCGTCCAGCGCCGCATCGCCGCCGCCCCCAGAACCGTCCGCGCCCCGCGCGGCACCGAAATTACCTGCAAGAACTGGCTGATCGAGGCCGCCTACCGGATGATCCAGAACAACCTCGACCCCGAGGTCGCCGAGAACCCGCAGGCGCTGGTCGTCTACGGCGGCATCGGCAAGGCGGCGCGCAACTGGGAGTGCTTCGAGGCCATCCTCGAATCGCTGCGCAACCTGAAGGAAGACGAGACGCTGCTGGTGCAGTCGGGCAAGCCGGTGGGCGTGTTCCGCACGCACGCCGATGCGCCGCGGGTCCTGATCGCCAACTCCAACCTGGTGCCCAAGTGGGCCACCTGGGAGCACTTCCACGAGCTCGACCGCAAGGGGCTGATGATGTACGGCCAGATGACTGCGGGCTCGTGGATCTACATCGGCAGCCAGGGCATCGTGCAGGGCACCTACGAAACCTTCGTCGAGGCCCTGCGGCAGCACTACGGCGGCAGCCTGACAGGCCGCTGGATCCTGACCGCCGGCCTGGGCGGCATGGGCGGGGCGCAGCCGCTGGCCGCCACCTTCGCCGGCGCCTGTTCGCTGAACATCGAATGCCAGCAGTCGAGCATCGACTTCCGCCTGCGCAGCCGCTACCTCGACGAGCAGGCCAGCGATCTCGACGACGCGCTGGCGCGCATCCAGCGGCACACCGCCGCCGGCAAGGCGAT
>CAVTWT010000006.1:0-103521 GCA_963738425.1 uncultured beta proteobacterium | reverse complement strand
GGCCCTGGGCGGCTGGATGTCGGGTAAGGTGTTCGACCTGACCGGGTCGTACCACGCCGCGTTCATCAACGGCATCGGCTGGAATCTGCTGAATCTGTCGATCGTGCTGCTGCTGTTGTATCGCGTGCGCGCTTTGCAACGCGCAGCGCCGACGGCCGGCGCTCAGCCGCGCTGACCTGACAGTTCGGCGAGCAATTCAGGGCCGGCATCGCCGAGCGTCCTGCAGCCGCTCAGCACCAAGGCCATTTCGAGTTCGTCGCGCAGCAGCCGCAGCGCCTGCGCCACGCCCAGGGGCCCAGCGGCAGCGAGCGCGAAGTACAGCGGGCGCCCCACCAGGACGGCGCGTGCTCCGAGCGCGAGCGCCTTCAGTACGTCGGTGCCGCGGCGGATACCGCCGTCGACCATCAACGGTGTCTTGCCACCCACTGCGTCGGCGATGCGCGGCAAGGCGCGTGCGGTGGCGACCACCGTGTCGAGCGTGCGCCCGCCGTGATTGGAGACGACGATCGCCGCAACGCCTGCTGTGGCCGCCTGCTTCGCGTCCGCCGGGTGCAGCACGCCCTTGACCACCACCGGCAGCCGGCACGCGCCGAGCAGCCAATCGAGATCGCGCCAAGTCATCGCCGGATGCGGCGGCGCATCGGGCGGCGGCGGCGGCAGGTGGGCGAGGTTGACCGGCGTCACGTCCGGTGGCGGAGCGAAGCCCGCACGGCGCTCGCGGTCGCGCGCGCCGTTGGACACCGAGTCGAGCGTCAGCACGATGGCGTCGAAGCCTGCTGCGCGTGCACGTTCGGTCAGCGCCAGGCTGAAGCCACGGTCGTGATGCAGCCTGATCTGCAGGGCCAGCGGTCCGCGGCCCGGCTCGTCGCGCACCAGCTTGCCGATCTCCTCGATCGACACGCCGGACTGCTCGGCCAGCACGAAGCCGGCGCCCTGCGCAGACGCCGCCAACGCGCTGGCGGCCTCGCCGAGCGGGTGGACCATGCGCTGCCAGGCCATCGGCGCCATCCACACCGGGTGCGCCCAACGACGGCCGAAGCACTCGACACTCGCATCGACCTTGCCGACGTCGCGCAAGACGCGCGGCACCAGCGCGATCGCATCCCAGGCTGCTCGGTTGGCAGCGAGCGTGATCTCGTCGCCAGCCCCGCCTGCGACGTAGGCAAACGCCGCGGGGTCGAGCCGCTCGCGTGCGAGCGCCTCGTAGTCGTGCAGGTTGATCGCCGGTGACGCTGACGCCGTCATGTGTCGGCCCACTCGCGCAGCAGGTTGTGATAGACGCCGGTCAGACGCACGGTTTCCTCGCCATCGCCATGCCGCGAGCGCAGCGCGGTGATGGCACCGTCGAGATCCCACAAGCAGCCGGCGCTGCTCGGTGCTGCGCACCATGCTCTCGATCCAGAAGAAGCTGGCCAGCCGTTCGCCGCGGGTCACCGGCTCGACGCGGTGCACGCTGCTGCCGGGGTACAGCACCAGGTCGCCGGCGTCGAGCTTGATGCGTTGTTCGCCGAAACTGTGCTCGACGACGAGCTCGCCGCCGTCGTAGCTGTCGCGGTCGCAGAGAAAGAGCGTCGCGCTGATGTCGCAGCGCAGCTTCTCGGCGCTGCCGGGCACGAAGCGCACCGCCTGGTCGACATGGGCGCCATAGAAGTTCTGCTCGCCGCCGTAGCGGTTGAACAGCGGCGGTAGCACGCGCTTGGGCAGCGCGGCCGAGAAGAAGCCCTGATGACGTTCGAGCGCGCCGAGCACCAGCGCCTGCAGCGCCCGCGCCGCGTCGCCGCCGCGCGCGAGCTGCTGGTTGTTCTTGACGCGCGCGGCCTGCGAGCCGGCCGTCGTGCGACCGTCCTCCCAGGGCGCGCTGTCGAGCAGGCGGCGCGCTTCGGCCAGCGCGGCGTGGTCGAGAAGTCCGGCGATGCGGATCAGCATCGCCGGATTGTCACTGCGGGCTTCAGAACTTCCACTTGCCGGTGACCTGGAGCATGCGGCCCGGCCCTGGGATGTAGTGGCCCGGGTAGACCGAATCGGCGTAGAGCTTGTCCGTCACGTTGACCAGGTTGGCCTTGATGATGAACTTGTCGCGCACGACCGCGTACTCGGCCATCAGGTCGGCGGTGATGAACTTCGGGATCTCGACGCCGACCGGATTGCGCAGCGGTGTCTGCGACGAGCGCGCGTTCAAGCCGCCGCCCAGGCGCAACTGCGGCGTCAGCTGGTAGGTGGTCCAGATCGTGCCCGAATGGCGCGGTGTCAGCGACGGCCGCGAGCCCTCGCCTTCGGCGCCCGGCACACCCTCGTCGATGCGCGCCACCGGCAGCCACATGTACGAGCCGTAGACCTCCCAGCCCGGCAGCAGGCGGCCGGTGAGGTCGAGTTCCAGACCGGCCACATGGCGCTTGCCCGACAGAGTGACCAGGTCCACCAGCGGGTCGGTGTTGCGCTCGTGCAGCTTGGTGCTGCGGAACACGGCGGCGCGTGTGGTGAAGTTGCCGCCGGCCGACTCCCAACGGCCGCCGAGCTCGACGTTGATCGACTGCTCGGGCGGAATGTTCTCGTTGTCCTCATTGAGCGAGTAGGCATCGCCCGAGGTGTTGAACGAGGTCGCGGCCGAGAAGTGAAACGACAGCCTGTCGTTGGGTTGGTAGATCAGGCCAGCGCGCTTGGACACCTCGCTCACCTTCATGCGGTAGCTCGCCGTCGTCACCGGGCCGGGCGCCGTGTTCGGAATGCCGAAGGTGTCGTAGTCGCCGGTCAGCCTGTCGTAGCGCATGCCGAGCAGCAACTTCCAGCCGGGCAGGAACTCGATCAGGTCCTGCACGTAGGCGCCGAAGGCGCGCGCGTCGTACTGGTTGGACTTGCGCAGCACCCGCGTGCTCTCGTCGATCCAGGCGCCATCGTCGGGCGTGCCGACCGTCGTGGTGGGCTTGACCAGGGTGACGCCGCCCTGTGCCGCGTTGCGCGCCGCGTAAACTTCCTTGTGCTCCTGGGCCACGTCGGCACCGGCCAGCACCTCGTGGCGAACGCCGAGCGCAGAAAACTTCGTCGTCAGATCGCTCTGCACGAACAGGTTGCGCATCTCCTGGATTTTGAGCTGCGTGCCGCGGTTGATCACCGTGTTCGGACCGAAGGTCTGCAACGAGACCAGCTGTCCGTCCGGCTGCAAGGCCGCGCCGGCAAAGCGTACCGTGCCCGCGCGCTGGTCCCGCCCGTAGTTGCCGATGCGCGCACGGGTGTTCAGTTCGGTCTGCGAGCTGAAACGGTGGATGTGGCCCAGCGTCAGGGTGCTGGCGGTGCCGGCGTTGTAGTCGCTGGCCATGCCGTAGTAGCGCTCCGGCGGCAGCGGCAGCAGCTCGGAGGCCGGAACCGTCTGGACGCTGACCGGCCGAATGAACGGCATGCCGTAGTTCATGCCGTTGTTGTTGTCGAGGTGGTAGAAGCCGATCGAGAACTCGTTCCTCTCGCCGATCCCGGTGCGGAAGCCAGCGCCGATGCCCCATTTGCTGAGCGAGCTGCCGGCGCCGTTGTTGTCGGCCTCGGTCGCCATCAGGCCGAGGTTGAAGGCGCTGTTGTCGTTGAGCCCGACGTTGAACTCGCCGACCACCCGCTTGTATTCGTAGCTGCCGAGGGTGACCTCGATCTGGTTCTCGGTCATCAGGCGCGGTGCCTTGGTCACCATGTTCACGGCGCCGCCGGTCGAGCCGCGTCCGAACAGCATCGAGGCCGAGCCGCGCAGGACCTCCAGGCGTTCGAGGAAGAAGGTGTCGCGGTCGTAGAAGGCCGGGTCGCGAATGCCGTCGACGAAGACGTCGCCGCTGGCCTGCAGCGGGAAACCGCGCAGGCGGATGTCCTCCTCGCCGCCCTTCGGCAGCGAGGAAGGTGATGCCGGCCGTGTTGCGCAGCGCTTCCTTCATCGTGTCGAGATTGCGGTCGTCGATCAGCCTCTCGGTGACGACGGTCACCGACTGCGGCACGTCGCGCAGATCCTGCTTGCCCTTGCCGATGGTGGTCGTTGTTGCACGCACCGACTCCTTGTCCGACGACTCGGGCGCGGCCTTTGCGCGCACGGCTGGCAGCACCGGCGCGGTGTCAGCAGGCGCCGGACCCGGTGCAGTGGATTGGGCGGCGGCGCCGCTGGCCATCAGGGCCAACAGGGCTGGGATGGGCAGGCGGGCCGGTCGAGGCCGGCGGCGGGCACGGTTCGTCATGCAGGTTCTCCTGGGTGTCGCTGTCAAAGGTCGAACGAAGGGCCTTGGCAGCGACACGCGGCCGCGACCCAGGGGATCGCGTTGGCGGCGGCTATGCACGACAGTGCGCTGATTGGCGCGGTGATGTTAGCAGTTGAATGCGAACTATTCCTATTTACGTTTGTACCTGTTGCCAAACCGCAGCGTTCGCACCCCTTGCTGCCGGCTACCGCCGGCTTCAGCCGGCGTACCGCGCCGCCGCTCGCCCCAGCGTCGCCCACACGGCCTCGCGAAGGGCCACGGGCGCCAGCACCTTGACCTGCTCGCCATGACGAAGGATGTCCATCGCCAACTCGGTCGCATCCGCATAGGGCACGCGCAGCGTCAGCGAGCCATCCGAATGCAGCTTGGCTTCCTGCTGCGGATGCCACTGCTCGTGCCTGACCCACTGCGCGGCCTCGGGCGTGAAATCGAGCGTCGCCCATTGCACCTTGGCGCCGCTGAAGGCGCCGTAGCCTGCGTCGAGTTCGGCTTCGATGGTCTTGATCGCCACGTCCTTGGCACGCTGCTCCACCAGATCGGCCTCGCGGATGGCGTCGAGCGCGAAGCGGCGCAATGCGTCGGTGGCGTGGCACCAGGCGTCGAGGTACCAGGTATTGCGCCAGTGCACGAGACGCTGCGGCGAGACGGTGCGCTCCGTCATCTCGCGGCGGCTGCGCACCCAATAGTGCAAGTGAACCCGCAGGCGTCGTGAAAGTGCACCGCCAATCACTTCGAAGTGCTTCGGCGCCACAGGCCGCCGCGCCGCCGACATGACCTTGACGCGTTTGACCATCTCCCGCGATTCGCTTTCGCTGGCGCCGAGCATGCCGTGCAGCTTGTCGAGCAGCGGCTGCAGGTGGCGCGCCAGCACGCCGCCCTCGTCCAAGCCCTCGATCAACTGGTGCATCGTCAGCAGCGCGTGAATCTCGCGCTCGGAAAACCACAGGCCGGGCAGCTCGTGCTTCACCTGCCCAGCGTCGCGCGCATCGGCCACGGTGAATCGGTAGCCATTGCTGTCGCGGTCATAGACGATCGGCGCATCGAGCCGCTCGCGCAGGTACTCGAGGTCGCGTTTCAAGGTCGCCCGGCTGACGCCGAGTTCGTCCATCAGCTCGGCGAAGGGCACGCTGCCGCGATTGCGGATCAGGAGTTCAATCTTGTAGAAGCGTTCGGTGCGGTCCATACAGGTGGCTCATGGCGTGAGCCACCATGTTAACAACCCGAACTTTGTAGGCTCACCCCATGAGCCTGCCAGCGGCGAAGCTGTCAGCGCCGGAGACGTTCCGGTGCTCCCAACCGAAAGAGATCGCCATGTCCACCACGCTCGACCTGTTCGCCGACACCCTGCCTGCCGTTCGCGACACCAGCACGAACGATGGCACGACCGACCGCACGGCCTTCGAACTCGGCTGGGACTACGCCCACTACCGCCTGACACCGCCGCCGGAGGCGCTGGCCGACGGCCACCCCGTGCACCAGGGCTGGCAAGCCGGCAGTGCGGTCTTCGGCAACCGCACGCTAAAGCCGACGCCGCCGGTGCGCAAGTGGCTGCAACTTCGCTTTGGCGCCTGGCGCCGGGGCCGCGTGTTCGAAGGCACGCAGGTCACGCCGAACTTTCTGGCGCAGATCGACGTGCCGATGTGCCCTATCACACGCACCACCCTCACCCACGCCAGCGGCGCCGGCAGTGATGCCTCGGTCGACCGCGTCTGCAACCAGGCTGGCTATGCCGCCGGCAACCTGGCCGTGATGTCGTCGCGCGCCAACGAAGCCAAGGCCGACCTCGGCTGCCGCGACGCGCTGATGGTGGTCAAACAACTTGAAGCCTCAGGCCTGGACACGCTCGACGGCCTGTCTGCGCTTCAGTGGTCGCGCCTGGCGGTGCTGATGAGTTTTGCCACGCTGATGAAGCACGAAGAGGCGGCCTGCCTGCCGCTCTTGATATTGCCACCGAACCGGTTGCGCTTGTTGAACCCGGTGCAGGCGCTGCAGGCGGTGGTGACACTGGCCTTTACCGAAACGCAGGCGGTGCCGCGGCTGCGCGAGCTGATGGCGCATCTGCCGGCACCGGCACGTCACGACTTCCAGGTCTTCGTGCTGACGCTGCAGGCACGGCGCCTGGCCATCGGTATGAAGACCGGCGGCGCCGACTTGCGCCACGCGCTCGAAGACCTGTGGACCGACGCCGCCGTCAACCGCCGCTGGCAGCGTTTCGCATTGCAGCTCGACGAAGCGGCGTGCGAACGCGCCGTGCGCATGGCTGCGAAGCTGCGGCTGGGTGGCCGCGGCTGGCAGTGGCTGCCGCAAGCGGCGGCCACCGAGGGCTGGGCGATGCAGCCCACCACACCGCCCAAGCCGCCGGTCAAGCGGATCGTGCATCGCGTCTAACATTCGCGGGTGACCAGCGCGCAGGACTTCGACGCCATCGTCATCGGCGCCGGCATCGCCGGTGCTTCGGCGGCTCACTTTCTGGCGCCGCATGTCCGCGTGGCGATCGTCGAGCGCGAAACGCAGCCGGGCTATCACAGCACCGGACGTTCTGCGGCCGTGTTCGCACCCAGCTACGGCCCGCCGCAGGTGCGGGCGCTGACGCGCGCAAGCCGCAGCACTCTGCAAGCGGTGCTCGGTGTGCTGGCACCGCGTGGCTCGCTGTTTCCCGCAACAGGCGCGCAGATCCAGGCCTTGCACCACCTGCACGAGCGCCTGCTCGCCGAAGGTGCGCGCGGTGTGAGGTTGCTCGACACCCGCGCGGCGCAGGCTCTGGTACCGGTGCTGCGAGACCAGGCCGTGGCCGCAGCGCTGTACGACGACGACGCCAGCGACATCGACGTGCACGCACTGCACCAGCACTACCTTCGCAGCGCCAGGGCCGAGGGCGCGACGCTGGTCTGCGACTTCGACGTGCAGCGTCTCGGCTTCACGGCCGGCCGCTGGGAGGTCGGTGACGCCACACGCACCTTGCGCGCCCCCGTTATCGTCAACGCCGCTGGCGCCTGGGCCGACGCCCTCGGCGCACTTGCCGGCGCGCGCCCCCTCGGCCTGCAACCCAAGCGCCGCAGCGCCTTCACTTTCGCGCCACCCGCCGGCCTCGACACACGCGCCTGGCCGTGCGTGGTGGGCCTCGACGAGGACTTCTATTTCAAGCCCGATGCCGGTGTGCTGCTCGGCTCGCCGGCCAATGCCGACCCGGTGCCACCGCACGACGTCGTGGCCGAAGAGCTCGACATCGCCACCGGCATCGCGCGCATCGAAGCAGCGACCACACTCGCGATCCGCCGCCCTCTGCGCACCTGGGCCGGCCTGCGCAGCTTCGTGCCCGATGGTGCGCTGGTCGGCGGCTTCGACGATGCACTGCCGGGTTTCTTCTGGTGCTGCGGCCAGGGTGGCTACGGCATCCAGACCAGCGCGGCGATGGGCGCAGCGTGCGCCGCGCGCATCCTCGGCCGGGAGCTGCCGGCGCACATGGCCGACACCGGCTTGACCTTCGACGACCTGCGATGCCGTCGCACGTGAACCGCCTCACCCGCGCACGAAGTACTGGCTCGTGCTGGGACGCAGCAGGGGCGCCAGCAAACGGCTCGCAGCCGCCTTTGCAGCCTGTGACCACGACGCGGCAACCCATGCCGGCGGCGGTTGCACCGCGCGAAAGCCCGAGCGCTCGGCGATCGCGCGCAGTGTCGCCGGCGTGAAGCCGTTGATGTGGCCGAGAGGACCGATGGCCAGGTAGTCGCTCTTCGATTGCAGACCTGTCACGCCGGTGGTGTCCGGCGTTTCGAGCACCAGGGCCGCGCCCGGGGCCATCAGTTGGGCCAGTTCTTCGAGCGTGCCGCGGGGGTCAGCCAGATGCTCGAGCACCTCGAACAAGGTCACAGCGTCGAATGGCGGCACGTGTCCGCGCTCGTGGCGCAATGCCTCCAGGCTTGCGAAGCGGTTGGCCATGCCATGCTTTTCCCGATCCGGCGCAAAGTCGATGCCAATGGCGTCGAAGCCCAGCACACGGCAAACGGCCACGAACTCGCCGTGCCCGCAGCCGTAGTCGAGAACGCGCGGCGGCAGCCCACCGCTGCGGGACGCGCACATGCGTTGCAGCCGCAGGGCATGCGCGACGAATGCGGCACCGCGATGCAACTGGTCCTGTGGCGATATGTGGCTGGCGATGAAGGCCGCCATCGCCTGCTGCGTTTCCCAGCGCGTGTAGAGCGCCGTCATCCACACCGGGTCAAGGATGCGACGGTGGTAGGCCTGCCCGCACACGCGGCAGCGCACGTAGCACCAGTGCTCGTGAGCGATGAAGGGCAGCGGGCTCTCGCCCCACGCCTGCGAAGCGAGGATGCTGCGCAAAGGCTCGTCGGCAAAACCACCGCTCGACAACTCGTCGAATGCAACCGCACGGCAACTGATGCACGCTGCACGGTCGACGAAACAAGCGCGTTCCTGCATCGAACGCATCGTGCCCGAGGCGCCCGCAACCGCTCTTGCGCACGCGCAATCTATTCCAAGCCGAGCGCCACGCGGGCCTGGTACTCCCGGTCGAGCATCGACATCACGATCAGCGAGTCGTAGCCGTCACCCGCGCGCACGCTCTCGCGCAACCGCCCTTCTTCGACGTAGCCTTCGCTTGCGTACAGCGCCAGCGCGCGTGTGTTCAGCGACTTGACGTCGAGCCAGAAACGGTGCGCCTTCAGATCGCGAAACGCCATCTGCTTGAGCAGCCGCACGCAGGCGCGGCCGCTGCCGCGGCCGTGCACCGCCGGCTGCAACACCAGGCGTTTCAACTCGATGCTGCGCTGCGGGTTGCGGCAACCCTGCAGGATGACGAAGCCGGCGCGTTCGTATGCCTCACCGGCTTCGACGACGAAGTGCCGCGAGTCGGGGAAGCGGATCGCGCCTTCGTGCTGCGTGCGCTCCCACGGCGTGATGAAGGGCAGATTCGCCGCGTCGGTCTCGACCGACACCACCCAATCGAGGTCGGACAGCATGGTGGGCCGGAGCCGCACGCGGTTCAAACATCCACCTCGACCGCATCGCCGCGCAGCTCCATCAGCTCGCGGCGGGCCGCGGCCTCGCCTTTGCCCATCAGCTTGGTCAGCGCATCGGTCGTGGCAGACGAGCCAAGTTCGGCGAAGCTGACCTGCAACAGCCGGCGCGTGTCGGGGTTCAGGGTGGTTTCCCAGAGCTGCACCGCGGTCATCTCGCCGAGGCCCTTGAAGCGGCCGATGCTCCACGAGCCGTCACGCGCGCCTTCCTTGCGCAGCTTGTCGAGGATCGCGTCGCGCTCGCCGTCGTCGAGCGCGTAGATTTTCGCCGCCGGTTTCTTGCCGCGCGCCGGCGCATCGACGCGGTACAGCGGCGGCTTGGCCACATAGATGTGGCCGCGCTCGATCAGCTTCGGGAAGTGGCGGAAGAACAGCGTCAGCAGCAGCACCTGGATGTGCGAGCCGTCGATGTCGGCATCGGCCAGGATGCAGACCTTGCCGTAGCGCAGTCCAGCGAGATCAGGCTCGTCGTTGGCGCCATGCGGATCGACACCGAGCGCGACCGCGATGTCGTGGATCTCGTTGTTGGCAAACAGCCGGTCGCGCTCGACCTCCCACGCGTTGAGCACCTTGCCGCGCAACGGCAGCACAGCCTGCGTTTCCTTGTTGCGGCCCATCTTGGCGCTGCCGCCGGCGGAGTCGCCTTCGACGAGGAAGACTTCATTGAACGCCAGGTCTCGGCTTTCGCAATCGGTCAGCTTGCCGGGCAGCACGGCCACGCCCGAGCCCCGTCGCTTCTCGACCTTCTGCGAGGCGCGTTGCCGCGTCTGCGCCTGCTTGATCACCAGCTCGGCCAGCTTCTTGCCATGCTCGACATGCTGGTTGAGCCACAGCTCCAGCGCGGGCCGCGTGTAGTTCGAGACCAGGCGCAGGGCGTCACGCGAATTCAGGCGCTCCTTGGTCTGACCCTGGAACTGCGGGTCGAGCACCTTGGCCGACAGCACGAAGCTGGCCCGCGAGAAGACGTCGTCGGGCATCAGCTTCACACCCTTGGGCAAGAGCGCATGCAGTTCGATGAAGCCTTTCACCGCCGTGAACAGACCGTCTTTCAGGCCCGCCTCGTGGGTGCCACCAGCCACGGTCGGGATCAGGTTGACGTAACTCTCGCGCAGCGTGTTGCCGTCTTCGGTGAAGGCCACGCACCATGCGGCGCCCTCGCCTTCGGCGTTGTTCTCGGCCTCGCCTTCTTCCGCGTAGTGCTCGCCTTCGAACAGCGGGATCACCGGGTCCGCTGGGACGCTCTGCATCAGGTAGTCGGCCAGTCCCTGCTTGTACTGCCAGGTCTGCGTCTCCTTCGTCTTCTCGTGTGTCAGGGTCACCACCACGCCGGGCATCAGCACCGCCTTGCTGCGCAGCAGGTGCACCAGCTCGTTTTTTGGCAGCTCGCCGCTGTCGAAGTACTTCGCATCGGGCCAGACGCGAACGGTTGTGCCCTGCTTGCGGTCGCCCGCGACGGCATTGCGCACCACGAGCTTCTCGACCACATCGCCGCCAGCAAAAGCGAGCGTGGCCACCTGCCCCTCGCGGTAGACGGTGACAGCCAACTTCTTCGCCAGCGCATTGGTCACGCTGACGCCCACACCGTGCAGACCGCCGGAAAAGCTGTAGGCGTTGCCGGTGCCCTTGTCGAACTTGCCGCCGGCATGCAGACGCGTGAAGACGATCTCGACGACCGGCACCTTCTCTTCGGGATGCAGGCCGAACGGGATGCCACGGCCGTCGTCTTCAACGCTGACCGAGCCGTCCGTGTGCAGCGTCAGCGCGATGCGCTTGCCCTGCCCGGCCAGCGCCTCGTCGGCAGCGTTGTCGATGACCTCCTGGATGGTGTGCAGCGGACTGTCGGTGCGCGTGTACATGCCCGGCCGCTGCTTGACGGGCTCGAGGCCCTTCAGAACGCGGATCGACTCTTCGGCGTACTTGGCCGGTTGCTTGGTGCTTGGCATGGCGCGGGATTCTAGGGACGCCGCATTCACAGATCGAAACGCATGAACCCCATGCCCGCACGACAGGGCGAGCGGCTCGCCAAGGCAAGGCCCGCGGTGACGGACTGTGGACAATGCCGCGATGCACTTTCAAGCTCTGCTCGTCGCTTCGCTGCTCACGCTCGCAAACGCATCCCACGCACAGGTCATGGACTGCGACATCGGTGGCCAGCCGGTCAATCCGAGCCACGGCGGCACCACCGCCGGCAAGACCGGGCTGATGCGCTGCGTCGAGCGGCAGACCCGCGAGCTGCTGCGCGAAGAAGAGCTGCGCGACGGCCGCTTTGCCGGTGTCAAGCGCTGGTACGAGAAAGGCCAGTTGAGGCGCGAGTACAGCGTCAACGACAAAGGCAACCGCGACGGCCGCTCGCGCGAGTGGAACGCGCAAGGCGTGCTGTTGCGCGAGGGATTCGAGGCCAACTCAGCCAGCATCGGCTTGCACCGTGAGTGGTTCGAAACTGGCAAGCCGAAAAGCATTGCCCACTGGGGCGAATCTGGCGGTGAACGCCGCAGTGACGCGGCATCACGCATCGACTTCAACCGCGACGGCCAGCTCACCGGCTTGCGCTGCGGTCGCGAGCCGCTCCTCGATGATGAAGCCAGGCTGTGCGGCCACCAGGGCAAGCCGCAACTCACCGAGCTGTTCACCGAACGCGGCCTGCTCGCCTCGCGCGTGACCTACGAACGCGGGCAACTGCTGCTCCTGGAAAGCTACTGGGACGATGGCAAGCTGCGCTTCAGCGAAGAGATCGGCAGCGAACGCCGCGTCGCACGCCAGTTCGCGCGTGACGGCGTGCTGCGCAAGCAGACCGAGCGCCGCAACGGCCAGCGCGTGCTGGAGCAGGACTACAGCGAGCGCGGCACGCTGGTGGCGGAGAAGCGCTGGTCGGCAAGCGCAGGCTTGGAGCGCGAAGACGAGTGGTACCTCAATGGCCAACCCAAACGCAGCATCACCTACGAGGCCGGCGGCGGCCGCACCGAACGCAGTTTTCACGACAACGGCAAGCCGTCATGGGAAGGCCGCTTCGTGCTCCAAGATCGCGGCCGCGGCGTGCCGACCGGAGCCCACAAGACCTTCGACGACAGTGGCCGGCTGCGCATCGAAACGATCCATGACGACAAGGGCCGGGCGATCCGTGAACGCAGCTGGGATGACGCCGGCCGCGTGCAGCGCGACGACGAGGTCTTCGAAGACGGCTCGCGAAAGGCTTACGGCACCCGGCCCTGAGCAAGCCGCAATCCAGCCCTGCGCCTGCAGCAAAACGCCGCAGCCGCTACAGTGACGCTATGTCATCGATCCAGCACTCGCCCGTCCGCCTGTCGATGACGCAGGTGTTGATCTGCGGCGCCGCCATCGTCACGCTGTCGATGGGCATCCGCCACGGCTTCGGCCTGTGGCTGCAACCGATCACGATGGAGCGCGGCTGGACACGCGAACACTTCGCCTTTGCGATCGCGATCCAGAACATCACCTGGGGTGTGGCCGGCCTGTTCGCCGGCATGGTGGCCGATCGCTTTGGCGCCTACCGTGTGCTGCTGGCCGGTGGTGTCATCTACGCCCTCGGTCTGGCGCTGATGGCGCTGGCACCGACACCATTGGCCTTTACGGCCACAGCCGGCGTGCTGTTGGGCATTGCCCAGGCCTGTACGACCTATGCGGTGGTCTACGGCGTCATCGGCCGCAACGTCGATGCCGACAAACGCTCGTGGGCGATGGGTGTGACGGCCGCGGCCGGTTCGTTCGGCCAGTTCCTGATGGTGCCGGTCGAGAACGGGCTGATCAACGGCACCAGCTTCCTCGGCTTGCGCGCCGACGGCGTGGGTTGGCAAAACGCATTGTTCGTGCTTGCGGCAATGGCGCTGCTGATCCTGCCGCTGGCCGCGGGCCTGCGCGAGCGCGGACTCGAAGGCGGCTTCGTGAAGCCCAAGCAGAGCGTCGGCGCCGCGCTGCGCGAAGCATTCGCCTACCCGAGCTTCCAGTTGTTGATGGCAGGCTACTTCGTCTGCGGCTTCCAGGTGGTCTTCATCGGCATCCACATGCCGAGCTACCTCAAGGACAACGGCCTGACGCCCGACGTGGCAACGACGGCGCTGGCGCTGATCGGCCTGTTCAACGTCTTCGGTACGTACGCGGCCGGCTCGCTCGGCCAGCGCTGGCCCAAACGCTACCTGCTCTCGGGCATCTACGCCCTGCGCTCGGTGGCGATCGTGATCTTCCTGACCGTGCCGCTGACACCGTGGAGCGTGTACATCTTCGCGGCGGTGATGGGCGTGCTGTGGCTGTCCACCGTGCCGCCGACGAATGCGGTGGTCGCGCAGATCTTTGGCGTGCAGTACATGTCGATGCTGGCTGGCTTCGTCTTCGTGTCGCATCAGATCGGCTCGTTCCTCGGTGTCTGGCTCGGCGGCAAGCTGTACGACGCCACCGGCAGCTACAACGTCGTCTGGTGGATCGCCGTCGCGCTGGGTGTGTTCGCGGCCATCATCAACCTGCCCGTGCGCGAGGGTGCGATCGCACGGCCAGCGTCACCCTCTGGAGCCGCTGCGTGAAGCTGCAAGCGCCTTCACGCTGGGTCTGGCGCGTGGCAGCGCTGGGCGCACTCGGTCTGGTCTTCGCGTCGTACCTGCAGCCGGACCTGATGGTGCTTTTGGCGACTCAGCTCTGGAACTGCTTCTGAAGCGCCACGACGTGAGCGAGCCTTCGGCCTGGGTGCGCCGCTGGGCGCCGCTGATTCGCCCCCAGGGCACGGTGCTGGACGTGGCCTGCGGCAGCGGGCGGCATCTGCGCTGGCTGCACTCGCAAGGCCATTCAGTGATCGGGGTCGATCGTGATGCAGCGGCTGTCGAGCCATTGCCTGCGGTCTTGGGCCAGGGCGGTCGCGTCATCGTCGCCGATATCGAAAACGGTCCGTGGCCGTTGGGCAGCGAAACCTTCGATGCGGTGCTCGTCACCAACTACCTGTGGCGGCCACTGTTGCCGACCCTCGTGGCCAGCGTCGCCGTCGGCGGCGTGCTGATCTACGAAACCTTCGCGGTCGGCAACGAAGCCTTCGGCAAGCCGTCGAATCCGCACTTTCTGCTGCAGCCGGGCGAGCTGCTGTGGGCCTGCGCGACACTGCAGACGGTTGCCTACGAAGACGGTCTGCTCGACCGCCCGCGGCGACGCGTGCAGCGCATCGCCGCACGCCGGCAAGCCGTCGATGCCGCCCCGCTAGAATTCACTCCATGAATCCGATCACCGGCAGCCTGGTTGCCCTCGTCACGCCAATGCACGACGACGGCAGTGTCGATTTCACCGCGCTGCGCCGCCTGGTCGATTGGCACATCGCCGAGGGCACGTCGTGCATCGTCGCCGTGGGCACGACCGGTGAATCGCCGACCGTCAGCGTCGAAGAACATTGCGAAGTCATCCGCGTCGCCGTCGAACACGCCAAGGGCCGTGTGCCGATCATGGCCGGCGCCGGCGCCAACTCCACCGCCGAGGCGCTCGAGCTGACGCGCTTTGCCAAGAAGGTCGGCGCCGATTGCACCCTGCAGGTCGTGCCCTACTACAACAAGCCGCCGCAGGAAGGCCTGTACCGCCACTTCAAGGCGATCGCTGAAGGCGTCGATCTGCCGGTGGTGCTCTACAACGTGCCCGGCCGCACCGTCGCCGATCTGCACCACGACACGGTGCTGCGCCTGGCGCAGGTGCCGGGCATCGTCGGCATCAAGGAAGCGTCGGGCAACATCGACCGCGCGGCTTGGCTGATCAAGCAGGCGCCGAAAGGCTTTTCGATCTACTCGGGCGACGATCAGACGGCAATCGGCCTGATGCTGCTCGGCGGCCACGGCAACATCAGTGTCACCGCCAACGTGGCGCCCCGCGCCATGGCCGATCTCTGCGCGGCAGCGATGGCGGGTGACGGCAAGCGCGCCGCCGCGATCCACCTGAAGCTGCTGGCGCTGCACCGACAGCTTTTCGTCGAAGCCAACCCGATCCCCGTCAAGTGGGCATTGGCGCGCATGGGCAAGATCGGCCCCGCGCTGCGCCTGCCGCTGGTGCCCCTGTCCGATGCGCACCATGCAGCGCTCGAAGCCGCGCTGCGCGAAGGCGACGCACTGTGACGACAGGCTCTGGCTGACAACCACCCGGTCCCTGCCCGCGTTCGACCCCTGCCCCTTCTTTGCTGGCCGCCCTTGCGGCCCTGCTCTCAAATGCAAGTCCAAAAGATGCTGCTCACGACCCGCTCGACGCTTGCCGTCTCGCTCCTGATGGCCATGGCCGGATGCTCCACGGTCGAGGGCTTCCTGCAAGGCGACAAGGTCGACTACAAGAGCCAGTCGATCAAGACCGCGCCGCTCGAGGTTCCTCCCGATCTGTCGCAGCTGCAGCGCGACGGCCGCTACGCGCCGGCCAGCGGCAGCGTCAGTGCCAGCACCTACCAGACGGGTGGCGCCACCCTCAACCCGGCCGCGGCCGCCGCCGTTGGCGTGGCGCCGACGACGCTCGGTGAGATGCGTGTCGTGCGCGAAGGCAACCAGCGCTGGCTGGTGGTGCCGATGCCGGCCGAGCAGCTGTGGCCGCAACTTCGCGAGTTCTGGACCGAGCGTGGCTTCAACCTCGTCATCGACAACGCACAGGCCGGCGTGATGGAAACCGACTGGGCCGAGAACCGCGCCAAGATCCCGCAGGACTTCGTGCGGCGCAGCGTGGGCCGCGTGCTCGACAGCCTCTACGACACCGGCGAGCGCGATCGCTATCGCACCCGCGTCGAGCGCAGCGGCGACAAGAGCGAGGTCTACATCAGCCACCGCGGCATGATCGAGGAGTTCGTTGGCGATCGGAACCGTGACGGCACCACGGCCTGGGGGCCGCGACCGACCGACCCGGGCCTCGAAGCCGAGTTCCTGACACGACTGATGGTCAAGCTTGGCACCAAGGAAACAGCGGCGCGCGAGGTTCTCGCCAAGGCCGCATCAACGCCATCGACAGGTCCGGCGCGCGCCCGAGTCTTCGCCGGCCAGCCAGCGCTGCAGGTCGATGAAGGCTTCGACCGCGCCTGGCGCCGTGTCGGCCTGGCCCTGGATCGCAGCGGCTTCACCGTCGAAGACCGCGACCGCGCAGGCGGCCTGTACTTCGTGCGCTACGTCGATCCGAAGAATGTTGTCACCGCTGCCGAGCAAGGCTTCTTCAGCAAGCTCTTCTCGTTCGGCAAGTCCGACAACGCCGCCGCACCGGTGCGCTACCGCATCGCCGTCAAGGGCGAAGGCGACAAGACCAACGTCACGGTGCAGAACTCGCAGGGAGCACCCGAAGCCACCGATGTGGGGCAGCGCATCGTCGCGTTGCTGGTCGATGACCTGAAGTAGCAGCGCGGCCAACCGCTGTGCTGCGCTTCACCAGTTTGGCCAGCGGCAGCAGCGGCAATGCCACGCTGGTTGAAGCGCAAGGCGGCGAACACGAACGCCCGACAAGGTTGCTGGTCGACTGCGGCTTGCCGCTGCGCCGCCTGACGGCGGCGTTGGCCGAACGCGGCTGCACGCCGGGCGACCTCGACGCCGTCTTCGTCACCCACGAACACAGCGACCACCTCGGTGGCATTCTCGCACTGCAGCGCCGCCACGGCACGCCGGTCTGGTCCAGTGCGGGCACTTGGTCGGCGGCCGTGGCGCGTGCCGGCGACGGCACGTTGCCTGCAAACACAGCGTGCCACGGCGTCGCCATCACGATCGGCACGCTCGAATTGCTGCCGTTCGCCGTACCGCACGACGCTGCAGAGCCTTTGCAACTCGTCTGCCATTCCGGGCAGGCGCGATTGGGCATCGTCACCGACCTGGGCGAGCCAACCGATGCGGTGGCATCGGCGCTGCAAGGCTGCGACGCGATGCTGCTCGAGTGCAATCACGACCGCGCGATGCTCGAGGAGGGACCGTACCCGGCGTGGCTGAAGCGGCGCATCGGTGGCGCGCGCGGCCATCTCGCCAACGAGCAATCCACCGCGCTGCTGGCGGCCTGCCGCCATGACGGCCTGCGCCATGTCGTGGCCGCCCACCTGAGCCGGCACAACAACGAACCGGCGCGCGCGCTGTCGGCGTTGCGCAGCGCGGCTCAGATCTGGTGCATGCCGACCCTGCACCTGGCCGACGGCGACACCGGCTGCGGCTGGATCGACGTGGCATAGCGCGGACAAAGAAAAAGCCGCCCGAAGGCGGCTTTTCACAAGAGCAGGTCGGCGTGCCGATTACTTCTTGACAGCGTCGGCAGCCTTGCCGGCTGCGTCCTTGGCGGCGTCGGCAGCCTTGCCAGCGGCATCCTTGGCAGCATCAACCGCCTTGCCAGCGGCATCCTTGGCTGCGGTCGCAGCGGCATCGGCGGCAGCCGAAGCAGCGCCACCGACGGCCGTCGTTGCGGCAGCAGCGGCCGAAGCGGCCTCAACCACGGCGGCCGAAGCAGCGGCGGCCACGGGCGCAACCACTGCCGGCACAGCAGCCGGAGCGGCCGCTTCTTCCTTCTTGCCGCAAGCGGCCAGAGCAACAGAGGCCACCAAAGAGGCCAGGACGAGCGACTTGTTCATGAGCAGTTTTCCTTGGGTGAGTCGAACGATTTACCGACAATCGGTAGGCTTGGGATCCGGCTGATATGCGTATCCGTCAAGGCAAACGGTCGACCTCTTGAGATGTCTCGCGAGAGATTGCTATACCGCTTTGCCTAGCCTTCGATTGTAGCGCCCCTGGGGATATTCCCTAGAGGCCGAGGGTGTTGGCGCCGAATCCGGGCTCCGAGCGTTGCAGCAATACATCAACGACCTCGCGCCAGTCGGCCACCTCCTTGTCGGTTCTCAGCGCATGGCCCCGCCAGCGCAGACGGTCGGCCAGCATCAGGCTCGACGGCCCGGCCAGCAGCAGGGTCGGCACCTGCGATGGCTCGACTTCGGTGGCGAAGGCCTCGACCACATGCGCGAAGGTGCCGCGCCACGCCGTGAAGCGTGAGAACAGGCGGGGAATCGTGTCGAATCGTGATCCGACCATCAGCAGGCGGCGCTGGGGCAAGCGCGCCCACGCGCTCAACGTCTCGAGCACGGCGGCATCATCGAGCGGCCAGATCTCGAAATCGGTGTCGACAAGGCACAGCTCGCGCTCGCGTTGACGATAGGCCTGGGCGAGGCTGCGCCGCACGGCCTGGGTGAACTCGCTGCGGCCGTCGATCAGCGCGCCGCGGTCGGCGTCAGCGGTGGCGTCATGCATGGCGATGCTCTCCTTCCTGAACGTGCAACCAGCCCGCACGCAGCCATTCTGCAATCAATGCGCGTGCGCCGGCGCTCAGACCACGCACATCGGGGGCGTTCAATGACCGCCCGTCGGCCAGCCGCCGCACTCGCGTGGCATCGGCGCCTGATGCACGAAACGAGTCACCGTTGATGAAGACCTGCCGCTCGTCGTAGGCCATGCGCGTGCGCCGATCGAGAACAAGGCCGGCGTTGGCATGCAAGCGTGCATTGGGGTTGGGTTCGAACCAGACGCGCGCTTTCGGCTCGGTCAGCCACTCGCCGAGCGCGCGCTGGGCGGCGCCGGGCTCGCCGACCGCGCGCGCCAGCGAACGCTGCGCAAATTCTCGCAACGCGGTCGGCACGACACCCGGCTGCGCGGTCGCCCGCTGCCCGGCGTCGCGGTAGCGCGGTGACTTCTCGTCGCTCAAGCTCGTCGGCCAACCGCTCCAGCAGTGCACGGGCCAGTTCAGCCCGTGTCGGCGCACGAAAGCCGACCGATGCCGTCATGCAATCGGCACCGACCGCCGTGCCCTCGTGTGCCCAACCCGGCGGCAGGTAGAGCATGTCGCCGGGCTCGAGCAAGTGCGACTCGGTCGGCTCGAAATGCGACAGCATCTTCAACGGCACACCGGCACGCAGCACCGGCTGCGCGCAGCGGCCGTAACGCCAACGCCTGCGGCCCGACACCTGCAGCAGGAACACATCGTAGGAGTCGATGTGCGGCCCGACGCCGCCGCCATCGCTGGCGTACGACAGCATCAGGTCATCGAGCCGCGCCGCGGGCACGAAACGAAAGCGCGCCAGAAGCGCGTGGGCGGCGTCGACGTGCAGATCGAGCCCCTGCACCAGCAGCGTCCAGTTCGGTCGCGAGAGCGGCGGCAATCCGCGCCGTGGCAGCGGGCCTTGGCGCAGCGCCCAATGGCGACCCTCGCGCACGATCAGCCGCGATTCCACGTTGTCGCGCGCTGCCAGTGTGAACAATTCGCTGCGAGTCAATGGCGGGGCAATGCCCGGCCACGCCTGGCGCACCAGCAGCGGCGCCTTGTGCCAATGGCGCCGCATGAAGCGCGTCGGTGAGAGGCCGCCGAGCAGAGGGGTGGGCTGGTCGGTGTCGATCATCGGCGGCATTCTCGCCCTGTACCATCGGCGCATCATGATGACGATTCACAAGCCTTGCGTCGTGGCGCTGACATGGAAGCTCTCCGACGCCCAGGGCGCCGACATCGACGAGCTGACCGAGCCGGTCGAATTTTTCTACGGCGGCGACGACCTCCTGACCAAGGTCGAAGAGGCGCTCGAAGGCAAGTCCAGCGGCTTCGAAGCGCATCTGCACCTCGAACCCGAACATGCCTTCGGCGACTACGACAGCGAGCTGGTCTGCTTCGAGAACCGCTCGCTGTTCCCAGACGGCGTCGAGCCCGGCATGCGATTCGAAGGCCTGCCCGACGGCCACGCCACGCCCGACATGCCGGCCGATGCCATCTACACCGTGACCGAGGTCTATCCGACACACGTCGTGCTCGACGGCAACCACCCGTTGGCCGGCATGGCCTTGCGGCTGCACCTCAAGGTGCTCGATGTGCGCGAGGCCAGCGACGACGAAGTCGAGGCCGGCAGCGTCAGCGCGGGCGTCTTCGACGTGGCCAACCTGATGCCGTCGCCGAGCCGCTTGCAGTAGTGGCCTGAAGCGGCGCGCAGCGGGCTCGTCCTCTTGCGCAGCGGCAGCGCTTCGCAGTACCGTAGTGGCAGGGGTCGCAGCCGACGCAAGGACGGGAAGTCCAGCGCGCTGTCTATGGAGAACGGACGATTCACTTGCTGGCCGCGAGCTTTAGTGGCCTCACTGCTGGGGCTTGTACTGCCCTGGGCGCTGATGGCCTTTGGTGGTGGCGGCTCGGACCAGGGTGCGGCAAGCGCGACCTTGAACTGGACCGGCTCTGCCAACGATGCAGTCATGGGATACCGCGTGTACTACGGCTTGGCGCCCCGCTCTTACGCACAGGCCAAAGGTGCAGGCATCGCCGTCGGACCGGTTGAAACCTATGTCGTCACCGGCTTGAGCCCCGGCAACCACTACTACTTCGCCGTGACCGCGGTCGATGACAGCGGCAATGAAAGCGCGTACTCGAACGAAGCGAGCAAGGTCGTGGACTGAGCGGCTAGCGCTTGCCAGTCGAGCCGAAACCACCCTCGCCGCGCGAAGAGGCATCGAACGCATCGACGCGCCGGAACGCCGCCTGCACGACAGGCACGATCACCATCTGCGCGATGCGCTCCATCGGCTCGATCGTGAACGCGCTCTGCGCGCGGTTCCAGCAGCTCACCATCAGCGGGCCCTGGTAGTCGCTGTCGATCAGTCCGACAAGGTTGCCGAGCACGATGCCGTGTTTGTGGCCGAGGCCGGAGCGCGGCAGCAGCATCGCGCACAGGTTCGGATCGCCGATGTGAATCGACAGCCCCGTCGCAATGAGTTGCGACTGGCCCGGCGCGAGCACCAACGGTGCGTCAAGGCAGGCGCGCAGGTCGAGGCCGGCGCTGCCGGGCGTGGCGTAGGCGGGCAGATGCTCCGCCATGCGTGCGTCGAGTACGCGAACATCGATCACGGTCATGCGTTGAGTCGGCTCGAGATTTCAGCGATCAACTGACGCGCCAGCGTCAACTTGTCGGCATGCGGCAGTGCCCGCGTGCCGCTGGCATCGACCAGCAGCAACGCGTTGTGGTCCTGACCGAAGGTCGCGGGGCCGAGGTTGCCGACAATCAGCGGCACGTTCTTGCGCACGAGCTTGGCGCGGGCATGCTGCTCGACTTCGTGGCTTTCGGCCGCAAAGCCGACACAGTAGGGGCGCTTCGGCAAGGCAGCCACCGCCGCCAGGATGTCGGGGTTCTCGATCAACGCCAACGTCGGTGCACCCTGCCCCGGCGCCTTCTTGATCTTGTGTTCGGCGGCGTCGGTTGGCCGCCAGTCCGCGACCGCGGCGGTGGCGACAAAAACGTCGTGCTGCACCGCCAGCGGCAGCACCGCGTCATGCATCTGACGCGCGCTGCGCACGTCGACGCGGCGCACGCCGGCCGGCGTCGACAGCGCCACCGGCCCAGCGACGAGCGTGACCGCTGCGCCCGCCTCTGCGGCGGCCCGCGCGATCGCAAAGCCCATCTTGCCGGAGGACAGGTTGGTAATGCCTCGCACCGGGTCGATCGCTTCGTAGGTCGGGCCAGCGGTGATCAGGACCTTGCGCCCGGCCAGCAGCTTCGGCTGGAAGAAAGCGATCAGCGCATCGCACAACTCAGCCGCTTCGAGCATGCGGCCGTCGCCGATTTCGCCGCAAGCCTGGTCTCCGGAGCCTGGGCCGAGCACGACAGCGCCGTCGGCCACGATCTGCGCCACGTTGCGCTGCGTGGCGGGGTGCGCCCACATCTCGCGGTTCATCGCCGGCGCCACCAGCAGCGGGCACTCGTCGATCCGCCGCGCCAGGCACAGCAGCGACAGCAAGTCGTCGGCACGCCCCTGCGCCAACTTGGCGATCAAGTCCGCACTGGCCGGCGCCACCAGCACCGCGTGGGCCTCTCGGGTGAAGTTGATGTGCGCCATGTTGTTGTCTGGCCGCGCATCCCACTGGCTCGTGACCACCGGCCGGTTCGACAAAGCCTGCATCGTCACCGCGCCGATGAATTTTTCGGCCGCTTCCGTCATCACCACTTGCACAGTGGCGCCGGCCTTGGTCAACTCGCGTGTCAGTTCCGCCGCCTTGTAGCAGGCGATGCCGCCGGACAAACCCAGCACGATGTGGCGGCCGTCGAGTTGCAGGGCTGTCATGGTGGCGCGCAATGTACCCGAAGGACGAGCAAGCCGATGGATGCCCTGATTCTCGCGCGCATGCAGTTCGCCGCGAACATCACATTCCACATCCTGTTCCCCACGATCTCGATCGCCTTGGGCTGGGTGCTGCTGTTCTTCCGCCTGCGCTGGCTGCGCACGCGCGACGAGGCCTGGCTCATGGCTTACCGCTTCTGGACCAAGGTATTCGCGCTGACCTTCGCACTCGGCGTCGTCAGCGGCATCACGATGAGCTTCCAGTTCGGCACCAACTGGCCGGGCTTCATGGAACGCGTCGGCAACATCGCCGGGCCGCTGCTCGGCTACGAGGTGCTGACGGCATTCTTCCTCGAAGCCGGCTTTCTCGGCATCATGCTGTTCGGCCACGGCCGCGTCGGCGAGAAGGTACACCTGCTGGCGACCTTCCTCGTCGCCTTCGGCACCACGCTCAGCGCGTTCTGGATCCTGGTGCTGAACTCGTGGATGCAGACGCCCACCGGCTACCGCATCGAGGGCGGCGAGTTCTTCGTGCAGTCATGGCTCGAGATCATCTTCAACCCGTCGTTCCCGTACCGCTTCACGCACATGCTCCTCGCGTCGGGGCTGACGGTGGCGTTCCTCGTCGCCGGCGTCGCTGCGTGGCAGCAGCTGCGCGGCTTCGCCAACATCGCCACGCCGAAGATGCTGCGCACCGGGCTGACGCTGGGCGCGCTGCTGATCCCTGCTGCAGATCGTCGTCGGCGACATGCATGGCCTGAACACGCTCGAACACCAGCCGCAGAAGATCGCGGCGATGGAAGGCATCTGGAAAACCGAGAAGGGCGCGCCGCTGCTGCTCTTCGCCTGGCCCGACGAACAAGCGCGCACGAACCGCTACGCCCTGGGCATTCCCAAAGGGGCCAGTTGGATCCTGCGCCACGACCCCGACGGCGAACTGCAGGGCCTCGACGATTTCAAGGGCGCGCACCCGCCTGTCGCTCCGCTGTTCTTCGGCTTTCGCATCATGGTCGGCACCGGCATGCTGATGCTCTTCACAAGCTGGCTCGGCCTGTGGCTCTACAAGCGCCGCGGCTGGCGCGCCGACGGATTGCCACGGCCGCTGCTGTGGCTGTTCGTCGCCATGACGTTCTCGGGCTGGCTCGCCACCGTGGCCGGTTGGTACGTCACCGAAATCGGGCGACAGCCGTTCATCGTCTTCGGTCTGGTCAAGACCGCCGACGTGGTCTCGTCGACGCCGGCCGCGCACGTCGCCTTCACGCTGGCCCTGTACGTCACCCTGTACCTGGCGCTGACCGCGGCCTACATCGCGGTGCTGAAGTACATGGCCGAGCATCCGGTGAAGACCGCCGTGGAGCCGCCGATGCATTCGTCGAAGGCCGTGGCCGTTGAAGTCTCACAAGCCACGACATGAACATCGACTGGCCGCAGGCGCTGCCTGTGATCTTTCTCGGCCTGATGGGCCTGTCGATGTTCGTCTACGTCGTGCTCGACGGCTTCGACCTCGGCGTCGGCATGCTGCTGCCGCGCGCACCGGATGCCGAGAAAGACCTGATGGTGGCCTCGATCGGCCCATTCTGGGACGCCAACGAAACCTGGCTCGTGCTCGGCATCGGCATCCTGCTGATCGCCTTCCCGAAGGCGCACGGCGTGGTCATGACCGCGCTCTACCTGCCGATCGCGCTGATGCTGGTCGGCCTGATCCTGCGCGGCGTGGCCTTCGACTTCCGCGTCAAGGCGCGCGACGAGCATCGCAAGTTGTGGAACCGCTCGTTCTTCGCCGGCTCGATGCTGGCCTCGCTGGCTCAGGGCTGGATGCTCGGCCGCTACATCACCGGCTTCGCCGAAGGGTGGACGTTCACACTCTTCGCCGCCGCGATCGCGCTGTGCCTGCCCGCGGCCTACACGCTGCTCGGCGCCTGCTGGCTGCTGATGAAGACCGAGGGCGATTTGCAGCGCCGCGCGCAAGCCTGGGGGCAGCAGGCCTGGGGGCCGGTGGCGCTCGGGCTGCTGCTGATCTCGCTGGCCACGCCCTGGGTCAGCCGCACCGTGTTCGAGCGCTGGTTCGCGTTTCCGCAGCTGATCGCGCTGTCGGCGATTCCGCTGATGAGCGCGATCTGCCTGTTCGGCACGCTCGCGGTGCTGCGCTCGCGCCAGGTGCTGGGCAGCTTGTGCTGGCTGCCCTTCGCCCTCGTCGTCACCGTGTTCACGCTCGGCGGCATCGGCCTGGCCTACAGCCTGTACCCGTATGTCGTCATCGACCGGCTGACGATCTGGCAGTCGGCCAGCGCCACCGAGTCACTGGTCGTGATCCTGATCGGCTGCGCGATCACCGTGCCGGCGATCGCGCTGTATACGGTGTATGCGTATCGGGTGTTCTGGGGGAAGGCGAGCGCGCTCGACTATGCGTGAGGCGAGTGAAAATTTCTGCATCGTCGCGCCACCAAAGTCCCCGTGCACACTGAGCTTGTCGAAGTGCTTGCCGCGGCGCTCAGCCTGTCGTGTCCTCCGCCACCGTACTCTTGCGCGCAGCGTTCCACCACGTGTTGAAGGTGAGCCGCAATGCCAGCCACCAAGCGTAGATTGCGAACGGTGAGTGACATCCGTCCTCATCGAGCAGCCCATGAGCCAGTTCATTGCGCAGGTTGGGGCCAAACGCATCGCAGAACAACGACTTGAGTTCGAAGACGAGATCCTTTCCAAATACCTGCTCGGCTTCCGGTAGCTCCATCAGCGTACTCATGCCATTTTCATTCTCGATGCCATCCTTGTCGAGATTAGTAGTCTTGGCCCCCGCCTGCTTGAGATGCACCCGCACCAAGTGCTCGATCTGAGGGATGAGTAGATGCAGTGCGGTGACGAAGTCGCGTTCGTACCCGGCGAACAGGGCCTTCCCGAAGAGCCCCGCACGCTCTTTCGGAACGATAGGGGAATGTCGGGCCAGATCGACGAACTCGGCCTCTCGCAAGCGATGTTCCAGCAAGAGAACTTCTAGGGCGGGCCAGATGTCACCTTGGACAACGATGCTGACCAAGATGCCGTAGTCGCGGATCATCTCAACGCGGATCGCCGTGTCATCGGCTTCTGTCGGCCCGCCGCCCAGACTCAACGCAGGGCGCTTGGCGATGACACGACCATCGCGACTCATCACCGTCGCGGCAAAAAGCGCCTGCAAGGGAAACTCACGCATCCTGTCCAACGCGCTGTTGCGAAGTCCTTCCTCGTCCGCGCCGCGATGCAGGTTTACGAATGCGAGCAACGCCTCTTGCGCAGACTTGCCGGTCACGGACTTCCGTGCGTTCTCGACGATATCGGCGATGTTGACACCGGGTGTGCGGATGAGACCCATCTCTCCAAGCGACTTCTCCCCAGACTCATTCAGATGAGTTCGTAGCTCGGCGACCCGCTCGTCCACTCTGTGCGTGGCCCGCTCGGTCCGAGGAATCATTCGATACGACTGAATGGCGTTCTCGTAGAAGCTCGCAGCCATCATGTGCATCGGCTTTTCCGATGCGGATCGTGCGACGGCTTCCTTGACCCAGCCTTCGGCGACGGCCACCAGCATTTCAGCCGCCTTGATTTCGTCTGGGATTGCTCCGTGCCAGTCGGCAGCAGCAGAAAAATATGCCCTCGCCCTGTGCAGGTCGCCTTCACCATCGAACTGAACGGCTAGGGCTTCCAGCCTCATTGCCACATCGGCTTGGTGTCCATATCCCAGTCCGTTCGATCGCAGAACGTCGGCCAACCACAGTGCAAGGAAACCGTCGGCCCGAGTTGCCGCGTTGAATGAAGCCACGACCGACGCCCCGATTTGCTGTAGCCTGTCGCTAGCACCTGCGCGAAGCATCTTCGCCAAGCTAATGGCTCTCGACCAGCAACTACGGCCGCCGCGTATCCATGTGTCGATGTCGAGTGGAAGGCTACGGTAGGCGTCAATGGCCGTGAGCGCGAACGCAGGATTGCGAGGCTTGCCTTTAAGCCACACCAGATCGGCAAGTCGCGCCTTCAGCCAAATGTCATCTACCGCATCGATAATCTGCGCGAAGAACGTGATATCAGCATCAAGCAGATCGTCCGGAATCACCGAACGGCGATCGTGGAAAACGGCGTACGGTTTGAATGGTTCGTTCGGACTCGATGGCGAAAGCATCATCGAGCAGGCATCAGCAAGCAACCAGAGCACCTTTCCGTGATCGTTACGACCTTGTTCAATCGCGCTGCGTGCAGCCGCCGAAAGAGCCTGCCACATTGCGGGATAGCCCTCACGCGACGCTTGCTCTAGCGTCTGCTTCCAACCACAAGCAACGAAGTCCGCAAGCGAGACAGCCAAATTCTCCGGGTAGCGTTCTTCGGTCATCCATCTGCCTCCTGGAGAGCCGGTTACTGGGCCTGAGAGGCGCAAACGCCGCGGCGTGCAACGGTGTGCCGCCTCACGCCAACCGCGGCGGCTTCGGATGCAACCGCGCCATGCACACCGCATCCACATACACCCCATCGCGCAGCGCATACGCCCGGTGCGTGCCCTCGGCCACGAAGCCGAACTTGCGGTACAGCGCCAGGCCGGCCTGGTTGTCGGTGTAGACGGTCAATTCGAGGCGCAGCAGTTGGGCCCAGTTGTCGGCCCAGTCGATGATCGCGGCCATCAGCGCGCTGCCCACGCCCTGGCCCTGCGCGTCGCGCGCCACCGCCATGCCGATGCCGGCGGCGTGGCGGCGCCGCACATGCGCCACCGGATGCACGCCCGCGTTGCCGACGACGTGGCCACCCCGCTCGGCGACGATGAACAGCTCGGCCGTGGTTGGCCCGGTCGGCATCTCGTCGATGCGTTTCTTCCACGCCGCCTCGGTGGCGTAGGGCAACTGCAGCAGGCCGGGCAGCACATCGAGGTCGCCCATGATCGCAACCATCGCCGCCGCGTCCTCTGGACGCGGGCGTCGGATGACGATGGTCGGCTTAGGCGCGTTCACCGACCCACGCCGCCACCGACGCCAGCGCTTTCGGCAATCCGGCCGCATCGGTGCCGCCGGCCATCGCCATGTCGGCCTTGCCGCCGCCCTTGCCGCCGACCTGCTGGGCAACGAAGTTGACGAGCTCGCCGGCCTTGACCTTGGCCGTGTGATCGGCCGTGACACCGGCGGCAATCTGCACCTTGCCGCCGTCCACCGCGGCCAACACGATCGCCGCGCTCTTCAGCTTGTCTTTCAGCTTGTCCATCGTCTCGCGCAATGTCTTCGCATCAGCGCCATCGAGCGTGGCGGCGAGGACCTTGATGCCTTTGACGTCGACCGCTTGCGCGAGCAGTTCGTCACCCTGCGATGAAGCCAGCTTGCCCTTGAGTTGCGCGATCTCCTTTTCGAGCGCGCGCACCTGGTCGAGCACGCTCGTCACGCGCGCGCCGATCTTCGGCCGGCGTGACCTTCAGCGACGCGGCCACGCTGCCGACGGTGTTTTCGAGTTGCTGCAAGTACGCGAGCGCGTTGTCGCCCGTCACCGCTTCGATGCGGCGCACGCCGGCGGCGACACCGCCTTCGGCGACCACCTTGAACAAGCCGATGTCGCCAGTGCGCTGCACATGCGTGCCGCCACAAAGTTCGCGTGACGAACCGATGTCGAGCACGCGCACCGTGTCGCCGTACTTCTCGCCGAACAGCATCATCGCGCCGGACTTCTGTGCATCGTCGATGCCCATCACCCGCGCGTGCGTGGCCGCATTGGCCAGCACCTCGGCGTTGACCAGGGCCTCGATCTTCGCGACCTGCTCGTCCGTCACCGGCGCGTTGTGGCTGAAGTCGAAACGCGTGCGCTCGGCATTGACGAGCGAGCCTTTCTGCGCCACATGCGCGCCCAGCACCTCGCGCAGCGCCTTGTGCATCAGGTGTGTCGCGCTGTGATTGCGCACGGTCTTGGCGCGCTGCTCGGCGTTGACACGCGCCGCGAATACGTCGCCAACCTTCACGTCACCTTCGACGACACGGCCCTGGTGGCCGTGCACCGCCGCCTGGACCTTCGTCGTGTCTTCGACGACGACGCGCGTCGTCGCATTGCGCAACTCGCCGGCATCGCCGACCTGGCCGCCGCTCTCAGCGTAGAACGGTGTCTTGTCGAGCACGATGACGACATCGTCACCGGCCTTGGCCTGCTTGACCGACGCGCCATCGACATACAGCGCCGTGACCTTGGAACCCTCGACCGTCAGATGCTCGTAGCCGTCGAACGCGGTGTCGACGCCGCTGTAGGCCAGGCCCTGCGCCAGCTTGAACTTGCCCGCCGCACGCGCCTGCTCGCGCTGGCGTTGCATCGCGGTATTGAAGCCGGCTTCATCGACCGTGACGCCGCGCTCGCGGCAGACGTCGGCCGTGAGGTCAAGCGGGAAGCCGAAGGTGTCGTGCAGCTTGAAAGCGAGTTCGCCATCGATCTGTTTCGTGCCACCGGCCAATGCCGTCTCGAGGATCTCCATCCCGTTGGCAATCGTCTGAAAGAAGCGCTCTTCTTCCTGCCGCAGCACTTCGGTCACACGCAGCGCATCGCGCCGCATTTCGGGATAGGCATCGCCCATCTCGGCCGCCAAGGTCGAGACCAGCGCATGGAAAAACGGCTTGCGCGCACCGAGCTTGTAGCCATGGCGGATCGCGCGCCGCGCAATGCGGCGCAGCACGTAGCCGCGGCCTTCGTTGCCGGGGATCACGCCGTCGGTGACGGTGAACGCGCACGAGCGGATGTGGTCGGCGATGACCTTCAGCGAAGGCGATTCGCGATCGCAGTCGCCGCCGCCGGCAGCATCGACCGCCTTCTTCGCCGCATCGAGCAGGCGCATGAACAGATCGATCTGGAACACCGTGTGCACGCCCTGCAGCACGGTGGAGAGGCGCTCCAGCCCCATGCCGGTGTCGACGCTCGGCTTGGGCAGCTTGTGCATCACACCGTCTTCGGTGCGGTTGAACTGCATGAAGACGTTGTTCCAGATCTCGACGTAGCGGTCGCCGTCCTGCTCGGGCGAGCCCGGAGGACCGCCCTCCACCGCCGGCCCGTGGTCGTAGAAGATTTCGGAGCACGGGCCGCACGGCCCCGTGTCGCCCATCATCCAGAAGTTGTCGGACATGTAGCGGGCGCCTTTGTTGTCGCCGATGCGCACGATGCGCTCGGCCGGCAGCCCGATGACCTTCAACCAGATGTCGTAGGCCTCGTCGTCTTCGGCGTAGACCGTCGCCCAGAGTTTTTCCTTCGGCAGCTTGAAGTGGACGGTCAGCAACTCCCAGGCGTACTGGATCGCGTCATGCTTGAAATAGTCGCCGAAGCTGAAATTGCCCAGCATCTCGAAAAACGTCAGGTGGCGCGCGGTGTAGCCGACGTTCTCCAGATCGTTGTGCTTGCCGCCGGCACGGATGCACTTCTGTGCCGTGGCCGCGCGGTTGTACGAGCGCTTGTCGAAGCCGAGGAACACGTCCTTGAACTGGTTCATGCCGGCGTTGGTGAACAGCAGCGTCGGGTCGTCGCCGGGCACAACGGGCGAAGAAGCGACGACGGCGTGGCCCTTGCTCTCGAAGAACGACAGGAACGTGGAACGGATTTCGGAGGCTTTCATGCAGCGAATTATCGCAGCGGGCCTCGCCGTCTCATCGCCGAAGGCGCTCGGGCCAGCGCCGGGCCGCTCCCAAACGTCCGGCCCGAGCCTCCCCTCTGGGGAGTGCTCGCACAGCGAGCGCGGGGTCGTCAGCTGTTGTCGTTCGCTGCTGCGTCGCGGCCGCGTTCGACAACAGTGCCGATGCCCTCGCCACCCATCGACACCAGGCTCGCCGCCTGCCCCACCGAGCGCCGCAGCAGCGCATCGGCGGTCTTGCCATGCTCCGGATACAGCGCCAGGCCGGCGTGGACAGTCACGGCAAGGTCGTTGCCGGCCACCGAGAACGGCTGGTGCAGGGCATCGACGAGCTTCTTGGCGACGCGCTGGCCGTCGGCGAGCGCGTCGATCCAGGCCAGCAGCACGACGAACGCATCGTTGCCGATCGAAGCCACGACATCACTGGCACGCAAGGACGCCCGCAGGCGCACCGCGACCTTGCGCCGCAGCACGTTCGACGACTCCAGACCGAGCGTGTCGCGCGCGGCCGCCAGACCTTCGACGCGCAGCGCGATCACCGCCATCGGCGCCGGCTCGCGCTCGCGCAGCGCCACCAGGTGCGTCATGTGTTCGAGCAACTGCGTGTGATTCGGCAAACCCGTGGCCAGATCGGTGGCAAAGGCCTTGCGTGCGATGCGATCGAGCGCCTTGCGCTGCAGAGCGATCTCGAGGCGGCGGCGCAACGCGTCGGCCGGCGCGTCGCTGGGCACGACGATGTCTTGGACGCCGCGCTCCAGCAGCAAGTGTTGGGTCGCTGAGTCAGGGGCCGTCGGCAAGACGGCCACCACGGCCGTGTCGAGCACGGCGTGCGACAACGCAGGCCAGGCCAGCAGGTCGGCCGCTGGCACGGCAGCGAGCATCGATTCGAACGCAATCTCGCGCAGGTGCGTCGCCGCTTCATCGAGCGTGGTGCAGCAGCTGGCGCCCGGGACGTCCAGGCCCACGGCGAGCATCGTGGCAGAAGGTTTGGTGATTGCGGATGGGCTCATGGCGGCTCATCGATGGTCAGGGAAGGCCTTGACGGCGATGGCGGACGATGTGGGTTGGAGCGGGTGAGGGGAATCGAACCCCTGTATGAAGCTTGGGAAGCTGCCGTTCTGCCATTGAACTACACCCGCGCCGGTGGAGTTTATGCCAGCCAAGTGTGCACTGTTTGTCGCTCGCGGCCCACGCGGTCACGGCCCGTCACGTCATTTGTGCTCACAACCCATAAACTTGTCCACCATGAACGCCACCCCTCTTCGCCTACTTGCCGCAACCCTTTGCACCGCTGCGCTCTTTGCCTGCGGCGGTGGCGGCGGCGGCGATCCGCCGATCGATCAAACACCACCGACGCTGTCGGCGCAGGGCGCCACCCGCGCGGTCGTGCGCAAGGGCGATGCAACGCCGCTGCCGGCCTCCTTTGCCGTTACGGTGGGCGGAAATCCAAGCACCGGCACCGTCGCCTGGAAAGACGAGGCGGGCACGTCGCGTGGCAGTGGCAACACCCTGCCGCTCAACCCCGCGGCCACCGCGTTGACCGTGGGCGAACACACGCTGACCGCCAGCATCACCAACCCAGCCAACGGCCGTTCCGCCGAAACGTCGTTCAGCCTGCTTGTTCTGGCCGAGGGCGCCAATAGCGACGACGACAACGACGGCCTGACATACGACGAGGAAAAGGCGGCAGGCACACAACCGGGCAACGCCGACACCGACGGTGACGGCTTGGCCGACGGTGCCGAGGGCGGCCTGGGCAAGAACCCGGTGCTGGCCGACAACACGTTCACCAGCCCGGACCCGGCGACGCCGTGGCCCTCGCGCAGCCTGATGGCGAGCGAGCCGAGCATGAGCGCGGGCGTGCGCATCGAGGCCGATGGCCTGTCGATCACCTTCGGCGACGAACTCAACGCCGCCTGCGTCGCCGGGACGGCACCGTTCGACAACGCGATTTACCGCGGCAGCGCCGTCGACCCGGTCGGCGGGCCTTACCTCGAGCGCTGCCGCAAGCGCGCGGTGCGCGCAAACGTCGGCGTGCGCCGGGCGAGTTCCGCTACTTCGAGACGCGCCGCTTGGGCGGCAGTCCACTGCCCAATATCGGCCAAGGCATCATCACGCCGTCGGCGCAGATCGACCCGTACTGCTGCTACATCGATCCGGGCGACGCCGACTACGCCAACTACGTCAGCGGTTCGCCGCGCTGCGCCGAACGGTCAGCCAACATCACGCCGCCGTCAATGACCGTCAACGCGACCGGCGGCGTGTTCGCGCGCCTTGTCCAGGTGGATACGCCGTTCGCTCCAGGCCCGGATTCGATCTCGACGCAAACCGAGTTCTACGGCTTTGCGGTGGACTATCGCGGTGCCAATCCGTTGGTCTATGTCGTCGGACTCGACGGCCTCGGCAACATGATCGTCTCGCGAGCGCTTGATCCCGGCCCTTCCTCGGCGCGCCGGCGATGCCGATGCTGCACGGCCATCCGGTCAGCGGCACGGGGCCGCATGCGGCCATCAACCTCGGCCTGCAGAATTTCCACTACCCGCTCGCCGACGTGCGTGCCGCGATCACCGCACGCGGCGGCGTCAACTGCAGGCGAGATGGCCGGTGGCGTCGGCATCCACCGCTGGTAGACGCCTTCTCGCCGATGCATCAGGACGCTTCGCCGACACCCGGCAGCCAGCGCCTGCGTCTACGTCTGCTCGCGGCGTTCGCAGCGACGATGTCCACGGCCGTGCTCGTCGCTTGCGGCGGTGGTGGCGGCAGCGGTGGTGGCGGTACCGCACCACCGCCTCCGCCCCCTCCTCCGCCTCCACCGCCGCCGGTGTCGCGCTGCATCGACCCGACGCCGGCCGCCAGCTCGACGGTGAAGTTCGCGACGCCGGTGGGCGCTGCTGCGTCGAGCGTCGAGCTCAGCACCAACGGCCTGTCGGCATGCTTTCTCGGCACTGCGCAAGCTGGCGCCAAGTCAGACGTGGCGGTGGCCCTGGGCGAAGGCAGCTTCTACTACTTCGAGGCCACACGCTCGCAGGCGGCCAACGTGGTGCTGGGGATCAGCGCCACGGCCGACACCGAGCCGCCCACAGGCGGCTTCGTGCCACGTGCCGACACGCTCGTGGTCAGCGGTAGTGTGTTGCTGACGAAGGACGGCGCTGGTGCCATGGTCAGCAACCCCGCCGGCACCGGCAACGTGTTCGGCTTCGCGGTCGATCTGCGCTCTGCGTATCCGGCGGTGAGCGTGATCGCGCCGGCAAGTGCCAACCCGAGTGCTTGCAGCGGCCTGGCGGCTGCTGCGCCATGCGTCATCTACCGCTGGCAGTCGGCGGCGCCGGCTGCCGCCTTGTCGATCTACGCCTGGGGCAGCGGCGACGGCAGCAACGGCCCGCGCGTCTCGATCAACACCGGCAGCGACCAGCTCACGCGCCCCTACACCTACGCCACCGGGGCCGTGCTGTCGCTGCTGCGCGCCAACCGCCTGCAAGGCGCCGTCGGCTTCAATCCGCAATGGCCAGCGGCGAGCGGGCCGGCGTCGCTGCCGACGCTGACGCCGACCCATGGCGACCGCGCCGTGATGCGCCTGGATGACGCCGCGCCGTTCCGTGCGATCGCGGTCACGCCCACCAACGCCGCTGCCGGCGCCATCACGTGGACCGATGAGCTCGGCACCTCGCGAGGCAGCGGCGCGTCGATCACGATCGACACGCCGCTGATGACGGCGCTCGGTACCGGCGAGCATGTGCTGACCGCCAGCGTCGTCAATCCGCAGAACGGCCGCTATGGCGAAACGCGGGTGCGGTCTGCTGGTGGCTGCCGCCGGCGACAACAGCGATCACGACGGCGACGGCCTGACCTATGACCAGGAGACAGACACTCGGCACCGACCCCGGCAACGCTGACACCGACGGCGACGGCCTGTCCGATGGCGCCGAAGCCGATCTGGGAAAGAACCCCATCCTGGCCGACAACGCGAACCCCGGCAACCTGCCCGTGCGCAGCCATCTGGTCACGGAGCCCGGTGTCACCAGTCGCGGCCTGGTGTTCAGCGACGACGGCCTGTCAACAATCTTCACCAGCGAGCTCAATCTGGAGTGCGTGCAACACCAGGGCATCTTCTCGGACCCGGTCTATACGAGCCCCTATCGGCGCCAGCGAGCGCTGCGAAAAGCGCGCGGCGCGGGCCAACATCGGCGTCGCGCCCGGTGAGTTCCGCTACTTCGAATCGCACCGCCTGTCAGCCGTGCTGCAGAACGTCGGCCAGGGCATCATCACGGCCGGGCAGCATGATCAATCCCGTACTGCTGCTTCGTGGACCCGAGCGAAGCCAGTTTCCCCTACAACGGCACGCCGCCTTCGCTGGCGATCAACTCCGTCGGCGGCGTCTTCCGCGATCTCAACTACGTCGGCGGCACGTTCAGCCCAGACTTCGACAAGGGAGCCACCGACTACTACGGCTTCGCGGTCGACTACACCGGTATCGATCCGGTGGTCTATCTCGTCGTCAAGGACGCCAGTGGCAACATGACCATGTCCGACGGCATCGCGGTCCCTGGCCTTGCCGGCGGCCCGGCCATGCCGATGCTGTACGGCCACATCGTCTCGGACACGGTACCGAGCGTGACCCTCAACCTCGGCTTGCAGAAGTTCCACTACGACCTGTCGGCGATTCGCGCCGCGCTCACCGCCAAGAGTGTCGATGCGACGAACTTCGTGCCCGGCGTCGGTCTGCACCGCTGGCAATGACCTCGGTCGGCCGCGCCACAATGCGCGGCCGATGACGTCCTCCACCACCAGAGTCTCGCCGCGCACCGCGGCATCAAGAGCTTCGTGCTGCGCGCCGGCCGCATGGGCAGCGGGCAGGTGCGCGCGCTGCGCGAACTGGCGCCACGCTACGTGCTGCCGTTCTCGGCCGCACCGCTCGACGCCGCGCAAGTCTTCGGCCGGCAAGCGCCGCTGGTCGTCGAGATCGGCTTCGGCATGGGCCAGGCCACGGCGGCAATTGCCGCGGCGCGAGCGGACGACGACTTCCTTGGCATCGAGGTCCACGAGCCGGGCGTCGGCGCACTGCTGCAGCGCATCGACGAACAGCAACTGGCCAACCTGCGCATCGTGCAGCACGACGCGGTCGAGGTGCTGCGCGACATGATCGCGCCTTCGACGCTCGCTGCCATCCACGTCTTCTTCCCCGATCCGTGGCCGAAGAAGCGGCATTGGAAGCGGCGGCTGATCCAGCCGCCGTTCGTCGCGCTGCTCGCCTCACGCCTCGCACCCGGTGGCACGCTGCACTGCGCCACCGACTGGCAGCCCTATGCCGAGCAGATGCTGGAGGTGCTGTCGGCCGAGCCCTCGTTGATCAACACGGCCGGCGGCTACGCTGCCCGCCCCGACTACCGGCCGCTGACCAAATTCGAGAACCGCGGCCTGGCACTCGGTCACGGCGTGTGGGACTTGGTCTTCAACAAGCGAGGCTAGTCGCGCGACTTGCGGTACGGCTCTTCGAAGTCGAGGTAGTCCTTCTCGGCCAAGGCCTCGTCCACCCATGCCGCCACACCCGGCGCCGCCCACACGCGATCGGCGTAGGCTGCGCGCCGTGGCCGACAGCGGCAGGCCGTACGTGCGCAGGCGCGACACCACCGGCGCGTAGTACGCGTCGGCGATGCTGAACGCACCAAAGAGAAACGGCCCACCGCTCGCAGCGACCTGCTCCGACCACATGGCATCGATGCGCGCCAGGTCAGCGCGCACGCCGGCCTGTTCGGCCAGCACGCGCGCGCCGACCTCGGGCAACGAGGCCTCGATGTTCATCGTGCAGTGGCTGCGCAAGGCGCCGAAGCCGGCATGCATTTCGGCACACAGGCTGCGCGCGCGTGCGCGTTGCAGCGGCTCGCGAGGCCACAGCGGCAGCTCGGGGTGGCGGTCAGCCAGCGCTTCGGCGATCGCCAACGTATCCCAGACCGCAAATCCGTCGATCAGCAGCACCGGCACTTTCTTGACCGGTGTGTAGCGCGCCAGCGCGCGGTAGAACGCCGAGTCCGGCGAGTACGTCAGCGTGTCGAAGCGCAGCTTGATCTCTTCGAAGGCGATGTCGAACTGACGCAGCAGCACCCACGGCCGCATCGACCACGACGAATAGTTCTTGTTGCCGATCACCAGTTGCAGCATGCGCATCTCCGAAATTGGAGCGGAAATGCTACCGAAGCGCCGCGTCGCAGTGATGCGTTTGCCGCATCGAACTCATGCACAGCAGGAGGCCCAGCAAACGCCGCGGATCCGGCTCCGCCGGTCCGCTGGCGTTGCCCCCTTGAGGGAGAGGCGCCGCAGGCGCTTCGGGGGTGGACTCATTCACGCGCGCCACGTCACCCAGCCGGTGTAGGACGTGAGCAGTACGAGGCCACCGAAGACGATCCGGTACCAAGCGAACGCCGTGAAGTCATGGCTCGACACGAAGCGGATCAACCAGCGGATGCACAGCCAGGCGCTGAAGAAAGCGAACACCGTACCGACAGCAAACGCCGGCCAGTCGGACACCGACAGCGCCGCGCGGTCCTTCCACACCGAGTAGGCGCCAGCGCCGATCAGCGTCGGCACGGCGAGGAAAAAGCTGAACTCGGCAGCCGCCTTGCGCGAAAAGCCGAAGACCATCGCACCGATGATCGTCGCGCCCGAACGGCTGGTGCCCGGGATCAGCGCCAGGCATTGCACGAGGCCGACCTTGAGCGCGTCCATCGCGCTCATGTCATCGACCGTTTCAACACGCGCCTGGCGCCGGCCTTCGAGGTCGCGCTCGCCGTAGTCGGCGCGATGCCGGCGCTCGACCCACAAGATGATGACGCCACCGACGATGAAAGCCAGCGCCACCGGCACCGGGTGGAACAGGTGCGTCTTGATCAGACCGCCGAACGCCAGGCCGGCCACGACCGCGGGGCAGAACGCGATCAGCACGTTGCGCGCAAAGCGCTGCGCCACCGGCTGGCTGGTGATGCCCGACAGGGTATCGACGAATCGGCGGCGGTATTCGACGATCACGGCGAGCATCGCGCCGGTCTGGATCGCCACGTCGAAGACCTTGACCATCGGCCCGGTGAAGTCGAGCAGCGACGCCGCAAGGATCAGGTGGCCGGTCGACGAAATCGGCAGGAACTCGGTCAGTCCTTCGACGACACCCATCACGGCGGCCTTGACCAGCACCATCCAATCCACAGCCGCCCCTCGCCCGACAAAGGCGCGGATGATACTCAGCGAGTTGAGGAGAACCTCAGTTCGATGCCGTTCGCAGTCACGGCGACGTCGGCATTGTTCACGCCGGCACGCGCCAGCGACTGTCGCTTCTCGTCGCTGACGCGGTAGATCACGAAGTCATCGAGCACCCGCTCAGCGAGCAGCGCCGCAAGGCGCGCAGCCTGGCCGCTGAGCGGCGTGCCGGCGAGTTCGAGCTTCACGCCTTCTACCTTGACGTTGGCCAGGCGCACCGTCGCATCGCTCGGCTCGAAGCGCAGGCCGTGGTCGATCGCGAGGCTGCCGCGCAGCGCACGTCCGGAGAGTCGCTCGCTGGCCTGCAGGTCCATCGTCGTCGCCATGCGGTTGCGTTCCGGCACCAGCCTGACCACGGGGTTGGCCAGACTCACGTCGAGCAGCTCCATCAACCGCTGCTGGCGCGGGAACTGGCGCGCCACGCGCGCCTGGACTTCAGCAGCAGACAGCGTCACGTGGCGCGGGTCGATGCTGGCGCACCCGCACAGCAAGCCCAAGCCGGCGGCTACGAGCAGGTGGCGGCGTGACAGTCGAGCGGCAGCGGGCATCGGGACTCATTTCTACAATTGAGGCGGCTCATCTTGCACTGGATCAAGGTCTTGCACGGCTCGCATTGACCGGTGACGCGGGCGCCTCTACATTACTGACTCATCGGTCAGTAGTTGAAAATGCCTCCCGCCGCCACCACACAACGCCAGCGGCGCAAAGATGCGCGGCCGCTGGAGCTGCTCGACGCCGCGCTGGAACTCTTCGTCGAGAAGGGCTTCGCGTCGACGCGCGCCGAGGAAGTGGCGCAGCGCGCCGGCGTGTCCAAGGGGACGCTCTATCTGTACTACCCGAGCAAGGAAGAGTTGTTCAAGGCGGTGATCGTGCGCAACCTCACGTCGCGCATCGCCGACACCGCGCAGCAGGTGCAAGCCTGGGACGGCAAGATGGCGCCGTTGCTGGAGAGCCTGCTCGTGCGCTGGTGGCAAGAGACGTACGCCAGCCCCGCTTCGGGTGTCTTCAAGATCCTGGTGTCGGAGATGCGCAACTTCCCCGAGATCGCCGAGTACTACCTCCAGCAGGTCATCGAGCCGGGCTCGGCGCTGATCGGCAGCATCATCGCGCGCGGCATCGCCAGCGGTGAATTCCGGGCCGTCGATGTCGAAAGCACGGTGCACTCGCTCGTACTGCCGATGGTGATGCTGTGCGTGCACAAGCATGGCCTGTCGGCGTGCACGCAACACCAGATCGACGGCCAGCGCTTCATTGCGGAGCATGTGGACCTGGTCGTGCACGGACTGCGCCAAGCCCCCGCCTAGAATCGCTGCGCTACCAAAAACAACACACGCCATGAACGTCGAACAAGCCCGCTTCAACATGATCGAGCAGCAGATCCGCCCGTGGGAAGTGCTCGATCAGGGTGTGCTCTCGCTGCTGGCGGCGGTGCATCGCGAAGAGTTCGTGCCGCCGGCCTACCGCGCGCTGGCCTTCATCGACACCGAAGTGCCGCTGCCTGACCACCAGTGCATGCTCGCCCCGCGCGTCGAGGCGCGGTTGCTGCAGGAACTGCGCCTGCAACCCGCCGAGAGCGTGCTCGAAGTCGGCGCCGGTTCGGGATACATGGCGGCGCTGATGGCACATCAGGCCGCGCGCGTGACGACCCTCGAGATTCGCCCCGCGCTGGCCGCGATGGCGCGCGCGAACCTGCAGCGCGCCGGCATCGGCAAGGCGCAGGTCATCGAGGCCGACGGCGCCAAGGGGCTCGCGGCGCAGGCGCCGTTCGACGCCATCGTGCTCTCCGGCTCGGTGGCCGACGTGCCGGCGGCGCTGCTTGCGCAATTGAAGGTCGGTGGCCGGCTGGTCGCCATCGTCGGCCAGGAGCCGGTGATGCGCGCCTTGCTCATCACGCGCATCGCCGAGCAGCAATACAAGCGCGTCGAGCTGTTCGATACGGTGGCGCCGCGCCTCGATGGCTTCGGCGAGCCGACACGATTCCACTTCTGATGCCTGACCTGCATTCGGCGCTCGCCAGCGCGCAGTCTGTCGCAAAGCCCTGGGCGCCCGCCGCGCCCTGCACTACAAAGCACGCTGCTTCATTTCGCCAGGAAAGATGCTCACCATGATCCGTCCCCTGCCCACTCTGCTGGCCCTTGCCATGTTCGCTGCGCTGCCGGCGCGCGCGCAGAGTCTGCAAGAGCTCTACGAGGCCGCGCGAGCCTATGACGCCACGTACCTTGCCGCGCGCGCGCTGGCCGACTCGGCCGTGTACCGAGCCGAACAGGCCAAGGCGCTCGGCCGGCCGACGGTGGGCCTGAACGCGGTCGGCTCCCGCGCCGAAACCGATCCGCCCTCGACCTCGCGCAAGAACACCAACACCTTGCAAGCCGGCCTGGCCGCCGAGCAGTGGCTGTTCAATCGCGCCAACGCAGCGACGATGTCGCAGGCCGAGAAATCGCTGGCGGTCGCCCAGGCCGATCTGCAGACCGCCGAGCAGGAGTTGATCGTTCGCCTGGCGCAGAACTACTTCGACGTGCTGGCCGCGCAGGATGCGCTGACCACCGCGCAGGCCAACAAGAAGGCCATCGGTGAGCAGCTCGCGTCGGCGAAGCGCAACTTCGAAGTCGGCACGGCGACGATCACCGACACCCGCGAAGCGCAGGCGCGATTCGACCTGGCCACGGCGCAGGAGATCGCCGCCGACAACGACCTGCGCACCAAGCGCATCGCGCTCGACCAGCTCGTCGGCCGCGTCAACGTGCAGCCCAAGCCGCTGGCTGCGCCGGTTGCGCTGCCGGCAACGCAACCGGCGTCTGTCGACGATTGGGTCGCCCTGACCGACCAGGCACCGGCGGTCCGCAAGGCGCAACTGGGCTTCGACATCGCGCAGATCGAAAACGACAAGGCCAAGGCCGGGCATCTGCCGACGGTCAAGCTCGAAGGTTCGCTCGGCGGCAATCGCGCCACCGGCAGCTTCCCCGAATTTCAACGCAGCACGGGCAACACCACCAGCGCCTCGGTGGGTGTGCGCCTCGCAGTGCCCCTGTACTCCGGTGGCGCGATCGACAACCGCGTCAAGGAAACGCTCTCGCTGCAGGAGCAGGCGCGCAACAACCTCGACGCGGCGCGCCGCGGCGTCGCGCAGAGCACGCGCCAGGTCTTCTTCGGCGTGCAGTCGGGCCAGGCCCAGGTCAAGGCGCTCGAAGCTGCCGAGTCGTCGAGCAAGCTAGCGCTCGAAGCCACGCAACTCGGCTACCGCGTCGGCGTGCGCGTCAACCTCGATGTGCTCAATTCGCAGACGCAGCTCTTCACGACACAGCGCGATCTGTCGAGGGCGCGCTACGACGTCGTCGTCAACAGCCTGCGCTTGCGCCAGGCTGCGGGCAACCTGCAGCCGGCGGACGTTTCGGCAGTGAACTCGCTGCTGGCCAAGTAAAGCTGGGTAAACATCACGCCACGCGCCAGCGCGGCGTCGTGTGCTGCCGTTAGGCTCTCCGTGCAGATGGGGAGTCCGGCATGAGCAGCAACTTGCAGGCCGCGATGCAGGCCGCGATCGCGGCGCACCGCTTCGGCCTCGGCGAAGCGCAAATATACGATGCGGTGCGTGGCGATGCGCGTGGCTGGCTGGCCGCGCAGATCGGTCCGGCCGACGTGCAGATCGCGCCCGCGGGTCAAGCGCTGCCCACGGCCAGCGACGGGCTGCGCCGATTCGCCGAGTTCGTGCAGCAGCGCAAGCAGCGCCGCGAAGTTGAGGCGATGCAAACCACAGCCTCGACGGAGCAACAGTTCGGCGAGCACTTTCGCGCCCTCGTGCAAGCCGACACGCGGGCCCGCATGACAACCGCCGCCACGACAACGCGGCCCTTTGCGGAGCGGCTGGCGCTGTTCTGGGCCAACCATTTCACCGTCTCGATGGCCAAGGCCAGCGCGCGTGGCCTCGTCGGCGCGTTCGAACGCGAAGCCATCCGTCCGCACATCGCCGGCCGCTTCGAAGACCTGCTGCGCGCCGCCGTCATGCACCCGGGCATGCTGCGCTACCTCGACAACGAACAGTCCGCAGGGCCGCACTCGCGTGTCGTTCAGCAACGCGCCCGCGCCGCTGCGCGCAACGACGACGGCCAAGGCCCACGCATCACCGGCCTCAACGAAAACCTGGCGCGCGAGGTGTTCGAGCTGCACACGCTCGGCGCCGCAGCTTCGCGCGCCGGTGTGTACACGCAAGCCGACGTCACCGCCTTTGCCGCGGTGCTGACCGGCTGGCGCGTGCCGGTCTACGCCTATGCGCCGGACATGGTGCCGGCACGGCGCTTTGCCGCCGGCCAGGCGCTGTCGCCGCTCGGCGATTCGAGTCCGACGCGCTTCGAGGGGCTGTGGCACGAACCAGGCCCGAAGACCGTGCTCAGGCAGCGCGTCAACGAAGGCGCCGACGGATTGACGCAGGTGCTGCACGCATTGGCACGCCACCCGGCCACAGTCACGCACATCGCCACCAAACTGGCACGCCACTTCGTCGCTGACGAGCCGCCTCCAGCGCTGGTCGATCGGCTGGCACAGGCCTTTCGCAACAGTGACGGTGATCTGCCGAGCGTCTATCGCGTGCTGATCGATGCACCCGAAGCCTGGTTGGAAACGCCGGCCAAGCTGAAGTCGCCCGAAGAGATGGTGCTGTCGACGGCGCGCGTGCTGCGGCTCGGTGCCAAAGCCTTTGAGCGCCAGCCCGACGCCGGCACGAGCCTGCTCGGCCAGCGCGTGCAGGCGGCACCCTCGCCCGCCGGCTGGCCGGATGCCGCGGCCGAATGGCTCGGCCCCGACGCGGTGTGGAAACGCGTCGAATGGGCCACACGCGTGGCCGATCGGATCGGCGCGCAGGTCGATGCGCGCGCGCTCGCGGCATCGAGCCTCGGGCCTCTGCTCACGCCCAACACCACCAAGCAGATCGAACGCGCGGCGGATGGCTCGCAGGCATTGGCACTGCTACTGCTATCCCCTGAATTCCAGCGCCGGTAATGAAGATCACCCCCGAAGCGGCTTCGCCGCCTCCCCCTCAAGGGGGCACCGCCAGCGGCCTGGCAAAGCCAGTTCCGCGGCGGTCGCTCGGCTACCGTCTCTCACTCGTCCGTGTGCGTGGTCTGACTGCATAGGAACATCGAAATGAACACACGCCGCCACTTCCTCGCCGCTTCGGCAGCCTTCGCCGCACCCTTGCAGCTCACGCTGGCGCAGACCGCACGCAACGCCGCGCCCGACGATGCCCGCTTCGTCTTCGTGCTCTTGCGCGGCGGCATGGACGGCCTGGCGGCCGTGCCCGCCATCGGCGACGCCGACTTCGCATCGGCACGCGGTGCGCTGGCGCAGTACGCCAGCCCGCCGCTGGCCTTGCCCGACACGCCGTTCGCGCTACATCCGAACCTCACGTCACTGCACGCGATGTACGAGAAGCGAGAACTCGCGGTCGTCCACGCCACTGGCCTGGCCTACCGCGAGCGCTCGCACTTCGATGCACAACAGGTGCTGGAATCAGGCGGCACGCAGCCGTACGAACTCGCCACCGGATGGCTCGGCCGCGCACTCGCCGCACAGAGTCAACGCAGTGGCCTGGCGCTGACCACCGCCGTGCCGCTGGTGCTGCGCGGCAGCGACCGCATCGACACCTGGGCGCCGTCGACGCTGCCGGAACCGTCGCCCGATCTGGTGGCGAGGCTGGAGTTCCTCTACGCCGGAGACAGTGCACTGCGCGAGGCCCTGGCACGCGCGAAAGGTCTGCGCGAAGGCGCCGACATGACCAGTGGCGGGCCGATGCAAGGCCGCCAGGCGGCCATGACGCTGGCGCGCAAGGCCGGCGAGATGCTCGCGGCAGCGGCTGGGCCGCGCATCGCCGTGCTGGAAATGGGCGGCTGGGACACGCACGCCAACCAGATGAATCCGAACGGCGCGCTGGCCAACAACCTGCGCACACTCGATGCGGCGCTGGCGGCGCTGCGCAATTCGCTTGGCAACGCATGGCGGCACAGCGTCGTCCTCGTCGCCACCGAGTTCGGCCGCGAAGTCGCCGTCAACGGCACGATGGGCAGCGACCATGGCACCGGCGGCGCCGCCTTCGTGCTCGGCGGTGCGGTCGCCGGCGGACGGGTCATCACTGACTGGCCGGGCTTGGCGAAGTCACAGCGCCACGAAGGCCGCGACCTGCGCGTGACGACCGATCTGCGCGCGGTGATGAAGGGTGTGCTGGCCGATCACTTGAAGTTGCCTGGCGCCGTGATCGAGAACACCGTGCTGCCAGGGTCGGCGGCGGTGAAGAAGCTGTCGGTGCTGGCGTAAGGCGGCCGCAGCGCCGCACGGGATCCTCGGCTCCTGCCTAGCGCCCGGAGTCGAGCCCGGTCAGCAACATCGCAATGCGCTGCGCCATGCGCTCATTGGCACCACGGTGCGCAATGCCGAACGACAGCGCCTGTTCGACCCACTCGTTGCGCTGCGGATCGTCGACCAGGGCGACAGCGCGGCGCACCGCGCTGGCCATGTCTTTCATTCGCGCCGCAGCGCCGGCATCGATCGCCAGCTGCGCCGCTTCTTCGAAGTTGAAGGTGTGCTGGCCCATCAGCAGCGGGCAGCCACAGGCTGCGGCCTCGATCAGGTTTTGCCCGCCAAGCGGTGCAAAGCTGCCGCCGAGCAACGCCACGTCGGACAACGCGTAGTACAGCGGCATCTCGCCCATCGAGTCGCCGAGCCAGACATCGCTCTGCCGGGCATCGGCGGGCGGCTCGTCGGTCCACGTGCTGCGGCGTGCCACGGAGAAGCCGGCCTGCTGCGCCATCTCGGCGACATCGTCGAAGCGCGGCGCGTGGCGCGGCACGACGACCAGCAGCGGCCGCGGCTGCGGCACGGCGCGCCATTCGTCGAACAGGCTTTCTTCCTCGCCCTCGCGGCTGACCGCCATCAGCACGACCGGGCGCTGCAGCGCGGCGCGCCACTCATGGCCGCGCACCAGGAGTTTGGGCGGCGGCGTGAGATCGAACTTGGTGTTGCCGCAGACCTCGACCGTGCGCGCGCCGAGTTCGCGAAAGCGCTGCGCGTCGCGCGCAGTCTGGGCGAGGATGCGGGTGAATGAATTCAACGCCGGCACCAGCAGACGCGCAAAACGGCGGCCCTTGCGCTGGCTCTTCAGCGACAGCCGTGCGTTGGCCAGCACCATCGGGATGTGCAAGGTCTGCGCCCGCGCCATCAGGTTGGGCCAGACCTCGGTCTCCATGACGATACCGACCGCGGGGCGATAGCGCTTGAGAAAGCGCCGCACCGCGCCCGGCGTGTCGTACGGCAGCCAGGCCTGATCGTCCTGGTGCTCCAGCAGCTCGAGCCCGGCTTGCACACCGGTGGCCGTGCTGCAGGTCAGCAGCAGGCGCATCTCCGGCAGCTCGGCGCGCAGCGCCTTGATCAGCGGCCCGGCGGCGCGCGTTTCGCCGAGCGACACCGCATGCACCCAGACCACGCCGCCGCGGCCACGGCGCGGCTTCTGCTCATAGCGACCGAGGCGTTCACCGATGCGCTTGCGGTAAACCGGCTCCTTGCGTCCCTTCCACCACAGGCGCGCGAGGTAGACCGGCGTCAGCAGACGCAGGGCCAGCGAGTACAGCGCGCGGATCAGGGTTTCGAGCATCCCTCGAGGTGCGACGGACTCAATGTGACGCCGCGGCCACGCGCGCGTCGGGCTTGACTGACTTGAGCGCCGCCATCATCACCGCCTCGATGCGATGCAGCGCGTCCTGCGTGTGGCCCTCGAAGCGCAGCACAAGCACCGGCGTCGTGTTGCTGCCGCGGATCAGGCCGAAACCGTCGGGCCAATCGACCCGCACACCGTCGATCGTGTTGACTTCGGCGCCGTCGAACTTCAACCGGCCATCGGCCACGCGCGCCTGCAGCTCGGTCACCATGCGGTGATGCTCGCCCTCTTCGCACGGCACGTTCAGCTCGGGCGTGTTGAAGCTGGTTGGCAAGGCGTTCAACACAGCGCTCGGGTTCTTCGATCGCGACAGGATTTCGAGCATGCGCGCTGCGCAGTACGTCGCGTCGTCGAAGCCATACCAGCGCTCGCCAAAAAAGATGTGGCCGCTCATCTCGCCGGCAATCGGCGCTTTCAACTCGGCCATCTTGGCCTTGATCAGCGAGTGGCCGGTCTTGTAGATCATCGGCTTGCCGCCGGCCGCGCGGATCGCCGGCGCCAGGCGCTGCGTGCACTTGACGTCGTAGATCACGGTCGCGCCCTTGTTGCGCGACAGCACGTCCTGCGCCAACAGCATCAGCTGGCGGTCGGGATAGATGATCTGGCCGTCCTTGGTGACGAGGCCCAGGCGGTCACCGTCGCCGTCGAAGGCGATGCCGAGTTCGGCGTCGGTGCTTTTCACACGCGCGATCAGCTCGGCCAGGTTCTCCGGCTTGCTCGGGTCCGGGTGGTGGTTCGGGAAGTCGCCATCGACCTCGGAGTACATCTCGTCCACCGTGCAACCCAGCGCGCGCAGCACCTGCGGCGACGACGCGCCCGGAATGCCATTGCCCGAGTCGACGACGATCTTCATCTTGCGCGCGAGCTTGGCGTCACCGGCGATGCGCGCGGTGTACTCGGCGCCGATGTCCATCTTCGCCGTGCGGCCCTTGGCCTTGACGTAGTCTTCGGCCTCGATGCGTGCTTTCAGGCGCTGGATCTCATCGCCGTAGATCGCCCGCCCGGACATCACCATCTTGAAGCCGTTGTAGTCCTTCGGGTTGTGGCTGCCGGTGACCTGGATGCCGGAGCGGCAACCGTGCTTGCCGCGCGTGGCCGCCACGTAGTACAGCATTGGCGTCGTCACCGGGCCGAGATCGACCACATCGAGGCCGGTCGAAGCCAGGCCCTTCATCAGCGCGGCCACGAGGCCCGGGCCCGACAGGCGCCCGTCGCGGCCCACCGCCACCGCTTTCTCGCCGGCCTTGACAGCCTCGGAACCGAAAGCGCGGCCGAGGTGCTCGGCAAAGGTCTCGTCAATGGTCTGGCCAACGACACCGCGGATGTCATAGGCCTTGAAGATCGAGGCGGCAACTTGCATGGGGACTCTCCTTTTCCTCGCGAACGATTGTAGGCAGGCGGATGCAGGTGCCTTGCGATCCGTCGCACCGGCTGTCGATCCGTCTGCTCGGTCGAACAGCATTGTGGCTGCCTGCCTACACTGCTTGACCATGATGTACCCGCTCGACCGCGCCACGCTCGCCGCGTCCTGGCGCTCCTGGTACGCCAACGACCTGCGCTGCGTCGGTCCAGCCTGGCTTCAACTCGTCTGGACCTTCATCTTCAGCTGCGCTGTCGGCCTGATCTTCTTCACGCTCGGCATGTCGTTTGCCATTGTTGGCGGCGGCCGCTGGCCCCCTGGCGACGTGCTGCTGCGCTGGCTCTGGGCAACTCAGGCGAGCGCGCTGACGATCGGTTTCACGATTCATGCGCTGTTCGCACTCTTCGGACGTCTGATTGGCGCAGAGCGCATTCGCAGCTTCGACGCCAAGCGCCGCGGTCTGTTCTTCGTCGGTGTACCGCTGCTTGGTGTGGCCATCGGCTGGTCGCTCCAATCCTGGCTTCTCAGCAGCAGTGGCAACTTTGGCTTTGACGATCCCGGCACGGTGCTGAAGTTGATCGTCGTCACGCTGGTGATCACGATGCATTTCGATGCGAAGGCGCGCGAGATCGAGGCCGACAAGCGCGCGGCCGAGGCCCGGCTGCGTCTTTTGCAAGGGCAAATGGAGCCGCACTTCATGTTCAACACGCTGGCCACGGTGCTGACATTGATCGACACCGACGCAGCACGCGCGAAGCAGATGCTCCAAACCTTCATCGACTACCTGCGCGCCTCGTTGGGCAAGATGCGCAGCGGCGACGGCACGCTCGGCGACGAGCTGGCAATGACCGAGGCCTACCTGAGCCTCATGCAGATGCGCATGGGCGAGCGGCTGACTTACCGCATCGACGTGCAAGACGCCGCGCTGCGCAACGCGGTGCTGCCGCCGCTGCTGCTGCAGCCACTGGTCGAGAACGCGATTCACCACGGCCTCGAGTGCAAGGTCGATGGCGGCAGCGTGCTCATCTCGGCTCGGCGCGACGGGCAGCGCGTCATCATCGAAGTCATAGACGACGGCCTCGGTGCGGGTGAGCAGCCGGCGCGACGCGTCGGCACGCCGGGCAACGGCTTGGCCCTGGCCAATCTGCGCTCCCGGCTGCAATCTCGTTGGGGCAGCGAGGCCACGCTCGCGCTCGATCTGCGGCCCGACGCCGGCGCCCGGGCCACGCTCGCCCTGCCCCTCGAAACTGCTGCGGCATGAACAAACCCACGGCCCTCATAGCCGACGACGAACCGCACCTCGCCCAGGCGCTGAAGCTGCAGTTGCACGAGCTATGGCCGGCGCTCGACATCGTTGCCGTCTCACGCAATGGCCTCGACGCAGCGCGTGCGATTGCCGAGCACGCCCCCGACGTGGCCTTCCTCGACATTCAGATGCCAGGTCTGACAGGCCTGGAAGTCGCGCAAGGCATCGAGGGCGACACACGTGTCGTCTTCGTCACCGCCTTCGACGAGTATGCCGTGCAGGCTTTCGAGCAGTCGGCGCTCGACTACGTGTTGAAGCCGGTCAAGGCCGAGCGTCTGGGACGAACGATCGCCAAACTCGAAGCCGCGCTCGCCGCGAAGGAGAGCCCCGACGATGCAGCACTCGCCGCGGCCTTGCAGCGCCTGTTGCCGCGCGCGCAGCCTGTGGCACAACCGCTGCGCTGGATCCGCGCCAGCGTCGGCGACTTGACGCATCAGATCGACGTGCGTGACGTGTTGTTCTTCGAGTCCGACGAGAAGTACACCGTTGTGCGCACGACTGCCGGCGCCGAACACTTGATTCGTACGCCGATCGCCCTGTTGATGGGGCAGCTCGACGGCGACCAGTTCTGGCAAGTGCACCGCTCGACGATCATCAATGTCGAACATCTGGCCGGTGCGCGCCGGGACGAAGCCAGCCGTCTGTTCGTACACATGAAGGGCGTCGAGCGCGAACTGCCGGTGAGCCGGGCGTACGTGCATCTGTTCAAGGCGATGTAGCAGCCAGCGGGGGCCTGTTCATCTTGGCGAATTCGGCGTAAGTTCGGTGGCAAGCGGGGCACACGCCACGCCGCACGCCGAGGAGTTTTCGCCGTGAACCGCAATGCCGTACTGCCGACGTTTCGCCTCCAAGCCGGTACTTCGATCGCTCAGGCCGAGCCTTGGCAGACGCAGGCGGTGACGCTCGACTCGCCGGCAGTCTCGGTGATGACCGATTTGTCGCGCGTCAAGGCGGCCACCGTGCATCCGAGGACGCAACTGCGGCAGGCCGAGCAGGCCATGATCTACCTCGGCGTGCGCATGCTGTTCGTCGTCAGCGAAATGCCACAGGTCGAGGGCCTGGTGACGACCACCGACCTGCACGGCGACCGCCAGATGCGCCTCGTGCACGAACGCGGCCTGCGCTGGGACGAACTGACGGTTGCCGACGTGATGACCGAGCTATCGCGGCTCGACGCGATCCCCTTTGCGGCGATGCGCACCGCATCGGTGGGCGACCTTGTCGCCACGTTGAAGCGCTTTGGCCGCAACCACCTGCTCGTTGTCGAAGCCGGCGATGCGCCAGCGCCGCAGCCGCGCGTGCGCGGCGTCGTCTCGCGCTCGCAGATCGAGCGCCAGACCGGCCACGCGATCGACATCACGCCGATCGCAACGACGTTCGCCGAGATCGAGAGGGCGTTGGCCTAGGCTCCTCGCAAGCCCGCCCCCGCACTTGAGTGGACTACGCGGCAAGACAAGACGCCGAGAATCAGGCTGTACGGCACACAGGCCATGGCCAACCTCTTCCACAGCATCACATCGTTCATCGGCGGACGTGCCGACGTGGCACCACCGCGTAGCGAAGCGCAGGCTTCCGCGGGGCTGACCTCGACGCCAGAGCAGGCAACGCCCGTCGGCGCTGAGCCTGTGCTCGAAGGTGGCTTGGCCCCGTCTCAGGCTTCGGATCTCGATGAGGCCGGCGACAGCCCGGCACGTGATCTCATTCCGTACACCACGCCTCAACAAGCGTTGTCGCCACCGAGGCCGCGCCGGTCGCGCGCAGTCAGCCTGCTGCGCAGCACCTCCGCCACCGCAGTGACCTCACGCACCGTGCCGACGCTGCCCAGCGTGGCGACACGGCACGCCGTGCACGCGACCGGTCCCCTGCTGACGGAGACCGAGCGCATCCGCCTTCAGGTCATGCAGGCCCAGCTCCAGCTCAGCATCCTGCGTCTGTACGACGGGCCGATCGACGGCATCATGAGCCCGGCGTCAGCAAGGGCCGTGCGCTACTTCCAGACCTTGAAAGGCATTCGCGCCACGGGTACGCTGGCCGCCGGCACCTTGGCGGCGCTGGGCGTGCCGCTGATCGTTTGAGATTCGCCGCCGTCACGCAGGCACGTCGAGCCAGGCTCTCTGCTTGTGAGACGCCAGGCACGCCTCGATAAACGCCATCGTGTGTGCGCCGTCCTCGATGCGCGGGTAAGGTTGCAGCACGACGGCCTCGCCGAGCGAGATCGCCATGCGCTCCTGGGCCAGCTCGGCGTAGACGTTCGCAAAGGCCTCGCGCAAGCCCTCTGGATGCCCACGCGGTGTGCGCCCCGCCGCTATCACCTCCGGCGACAGATAGACATCACCGCGCCCGATCCTCTGCGCCGGCTCGCCCTGCACCGCGAGCGTCAGGTAGCTCGGCTCGCGATGACACCAGTCGAGCATCCCCTTTTCGCCGTAGACCCGCAGCCGGATGTCGTTCTCGGCGCCGGCCGCGGCCTGCGTCGCCGTGAACGTGCCTCGCGCGCCGTTGCCGAACTCGAGCAGTGCCGACACATGATCGATCACCTTGCGCCCGGGCATGAGCGTGCCGACGTCGGCCGCCACGCGCGCCACCGACAGGCCCGACACGAAGCTCGCCAGGTGCTGCGCGTGGCAGCCGATGGCGCTCATCACCAGCGCCTGGCCGCTGCGCTCTGGGTCGAGCACCCAGCGCAGGCGGTTGTTCGGCGGTCCGTCCTCGAGCCGCGTGGCCAGCCCGCTCTGGATGTATTCCACCTGCACCAGGCGCACCGCTCCGATCGCACCTTCGCGCACGAGTTGCCGCGCGTGGCGAATCACCGGATAGGCTGAGTAGCCATGTGCGATCGCGAACAGGCGCTGCGAGCGCTTCACGCGCGCCACCAAGTCCAGCGCCTGCGCATGCGTTTCGGTGATCGGTTTGTCGCAGACCACGTCGAGGCCGGCATCGAGCGCTGCGGCGGCGTACGGGTAGTGCGTGTCGTTGGGCGTCATGATCGCCACCGCATCGATGCCGTCGGCGCGCTGCGCTTCGGTGGCGAGCATCTCGTCGACCGTGCCATAGCTGCGCGACGCATCGACGCCAAACAGCGGGCCGGCCGCGCGCGAACGCGCCGGGTCACTGGAGAAGACACCGGCCGCGACGCGCCACCAACCGTCGAACTCCGCGGCCCCCCGATGCATGCGCCCGATCCATGAGTCAGGCCCACCGCCAATCACACCCAGGCGCAGCGGCCGGCCAAAACGTTCGCGTAGCGATCCCATGCAGTGCTCCTTGCAACAGAGGCCACTGTACAAGCCGGCCCGCAGGACGCGGACCCGACGGCATCGCTTGCAGTTCAAGGCGACGTCGGCGATTGCATTGAGCGTCGCGTGAACGATTGCACGCCGGGCCGAAAGCGCTGTCAGCGCGACGTTGGTCGCTTCCTCAAGAATGCGGCGCTGCCCGATCCTCAAACAACAACAGAGAGAGCTGTATGGACTTTCGACGACAGGTTCAGTGGCTTGCGCTGTGCGCAGCCCATTCGATCCCCACCGCCGCCTCGGCCCAGGGCGCCACCGACGACGCACTGCAGCACCGCTGCTGGCAGAGCACCACGGCCGAACGCACCGCGGTCGATCTGCGCGATCCGGTGGCGGTGAGCTTCTCCAACATCAAGAACGGCTATGCGGTGCGTTCGCCGTTCTGGGTCGAGTTCGGCATTCGTGGCATGGGCGTCGTGCCCGCGGGCAATGCACACGAGAAGGCCGGCCACCACCACATCCTGGTCGACAAGGCACTGCCGATCAACCACCGCGAGAAGATCCCGTTCGACGACTCGCACCGCCACTTCGGCAAGGGCCAGACCGCCACGGCGATCGACCTGCCGCCCGGCAAGCACACGCTGCGCCTGCTGTTTGCCGACCACGAGCACCGGCCGCACTTCGTCTTCAGCCCGGAGATCACGGTCAACGTCGTGGCCAAGCGCGGTGGCCCGGCGCCGCGCATCGACGAGCGTGATTTCACGGCCACCTGCGCGTCCTGGTACCAGGACGCGATGACGACACCGCGCACGGCGGCCAAGGAAGTCTATGCAAAGAACGTGCGTGACGGCGAGCAGTTGGTGAGCCCGATGCGCTTGAGCCTCGGTGCCGCGGGTTTCGGCATCGCGCCAGCCGACAAGGCCGTCAAGGACACGGGCCACTTCGCGGTCACCGTAGTTCAAGGCGGGAAGCCGGTCGCACGCCATGTCTGGAGCGACGGTCGCACCGAGGCCGTGCTCGACCTGCCGCGCGGCGAGGTCGAGTTGCAGCCGGCGCTGCTGGCCGCCGACGGCAAGCTGCTGCTGCAGGGCGAGCCGGTGCGCCTCACGGTGCTGCGCAGCGCGCTCTGAGGCGCTGCACAGCGTTCGCAGCGCTGAGCCGCGGACGGATGCACAGGTCCGAAAACGGCGAGTCCTGCGCGGCCTGCGGCCTATCATGGCCGCACCGTGACGACAGAACACAGCACCGCCATCGACCCGCAAGCAGCGTATCGCGCGCTGCAAGCGCACGACGCGCGCTTCGACGGCCGGCTCTTCGTCGGCGTCACCTCCACCGGCGTCTACTGCCGCCCGGTGTGCCGCGTGCGCACGCCGATGCAGCGCAACTGCCGCTTCTTCCACAACGCGCCGAGCGCGGAGACGGCGGGCTTCCGGCCCTGCCTGCGCTGCCGGCCGGAGCTGGCGCCGGGCCTGTCCTTGGTCGATTCACCGCAGGTGCTGGCGCAGCATGCGGCGCGCATGATCGACGAGGCCGCGCGCGCCGGTGACGATCTCTACCTGCCCGCCGTTGCCGAAAGACTTGGCGTCACCGACCGCCATCTGCGGCGCATCTTCGCCGTGGCACATGGCGTCTCGCCGATCGACTACCTGACGACGCAGCGCCTGCTGCTGGCCAAGCGTCTGTTGACCGACACGCCATTGGCGGTGACCCAGGTCGCCCTCGCCAGCGGCTTTGCGAGCCTGCGCCGCTTCAACGATGCGTTCAGTGCGCGCTACCGCATGAGCCCCACCGCGTTGCGCAAGCAGCGCGACTTCATGCCGCGCGGCGTGCTCGTGCTGCGGCTGGCGTACCGGCCGCCCTACGACGTCGAGCGGCGTGCTCTCGTTCATTGCGGCAAGGGCTGTCATAGGCATCGAGGCGGTCGACGCTGCCACGCTGTCGCTGCGGCGCACGCTGACGCTGATGCATCGCGGCGAGCGCCTCGCCGGATGGATTGCCGGCCGCTTCGTGCCGGCGCGCCACGAGTTCGAGCTGCAGGTGTCGGCGTCGCTGCTGCCTGCGCTCGGCACGGTGCTCGAACGCGTTCGGCAAGGACTCGATCTCGATGCCGATCCGGCGCTGATCGACAGTGCGTTGCACGAAGTGCCGGGCCCCGTGGTGGCCGGCCTGCGTGTGCCCAATGGCATGGATGGCTTCGAGTCTGCGGTGCGCGTCATCCTTGGCCAGCAGGTCACGGTGGCCGCAGCACGGACGCTGGTGTCGCGCCTCGTCGAGCGCTTCGGCACGGCCATCGAGACGCCGCACGCCGATCTCACACGTTGCTTTCCCGATGCGGCCACGATCGCCGATGCGAGCGCCGAAGCCATCGGCACGCTCGGCATCGTTCGCCAGCGCGTCGGCGCGCTGCAGGCGCTGGCGCGCGAGGTCCACGCCGGCCGCATTGCCTTGCATCGCGGCGCGCCGCTGCAGGCGACGCAGGATGCGCTGCGCGAGCTGCCCGGCATCGGCGAGTGGACCGTGCAGTTGATTTCGATGCGCGCGCTGGCCTGGCCCGACGCGTTTCCCGCCACCGACATCGGCGTGCTCAATGCGCTCGGCACACGCGACGCGAAGGCGGTCGCCCTGCAGAGCGAAGCCTGGCGGCCGTGGCGCTCGTACGCGGTGATGCGGCTGTGGCAATCCCTGGAGACCGGAACATGATGACGACACAAGCGACCAAGAGTTCGATGACGACGATCCGGCAAGCCTTCGACGGCGTGCCGCTGGTGGCACAGGCCACGATCGACTCGCCGATCGGCCCGCTGACCGCGCTGGCGACGAACAAAGGCCTCGCCGGCCTGTGGTTCGATGCGCAGAAGCATCACCCCGGCGATCTCGATGCGCCAGTCGATGCGGCCAACCCGCACATCGTGGCCATGCAGCGGTGGCTCGACGCCTATTGGGCGGGCAGCGATCCGTCGCCACGTGATGTCACGCTCGACCTGCACGGTACGCTGTTTCAACGCGCGGTCTGGAAGGCGCTGCTCGGCATTCCGTTCGGCCGCACCAGGACCTATGGCGAGATCGCGGCGCAAGTGGGCCAAGGCGCGGTACCGCGCGCCACCGGCACAGCCGTCGGCCGCAACCCGGTATCGATCCTGGTGCCCTGCCATCGTGTGATCGGCGCCAACGGTTCGCTCACGGGGTATGCGGGCGGCCTGCCACGCAAGGAGAAACTCTTGCAGCACGAAGGGGTGCTGCTGACGTGAAGCCACGCGACTTCGGCGAGTTGCTTTTGCTCGCCGCGCTGTGGGGTGCATCGTTCCTGTTCATGCGCCTGGGCGCCATCGAATTCGGGCCGGTGGCCTTGTCGGCGCTGCGTGTCGGCGGGGCGACGCTGTTCCTGCTGCCGCTGCTCGCGGCGCGCCGGCAGATCGGCGCGCTGCGCGCGCACTGGCAGTCGATCGCCGTCGTCGGCGTGATGAACTCGGCCCTGCCCTTTGCGCTGTTCTCGCTCGCAGCACTGGCCATCAACGCAGGTCTGTCGTCGATCCTGAACGCCACCGCGCCGCTGTGGGGAGCACTGGTAGCGTGGCTGTGGCTCGGCGATCGGCCGACGCGGGACCGGCTGCTCGGTTTGGCGATTGGCTTTGCCGGCGTCGCCGGTCTGGCCTGGGACAAGGCCAGCTTCAAGCCCGGGGACCACGGCGTGAGTGCCGCGGCGGCGATCGGCGCCTGCCTGCTGGCCACGCTGTGCTACGGCTTCGCAGCCAACTACACCAAGCGCAAATTGACTGGCGTGGCGCCGCTCGCGGTGGCCACGGGAAGCCAGCTCTTTGCGGCGCTCGCACTCGCGCTGCCGGCCGCGTGGCTGTGGCCCGCCGCAATGCCGAGCGGCGCGGCGTGGCTGAGTCTGGCCGCGCTGGCCCTGCTGTGCACCGGCGTCGCCTACATCCTCTACTTCCGTCTTATCGCGCGCCTGGGCGCTACGCGGGCGATCACCGTGACCTTCTTGATCCCGCTGTTCGGCGTGCTGTGGGGCGCGCTCTTCCTTGGCGAGACGCTGACGTCGGCCATGCTGTTGGGCGGCCTGGTCATCCTGGCAGGCACCGCGCTGGCCAGCGGCGCAGTGCGCCTGCCCACTCGGTCGAGAAAACCCCTAGGCTTCGCGGCGCCATTCGGCATACCGCTTGTATACACTGAGCCGGTGAACCACCCCTTCCCGCTCAATGCTTGGTACGCCGCCGCGTATGACGTCGAACTCGGCCGCAGCCTGCTCGCACGCACAGTCTGCGAGCAGGCGTTGGTGATGTACCGCAGGGCCGATGGCCGCGCCGTGGTGCTCGAGGACGCTTGCTGGCACCGCCTGCTGCCGCTGTCCAAAGGCTACTTGCAAGGCGACGAGCTGGTCTGCGGCTACCACGGTCTTGTATACAACAGTGACGGGCTGTGCACTCACATGCCTTCGCAGGAAACGCTCAACCCGTCGGCCTGCGTGCGCGCCTACCCGGTGGTCGAGAAGCACCGCTTCGTCTGGGTCTGGCCCGGCGATCCATCCTTGGCCGACCCGGCCACCGTGCCCGACCTGCACTGGAATGACGATCCGGCATGGGCGGGCGACGGCAAGATGATCCCTGTCCAGTGCGACTACCGGCTGGTGCTCGACAACCTGATGGACCTGACGCACGAGGCCTTCGTGCACGGCTCGTCGATCGGCCAGCAGGCGCTGGCCGAGGCGCCCTTCGTGGCCACGCATGGCGACCGCAGCGCCACCGTCACGCGCTGGATGGAGAACATCGAGGCACCGCCGTTCTGGGCCGGGCAGATGCAGCGTGTGCGCGGCTACAGTGGGCCGGTCGACCGCTGGCAGATCATCCGCTTCGAGGGGCCCTGCACGATCGCCATCGACGTCGGCGTGGCGGAAGCCGGCAGCGGCGCGCGACCGGTGGGTGAACAGCCGGGCGATCGCAGCCGCGGCGTCAACGGCTACGTGCTCAACACCATCACGCCCGAAACGGCCACCAGTTGCCACTACTTCTGGGCCTTCGCGCGCAACTACCTGCTCGACGACCAGCGCCTCACCCACGAAACGCGCGAAGGTGTGGCGCGCATCTTCCGCGAGGACGAGCTGATCCTCGAGGCGCAGCAGCGTGCAATGGATGCGCGCCCAGGCCGCGCCTTCAACAACTTGAACATCGATGCCGGCTCGCTCTGGGCACGCAAGCTGATCGACGGTCTGATCGCCGCCGAAGCGCAGGGCCGTCCGGTGATCCCGCTGCGGCCGATCGCCTCGGGCGCCTGAGCGATGACCCAGCACAAGCCCGCCAACGACGAGGCTGCCGGCGGCACGTCCTCGCAGTCGATGCGCGCGCAACTGCGCCTGCGCGAGCTGATCGTCGGCGGCGAGCTGGCGGCGGGCGAGCGCATCACCGAGCTGGCGATGGTCGAACGACTGCAGATGTCGCGCACGCCGATCCGCACGGCCCTTGTGCGGCTGCAGGAGGAAGGCCTGCTCGAGCCCCTGCCCGGCGGTGGCTTCGTCGTCCGCGCCTTCAGCGACGACGACATCCACGACGCCATCGAGCTGCGTGGCACCCTTGAGGGCTTGGCCGCACGCCTGGCCGCCGAGCGTGGCGTTCCCGCCGCGCTGATGGCCGAGGTGCGCGAGTGCCTGGCGCAGATCGACAGCCTGCTGGCACCACCCAAGCTGAGCGACAGCACCTTTGCCGCCTACGCCGAGCACAACGGCCGCCTGCACACGCTGCTGGCCGAGATGAGCGGCAGCCCACTGGTGCAGCGCCAGATCGAGCGCGCCGTGACGCTGCCCTTCGCGTCGCCCAACGGCTTCGTGATGGCCGACCGCGGCGGTCCGCGCGCGCGCGACCGGCTGGTGATTGCGCACGAGCAGCACCACGCACTGATCGAGGCCATCGTGCGCGGCGAAGGCACGCGCGCCGAGGCGCTGGCGCGCGAGCACGCGCGCAATGCGCAGCGCAACCTCGCCACCGTGCTGGCCAATCACCAGCGCATGCGCCATGTCCCGGGCGCGATGATGATCCGCCGCCGGGTGGGGGTGCGATGAGCGGAGCCGCTGCGCAAGATTTCCCACTCGCGCTGCGTGTGCAGGACGTGCGCGCGCTGTCACCCACGGTGCGCGAGATCGCCTTCGACCCGCTGCCTGGTTTGGCCTGGACGGCAGGCGCGCATCTGCGCCTGCACCTGCCATTGGCCGACGGCCGGCACGAGCTGCGGCGCTACTCGCTGGTCGGCCAGCCGAGCAGGGGCGCACCGTGGCGTGTGGCCGTCAAGCGGCTGGACGCCAGCCGCGGCGGCTCGGCCTTCATGCACGCGCTGGAAGTCGGCCAGCAGGTCGCGGCGCAGGCGCCAGCCAACCACTTCGAGCTGCCGCCGGGGCGGCGGCCAACCTGGATCGTTGCCGGCGGCATCGGCATCACACCGCTGGTCGGCCACGCACTGGCGCTGGCCTCGCAGCCCGGCACCGAACTGCGCATGGACTACGCAGTGCGCGACGCGCAAGACCTCGTCTACGAAAGCGAGCTGCGCGAGGCCCTCGGCGATCGCCTGCACACGCATGCGGGCAACCGCGGCGAACGCCTGGACATCGCGCAGCGCATCGCCGCGCTGCCGGCCGACGCGCAAGCCCTGGCCTGTGGCCCGGTGCGCCTGATCGAGGCCTTGCGCGAGGCCTGGGCAGCGGCCGGCCGTGCGCCACAACGCCTGCGCTTTGAGACCTTCGGCACCAGCGGCCATGCGCCGGCCGAGCCCTTCTGGGTGGCGCTGCCGCGCCATGGCCTGCGCTTCGAGGTGCCGGCCGAACGCTCACTGCTCGACGCACTGCAGGCGCACGGCGTGGCCTGCCTGGCCGATTGCCTGCGCGGCGAGTGCGGCCTGTGCGCCGTCGATGTGCTCGAGCTGCATGGCCGCATCGACCACCGCGACGTGTTCCTGAGCGCCGCCGAGCAGCAGCGCAACGACAGGCTGTGCGCCTGCGTTTCGCGCGTGACCGGCGGCGGCATCGTCATCGACTCGGCCTGGCGGCCCGATGCTTAGGCCAGCGCTGCCTTAGGACTTGTCCGCAGCGCGCAGGCATGCACCCTGCCCCCACAATCGATCAACAACCAGGAGATACAAAGATGCGTCGCAGACAACACCTCGCCACCCTCGGCGCACTGGCCTCGATCGTCGTCGCCGGCCGCGCGCAGGCGCAAAGCGACAGCGTGAAGATCGGCCTCATCCTGCCGATGACCGGTCCGTTCGCCTCGACCGGGCGCCAGATCGACGCCGCGGTGAAGCTCTTCCTCGCCCAGGGCGGCAACAAGGCGGGCGGAAAGAAGGTCGAGGTCATCCTCAAGGACGACGCCGGCGTGCCCGACACCACGCGCCGCTTGGCGCAGGAACTCGTGGTCAACGACAAGGTCACGGTCCTTGCCGGCTTCGGCCTCACGCCCTGCGCGCTGGCCGCAGCGCCGATCGCGACCCAAAGCAAGACGCCGCTCGTCGTCATGGCCGCTGGCACCTCGAGCATCACCGAGGCTTCGCCTTTCGTCACCCGCACCAGCGTCACGCTGCCGCAGGTCGCCGTTGGCATGGCCGAGTGGTCGAACAAGAACGGCATCAAGAAGGTGGTGACGCTGGTGGCCGACTTCGGACCCGGCTTCGACGCCGAGAAGTTCTACGCCGACCGCGTGACCTTGAACGGCGGCACCGTGATGGAAAAACTGCGCACGCCGCTGCGCAGCCCCGACTTCGCGCCGATCCTGCAGAAGGTGCGCGACTTGAAGCCCGATGCGCTCTTCGTCTTCCTGCCGTCGGGCCAGGGCGCGCCGTTCATGAAGCAGTTCACCGAGCGCGGGCTGGACAAGCTGGGGGTGCGCCTGATCGGCGCCGGCGAGATCACCGACGACGACCAGCTGGCCGAGATCGGCGACGTGGCGCTGGGCGTCATCACCGCGCACCACTACTCGGCCGCACACCCGAGCGCGATGAACAAGAAGTTCGTCGCCGACTTCCAGGCCATGCACAAGTTCCGCCCCAACTTCATGGCCATCGGCGGCTGGGACGGCATGCGCCTCATCACGAACGCGCTCAACACCACCAAGGGCGCCGGCGGCGAAGCGCTGATGGCCGCGATGAAGGGCCACATCTGGGAGAGCCCGCGCGGCCCGGTGTACATCGACGCGCAGACGCGCGACATCGTGCTCGACATGTACATCCGCAAGGTCGAGAAGCGCGACGGCCAACTGTGGAACGTCGAATTCGATGCCATCAAGGCACTGAAGGACCCGGGCAAATCCAAGTGATGACCCCCCCCCGGAGCGCCACGGGCGCTCCCCCCCAGGGGGGCGCCGCCAGCGGCCCGGCAGAGCCGGTTCCGCGGCGTCTGCTTGGTTGTGTCAGGCTTGTCAGCCACCGCCGATCGTGCTGACCCTCCTCTTCGACGGCATCGCCTACGGCATGCTGTTGTTCGTGCTGTCGCTCGGGCTGGCCGTGACGATGGGGCTGATGAACTTCATCAACCTCGCGCATGGCGCCTTCGCGATGGCCGGCGGCTACATCCTGGTGCTGCTGATGCAGAAGGCCGGCTGGCCGTTCCTGGCCTGCCTGCCGGCGGCCTTCCTGCTCACCGCGCTGGCCGGCGCGGCGCTGGAGCGGCTGCTGTACCGGCCGATGTACGCCAAGCCGCACCTCGACCAGGTGCTGTTCTCGATCGGCCTGGTCTTCATGGCCGTGGCGGGGGTCGATTGGGCCATCGGCTCGGAGCAGAAGATCGTGCAGTTGCCGGCGTTCTTCCGTCAGCGTTTCGAGTTCGGCAGTGGCGTGTTCGAGCTCGGCATGGGCGCGTACCGCCTGTTCATCATCGTCGTCTGCGTCGCTCTGGCTGTGGTGCTGCAGTTGCTGCTGGCGCGCACGCGCTTCGGCGCGCGGCTGCGCGCGGCAGTGGACGACCCGCGCGTCGCCGCCGGCCTCGGCATTCCGGTGGACCGCGTCTTCATGCTCACCTTCGCCGTCGGCTCGGGCCTTGCCGGGCTGGGTGGTGCCCTCGGCGCCGATCTGCTCGGCGTGGAACCGACGTTTCCGCTGAAGTACATGGTGTACTTCCTCATCGTCTGCGCGGTCGGCGGCACGAGTTCGATCACCGGGCCGCTGGTGGCCGCGCTGGTGCTCGGCATCGCCGACGTGATGGGCAAGTACTACGTGCCCAAGCTCGGCAGCTTCATCGTCTACTCGCTGATGATCGCCATCCTGCTGTGGCGGCCGCAAGGCCTGTTCGTGCGGCAGGGCGGGCGATGAGCGCCCCCGCTCGGCCGCTCCGAAGGGGGCGCTGCGTCCCGCTTGGCGGGACCGCGCGCAGCGCGAGGGTGCCCACATGAACGTTCAGACCTCGCTGCTGGCGCGTTCGCGCTGGCGCCCGTGGGAAATCGCGGCCTGGGTCGTGCTGTGGGCGCTGCCCCTGGTGCTGGGCTCGCACGCGGCGCTGATCAACGAGATCGCCATCCTGGCGCTGTTCGCGCTGTCGCTGGACCTCATCCTCGGCTATGCCGGCATCGTCTCGCTCGGCCACGCCGCCTTCTTCGGCATCGGGGCCTACGGCGCCGGGCTGTTCGCCAAACATGTGATGCCAGACCCCCTTGTCGGCCTGCTCGTGGCGATGGCGCTGTCGGCGCTGCTCGGGTCTGCTCGACGAGCCCGATGATCGTGCGCGGCACCGACCTGACACGGCTGATGGTGACGATGGGCGTGGCGCTGGTGCTCTACGAGCTGGCCAACAAGTTCGACGGCCTGACCGGCGGCGCCGACGGTTTGCAAGGCGTGATCATCGGCCCCCTGCTTGGCCACTTCGAGTTCGACCTCGGCGCGCGCGTCGCCAGTCTCTATTCGATGGCCGTGCTCTTCATCGCCTTCCTGCTCTGCCGGCGCATCGTGCATTCGCCGCTCGGCTCGTCGCTGCAGGCGCTGCGCGACAACCGCCTGCGCCTGGGCGCCATCGGGCTGTCGGTGAACGGCCGCCTGGCCGCCGTGTACACGCTGTCGGCGGCGCTGGCCGGCGCCGCCGGGGCGCTGCTGACGCAGACCACCAGCTTCGCGTCGCTCGACGCCTTCGATTTCCATCGCAGCGCCGACGTGATGTTGGCGCTGGTCATCGGCGGCGCCGGCTGGTTGTGGGGTGGTCTCGTCGGCGCGGTCGCCTTCAAAGTGTTGCACGACCTGCTCTCTTCGATCACGGCGCAGTACTGGACCTTCTGGATCGGCCTGTTCCTCGTCGTGCTGATGCTGGTCGGCCGCGAGAAGTTGTTCCGTCCCTGGACGTGGTGGCGCAAGTCATGAGTGACGTCGTGCTGCGCACCCACGCACTCGTCAAACGCTTCGGCGGCATCGCCGCCACCAACGATGTGTCGCTCACGGTGAGCAAAGGCGCGCGCCATGCACTGATCGGCCCCAACGGTGCCGGCAAGACGACGCTGATCAACCTGCTCACGGGTGTGCTGCCGCCGACCTCGGGCCGCGTCGAGCTGCTGGGGCGCGACATCACGGCACTGGCACCGCATCGCCGCGTCGGCCTGGGCCTCGTGCGCACCTTCCAGATCAACCAGCTCTTCGCCAGCTTCACCCCATTGGAGAGCCTGGCGCTCGCGGTGGCCAGCCGACTCGACGCCGCGCGTCGCTTCTGGCAGCCGGTGGGCGCCGATGCCGCCATCGCCGCCGAGGCCGAAGTCGCTGCTGGACCGATTCCGCTTGCTCGACCACGCCGAGCAGCCGACGCGGGAATTGCCTTACGGCAAGCGCCGCTTGCTGGAGATCGCGCTCGCCGTTGCGCAGCAGCCGAAGGTGCTGCTGCTCGACGAGCCCGCGGCCGGCGTGCCTGCGGCCGAGCGCGCCGACATCCTGGCGACCGTGGCCGCGCTGCCGGCCGATGTGGCCGTGCTGCTGATCGAGCACGACATGGACCTCGTCTTCAGCTTCGCGACGCGCATCACCGTGCTCGTCAATGGCGCCGTGCTGACCGAAGGCGAGCCGGCCACCATCGCGGCCGACCCGCGCGTCAAGGCGGTCTATCTCGGTGATGCGGAGGCAGCGCATGCCTGAGCCGCTGCTCGTCGTTGAAGGGCTGACCTGCGGGCACGGCGACGCCGTCGTGCTCAGCGACGTCAGCTTTGCTCTGGCGCCAGGCCGATCGCTGGCGCTGCTCGGCCGCAACGGCACTGGCAAGACGACGCTGCTCGACACTTTGGTGGGTGTGACGCGGCGCTTCGCTGGCCGCATCGTGCTCGCCGGTCGAGAGATCCAGTCGCTGCCGGTGCACCGCCGCGCCGAGGCCGGCATCGGCTGGGTGCCACAGGAGCGCAACATCTTCAAGTCGCTGACGGTGGAGGAAAACCTCAGCGCCGTCGCGCGGCCGGGTCCGTGGTCGGTGGCCAAGGTGTTCGCACTGTTTCCTCGTCTCGAAGAGCGGCGTGGCAATCTGGGCCACCAATTGTCCGGTGGCGAGCAGCAGATGCTGGCCTTCGGCCGCGCGCTGGTGTTGAACCCGAAGCTGCTGCTGCTCGACGAGCCGCTCGAAGGACTGGCACCGCTGATCGTGCAGGAATTGCTCGCCGCCATCCGCCGTGTCGCGCAGGAGGAAGGGCTGCCCTCGATCGTTGTCGAGCAGCACCCGCACATGGTGCTGGCCGTCACCGACGACGCGCTGGTGCTCGACCGCGGCGGCGTGGCGTACCGCTCCACCAGCGCAGCGCTGCTGGCCGACCCCGCGCCGCTCGACACCTGGCTCGGCGTGTCGGCCGGCCATTGATTTCACCCCACCCGTACCCGAGGAGATGACATGACTGCACGCACCACGCCGCCCTTTCGCGCCGACCACGTCGGCAGCTTCCTGCGCCCGAAGTACCTGCTCGATGCGCGCGACGAGTTCTTCGTCAAGAAGACGATCAACGCGGCGCAGTTGCGCGCCGTGGAAGACCGTGCCATCACGGAGATCGTCAAGTTCCAGCAGGACGTGGGGCTGCAGAGCATCACCGACGGCGAGTACCGCCGCACCTACTTCCACCTCGACTTCCTGGAGCAGCTGGGCGGCGTCGTCACCGAGGCCGGCCAGCTCGCGGTGAAGAACGCCGACGGCACGACCAGTCTGGCGCCGCCGGTGATCAAGGTGATCGACAAGGTGCGCCATGTGAAGGACATTCAGCGCGCCGACTTCGAGTATTTGAAGTCGCAGGTCAGCGCGGGCATGACGCCGAAGGTGACGATCCCGTCGCCCACCATGCTGCACTTCCGCGGCGGCCGCGCCGGCATCAGCCGCGAGGCCTATCCCGAACTCGATCCGGTGTTCTACGACGATGTGGCTACCGCCTACGGCGACGAATTGCAGAGCCTGTACGACGCCGGCTGCCGCTACGTGCAGATGGACGACACCAACATGGCCTATCTGTGCGACGAGAAGATGCGCGAGGCCGCGCGCCAGCGCGGCGACGACCCGAACGAGCTGCCACACCGCTACGCCGGCTTCATCAACAAGGTCGTCGCCAAGAAACCCCAAGGCATGACGCTGGCGATGCACCTGTGCCGCGGCAACTTCAAGAGCACACACGCCGCGTCCGGCAACTACGAACCGGTGGCCGAAGCGCTGCTGTCGGAGATGAACCTCGACGCCTATTTCATGGAGTACGACGACGACCGCTCGGGCGACTTCCGGCCGCTGCGCTTCCTGAAGCCCGGCAAGATCGTGGTGCTCGGCCTCGTCACCACCAAGTTCGGCGAGATGGAGTCCAAGGACACGCTGAAGCGCCGCATCGATGAAGCGGCGAAGTACGCACCGCTGGATCAACTCGCGCTCTCACCGCAGTGCGGCTTCTCGAGCACGGTGCACGGCAACAACATCGCCGTGGAAGCGCAGCGCGCCAAGCTGAGGTTGGTGATCGAAACGGCTGCCGAAGTCTGGGGTTGAACTCGCGCACCAAAACATTCGGCGGCACACCAAATGAAAAAGGGCCTGCGCATGGCGCAGGCCCTTCGAATTTTGGCGGAGCGGACGGGACTCGAACCCGCGACCCCCGGCGTGACAGGCCGGTATTCTAACCAACTGAACTACCGCTCCACACGGTGGCTGCGTTCTCGGATCACTCCGCAAGTGCAGCCAAACTTGGCGTCCCCTAGGGGATTCGAACCCCTGTAATCACCGTGAAAGGGTGGTGTCCTAGGCCTCTAGACGAAGGGGACGAATCCTTCACCATGACTTGAACCGCGCGCCTGCTTCGATTGGTGGAGGTAAGCGGGATCGAACCGCTGACCTCTTGCATGCCATGCAAGCGCTCTCCCAGCTGAGCTATACCCCCATCGAGTCAGTCACGCCGTTCAAGCGAGACCGAGATTATAGACAGGGTTTTCAGACGTGGGACAGGCGCTCCAGGACGAGCTCGCGTGAGAACAGCGCCAGCACTGCGTCGATCGACGGTGTCTGCGTGCGGCCACAAACGAGCACCCGCAACGCAGGTGCGAGTTGCGGCATCTTCAGGCCATGCGATGCGAGCGTGCCCTTGATGGCTGCCGCAATCGCGGGTGCAGTCCAGTCAAGTGTCGTGAGCTGGTCGCGCAGGGAACGCAACGCGGGCTTCGCAGCCTCGCTCACATGCGCGAGCAGATCGGCTTCGGTCGGCCACACGGGTTTGACGTACATCTGCAGCCAGTCGGCCAGCTCCACCGTCGTCGCGCAACGGTCCTTGAACAAGGCACAGGCGCGCGCCAGGTGCTCGAGATCCGCCACCTCGATCTCGCGCGTCGCCAATTGCTGCTGCACGAGCTTGGCGAGCCGCGCATCGTCGGCCTGCTTGATGTAGTGCGCATTGACCCAGGCCAGCTTGGCCGGATCCCACTGCGCCGGGCTCTTGGCCAAGTGGGTTCCGTCGAACCACTGCACCATCTGCTCGCGCGTGAACAACTCGTCGTCGCCGTGGCTCCAGCCCAGGCGCGCCAGGTAGTTGCACATCGCTTCGGGCAGGAAGCCGGCCGCTTCGTAGGCTGTGACACTGACCGCGCCGCGGCGCTTCGACAACTTCAAGCCGTCGTCGCCGAGGATGATCGGGTGGTGGCCGAACTGCGGCAGCGCCACACCGAGCGCCACGAAGATGTTGATCTGCCACGGCGTGTTGTTGATGTGTTCGTCGCCGCGAAAGACATGCGTGATCGCCATGTCCCAGTCATCGACGACGACGGCGAAGTTGTACGTCGGCACACCATCCGGTCTGACGATGATCAGGTCGTCGATCTCGGCATTGCGAGATCGTGATGTCGCCCTTGACCAGATCGTCCCAGTGCACGCTGCCGTCTTGCGGGTTCTTGAAGCGGATGACCGGCGGCACACCGTCGGGAACGGGCGGCAAGGTCTTGCCCTCTTCGGGCCGCCAGCGGCCGTCGTAGTGCGTCTTCTCGCCGCGCTCGCGCTGCGCCTCGCGCATCGCATCCAACTCGTCGGGCGTGCAATAGCAGCGGTACGCGTGGCCAGACGCGATGAGCTGTTCGGCCACAGCCTGATAACGCGCCAGGCGCTGCATCTGGTAGATCGGACCTTCGTCGTGATCAAGGCCGAGCCACTTCATCGACGCCAGAATCTGCTCGACTGAATCCTGCGTCGAGCGCGCAACGTCGGTGTCTTCAATACGCAGGATGAACTGGCCGCCGTAGTGGCGCGCATAGGCCCAGGAGTACAGCGCGGTGCGTGCGGTGCCCAGGTGCAGGAAGCCCGTCGGCGACGGGGCGATGCGGGTCCGAACTGTCATGTCAGACCGCGAAGGAGATCGGCCTTGATGTCTTCGACGTCGTCGAGGCCCACCGCCAACCGGATCATCCCTTGCGTGATACCTGCGGCCTGGCGCTGCGCTTCGCTCAAGCGGCCGTGCGACGTCGACGCCGGGTGCGTGATCGTCGTCTTCGTGTCACCCAGGTTGGCGGTGATCGAGCAGATGCGCGTCGAGTCGATGACCTTGAACGCGCCTTCGCGACCACCCTTGACGATGAACGACACCACCGCCCCGCCCTGCCCCGACTGCTGAGCCATCGCCAGCTTGTGCTGTGGGTGCGACTCAAGACTCGGGTGATACACACGCTCGACGTTCGCCTGCGCTTCCAGCCAGCGCGCCATCGTCAAAGCACGCTCGCTTTGCGCGCGCACGCGGATCGACAGCGTCTCCAAGCCCTTCAACACCACCCACGCGTTGAACGGCGACAGGCTCATGCCGGCGCTGCGCATCGTCGGCACGAATTTTTCGTTGACCAGCGCTTCGGTTCCGCACAACGCCCCGGCGATCACGCGGCCCTGGCCATCGAGGAACTTGGTGCCGGAATGCATGACGATGTCGGCGCCGAGCTTGATCGGTCGTTGCAGCGCTGGCGAGCAGAAGCAGTTGTCGACGCACAGCAGCGCACCGGCGCTCTTGGCAATGCCGGCCAGCGCCGCGATGTCGCAGACCTCGGTCAGCGGATTGGTCGGCGTCTCGGCGAACAACAACTTCGTGTTCGGGCGCACCGCCGCGCGCCACTCGTCGACATTCGACTGAGAAACGAAGGTCGTCTGCACGCCGTACTTGGCGAAGTCCTGGAACAGCTTGATCGTCGAGCCGAACACCGACTGCGAACAGACCACATGGTCGCCGCTCTTCAAGGTGCCCATGATCAGCAGCAGGATCGCCGCCATGCCGCTCGCCGTGCCGATCGCTGCTTCACTGCCCTCCATGGCGGCGAGCCGGCGCTCCATCATCGTCACAGTCGGGTTCGAGAAGCGCGAATAGACGAAGGCCTCTTCCTCGTTGGCAAAGCGCGCCGCCGCGGTGGCGGCGTCGGGATGCACGAACGAACTGGTGAGGAACAGCGCTTCGGAGTTTTCGCCCCACGGCGACGGCGGCAGCCCTTCGCGCACGGCCAGTGTGTCCAGACGCGCATCGGTCGGCAGATCCACTCTCGGCAGCTTCTTCATGTGCCCTCCGCGCTTTGCAGCGCCAGCCGTGAACGTTCGCCACCCTCTTCTTCGTCGAACTGCAATCGCCGCTGAGCTTCCATGGTTGCGAAGTCCACCTCGGTCACGTCACCGGTGATGTAGCGGCCGTCGAAACAGCTGGCCTCGAAACTCTCGAGCTTCGGGTTCAACGCACCGACGACGCGCTTCATCGCATCGACATCCTGGTAGATCAGCGCATCGGCGCCGATGAACTGGCGAATCTCTTCGACGCTGCGCGTGGCCGCGATCAGCTCTTCGCGCGTCGGCATGTCGATGCCGTAGACGTTGGGGAAGCGCACCGGCGGCGCGGCCGACGCCATGTAGACCTTGCGCGCGCCGGCGTCGCGCGCCATCTGCACGATCTCCTTGCTCGTCGTGCCGCGCACGATCGAGTCGTCGACCAGCAGCACGTTGCGGTCGCGAAACTCCTGCGGCATCGCGTTCAGCTTCTGGCGCACGCCTTTACGCCGCACCGCTTGGCCCGGCATGATGAAGGTGCGGCCGACGTAGCGGTTCTTGACGAAGCCTTCGCGGTACGGCTTGCCGAGCTTTTGCGCGAGCTGCATCGCGCTGGGCCGGCTCGACTCGGGGATCGGAATGACGACATCGATCGCGCTCGGAGGCATCGTCGAGATCACGCGCTGCGCCAGCGTCTCGCCCATGTTCAGGCGCGCCTGGTAGACCGAAATGCCGTCCATCACCGAATCCGGCCGCGCCAGGTAAACGAACTCGAACATGCACGGGTGCAGGCTCGGATGGGCAGCGCATTGACGCGCATGCAGCTTGCCTTCGAGGTCGACGAACAAGGCCTCACCCGGCGCCACGTCGCGCACGAGCTGATGGCCGGTGCCCTCGAGCGCCACGCTCTCGCTGGCCACCATCACCTCGCCATCGGCCGCTGTGCCATAGGCCAGCGGCCGGATGCCGTAGGGATCGCGAAACGCCAACAGACCATGGCCTGCAATCAAGGCGACGACAGCGTACGAGCCTTTCAGACGCCGATGCACCGCGGCCACCGCCTTGAAGACTTCGTCGGGCGTCAGCGGCAAGTCACGCGCAGCGAGTTCGAGCTCGTGCGCGAGGATGTTGATCAGGACTTCGGTGTCGCTGCCGGTGTTGATGTGGCGGCGGTCGATCTCGAACAGCTCGCTTTTCAGCGTGTGCGCATTGGTCAGATTGCCGTTGTGCACGAGCACGATGCCGAACGGTGCATTGACGTAGAACGGCTGTGCCTCTTCTTCGTTGTAGGCATTGCCCGCCGTCGGGTAGCGCACCTGCCCCAGCCCGACGTTGCCTGGCAGGGCCCGCATGTTGCGCGTGCGAAAGACATCGCGCACCATGCCGCGCGCCTTGTGCATGAAGCATTTGGTGCCCTGCATCGTGACGATGCCCGCGGCATCCTGCCCGCGGTGCTGCAACAACAGCAGCGCGTCGTAGATCAGCTGGTTGACGGGCTGCTTGGAGAGGACGCCGACGATGCCGCACATGGATCCGTGTCCTAGGTTGAGGTTGGCAACTGACGAGCCACGGCGTCTGGCAGCAACGGCTTAAGTCCCTGCAAGGCAGTGGCGAGCCAAGCCGCACCGCGAGATTCCTGCCATGCCATCGAGCGCTGCGCCGGCGACAGCATGATGACGGTCGCCACCGCGAGCAACAGCACCGCGCCGCGCGCCAGCCCGAAGACGCCACCGAGCACCCGGTCCACCGGCTGCAACGGCGTTGCGTGGATTAACAGACGCACCAGACGTGATGCCAAGGCCCACAACACCAGCGCCAGTACGAAGGTGGCGAAGAAGGCAATGCCATGATTGAGCGCGCTGCCCGGCACGCCGATGGGCACGTACGCTGCAGCAAGCGGCGCGAACGCCTGCGCTGCGATGAAGGCCACGACCCAGCCGACGAGCGACAGCACTTCGAAGACGAGGCCGCGCCACAAACCGACGACGACAGAGACCGCGAGCACGGCGAGCAGCGCCCAATCGACCCAGCCGAAGACTGGCAGGGCGTCATTCATGCAGCCCCCACGACGCTGCGCGTCGTCCCCCGCGGGGGAATTCGCGCTTGGGGCGGCCCGGCGCGCTCATAGCGTCAACACCGCGCCGCCCAGGCCGGCGGCTTTGGCCTGGGCCGCCGCCTTTTCTGCTGCTTCGCGTGATGTGAACGGCCCTACACGCACACGCGTGCGTTGGCCGTCTGCCGTGCTGACGGTCTGCGTGAACGTGGCGAGGCCAGCCTTCTCCGCTTTGCTGCGCACATCACGCACCGCCGAGGCTTCGGCAAACGCGCCAATCTGCACGACGAAACGACCCGCAGCCTGCGCGGTGGGCGCTGCAGGCTTCGGGGTTTCGGCCGCGGGTTTCGGCGAGGGAGCCGGCGCAGCGGCTACCGCTGGCTTGGGTAGCACGACAGGCTCGCTGGCTTTCATCGGCGGCGGCGCAGGTGCTTCTGCGGGTTTCGCAGCCACCGGAGCCGGCGCGGGAACGGCGCTGGGGGCGGCCGGCGCCGCGATCACCGGCGCAGACGCGGCAGGCTTGGTCACTGGCCTCGGCGCCGGCAACGCCAATGGCGACGCACCATCGCGCGGTGGAATGACGATCGGGATGTCGACAGGGATCGGCCGCGGCTGCGTCTCGAACAACAGCGGAAACGCGATCACGCCGATGCCGAGCAGCACCACGGCGCCAATCAGGCGCCGCTTGGCACGCGCCCGCGCTTGTTCTGCCGGCTCGCCGGTCATCACGCTCGCAGATGCCGCCGCGGGCGTGGCCCCGGCGCTGTCGCGCTTGGTGAAGATGTCGAGCAGTCCCATGCGTGGCGTGTTGGTGTGGCGGCAGGCACGGAGGCTGCTGCTCGCTAGCCAGCGTGAATAGCGCCCAGCCGCGGCAGGCCATCTTTGAGCACACCGCCCACCGTGAGAAATGAACCGAAGACCAAAATTCTATCAGCGGGGTCGGCGCGGCCCAGCGCAGCAGCCAGCGCGAGCGATGGACCCGTGTGTGTGCTGATGTCGGCCTTCGGTTGCACATGGCGAACGATCTTGCCCAAGGTGTCGGCGCTGGCCGCGCGCGCAATCGGCAGATCGGTGCAGTACCAATACTCGACGATCGGCGCCAGGCGCCGCACCACGCCCTCCAGATCCTTGTCCTGCATCGCGCCGAACACCGCATGCGTGCGCGGGAAAAAACCCATCGCATCGAGATTCGCTGCAAGCGCCGCCACGGAATGAGGGTTGTGGGCGACGTCCAGGACGAGCGTAGGCTGCCCGGGCACGATCTGAAAGCGCCCCGGCAACTCCACCGTCGCCAGCCCTTGACGAATCGCTTGCGCCGCAACGGGCAGCCGCTCGCGCAAGGCCTCGAGGGCGGCCAGCACACCGGCGGCATTCACCAGCTGGTTGGCACCGCGCAGCGACGGGTACGCCAGGCCGTTCATGCGCTTCCCGCGCCCGGCCCAATTCCACTGCTGGCGATCGCCGCTGTGGTTGAAGTCACGACCGACGAGCCAGAGGTCGGCGCCGACCGACTGCCCATACGCAGCCACGCTGGCCGGCGGCATCGGGTCGCTGACGATCGCCGGCTTGCCTTGGCGCATGACATGCGCCTTCTCGCGGCCGATGCTTTCGCGGTCCGGGCCGAGGTACTCGGTATGGTCGAGATCGATGCTGGTGACGATCGCGCAATCGGTGTCGATCGCGTTGACGGCATCAAGGCGGCCGCCAAGGCCGACTTCGAGGATCACCACGTCGAGCGGCTGCTGAGACAGGCAGCGCATGATGACGAGCGTCGTGAATTCAAAGTACGTGAGAGTCGTATCGCCGCGCGCCGCCTCCACGGCTGCGAAGTGCGGCAGCAGTTCGTCGGCCGTGACACTCGCGCCGTTCACGCGGCAGCGCTCTTCGAAGTGCACCAGATGCGGCTTGATGTACAGGCCGACGCGGTAGCCGGCGGCAAGCGCGATCGACTCCAGCATGGCGCAAGTCGAGCCCTTGCCATTGGTGCCGGCCACGGTGATCACCGGGCAATCGAAACGCAGGCCGAGCCGGTCGCGCACGGCCAGCGTGCGCTCCAGCGTCATGTCGATCGTCTTCGGGTGCAGGCGCTCGCAGTGGGCGAGCCAGTCTTGCAAATTCACGCCACGGCGTCTGCCGATTGGCGCTGAAGCATGGCCAGCATGCGTGCGATGGCGCTGCGCAACTGACGGCGATCCAAAATCATGTCGATCGCGCCCTTGGACTGAAGGAATTCGCTGCGCTGAAAACCTTCCGGCAACTTCTCGCGCACAGTGTTCTCGATGACGCGCGGACCAGCGAAGCCAATCAGCGCTTTGGGTTCGCCGATGACGACGTCCCCCATGAACGCAAACCCGGCCGACACGCCGCCCATCGTCGGATCGGTGAGCACGCTGATGTAGGGCAGGCGTGCTTTGGCCAGTCGCGTCAGCGAGGCGTTGGTCTTGGCCATCTGCAGCAGCGAAAACAGGCCTTCCTGCATGCGCGCCCCGCCGGTGGCGGTGAAGCAAACGAAAGGCACCTTCTGCTCGACCGCAGTTTCGACGCCACGCACGAAACGCTCGCCGACCACCGAGCCCATCGAACCGCCCATGAAGTCGAACTCGAAGCAGGCCGTCACCAGCGGAATGGTGTGCACCGCGCCGCCAACGACGATCAGCGCATCCGTCTCGCCGGTGGCTTCGAGCGCGTCACGCAGGCGCTCGGGGTACTTCTTGCTGTCCTTGAACTTCAGCGGATCGACCGGCATCACCTCCTGGCCGATCTCGTAGCGGCCTTCGGGATCGAGGAAGGCATCGAGCCGCTGCCGTGCGCCGATGCGATGGTGGTGGTCGCACTTCGGGCAGACGTTCAAGTTCTGGTCGAGGTCGGTCTTGTAGAGCACCGTCTCGCACGAGGGGCACTTGATCCACAGGCCCTCCGGCACCGTGCGGCGTTCGCTCGGGTCGGTCGGTTGGATCTTGGGCGGAAGGAGTTTTTCGAGCCAGCTCATGCGAGAGGTCCCTTCAACGTCGTCGTCAGGTCTTGTCGAGCGCTTGGCGAATCTCGGCCATGAAGGCCGCCGCCGCGCCAGCCACAGTATCGCGCTTTTGGGTTTCCATGATCTGCACCAGGCGCGAGCCGATCACGACCGCGTCGGCGACGCGGCCGATGGCCTGCGCCGTCGCGGCGTCGCGGATGCCGAAGCCGACCCCCACCGGCACGCTGACGTGTTGGCGGATGCGCGGCAACACCTGCGCCACGGCATCCGTGTCGAGGTGACCGGCGCCGGTCACGCCCTTCAGCGACACGTAGTACACATAGCCACTGGCGATGCGCCCGACCTCGGCCATGCGGGCGTCGGTGGACGTGGGCGCGAGCAGGAAGATCGGGTCGAGTCCATCACGCTTCAACTGCGCGGCGAAGGTTTCGGCCTCTTCGGGCGGGTAGTCCACCACCAGCACGCCATCGACCCCTGCGATCCTTGCATCGGCGATGAAGCGCTCGATGCCGTAGCGCTCGATCGGATTGGCATAGCCCATCAGAACGACCGGCGTGCTGGTGTTCCTGGTGCGAAAGGCCTGCACGTAGGACAGCACTTGCGCCATGCCGATGCCCTTGGCCAGCGCACGTTCCGAGGCCTTCTGGATCACCGGCCCATCGGCCATCGGGTCGGAGAACGGCACGCCGAGCTCGATCACGTCGGCGCCGGCTGTGGCGAGCGCCAGCATCACGTCGGTGGTCGCCTCGGGGAACGGATCGCCAGCGCAGATGTACGGAATCAGCGCGGTGCGCTTGTCGCGCTTGAGCGCGCTGAAGGTGGCGGCGATGCGGCTCATGTATACCCCCTACGGCGCTGCGCGCCGGTCCCCCCAAGGGGGAGCGAACGCCTTGGGAGCGGCCCGGCGGCGTTCATTGCTTCACCGCCTGACCTTTGCACGACGGCCGGCAATAGAACTCAGCCCCAGACAAGTCAGCGACGGTGCCGATGTCCTTGTCGCCACGCCCCGAGAGGTTGACGAGCAGATGCTGATCGGCGCGCATCGTCGCCGCCATCTTCATCGCGTAGGCCACCGCGTGACTCGATTCGAGCGCCGGAATGATGCCTTCGGTGCGGCACAGGCGATGAAACGCAGACAGGGCTTCATCGTCGGTGATGCTCACGTACTCGGCGCGACCGATGTCCTTCAGGTACGCATGCTCAGGGCCAACGCCGGGATAGTCCAGGCCCGCCGACACCGAATGCGTTTCGGTGATCTGGCCGTTGGCGTCTTGCAGCAGGTAGGTGCGATTGCCATGCAGCACGCCAGGCGAGCCCGCTGTGAGCGACGCGGCATGCCTGCCCGTGGCCAGGCCCTGCCCCGCCGCTTCGACGCCGATCAGGCGCACCTTTTCGTACTCGATGTACGGGTAGAAGATGCCCATCGCATTGCTGCCGCCACCGACGCAGGCGATCACCGCGTCGGGCTGGCGACCGATCATCTCGGGCATCTGCACCAGACACTCGTCGCCGATCACGCGCTGGAAATCGCGCACCATCATTGGGTACGGGTGCGGCCCGGCGACGGTGCCGATGATGTAGAAGGTGTTCTCGACATTGGTCACCCAATCGCGCAGCGCTTCGTTGAGCGCATCCTTCAGCGTCTTCGAGCCCGACTCGACGGGCACCACCTTCGCGCCGAGCAGGTGCATGCGATAGACGTTCGGCGACTGGCGCTTCACGTCCTCGCTGCCCATGTAGACGACGCACTCCATGCCGTAGCGCGCAGCCACGGTGGCGCTCGCCACACCATGCTGGCCCGCACCGGTTTCCGCAATCACGCGCGGTTTGCCCATGCGCCGTGCCAGCAGCGCCTGGCCGATCGTGTTGTTGACCTTGTGCGCGCCGGTGTGGTTCAGGTCTTCGCGCTTCAAGAAAATCTGCGCGCCGCCGATCTCGCGCGACAGACGTGCCGCGTGATAGACCGGGCTCGGCCGGCCGACGAAGTGCTTGAGTTCGCTCTTGAACTCGGCGACGAACTCCGGGTCGCGCCGGTAATGTTCGTACGCGGCCTTCAATTCATCGAGCGCATGGATCAGCGTCTCGGCGACAAAGGTGCCGCCGTAAGGACCGAAATGCCCGCGCCATCAGGTCGTGTAAGCGGGCTGTTGGTAGTTCAGCATGTTGAGGTCTCGATTCAGTTCGCGAGGTCAGCGAGCCGTGAGTCGGCTTCGCGGACCGCTTCGCAGAACCGGCGTATCAGCGCGGCATCCTTGATGCCTTTCTCACCCGCTTCGACGCCGGAGCTCACGTCAACGGCATACGGCCGGACGGCAAGCACCCCATCGATCACGTTTGCAGGACTCAACCCACCAGACAAAACGAGCGGAATCTTTGCGGCGGGGGGAATGAGCGACCAATCGAACCTCTTGCCACCGCCGCCATAGCCCTCGACATCGGCGTCGAGCAGCAAGGCGGCAGCCTGGGGAAAACGGTGCCCCCAGTCTAGCAAATCGACACCCGGCGCCATACGCACTGCGCGCAGGTAGGCGCGCATCGTCGCATCGCAATCAGCGGGCGTCTCATCGCCATGAAACTGCAGCAGCGCTTGAGGCAGCGCTTTGCAGGCAGCGTCGATGGCGGTCAGCGTGGCGTTGACGAAGAGCAGCACCGGCGTGACAAAGGGCGGCAGCGAGCGGCTGAGCTGCACGGCGCGATCGAGCGCGACGTTGCGCGGACTCTTGGCGTAGAGCACGAAGCCGATGGCATCGGCGCCGGCGTCCACGGCCGCGGCCACATCGGCCTCACGCGTCAGACCGCAGATCTTGATGCGCGTGCGGGAGCCAGTCGAAAGCGGGCGTGCGCTCGGGAATGCCATGCGCCGCATCGTAGTACGGCCCGGCGAAGTACAGGCCGTCGGGGGCGAAGGTCGGTGCCGCCGCGTCACGGCTCTTCGCGGCGAGCACTTCCGCCAGCCAGTTCGGCGTGTGCAAGCCCTGCCCCACGGCCACCAGGCAGCCCATGATGTTGCGCACCATGTGGTGCAGAAAGGCGCTGCCGTCGAAATCGAAGCGCCAGTAGGCGCCGCAGCGCTCGATGCCGATCGTGCGCAGGGTCTTCACTGGCGACAAAGCCTGGCACTCGGACGAGCGGAACGACGAGAAGTCGTGCTCGCCGAGCAGGTGCACCGCTGCCGCACGCATCGCCTGGCCGTCGAGCGGACGGAACACCCATCCCACCGCGCCGCTCTCCAGCGCCGGCCGCACGACCGATTCCAGCAGCAGGTACACGTAGCGCCGTCCGCGTGCGCTGTTGCGCGCATGGAAGCCGGCGGCCACCGGCACGCACCACTGCACCGCGATATCGGCCGGCAGATAGCGGTTGGTGCCGCGCACCCAGGAGAAAGCGTCGCGCTCGACCGGCGCGTCGATGTGAACCACCTGATTGAGCGCATGCACGCCGGCATCGGTGCGGCCCGCGCACAGCGTGCCGACCGGTGTGTCTGCAAACGAGGTCAACGCCGCTTCGAGCCGGTCCTGCACCGTGCGCCCGCCCGGCTGGCTCTGCCAACCCTGATAGGCAGGGCCGCGGTAGGCGACGCCGAGCGCCAGGCGCCCGGCGCGCGGCGCGGGCATCAGGCCAGTCCGTCGAGCAGGCTCTGCGCCCGTGCCTTCAGCGGCCCGCTGGCCTTGGCCAGAACCTCTTCGAGCAGGTCGCGTGCGCCATCCTTGTCGCCGATCTGGCGGAACTCTTCGGCCAATTCGAGCTTGCGCGCCAGCGGGTCGCTCGGCTCCAGCGGTGGCTGCTGTGTGCTGTCGGGGCCGAGGCTGCCATAGTCGAGCGCCGGCTCGGTGCCCTTGCCCGCCTTGGGCTTGCCCAGGTCGAGCGAGATGCCGCTCAGATCGAACGGCATCGACTTGGAATCAGGCCCCGAGCGCGACGCGGCGGCCACAGCGGCCGTTGCTGCAGCCGGCAATTCAGGCAGATCCAGGCTGCTCGCAGCGGCTGCCTTGGCCGCCAGCGGCTGCGTGTTGTCCAATGGTGGCGTCGCCAGCGCCGCGCTGTAGGCCAGGTCGAGGTCGAGGTCGACCCCATCACCGCCACCCAGTCTCTCGATCTCGTCGGGCGCCAAGTTCGGCGGCTCGGTCGGGATGATCGACAGTGGCAGCGTACTGGCGCCCAGCGGCTCGACCACGGCAGCACCGGTCAGCGCACCGGCCGCAGCAGCCGGACGGCCGCCCGGCTGGTAGAGCGGGTTGTCCGGATCGATCTGCTGACCCAACTCCTGCGCCTTTTGCCAGTCTTCGCCATCACCGTGGGTGAGCCCGAAAAGCTGCGTTGCCAGGGCTTCGAAGCCCTTGGTGTCGCGGCGCTTGGCATACACCTCGAGCAACTTCGTGCGGATCGCCAGCCGATCGGGCGTGCTGCGCATCGCTTCCTTGAGGATTTCCTCGGCCTGCAGGTCACGCCCGTAGGCCAGGTAGACATCGGCTTCTGCCACCGGATCGACGTCGCCGATCGCGTCGAGTTGCGACAGCGAGTAGCTCATCGACGACGCGGCGCCGGAAGCATCGCGGGTGTCGATACGCTGGCCACCGCTGGCACCGAAGAACGAATCAGGCTGCAGGCGGCTTTCCAGGAACGAGGTTTCACCGCTTTCGTTGCGGGCGCGGCTGCGCCAGCGGTAGATGCCCAAACCGGCCAGCAGCGCCACGGCCGCGCCGGCACCCCAGGGCAGGAACGGGCTGTTCAGCAGGCCGTCCAAGGGGCTGGCTTCTTCGACCACGGGCACCGCCGGAGGCTTGGCCGCGATCGTCGGTGCAGAAGCCGCCGGTTTGGGCGCTGGCGCCGAAGCGGCAACCTCAACTGCCGGAGCCGGAGCCGGAGCCGGAGCCGGAGCCGGAGTGGGCGCAGGCGCCGGTGCTGGAGCCGGCGGCGCTGCCACCGGAGCCGGCGCGGGAGCCGGGGCCGGCGGCGGCGGCGCAGCGGCCACAACCACAGGGGCCGCCGGGGCCGGTGCTGCAGCCCCCGGTTTGACGGCCGCGGCGGTGCCTTGTTGCAGCGCTTTCAACTCGTCGGCGTTGCGCTTCAGCTCGGCAACACGCTGCTCCTGGGCTTTCTTTTCGGTATCGGAGGAAACCTTGGACTCGGCCGCCGAAGCGGCGCCCTTGACGGCGCCTTGCGACAGCGTCAGCCGGTCGGGTGTCGGCGCGGCGGCCTTCTTGTCGTCGACCTGCGCTTGCACCTTGCCGGCGGCTTGGCGCGACGGCGCAGCGGCCTTGACGGTGGGCACACCGCCGGCCAAGCGCTCGCGGTAGGCGCCGAAATCGGCGCTCTGCACTTGGATGACCTGCTTGGCGTCGGCCGGGCTGGTTTCCTTGGCCTTGTCCGCAGACGGCACGGCCAGATCGGCACCGGCCTTCAGGCGGTTCATGTTCTCGGCCACAAACGCGTCGGGGTTGGCGCGGAACAGCGCCACCAGCATCTGGTCGAGCGAAACGCCTTCGCGCTGCGTCTTCTGAGCAACCCGGTAGAGCGTGTCGCCCTGCCGCACCTTGTACTCGTCGACATTGCTGCCGCCGCGCGGCGCCGGTGCAGCGGCGGTTGCGGCGCGGGGGGCCGGCGCAGGCGTCGGGGCTGCGCGAGGCGCAGGCGCAGGCGCGGGAGACGGAGCCGGGGCGGCAGCCACGGACGGTGCGGCCGGCGCCGGGCGCGGCACGGGCGCAGCAGCCGGCGGCGTCGGCGCGGCCGACATTGATGGGGCGATCGGTGCGGGGGCCGGTGCGGTGGCCATGCGCGTGCTGCCCGGCGGGTCGAGCAGCAGCGTGTATTCGCGCACCAGCCGGCCACTGGACCAGGTCAGTTCGAGGATCACATCGACAAACGGCTCCTGGACCACGCGGTCGCTGACGATGCGCAGGTAGGACCGTCCATCAGCGCGCTTGGCCACCGTGACCTGCGTGCTCGGCAGCGCGGCGTTGTAGTCGATGCCGGCCGCGCGATAGGCCTCCGCCGACGCCACCTTGACGCGCAGCGAAGAAGCTTCTTCGGCCGACAGATTGGTGATGTCGATCTCGGCGCGCAGCGACTCGCCGAGTGCCGACTGCACGGCCATGCGACCCAGGCCGAGGGCCCAACTGCCAGTGGAAGCGAGCGTGAGTGCGGCGGCTGCAACGGCCGACAGCGCATGGCGCGCCGCTGTTTTTCGGAGGGTGGTCTTCAAAGCGTCTCCCAATGACGAACGGCGGACAGGACGACCGTCCGCCGCCAGATGGACCGGACATGCCGAGCAAGCGATGCCGATGTCATATCAAGTTCAAAAGCCGAACGGCCTCGAAATTCACAATAGCATCAAGCATATAGGGTGACAAGCTCATGCAAAGTCTGACCTCCGCCCCGCGGCGGTTACGAACCGAAGCAGGGCGTGAACTTGTTGTCAATCGACGACGCGGCGTGATCGGCCGCCAGCCAGTGCCGGGCCGCTCCCCAGCATCGGCCGGTGCCCCCTTCTGGGGAGTGCTCGCGAAGCGAGCGAGGGGTCGTCATAGCGCCTCAATGCTCCAGAAGGATGCGCAGCATGCGCCGCAAGCGGCTCGGCGGCGCCCCACAGCAACTGATCGCCGATCGTGAAAGCGCCGAGGTACTGCGGCCCCAGCGCCATCTTGCGCAGGCGGCCGACCGGGATGCTCATCGTGCCCGTCACGGCCACCGGCGTCAGCCCACGTACGGTCGCTTCACGCGTGTTCGGCACGACCTTCACCCACTCGTTGTCGGCGGCGATCATCGACTCGATGTCCGCCAGCGGCACGTCCTTCTTCAGCTTGATCGTCAGCGACTGGCTGTGACAGCGCATCGCGCCGACGCGCACGCAGGTCGAATCGATCGGCGTCGTCGCTGAGCCAAAGCCCGGGCCGCGGCCGAGGATCTTGTTGGTCTCGGCCTCGCCCTTCCACTCTTCGAGGCTGGTGCCGTCGCCGCGGTCGCTGTCGATCCAGGGAATCAGGCTGCCGGCCAGCGGCACCATGAAGTTCTTGGTTTCGTCGGCCGACAGGCCGCGCTGCGTGGCGGCCACTTGGCGGTCGATTTCAAGGATGGCGCCGGCCGGATCGTCGAGCAGCGCTCGCACACTGGCATTGACCGTGCCCATCTGCGTCAGCAGCTCGCGCATGTGCTGCGCGCCGCCGCCGCTGGCCGCTTGGTAAGTGCTGGTCGTCATCCACTCGACGAGATCGGCCTTGAACAGCGCCCCCACGCCCATCAGCATGCAGCTCACCGTGCAGTTGCCGCCGATGAAATCCTTGACGCCCTTGGCCAGCGCGGTCTGAATCACCGGCAGGTTGACCGGGTCGAGCGCGATCACCGCGTCGTCGTTCATGCGCAGTGTTTTCGCGGCGTCGATCCAGTAGCCCTTCCAGCCCGCGGCGCGCAGCTGCGGATAGACGGCCTTGGTGTACTCGCCACCCTGGCAGGTGATGACGATGTCGCAGCGCTTCAACGCCGCGATGTCGTTGGCGTCGAAGAGCTGGGTCTCGTTCTTCGCGAATGACGGCGCGCGGCCACCGGCGTTGGAGGTCGAGAAGAATACCGGCTCGATGAGCGCGAAGTCGCCTTCGGCCTGCATGCGGTCCATGAGCACCGAGCCCACCATGCCGCGCCAGCCGACCAATCCTACGAGTGCCATTTCAGTCTTCCTTGCGTCACGGACCCCTTGGGTGTCCCGGCTCGTGTCGCCGGGGTCCGATAACGGGGCGAAACGATCCGGGAGCGCTAGCTCTTGGTAATCGTTTTGGTGGTCGTGAGGGCGGCCACAACAGCGTCGCCCATCGCGCGCGTACCGACCTTCTTCGTGCCCTCACTCCAGATGTCGGCGGTGCGATAACCCGCGGACAGCACGGCCTTCACCGCCGACTCGATGCGGTCGGCAGCTTCGGGTTGTTGGAGCGTGAAGCGAAGCATCATGGCAGCGGACAAGATTGTAGCCAGTGGATTGGCCATGTCCTTGCCGGCAATGTCGGGCGCGCTGCCGTGGCTCGGTTCGTAAAGGCCCTTGTTGCTCTTGTCGAGCGAGGCCGAGGGCAGCATGCCGATCGAGCCGGTGAGCATCGCGGCTTCGTCGGAGAGGATGTCGCCGAACATATTGCCGGTGACGACGACGTCGAATTTCTTCGGCGCCTTGACCAACTGCATCGCGGCGTTGTCGACGTACATGTGATCGAGTTCGACGTCCGGATATTGCGCGTGAACCTCGGTGACCACGTCCTTCCAGAACTGGAAGGTTTCGAGCACATTGGCCTTGTCGACGCTGGTGACTCGTTTGCTGCGCTTCCTCGCCGCCTGGAACGCGACATGGGCGATGCGCTCGATCTCCGGGCGCGAATAGCGCATCGTGTCGAAGGCCTCTTCGCTGCCGGGAAAATGGCCATCGACAGCGGTGCGGCGGCCGCGCGGCTGGCCGAAATAGATGTCGCCCGTCAACTCGCGGATGATCAGGATGTCCAGGCCCGCCACCAGTTCGGGCTTGAGCGACGACGCATGCGTCAACTGCTCGTAGCACAGCGCTGGGCGGAAATTGGCGAACAGGCCGAGGTGCTTGCGCAGGCCGAGGATCGCCTGCTCGGGACGCAGCGCGCGTTCGAGCTTGTCGTACTTCCAGTCGCCGACGGCGCCGAAGAGAATCGCGTCGCTGTCCTTGGCCAGTTGCAGCGTCGCTTCGGGCAGCGGATGGCCGTGGGCTTCGTACGCCGCGCCACCAACGAGCGCAGTTTGCATGTCGAGCTTCAGATCGAGAACCTTCAGCACACGCACTGCCTGTTCGACGATCTCGGTGCCGATGCCATCACCCGGCAGCACTGCAATCTTCTTGGTCATCATTCCCCCTTTTTCGGATCACACAGCCGGTGCACCAGGCGGTGTTCGCAGGCCTTGAACAACACATAGGCGGCCATGCTCGCTGCCGCCGTGAACAACAGCTCGATGAACTGCTGCGCGGCGCCGTCGGCCAGCGCCTGCCAGCCATGCTCGGCGATCAGATCGAGGTTGGCCTTCAACACCAGGAACAGGTTGTAGGTGCCGGCGCCGAAGGCGAGGAATGAAGCCACCAGAACGATGAACGTGAGCCAGGCACGCGCGAACACCACGCGTTGCAGCAACGCCTGCATCAGAGCGGGCGGCCCTCGAGCCACGGCCGGCTGGCCAGGCGCTCGGCCTCGAAGGCGCGGATCTTGTCGGCATGGCGCAGCGTCAGTCCGATGTCGTCCCAGCCGTTGACGAGGCACTGCTTGCGAAACGGCTGCACGTCGAACGGCAACTCGCTGCCGTCGGGCTTGACGATGACTTGCCGCGGCAGGTCGATCATCAGCGCGTAGCCGACGAAAGCCGCGACCTCGTCGAACAGCTTAGCCACCTGGCTGTCGGGCAGGACGATCGGCAGCAGGCCATTCTTGAAGCAGTTGTTGAAGAAGATATCGGCGTAACTCGGTGCAATCAGCGCACGAAAACCGTATTGGTCGAGGGCCCAGGGCGCATGCTCGCGGCTCGATCCGCAGCCGAAGTTCTCGCGCGCCAGCAATACCGAAGCCCCGCTGTAGCGAGTCTGGTTGAGCACGAAGTCAGGGTTCTTCTTGCGCGTCGCCGGGTCCTGCCCCGGCTCGCCCTTATCAAGATAGCGCCACTCGTCGAACAGGTTCGGGCCGAAGCCCGAGCGCTTGATCGACTTCAGGAACTGCTTGGGAATGATCGCGTCGGTGTCGACGTTGGCGCGGTCCAACGGGGCGACCATGCCCTTGTGAATCGTGAATGGGTTCATAGCCGTCTCACATCGACAAAGTGTCCTTCGATCGCCGCTGCGGCCGCCATCGCCGGGCTCACCAGATGCGTGCGGCCGCCAGCACCCTGGCGGCCTTCGAAGTTGCGGTTGCTGGTCGAGGCGCAGCGCTCGCCAGGCTCCAGCCGGTCGGCGTTCATTGCCAGGCACATCGAACAACCGGGCTCGCGCCACTCGAAGCCCGCGGCCTTGAAGACCTCGTGCAGACCCTCGCGCTCGGCTTGCGCTTTCACGAGGCCCGAGCCGGGCACGACCATCGCCAGCCGGACATTGCTGGCCACACGTTTGCCAAGCCGCTTCACGACGGCAGCAGCCTCGCGCAAGTCCTCGATGCGGCTGTTCGTACACGAGCCGATGAACACCTTGTCGATGCGGATGTCGTCGATGCGCTTGTTCGGCTCCAGCCCCATGTAGGTCAACGCGCGCTCGATCGCGTCGCGCTTGGTAGCGTCCTTCTCGCGCTCGGGGTCGGGCACACGATCGTCGATCGACAGCACCATTTCCGGCGACGTGCCCCAGGTGACTTGCGGCACGAGCTTTCCGGCATCGATCTCGACCACGCGATCGAACTTCGCACCATCGTCACTGGTCAACGTGCGCCAGTACGCCGCCGCCATGTCGAATGCTGCGCCCGTCGGCGCAAACGGCCGGCCGCGCACATAGTCGATCGTCTTCTCGTCCACAGCCACAAGCCCGGCGCGCGCACCGGCCTCGATGGCCATGTTGCACACCGTCATGCGCCCTTCCATCGACAGCGCGCGGATCGCACTGCCGCCGAACTCGATCGTGAACCCAGTGCCGCCCGCGGTGCCGATCTTGCCGATGATGGCCAGCACGATGTCCTTGGCGGTGCAGCCGCGCGGCAGGGTGCCATCGACGCGCACCAGCAGGTTCTTGGCCTTCTTTGCCAGCAGCGTCTGCGTCGCCATCACATGCTCGACTTCGCTGGTGCCGATGCCATGCGCCAGCGCGCCGAACGCGCCGTGCGTGCTGGTGTGCGAGTCGCCGCAGACGACGGTCATGCCGGGCAGCGTCGCGCCCTGCTCCGGGCCGATCACGTGCACGATGCCCTGGCGCTTGTCGAGGAACGGAAAGTACGCGGCGGCGCCGAAGGCTTGGATGTTGGCGTCGAGCGTCACCACCTGCTGGCGCGAGGTCGGATCGGTGATGCCGTCGTAGCCACGCTCCCAGCCCTGCGTCGGCGTGTTGTGGTCGGCGGTGGCGACGATCGAACTCGTGCGCCAGACTTTGCGCCCGGCCAGGCGCAGGCCTTCGAAGGCCTGCGGGCTCGTCACCTCGTGGACGAGGTGGCGGTCGATGTAGAGGATGGTCGTGCCATCGTCCTCGGCGTGGACGGCGTGCTCGTCCCAGAGCTTGTCGTAGAGGGTGCGTGCCATGATTGTTGTCAATTGTCCTGCAACTCGGCGAAGGAGCTGAGGCGACCGGCAATCGCGCTCGCCGCCACGGTGGCCGGACTGGCCAGCCAGACACTGCCGGGGCCAGAGCGGCCGGGAAAGTTGCGGTTGATCGCACTGACCGTCACTTGTTCGGCCGAACTCGACGAACCCGGCCCGCAATTCGCACAGGCCCCACATGCCGGTTGCAGCATTTCGGCACCGACCGCCTCGAAAGTGGGCAAGTAACCGCGTTCGGCGCAGTAATCGCGCACCGCGGTCGTGCCGAACTGTAGATACAGCGTCACCTTCGACCGCAATCCGCGCGCGGCAGCCCAGGCGAGCACCGCGTGGTACTGATCGAAGTCTTCGCGCTTGCCGGCAGTGCAGGAGCCGCCGTAGGCGATGTCGATGCGCGGCCGTTCCGCCACCTGAGACAGCGGCACACCGCGACCGGGATCGCCTGGACGAGCAACCATCGGGCTCAGCAGGTTGCAATCGACGTCGATCGTTGCCGCGTAGCGCGCGCCATCGTCGCTCTTCATCCACGGTTCGACCGTGAAGTCGATGCCGCGGCGCTCGCGCAGGTAGCGCACCGTTTCGTCATCGGGCTCGACGATGCCGGTGAAGCCGCCGAGCTCGGCGGTCATGTTGGTCAAGGTCGCGCGCTCGTCGGTGGCCAGCGCGCGGATCGCGCTGCCGCCGAACTCGAACACGCGGCCGACACCGGCGCCCGACTTCATGGCCGGCAGCGCCAGCAGGTGCAGCACCAGGTCTTTTGCGCTCACGCCGGCCGGCAGCAGGCCTCGGCACTCGATGCGCAGCACCTCGGGCATCGTGAAGCGCACCGCACCGGTGACGAAGGCGTTGGCCATGTCGGTGGTGCCGACGCCAAACGCGACGCAGCCGACCGCCCCGCTGTGCGGCGTGTGCGAATCGGTGCCGACGATCAACTGCCCCGGCAGCGCATAGCGCTCGGCGACCAGCGCGTGCGAGATGCCCTGGCTGCCGGTGTTGCCTTCGTCGCCGGCTTCGAGCGCCTGCAGATAGCCGTGATGCGTCAACCGGTGCCTGTCGACGAAGGCGCGGTGCGCCCGCGACAAGCCCTGCACGCCGCCGACCAGGCCTTGCGACACGTGCGCCGGACTGCGATGCACATATGACAGGTGGTCTTCGAAGGCGACGATGCTCGCCGCGTCATGCAAGGTCAGCGTGTCGCCGAAAGCGCCGTTCAACAGGTGCGCCGCCATGCCGGTGTAGTACTCGTGGATGAAGCGCAGATCGGCGCGCACGAAGCCGCCCTCGCCGGCTTGCAGCGGAGCACCGAGCGTGTGGCGGTGCACGATCTTCTCGAACAGCGTGAGCGCTGTTTCCGTTCGGGCTGAGCCTGTCGAAGCCCTGTCCTTCGACAAGCTCCGGGCGAACGCAGCGGTGCGCCCAAAGGCGAGCAGCCCACCCGCCCGGACGATCGCCGCCGCGAGTTCGTCGCGCCCTTGCAGCAGTTCATCGAATTCGATCGCCTCGCCGCCGCTGATGCGCTCGATCAAACCGAAATCCGTGCTCGTCAGCAAGCCGACGTTATCGGCGTTCTGTCGGTAGATGCGCTCGAAACTCTCCGCGATCACCAGCCGAATGCCCGCCGCACGCTCGGCGACCACGCTGTGCTCGCGAGAGCTGCCCTTGCCGTAGCGCTTGCCGGCGACGATGACTTCGATGCCGGCGTTGCGCAGCGCGTCGCGCGCAATCGGCAAGCGCTCGCCAGCCTTGAAGCCGGTGTGTGCGTAGCGGCCGAGCGTGGCGTCGAAATGCACCATCACCGGCAGCGGCGTGATCTCGTCGGTGGAGATGTCGTCGCGCAGCGGCCGTGCGGTGCCCTGCGCCACCGTACCGCCTTCGAGCTGCGCGACAACGAGCGCCGGGTCGGCGCTCAGGAAGAGGAAGCGGGGTCGAAAGCGGATCATGCGGCCCCCAAGACACCTACGTCGTCGGCCCCCCGAGGGGGTGCCCTCGGCTTGGGGCGGCCCGGCACCGAGGCGTTCACTGCAACTCGATACCCGCCTTCTTTACCAGCGCCGCGTACTTGTCCTTCTCGGTGCGGAAGTAGTTCTGTGCGAACTCGCTGGTGCTGACGTTGATCGTGTTGCCCTGCTTGGCCATCGCTTCCTTGACCGCTGGGTCGTTGAACGCCGCCACCGAGCGCGTCGTGCACGCGCTTGGTGTCGGCCGCACTCATGCCCTTGGGGCCGAGCACGCCGAACCAGGCTTCGACGACGTAGCTGCCCAGGCCCTGCTCGACAAAGGTCGGAATGTCCGGCGCCGCCGGCGTGCGCTGCGCCCCGCCGACGCCGATGGCGCGCAGCGCGCCGCTCTTGATGTGCTGCTGCACGCTCGGCAAGGCCAGCGTGCCGAAGTCGATCTGGCCGCCGATCAGGTCGGTGACCATCGGCCCGACGCCCTTGTAGGGAATGTGCTTGGCCTTGGCGCCGACCTCGCCGACGTACTGCTCCCCCGTCAGATGCAGGATGGTGCCGTTGCCGCCCGAGCCGTAGTTGAACTGGTCGGGCTTGCTCTTCAGCAGCGCCGCAAACTCCTTGTGGTCCTTGGCCGGTACCTTGTTCGGGTTGACCACGAGCACGATCGGCGTGGCGCCAACGACCGCGATGGGCGTGAAATCGCCCGGCATGTCGAACGGGATCGTCTTGAACACGCTCGGGAAGATGACAACGTTGTTCGACACCACCGACAGCGTCATGCCGTCCGGCGCCGACTTCGCCAGCGTCTGCAGGCCGACGATGCCACCGGCGCCGGGCTGGTTCTCGACCACCACGGGAAAACCGAGTGCCTTGGCCAGCGCCGGTTGCGCCGCCCGCGTGATCGCATCGACGCCCGAACCCGTCGCGTTGGGCAGCACGAACCTGACGGTCTTCTCTCCGACCTGCGCCAGCGCCGGTGCGGCGAGCAAGGCGGACAGTGTGAATGCTGCAGCAGAGGCCATCAGCCTGCGGCGGGTGCTTGAACAAAACATCGTCGTGTCTCCTGTTGGAATGTGTGGAAGGTGGTCTTCACGCCACCGCATGGGATTCGATCAGCGCGTCGATCTCGCTCGAACTCAAGCCGACGGCGCTCAATACGTCGCGAGTGTGCTCGCCGCGCCGCGGTGGGTTCAGGCGCACGCCCGGCCGCTGGCCGTCGAGCGTGAACGGGAACAAGGTGGTCTTGACCGTGGCGCCGGCACGCTCGCCGTCGGTGAGCTGGATGTCTGCCAAACCGCCGGTGGCCACGAGATGCGGATCATCGAGCAGTTCTTCGGGTCTGCGTATCGGGGCGAACGGCAGGCCCGCCGCTTCCATCGTCTGCGCCAACTCATTCGCGCTGAAGGCTTTCAACCGCTGGCCCAACTCGGCGAGCAGCGTCGGCCGCGCGCGCACGCGGTCGTTGTTCAACTTCAGCGACGGATCGGCCTTCAGGTCGGCAAAGCCGAGCGCATCGCAGAACGTGATCCATTGACCGTCGCTCACCGCGGCCAGAAAAATCTGCTCGCCGTTCTTCACCGTGAACACATCGTAGATCGCCCACGGGCTGATGCGCGCCGGCATCGGCGCCGCCGGCTGGCCGGTGATCGCGTACTGCAGCATGTGCTGGCCGACGAGAAAGATGTTGTTCTCGTACAGCGCAGCCTGCACTTCCATGCCCTTGCCGCTGATGCCGCGCTGGATCAGCGCGCCGAGGATCGCGATGGCGCCGAACATGCCGCCCATGATGTCGTTGACCGACGAGCCCGCGCGCAGCGGATCACCCGGCCGGCCGGTCATGTAGGCCAGGCCGCCCATCATCTGCACGACCTCATCGAGCGCGGTGCGGTGGTCGTACGGCCCGGGCAGAAAGCCTTTCAGGCTGGCGTAGATCAGCTTCGGGTTCGTCTTCGACAGCGACGGATGGTCGAGCCCGTACTTCGCCATCGACCCCGGCTTGAAGTTCTCCGCCACCACGTCGGCGCTCGCGCAGAGCTTGCGTGCCGCAGCGGCGCCGTCGGGCTTCGTCAAGTCGATCTGGATGCTCTTCTTGTTGCGGTTGAAGAGCGGAAAAAATCCGATGCCGGCGCCGAGCAGCGTGCGCGTGCGGTCGCCGTCGATCGGCTCGACCTTGATCACCTCGGCGCCCAGATCGGCCAGCACCATGCCGCAGGTCGGGCCCATCACCATGTGCGTGAATTCAACGACCTTGAGTCCAGCCAGCGGCTGGTGAGTCGCGACGCTCATGCGGCCACCGTCTTCGGCAAACCGGCGCGCCAGATTGCGCCGTGCAGCGGCTCGCCTTCGAGCCACAGCCCGACCTGCGCGCGCAAGGCCATCAGGCGCTCGAAGTCGAGCCCCGTCGGCACGCCCATGCTGGCGAACAGGTAGGCCACGTCTTCGGTGGCCACGTTGCCGCTCGCACCCGGCGCATGCGGGCAGCCGCCGATGCCGCCAGTGCAGGCGTCGAAGCGGCGCATGCCGGCCTGCCAGGCGGCGAACACGTTGGCCGCGCCGAGGCCACGCGTGTCGTGGAAGTGGCCGCAGCTCAGTTTGTCGCCGGCCACTTCGAGCGCCTGCTCGAACAACGTCTTGACCTGCAGCGGATCGGCGTAGCCCACCGTGTCGGCCAGGCCGATGCGGTCGATGCCGGTATCGAGCGCCGCGCGCACGAGTCGCAGCACTTCGGCCGGTTCGACACGGCCCTGGATCGTGCAGCCGAAGGCCGTGGACAGGCCGACCTCGACCAGGCAATCGCTGCCCTTGACATCGCGCAGATCGACGATGCGGCGCAGGTCCTCCACCACCTCGTCGGGCGTGCGCCGCAGATTGGCCAGGCTGTGCGCGTGGCTGGCCGACAGCGGCAGCAACATGGCGTGCGCACCCGACTCGATCGCCCGCTCGGCACCCTTGAGGTTGGGCACCAGCACCGAGGGCTTGAGGCCCGGCAGCGTCTTCGCAAAGGCGACCAGCTCGGCCGTGTCGGCCAGCTGCGGCATCAACTTGGGCGGTACGAAAGAGCCGACCTCGATTTCGCGCAGGCCCGCGCCATGCGCGGCGCGCAGCCACTCGAGCTTGTGCGCGGTGGGCAGCACGCGCGGCAGAATCTGCAGGCCGTCGCGCAGGCCCACTTCGCGCACGACGACGGAATCGAATGGTTTCATGGCTCGCACTTTAGCCATGCCCTCGGGTATCGTCATCGGTATTTGGGAAGCGTGGGCGTTCCAGTCCGGCATGGCACATACCTTCGACCCCGTGACCTTGCGCTTGTTCGTCGCCGTCTGCGAGGAACGCAACATCGCCCGCGCGGCCGAGCGCGAAGCGATCGTCGCCTCGGCGGTCAGCAAACGCATCGCCGCCATCGAAGCCGAGATCGGCGCGCCGCTGCTGGTGCGCGGACGCCGCGGCATCGAGCCCACCGCGGCCGGCCAGGCGCTGCTGCGCCAGGCGCGCGAAGTGCTGTCGGCGATGACGCGCATGCACGCCGAACTGTCCGACTTCGCCACCGGCGCGCAAGGCAATGTGCGCGTCGTCGCCGCCACCTCCGTGCTCGCCGAAAAACTTGCCGACGACATCGGCGCCTTCCTGCAGCGCCACCCCAAGGTGCGCGTCAGCCTCGACGAACGCGTGAGCCCGGACATCGCCCGCATCCTGCGCGAAGGCTCGGCCGAAATCGGCGTGATGTGGGACCTGACGGACACCACCGGCCTGGCGACCGTGCCCTACCGCCGCGACCGCCTGTGCCTGGCCACGCCGCTCGGCCATCCGCTGGCCAAACGCAAGCGCATCGCCTTTGCCGATGCGGTGAGCCATGTCACCGTGGCCGTGGCCCCCGGCGGCCTGATGGACCGGCTGCTCAACCGCGAGGCCGCGCGCCTGGGCACCAGCCTCGTCAACCGCATCCAGGTCTCGGGTCTCGACGCTGCCGCGCGCATCGTCGCCGCCGGCCTCGGCCCGGCGATCCTGCCGCGCGAAGCCGTCGAGATGTACGTCGCCGGCCAACACCTGACCATGGTGCCGCTGACCGACGCCTGGGCACAGCGCCAGTTCGTGATCTGCCATCGCGCCGATGGTGGCGTGTCGGCGACGACGCGCCTGCTGGTGGAGGCGTTGCGTGTGGCGGCGGTGGGCGAGCGGCGATAGACCCGATCGACGGCCGCCTGTCGTCCGCCGGACAGGTGTTGCCCTGCGGCAGCCCGGTGTGCATGATGTTCTGACTGTGAGGACACGATGGACCTGCCTAACCACCAGTTGACGATGACCGTGTTGATGACGCCCGACACGGCGAACTTCGCCGGCAACGTGCACGGCGGCACCATCCTGAAGCTGCTCGACCAGGTGGCCTATGCCTGTGCCAGCCGCTACGCCGGGCGCTACGTGGTGACGCTCTCCGTCGACCAGGTGATGTTCCGCCAGCCGATCCACGTCGGCGAACTCGTCACTTTCCTGGCGTCCATCAACCACACCGGCACCTCGTCGATGGAGGTCGGCATCAAGGTGCTGGCCGAGGACATCCGCACGCAGGCGGCGCGCCACGTCAACAGCTGCTTCTTCACGATGGTGGCTGTCGACGACGATCGCAAGCCTGCACCCGTGCCGCCGCTGCGCCCCTTCTCGCCGGAAGAACGGCGCCGCCATGCCGCCGCGGAAATGCGGCGATCGGTGCGGCGGGAGATGGAGCAGCGTTTCGAGGCCCTGCGCGGTGGCTGAACTGCGGCCGTCGCTCCGTGCGATAGCCCAGGTCAGTGGAAGCCAGCGACCGGCCTCAACGCCAGCTCCTCACTCCGTCTTCGCTCTGGCCTCCAGCTCGGCCTTCAACCCCGGCGCCAACTTCAACTGCGTGGCCAGCGCCTCCAGATACGCCCGCTCCATCGTCGTCGTCTCATCGACCACGAGCACGCTGGCGAGGTAGATCTCGCTGGCCATCTGCGGGCTGGTGCTGACGGCAGCCACCTCGGCCGGATCGACCGGGCGGCGCAGTTCTGCTTCGACCCACTGCCGCGCCGCCGGATCGGCCTGCAGGCGCTGCAATTCGGCCTCGACGGCGCCGCGCTCACGATCGTCCATGTGGCCGTCGGACTTGGCGGCGGCGATCATCGCTTTCAACATCGCACGGCTGTGGTCTTCGAGTTGCGGCGCGGGCAAGGCTTCGAAGCGCGCGGGCGCCGCAGCACTGCCTTGCGGCGCACCAGCGGCCGAAGCCGGCGCGCTCGCCTGATTCTTGGCCTGCCAATCGTTGTACGCGCGCCAGGCCAGCGTGCCGAGCGCAGCCACGGTGCCGATCTTCAGCGCCTTGCCGCCAAGGCTGCGCCCGCGGCGGCTGCCGAGCAGCAGCGCCAGCGCGCCGCCGGCTGCAGCGCCGGTGGCGTATTTTTCGAGGTCGCCCGACTGCTTGGCGCTCTCGTACTTCGTCACGCCGGTCTGCAGCAATTGTTCGAGCAAGGCTTGAATGCTCATGGAAGCCTCCGTGTCGGTGATGACTGGAACAGCGGCAGACTTTAGTCCACTGAATCACTGAAATCGGATCGGTGCTGTCCAAACGATAGGGGGCGCGCTGCAGCGTTGCAAATGCTCGCGATGCCATTGGGCATCGCTGTGCTTTGCGCCTTGCATCGCATCCCGTCTCGCCTGTCCCTCACCGCCCATTTCAATGATTCAGCGGACTAGCGCCGAACATCCACCGCCTGCTCCAGCCGCGCGCTGCGCGCCAGCGCATCGAGCGTGGCTGCGTTGTCGAGGCTGGCTTGCGCGGCGCGTTCGATCGCACCGTGATCGCCGGCCGCAATCACGCGCGCAAACGCTTCGGCGGCAAAACGAAAACCGCTTCCCGTTCCGGCTTCGATGTTCTCGAACGGAATCGAATTGGCCGTGCCGCGGCGCAGGCGCAACTGGCTCGGCAGATAGCCCCAGGGGTGGCCGCCGTACTGGTCGCTGGTGTGATTCAGGTACTCGGTCTCGATCGTGCCGGCTGTGCCGACGATGGTGGCGCGGCGGTGGTTGGCGCCATCCATCGCGCACGACAGTTGCGCCCGCCGGCCGTCGGCGTAGGTCAACGTCGCCATTGCGCTGATGTCCACACCGCTGTCGGCCCACGTCGCATCGGCGCGCACGCGCTGCGGCGCACAGCCCATCGCCAGCCGGATGATGGAGAGCGCGTAGCTGCCGGCATCGAGCAGCGCGCCGCCGCCCAGTTCGGGATTCAGGCGGATGTTGCCCGGCGCGCTCGGCAACATGAAGCCGAAGCTCGATTGCACCGAGCGCACGCTGCCGATGGCGCCGCCTTGCAGCAGCGCCACCATCGCGCCGGTGTGCGGCTGGAAGTAGTATGGGTACGACTCGAGCAGCATCACGCCATGCTGGCGCGCGGCATCGAACATCGCACGCGCTTGCGCCTCGTTCAACGCCAGCGGTTTTTCGCACAGCACGTGCTTGCCCTGCGCCACTGCAGCGATGGCCCACTCGGCGTGCAGGCTATTGGGCAGCGGCAGGTAGATCGCATCGACCTCGGCATCGGCCAGCAGTGCCTCGTAGCTGCCGTGATGGCGGCCGATGCCCTGCGCCGCGGCGAAGGCCGCTGCCGTGTCCGCATTGCGGCTGGCCACGGCCACGCAGCGCACCGCCGGGCTGGCAGCCACGTCGCGGCTGAACTGGCGGGCGATGTTGGCGCAGCCGAGGATGCCGATGCGCAGCGGTGTACTGGAACTCATGGGAGTCGGTGTGGGTGTGGAGATGTCGAGGATACGACGCAAGCCCCACAGGCGCGTTCAACTGCCCAGCGCCGCGATCACCTCGGGCGGTGCCTGCACCAGCTCGATCAGCACACCTTCGCCGCCCAGCGGAAACTCTTCGTTGCCCTTGGGGTGGATGAAGCAGATGTCGTGGCCCGCAGCGCCTTTGCGGATGCCGCCCGGCGCAAAGCGCACACCGTGCGCGGTCATCCACGACACGGCCTTCGGCAGGTCATCGACCCACAGGCCGATGTGGTTGAGCGGCGTGGTGTGGACCGCGGGCTTCTTGTCGGGGTCCATCGGCTGCATCAGGTCGACTTCGACCGCATGCACGCCCTGACCGAGGGCACAGATGTCCTCGTCGACGTTCTCGCGTTCGCTGATGAAGGTGCTCTTGACGTCGAGGCCGAGCACGTCGACCCAGAGCGACTTCAGACGCTGTTTGCTGGGGCCTCCGATGGCGACTTGCTGCAGCCCGAGGATGCGGAAAGGTTTGCCGTTCATGCGAACGACACGATCGGCTGGTCCACCGCCAGGCTCTCGCCCTTCCTCGCCAGCACCTCCTTCACCGTGCCGTCCTGCGTGGCGGTGAGGATGTTCTCCATCTTCATCGCTTCGATCACCGCCAGCTTCTCGCCGGCCAGCACCTTCTGGCCGGGCTGCACCGTGATGTCGGCGAGCAGGCCCGGCATCGGCGAGAGCAGGAATTTCGACAGATCGGGCGGCGCCTTGTGCGGCATCACCTTCAACAACTCTGCCGCACGCGGCAACAGCACCAGCGTCTGGATCGCCGTGCCGTTGTGGGCGACGCGGATCGCCAGCGGCCGGCGCTCGCCGCCACGCTCCACCTGCGCGGTGAAGTGCTTGCCGTTGCAGGTGCCGGTCATCAGCGTGTCGCCGAGTCGCGTCTTGCTCTGGATCGCAAAGTGGCGACGGTCGATGACGACATCGGCCTTGCCCGCCGTCGGCTCGAACTCCTCGATGTGCACCGGGTGGTGCTCGTGCACCCCATCGGGCTTCAGCACCACGACCACCAGATCGGGCAGGTTCTTCGCACGATGGCCGTCGATCTGCCCGCTGATGCCCATCGCGCGCTCGCGCGCCTTGCGGCGCACGAACGCTGCCAGCGCCACGAGGAACATCGGGTCGTCGTGCACCACGTCGGCCGCGGAGAAGCCCTTGCCGTAGTGCTCGGCGATGAAGCCGGTGTTGAACTCGCCGCTGACGAACTTCGGGTGCGCCAGCAGCGCCGACTGAAACGGCACGTTGCTCGAGATGCCGCGGATCGCAAACGCGTTCAGCGCTTCGCGCATCTTCGAGATCGCGTCGGGGCGGTCGCGGCCGTGCACGATCAGCTTGGCGATCATCGAGTCGTAGTGCATCGGGATCTCGCCGCCTTCATAGACGCCGGTATCGACGCGCACGCCGCCTCCGAGCGGCACGGGCTGTGCCGCCTCCATCGTCGTCGCTGGCGGCCGAAACGTGATCAGGCGCCCGGTCGAGGGCAGGAAGCTGCGGAACGGGTCTTCGGCATTGATGCGGCACTCGATCGCCCAGCCGTTGCGCTTCAGGTCGGTCTGCGTGAACGGCAGCGGCTCGCCGGCCGCCACGCGGATCATCAGCTCCACCAGATCGAGCCCGGTGATGCACTCGGTGACCGGGTGCTCGACCTGCAGCCGCGTGTTCATCTCCAGGAAGTAGAAGCTCTGGTCGGCGCCGACGACGAATTCGACCGTGCCCGCACTCTGGTACTTCACCGCCTTGGCCAGCGCCACCGCCTGCGCGCCCATCTTCTGCCGCGTCTCGTCGCTGATGAAAGGCGACGGCGCCTCTTCGATCACCTTCTGATGGCGGCGCTGGATCGAACACTCGCGCTCGTGCAGGAAGACGACGCTGCCGTGCGCATCGCCGAGCACCTGGATCTCGATGTGCCGCGGCTGCTCGACGAACTTCTCGATGAAGACGCGGTCGTCGCCGAAGCTGTTCTTGGCCTCGTTGCGGCAGGACGTGAAGCCGTCGAACGCATCGCTGATCGTTGAAGGCCACGCGCAAGCCCTTGCCGCCGCCGCCCGCGCTGGCCTTGATCATCACCGGGTAGCCGATGTCCTGGGCGATCTTCACTGCCTGCTCGGGCGACTCGATGGCTTCGTTCCAGCCGGGGATCGTGTTGACCAAGGCCGCCTTGGCCAGCTTCTTCGACGCGATCTTGTCGCCCATCGCGGCGATGCTGTGGTGCTTGGGGCCGATGAAGACCAGGCCTTCTTCCTCGACGCGTTTGGCGAAGGCTTCGTTCTCGGACAGGAAGCCGTAGCCGGGGTGGATCGCCTGCGCGCCGGTCTGCTTCGCGGCCGCGATGATCTTGTCGGCGACGAGATAACTCTCGCGGCTCGGCGCCGGGCCGATCAGCACCGACTCGTCGGCGAGCTCGACGTGCAGCGCGTCGCGGTCGGCTTCGGAGTACACCGCGACGGTCTTGATGCCGAGCTTCTTCGCGGTCTTGATGATCCGGCAGGCGATCTCGCCGCGGTTGGCAATGAGGATCTTGGTGAACATTCGTCGTCCCTCGAGTTTCATTCACCGCAGAGGCGCAGAGGACGCAGAGGTAACGCAGAGGAATACGTCAATGCGAATTCCTCTGCGGACCTCCGCGTCCTCTGCGCCTCTGCGGTGAAGGAGATTTCGCATTGTTCAAAGCGGGATGTTGCCGTGCTTGCGCCACGGGTTCTCGATCTTCTTGTCCTTCAACATCGCCAGCGAGCGGCAGATGCGTTTGCGTCGTCTCGTGCGGCTGGATCACGTCGTCGATGTAGCCGCGTGCGCCGGCGACGAAGGGGTTGGCGAAGCGCGCCTTGTACTCGGCCTCCTTCGCCGCCAGCTTCGCCGGATCGCCCTTGTCTTCGCGGAAGATGATCTCGACCGCGCCCTTGGCGCCCATCACCGCGATCTCGGCGTTGGGCCAGGCAAAGTTGACGTCGCCGCGCAGGTGCTTGCTGCTCATCACGTCATAGGCGCCGCCATAGGCCTTGCGTGTGATCACCGTCACCTTCGGCACGGTGCATTCGGCATACGCGTAGAGCAGCTTTGCGCCGTGTTTGATGATGCCGCTCCACTCCTGCGACGTGCCCGGCATGAAGCCCGGCACATCGACGAAGGTCACCACCGGAATCGAGAACGCATCGCAGAAGCGGACGAAGCGCGCCGCCTTGATGCTCGACTTGATGTCGAGGCAACCGGCCAGCACCAGCGGGTTGTTGGCGACGATGCCGACGGTGCGGCCTTCCATGCGCGCCACGCCGATGACGATGTTCTTCGCATAGTCCGGCTGCAGCTCGAAGAAGTCGCCGTCGTCGACGACCTTCAGGATCAGCTCGGTGATGTCGTACGGCTTGTTGGCGTTGTCGGGCACCAGCGTGTCGAGCGAGTAGTCGCTGCGGTCGGCCGGGTCGCCGCTCGGCCGCGACGGTGCGCCGGCCCGGTTGTTGAGCGGCAGGTAGTTGAAGAAGCGGCGCAACATCAGCAGCGCCTCGACATCGTTGTCGAACGCGCGGTCGGCAACGCCGCTCTTGCTGGTATGCGTGATCGCACCGCCGAGCTCCTCGGCCGTCACCTCTTCGTGCGTCACCGTCTTCACGACCTCGGGGCCGGTGACGAACATGTAGCTCGAATCCCTGACCATGAAGATGAAGTCGGTCATCGCCGGTGAGTACACCGCGCCGCCGGCGCACGGCCCCATGATCAGGCTGATCTGCGGGATCACGCCCGAGGCCATGGCGTTGCGCTGGAAGACCTCGGCATAACCGCCGAGCGAGGCCACGCCTTCCTGGATGCGCGCGCCGCCGCTGTCGTTCAGGCCGATCACCGGCGCGCCGACCTTCATCGCCTGGTCCATCACCTTGCAGATCTTCTCGGCATGCGCTTCCGAGAGCGCGCCGCCGAAGACGGTGAAGTCCTGGCTGAAGACGAAGACCAGGCGGCCGTTGATCATGCCGTAGCCGGTGACGACGCCATCGCCCGGCACCTTGTTGTCGGCCATGCCGAAATCGACGCAACGGTGCTCGACGAACATGTCCCACTCTTCGAAGCTGCCCTGGTCGAGCAGCAGTTCGACGCGCTCGCGCGCGGAGAGCTTGCCCTTGGCGTGCTGCGCGGCGATGCGCTTCTCGCCGCCGCCCAGCCGCGCGGCAGCGCGCTTCTTTTCGAGTTGCTCGATGATGTCGTGCACCTTGTGGTCCCCTCGTCAGTTTTTCTCGAACAGATTCAGCAGCGCACGCGCAGCCACGGTGGGCGCGGTCCGCGACGCGTTCACGTCGGCCAGCGTTTGCGGCAGCGCTGCACGCACGGCCGCGTGCTGCTTGAAGTCGATCAGCAAGCGCGCCTGCACGATGTCCCACAGCCACGCTTCGCGCTGCGCGCTGCGACGGGTGTCGAAGGCGCCGCTGCTTCGGCGCTGCGCGATCTCGGCTTGCACCGTCTGCCAGAACGTGTCGATGCCGTCGCCCTTGATGGCGCTCAGCTTCAACACCGGCACGGCGTGATGGTCAGCACGGCCGTGAAAGCCGAAGACGCGCAACGCACTCGTGATCTGCGCCTGCGCGCGCGTGGCCGCCGCATCGTCGATGTCGGCCTTGTTGATGGCCACCAGATCGGCCAGTTCCATCACGCCGCGCTTGATCGCCTGCAGGTCGTCGCCGGCATTGGGCAGTTGCAGCAGCACGAACAGATCGGTCATGCCGGCGACCGCGGTTTCGCTCTGGCCGACGCCGACCGTCTCGACGATCACGACATCGAAGCCCGCCGCCTCGCACAACAGCAGCGCCTCGCGCGTGTGCTCGGCCACGCCGCCGAGCGCGCCCGAGGTCGGCGTCGGGCGGATGAACGCTGCCTCGTTCACCGACAGCCGCTCCATGCGCGTCTTGTCGCCGAGGATCGAACCGCCGGACAGCGTCGATGAGGGATCGACGGCGAGCACGGCAACGCGATGGCCTTGCGCGATCAGGTGCAGGCCGAGGGTTTCGATGAAGGTGCTCTTGCCGACGCCGGGCACGCCGGAGATGCCGATGCGCAGGGACCGGCCGGTGTGCGGCATCAACGCATCGAGCAGCGCGTCGGCTTCGCGCCGGTGGTCGGATCGTGTCGATTCGATCAGCGTGATGGCCTTGGCCAGCGCGCGGCGGTCGCGGGACACAACGCGCTCTGCGAGCGCGCGTTCATCCTTCGATACCTCAGGACGAACGGGGGAGGGATCTCCGTTCGCTCTGAGGTATCGAAGGGCTCCCGAGCCGTTCGTCCTGAGGTATCGAAGGGCTCGCATCGACCGTCAGCGCCGCCGGCAGCGGATTGCGCGTTCCCCACGCATGTCGCTGGATCGCCTTCCAGTCACCGCGAATCAATGCTTCCTTTTTGCTGCGCCCCCACCCCTTGATCTGCAGCTCCGCCGCCAGCGCCTCTTCGCGCGTTGCCGTTTCCTGCGACCACACCAGCTCCACCGGCCGCTTGTCATGCGTGTAGCCCGGTATCTCACCCGCGTGATGCTTGGCCACGCGCAACTCCAAGTCGTCGGTGTGGCCCGTGTAGTACGAGTCATCCGAGCAACGCAGCATGTAGACGAAGAATGGCTTCATAGCGCGAGCGCCGTGCATCCTTCGATACCTCAGGACGAACGAGGAATGGGCTTCACGCCCCAACCGCCTTCCTGATCTGCTCCAGCACATCCTTCGCACTCGCCGGGATCGGCGTGCCCGGCCCGTAGATGCCCTTCACGCCCGCCTCGTACAGAAACTCGTAGTCCTGCTTCGGGATCACGCCGCCGACGAAGACGATGATGTCGTCGGCGCCCTGCTTCTTCAGCTCGGCGATGATCGCCGGCACCAGCGTCTTGTGGCCCGCGGCGAGCGTCGACACGCCGACGGCGTGCACGTCGTTCTCGATCGCCTGGCGCGCGCATTCTTCGGGCGTCTGGAACAGCGGGCCGATGTCGACGTCGAAGCCCAGGTCGGCAAACGCCGTGGCGACGACCTTGGCGCCGCGGTCGTGGCCGTCCTGGCCGAGCTTGGAGATCATCACGCGCGGGCGGCGGCCTTGCGCTTCGGCAAAGGCCGCGATCTCGGCCTTCAGCTTGTCCCAACCCTCGGCACTGTCGTAGGCGGCTGCGTACACACCGGTCACCTTTTGCGTATCGGCGCGGTGGCGCCCCCAGACTTTTTCCAGCGCGTCGCTGATCTCGCCGACCGTGGCGCGCAGGCGAACGGCCTGGATGGCGAGGTCGAGCAGGTTGCCCTGCGCCGGTCTTGCGCGCACAGCGGTCAGCGCCTCGAGCGCGGCCTGCACTTTGGCCGCATCGCGCTTGGCGCGCAAGGCCTGCAAACGCGCCACCTGGTTCTCGCGCACGGCGTGGTTGTCGACCTCGCGGCTCTCGAACGCGTCTTCCTGTCGCCAGCCTGTACTTGTTGACGCCGACGATCACGTCAGCGCCGCTGTCGATGCGGGCCTGCTTCTGCGCCGCGCTGGCCTCGATCTTCAGCTTGGCCCAGCCGGAATCGACCGCACGGGTCATGCCGCCCATCGCATCGACTTCTTCGATGATCTTCCACGCCGCGTCGGCCATCTCCTGCGTCAGCGTCTCCATCAGGTAGCTGCCGGCCCAGGGATCGACGACGTGGGTGATGTGCGTCTCTTCCTGAATGATCAGCTGCGTGTTGCGCGCGATGCGGGCGCTGAACTCGGTGGGCAGCGCGATCGCTTCGTCGAAGCTGTTGGTGTGCAGCGACTGCGTGCCGCCGAACACCGCCGCCATCGCCTCGACCGTCGTGCGCACGATGTTGTTGTACGGGTCCTGTTCGGTCAGGCTCCAGCCCGAGGTCTGGCAGTGCGTGCGCAGCATCAGGCTCTTCGGCTTCTTGGCGTTGAAGCCCTGTCATGATGCGGTGCCAGAGCAGCCGCGCGGCGCGCATCTTGGCGATCTCGAGATAGAAGTTCATGCCGATCGCCCAGAAGAAACTCAGGCGCGCCGGCGAACTCGTCGACATCCAGGCCCTTGGCGATGGCGGTCTTCACGTACTCCTTGCCGTCGGCCAGCGTGAACGCCAGTTCCAGCGCCTGGTTCGCGCCGGCCTCCTGCATGTGATAGCCCGAGATCGAGATCGAGTTGAACTTCGGCATCTTCTTGCGCCGTGTACTCGATGATGTCCGCCGACCACCCGCATGCTCGGCTCCGGCGGGTAGATGTAGGTGTTGCGGACCATGAACTCTTTGAGGATGTCGTTCTGGATCGTCCCGCTGAGCTGATCCTGCGCCACGCCCTGCTCTTCGGCCGCCACCACGTAGCCGGCCAGCACCGGCAGCACCGCGCCGTTCATCGTCATGCTCACGCTCACCTTGTCGAGCGGGATGCCGTCGAAGAGGATCTTCATGTCCTCGACGCTGTCGATGGCCACGCCCGCCTTGCCGACATCGCCGGTCACGCGCGGGTGGTCGCTGTCGTAGCCGCGGTGCGTTGCCAGATCGAAGGCCACGCTGACGCCCTGCCCGCCGGCGGCCAGGTTCTTGCGATAGAACGCGTTGCTGTCTTCGGCGGTCGAGAAGCCCGCGTACTGGCGGATCGTCCACGGCCGCACCGCGTACATCGTCGCCTGCGGCCCGCGCACATAGGGCGCAAATCCGGGCAGCGTGTCGGCCAGCGACGGGTCGCCAGGCCCTGCCACGTCGGCGGCGGTGTACAGCGGCTTGACCGTGAGGCCCTCGGGCGTGACCCAGTTCAGCGCGTCGACGTCGCCGCCGGGCGCGGACTTGGCGGCGGCGCGCTGCCAGTCTTTCAACGTCGCGGGTTGGTCGGCCATCGTCATCTCCTCGGTCGTGCGCGTGCGCAGTGTGGCGCGCCCGCGGACGCCGCTCCCAGCGGCTTCGTCGGCACGCTTGCATTATCCATAATTATGAATTCAAATCCAACGCGAAACTGACTGCACCCGATGGCCACCACCGCCCCTGCCCGCCCCTCGCCGGCTCGCTGTCCCGCCGCGCGCTCTATGAAGACGTGGCCGAGCGGCTGCGCGGGCAGATCTTTGCGCGCGAACTCGAGCCCGGCGCCTGGATCGACGAGCTGAAGCTGTCGGCCGAGTACGGCATCAGCCGCACGCCGCTGCGCGAGGCGCTGAAGGTGCTGGCCGCCGAAGGCCTGGTGACGATGAAGCCGCGCCGCGGCGCCTACGTGGCCGAGATGAGCCGCGACGATGTGGCGCAGATCTACCACCTGCTGGCGCTGCTCGAGGCCGACGCCGCCGGCGAAGCCGCGCGCCACGCCAGCGACGCGCAGCTGGAGCGGCTGCAGCAACTGCACGAGCGCCTGGAAAAACAGGTGCGCCAGCGCGACGCCTTCTTCGCCGCCAACGAGCAGTTCCACATGGCCCTGCTCGACATCGCCGGCAACCGCTGGCGCACGCAGATCGTGACCGACCTGCGCAAGGTCATGAAGCTGAACCGCCACCACTCGCTGTTCAAGCAGGGCCGGCTGGCCGATTCGCTGGCAGAGCACCGCGCCCTCATGGCGGCGATCAGGGGCCGCGAGAGCGCCAAGGCCGCCAAGCTGATGCGCGAGCATTTCGCCAACGGCCTCGAAGCCGCGGCCTGAACACGCGGCGCAGCGGCTCTGCGCTGGCGACGACGCGTGCAAATCGATGCACCTGTAAGTCGATGAAATCCCGCAGACGGCGCGTCGAACGCCGATTCGGCGCGTCAGCGCAGGCGATGGCGCGGGCGCGGGCTCGCGTTTGCATTTACGGCATGACACCTATCTAACCGCACTGACGTAGCTGCGGCGCATCGCGCCGGCACCATGCGCCCCGTCGTGTTCGTTGGTGATCCCGCTGCGCAGCGCTCAGTCCACTGCGTTGGCGAGGAGAGAAAAAATTACTATGGTTCAGAAAGCTCGCATGGCCATGCGCGGTCGTCGCATGCGCCTTCTTCGGCTCGCTGCCTTGCAGTGCGCCACCGTCGCACCGCAGCGCTCATGGCCCCTCGGCCTGGCCACCGCGCTGTCGCTGGGCATCGCAGGCTGCGGTGGCGGCAGCGGCGACAGCACTGCCGCCGACGAGGCCGCTGCGGAGCGGTCCGGCCCGACTGCCGTGGCCGGCCGCGAAGTTGCGCTCGCCGCCGCCGCGCCCACAGGCACAGAGACGTGGACCTTTTGCGGGCGCGAAGGCGAGATTTGCCGCGTGCCCAGCCCACGGCTCGTTCGCTACGGCGTCGATGGCGCTTACGTCTACCAGACGGTCAGCACGGCCATCGGCTGCAACAACGTGCAATGGACCGACCCCGCGTTCATGATCGTCAAGCATTGCGACTACGCCAACAGCGGCACGACCGCGCCGCCGGCACCCGCCCCAGCACCTGCGCCGGCGCCAGCACCCGCCCCAGCACCGGCGACTGCACCTGCGACCTGGACCTTCTTGGCCAACGAGTACGAGGCGTTCTCGGTGTCCGGCACGCGCACCGTGCGCTACGGCGTGGGCAGCACGTGGGTGCAACGCAGCGTCACCGGCAGCGCCGCTGCACCAACCAGTTCTTCGGCTCCGACCCAGCGCTCATGCGAGTCAAGCGCTGCGAAGTGCTGAACAGCAGTGCGCCGGCGCCAGCGCCCGCCCCGGCACCAGCTCCTGCGCCAGCTCCTGCACCAGCACCGGCTCCCACGCCCGCCCCGGCACCGGCCCCGGCGCCGACCCCCACCGGTTGGATCTTCCTCGCCAACGAGTACCAGTCGTTCTCGCTGGCCTCGGCGCGCACCGTGCGCTACGGCATCGGCAGCAACTGGGTGCAGCGCAGCGTCAGCGGCAGCGGCACCTGCACCAATGGCTTCTTCGGCACCGATCCGGCGCCGATGCAGATCAAGCGCTGCGAGGTGCAAGGAACCACTGCACCGGCTGCCGCACCGGCTCCAGCACCGGCACCGGCACCGGCACCGGCTCCTGCACCAGCACCGGCGCCGGCTCCTGCACCGGTCACGGTGGGCACGGCCACCCTCGGCTGGGCTGCGTCGGCGGATTCGCGCGTGACCGGCTACCGCGTCTACTGGGGCACGGCGCCCGGCACCTACCGGCAGGCGCGAGGCGTCGGCCTGGCAGCAGGCACGGCGACCAGCTACACGGTGGGCAGTCTGCCTGTCGGCCAGACCTACTACTTCGCGGTCACCGCCCACGACGCTGCCGGCAACGAGAGCGCGTTCTCGGCTGAAGCCTCGAAAGCCGTGCGATAGACAAGGCCGTTCGGCTCACGTGACGGTGGCGTGCGCAGGCCGAGCGTGGCGGGCGGCCTGTCGCCGACTCGACGCCGCTCGCGCTGCTGCTCGAGCGCGCGGCGCAACTCGCGCACGCCGCGACCGGGCTTGCACCGCAGCAGCGCGCGCAGCGTCACAGCGTCGGCACAGCCGATCTGCGCGGCGATCTGGCCGACGCTGGCGCAGCCGCTACTGGCCGCCGCCGCTGATGTCCCTGTACATGATGCGGAAGGCTTCGATCGACATGTTCCCGTCCTTGACCATCTTGGCCTGGTCGGACGCATTCATCTTCTTCATCTTCGCCATCTTCTCGTCGTACATGCTGCCCATGGTTTGCAGGAACTCTTCCTTCGACACCATGCCGTCCTTGTTGGCGTCGGCCGCCGCCACCCACGCGGGGTAGCGGTCCTTGGCTGATGCAGTCATGCTGAACGTGGACAAGCCCAGCACCAGTGCAGCGCCGGCGAACGTGAGAAGCAGTTTCTTCATGGTGAACCTCTTGTGCATGGATGAAATTCGCCGATCGCCGAAGCCCGCGGCTCCGGCGATCGGCTTTCCCAGCGACGCGTCGGACTTCAAGGTCTGCCCTGCCCCGACAGCAGTTCGAGGCTGTAGCGTGCCGGGGCGGCGTGATCGTGGTCGCGCCCGCCGTGCCTCTTCTTGAAGACCAGCCGCTGCACGATGCTTTGCCCGGGCTGCAGCGCGCCTTGCGGCAGGAACACGCGGCGATAGGGGTCACCGCTGCTCGTGACGCCGCTGCCGTTGTCGAGTTCCATCTGCCGCGGCAGGCCGCGCGCCACCATCAGCAGGTGCGTGTCGACGATCGAGGTGCTGTTGTTGGTCAGCCGGTACACGTCCTCCTGCCGGTTGCCGTGACGCCGCGATTCGATCGCGCGACATGCATCTGCGGCGTCACGTCGAGGAACTCCAGGCCCATGTCACGCCGCGACAGCGGGTCGTCGTTGTCCTGCGGCATGCCGCTCGGCGGCCGGCCATCGACAGCGCCGAGCGCCGCCAGGTCGGGACGGTATTTCGAGTAGGTGAAGTCGATCGGGCTCAGCTGGAAGAAGGTCTTCGGCTGCTTCGGATCGAACGTGGCAAATGCCGGGTCGTACAGGCCGTTCTCGATGAAGTCGGTCAGGTCGTCAACCTGGTCCTTGCTCAGGCCGAGGCCGCGCGGCGAGCCTGCGCCGCGCGGGTGGGTGAAGCGGGTCGACAGCGTCGGCGCCGCGCCGCTCTTTGCATCCAGCGGCACGCCGGCGTTGAAGTACTGCACCACGTCCTTGACCTTGTTGAACGATCCGTCGTGGAAGAACAGCCGCGCGTCTTTGAGCTGGCGCAGCGTCAGGACGCGGAACTTGAAGGCGTCGCTGTCGCGCAAGGTGACCTCCTGGCGGCCGACATCGCGGAAGGTCGAGTCGTTTCTGGCCGCGCGATTCAAGGCCTGCACCGGATGGTCGCCCAGGCCCAGGTTGTAGAAGTTCTCTTCGACGAACTGGCCGACGCCGGCGACGTCGGGGTCGTTGACCTGTTTGTTGAGCGCCGGCCCGCTGTGGCAGCTGTAGCACCCCGCGCCGCCCTGGTCGGCCGGCGTTGAAGAACAGCTTGGCGC
>CAVTWT010000005.1:0-31028 GCA_963738425.1 uncultured beta proteobacterium | reverse complement strand
TCGGAGTCAGCCGGTGGTGCACGTCGTGCAGCAGGTGCATGTCGTCGCCGACCGCCGAGCGCACCGCGTCGAACAACTGCGGCGTGTGGCGCAGGTACTTGCTCGTGTCCCAGTCGTGCTCCGACGGCAGCGATGCATCGGCCGGCTCGTAGAACATCGTGCCCCGGCCGACGCCATAGACCTTCTCCAACCCCGGCACGCCGCTTTGCGCGCGGATGGCGCGGTAGCCCATGGCCTTGTAGGCCAGCACGCGCTCGACCGTCTCGTCGATGTCGCGGCCGTTGGCGTGGCCATAGACCATCACGCCGGTCCGGCTCGCCCCACCGAGCAGTTGATACAGCGGCAGTCCGGCCGCCTTGGCCTTCAAGTCCCACAGCGCCGTGTCCACCGCGGCGATCGCGCTCATCGTCACCGGCCCGCGCCGCCAGTACGCGCCGCGGTAAAGGTACTGCCAGATGTCTTCGATCTGGTGGGCGTCGCGGCCGATCAGGCAGGGGATGACGTGGTCGGTGAGGTAGCTCGCCACCGAGAGCTCGCGGCCGTTGAGCGTGGCGTCGCCCAGGCCGGTGAGGCCCTGGTCGGTCTCGATCTTCAGCGTCACGAAGTTGCGGCCGGGGCTGCAGACGATGACTTTGGCAGCAGTGATCTTCATGGTGGTAGGGGCTTTCCTGTGCGGCTACAAACCGCGTCTTGTGTTCTCAACCGCTGGAGCGCCTCGCCATGAACCACCCCAAGCCGTCTCGTTTGACCGCCGCCGACTTCCACCCCGAGGTCATGAAGCTGTTCGACCAGTACGTGCATGGTGCGCTCGACCGGCGCGGCTTTCTCGACAAGAGTTCGCGCTACGCAGCGGCCAGCGGCACGACGGCGGTGGGTCTGCTCGCGGCGCTGAGCCCCGACTTCGCGCAGGCCCAGAAGGTGCCGCCGAACGACGCGCGCATCAAGACCGAACGTGTCGAGATCGCCTCGCCGGCCGGTCACGGCAAGATCAATGCACTCGTCGCGCGGCCGGCCAACGCGTCGGGCGCGCTGCCCGTCGTGCTCGTGATCCACGAGAACCGCGGCTTGAACCCGCACATCGAAGACATCGCACGCCGCTTGGCCGTGGACAACTTCATCGCCGTCGCGCCCGACCTGCTGACCAGCGTCGGCGGCTACCCCGGCGACGAAGACAAGGCGCGCGATGCTTTCGGCAAGATCGACCAGGCCAAGGCGCGCGAGGATTTCGTCGCCGCAGCGAACTACACGCGCGCCATCACCGGCGGCAACGGCAAGCTCGGCGCCGTCGGCTTCTGCTACGGCGGCGGCATCGTCAACTTCCTGGCCACGCGCCTGCCCGAACTCGTGGCCGGCGTGCCGTTCTACGGCGCCTCGGTGCCGGCCGACCAGGTGCCCAAGATCAAGGCCGAGCTGATGATCGTCTACGCCGAGAACGACGAGCGCATCAACGCGATGTGGCCGCCGTACGAAGCAGCGTTGAAAGCGGCCGGCGTGAAGTACACGGCCTTCAACTACGCCGGCACGCAGCATGGCTTCAACAACGACACGACGCCGAGGTACGACGAGAAGTCGGCGACGCAGGCTTGGGCGAGAACGGTGGCGTTGTTCAATCGGACGTTGCGGGCTTAGGTTGCTTTTGTTCGTGCCTGTGCCGGCGCGAACCGAAGCCCAAATCGGCGTCTCGCGCGAGGAGTTCAAGTCGACGCCCCTGCGTTGCGTCCCTTGATCTCTCGCGACCACGACCACGCTAAGGCTGCGAGGGCCGCGCAGTGCCAGGAAGCCGATCACGGCAACGCGGCGCAACTCCTGCTCGACACGCTGCTGGCCGCGTTCGTTTCCGCGAATCATTTGAAGGTCGCGATCTAGTCTGGTTTGTTGTTCCTGCGTGAGCAGATCGCGGCGGATTGCCGACCGTTCGACGCTCGCCAATGCCTGCTCGGTAGAAACCTTGGTCAAGTGCACGCGGGTGAATGCCGTGAACGTCAGCCCAAGTGCCAGCAGGGCCGCCCCCAGTGAATCCAGAACATCAGGCGCATCGGACCTCCGCGACAGCTGTCTCGCTTCGGGCCCTCACATCACCGCCCCCAACTGCCAAGGCACGAACTCGTTCTGCCCATACCCATGCAGCTCGCTCTTGGTCTTGCGCCCTGACGCGGTGTCGAGGATCAGGCGGAAGATGCGTTCACCGCAAGCGTCCACCGAATCGGCGCCATCGACGATGCCGCCGCAGTCCAGATCGATGTCGTCTTCCTGCTTGCGCCACAGCGCGCTGTTGGTCGAGAACTTCAGTGACGGGCTCGGTGCGCAGCCATAGGCCGAGCCGCGGCCGGTCGTGAAGCAGATCATGTTGGCGCCGCCGGCCACCTGGCCGGTCGCGCTCACCGGGTCGTAGCCGGGCGTGTCCATGAAGATCAGGCCGCGCGCGGTGGCGGGCTGCGCGAATTCGAGCACATCGACCAGGTTCGTCGTGCCGCTCTTGGCGATCGCGCCCAGGCTCTTCTCCAGGATCGTCGTCAGCCCACCCGCCTTGTTGCCGGCCGAGGGGTTGTTGTCCATGCGCATGCCGTTGCGCGCGGTGTACTGCTCCCACCACTTGATGCGCGTGAGCAGCTTGTCGGCGACTTCCTTGCTCACCGCGCGCCGCGTCAGCAGGTGCTCGCCGCCATAGACCTCCGGCGTTTCGGAGAGGATGCCGGTGCCGCCATTTCGCACCAGCCGATCGATCGCCGCGCCGAGCGCCGGGTTGGCGCTGATGCCCGAGTAGCCGTCGCTGCCGCCGCATTGCAGGCCGACGGTGATGTGGCTGGCCGGCACCGGCTGGCGCTTGACCTTGTTCGCGTCGGGCAGCAGTTGCTTGATCAGCTCGACGCCGCGCGCCACGGTCTTGGCCGTGCCACCGGTGTCCTGGATGTTGAAGGTGATCATGCGAGCGCCTTCCTGCAGACCCTCTTGCGCCACCAGCCCCTGGATCTGGTTCGTCTCGCAGCCCAGGCCGACGACGAGCACGGCGTGGAAGTTGGGGTGCTTCGCATAGCCGCCGAGCGTGCGCCGCAGCACGCGCAGCTCTTCGCCTTCGCTGTCGGTCGCGCAGCCCATGCCGTGCGTCAGCGCGACGACGCCATCGACATTCGGGAACGGCATCAACATCTCCGGATGGATGTCGCGCCGGAACTGGTCGGCGATCGCGCGCGCGGCGGTGGCCGAGCAGTTGACGCTGGTCAGCACGCCGATGTAGTTGCGCGTCGCGATGCGGCCGTCGGGCCGCACGATGCCGTCGAAGGTGGCGGGCGGGTTGGCGTAGGCGGTCGGCTGCGCGCCAGCGCCGGGCTCGTGCGAACGCGCGAAGTCGGCGTATTCGAGGTTGTGCGTGTGCACATGCTGGCCGGGCGCGATGGCCTGCGTCGCGTGGCCGATGATCTGGTCGTAGCGGCGCACGTCCTCGCCCGCCGCGATCGCCTTCGTGGCGATCTTGTGGCCGGGCGGCACCAGGCCGGCGACGGTGATGCCTTCGTCGGCGATCGCCGTGCCGCCGAGCAGTTGCGTGCGCGCGATGACGACGTTGTCGCGCGGGTGGATGCGGATGGTGGGTGAACTCATGGCGGTGTCTCTCAATGAATGCGGCGCAGGTCGATCGTGCGCCGCTCGATCTCGCCCCAGCGCCAATCGATGCCCAGGCCAGGGTCATCGGGTGCGACGGCCTCACCAGCGGCGATGAGCACGCGCGAGTCGGCCACCGCGTCGAGTTGCGGGATGTACTCCACCCAGCGCGCGGTCGGGCTCGCCGCGGTCAGACTGACGTGCAGCTCCATCAGAAAGTGCGGCGCGACGGCGAGGTTGTGGCACTCGGCCAGGTGCGCCACCTTCAGCCACGGCGTGATGCCGCCGATGCGCGCCACATCGACCTGCAGGATCGACGCCGCGCCGCGCTGCACATAGTCGGCGAACTGGCCGGGCGAGTAGAGCGACTCGCCGACCGCGATCGGCACCGCGCTGGCCGCGGCCAGGCGCGCATGGCCGTCGAGGTCGTCGGCCGGCAGCGGCTCCTCGAACCAGGCGATGCCCAGGTCGGCATAGATCGGCGCGCGGCGCAGCGCTTCGCTGAGCGTGAAGCACTGGTTGGCATCGACCATGATCTCGAAGCCGGAGCCGACCGCGTCGCGCACCGCCTTCAAGCGCGCCGCGTCGTCGCTCGCACGCGGCAACCCGACCTTGACCTTGGCGCCCTGGAACCCGGCCTCCTTCGCCTGCACGGTCTGGCGCACGATCTCATCGGTGGCGAGGTGCAGCCAGCCGCCTTCGGTCGTGTACACCGGCGTGCGCTGCTTGGCGCCGCCGGCCGCCTTCCACAGCGGTTGGCCATCGCGCTTGCAGCGCCAGTCCCACAGCGCGGTGTCGATCGCCGCCAGCGCAAGGCTGGTGATCGCGCCGACGCTGGTGGCGTGCGTGGCGAACAAGCAGGTCGCGCCAGATCGCTTCGATGCACGCCGGGTCGCGGCCGATCAGTCGCGGCGCGAGGTGGTCGGCGAGCAGCGCGGTGACCGACGATCCGCCGGTGCCGATGGTGTAGCTGTAGCCCACGCCTTCGCCGCCATCGTCGCAGGTGATGCGCACCATCGGCGTTTCCTGCACGACGAAGCTCTGGATCGCGTCGCTGCGCGGCACCGGGGGCGGCAGGTCGATGCGCCAGACATCGACGGCGGTGATCTTGCTCATCTCGGTGCGGACAGAGTCTCCTTCACCGCAGAGGCGCAGAGCACGCAGAGGTGCGCAGAGGAATACAAGATTGAATTCCTCTGCGCCAACTCCGCGTCCTCTGCGCCTCTGCGGTGAATGAAACTGTGGTATTCATTCAAAACCCCATCGTCCTCGGCAACCACAGCACGATCTGCGGCACGTACGTCAGGATCACCAGGCTGCCGAGCAGCGGAATCAGCCAAGGCAGGATCGCCATCGTCGTTCGCTCGACGCTCAACTTGGCCACGCGCGCCAGCACGAACAGCACCATGCCCATCGGCGGGTGCAGCAGGCCGATCATCAGGTTCAGCACCATCACCAGCCCGAAGTGCACCGGATCGACGCCGAGTTTGTGCGCGATCGGCAACAGGATCGGCACCAGGATCGTGATCGCCGCCGTCGGCTCCAGGAAGCAGCCGACGAAGAGCATCAGCAGGTTGGCCATCAGCAGGAACAACCACGGTTCCTTGGTCATCGCCAGCACCCATTCGGCGATCTGCGCGGTGACGCCGGTGGCGGTGAGCATCCAGCCGAAGATCGACGCCGCGGCGACGATGAACATCACGGTCGCCGTGGTCTCCACGGTGTCGAGGCTGACCTTGACGAACTGCTTGATCGTCATCGTGCGGTACCACACGAGGCCGAGGAACAGCGCCCAGGCGCTGGCGGCGATGGCGCCTTCGGTGGGCGTGAACAGGCCGGTGGTCATGCCGCCGATCAGCAGCACCGGGGTCATGATCGGCAGCACCGCCTGGAAGCGGAAGATGCGGTCCAACACGAAGATCAGGATGATGGCGCCGAAGACCACCGGCTGGGCCGGCAGGCCGAGCTTGGCGACCAGCGCCCAGGTGATCAGCGGCCAGGCGATGACGAGGCCGAGTTCGATCAGCGCGCCGCCGAAGCGGCTGGCCGAGAACTTCACGTCGCCGCCCCAGCCGTGTTTGTGCGCGAAGTAGGCCACCGTGATCATCATCAGCAGCGCCATCAACACACCGGGCAGGATGCCGGCGAGGAACAGCGCGCCGACCGAGACGTTGGCCATCATCGCGTAGATCACGAACGGCAACGACGGCGGAATGATCGGGCCCAGCGTGGCCGACGCGGCCGTCACGCCGACGGCGAACTCGAGGTCGTAGCCATGGTCCTTCATGGCCTTGATCTCGACCGTGCCCAGGCCCGCCGCATCGGCGATGGCCGTGCCGCTCATGCCGGCAAAGATCACCGAGCCGACGACGTTGACGTGGCCGAGGCCGCCCTTCAACCAACCGACCAGCGCCAACGCGAAGTTGTAGATGCGGTTGGTGACGCCGGCGTTGTTCATCAGGTTGCCGGCGAGGATGAAGAACGGCACCGCCAGCAGCGGAAAGCTGTCGATGCCGCCGATCATGCGGTGCACCACCGCAAACGGCGGCAGGCTGCCGCTGAGCAGGATGTAGAGCAGCGACGATCCGGCCATGGCGATGGCCACCGGCAGGCCGCTGGCCATCATGAAAAGGAAGAGGATCTTGAGCATCAGCGGTCTTCCATCGTGGACTCGGGCTTTTCAAGCACGCTGTAGCCGCGTTGCCAGTGCACCTTCATGACCCAGATCGAGCGCAGCGCCATCGCCGCAAAACCGAACAGCACGACGCTGTAGACGATGTTCATCGGCAGATCGACGATGGTCATCTGCAGCGGTCCCATCTTCTGCATCATCTGCACCGTGAACACCGTCATCGCGGCGAGAAAGGCGATGCGCACCACGTCGACCAGCAGCGCCAGCGCGCGGCACAGCGGCGCCGGCATGTAGCGGTAGAGCAGATCGACCTGGATGTGGTTGTTCTTGGCAACACCGATCGACGCGCCGACGAAGACCACGCCGATCAACAGGTAGCGCGCGATCTCTTCGGTCCACGACGCCGAGTTGTTGAGCGCGTAGCGGGTGAAAAACTGCGTGAAGACCACACCGGCCAGGGCCCAGAACAGCAGTACCGAGACCCAGGCCTCGATCGGTGTCTTCGACAAGTCCACCGCCTCGTCCGTGGCGTGGAACTCGCCGTCATCGCCCATCACCTTCGGGCCGGCATCGATGTCCATATGGGCTCCTCGTTTCTGCGTTGAGAGGGTCGAAGAAGCCGTAGCGAGCGGCCCGAGGTTGCGTCGAGAAGCGCAGCCGTACTACCGGTACGGCGAGCACCACAGGCGCAAGATCGGGCCGCGCAGTAGGCTTATTCGCGCCCTCTCACTTGATCGCAACAATCCGGTCGTAGTCTTTCTTGTCGAAGCCCATCGACTCCACCGTCTTGGCCTTCAGCACCGCATCGACAAAGCTCTGCCGGTTGACCTGGTTGATGGTGATGCCCTTCTTCTTGAACTCTTCCACCAATTCGCCTTCGCGCTTCTTGATCTGCGCCGAAGCCCGTGCAGCTGCCTCGAGCGCCACGTCGCCGAAGATCTTCTTTTCGGCGTCGGACAGCTTGGTCCAGACGTGCGGCGCCACCTGCGTCGTCAGGCCATCGACGATGTGGCTGGTCATCATGATGTGTTTTTGCACTTCATAGAACTTCTTCGCCTCGATCGTCGTCAGCGGGTTCTCCTGCGCATCGACGGTGCCGTTCTGCAGCGCGAGGTACACCTCGGCAAACGCGATCGGCGTCGGGTTGGCGCCGCAAGCTTCCGGCGTGGCGCGGTAGCTCGGCACATCGGGCACGCGGATCTTCAGGCCCTTCATGCCGGCGCAATCGGTGAAGGCCGTCTTGCTGGTGGTCTGGCGCGCACCGTAGTAGGTGTAGGCCAGGATCTGGATGCCGGTCTTCTCGCGGAAGCCATCGACCATTTCCTTGAACACCGGGCTCTTGCTGTAGGCCAGCAGGTGCTCACCGTCGCGGAAGATGAAGGGGTAGTACGCGATGCCCAGGCGCGGGTAGCTGCGCGCGGCAAAGCTCGGGCCGCTGATGATCATGTCCACCGTGCCCAGCAGCATGCCCTGGTTGATGTCGGTCTCTTTGCCGAGCGATGACGCCGGGAAGACCTGGATCTCGAACTTGCCGTTGGTGCGCTTCTTGATTTCCTCGGCCGCCCACACCGACTCGGTGTGATACGGCTCGCTGGTTTCATAGACATGGGCCCACTTGAGCTTGGTTTGCGCTGAGGCGGTTCCTGCGATGGCCAGAACGGCCGCGGCCAGCAGGGTTTTGAGTAGCGTGCGTTTCATGGGTTGTCTCCTGTCGTCGGGGTGGGTCAAAGGGATCATGCGGCGCGCTTTGCCGGCGCCGGCTCGACAAGCGCCGCCGCGAAGCGGTCGTGCGAGTTCTGCAAATGGATCTGCATGGCGCGGCGTGCGGCGGCCACTTCACCGGCGGCCACGGCGCGCGTGACTGCGCGGTGTTCGGCCACCGCGCAGCGCCAGCTCTTGGCGTTCTCGAAATGCCGGCCGAGCTGCTCGAACAGCGGGTTGTTGCGCTCGTCGAAGAGCTCGGTCACCACGCGCAGCAGCGCTGCGTTGCCGCTGGCTTCGGCCAGCGCCAGGTGGAACTCGCGGTCGCCGCGGATCGGCATGACGCCACGCGCGATGTCGTCTTCCATGGCCTTGATCCCCGCCCGCAACTTCTTCAACAGCCCCGGGGTGAAGGCGCGCGCGGCCACGGCGGCCAGCTCGGCCTCGATCAGGGCACGGGCGCGGATGATGTCGAACGGCCCGAGCGTGGCCTCGACCACGCCGCGCGCCGCTGGCGTGGCGTCGAGCGCGGTGACGTAGACGCCCGAACCCATGCGGACCTCGACCAGGCCCTCGACTTCGAGCGCGATCAGCGCTTCGCGCACCGACGGCCGCGACACGCCCAGTTGCACGGCCAGGTCGCGCTCGGGCGGCAAGCGCGAGCCGAGCGGGTACTCGCCGGCGGCGATCAGCCCACGCAGCTGCTCCGCGATCTGGCGGTAGAGGCGTTTGGATTCGACGGCGTGCAGCGGCATGGCGGTTTTGGCCAAGTGGTATGACCAATCGGCCGTGCAGTGTCGGCGATGCCGGCGGCGGCGGCCTGCTGGTTTTCCCGGGCACGGGCGAGGCGGCGCGTCCTGCCGCCGTCACGCCGAGTGCCTACACTGCGCAGCCATGCTGCAGCAAGTCACGCCCGCAGAGCGTCCGCTGGACAGCCACGGCGGCAGCGCTGACACGCCGGTGGTGCGCCACCTGCGCCAGGCGCTGCTGTGGCCGCTGCGACTGATCTCGACCGCAGCGGACGACTCCGAGTTGCGCCGTGCGCCGTGGCGTTTGCTGCGCGAGATGGGAGACCGCTCCCCGTGGCGCGAGCAGCACGACGAATTCACCGGCGACGCGGCCCAGTTCCACGAGCGCCACTACAACGAATTCGTCGCCTTCCTGCCCTACGTGCAGCGTTTTCTCTATGGGGAAGGCCGGTCCGGCCGCACCGACGACGAGCCCAGCGAGCGCTCGCCGATGCGCGTCTTCCGCCGCCACGACATTGCCGCGGTGCGCGTCCGGCCCCGCGACAGCGATGCGCCGGTGACGCTGGAGGTGGTGCACATCGACCTCTACTTCTTCTATGGCGTCGACATCGTGCTGCTCAACGTCGAGGTCGCCGCCGACGAGCTGCCGCTGCCGCTGGCCGAGGAGCTGATGTACCGCTTCGGCCGCGCCTACCCGGCCGGCTGGTATGCCGACGGCCGGCCGCAGCACACGCTGGCGACTTGCGAATGGCTGGACAAGGACGGCCGCGTGCTGGCGTCGAGCGACGCGCGCGAGCGCGATGCCTTCCTCGCTCACGTGGCCGAACACCGCGCGCCGCGCATTTCTGCGCATTGGGAGTACGTGCTGGCGCCCCTGGTCAATCACCACTCGGCCCAGGAAGGCACGTTGCGCTTCCGCCAGATCGAGTACTACCGCATGCCGATGATGGCCTACGTGGCGGTGGATGACCCGGCGGCGCTGACACGCAGCGATTTCGTCCGCCTCGGTCTCGTCACCGGCGCCGGCGATGCGTCGCAGCGCACCGAGCGCGCCATGCCCTACGCCGACGCGCACCTCGCTGACTTCGAGCAGCGCTACTGCTACGACCGATTCTGGGGCGAGTCGGGCGCCGCGCCGCGCACGCGCTACCTGTGCTCAGGGTTGTCGCTGGTGGTCATCGGCGATGCGCACAACGAGTTCTACCGCTGCCGCACGCGCGGCGTGCTGGCGCAGTTCCGCCACCAGCACTACCTGCTGTTCCTGATCGCGCACTTCCAGAAGGCGACGCTGCTGATGGTCAGCGACCAGCTCGCCGAAGCGCTGATGGCGATGGACCTGACCTCGCCGCAAAGCATCCGCCGCTTCAAGCGCCGCATCCGCATCGCCTTCGTCGCCTTCCTCAGCTTCACGCACCGCTACTGGTTCCACGAGGTCAGCGAGCAGGCGCATGTGAAGGCGCTGTGGAAGCTGTGCCGCGAGCACCTGGAGATCGAGCCGCTCTACGCCGAGGTCAAGGAGCGCATCGGCGACATGAACGGGTACCTCGACGCCGATGCGCTGCGCCGCCAGGCCAACACCGTCGTGCGCCTGACGGTGGTGACGATCTTCGGCCTGATCGGCACCGTGACCACCGGCTTTCTCGGCATGAACATCTTCGCCGAGAGCGATGCTTCGTGGTTGACCAAGGCACTGCTGTTCCTGCTGGTCTTTATCCCCACGATTGCCTTGACGATGTACACGATGGTCAAATCCAAACGCTTGTCGGATTTTCTCGACGTGGTCAGCGACGAGCGCATCTCGACCTGGAACAAGATCAAGTCATTCATCGCGGTCTGGGGCCGCAGCACGGAGTAACGATGTTCGACTGGCTCGCCGACCCCAACGCCTGGATCGCCCTGGCGACGCTGACCGCGCTCGAGATCGTTCTCGGCGTCGACAACATCATCTTCATCTCGATCCTGGTCGGCCGCCTGCCGCCCGAGAAGCGCGACCTGGCGCGGCGCCTGGGCCTGTCGCTGGCGATGGGCTCGCGCATCCTGCTGCTGCTGTCGCTGGCCTGGATCATGCGGCTGACCGAGCCGCTGTTCAGCGTGTTCGGACAGGAGGTCTCCGGACGCGACCTGATCCTGATCGGCGGCGGCCTGTTCCTGTTGTGGAAGAGCGTGCACGAGATCCACAACAGCCTCGAAGGCGAGAGCGACACCGGCGAAGGCGGCAGCGCCACCAAGGCGGCCGGCGTGAGCTTTGCCGGCGTGCTGGTGCAGATCGCCATCATCGACATCGTCTTCTCGCTCGACTCGGTGATCACGGCGGTGGGCCTGGCCGACGACGTCATGGTGATGGTGATCGCCATCGTCGCCGCGGTCGGCGTGATGATGTTCGCCGCCAAGCCGATCGGCGACTTCGTCGACGAGCACCCGACGATCAAGATCCTGGCGCTCGCCTTCCTGGTGCTGGTCGGCGTGACCCTGATCGCCGAAGGCTTCGGCACCCATGTGCCCAAGGGTTATATCTACTTCGCGATGGCCTTCTCGTTCGCGGTCGAGATGATCAACATCCGCCTGCGCAAGCGCATCAAGGCGCCGGTGCAGTTGCGCAAGGACATGCCGGGGGACTGAGTGCCGCGGCTCCAGGTCCACCTGCGTGGACCTGGACGGCACGAAGGAGCCGAGCTCTGCGAGGCGGGGCCCACCCCCGAAGCGGCTTCGCCGCCTCCCCCTCAAGGGAGCACCGCCAGCGGCCGGGCGAAGCCCGATCCGCGGCGGTTGCTTGGAGGGTCACCGCGGACGCGCGTGGCTGGCCTCATGCGATATTGAGCGCATGAACGAATCGCGCACCCTTCCCGCCAGCCCGCTCCCTGCTGCGCCGCGACGGCCCCGAGCGCAGCCGCGTGGCGATGGTCGAGCTGTTCTTCGACCTCGTCTTCGTCTTTGCGATCACCCAGCTCTCGCACGCGCTGCTGGCCCATCTGGACTGGGCGCATGCGCTGCGCGCCGGGCTGCTGCTGGTGGCCGTGTGGTGGGTCTGGATCTACACGAGCTGGTTCACCAACTGGCTCGACCCCGAGCGCGCTCCCGGTGCGCGCCGCGCTGTTCGTGCTGATGCTGGCCGGCCTGGTGATGTCGGCGTCGATCCCGCAGGCTTTCGGCGAGCGCGGCCTGGCCTTCGCGGCGGCCTATGTCTTCATGCAGGTCGGCCGCACGCTGTTCTTTCTCTGGGCGGCTCGCCGCGAGCGCCGTCAACCTGCGGCGCAATTTCCAGCGCATTGCGGTCTGGTTGTCGCTGGCCGGCGTGTTCTGGATCGCCGGCGGACTGGCGCAAGGCGAGACGCGGCTGGGGCTCTGGGCCGTGGCGCTCGGCATCGAAGTGATCTCGCCGGCGCTGTACTTCTGGGTGCCGGGCCTCGGCCGATCGAGCCTGCAGGACTGGAACGTCGACGGCGGCCACATGGCCGAACGCTGCGCGCTGTTCGTCATCATCGCGCTCGGCGAATCGCTGCTCGTCAGCGGCGCGACGTTCGCCACCAGCGCCTGGAGCGCGCCGGTCGGTCGCCGCCTTTGCCTTGACCTTCCTCGGCGCGGTGGCGATGTGGTGGCTCTACTTCGACAAGGGCCTGGCCGCCGGCCACCACCGCATCGCGCACGCCGACGACCCGGGGCGACATGCACGCACCAACTACACCTACCTGCACCTGCCGATCGTCGCCGGCATCATCCTCTGCGCGGTGGCCGACGAGCTGGTGCTGGCGCATCCGGATCATGCGACGCAACGCCGGCCTGGTCGTGATGCTCGGTGGCCCGGCGCTGTACCTGCTCGGCGTCGGCGGCTTCAAGTGGGCCAGCCGCGAGCGCAAGCTGCCGCCGCTGTCGCACCTGGTCGGGCTTGCTCTTGCTGGCGCTGCTCGCGTGGCCCGCAGCGATGCACTGGCTGTCGGCGCTGGCGGTGATGGGCGGCGCCGTCGCGGTGCTGGTGCTGGTGGCGGCGTGGGAGCAGGTGTCCCTGCGCCATCAGGTCGGTAGCGGCTCGACTGTCATGCCGGCGTCGGCGAGACGCTGCGCGTACGGCAGCCCCAGCGCGGTGGCCGGTGTGAGCACGCCACCGCGCTTGACGCCGCCCGGCAACTTGCGCCCATCGCCGGCCAGCGCCATCGCCGCCTCGCAGACGAAGATCGTCGTCGCGCGGTTGCCCGGGTCGCCACGGCCGGCGATGCAGCCGCGCACCTGGGTGCCGTCCGCGCTCTCGCCGATCAGCTCGCAACGGAACGAGCCGTTGTCCATCGAGCGCTCGCTCGGGCCCTGGCCCGGCGCCGGCAGCAGCTTGCGCATCGCCGCGCGCAAAGCGCCGGCGCGCATGCCGATGGCGCCCACCCCGATGCCGCCGGACATGGCCGTGGCGATGGCCGCACCTGCCGGCCCACGGCCGGTGCGCAAGTACTCCTGATAGACCATGTCTGGCGCATACGCACTGCCGCGGCGCAAGGTCAACGCCACGCTGCGGCGCACGATGCGCGTGTTGATCGCCGCCATGACGAAGGGCGCGAGCCAGGCCCCGAAGTCGCTGTCGTGGCGCGGCAGCAGCGGGTCGGCATGGGGACGGCGATCGGCCGGCAAGGAGCCTTCGGGGTTGAGCAGGAACGGGTCGGCCAACTGGTCGAGCGCGCCGGCCTCGGCGATATTGAGCAACGACGCCAGCGTGCCGCCGTTCAAGCCACCGCGGATCGAATGGCAGGCCTTGATGCGCACGCAGGCCTGGCCGCTGGCGCGCCGCACTGCGCAGGCGACGAGCAGCGCGCCGATGTCCGACGGCACCGAGTCGAAGCCGCAGCACGGCACGATGCGGGTGCCGCTCTCAGCCGCCTGCGCGTGGTGGCGGTCGATCATCTCGCGCACCCACGGCGTTTCGCCGGTGATGTCGCAGTAGTGCGTGCCTTGATCGACACACGCGGCCACGAGCGCACTGCCATAAAGCGCGAAAGGACCGGCTGTGCTGAGCACCACTTTCGTTTGCGCGGCCAGGGCCGTCAGCGCTTCTTCGTCGGCCGCGTCGGCCACGATGAGCCCGGCCTTCGCAGCACCCGGGCCTGCGGCGCTGCGCGCCTGCTTCAGCTTCGCCTCGTTGCGTCCGGCCAGCGCCCAGCGCAGGCGTCCCGCGTGTTGCGCGAAGTACGCCACCGTCTGCTGGCCGACAAAGCCGCTGGCGCCGTAGAGAACGACGTCGTAGGCGCGTTTCGTCAACCGAGGCCCGCCTCTTCGAGCTGTGCGCGCGTCGGCAGCCCTTCGGTGTCGCCGCGCACCTGCACCGCGCGCGCGCCGATCCAGGCGGCACGGCGCGTGGCGTCGGCGACCCCGCGGCCTTCGAGCAGCGCACTCGTCACGCCGACCATGAAGCCGTCACCGGCACCGACGGTGTCGATGACCTCGGCCACCGGGAATGCCGCGATGCGTCCACAACCGGCATCGATGTCGTCGAAGTAGGCGCCGTCGGGGCCGAGCTTGACGACGACGCGCTGGGCACCGCGCTCGCGATAGAAGCGTGCGACGGCTTCCGGCGTGTCGTGGCCGGTGAGCAGCCGGCCCTCTTCGATGCCGGGCAGCACCCAGTCGGCGTGCGCAGCGAGGTCGTTGATCGTCTCGCGCATCGCCTCGTGCGACGGCCACAGCGTCGGCCGCAGGTTGGGGTCGAAGCCGATCGTCTTGCCGTGCTCACGCGCCACCGCCATCGCCCGCCGCGTGGCCGCCAGCGTGCTCGCCGACAACGCCGGGAAGACGCCACTGACATGAAGATGCCGCGCTTTCACGATCTGCGCTTCGTCCAGATGTTCCGGGCCGAAGCGGCTCGCGGCCGAGCCTTTGCGGTGGTACTCGACCGGCGGGTCGGAGCCGTCTTCGACGCGGCCCTTGAACATGAAGGCGGTGCGCTCGTCGGCGTGGCAGGTGACGTGCGAGCAATCGACGCCTTCGCCGCCGATCGCACCGAGCAGATAACGCGCCATCGAATCGGCGCCGAGGCGGCTTTGCCAGCCGACCTTGAAGCCCAGGCGCGCCAGACCGATCGCCACGTTCGTCTCTGCGCCGGCGGTGCGCTTGGTAAAGCGCATCACGCCTTCGAGCGGGCCTGGCGTTTCGGCGACGAACAGCGTCATCGCTTCGCCGAGGGTGACGATGTCCATGCTCATGGCTGCATCAGCCTCGCCCCACGAACGGCATCGCCGTTGCCATCACCGTGACGTTGAGGATGTTGGCCTCGGGCGGCAACTTCGCCATCATCAGGAACGTGGCGACGACGTTGTCCATCGCCATGCGCGGCTCGGGCTTGACCGTGCCGTCGGCCTGCGGCACCCCGCCGACCATCTTCAGCGTCATGTCCGACGCGACGTTGCCGATGTCGATCTGGCCGACGGCGATGTTGTACTTGCGGCCGTCGAGCGACGCCGTCTTGGTGATGCCGGTGACGGCGTGTTTGGTCGCCGTGTAGGCCACCGAGTTCGGCCGCGGCGCGTACGCCGAGATCGAGCCGTTGTTGATGATGCGGCCGCCCTGCGGCGTCTGCGCCTTCATGACGCGGAACGCCTGCTGCGTGCAGAGGAAGGTGCCGGTCAGGTTGGCGGCCACGCTGGCCTGCCACTGTTCGAACGGCAGGTCTTCGAGCAGTGCGCTCATGCTCGACACGCCAGCGTTGTTGAACAGCAGGTCGACACGGCCGAAGCGGGCCTTCACGGTGTCGAACAGCGCCGCCACCGAGGCCGGGTCGCCGACGTCGGCGGGCACGGCGAGCCCGCGTTTCGGCTCGGCACTGCCAGCGACCGACTCAGCCAACGCATCGGCGCGGCGGCCGACGAAGGCGACCTGCCAGCCCTCGGCCACAAGCGCTTGGGCGCAGGCGCGGCCGATGCCGCTGCTGGCGCCGGTGACGATGGCGGTTTTGGTGTTCATGGGATATCTCCTCGAGGAATGCGATATCGTAAGGTCATCACACAAGTTGCAGCACCATGACCAACAAGCCCGATCTTCTCTGCGTCGCCGCCAAGCTGCCGCCGTTCCTGATGGAGCCGCTGCGCAATGCGTTCACGGTGCACATGCAAACCGAAGGCGCGCCCTTGGATCGCATCCTTGCCGTCGCCGGCAGCGGCGAGTCGAAGGTGCCGGCCGATCTGATCGCCAAGCTGCCGGCCCTGAAGATCGTCTCGATCATGGGCGTCGGCTACGACGGTGTCGACGTGGCCGCGGCCAAGGCGCGCGGCGTGCTCGTCACGCACACGCCCGACGTGCTCAACGACGACGTGGCCGACCTGGCGCTTGCGCTGGCGCTGAACATCGCGCGCCGCATTCCGCAAGCCGACCGCTATGTGCGCGATGGCAAGTGGCCGCAAGGCGCCGATGCCGCTGGCCACCAAGCTCTCTGGCGCGCGCATGGGCATCGTCGGCATGGGCCGCATCGGCCAGGCGATCGCGAAGCGCGCGCTGGCCTTCGGCATGAGCATTGCCTACACCGCGCGCAGCGCCAAGCCGGAACTGCCGTTCGCGTTTCACGCCACGCCGCGCGAGCTGGCGGCGGCGAGTGATTTTCTCGTCCTCATCGCGCCCGGCGGCGCGGCCACGCGCAAGATGATCGACGCGTCGGTGCTGCAAGCACTCGGGCCCAAGGGGTATCTGGTCAACGTCGCCCGGGGCTCGGTGGTGGATGAAGCGGCGCTGATCGACGCGCTGCAACGCAACGTGATTGCCGGCGCCGCGCTCGATGTGTTCGAGAACGAGCCGAACGTGCCCGAAGCGCTGCGCGCACTCGACAACGTCGTCCTGGTGCCGCACATCGGCAGTGCCACCGTGGCAACCCGGCATGCGATGGCCAACCTCGCGTTCGACAACCTGCGCGCGTATTTCGCCGGTGAGCGTCCGCCGACGCCGGTGCCCGAATGCCGCTGAAGGATCCTGGCCCCTCCCTCGCTGCGCGAGGACTCCCCCGCGGGGAGGCTCGGGCCGACGCTTGGGAACGGCCCGGCGCTGGCCCGAGGGTCGTCGTCGTCATGGGCGTGTCGGGATGCGGCAAGAGCACCGTCGGTGCCCGCCTGGCACAGCAGCTCGGCGCCACGTTTCTCGACGCCGACGATTTCCATCCGCCGCACAACGTCGAGCGCATGCGCGCCGGCACGGCCCTCACCGATGCCGAGCGCGCACCGTGGCTGGAAGCGCTGGCAACGCGATTGGCCGCCGCGTGCGCCGCCGATGAAGCGGTGGTGCTGGCCTGCTCCGCACTGAAGCGCAGCTACCGCGACGCGCTGCGCCGCGGCGCGCCCGCGTTGACGCTGGTGCACCTGACCGGCAGCCCGGCGCTGCTGGCCGAGCGCATCACCGCGCGGCCCGGTCACTACATGCCGCCGACCTTGCTGCCGAGCCAGCTGGCGACGCTCGAAACCCCGGCCGACGACGAGCGCGCGATCACGCTCGACGTCGCTGCGCCGACCGACGACCTCGTCGCCGCCCTCCTGAGGAGACTTTCATGACCACCTTCACCAAGATCATTCTCGAGACCGGCCCGGACGGCCGCGCGCGCTGGCGCGACGAGACGATCGCGCTCACCGAAGGCAACCCCGCGGCGCGCCTGTCGCCGCTGATGCCCAGCGGCGGCATACAGTTGCGCGAAAGCCCGGTCGGTTTTCGCAGCGAGTTCCACTGCAGCGTCAACCCGCAATGGCTGATCGTCCTGTCCGGCGTGATGGAGATCGGCCTGCAGGACGGCACGACCCGGACATTCGCTGCCGGCGAGCACTTCTATTCCACCGACACGCTGCCGGCAGGCGCCACCTTCGACGCCAAGGTGCACGGCCACTGGAGCCGTCAGGTCGGCACGCAGCCACTGCGCACGCTGTTCGTTCGCGGCTAACGCCCGCGGCCCGGCAAGGGTTGCCGGGAAGTCCCTCCATCGACCCTGTCATGCAGGAAACGGCATGGCCTGTTCTGGAAAGTGCATTGGCATTGCATCGGGCGGGCCGCTAGCCTCCCGCTCCAGAACGGCGAGCGCGCGCAGCGCGCCACGAAAAAAGGAGACACGGCGATGACTGCAGTGGAGGCCGCGCGATGAGCCTGGGCTTCGCCATCGTCGACGCGCACCAGCATTTCTGGGACCCGACGCGCAACTACCACCCGTGGCTGTGCGACGAGCCGCCGATCGCCTTCCGCTACGGCGACTACAGCAGCCTGCGCCGCCCGTACCTGCCGCCGCAGTACCGCGCCGACGCCGCGCCGTTCGAGGTCTCGCACAGCGTCTACATCGAGACCGAGTGGGACCCGCAGGACCCCGTCGGCGAGATGCGCTACGTGCAGACCTTGCGCGCCGAGCACGGCCTGCCGAGCGTCGCCGCCGCGCAGGCCTGGCTCGACCGCCGCCGACGCGGGCGCGGTGCTCGAAGCGCTCGCCGCCTACCCCTTCGTGCGCGGCGTGCGCCACAAGCCGCGCGCGCACCGCGCGCCGGGCTCGTCCGAGCCCGGCGGCATGGCCGACGCCGCCTGGCGCGCCGGCTTCGCGCGTCTGGCACCGCTGGGCCTGCACTTCGAGCTGCAGACGCCCTGGTGGCACCTGCACGAGGCGGCGCGCCTGGCGGCCGACTTCGAGGGCACGGCGATCGTGCTCAACCACACCGGGCTGCCGGCCGACCGCAGCGCCGAGGGCATCGCGGCGTGGCGCCGCGCGATGGCCGTGCTGGCGCCGTGCCCGAACGTGAGCGTGAAGATCTCCGGCATCGGCGTGCCCGGCCAACGCTGGACCGCCGAGGCCAACCGCGAGATCGTCGAGACGACGATCGAACTCTTCGGCCCGCAGCGCTGCATGTTCGCGAGCAACTTCCCGGTCGACGGCCTGTGCGGCTCGTTCGCCGACATCTTCGGCGGCTTCGACGCGATCACGCGTGGCTTCTCCGACGCCGAGCGCCGCGCGCTGTTCCGCGACAACGCGTTGCGGATCTACCGGATCGCCGACGCATGAGCGCCAAGCCTGCGATCGCCTATGTCGGCATCGGCCTGATGGGCCTGCCGATGACCAAGCGCCTGCTCGGCCTGGGCTACCGCGTCACGGTGTTCGACATCGCGGCCGCCCGACTGGACGAGGCGCGTGCCGCGGGCGCCCAGGTGGCCGCGAGCGCCGCCGCTGCCGTAGCCGGCGCCGACCTGGTGCTGCTGAACCTGCCCACCGCCGCCGCGGTGCAGGACGCCGCCTTCGGCCCGCAAGGCGTGGCCACGGCGATGCGCGTGCCGCAGCTGCTGGTGGACTTCTCCACCATCCCGGTGGAGCACGGCCGTGCCCACGCGCAGCGCCTGCGCGAGATGACCGGCTGCGCCTGGATCGACGCGCCCGTCTCCGGCGGCCCGCCTGCCTCGGGCAGCGGCACGCTGACCGTGATGGCCGGCGGCGACGCCGCCGACATCGAGCGCCTGCGCCCCTTCATGGCCGACGTGGCCGCGCGCTTCACCCACATGGGGCCGACCGGCAGCGGCCTGGTGGCCAAGATGCTCAACCAGCTGATCGTCGGCTGCCTGCACAGCGTGATGGCCGAGGCCGCATCGATGGCCGAAGCCGCCGGCATCGACGCCGCGCGCCTGCCCGAGTGCCTGGCCGGCGGCCACGCCGACGGCACGCTGCTGCAGCGCCTGTACCCGCGCATGGTGGCGCGCGACTTCGCGCCGCAGGGCTACGCGCGCCAGTTGCGCAAGGACCTCGAGATGGTCAACGAGTTCGCCGCCGCCGTCGGCACGCCGGCGCCGATGCTGCAGCAGTCGCTCGCGCTGTACCGCCGCCTCATCGAAGCCGGCCACTCGGAGCTCGACACCTCGGCGGTGTTCAAGCTCTACGCCGACCGATCGATCTGAACAAACGACAAGAACGACACCCCCACCCACGCACGACGCAGGAGACAAGCATGACCTTCAGGACCCTCGCCCTTCCCGCCATCTCCCTTCCCGCAATCGCCCTGGCCCTCGGCCTGCTGGCCGCGCCCGCCCAGGCGCAGATCAAGCTGCGCTACGCCCACGTCGGCGTGGCCAATGCGCCGCAGACGCTGTACGCCGACGAGGTGGCCAAGCTGGTGAAGGAGCGCACCGCCGGCCGCGTCGAGATCCAGGTCTTCGCCAACTCGCAGCTCGGCGGCGTCGGCGAGATGGTCGACGGCGTCAAGAGCGGCGCCATCGCGATGGGCCACCACGACTTCGCGTCGCTGGGCAAGATCCTGCCCAACACCGCGGTCTTCAACACGCCCTTCGCCTATCGCGACGCCGAGCATGCGATGCGCGCCACCGACGCGCGCACCTCGCCCGCGCTGCAGGAGATCAACAAGCAGCTGGTGGCCGCCGGCGGCATGCGCATCGTCGGCCACCTGTTCCAGGGCACGCGCCACCTCACCTCCAAGGAGAAGGTGCTGAGCCCGAAGGACATGGCGGGCAAGAAGTACCGCGGCGTGCCGGTCAAGCTGTGGTCCACCATGCTCACCGGCATGGGCGCCGTGGCGACGCCGGTCGAGGTGTCGGAACTCGCCACGGCACTCGCCACCGGCCTGGTCGTCGGCCAGGAGAACCCGCTGCCCAACATCTTCAACCTGAAGCTCTACGAGGTGCAGAAGTTCGTGATGCTCACCGGCCACATGCAGTCGGTGCTGTCGGTGTTCGTCAACGAGAAGATCTGGCAGGGCATCCCGGCCGCCGACCGCAAGATCATGGAAGACACGATGATGGAAGTGGGCGCCAAGACCCTGACCTGGGACAAGGAGACGGCCGCCAAGTACCGCGCCGACCTCGAGGCCAAGGGCATGACCTTCGTCGAGGCCAAGGACGGCCTGGACACGGCGGCCTTCCGCAGCGCGGTGCTCGGCCAGGTGAACAAGGACTTCCCGGAGTGGAAGTCGCTGATCGAGCAGATCCAGGCCGTGAAGTGACGACAGCGTCGCGCCGATGACCCGCTGGCTCTCGGCCCTGCGCACGCTGCTGCGCGGGGCCTGCTTCGTGCTGCTCGCGCTGCTGATCGCCACGCCGCTGGCGCAGATCGTGATGCGCTCGGTGTTCAACGTGCCGATGTCCGGCGCCGAGGAGCTGACGCGCTACTTCCTGATCTGCGCCGTCTTCCTGGCCGCGCCCCTGGTCACGTTCGACGGCGCGCAGATCGGCATGGAGGAGTTCCAGGCCCGCATCCCGCCGCGCCCGCGCTGGTGGCTGCAGCTGTTCATCGAAGTCGCCGGCATCGTCTTCTTCGGCTTCGTCGCAGTGGCGGCGGCGGTGACGATCAGGAACAACCTGAGCAACCAGACCGCCACGCTGGAGATGCCGTTCTGGCTCTTCATGGCGCCGCTGCTTGTCGGCATGACGCTGCTGGCGGTCGAGACGGCAGCGCGGCTGGTGCACACCTGGCAGCGCAAGCGCCCGGAAGACAAGCACACCGTTTTGACTTGATGCAACCCCCACGCTCACTTCGTTCGCGCCCCCCGAGAGAAGTCCGCTGGGTGCGTCCGTCGCGCGTGGCCCGAGGGCGGCGTGGCGCCCGCGCTCATGCTGGAGTACCAGAAATCGCTCGGTCGCCACGCCGCCCTCGGGCCCTTCAAGACGTTTGTGCTTCGCCACCCCGAAAAGAAACAGCCGCCACCGGCAAGGCGATGGGCGGGTCGCGGGCGCAGCGCATAGGCGCAGCCGAGGAACGCAGCCTTTGGGTCGGCGCGTGTACTCACGCGCTTCGTGAACTGACTCACCGCGTCTGTTCGAGCGCAACGAACGCAGTGAGTGAAGCGAGTTACGCGGTGCGACCCAAAGGCGAGTACCGCAGGGAACCCGTAGCGCAGCGAAGGGCAAGCCTCTGCGCTGCGCCTGCGGCCCGCCCGTCGCCTTGCACGCACAGAACGACTCGTCAGCGAATTGCGGACGCCGGCGAACAGCCGCAACCGGCCGACGGCGCACACCCGCTCCATGCGTCACGGGTGCCGCGCAGCGCAATGGATCACTGACATGACCGGCTTCCTCGTCATCGGCGCTTTCCTGCTGCTGTTCATGCTCGGCTTTCCGGTGGTGCTGGCCATCGGCATTCCGAGCGTGGTCTACCTCGTGGCCAACGGCCTGCCGCTCGAGCTGGTGGCGCAGCGCACGCTGTACTCGCTGGACTCCTTTCCGCTCGTCGCGGTGCCGGTGTTCCTGTTCGTCGGCAGCCTGATGAACGCCGCCGGCATCTCCAAGCACATCTACCGCTTCGCCGACACGGCGGTCAGCCGCCTGCCCGGCGGGCTGGCGCAGGTGAACATCTTCGGCAGCCTGGTGTTCGCCGGCATGTCGGGCTCGGCGCTGGCCGACATCGGCGGCATCGGCCGCATCGAGATCGACGCGATGCGCAACAAGGGCTTCAAGCCCGCGTTCGCCAGCGCGGTGACCTGCTCGTCGGCCATCGTCGGGCCGATCTTCCCGCCCAGCATCCCGCTCATCATCTACGGCACCGTCACCGGCGCGTCGGTGATCCAGCTGCTGCTCGGCGGCATCCTGCCGGGCCTGCTGTGCGTGGCGATGCTGATGCTGATGACGGCCTGGCTCGCGCTGCGGCGCAACTACCCGCGCGCCGAGCGCTGGCCGACCGCCCGCGAGTTGTGGCGCGACTTCAAGCCCGCGGCACCGGCGATCGCGGCGCCGGTGATCCTGATCGCCGGCATGCTGGCCGGCTTCTTCACCCCCACCGAGATCGCGGCCGTGACGGTGGCCTACGCGATGCTGATCAGCGGCCTGTTCTACCGCGAGCTCACCTGGGCCGGCGTGCGCGCCGCGGCGGTCGAGACGCTCGGCGCCTCGGCCGGCATCCTGCTGATCGTGGCGGTGGCGGCGCTGTTCGGCTGGGTGCTGTCGGTCGAAGGCGTGCCGCAGCAGCTGACGCAGGCGATGCTGTCGATCTCGACCAACCCCTACATGCTGCTGCTGCTGGTCAACGTGCTGCTGCTCGTGGTCGGCATGTTCCTCGACAGCACGACGGCCATCCTGGTCATCGCGCCGATCATCGCCAAGCCGCTGATCGCCGCCGGCGTCGACCCGGTGCACCTGGGCATGGTGGTGGTGTTCAACCTGATGATCGGCCTGCTGACGCCGCCGATGGGGCTGGCCCTCTTCCTCGTCGCCGACATCGCCAAGGTGAAGATGAAGGAGGTGCTGCGCGAGATGATGCCGTTCTACGTGCCGCTGCTGGTGACGCTGATGCTGATCACCTACGTGCCGGCGATCACGACCTGGCTTCCACGCTGGGCGATGGGTCAGCCGTAGCCGCCTCGGCAGCCCGCCGCGCCAGCACCATGTCGCGGAAGGCGGCCGCGGGGGCCGACAGCTCGCGGCCCCTTCGCCAGACCAGATGCACGTCGGGCACGCGCAGCGGCAGCGTCAGCGGCACCGAGTTCAGCACGCCCAGGCGGGCGTAGTGCGCGGCCAGCGAAGCCGGCATCACGGCCAGCATGTCGCTGGCTTCGAGCAGCGCGGTGGTGGCGATGGTCGACGCCGTCTCGGTGATGTCCAGGCGCTTGTGCACGCCGCCCTCGCGCATCATCGCGGCGAAGCGGCCGGCCTGCGGCGAGCCCGGTGGCTGCACCACCCAGGGCCAGCGCGCCAGTTCGCGCAGCGTCAACTCGGGCGTGCTGTGCAGCGGATGGCCTTGTCGCGCGACGACGACCTGCGGTTCGTCGAGCACCGGCACCGCTTCGTGCTCGTCGTCGTGATGGCCTTCGAGCAGGCGCCCCAGCATCAGGTCGACCTCACCGCGCCCGAGCTGCACCAGCATCACGTCGCTGGTGGCAACCTCGATCGTCACCGCCACGCGGGCGTGGCGCTGCTTGAACTGCGCCAGCATCGGCGCCAGCAGCGGCGGCAGCGCGCTCGGTACCGAGCCGATGCGCAGCGTGCCGTGCAGCCCGGCGGCCAGCGCGGCCAGCTCGCGCCGCGCGGTGCCGAAGTCGTTGAGCACCTGGCGCGCGTAGCGCAGCAGCACCTCGCCGCCGGGCGTGGCCTGCATGCCGCGTGCGCCGCGCGCGAACAGCGTGCTGCCCAGCGTGTCTTCCATCTCCTGCAGCAGCCGTGTGGCGGCCGGCTGGCTGATGCCCATCGCCGCCGCGGCACGACCGAGGTGGCCCTCGCGGCCCAGGTGCGCCACCAGCAGCAGCTGGCGCGTGCGCAGGCGCAGCCATGCCGGCTCGTCGGCCAAAGGCGTGCGGCGCGGGGTGGGCGAACGCGTCATGTCGAAAAGATTATCGGCACTTCTTCAATGCGCATTGGAACGGCATGACGCAAGCCACTAGGCTCCGCGTCACCGTCGAATCGCACGGCACACAAGAGACCCGGAGACATCCCCATGCCCCTCACCCGCCCGACCTCCCGCCGCCGCGTCCTCGCGCGCGCCTGCCTGCTGGCTGCAGCCTCGTGCCTCGGCGCGGGTGGCGCGCTCGCCCAGGCCTGGCCCGACAAGCCGCTGCGCATCATGGTCGGCGCCTCGGCGGGCGGCGGCACCGACATCCTGGCGCGCCTGCTGGCCGAGAAGATGGGGCCGGCGCTGGGTCAGACGATCACGGTCGAGAACCGTCCGGGCGCCAGCAACACCATCGCCGCCGAGCTGACGGCGCGCGCCGCGCCCGACGGCGCCACGCTGCTGCTGGCCACCAACACCGGCCAGGCGGTGGCGCCGCACCTGCTGAAGCTCAAGTTCGATCCGCTGAAGGACCTGCAGCCGATCGGCCTGGTCGCCGTGGTGCCCAACGTGCTGGTGGTCAGCGCCACCTCGCCTTACAAGAACGTCAAGGAGCTGCTGGCCGACATGCAGGCCAAGCCGGGGGCACTGAAGTACGCCAGCTCGGGCATCGGCAGCACGCAGCACATCGTCGGCGAGGCCTTCAACCTGTCGACCAAGACCAAGGCCATCCACATTCCCTACAAGGGCAGCGCGCAGGCGCACATCGACATCATCGGCGGCCAGGTCGAGATGATGTTCGACACCACCAGTTCCGCGATGGGCCAGATCAAGGGCGGCAAGTTCCGCCCGCTGGCGATCACGACGCCGCAGCGCAGCGCCGAGCTGCCCGACGTGCCGACGCTGGCCGAGCAGGGCGTGTCCGGCGCCGACATCCAGACCTGGTACGCGATGTACGTGACGGCCGGCACGCCGCGCGCCGCCGTCGACCGCCTGGCCGCCGAGCTGACCGCGGCGCTGAAGCAGCCCGACGTGCAGGCCAAGATCAAGGGCCTGGGCGGCGAGATCCAGATCATGAGCCCGGAGAAGTTCGGCGAGATGAACAAGGCCGAGTTCGAGCGCTACGGCAAGCTGGTACGCGACGCCAACATCAAGGTGGAGGGCCAGTGATGGGCACGACCGCGCGACCGCGCATCGCCTTCCTGCTCGGCGACCCGAGCGGCGTCGGCCCCGAGATGGGGGCGCGCCTGCTGGCCGATGCGGCCGTGCGCGAAAGCGCCGACGTGCTGTTGATCGCCGATGCGGCCGTGCTCGCGGCCGGCCAGCGCATCGCCGGCACCGAGCTGCCGCTGACCGAGGTGAACGCCCCCGACGCGGCGGTGCCCGCCGGCCGCATCGCCTGGTGGCGCTACGACACGCTGGGCGGCGTCGAGCCGGCGCTGGGCGAGTCGAGCGAGGCGGCCGGCCGCTGCACGATGCGCTCGCTCGAACTGGCGTGCGAGGCGGTGCAGCGCGGCGCCGCGCGCGCCATCGTCTTCGCGCCCTTCAACAAACATTCGCTGCGCCTGGGCGGCCTGCAGCAGGAGGACGAGCTGCGCTACCTGGCCGAGCGCTTCGCGGTCGCCGGCTTCGTCTGCGAGTTCAACATCACCGGCGCGCTGTGGACCTCGCGCGTGACCTCGCACGTGCCGCTGCGCGAGGTGGCCGACCTCATCAGCACGAACGCGGTGCGCGACGCCGTGCTGATCATCGACGGCGCCCTGCGCAGCGCCGGTGTCGCCAAGCCGCGCATCGCCGTGTCGGGGCTGAACCCGCACGCCGGCGACGGCGGCTCGATCGGCCTGGAGGAGATCGAGGTCATCGCGCCCGCCGTGCAGTCGCTGAGCGCCGAGGGCATCGACGCGCGCGGCCCGTATTCGCCCGACACCGTGTTCGTCGCCGCACGGCGCGGCGACTACGACGCCGTGGTCTCGATGTACCACGACCAGGGCCAGATCGCGATGAAGCTGCTGGGCTTCGAAAGCGGCGTCACGCTGCACGGCGGCCTGCCGGTGCCGGTGGCCACGCCGGCCAGCGGCAGCGCGTTCGACATCGCCGGCCGCGGCATCGCGCGCATCGAGGGCCTGCGCGCCGCGTTCGACCTCGCGACGCGGATGGCGGCGTCGGCGGCACACTGATCGGGCGCGACCGGCGCGCATTCCATCACGGGCGCGCGGTCCAGCGTGCGTCCAGGGGCTGTTGGCAAACGTATGTTCGTTGCGCCGCGGGTTGTTGTGCGGCTGCGTCCACCGCCAACACGAAGAAAGCCGACGATGAACACACGCAACACCCGCGCCGCCGCATCCGCGCGCAGTCCTTGGGCCCTGCTCGCGCCCGTCCTCCTGCTTGTCCTCTCACTCGGTGCCGCCATGTGGTGGATCGGCCAGACCCTGGTCCTGCGCCAGACCCTGAGCGAAGGCCGCACGGTGGCCGACATGGTGGAGAACATCGGCCGCTGGGCTTCGCAGTACGGCGGCGTGCACGCCAAGACGACCGGCACCGATGCCAAGATCCCCGGCAACTTCCTGACCCGCGCGGTGTACTCCGTGACCGACGGTGATGCCGCGGTGCTGCAAGGCGCATTGATCAAGACCGCCACCGGGGAGCAGGCCGCGCTGCAGCGCGTCGAGGCCTACCACTGGAAGAATCCGGCGCTGATCCAGCGCGAGGTCGCCGACGTGGTGGCCGCGTCCGGCAGCAAGGCGCGCTTTCGCCTGACCGCGCGCACGGTGCTGAACACGAACAACGCCCCTGACGAGTTCGAGCGCGAGGCCCTCGATGCGGTGCAGGCCGCGGCCGCCGGCGGCGAGAAGTCGCCGGAGTACTGGACGGTGAAGTCGGGCACGCTGCTGTACGCGCGATCGATGGTGGCTCAGCCGAGCTGCCTGCGCTGCCACGACAAGCCCGAGACAGCGCCGGACTTTCTGCGCACCAACGCGCAGTTCAACGGCGGCGGCGGCTTCGGCTACGTCGCCGGAAAGCCAGCCGGGCTGATCAGCGTCAAGGTGCCGTTGGCCGATCCGGTCGAAGCCGTGATCCGCAGCGCGCCGCTGCAGGCCTGGGGCGCGCTGGCCGTGGCGGCACTCGCGCTGATCTGGCTGCTGTTCAGCGTCTGGCGCGTGCGCCGCGGCTGAACACTCGCCGGGCAGGGGCGACAATGGCTTGGCGCAAGACACGGTGGTTGCGATGTCGCGCGCCGCACTGCTCCACTTCTGGCCTGACCGATGAACTTCGTCCTGACCCCTGACCACATCGAAATGGTGTGGCGCCTGCTCGCCGCACTGTTTGCCGGCGCGATGATCGGCTACGAGCGCTCGTACAACGGAAGGCCGGCGGGCTTTCGCACGCATGCGCTGGTCTGCATGTCGTCGAGCCTGCTGATGCTCGTCACCGTGTACGAAGCGTCATGGGTGCAGACGCCCGCGGATTCGGTCCGGCTCGACCCGACGCGCATGGCGCAGGGCATCATGACCGGCATCGGTTTTCTCGGCGCCGGCGCGATCATCAAGGAAGGCCTGACGGTGCGCGGCCTGACCACCGCGGCGTCGATCTGGATCACGGCGGCGATCGGCGTGCTGGCCGGCATCGGCTTCTACTTTCCGCTCGTCGTCAGCGTGATCCTGACGCTGGGCGTGCTGTCGGTGTTCCGCTGGGTCGAGTCGGCGATGCCGACGCAGGCCTACTTCCAGTTCGACGTGCGCCTGGCGCGCGACGGCGGGCTCGATGAAGATTCGCTGCGCGAACTGCTCGCGCAGCACGGCTTTTCGATCGCCAACTTCAGCCACCGCTACGACGGCGAAGGCGGCATCAAGCGCCACGGCATGGTCATGCGAACGAAAGACCGCAAAGCCGTTTCGCGCCTGGCCGACACGCTCGAAGCGCACAAGGCGATCCTCGACTTCCGTATCGCGCCGACGGGGGATTAGGACCACCCCCGAAGCGCCATTGGCGCCTCCCCCTCAAGGGGCAACCGCCAGCGGCCCGGCAGAGCCGGATCCGCGGCGGTCGCTGGGCTCTTTCACGCACGCACCGTCAGGCGTTCCAATCCGCGCAGGTTGATCAGCGGCCGCCATTGCGGCGCCGCGTCGGCCCACTGCAGCTGCGGGTAGCGCGCCAGCAGCCGCGCGAACGCGATCTCGCCTTCGAGCCGCGCCAGCGGTGCACCGACGCAGTAGTGGATGCCAGCGCCGAAGGCCAGGTGCGGATTCGGCGAGCGGGTGATGTCGAAGCGGTCGGGATCGGCAAAGACCGCAGCATCGCGGTTGGCGGCGCCGAGCATGAAGAACAGGATCTGTCCCGGCGGCACGACGGTCTCGCCGAGCGCGTAGGGCTCCACCGTGTGGCGCGCCACCATGTTGACCGAGCTTTCGTAGCGCAGCATCTCGGCCACCGCGCCGGGCATCAATGCTGGCGGATCGGTGCGCAGGTGTGCCAGCACGTCGGCATGGCGCAGCAGGGCGAGCGTGCCGTTGCCGATCAGGTTGGTCGTGGTCTCGTGGCCGGCGATGAACAACAGCACCAGGTTGCCGAGCAGCTCGTCGTCGCTGAGGGCACCGTCGCCGTCCTGGGCCTGGATCAGCGCGCCCAGCAAGTCATCGCGCGGTGCAGCGCGGTGGCGCGCGATGTGCTCGCGCAGGTAGGCCACCATCTCCTCGGCTGCAAGGCTGGCTTTCTGCCGCCACGCCTTGTTCGTCACCGGCTCGACGAGCAGGGCCAGCGTGTCGGACCAGGCCTTGGTCTGCGCGAAGTCGGCCGCCGGCAGGCCGAGCACGTCGCAGATCACGCGCACCGGCAGCGGCTGCGCCAGGCCCGCCATCAGGTCGAACGGCTCGTCGCTGCCCGGCTGCAGGCAGCGCGGACAGCAGCTCGTCGGTGATCGCGCCGATGCGCTGGCGCAGCGCTTCGATCACCGGCGGCTTGAAAGCGCCGTTGACCAGGCGGCGCAGGCGCGTGTGCTTGGGCGGATCGTTGAACAGCATCCACTGCACGGTGGTGCGTTCGAGCGTGGAGTCGGCGACGAAGGGCCGCAGCGTGTCCCACACCGGGCTGCGCCAGGGCTCGCGGCTCAGCTTGTTGTCGCGCAGGCCCGCGCTCACGTCGGCGTGGTGGCCGATGAGCCAGACGCCGACGACATCGCGCTCGATGCGCCCGCGTTCGCGCAGCGCGCGCAGCAGCGGGTACGGGTCGTCGCGGAAGGCGCGGTCGCGCATGTCGATCGCGGTCATGGTGTCGCCTTGTCGTCGTTCAAGCCGGCGTGCGCGCCGCGTTCATCACCAGCGCCAGCAGGCCGTAGTAGCCGCAGGTCGCGGTGAGATCGACGACGCCGTGCTCGCCAAAGCGCGCCACCGCGCGCGCCCACAGCGCGTCGCCGATCTCGCCGCGGCCGTTGAGCAGTTGGATGCAGAAGTCGTGCACGAGCGCGTCGTCGTCGGGCATCGCGGCCGGGCGCTCGCCGCGTTCGATCGCGGCGATGGTCTCGACCGCGATGCCGGCGCTTTGCGCGATCGGCACATGGATGGCCCACTCCACCGGCTGCTTGTAGTGCGCCGAGGTGACCAGGATCGCCAGCTCGGTCAGGCGCGGGCCGATCGCCGATCGAAAGCGCAGGTAGGCGCCGAGGTTCTGCACATGGCTCGCCAGCTTCGGGGCTGCGCAGCAGCGGCACGAAGGGCGGCAGCACGGCCTTGCGCGGGCCGGCGATCATCGCTTCAGCGACCTCGCGCTGGCCTGGCGTCCAACGCTCCGGCGGAATGGGAGGCAGGCGGTCGGGGCCTTCGTGGGGTTCGATCATGTGGCAAGTGCCTGGTCGATGGACAGCGCCAGCCGCTCGACGATGGTCTCGATCTCGGCCTCGTTGGTGATGAACGGCGGCGCCAGCAGCACATGGTCGCCGTGCTGGCCGTCGATCGTGCCGCCCATCGGGTAGCAGAGCAGGCCGTTGGCGAAGGCGCGCGCCTTGACCTTGGCGTGCAGTTTCTTCGCCGGGTCGAAGGTGGCTTTGGTCTTGCGGTCCTGCACCAGCTCGACGCCGACGAACAGGCCGCGGCCGCGGATGTCGCCGACGTTCGGATGATGCGCCGAGGCGCTCGCGCAGCGCCGCCATCAACTGCGCGCCGCGGGCGCGCACGTTGGCGAGCAGGCCGTCGCGCTCGATCACGCGTTGCACCGCGAGCGCGGCGGCGCAGGCCGTCGGGTGGCCGAGGTAGGTGTGGCCGTGCTGGAACAGGCCGCTGCCGTCGCGCAGCGGCGCGATCACGCGCTCGTGCGCGAGCACCGCGCCGATCGGCTGGTAGCCGCCGCCGAGGCCCTTGGCGATCGATCATCAGGTCGGGCGTCGACGCCCTCCTGCTCGCACCGCGTGCAGCGTGCCGGTGCGGCCCATGCCGCACATCACCTCGTCGGCGATCAGAGCACGCCGTGGCGATCGCAGATGTCGCGCACGCCCTTGAAATAGCCGGCGGTGGGCGGCACCGCGCCGGCCGTCGCGCCGACGACCGTCTCGGCGAAGAAGCCGATGACCCGCTGCGGGCCGGCGGCGACGATCGTCGCGTCGAGTTCGTCGAGCAGGCGCTGCGTGTACTGCGCTTCGTTTTCGTTCTCGCGCTGATCGCGGTAGGCGTAGCACGGTGAGACGCGCAGCACGTCGATCAGCAGCGGCGCGAACTGCTTGCGCCGCCACTCGTTGCCGCCGACGGCCAGCGCGCCGAGCGTGTTGCCGTGGTAGCTCTGCCGGCGGCCGATGAACAGCGTGCGCTCGGGCTGGCCGCGCTCGACGAAGTGCTGGCGCGCGAGCTTCAGCGCGGCTTCCATCGCTTCCGAGCCGCCGCTGACGAAATAGACGTTGCTCATGCCCGCCGGCGCGCGCGCGACCAGGTGGTCGGCGAGTTGCTCGGCCGGCTCGCTGGTGAAGAAGCCGGTGTGTGCGTAGGCGAGCCGTCGATCTGCGCGTGCATCGCCGCGATCACGTCCGGGTGGCCGTGGCCCAGGCAGGACACCGCCGCGCCGCCGCTGGCGTCGAGATAGCGCTTGCCGGCGGCGTCGATCAGCCAGACGCCTTCGCCGCCGACGGCCACGGGCGGCGTGGCGCGCAGGCTGCGGTGGATCACATGCGTGTTCATCGGGCCAGCGCTTCGACAGGCTC
>CAVTWT010000004.1:0-73874 GCA_963738425.1 uncultured beta proteobacterium | reverse complement strand
TGGGCGAACGCGTCATGTCGAAAAGATTATCGGCACTTCTTCAATGCGCATTGGAACGGCATGACGCAACCACTAGCCTCCGCCTCACCGTCGAATCACACGGCCCACAAGACAACAGGAGACTTCCCCTTGCCCCTCACCCGCCCGACCTCGCGCTGCTCGTCCTCGCGCGCGCCTTCCTGCTGGCCGTAGCCTCGGACCTCGGCGCGGGTGGCGCGCTCGCGCAGGCCTGGCCCGACAAGCCGCTGCGCATCATGGTCGGCGCGTCGCCGGGCGGCGGCACCGACATCCTGGCGCGCATGCTGGCCGAGAAGATGGGGCCGTCGCTGGGCCAGACGATCACGGTCGAGAACCGTCCGGGCGCCAGCAACACCATCGCCGCCGACCTGACGGCGCGCGCCACGCCCGACGGCGCCACGCTGCTGCTGGCGACCAACACCGGCCAGGCCGTCGCGCCGCACCTGCTCAAGCTCAAGTTCGACCCGCTGAAGGACCTGCAGCCGATCGGCCTGGTCGCCGTGGTGCCCAACGTGCTGGTGGTCAGCGCCACGTCGCCGTACAAGAACGTCAAGGAGCTGCTGGCCGACATGCAGGCCAAGCCGGGGGCACTGAAGTACGCCAGCTCGGGCATCGGCAGCACGCAGCACATCGTCGGCGAGGCCTTCAACCTGTCGACCAAGACCAAGGCCATCCACATCCCCTACAAGGGCAGCGCGCAGGCCCACATCGACATCATCGGCGGCCAGGTCGAGATGATGTTCGACACCACCAGTTCGGCGATGGGCCAGATCAAGGGCGGCAAGTTCCGCCCGCTGGCGATCACGACGCCGCAGCGCAGCGCCGAGCTGCCCGACGTGCCGACGCTGGCCGAGCAGGGCGTGGCCGGCGCCGACATCCAGACCTGGTACGCGATGTACGTGACGGCCGGCACGCCGCGCGCCGCCGTCGACCGCCTGGCCGCCGAGCTGACCGCGGCGCTCAAGCAGCCCGACGTGCAGGCCAGGATCAAGGGCCTGGGCGGCGAGATCCAGATCATGAGCCCGGAGCAGTTCGGCGAGATGAACAAGGCCGAGTTCGAGCGCTACGGCAAGCTGGTACGCGACGCCAACATCAAGGTGGAGGGCCAGTGATGGGCACGACCGCGCGACCGCGCATCGCCTTCCTGCTCGGCGACCCGAGCGGCGTCGGCCCCGAGATGGGCGCGCGCCTGCTGGCCGATGCGGCCGTGCGCGAAAACGCCGACGTGCTGCTGATCGCCGATGCGGCCGTGCTCGCGGCCGGCCAGCGCATCGCCGGCACCGAGCTGCCGCTGACCGAGGTGAACGCCCCCGACGCGGCGGTGCCCGCCGGTCGCATCGCCTGGTGGCGCTACGACACCCTGGGCAGCGTCGAGCCGGCGCTGGGCGAGTCGAGCGAGGCGGCCGGCCGCTGCACGATGCGCTCGCTCGAACTGGCCTGCGAGGCGGTGCAGCGCGGCGCGGCGCGCGCCATCGTCTTCGCGCCGTTCAACAAACATTCGCTGCGCCTGGGCGGGCTGCAGCAGGAGGACGAGCTGCGCTACCTGGCCGAGCGCTTCGCGGTCGCCGGGTTCGTCTGCGAGTTCAACATCACCGGCGCGCTGTGGACCTCGCGCGTGACCTCGCACGTGCCGCTGCGCGAGGTCGCCGACCTGATCAGCACGGACGCGGTGCGCGACGCCGTGTTGATCATCGACGGCGCGCTGCGCAGCGCCGGCGTCGCCAAGCCGCGCATCGCCGTGTCGGGCCTGAACCCGCACGCCGGCGACGGCGGCTCGATCGGCCTCGAGGAGATCGAGGTCATCGCGCCCGCCGTGCAGTCGCTGAGCGCCGAGGGCATCGACGCGCGCGGCCCGTATTCGCCCGACACCGTGTTCGTCGCCGCACGGCGCGGCGACTACGACGCCGTGGTCTCGATGTACCACGACCAGGGCCAGATCGCGATGAAGCTGCTGGGCTTCGAAAGCGGCGTCACGCTGCACGGCGGCCTGCCCGTGCCGGTGGCCACGCCGGCCAGCGGCAGCGCGTTCGACATCGCCGGCCGCGGCATCGCGCGCATCGAGGGCCTGCGCGCCGCGTTCGACCTCGCGACGCGGATGGCGGCGTCGGCGGCACACTGATCGGGCGCGACCGGCGCGCATTCCATCACGGGCGCGCGGTCCGGCGTGCGTCCAAGGGGCGATTGGCCAACGTATGTTCGTTGCGCCGCGGGTTGTTGTGCGGCTGCGTCCACCGCCAACACGAAGAAAGCCGACGATGAACACACGCAACACCCGCGCCGCCGCGTCCGCGAGCAGTCCTTGGGCCCTGCTCGCGCCCGTCCTCCTGCTTGTCCTCTCACTCGGTGCCGCCATGTGGTGGATCGGCCAGACCCTGGTCCTGCGCCAGACCCTGAGCGAAGGCCGCACGGTGGCCGATATGGTGGAGAACATCGGCCGCTGGGCTTCGCAGTACGGCGGCGTGCACGCCAAGACCACCGGCACCGATGCCAAGATCCCCGGCAACTTCCTGACCCGCGCGGTGTACTCCGTGACCGACGGTGATGCCGCGGTGCTGCAAGGCGCATTGATCAAGACCGCCACCGGGGAGCAGGCCGCGCTGCAGCGCGTCGAGGCCTACCACTGGAAGAATCCGGCGCTGATCCAGCGCGAGGTCGCCGACGTGGTGGCCGCGTCCGGCAGCAAGGCGCGCTTTCGCCTGACCGCGCGCACGGTGCTGAACACGAACAACGCCCCTGACGAGTTCGAGCGCGAGGCCCTCGATGCGGTGCAGGCCGCGGCCGCCGGCGGCGAAAAGTCGCCGGAGTACTGGACGGTGAAGTCCGGCACGCTGCTGTACGCGCGATCGATGGTGGCTCAGCCGAGCTGCCTGCGCTGCCACGACAAGCCCGAGACAGCGCCGGACTTTCTGCGCACCAACGCGCAGTTCAACGGCGGCGGCGGCTTCGGCTACGTCGCCGGAAAGCCAGCGGGGCTGATCAGCGTCAAGGTGCCGTTGGCCGATCCGGTCGAAGCCGTGATCCGCAGCGCGCCGCTGCAGGCCTGGGGCGCGCTGGCCGTGGCAGCACTCGCGCTGCTCTGGCTGCTCTTCAGCGTCTGGCGCGTGCGCCGCGGCTGAACACTCGCCGGGCAGGGGCGACAATGGCTTGGCGCAAGACACGGTGGTTGCGATGTCGCGCGCCGCACTGCTCCACTTCTGGCCTGACCGATGAACTTTGTCCTGACCCCTGACCACATCGAAATGGTGTGGCGCCTGCTCGCCGCACTGTTTGCCGGCGCGATGATCGGCTACGAGCGCTCGTACAACGGCCGGCCGGCGGGCTTTCGCACGCATGCGCTGGTCTGCATGTCGTCGAGCCTGCTGATGCTGGTCACCGTGTACGAAGCGTCATGGGTGCAGACGCCCGCGGATTCGGTCCGGCTCGACCCGACGCGCATGGCGCAGGGCATCATGACCGGCATCGGCTTTCTCGGCGCCGGCGCGATCATCAAGGAAGGCCTGACGGTGCGCGGCCTGACCACCGCGGCGTCGATCTGGATCACGGCGGCGATCGGCGTGCTGGCCGGCATCGGCTTCTACTTTCCGCTCGTCGTCAGCGTGATCCTGACGCTGGGCGTGCTGTCGGTGTTCCGCTGGGTCGAGTCGGCGATGCCGACGCAGGCCTACTTCCAGTTCGACGTGCGCTTGGCGCGCGACGGCGGCCTCGATGAAGACTCGCTGCGCGAGCTGCTCGCGCAGCACGGCTTTTCGATCGCCAACTTCAGCCACCGCTACGACGGCGAAGGCGGCATCAAACGCCACGGCATGGTCATGCGAACGAAAGACCGCAAGGCCGTTTCGCGCCTGGCCGACACGCTCGAAGCGCACAAGGCGATCCTCGACTTCCGTATCGCGCCGACGGGGGATTAGGACCACCCCCGAAGCGCCTTCGGCGCCTCCCCCTCAAGGGGCAGCCGCCAGCGGCCCGGCAGAGCCGGATCCGCGGCGGTCGCTGGGCTCTTTCACGCACGCACCGTCAGGCGTTCCAACCCGCGCAGGTTGATCAGCGGCCGCCATTGCGGCGCCGCGTCGGCCCACTGCAGCTGCGGGTAGCGCGCCAGCAGCCGCGCGAACGCGATCTCGCCTTCGAGCCGCGCCAGCGGCGCACCGACGCAGTAGTGGATGCCAGCGCCGAAGGCCAGGTGCGGATTCGGCGAGCGCGTGATGTCGAAGCGGTCGGGATCGGCAAAGACCGCAGCGTCGCGGTTGGCAGCGCCGAGCATGAAGAACAGGATCTGTCCCGGCGGCACGACGGTCTCGCCGAGCGCATAGGGCTCCACCGTGTGGCGCGCCACCATGTTGACCGAGCTTTCGTAGCGCAGCATCTCGGCCACCGCGCCGGGCATCAATGCTGGCGGGTCGGTGCGCAGGTGTGCCAGCGCGTCGGCATGGCGCAGCAGGGCGAGCGTGCCGTTGCCGATCAGGTTGGTCGTGGTCTCGTGGCCGGCGATGAACAGCAGCACCAGGTTGCCGAGCAGCTCGTCGTCGCTGAGGGCGCCGTCGCCGTCCTGGGCCTGGATCAGCGCGCCCAGCAAGTCATCGCGCGGCGCAGCGCGGTGGCGCGCGATGTGCTCGCGCAGGTAGGCCACCATCTCCTCGGCCGCAACGGCGGCCTGCGCCCGCCAGGCCTTGTTCGTCACCGGCTCGACGAGCAGGGCCAGCGTGTCGGACCAGGCCTTGGTCTGCGCGAAGTCGGCCGCCGGCAGGCCGAGCACGTCGCAGATCACGCGCACCGGCAGCGGCTGCGCCAGGCCCGCCATCAGGTCGAACGGCTCGCCGCTGCCCGGCGCCGGCAGCGCGGCCAGCAGCTCGTCGGTGATCGCGCCGATGCGCTGGCGCAGCGCTTCGATCACCGGCGGCTTGAAGGCGCCGTTGACCAGGCGGCGCAGGCGCGTGTGCTTGGGCGGATCGTTGAACAGCATCCATTGCACGGTGGTGCGTTCGAGCGTGGAGTCGGCGACGAAGGGCCGCAGCGTGTCCCACACCGGGCTGCGCCAGGGCTCGCGGCTCAGCTTGTTGTCGCGCAGGCCCGCACTCACATCGGCGTGGTGGCCGATGAGCCAGACGCCGACGACATCGCGCTCGATGCGCCCGCGTTCGCGCAGCGCGCGCAGCAGCGGGTACGGATCGTCGCGGAAGGCGCGGTCGCGCATGTCGATCGCGGTCATGGTGTCGCCTTGTCGTCGTTCAAGCCGGCGTGCGCGCTGCGTTCATCACCAGCGCCAGCAGGCCGTAGTAGCCGCAGGTCGCGGTGAGATCGACGACGCCGTGCTCGCCAAAGCGCGCCACCGCGCGCGCCCAAAGCGCGTCGTCGATCTCGCCGCGGCCGTTGAGCAGTTGGATGCAGTAGTCGTGCACCAGCGCGTCGTCGTCGGGCTCGGCGGCCGGGCGCTCGCCGCGTTCGATCGCTGCGATGGCCTCGACCGCGATGCCGGCGCTTTGGGCGATCGGCACATGGATGGCCCACTCCACCGGCTGCTTGTAGTGCGCCGAGGTGACCAGGATCGCCAGCTCGGTCAGGCGCGGGCCGATCGCCGATCGAAAGCGCAGGTAGGCGCCGAGGTTCTGCACATGGCTCGCCAGCTTCGGGGCTGCGCAGCAACGGCACGAAGGGCGGCAGCACGGCCTTGCGCGGGCCGGCGATCATCGCTTCAGCGACCTCGCGCTGGCCTGGCGTCCAACGCTCCGGCGGAATGGGAGGCAGGCGGTCGGGGCCTTCGTGGGGTTCGATCATGTGGCAAGTGCCTGGTCGATGGACAGCGCCAGCCGCTCGACGATGGTCTCGATCTCGGCCTCGTTGGTGATGAACGGCGGCGCCAGCAGCACATGGTCGCCGTGCTGGCCGTCGATCGTGCCGCCCATCGGGTAGCAGAGCAGGCCGTTGGCGAAGGCGCGCGCCTTGACCTTGGCGTGCAGTTTCTTCGCCGGGTCGAAGGTGGCTTTGGTCTTGCGGTCCTGCACCAGCTCGACGCCGACGAACAGGCCGCGGCCGCGGATGTCGCCGACGTTCGCATGCGCGCCGAGGCGCTCGCGCAGCGACGCCATCAACTGCGCGCCGCGGGCGCGCACGTTGGCGAGCAGCCCGTCGCGCTCGATCACGCGCTGCACCGCGAGCGCGGCGGCGCAGGCCGTCGGGTGGCCGAGGTAGGTGTGGCCATGCTGGAACAGGCCGCTGCCGTCGCGCAGCGGCGCGATCACGCGCTCGTGCGCGAGCACCGCGCCGATCGGCTGGTAGCCGCCGCCGAGGCCCTTGGCGATGATCATCAGGTCGGGTGTCGCGCCTTCCTGCTCGACGGCGTGCAGCGTGCCGGTGCGGCCCATGCCGCACATCACCTCGTCGGCGATCCAGAGCACGCCGTGGCGATCGCAGATCTCGCGCACGCCCTTGAAATAGCCGGCGGTGGGCGGCACCGCGCCGGCCGTCGCGCCGACGACCGTCTCGGCGCAGAAGCCGATGACCCGCTGCGGGCCGGCGGCGACGATCGTCGCGTCGAGTTCGTCGAGCAGGCGCTGCGTGTACTGCGCTTCGCTTTCGTTCTCGCGCTGATCGCGGTACGCGTAGCACGGAGAGACGCGCAGCACGTCGATCAGCAGCGGCGCGAACTGCTTGCGCCGCCACTCGTTGCCGCCGACGGCCAGCGCGCCGAGCGTGTTGCCGTGGTAGCTCTGCCGGCGGCCGATGAACAGCGTGCGCTCGGGCTGGCCACGCTCGACGAAGTGCTGGCGCGCGAGCTTCAGCGCGGCTTCCATCGCTTCCGAGCCGCCGCTGACGAAATAGACGTTGCTCATGCCCGCCGGCGCGCGCGCGACCAGGTGGTCGGCGAGTTGCTCGGCCGGCTCGCTGGTGAAGAAGCCGGTGTGCGCGTAGGCGAGCCGGTCGATCTGCGCGTGCATCGCCGCGATCACGTCCGGGTGGCCGTGGCCGAGGCAGGACACGGCCGCGCCGCCGCTGGCGTCGAGATAGCGTTTGCCGGCAGCGTCGATCAGCCAGACACCTTCGCCGCCCACGGCCACGGGCGGCGTGGCGCGCAGGCTGCGGTGGACGATGTGCGTGTCATCGAGCCAGCGCTTCGACATGCTCAGCGCGAACGGTGGTCAGCCGCCGTCCCTGCGACCACCACACCAGCGCGATCAACATCAGCCCGGGCAGGTAGAACCAATGCGCCGCCGGCCGGCCGCTCGGCACCTTGACTTCGACGATCTCGAAGCCCTGCTCGAAGCCGCTCTTCTTGGCCGCGCTGCCGAACTTCACGCCGGCGATCTGCAGCTTGTCGCCGAGCGGCACGACCGTCAGGCCGGCGGCGTTGACCCGCTTGCGGCCGTCGGTTCGGCCGCACCGAGGTTGAGGGCGACGGTCTTCTTCAGGTCGTCGCCTTCGATCGTCGTGCCGGCGATCACCGCGACCAGGCGGTCGCCGGCCGGCAACTGGCCGGCGACCTTGAAGGTGTCGGACGCCGGCACGGTCTTGTACTCGGGCGCGACGAAGTCCATGAAGAAGTCGGGGCGGAAGAGGAAGGTCGTCGCCAGCGCCAGCGCCGCCAGTTCCCACGGCCGGCACTTGACGCGGAACCAGTTCATCGTGCACGCGGCAAAGACCAGCATCGCCGCGGTGGAGGCGAGCACGACCAGCAGCACGTCCCACCACGACTGCACGTCGATCAGCAGCAGCATCGGGTTGAAGATCCAGATGAAGGGCAGGATGACGGTGCGCAGCGCGTAGATGCTGCCCTGGATGCCGGTCTTGATCGCATCCTCGCCGCTGATGGCGGCGGCCGCGAAGGTCGCGAGCCCCACCGGCGGCGTGATGTCGCCCATGATCCCGTAATAGAAGACGAACAGGTGGACCGCGATCAGCGGAATGATCAGGCCGCTCTGCGCGCCGAGTTCGACGACCACCGGCGCCATCAGCGTGGCGACGAGCACGTAGTTGGCCGTCGTCGGCACGCCCAGGCCGAGGACGAGGCAGACGAAGGCGATGAAGAGCAGCATCACGATGACGTTGCCCTGGCTGACGAACTCGACGAACTCGGTCATGCGCAGGCCGAGGCCGGTCAGCGTGATGCCGCCGACGATGATGCCGGCGGTGGCGGTGGCCACGCCGATGCCGATCATGTTGCGCGAGCCGTCGGTCAGGCCGCCGATGACTTCGCGCACGCCGCGCCTCCACGCGTCGCCCACCGCTTGTTGGCGCAGCAGCAGGATCAACGGGCGCTGCGTCAGCATCAGCACGATCAGCACGGCGATGGCCCAGAAGGCCGACAGCGACGGCGACATCTCTTCGACCATCAGGCACCAGATCAGCGTGCCGATGGGCAGCAGGAAGTGCAGGCCGGCGCGCACCGTGGGCCAGGTGTCGAGCGGCTTGGGGTTGTCGATGTCGATGTCTTCGGGCAGGTCGGGGCAGCTCGCGGCCTGTCGGATGCTGAACACATAGAGCCCCAGCACGATGGCGCCGATGGCCCAGGGCGCGGCGGCGCCCAGGACCGCCTTCACCGCGGCGAACAGGTAGTACAGCAGCGCGACGACGATGACGCTGCCCGACAGGCCCAGGCCGAGACGCAGCGCCGCATCGCCCCAGGTCCGCGGCGCGCGATTGATCACCGGGTTCATGCCCATCTTCAGCGCTTCGAGGTGCACGATGTAGAACAGGCCGATGTAGGACAGCGTGGCCGGCAGGATGGCGTGCTTGACGATGTCGGAGTACGGGATGCCGACGTACTCGACCATCAGGAAGGCGGCGGCGCCCATCACCGGCGGCATGATCTGGCCGTTGACCGACGACATGGTTTCGATGGCGCCGGCCTTGACGCCGCCGTAGCCGGCCTTCTTCATCAGCGGGATCGTGAAGATGCCGCCGGAGACGACGTTGCTGACCGACGAGCCGCTGATCATGCCGTTCAATGCCGACGACACCACCGCCACTTTCGCCGGCCCGCCGCGCAGGTGCCCGAGCGCGGCGAAGCTGACCTGCATCATGTAGTTGCCGCCGCCGGCGCGGTCGAGCAGCGTGCCGAACAGCACGTAGACGAAGATCGCGCCGGTCGAGACACCGAGCGCGATGCCGTACACGCCTTCGGTGGTCAGCCACAGGTGCGACAACAGCCGGTTCAGCGACGCGCCCTTGTGCTGCAGCACCTCGGGCATGTAGGGGCCGAGCATCGCGTAGGCGATGAAGATCGCCGCAAGTACGGCCATGGGCCAGCCGACGGCGCGGCGCGTGGCTTCGAGCAGCAGCACCAGGCCGATGGTGGCGACGACGATGTCCATCTGCGTCGGCTGGCCGGGCCGTGTGGCGAGTTCCTTGTAGAACAGCAGCAGGTAGGCGCCGGCAAACGCCCCGGCGACGGCGAGCACCCAATCGACGATCGGCACGCGGTCACGCCGCGAGTACTTCGTCGCCGGCCAGGCGAGGAAGGCGAGGAAGAGCGCGAAGCCGAGGTGCAGCGAGCGCGCCTCGGTGTCGTTCAGGATGCCGACGCCGAAAGTGAACGGCAGCGGCGACGCGTACCAGAGCTGGAAAAGCGCCCACGCCAAGGACACCGTGAAGATGACCGTGGCCGCAACGCCGGTGGCCTTGCGGCCGCCGGTGTCGGCGTCGGCGACGAGTTGCTGCAGCGCCTCGGGCGCCTTCTCGATGTCGGTGGGCATCGTAGGAGTTTCATTCACCGCAGAGGCGCAGAGGACGCGGAGGTCCGCAGAGGTTTGACAAGGTTTCCTCTGCGAACCTCTGCGTCCTCCGTCCCTCTGCGGTGAAGGAGATTCGGTTGTTGCTGGCTATTTGATCCAGCCCTTTTCCTTGTAGTACTTGACCGCGCCGTCGTGCAACGGCGCCGACAGGCCGTCCTTGACCATGTTCTCGGGCTTCAGGCTGGCCAGTGCCGGATGCAGCTTCTTGAACTCGTCAAAGTTGTCGAACACCGCCTTCACCACCTGATAGACCGACTCGGCCGGCGCCTTGGACGACGTCACCACCGTGGCCAGCACGCCATAGGTCTGCGCGCCTTCGGCGTTGTTCGGGTACAGACCGCCGGGGATCAGCGCCTTCGCGTAGTAGGGCTTGTCGGCCACCAGCTTGTCGACGAAGGGGCCGGTCAGCGAGACCAGCTTGGCGCCGCAGGACGTGGTCGGGTCCTGGATGTTGGCGCTCGGGTGGCCGACGCCATAGAAGAAGCCGTCGATCTTGCCGTCGCACAGCGCCGGGCCATGCTCGTCGGCCTTCAACTCCGAGGCCAGCGAAAAGTCGGTGAGCTTCAGGCCCATCGCCGCGATCATCTCTTCGAGCGAGGCGCGGGTGCCCGAGCCCGGGTTGCCGACGTTGAAGCGCTTGCCCTTGAAGTCGGCAAAGGTCTTGATGTTGGCTTCCTTGCGCGCCAGCACGGTGAACGGCTCCGGGTGCACCGAGAACACCGCGCGCAGATCGCCGTAGGCGCCGGCGTCCTTGAAGTTGCCCTGGCCCTTGGCGGCGTTGTACTGCACGTCGCTCTGCGCGAAAGCCGAGGTCGAGCTCGCCGGCCTTGATGGTGTTGACGTTGAACACCGAGCCGCCGGTCGATTCCACCGAGCAGCGGATGCCGTGCTTGGCGCGGTCCTTGTTGACCAGGCGGCAGATCGCGCCGCCGGCCGCGTAGTAGACGCCGGTGACGCCGCCGGTGCCGACGGTGATGAACTTCTGCTGCGCGACGGCGGGCAGTGGCATCAGTGCGGCGCCGAAGGCCGCGGCAAGAACGAGCAGAGCGGGTTGGATCACTCGGGACATGGACAGACTCCTAGACAGGTGCATGAGGCGGTTGGCGAGAGCGACGACTGTATGCACAGCGTATGCCCTGTCCAGCGGGCGGACCCTGAAGCAGCCATGTCACACCATCGCACGGCGCGAGCCGTCAGCGCTGCCTATCGGCCAGCGCGTCACCCTAGGTCTGCGGCAGCGCGGCTCGATGAGTGCGCAGGGCCTCCGCTTGCTGAGTCCGCCGTCGCCTTGCAGACGTTGCGTCAGCGAGCAACGTATGTCTACTTCTCGCGCCACGCGCGGACCGTCGTGCGCTGGGCTGCTTGCTTCAGTTTCGTGCGCTCTGGGTCGGGGATGTTCGCGAGCGCCGCGCGATCTGCGCGTGCACGACGCCGAGCTTTTCGAGCTGGCGCGGGTTGCGATTCACGTCGCGCTCGCGGTACTCGTGACGTGTCGCGACGCCGCGGCAACCAGCGGCCGAGGGAAAACCATAAGGGAAGGCCCGATTGCGTTACGTGCCGAAGTGACGTAAAAACGAAAAGAAACGAAATCAAAGGAACATCAAAAGATGGTCATTGATGGTCGTTTTGACTGATACCCGGATGCACTGGCCCGTAGCAACATCGACGCGCAGAGTGTTTGTCTTGATGGGCGAGAACAACCCCCCGCCCAACGCTTGCCCCAATTTTCAGCAGGAGACTCTCGATGCCCCAACTGACCCCGATTGCCGCCGTCGCGGCGCTGATGGCCCTGGCGATGCCGGTACAAGCGCAGGAACTGCGCATGCAGTGCTACTCCGACGGTAACGAATGCGAAGTCACCGGCGAGATCGCCAAGCGCTTCGAGGCCGCCAATGCCGGCGCCAAGATCGTCATCGACAAGGTGCCCTACAAGGCCGTGCTCGAGACGTTGCCGGTGCAGCTGGCCGCCGGCGAGGGCCCCGACATCGCGCGCGTGACCGACCTCGGCGGCCTCAACAAGTACTACCTCGACCTGACGCCGCACCTGAGCGCGGCGCGCCAGAAGGCCTGGAACGACAACTTCGCCTCGACGCTGCCGTGGTTCCGCGCCGGCCCCGCCGACAAGGGCATCTACGGCCTGATGTCGCAACTCACCGTCACCGGGGCTTTCATCAACAAGACGCTGTTCGAGCAGGCCAAGCTGCCGATGCCCGATGCCAAGGCGAGCTGGGACGACTGGGTGGCCGCGGCCGACAAGGTGGCCAAGGCGACCAAGACCCCATTTGCGATGGCGATGGACCGCAGCGGCCACCGCTTCGCGCCACTGGCGGTGGCCTACGGCGCCAAGATTCTCGACGCCACCGGCGCGCCGGTGGTCGACGCGGGTTACCAGACGGCGGTCAAGAAGTTTGTCGAATGGAACAAGAACGGCCTGATGCCCAAGGAGGTGTGGGGCGGCATCGGCGGCTCGCAGTACCGCGATGCGTTCGAGGAGTTCGCCAACGGCCGCGTCGTCATGTACTACTCGGGCTCGTGGCAGGTCAAGCGCATGGACACCCAAGTGACGAAGGCCTTCGACTGGACCGTGGTGCCCGCGCCCTGCGGCCCTGCGGCCTGCACCGCGATGCCGGGCGGCGCCGCCTTCGTCGCACTGAAGCGCACCAAGCAGCCGGCGCTGGCGGCCAAGTTCCTCGACTACCTGAGTGAAGACGCCAACTACAAGGAGCTGATGGCCAAGACCGAGAACATCCCGGCCAGCCTGTCGGTGGCCAAGGCCGGCGTGACCTACAACGTCTCGCCGGGGGCCAAGGCGGCGCTCAATACCTTCGTGGCCGACGTGCCGAAGATCGCGCAGCCCAACTTCGCGCTGCAGGGCTACCGCTTCAACCGCGTGGTGTTCAATCAGACCGCGCAGCGCGTGGGCCAGGCGGTGGCCGGCGAAATGAGTGTCGACGACGCGATCAAGCGCCTCACGTCGGACATCGACGAGCAGGTCAAAGCGGCGAGCAAGTAGCGCCTTTCCTTCGAAACAGCAGGAGCCACGGGATGCAGACGAACCGCAGCACGCCGTGGCTGTTCCTGGCGCCGAACATGTTGATCTTCGGCGTCTTCACGTTCCTGCCGATCGCGATCAACTTCTACTACGCGTTCACCGGCGGGGTGCAGCTGTACCCACAGGACCGGCCCTATGTCGGCCTCGAGAATCTGGCCACGCTGCTCGACTGCGGCAACCACTTCGACCCGTCCACCTGCAAACGCGATCTGTTCTGGCGCGCGGTCTGGAACACCGCGCAGTACTCGGTGTTCCAGGTCACGCTGATGGTGCTGTTCAGCATGGTCACGGCGCTGGTGCTCAACCGCAAGATCGTCGGCCGCGGCTTCTGGCGCGGTGTGTACTTCTATCCGGTGCTGCTGTCGCCGGTGGTCGTTGCGCTGATCTGGAAGTGGATCCTGCAGCGCGACGGCCTGCTCAACGGCGTGGTCAGCGCGGCCGGCGGTACGCCCACGCTGTGGTTGGCCGAGCCCGGCACCGCGTTCTTCTGGGTCGTCTTCGTCAGCATCTGGGCTCACATGGGCTTCTACACGCTGATCCTGCTCGCAGGGCTGCAGGCGATTCCGGCTGATCTGTACGAAGCCGCCCAACTCGACCGCGCCTCGCCGTGGCGCACCCTCGTGCGCATCACGCTGCCGATGCTGATGCCCAACCTGCTGGTGGTGCTGGTGCTGGCCGCGATCCGTGCGGTGCAGACCTTCGACGAAGTCTTCGTGCTTACCGGCGGCGGCCCGGGCTCGGCCACCACCTTCGTCGTTCAGTTCATCTACCAGACCGGCTTCCAGGACCAGGTGCGGCTGTACGGCTTGGCCGCCGCAGGCTCGCTGCTGCTGGCGGTGGCGCTGATCATCCTGACGCTGATTCAGCTCAAGGCGAGCAGTGCGGGCAGTGCGGGGGAGAAGGGGCGATGAGCGCTCTGACCTTCCTGACCAACACGCGCGGCCGGCGCAGCCTGCACTGGACCGACTGGTTGAGCTATGCCTACCTCGCGGTCGGCCTGTTCCTGATGTTCGGTCCGGTGCTGTGGCTGGTGATGTCGTCGTTCAAAACCGAAGCGGCGCTGACCGAGTTTCCGCCGCGCTTCCTGCCCTATGGCCAGAAGGCGGTGGCGGTACCGGGCGAGGAGGGGCTGAAGCCGCTGTACCGCGTCAAGCTGCCGGACGGGAGCACGCGCGAGTTGCCCGAGCTGCGCCGCATCGGCCTGATGGCAACGCATGTGGACCCGGCCAAGCCCGACGAGCTGATACGGATCAACATCAACGACCGCGAGCCGGTGCGCGAATTCAAGTTCGCGACCGAGAACTACACCGAACTCGGCGGCAAGTTTGCCTTCGGCCGCTACCTGTGGAACTCGGTCTTCATCACCGTGGTGGCGACGGTCCTCACGCTGCTGTTCAACTCGATGGCCGCATTCGCGCTGTCGAAATACAAGTTCAACGGCCGCGCCGCCGTGTTCCTGCTGATCATCGCCACCCTGATGGTGCCGCCGGCGATCGTGCTGGTGCCCAACTTCCTGGTCGTCAGCGAGCTCGGCCTGCTCAACAGCCTGTGGGGCGTGATCTGGCCCGCGGTGGCCACGCCGACCGGCGTCTTCCTGCTGCGCCAGTACATGCTGACGATTCCCGACGAGTTGCTCGATGCCGCGCGCATGGATCACGCCAGCGAATGGCGCATCTACTGGCGCATCGTGCTGCCGCTGTCCGCGCCGGCGCTCGCGGTGCTGGCGATCTTCTCGGTGATGTGGCGCTGGAACGATTTCCTCTGGCCCTTGATCGTGCTGTCGAAGAACGAGCAGTTCACGCTGCAGCTGGCGCTCAACGCCTTCCAGGGCGACCTCGTGACGCAATGGCATTACCTGCTGGCGATGACGGTGATCACGCTGCTGCCGATCACGCTGGTCTTCGCCTTCCTTCAAAAATACATCGCGCAGGGCATCGCCTCGGCGGGAGTGAAATGACCACCCCCGAAGCAGCTTTGCTGCTCCCCCTCGAGGGGGCACCGCCAGCGGCCCGGCGGAGCCGGATCCGCGGCGGTCGCTTGGCAAGCCCTTCAGATCGCGGCGCCTAGGAATACCGTCATGGCCTCACTTCAGCTCAAGCAACTGGTCAAGGACTTCGGCGCCGTGCGCGTCATCCACGGCGTCGACCTGGAAGTCCACAACGGCGAGTTCGTCGTTTTCGTCGGTCCATCCGGCTGCGGCAAGAGCACGCTGCTGCGCATCATCTGCGGGCTCGAGGAAGCCAGCAGCGGTGACATCCTGATCGACGGGCAGCGCGTCAACCACCTGCGCGCGGCCGACCGCGAACTGGCGATGGTGTTCCAGTCGTACGCGCTGTACCCGCACATGACGGTCTACCAGAACATGGCGTTCGGACTGGAGAACATCGGCACGTCCAAGGCCGAGATCGAGAAGCGCGTCGGCGGCGCGGCCAAGCTGCTGCGCCTGGACCAGTTGCTGCAGCGCAAGCCAACGCAGCTGTCGGGCGGGCAGCGCCAGCGCGTCGCGATCGGCCGCTCGATCGTGCGCGAGCCGAAGATCTTTCTCTTCGACGAGCCGCTGTCCAATCTCGATGCCGAGTTGCGCGTGTCGATGCGCGGCGAGATCAGCGCACTGCACCGGCGCCTGTCGGCCACCAGCATCTATGTCACCCACGACCAGGTCGAGGCGATGACGATGGCCGACAAGATCGTCGTGCTGCGGCTGGGCCGCATCGAGCAGGTCGGCTCGCCGCTCGATCTGTACAACAAGCCGGCCAACCAGTTCGTAGCCGGCTTCATCGGCTCGCCGCAGATGAATTTCGTTGCGGTCACCGCCGCAGCCGACGGGTCGGTGGCACCTTCCTTCGGCGGTGCGGTGATGGTGCCGGGTGCGCGCGCGGCCGCGGGCACGGCGCTGACGCTCGGCGTGCGGCCCGAACATCTGTCGTTGCAGCCGCAACCCGGCGCGCTGGCACTGCCGGTCACGGTGGCGCAGGTCGAGCAGCTCGGCGGCCTGTCGTTGATCTACGGCACCTTGCCGGGCCAAGACACGCGCATCACGGTGCAAAGCGCCGGGCAGGTGCGGACCTCTGTCGGCGACACGCTCACGGCCTACGCGCCCGGCGAAGCCTGCCACCTCTTTGCCACCGACGAGGCCGGAAAGGCGGTGCGGTCATGACCCCGCTGCGTCGTGCAACGCTGCTGTCCATGAGCGACGGCTGCATCGAACTGCAACTCGAATACGGATGGCGCGCGCGCGTGACGATGGTCAACCGCCACACCGGCCGCACAACGCTGCTGCCGCCCGACGGCTGGCGCGAGCCACGCACGTGGGCGCTTGATCCGGCCGGCGTGTTCCCGGTCGAAGGCGTGCAGCGCGATGCGCTGTCCCCGCCCGACGCGAGTGCCGTCGCGTCGCTACACGGCGACGTGCTGCAATTGGATGGCACGCACTTGCGCGCACGCATCGCGCTCGATCCGTTTGCTGTCACCTGGGAGCAGCGCGATGACAACAGCCAGTGGCAGTTCTGCTGCGGCGACCGCGCCGAAAGCTACGCCTACGCGATCTCCGAACGCAGCGGCAACCTCTGGCATTGGCAACAGCGCGACCCCGCACAAGATCGCTATTTCGGCCTCGGCGACAAGACTGGCCCGCTCGACCTGCACGGCCGTCGCCTGCGCACGCGCATGCTCGACGCGCTCGGCTACGACGCCAAGACCGGGGACCCGCTGTACAAGCACTGGCCGTTCTTCCTGAACCACCGCCACGGCCTCGCCAGCGGCTGCTACTACGACACGCTGGCCGAATGCACCTTCGACTTCGGCGCCGAGCACGACAACTACCACGGCCGCTACCGCGCCACCGAGATCGCCGACGGCGATCTCGATCTCTACGTCTTCGCCGGCCCGTCGCTGCGCGAGGCGCTCGCACGGTTCGTCGCTGCGATCGGCGGCACGGCGATGCCGCCGCGCTGGTCGCTGGGCTACGCAAACACCGCGATGGGCCTGACCGACGCGCCCGACGGTCAGGCGCGTGTCCGCGAATTCCTCGCCAATGCCGAGCGCGACGGATTCCCGCTGTCGAGCTTCCACTTCGGCTCGGGCTACAGCAGCCGCGGCAAGCAGCGCTATGTCTTCACCTGGAACCACGCCAAGTTTCCGCAACCACGCGAGCTGATGGCGGCGTTTGCCAACGCTGGCGTGCGCACGGTGGCCAACCTGAAACCCTGCCTGCTCAACGACCACCCGGCCTACGACGGCCTGGTGGCCGACGGCGCTTTCGTCCGCGACGACAACGGCCCCTGCCTCGAACAGTTCTGGGACGGCTGGGGCGCGCACCTGGACTTCACGCGCGAGGGCGACCGCGCCTGGTGGCAGCGCGGGCTGCAGCAGCAGATCCTCGACGTCGGCATCGACGTCGGCTGGAACGACAACAACGAGTACGAGATCTGGGGCGAAGGCGCCACCTGCCACGGCTTTGGCCAAGCGCTGCCGATGGCACGTGCCCACGCCCTGCAGCCGCTGCTGATGACACGCGCCACCTTCGACCAGCAGGCCCGCCACCACCCCGACGAGCGCATCTACACGATCACGCGCGGCGGCCCGCCGGGCCTGCAGCGCTATGCACAGACCTGGAGCGGCGACAACACGACGTCCTGGCACACGATGCGCTGGAACCAGCGCATGGCGCTGACGATGAGCCTGTCGGGCATGTTCAACACCGGCCACGACATCGGCGGTTTCGACGGCCCGGTCCCCGATGCCGAGATGCTGATCCGCTGGACCCAGGCCTGCTGCCTCGTGCCGCGCATGATCATGAACAGCTGGAAGGCCGACGGCAGCGTCAACACGCCGTGGCTGCACCCGGATGCGACCGCGACGATCCGCGCCGCGGTCGATCTGCGCTTGAAGCTGATGCCGTACCTGTACACGCAGCTGTGGCGCGCGACACGCGAGCATGTGCCGGTGCTGCGGCCGACGTTCTTCGACTTCGGCGACGACGCCCAATGCTGGCACGACAACGACGAGATGATGGTCGGCCCCGACCTGCTCGTCGCACCGGTGTTCGAGCCGGGTGCGCGCAAGCGGCAGGTCTATCTGCCGCGCACGCCCCACGGCTGGTTCGACTGGTGGACCGGCGCGCACCATGCCGGCGGCCAGGCGATCGAGGTCACCGCGCCGCTGCACCGCCTGCCGTTGTTCGCGCGCGGCGGTGCGCTGGTGCCCACCGCGGACGGTGCGAACGACAGTGCACGCACCGAAGAACCCTCGCGCGCGCTGCTCTGGTTCCCGGGCCGCAGCGGCGACGACGCGGCCCTGCTCTACGAGGACGATGGATTGCGGCGCGCCCAGGCGCCGGATCGCCACGTCACCCACCGCTTCACCACGCAGGCGCATGCGGCCCGGCTGAACTTGGCTTTGACCAGCGACGGCACTTGGCCGCTGCCGTACAAGCAGATCCGCGTCGTGCTGCCGGCCGGCGAGACGCGCAAGGTCGATATCGCAGCGCCAGCAACCGGGGTGTCGCTGGTGGTGGCCTGATGTGGCCGTGGCTGGGTGATGCGGTCGCCACCGCGCAGCGACGCAACGACCTGTGGCATCTGCTCGGCCCGCGGCCATGGCGTGAAACCGGCGTGGTCGGAGAACGGCAGGCCCGCGAGGAACGTGACAACGCGATCATCGAGCACTGGCGCCTGCACCTCAACGCCGAGCAGCCCGTGCCTGCGCTGCTGCTGCGCCCGCGCGGCGTTTCGCCTCGCGGCGTGGTCCTGTACTGCCACGCCCACGGCAACCGCTTCGATACTGGCAAGGACGAATTGCTCGTTGGCCGCCCCGCATTGCAGTCACCGCCGTACGGCGACGTACTCGCCGCACGCGGCTGGGCCGTGCTGGCAATCGACCACTGGGGTTTCGGCGAGCGCAGCGAACCGAGCGAACGCGCCCTCGTCAAACGCCTGCTCTGGCAAGGTGCGACGCTATGGGGCTGGCGCGTGCACGACACGCTGGCCGCGCTCGACTGGCTGCGCAGGCAACCGGGCTTCGAGGCGCTGCCGGTCGTCACACTCGGCCTGTCGATGGGCAGCACGATGGCAGTGTGGTCGGCGGCCCTCGACACGCGCATCGCCGCCTGCATCGACATCTGCTGCGCGGCCGAATACGACGCGCTGCTCGACAGCGGCGGCTTCGACCTGCACGGCGAATACTTCTTCGTGCCCGGTCTGCGGCGTCAATTCACGCTCGCTGAAATCGTCGCGCTGATCGCGCCGCGGCCGCACCTGTCGTTGGCTGGCCGGGCCGACCCGTTGACGCCCCCTGCGGGCTTGGTCTCGCTCGATCAGACGTTGCGCGCGGCCTACGGCGCCCTCAGCGCCGGCGTGAACTGGCAGCAGGTGTGCGAAGACGGCGGCCACGCCGAAACGCCGGCCATGCGCCAGCGGGTGCTGGCCTGGCTTGAAACCACCGTCCCGGCATCAACCCTATAGGCAGTACCGGGCGCGGGATATTTAATGCGCTCGTCGGACAAAGGCCGTTGAATGCCCAGAAGTCCAAACCCAAGGAGACAACTCTGATGAATGCAACTCTCAAACTGATGGCCGGCGCGATCCTGGCCGGTGCCGGTTCGCTGGCGATGGCCCAGGCCGTGGGCGTGAGCTGGTCCAACTTCCAGGAAGAGCGCTGGAAGACCGACGAGAAGGCGATCAAGGACCAGCTGACCAAGCTCGGCGGCTCCTACGTCAGCGCCGATGCCGGCGGCTCGCCGGAGAAGCAGTTGGCCGACATCGACGGCCTGATCGCCAAGGGCGCCAAGGCGCTGATCATCCTGGCGATGGACAAGGACGCGATCATCCCGGCGCTGGCCAAGGCCAAGGCGAAGAACATCCCGGTGGTCGCCTACGACCGGCTGATCGAGGCGCCCGGCGTGTTCTACATCACCTTCGACAACAAGGAAGTCGGGCGCATGCAGGCGCGCGAGGTGTTCAAGGTCAAGCCCAAGGGCAACTACGTGATGATCAAGGGCTCGCCCACCGACCCGAACGCCGACTTCCTGCGCTCCGGCCAGCAGGAGGTGCTCGACGCCGCGATCAAGAAGGGCGACATCAAGATCGTCGGCGAGGAGTACACCGACGGCTGGAAGCCCGAGAACGCGCAGAAGAACATGGAGCAGATCCTGACCAAGAACCAGAACAAGGTCGATGCGGTCGTGGCCTCCAACGACGGCATGGCCGGTGGCGTGGTGGCGGCCCTGTCGGCGCGCGGCCTGAAGGGCGTGCCGGTGTCGGGCCAGGACGGCGACCACGCGGCGCTGAACCGCGTCGCGCTGGGCACGCAGACCGTGTCGGTGTGGAAGGACTCGCGCGACCTCGGCCGCGAAGCCGCCACCGCCGCCGTCTCGCTGGCCAAGGGCCAGAAAGTGGCCGGCGCCAAGACCTGGGCCGAAGGCGCGAAGAAGGTGCCGATGGAAGCGATGTTCCTGAAGGCCGTGCCTGTGACAAAGGACAACCTCGACGCCGTCATCAAGGCCGGGCACATCAGCAAGGACGCGGCGTGCAAGGGCGTGGACAAGGCGGCAGCACCGGCAGCCTGCAAGTAGGGCGTCCTTCGACAAGCTCAGGATGATCGGATAGCACCCGTTCGGGCTGAGCCTGTCGAAGCCCTTCGACGAGCTCAGGGCGAACGGTCTTAGGTCAGTTCATGCTCAACCAACTGCAAATCAGCGCGCTCGACCTTCGCCTGTCGATCATGGCCGGCGTGCTGGCGGTGATGGCGCTGGTCTTTCACGTCGCCACCGGCAACTTCCTGACGCCGGAGAACCTGTACAACATCGCGCAACAGACCGCCGTGGTGGGCATCGTGGCCGCGGCCATCGCGCTCATCATCGTCGCGCGCCAGATCGACCTGTCGGTCGGCTCGGTGATGGGCGTGGTCGGCGTGCTGATCGCGTTCCTGATGTACACGCACAACTGGCACTGGGTGCCGTCGTGTCTGGCGGGGCTGGCCGTGGCCCTGGTGGTGGCGCTGTACCAGGGCTGGCTCACCGCCTACCTGGGTGTGCCGTCGTTCGTGGTCACGCTCGGCGGGCTGATGTCGTTTCGCGGCGCGGCCTTTCTGGTGGCCGACGGCAAGACGCAGCCGATCACCGACGCCACCTTCCTGCTCTTCGGCGGCGGCCTCGACGGCTCGCTCGGCGCGACGTGGAGCTGGGCGCTCGGCGCGGTGCTGGCCGCGCTGCTGTTGTGGAACACGGTGAGCCGTCGACGCAACGCGGTGACGCACGGCTTCCCGCAGCGGCCGGTGTGGTTCGACATCGCCGTCACCGGCTTCTTCATCACCGTGCTGCTGGCCTTCGTCGCGACGATGAACGCCTACGTGCTGTCCGACAAGGGCGCGGGGCAGGGCATCCCGATCCCCGTGCTGATCTGGGCGCTGGTGGTGATGGCCATGGCCTTCATCGTCAACCGCACGCGCTTCGGGCGCTACGTCTACGCCATCGGCGGCAACCCGGAGGCCGCGCTGCTGGTCGGTATCCCGGTCAAGCGCGTGATGCTGAAACTCTTCCTGCTGCTCGCGGTGCTGGTGACGATCGCGGCGGTGGTTTCCGTGTCGCGCCTGAACGCAGGCACCAATTCGCTCGGCACGAACATGGAGCTGTACGTGATCGCCGCGGCCGTCATCGGCGGCGTGGCGCTGTCCGGCGGCAGCGGCACCGTGCTCGGCTCGGTGCTCGGTGCGCTGATCATCCAGTTCCTGGAGAGCGGCCTGCTGCTGATGGACGTGAGCATCGGCTGGCGCATGGTGATCATCGGGCAGGTGCTGATCGTGGCGGTGGTTTTCGACGTGCTGTACCGGCGCGCGACCGGGGAGCGGATGTCATGAAGTTTCATTCACCGCAGAGGCGCAGAGGACGCAGAGGGTGCACAGAGAATTTCGAACGTGTATTCCTCTGCGAACCTCTGCGCTCTCTGCGCCTCTGCGGTGAAGGAGATTCGCAGCCTGACCCCGCTGATCGAGATGCGCGGCATCCACAAGGCCTTCGGCGGCGTGCGCGCCGTTGAGGGCGTGAGCCTGTCGGTGCATGCGGGCGAAGTCGTGGCGCTGCTCGGCCACAACGGCGCGGGCAAGTCGACGCTGATGAAGATGCTCGCCGGCGCGTACCCGATCGACAGCGGCGAAGTGCGACTGAACGGCCAGACCGCGAAGATCGCCAACCCCGCCGACTCGCAGCACCTGGGCATCGAGACGATCTACCAGACGCTGGCGCTGGCCGACAACCTCGACGCGGTGGCCAACCTGTTCCTCGGCCGCGAGCTGATGACGCGCTGGGGCACGCTCGACGACTACGCGATGGAGAAGGCCGCGCGCGACGTGTTCCACCGCCTGAACCCGAACTTCAAGAACATCCGCGTGCCGGTGCGCTCGCTGTCCGGCGGGCAGCGCCAGGTGGTGGCGATCTCGCGCGCGCTGTACTTCAACGCCAAGGCGCTGATCATGGACGAGCCCTGCGCCGCGCTCGGGCCGGAAGAGACGCGCATGGTGCACGACCTGGTGCGCAAGCTGAAGGCGCAAGGCGTGGGCATCTTCCTGATCTCGCACGACATGCCCGACGTGTTCGGCCTGTCGGACCGGCTGAGCGTGATGAAGAACGGCAAGACCGTCGGCACCTACCGCACTGCCGAGGTCACCGAGGACGAGGTGCTGGGCATGATCATCGCGGGCAAGAAGGTCACGCGCGTGCCCGAGGCGTTCGCGCCGGTGTGAGGGCCGTTCGTCTGTTGGCAGCGGCGCTCGGTGCCGTCGCCTGGCAAGTGCTTGCACAGACCGACGCGGCCATGCCGCCCGTTCCCCGCTTCGTCGAAGAGACCGACACCGCCGGCTTCAACAGCCGCTTCGACGGCGAGGCCGAGTACCTCGTCGGTGGCGGCGTGGCCACCTTCGATTGCGACGCTGACGGCCTGCCGGAGATCTATGTCACGGCAGGCGTCAACAAGGCCAAGCTCTACCGCAACAAGAGCGCGCGCGGCGGCGCGATCAAGCTGATGGAAGAGAGGTCGGGCCTCGAGCTGACGAACGCCATCGGCGCGTATCCGATCGACATCGACGGCGACGGCAATGCCGACCTCGTGGTGCTGCGTGTCGGTGAGGTGCAGCTCTTTCGCGGCCTTGGCGGCTGCCGCTTCGAGCGCGCCAACGACAAGTGGAAGTTCACGAGCAGCAACGCCTGGCACAGCGCGTTCGCCGCGACGTGGGAGCGCGGGCAGGCAGTGGCCGACGCTGGCCATCGGCACCTATGTCGATCGCGGCAAGCCCGAATTCCCGTGGGGCAGTTGCACGCCGGCAGGCCTGTGGCGCCCGGCCGCGGCCGAGGGCGGCGCCTACGCACCGGCCATGCCGCTGACGCCCGGCCACTGCGCGCTGTCGATGCTGTTCTCCGACTGGAACCGCAGCGGCGAGCCGGCGCTGCGTGTCAGCAACGACCGCGAGTACTACAAGGGCGGGCAGGAGCAGTTGTGGAAGCTCGCGCCCGGCGCGGCGCCCGACGCTCGTACACGCCGGAGCAGGGCTGGAAGCCGCTGCAGATCTGGGGCATGGGCATCGCCAGCGCCGATCTCGACGGCGACGGTTATCCCGAAGTCTTTCTCACCAGCATGTCCGACAACAAGCTGCAGCAGTTGGAAGCCGGGGCTGCGCGTCCGAGCTATCGCGACATTGCCTTCAAGCGCGGCGCCACTGCGCACCGCCCCTACATCGGCGGCGACGTGCACCCGTCCACCGCGTGGCACGCGCAGTTCGCCGACGTCAACCACGACGGCCTGGCCGACCTGTTCATCGTCAAGGGCAACATCTCGGCCATGCCCGACTTCGCCGCGCAGGACCCGAACAACCTGCTGCTGCAACGCGCCGACGGCACGTTCGCCGAAGCCGGCCAGCTCGCCAACGTGGCCAGTTTTCGCGCGCGGCCGCGGCGGCATGCTGGTCGACCTGAACGGCGACGGCCTGCTCGACATGCTGGTGGTCAACCGCTGGGACAAGGCGCAACTGTGGCGCAACGTCGGTGCCGGCAGCGCCGCGCAGCCGAAGCCGATGGGCCACTGGCTGCAACTGCGCCTGCGCCAGCCCGGCGGCAACCGCGACGCCATCGGCGCCTGGGTCGAGGTCGATCTCGGTAGGCCGCGTCGTGCGCCAGGAACTCACCGATCGGCGGCGGCCACGCCAGCGGGCACCTGGGCTGGATGCACTTCGGCCTCGGCGAAGCGACGAACGTCAAGCTGCGCGTGCAGTGGCCGCACGGCGACTGGAGCGCGTGGCAGAGCGTGCGGCCGATGCGTTCTACAGCGTCGATCGCGAAGCCGGCGTGAGCGCGTGGAAGGCACCTGATGTCGATGACAAGCGCCTGCTGCTCGTGCGCTGCGTGTTGCGTCGCTGCCTTGCCAGTCGATCGCCGCAGCGCGCACAGCCCACGCCCGACGCCTCGCAGTACAGCGCCAACGTCGCCGATCGAGTGGTTCCAGCTCGATCTGCTGCTCATCCAGCAGACGCCCGGCTTCAGCCCGCCGGTGGCCGCGCGTGCGCTCGGCTACCTCGGCATGGCGCTGTACGAGTCCGTGGTGCCGGGCATGCCGATGCACCGCAGCCTCGCGGGACAACTCAACGAGCTCGATTCGCTGCCCTGGGCGCAGCCCGACGAGGCGCTGCACTGGCCGACCGTCGCCAACGCCGCACTGGCAGCGATGACGCGCATGATGTTCCCGACCGCGAGCGCGGAGAACAAGACGCGCATCGACCTGCTGGAGCGCAACCTGCCGTTGAAGTACGCGCAGGAGTTCGATGCCGCCACCGTCACGGCCGAGATCAAGCAGCGCTCCGAGAGCTTCGGCAAGCTGATGGCGATGGCGCTGATGACCTGGGCGCGCACCGACGGCGGCCACGAAGCGTGGGGGCCGCTGCGCCGCTCGCAGGCCAACTACGTGCCGCCGAGCGGAGCCGGGCAGTGGAGCGCCACGCCGCCGAACTTTGCGCCGGCGCTGCTGCCGTGGTGGGGCGAGAACCGCCCGTTCGTGCTCAACGTGAGCAAGGGGTCCACCGACGCCTGCCCCGCCCCCGCGCCGCCGCCGTACTCCGAAGCGAACGGCTCGCCCTTCTACAAGGAAGCCGAGGAGGTCTGGCGCATCGCCAACGCGGCCACGCAGGCGCAGCGCCAGTACGCGCTGTACTGGGCCGACGACCCGGGCAAGACGCCGACGCCGGCGGGGCACTGGGTGCACATCGCCGGCGATGTGCTCAAGGCGCGCAAGGCCACGCTGGCCGACGCCGCCGAGGCCTATGCGCGCCTGACGCTGGCGATGAACGACGCCTTCATCGCCACCTGGCGCAGCAAGTACCAGATCAACCTGCTGCGCCCGGTGACCTACGTGCAGTTGTTCATCGACAGCAACTGGACGCCGCAGCTGATGAACACGCCGCCGTTCCCCGAGTACCCGTCGGGCCACTCGGTGCAGTCGGCGGCGGCTGCGGCGGTGCTGTCGCAAGCTGTTCGGCGCGCAGACCGCGTTCACCGACAACGCGCACAACGACCGGGGCTGGGGCCCGCGCACGTTCCCGAGCTTCGGCGCGGCCGCGGAGGAGGCCGCGCTGTCGCGGCTGTACGCCGGCATCCATTTCCGCAGCGCGGTGGTCAACGGGCAGGCGCAGGGGCGCTGTGTGGCGGAGCGGGTGATGGGGTTGAAGACGCGGCGGTGAGGGCGGGGCGGCGGCGAGCGCCGTCGCCGCGCTTCGTAGCGCTGTGCTCCGGGCCGAGCGCGTCGGCCAGCTCGTCCACCGCGCGTCTCGGCTGCCACGCGCGCTTCTTCAGCCCGGCCTTGTGCCGACAGCGCGCGTGCGAGTTCGAGGTAGGCATGGCCGCGCAGCGCCGAACCGGTTGGCGGCGCGCGGCGTTCGGCTTCAGCCAGGGCCGCGCGCGCCGCAGCTTCGGCCTGCGCCAGCTGGCCGGCCAGGTTGTGTGCGCGCGCGACGCAGCCAGTCGCGATCCCAGCGGAACGTACGCTCGGCAGAAGCCCACGTCCAACGGTGCCAGCACGGCCAGCGCGCGAACGCTGTCGCTACGATCCAGGTGTCTGGCATCGCCAGCTCCAAGCCGGTTGATGGTGTCCCGCGAGGTACGCAACTCGCTGCCGTGCTTCTGGATGTCGCGCTCGAGCACAGCCACCGCTTCGGTCGGTGTCGCCGCGCAGCTGATGCAGGCGGGCGACGAAGTCCGCGCCACGCGGAAACGGCGGCGCCACGCTGGCCGTCGCGCACGAGGGCCGCCTCGAGCAGCCGGCGCGCGGCCTGCGGCTGATCGAGATCCTGCAACAAGCGCGCGCGGAACGACGTCCGCGAACGCGCAAGTAGCCGGTGTTGCCGACGCGCTCGGCCAGGGCTGCGCGCCTGTTCGCAGGACTGCAGACCCTCGCGCGGGCGTCCCATGCGCCACCGGAAGATGCAGCGCCAGTGCAGATCGCCCACCATCTGCACGGAGTTGCCGCGGCCGGCGGCCTGCATCTGCTCAATCAGTTGACTCTGGGCCTGCTCGGCCTCGTGAACCTGCCCGAGTTCGTTGAGCAGCAAAGCTCGCGCTGCGCAGATAGCTCAGCGATGCGACGCGGCGAAGCAGCCCCGAGTCGACTTCCTGCGAGGCGTCGAGATCGCGCAGCGCATCGTCGAAGCGCGCCATCGCCTTCATGTGCGACGAGCGGTGGAAGAGGCACCTCGAGCGGGTGGCGCGAGCTGCCTGCGCCTGCATCCAGCAGCGCCAAGCCGCCGGTCGATGCGCGCGATCGCGTCGGCATCGCTCAGTTCGTCGCGATGCGGGCCGCACCAGATCTCGGCCTGGACCGATCGGATCCGGGCTTTGCCGGGCTGCCGCCTCAAGGGCAGCGACGATGCGATCGGCGGTCTCGATGCGGTTCAGCGACGCGTTCGTGCCGTGGAAGCGCCCGTACAGCGGCACGAGCACTTCCGGCACATCGTGGAACAGCTGCTCGGCGCGCCGCTGCGCGAGGTCGACGCGCTGGCCCGGGTCGGACGGCATGCCGGGCTCGTCGAGCCTGGCCGAGTTGTTCGCCGAGGAACATCACGATCGCCTCGGCGTTCTCGCGCTGCCGGGTCGCCACGTCGCGCTCGCGTTCGGCCTCGCGCCGCTGATGCTCGGCCACGCCGGCGATGCCGCGACGATCGCGATCAGCGCCAGCGTCGCCAGCGCCACGCCCGCCTTGTGCCGCCTGACGAAGCGGCTCGCGCGATAAGCCCACGAGTCGGGCCGCGCGCTGACGGTCTGCCCTTCCAGGTGGCGGCGCAGGTCGTCGGCGAACGCAGCGGCAGTGGCATAGCGTTCGGCGGGCTCCATGCGCAGCGCCTTGGCGAGGATGTTGTCGAGGTCACCGGCGAGCGCGGCTGCGAGCCGCGCGGACGTGGTGCCGCGCGCTGCAGCGGCGGCGAGCAAGTCGTCTTCACCGCGCCGCGTGCGGTCGGTCGACCACACGGCTGGCCAGCGGCAGTTCACCGGCGTCCGGCGAGAGCTTGCCCGTCGGCATGCACGCGCGGGTTGCTGCCCGGTGAGCAGCACATACAGCAGCAGGCCGAGCGCAAAGACGTCGGTCGCCGTCGTCACCGTGTCCGCCGCGCGTCTGCTCGGGCGCCGCGTACTGCGGCGTGAGCACGCGCCCGCCCTCGCGGCGTCAGTTCGGTGGCCTCGCCCGGGGCGTCCTCGTCGTCCAGCAGCTTGGCGATGCCGAAGTCGAGCAGCTTGACCTCGCCTGCGGCATCGACCATCACGTTGCTCGGCTTCAGGTCGCGGTGCACGACCAGTTGCCCGTGTGCGTGCTGCACCGCCTGCAGTACCTGGCCGAAGCAGCTCGACGCGCGCGCGCAGGCCCAGGCGGCGCGCGTCGCACCACTGGTCGATGCGTTCGCCGGCCACGTGCTCGAGCACGAGATACGGTTGGCCGCCGTCGGTGAGCCCGGCATCGACCAGGCGCGCGATGTGCGGGTGCGACAGGCGGGCCAGGATCGCACCTTCGCGCCGGAAGCGCGCCGCCAACGCCTGCTGCACGATCCCGGCGTGCAGCAGCTTCACAGCGGCGCGGCCCTCGAAGCGCCCGTCGCTGCGCTCGGCCAGCCACACCGTGCCCATGCCGCCTTCGCCCAGCGGCTCGACCAGGGTGTAGGCCCCGATGCGCTGCCCGGCCAGGGCCTGCAGCGACACGCCCGGCGCAGCGCCTTGCAGGATCTGCGCGGCCGCACCCGCGCTGCCACCGGCCAGCAGCGCCTGCAGCTCGGCAGCCAGCGTGGCGTCGCGCCCGGCCAGGTCGTCGAGCCAAGCGTCGCGCTGGTCGGGCGGCAGGTCGAGCACCTGGTCGAGCCAGGGGCTCAAGCGCAGCCACCGTTGCGAATCGACGGTCATGGGCGCGGCCTGTGGTTCAGGCACGGCCCCCGAGGTGGCGGCCGAACTTGCGCCGCAGCGTTTCGAGCAAAGGGGCGATCAGCAGGCCGATGGTGGCGGTGAGAAAGGCGATGGCGATGACGAACATGGCAGGCTCCGGTTGCGCCGGCAGCTGCTGATTGCAGCGCCTGGCAACTGGGAACAACGCGAACGCGCAGCGAAACCCGACATCGGCTCCACACGCTCAGTTCGGGATCGTGTGCTGCAGCCACAGCCGCGCCTTCTCCCAATCACGCTGCACCGTGCGCTCCGAGACGCTGCGCAGCGCCGCGATCTCGACGAAGGTCAGGCCGCAGAAGAATTTGAGGTCCACCAGCTCGGCCAGCAGCGGCTCGACCTGCGCCAGCGCATCGAGCGCGTCGCTGATGGCCACGAGCGGCGCTGCGTCGGCGGCCTGCTCGGCGATGCTGGTGTCGAGCTCGGTGAAGTGCAAGTGGCCACCGCGCTTGTCGGCCTGGCGGCGCCGCACGTGGTCGATCACCAGGCTGCGCATGGCCCGCGCCGCGTAGGCCATGAAGCGGGCCTTGTCGGGGAAGGCCGCACCGTCGGCACCGGCCAGGCTGAGGTAGGCCTCGTGCAGCAGCGTCGTCGCGCCGAGTGTCGACAGGCCGCTCAGGCGCACCTCGCGCCGCGCCAGACGGTGCAGCTCGCCGTACAGCGCGGCAAACAAGGCCGAGCGTGCGCTCTCGTCGCCTTCCTGCGTGGCCGCCATCAATTGTTCGATCGTCGCCATGAAAGCAAGCATCGCGCGGCACGAGGTCGTGCGCAAGCGCTCGCGGCAACCGTCCTCCCGTTGTCGCCTTTCGGCGCGCGGTTGCGCTTTGCCAGATACGAGGTGCCGCATGTCGCGGCCGCCCGTTCCAAGGAGAGCGAGATGAATCGTCGGCCCTTTGTCACCCTTCGGCGACTGCGCGCCTGGCTGTTCGGCGGTCTGGCCGCGACGGCCCTGGCGGCTTGCGTCAACACGACGGAGCGAGCCCCGGTGCGCATCGCGGACCACGGCCCCAACGCGGTCTCGCTGTGGGGCGAGCGCGCCGCTGCGACCATCAACCAGCCGCCCGCGCCGGCGGGCACACCCGAGGAGCGGCGGCCGATCTACACCCTCGACATGGCCACGCTGCACCTGGCGATCCACCGCGCGTTGGGCGCAGCGCCGCCGACTTCGCACGAAGCCGCGGCCCACGCCGCCGGCTACACGGTGCTGAAGACGCTTGTTCCCGCAGCGCTCGGCGTCGTACCAGGCCGCCTACGACACGGCCCTCGCGGCGCTGCCCGCCGGTGGCGACAAGAACGAGGGCCTGCGCATCGGCGCCGAGCAGGCCGCGCGCGTGCTCGCGCAGCGCGCCGACGACGGGCGCTGGGCCACGGTCCAGCCGGCGGCACCCGGCACCCTGCCGGGCGCCTTCCGCGGCGTCGATCCGATCAACCAGACGATGCCCAAGGTGCGGCCGTTCGCGCTCGATAGCGCGGCCCAGTTCCGCAGCGCGCCGCCGCCCGCGCTGGACAGCGCCACCTGGGCCGCCGACCTGGCCGAGGTGCGCGCGCGCGGCGGCCAGGGCACGGCCGTCAGCCCGCGCGAGGACGAGAACGCGCGCTTTCACACCATGCCGCCGCCGCTGTTCACGACGCGCAACCTGAACCGCTTCGCACGCAGCCAGCCGACGCTGGCCGGCAACGCGCGCCTGATGGCCTTGCTGTGGGTCACGCAGGCCGACGTGATCGTGGCCTGCTTCGACGCCAAGTACCACCACTACCGCTGGCGCCCGATGAGCGCGATCGCGGACATCGATTCGGCATGGAAGCCGCGCGTGCCCACGCCCAACCATCCGGAGTACCCGGCCGCGCACGGCTGCGCGATGGCGGCGGTGGCCGAGAACGTGGCCGGCTTCTACGGCACGCGCAACGTCGCCTTCGCCTTCGACAGCACGGTGACCAACACCACGCACGAGTGGCCGACGGTAGACGCGCTGGTCGAGGAGGTGCGTGACGCGCGCGTCGTCGGCGGCATGCACTTCCGCTTCGCGGCCTTGGCCGGCGAAAAGCTCGGCGCCGAGGTGGCGCGCGTCGTCGCCCGGCGGCTGGACGACCGCCGCTGACTTGTCCTGCGCGAACCGGGGGCCGCGGGCAGCGGGGTATGCTGCCCGCCAGGCATTCGTGGAGGCTCGGAACCATGTCGGACGTGCGCTGGGGCATTCTGGGAGCCGCGAAGTTCGCGCGTGAGCACATGGGCCCGGCGTTGACGCTGGCGCCAGGCGGCCACATCGCCGCATTGGCCACCTCGGACCCGGCAAAGGCCGAGCCGTTCCGCGCCTTCGCCCCCGGCCTGCGCGTGCACGACAGCTACGACGCGCTGCTCGCCGACCCCGCAGATCGACGCCGATCTACATCCCGCTGCCGAACCGGCTGCATGTGGAGTGGAGCCTCAAGGCGATGCGCGCCGGCAAGCACGTGCTGTGCGAGAAGCCGATGACGATGCAGGCCGGCGACTTCGACGCCCTGATCGCCGCGCGCGACGCCGCGGGCGTGCTGGCGGCCGAGGCCTTCATGATCGTGCACCACCCGCAATGGCAGCGCGCGCGCCAGCTGCTGGCCGACGGCGCCATCGGCCGGCTGTGGCGCATCGACGGCATGTTCTCGTTCAACAACCGCGACGCGGACAACATCCGCAACCAGGCCGACATGGGCGGCGGCGGGCTGCGCGACATCGGCGTCTATGTCATGGGCGGCGCGCGCTTTGCCACGGGCCTCGAGCCGACGCAGCGTGCAGGCCCGCATCCAGTGGGAGAACGGCGTCGATGTCTACGCGGCGATCTCGGCGAAGTTCGGCGAGGCCGACTACGCCACCTTCACGTCGATCCGCATGCACCCGCGCCAGGAGATGACCTTCCACGGCGAGGCCGGCGTGCTGCGCTTGCCGGTGCCGTTCAACGCACGCGTGTTCGGCGAGGCGCGGCTCGAACTGCACCGCGGCATGGAGACCACCATCGAACGCTGGCCGGCCGTGAACCACTACGAGTTGCAGGCCGCAGCCTTCAATCGCTCGGTGCGCGAAGGTATGGCCTACCCGTGCCCGTTGGAGTTCTCCCGCGGCACCCAGGCGATGATGGACGCGGCCTTCGCCAATGCTGTCTGACTTGATCCCGGCCGCACTCGCACCGTACCCCTCGTTCCTGCGCTTCTGGTCGGCGCGCGTGGTCAGCACGATGGCGCAGCAGATGATGCTGGTGGCGCTCGGCTGGCACATGTACGACCTGACCGGCAGCGCGCTCGACCTGGGCTGGGTCGGCCTGGCGCAGTTCGTGCCGGCCCTGTTGCTGGCGCTGCCGGCCGGGCACCTGATCGATCGGCACTCGCGCCACGTGATCCTGGCCCTGTGCGTAGCGTCGCAGTCGCTGATCGCGCTCGTGCTGTTGGCCGCCACGCAAGGCGGCTGGGTCGGCCGCGAGGCGATCCTGGGCCTGTCGCTCGTGCTCGGTGCGGTGCGTGCGTTCCAGATGCCGGCGCAGCAGGCACTGGCGCCGCAACTCGTGCCGAACGACGTGCTGCCGCGCGCGCTGGCCTTCAGCGCCGCCGGCATGCAGAGCGCCATCATCGTCGGCCCGGCCCTGGGCGGCTTGATCTACGCGTTGGGCGCCAGCGCCGTCTATGCAGCCAGCGCGACGCTGTCGTTGGTCGGGCAGCGCGCTGCTGCTGACGCTGCGCGTGCCGGCGCGGCGCGGTGATCGCGAGCCGGCCACGCTGGCGACAGTCTTCGCCGGCTTCCGCTACATCTGGCAGCGCAAGACCGTGCTCGGTGCCGTATCGCTCGACCTGTTCGCGGTGCTGCTCGGTGGCGCGACCGCGCTGCTGCCGATCTTTGCGCGCGACATCCTGCACACCGGACCCATCGGCGTCGGGCTGCTGCGCAGCGCACCCGCGGTCGGCGCGCTGGCGATGTCGATCGCGCTCTCACGCTGGCCGATCGTGCAGCGCGCGGGTGCGACGATGTTCGCCGCGGTGGCGCTGTACGGCGTGTCGATGATCGTCTTCGGCCTGTCGACCACGCTCTGGCTTTCGTTCGCGGCCCTGCTGGTGTCCGGCGCCGCCGACATGGTCAGCGTGGTCATCCGCCAGTCGCTCGTGCAGCTCGACACGCCGGACGACATGCGCGGCCGCGTCTCGGCCGTCAACTCGATCTTCATCGGCGCCAGCAACCAGCTCGGCGAGTTCGAATCGGGCGTGACCGCCGCCTGGTTCGGCGCGGTCGGCTCGGTGGTGCTGGGCGGGGTGGGCACGCTGGCCGTGGTCGGCCTGTGGGTGAAGCTGTTTCCGGAGCTGGCTGCGCGCAAGCGGTTGACGGCGGGGAACGACTGAGTACGGCCACGCAAGGCAGGCGCTGGTACGCTAGCCGATCACGCACCCATCACGCGGCAATCGCCTCACTGCGCAACGACATGAACACGCTCGGCCTGGACCTCGGCACGTCGGAGCTGAAGGCGCTGGTGATGGGCGCCGACGGCACCGTGCTCGCCACCGCACATGCGCCGCTGGCGTGGCGACAGCCGCATCCCGGCTGGGCCGAGCAGGAGCCGATGGACTGGTGGCGGGCCACGATCGCTGCGTGCGCGCAACTGAAGGTCAGCGCACCGCAAGCGCTCGCTGCCGTGCGCGCAGTCGGCCTGTCGGGCCAGATGCACGGCGCAACGCTGCTCGACGCCGCCGACCACGTGTTGCGGCCCTGCATGCTGTGGAACGACACGCGCAGTGCCGCGCAATGCGAAGCGCTGACGCGCGACTGCCCATCGCTGCACGACATCGCCGGCAACCTGGCGATGCCAGGCTTCACCGCGCCGAAGTTGTTGTGGGTGCGCGAGCACGAGCGCGCGGTCTTCGATCGTGTCGCCACGGTGCTGCTGCCCAAAGACTGGTTGCGCTTGCAGTTGACGGGCACGAAGGTTTCCGAGATGTCCGACGCCGCCGGCACGCTGTGGCTCGACGTGGCCAAACGCGACTGGTCCGATGAATTGCTTGCGGCCACCGGCCTGACACGCGCGCACATGCCTTCGCTGATCGAAGGCCCCGAGATCAGTGACCAGCTCACGGCCGATGCGGCGCGGACGTTGGGCTTGACGGCAGGCATCCCGGTCGTCGGCGGCGCCGGCGACAACGCGGCCAGCGCCATCGGCATCGGCGCCGTGAAAGCCGGCGACAGCTTTGTCTCGCTCGGCACCAGCGGCGTGCTGTTCTCGGTGACCGACCAGCACCGCCCCAACGTCGGCGACGCGGTGCACGCCTTCTGCCACGCCTTGCCGGGCGTGTGGCACCAGATGGCGGTGATGCTGTCGGCGGCCAGTGCGCTCACCTGGATCACGCGCGCCACGGGTCAGGCCAACGAAGGCGAGCTGCTGGCTAAAGCGGCCACACTGAGTGCCACCGAGCGCAACGCCGCGCCGCTCTTTCTGCCCTACTTGTCCGGCGAACGCACGCCGCACAACGATGCAACCGCCAGCGGCGTCTTCCTCGGCCTGCGCCATTTGCACGAAGCGCCGCACCTGGCGTGGAGCGTGATCGAAGGCGTGAGTTTCGGTCTGCGCGATGGCCTCGATGCGATGCGCCGCGCAGGCTCGCGCATCGACGAGGTGCAGCTCGTCGGCGGCGGCTCGCGCAGCACCTTGTGGGCTCAACTGCTGGCCGACGTGCTGCAGGTGCGCGTGCTGATCGGCGAGGCCAGCAGCGTCGGCGGCGCGCTTGGCGCGGCGCGTCTGGCCGCACTCGCGAATTTGCAAGGAGATGGCGAGATCAGCGCTGCGCGCATCGCCGAGATCTGCCGCGCACCGACAACGCTGCACCGCCTCGAACCCCATCCCTCGGTCGCCCTCGAACAACGCCTGGCGACCTACCGATCCGCTTACCAGGCCTTGCGCCCGGTGTTCACTTTCTCCGCCAAAGGAATTCAGCCATGAGCGACTACTTCCAAGACATCGCCCCCATCAAGTACGAAGGGCCCGAGACGAAGAACCCGCTGGCCTACCGCTGGTACCAGCCCGATCGCATCGTGCTCGGCAAGCCGATGAAGGACCAGCTGCGCATGGCGGTGTGCTACTGGCACAACTTCTGCTGGAACGGTTTTGATCCCTTCGGCTACGACGGCACGCTGCAGCGCCCGTGGCAGAAGCTCGGCGCGACCGACCCGATGGCCGGTGCGCGCGCCAAGGCCGACGCCGCGTTTTCGTTCATGAGCAAACTCGGCCTGCCGTACTACAGCTTCCATGACCGCGATGTCGCGCCCGAAGGCGCGACGCCGCGCGAGAGCGTGGACAACCTGAAGGCGATGGTCGAGGTGCTCGGCCGCAAGCAGGCCGACACCGGCATCAAGCTCTTGTGGGGCACGGCCAACGCCTTCAGCCACCGCCGCTTCATGAGCGGCGCGGCGACCAACCCCGATCCCGGAAATCTTCGCGCTGGCCGCCTTGCAGGTGCGTGAAGCGATGAACGCGACGAAAGCGCTCGGCGGCATCAACTACGTTCTGTGGGGCGGCCGCGAGGGCTACGAGACGCTGCTCAACACCGACATGAAACACGAGGGCCAGCAGTTCGGCCGCTTCCTGCAAATGGTGGTCGAGTACAAACACAAGATCGGCTTGCCGGGCTTCGTGCTGATCGAGCCCAAGCCGCGCGAGCCGACCAAGCACCAGTACGACTTCGATGTCGCCACGGTGTTCGGCATGCTGCAGCAGTGGGGCCTGGACAAGGAGGTCAAGGTCAACATCGAGGCCAACCACGCCACGCTCGCCGGCCACAGCTTCGAGCACGAGATCGCGCTGGCCAATGCGCTGGGCATCTTCGGCTCGATCGACGCCAACCGCGGCGACATGCAGTGCGGCTGGGACACCGACCAGTTTCCGAACAACGGGCCCGAGACCACCTTGGCGATGTACTACATCCTGCAAGGCGGCGGCTTCACCCACGGCGGCTTGAACTTCGACGCCAAGGCGCGCCGCCAATCGCTCGATCCGGTGGACATGTTCCATTCGCACATCGGCGGCATCGACGTCTGCGCGCGGGCGCTGCTCGGCGCCGAGAAGATGATCGCCGACGGCGGCATGGCGAACTTCGTGGCCGAGCGCTATGCCGGCTGGCAGCAGCAGCCGTGGGCGCGCGAGGTCCTGGCCGGCAAGAGCAACCTCGCCGCCGTGGCCGACCACGCGCTGACGCGCAACGTCGATCAGCTACCCGTGTCGGGCCGCCAGGAGTACCTGGAGAACTGGGTGAATCGCTTCTGCTGAGCAGCTGCCGTGCTCATGGTTTGTGGTGATCGACAGCAGGGGCCGCGCCCCTATGCTTTGTGGGCAACTCACCGTTGTCTACCAGGAGAGTCACCATGACGCTGTGCCCGATCGCCATTGCCGTGGGCTGCAAGAAGTGCCCGGCGTTTTCTGTCTGCCCGCTGAAGAGCGTGATCGGCGACGAGCCGCCGAAGAAGGACGGCGAGAAGCCGGCGGCGGCGCCGACCAAGAAGCGCTGACGCGCGCGCACGATGCCGAGCGTGCGTGAGGCGGTGATCGCGCTGCTGCGCGAGCAGCGCATGACCACCGTCTTCGGCAACCCGGGCTCGACCGAGCTGCCGCTGTTCCTCGATTTCCCGAGCGACTTCCGCTACCTGCTCGGCCTGCAGGAGGCCGTCGTGCTGGGCATGGCCGACGGCTACGCCCAGGCCACGCGCAACGCGGCCTTCGTCAACCTGCATTCGGCGGCCGGCGTCGGCCACGCGATGGGCAACCTGTTCACCGCGTTCAAGAACCGCACGCCGCTGGTGGTCACCGCCGGCCAGCAGGCGCGATCGATCCTGCCGTTCGACCCGTTCCTGCATTCGGCGCAGGCCACCGAGCTGCCCAAGCCGTACGTCAAGTGGAGCATCGAGCCGGCGCGCGCCGAGGACGTGCCGCTGGCGATCGCGCGGGCGTACCACGTGGCGATGACGCCGCCGCGCGGGCCGGTGCTGGTGTCGATCCCGGCCGACGACTGGCTCGCGAGCACCGAGCCGGTGGCGCCGCACCGCGTCAGCCAGCACCTGCGGCCGGAGCCCGGGCTGCTCGGCGCGCTCGGCGATGCGCTCGACGCCTGCGCGCGGCCGGCCTTCGTCATCGGCTCGGCGGTGGACCGCGACGGCGCGTGGCACGAAGCGGTGGCGCTGGCCGAGCGCCACGCGCGCGCGCGTGTTCGTCGCGCCGATGAGCGGGCGCTGCGGCTTCCCGGAAGACCATCGCCTGTTCGCCGGCTTCCTGCCGGCGATGCGCGAGCGCATCGTGGCCAAGCTCGCCGGCCACGACCTGGTGTTCGCGCTCGGCGCGCCGGCGTTCACGTACCACGTCGAAGGCCAGGGCCCGCATGTGCCAGAGGGCGCGGCGCTGGTGCAACTGATCGACGACCCGGCCACCGCGGCGTGGACGCCGCAGGGGCTGTCGGTGATCGGCAGCATCCGGCTCGGCTTGCAGGATCTGCTCGCGCGGCCCGCGCCGAAGCAACGCCCGCTGCCGGCGCCGCGCGAACCGATCGCCCGCGTCACGCCGCCAGAACAAGGCGAACGCATGTCGGTCGCCTTCGCACTGCAGACGTTGGCCGATCTGCGCGCGCCCGACAGCATCGTGGTCGAGGAAGCGCCGAGTTCGCGCCCGGTGATGCAGGCGCACCTGCCGATCCTGCAGCCCGAAACCTTCTACACGATGGACAGCGGCGGCCTCGGCTGGGGGTTGCCCGCCGCCGTCGGCGTGGCGCTGGCCAAGCCCGGCGCGCGCGTGATCTCGCTCGTCGGCGATGGATCGGCGATGTACTCGATCCAGGCGCTGTGGAGCGCGGCGCAGTTGAAGCTGCCGATCGCCTTCGTGATCCTGAAGAACCGGCGCTATGCCGCGCTGCAGGACTTCGCGCCGGTGTTCGGCTACGCGCCGGGCGCGCCGGTGGCCGGCACTGACCTGCCCGACCTCGACTTCGTCGCGCTCGCGGCGGGGCAGGGCGTGCAAGGCGTGCGCGTCGAGCGCGCCGAGCAGTTGCACGAGGCGCTCGCGCACGCGCTGGCCGCGACCGATGCGCCGCGGCTGGTCGAGATCGAGGTCGCATGACGAGGAGACAACCATCATGACCAAGATTGCACTGCGCATCGCTGCGATGGCCCTCTGCTGTGCCGCGAGTTCGCTCGCGCTGGCGCAGGCCTGGCCGAGCAAGCCGATCAAGGTGGTCGTCAACTTCCCGCCCGGCGGCGCGGCCGACCAACTCGCGCGTGCGATCGGCCAGCCGCTGCAGGAGTCGCTCGGCCAGCCGGTGGTGATCGAGAACCGCGGCGGCTCGGGCGGCAACCTCGGCGGCGACGCGGTGGCCAAGTCGCCGCCCGACGGCCATACGCTGCTGATGAGTTCGGGCGGCATGGTCTCGGTCAACCCGCACATCTATCCGAAGATGCCCTTCGATCCGGCGAAGGACATCGTGCCGGTGGCGGCCGCGGCACGTGTGCTCGTCTTCCTCGTCGTGCGCAGCGAGAACGAGGCGAAGGACTTCAAGGCCTTCCTCGCCGACCTGAAAGCCAACCCCGGCAAGCGCAGCTTCGGCACGCCGGGCAACGGCAGCTCGCCGCACCTGGCCACCGAGATGATGAAGAGCCAGACCGGCACCTTCGCCGTGCACGTGCCGTACCGCGGCGCGGCGCCGGCGCTGACCGACCTGCTCGGCGGCCAGTTGGATTTCGTCTTCGACCCCGGCATCGCGATCCCGCACATTCGCAGCGGCAGGTTGCGCCTGCTCGCGGTGGGCAGCCCGAAGCGTTCGCCGCTGTTTCCCGACGTGCCGACGCTCGACGAGGTGGGCTTGAAGGGCTTCGACGCCGACACCGTGTTCGGCTTCTACGCGCCGGCCGGCACGCCCGCGCCGGTGGTGACGAAGCTGAACGCCGAGATCAACAAGGCGCTGGCCACGCCGGCCGTGCGCGAGCGCATCGCCGCGATCGGCGGCGTGCCCGCGCCGATGACGCCGGCGGAGTTCGGTGCGAAAGCGGCAGAAGACTCGAAGCGCTTCGGCGCGATCGTGCGCGAACGCAAGATCGTCGGCGACTGACGGGCAGACGCTCGGGAGCGACTCATGCATCTGAAAGGCTCGTGCCACTGCGGCAAGGTCCGGTTCACCGTCGAGTCGGCGCAGCCGGTGCCCTTCATGCGCTGCTACTGCTCGATCTGCCGCAAGACCGCGGGCGCCGGCGGCTATGCAATCAACCTCGGCGCCGACACGCACAGCATGAAGGTGACGGGCCGGCGCTTCCTGCGTATCTACCGCGCCCGCGTCGCCGCCGAGGGGCGTGCCGGCGGCACGCGCCTGAGCGCGGCGCGGCGCTACTTCTGCGAGCGCTGCGGCAGTGCGCTGTGGGTCTGGGACCCGACCTGGCCGGAGCTGGTGCACCCGCACGCCGGCGCGATCGACACGCCGCTGCCGACGCCGCCCGAGAACGTGCACTGCCTGCTTGGCTCCAAGGCGCCGTGGGTGGCGGTCGAGGGCACGGCACGCGATCGCGCGCTTCGAGGGCTACCCGGACATGTCGCTGGCCGAATGGCACGAAGCCCATGGCCTCACGGCCAACGCGGCGCTGCGACGGGCACGATCCACGCGCTGACGCGCACCGAGGCTTTGGCGCTATCGTGCGCCAGTGCCACGTCGCCGGAGATCGAGAGATGACCACGCTTCACGGTTCATGTGCTTGCGGATCGGTGCGCTGGCTGTTTGAGGGCATGCCCGAATCGGCCACCGCGTGCAACTGCACGGCGTGTCGGCGCTACGGCGTGCTGTGGGCCTATGGGCACGAGGGCGAAGGCATCGACGTCTCAGGCCCGACCACGGCCTACGTCCGCGCCAAGTCGCTCGGCTTCCACTTCTGCCCGCAGTGCGGCAGCGTCGCCTACTGGCGCTCGCTGCAAACGGACGCGCAGGGGCGGCGCCGGATCGCGGTCAACCTGCGCCTGACCGAGCCGTCGCCGATTGCCCACCTGCCGATCGACCACTTCGACGGACTCGACAAGTGGGAAGACCTGCCCCGCGACGGCCGCTGTATCCGCGACCTGTGGTTCTAGTCCACTGAATCACTGAAATCGGAAGGCGCTGCCGGGCGCGGCGGGGGCGTTCCTGTTGGGACTCTTCTAGAGCCTCAGCAGTGCGCGGCTATGCTGGGGCAACCGGCGCGCAGTGCGCCGTGGAGCGAGCGCCATGAATGCCGATCCCTTGCGGACCTCGACGCCACACCCGCTCACCACCGCTGTCATCCGCACCGAAGCGCAACTGCGCGAGCTGATCGGCGAGCCGGCGCCGTTGACGTGCGCCAAGATCAGCGAGCGCTTGAATCCGATGACGCGCCTGTTCATCGAACGCTCGCCCTTCGTCTGCCTGGCCACCAGCGACGCCGCAGGCGCCTGTGACTTGAGCCCCCGCGGCGACCCGGCGGGATTCGTGCGCATTCTCGACGACCGCTCGTTGCTGATCCCCGAGCGCCCCGGCAACCGGCTGGCCGATTCGCTGCGCAATATCCTCGTCAATCCGCATGTCGGCTTGCTCTTCATCGTGCCCGGTGTCAGCGACACGCTGCGCGTCAACGGCCGCGCCACGATCACCACCGACGCCGCATTGCTTGCGTCCAGCGCCGTCGAAGGCAAAGCGCCGCGCCTGGGCCTGCTGGTGGACATCGACGAGGCCTACACGCAATGCTCCAAGGCCTTCCTGCGCTCCCATCTGTGGGATCCGCAACGCTTCATCGATCCCGCCAGCATGCCCACGGGCGGGCAGGTGCATCGCGCGATCCAGGGCGAGCAGTTCGATGCCGAGCAGTACGACAGCGAGCGCGCCGAGCGCTATCGGCAGCGAGTCGGCTTTTACTGATCGACGAACGACAAGGTCGTGCCGCGCACGCCGGGGGCGGCGCGTCGGCTTGAAGTCGTGCAGCCGCACAGCGATACCGCTCCGGCGCGGCGCCCGTGCCGGAGGCCCGCAGCCTGTGTCGATCGCTCTCGTCTCGCGCAGGATGTGCAGGCGATCCTGCGCGGTAATGTCATGCGGCTGGCGCGCAGGATGTGCAAGCGTCCTAGAAGCACCCGCTGTGAGTTCTCGAGTGCGTCGTTGACGGTTGCGGCGCAGGCGAGACGTTTGTCAGTGGCGGGCGGGGCGGGCGCGGTTGGAAGGGCTTGCCGGCCTCGCAGTGGTACTCGGTCGGCTGACCGCGCTTGCCTCTCACCGTGCGGGGCCGCGCCGGTGCTTCGCAGGCGATCGCGTAATAGGGGATCGTGACGACGTAGGCCAGGCGCACGGATGCCTTCGGGCCCAGCTCGCGCGAGTCCCAGACGCCGCCGTTCAAGTCGCAACGATGCACGTTGGAGGGCTCGTAGCAATAGCGCACGTTGACGAAGTGGTTGCACAGGTTCTTGACCCAGGTACCGGTGTACTCCGGCCCGCGCAGGAAGGTGATACACGAACGGGTCTCGAAGGTTTGCAGCGGACCGGTGGCGATCGGACCGGCTGAAGCCGGTGGAGTGGCCATCGCCAGCGCGGCGCAAGCCGTCCATGCCGCCCTCCGCCTCATGATCGGCTCCCCGTGCAGGTCTTGTCGTAGCGTGCCTGCGCTTCGGTCAGCCGGCCGTCGTCGGCGCCACGGATCTCAGCCCGTCGGCGACTGCGCGTGACGGCATCGGCCAGGGCCACGCACTTGCGCTGCTGCGCCAGTTCGCCCGCGCTCAGCGGCTTGACCGGCGCAGGCACCCGGGCCTGGTCGAAGGCCGTGTGGATGCGCAACGGCGCGCTGATGTGCGGGCGCACCAGTCCCCGTGAGGCCAGCAACAGCGACAAGTCTTCGCCGTCCATCAGACAGCGAAAGCCGCCTAAATCGACCTCCTGGCACCGCGCCGGCCGCAAGCCGACAAGCTGCCAGGCTGCCTCTTTCATGCCCGGCTGCTGAACCACGCCGTACAGCTGCAGCAGCTTGGGTCCGACCTTGACGATCGACGTGGTCGGCGTGGATGTGATCGGCCCTTCGAGAACCGGCCCGAACACGAAGCTGCCGGCCCGATCGATGGCTTCGGGCGTGGGACGCCGCGCCGACGGCGGTGGCGTGTAACTCACCGAGTGACAGGCGACCTGCCGGTCCGTTCCAGACGGCCTGACGTAGTTACCGAACTCGTACGGCTTGCCAGTGACGCGATAGCGCGGAATCTTGCGGCCGCGAGAGATCACTTGCTCGCTGACCGGCCCCTGGCCATGGCAGATCGTCGCGACCTCCTCGATCCATTCGACGTCGGCATTCGGTGGGGTAGTCGACCAAGTCCAGCCCAGGGACGAGCCGGCCGACAGCCCTCCCATCGCGAAACAGCCCTTCGAAGCACGCGGGCGCATGAACTCGAGGTTGACGTAGCGATACAGGCCGTCGCACATCTCGATCTCGGCAGCGTAGCTCACGCACGCCTGCGCAAGCAGTGCCGTCGCGACCAGGCCCGCGCCTGCAAAGCGCCGCTGCCTCGCGCCGAGTCGAGCCATGACAACTCCCGAAGCCAATGTCGCGCGCAGACGGTGCATGGGAAGTTCAAACCGCATCTGGCAAGCCTACTGCAAGCGCGGATCAAATCCAGGCGCGCCTCGGACGCCCGCCGGAACCGCGTGCCACGCTTCGATCGCTCGGAGCGCAGACTGCCAGCGACCCCGTCCGCCCCCTCAGTGATTGTCCCGCGGCACGAACGCCCCTCGCTTTCCGCGCAGGAAGTCCAGGTCCGCGCCTTCGTCGGCCTGCAGCACGTGATCGATGTACAGCTTCCAGTAGCCGGAGTCGAGCGCAGGCTTGGGCGCGGTCCAAGCGGCGCGGCGCTTGGCGAGTTCTTCATCGCTCACATGCAGATGCAGCTTGCGCCCCGCCACGTCGAGCGTGATCAAGTCGCCGTTGTTCACCAGCGCCAGCGGCCCGCCGGCTGCAGCCTCGGGCGCGGTGTGCAGGACCACGGTGCCGTAGGCGGTGCCGCTCATGCGCGCGTCGCTGATGCGGACCATGTCGGTGATGCCTTTGCGCAAGACCTTCGGCGGCAACGGCATGTTGCCGACTTCGGCCATGCCGGGGTAGCCCTTGGGGCCGCAGTGCTTCAAGACCAGCACGCAGGTCTCGTCGACGTCGAGGCTCTCGTCGTCGATGCGGGTGTGGAAGTCTTCGATGTTCTCGAACACCACCGCGCGGCCGGTGTGCTGCATCAGCGCCGGTGTGGCCGCGCTCGGCTTGATGACGGCGCCGCGCGGCGCGAGGTTGCCCTTCAACACGGCGATGCCGGCCTTGTCCTTGAACGGCGAGGCGACGCTCTTGATCACGTCGGCGTTCCAGTTCTTCGCGTCGCCGACGTTCTCGGCCACGGTCTTGCCGTTGGCAGTGACCGCGCTGGCGTGCAGCAGCGGCAAGATTTCTTTCATCACCGCGGGCAGGCCGCCGGCGTAGCAGAAGTCTTCCATCAGGTACTGGCCGCTGGGCTGCAGATTGACCAGGCAAGGCAACTCGCTGGCCAGGCGATCGAAGTCTTCGATCGTCAGCTTCAAGCCCAAGCGGCCGGCGATGGCGATCAGGTGGATCACGGCGTTGGTGCTGCCGCCAATCGCGGCCAGCGTCTTGATCGCGTTCTCGAAGGCTTCGCGCGTCAGGATGCTCGACAGCTTCTGGTCTTCATGGACCATGTTGACGATGCGCCGCCCGGCCTCGCGCGCGATGACGTTGCGCCGGCCATCGACCGCCGGGTACGCCGCGTTGCCGGGCAGGCCGACACCGAGGGCTTCGACCATGCTGGCCATCGTGCTGGCGGTGCCCATCGTCATGCAGTGGCCATGGCTGCGGTGCATGCAGCTCTCGGCTTCGAAGAACTCGGCCAGCTTCAAGGTGCCGGCGCGCACCTGCTCGCTCATGCTCCACACGCCCGTGCCCGAGCCCAGTTGCTGGTCGCGCCAGCGGCCGTTCAGCATCGGCCCGCCGCTGACGCCGATCGTCGGCAGGTCCGCACTCGCCGCGCCCATCAACAACGAAGGCGTGGTCTTGTCGCAGCCCATCAGCAGCACGACGCCGTCGATCGGGTTGCCGCGGATGCTCTCCTCAACGTCCATGCTGGCGAGGTTGCGGTACAGCATCGCCGTCGGCCGCAGCAGCGTCTCGCCGAGCGACATCACCGGGAATTCGAGCGGGAAGCCGCCCGACTCGTAGACGCCGATCTTCACCTGCTCGGCCAGCGTGCGGAAATGCGAGTTGCACGGCGTCAGTTCGGAGAACGTATTGCAGATGCCGATGACAGGACGGCCGTCGAACTGGTCGTGCGGCACGCCCTTGCCCTTGACCCACGAGCGGTACGCAAAACCATCGCGGTCCTGGCGGCCGAACCATTGTTGGCTGCGGAGGTCTTCGGGCTTTTTCTTGCGCGGTGGGGTGCTCATGGTGGGGTTCGTCGTCAGTGGGTTGCGGGGATTGTGGCGTCGCCGCGCAGGACGCGGCCGAAGAAATCGGGCGCGCCCATCTGGCCGCCCTTCAGAACGATCTCGAGTCCATCGCGCGCGGCCACGCGTGAGCCGGCGCGGCACAGCGGCGCGCCCGGTGCCAGCGGCGCGGCGACGGTCAAGGTGTCGATGGCCAGGGCCTGCGCAACGGCACCGGCGCTGTCTCCGCCGGCCACTGCGACGCGTTGCAGCGGCACGGCGTCGAGCAGGCGTGGCAGCACGGCCGCGAGCGCGTTGCCGACGCGGCGAGTGGCCTCGTCGCGCGTGAGGCCGGCGTGGGCAGCGTGTTCATCGAAACGGCGTACGGCCGCATCGTCGGGGCCGGCGGCGCTGTAGATCAAGGGGCTGAGGCCGAGCACGCAGCGCGGTGACTGCCGCCGCGACGACGCGTTCGACTTCCGGGCCTTGAGTCTTCGCATCGAGCACACGCGAGATGTCCAACCGTTCGAGCGCAAAGCCGTGTGTCGCCGCCCAGCCGATCTGCGCCGCGGTCACTGGCGAACAACTGCCGCTGACCACGGCGATGCGATCGACGGCTCGCAGCGGCGATGCCGGTGCGGGTTCGGCGAGCAGGCCAGAACGCCGCCAATGGGCCACCAGCGCATAAGCCAAGCCGGACGACGACGCGCTGAACACGCCGTCGCCGCGCTGCTCCCAGACCACGCGGCCGACTTCGGCCAGCGTCTCGTCGTCGAGCGCGTCGAACAGCACCACCGGCACGTCGTCGCCTTGCAGCGCGGCGGCGCGCTCGCGTGCGTGACCAGCACGCAGCGCCAGCAGGTCGATCAACTCGATGCGGCGTTCGGTCTGGCGCGCAAGATGGCGGCGCAGATCGGCTTCGTCCATCGGCGTCACCGGATGGCGCGCCATCGTCGGGTGGCGGTCGAGTCGATGCGCCTCGTCCATTCGCCAGCGCGAACAGGTTGCCGAAGGCCTGCCAGCGCCCCAGGCGTGGCGCGGCGATCACCATCGGCGACCAGCGGCCGGGCATCGACTTCACGCCGATGTCGATGGCACGACCGATCGAGCCGGTGGCCGGCGACGAATCGAAGGTCGAGCAGACCTTGTATTGCAGGATCGGCGCGCCGAGGCGAGCGAGACTCTCGAAGGCCGCAGGCAGCTCGCGATCCATCCAGGCCGCATCGCGGCATCGCGCCGTACCGGCCAGGCCGAAGCAGCGCGCATTCGGAAAGCGCTCACGCGCATCGGCCGGTGGCGGCGCGAGGAAGAGCACGGTCTCGATGCCGGCGACGTGCAGCGCATCGAGCATGTCGGTCGAGCCGGTGAAGTCATCACCGTAGTAGCTGAGCAGCAAACTCCGCATCGCGCTCACCAGAACGACAGCGCGTCGCGCAGTTCGGCATGCGTGCGTGCCTGCTCGGCGAGCGGCACGCCGGCCGCCGCGGCGTCCCAGGCCTGGCGCAACGCACTCACGCCCGCGGCCACGCCACGCGGATGGCCGAAGATGCCGCCACCGGCGGCGAAGATCAGATCGGTGCCGCCGACGGCCGCCATCGTCGCCGCGGCCACGAGCCCGGTCTGGCCGCTGCTGAAGACCGGCATCGCGCGCATCGGCGCTTCGGGCCACAGCGGCGCGAGCACCGCGCGCGCCGCGGCGATGACGCTGTCATCGCTCTCGCTGAACTTGTTGGACAGGCCGTTGACGTGCAGATGATCCGCGCCCGCCAGCCGCCAGAGTTGCTGCCACGGCGCGTAGTCCCAGCCGAGTGCGGGGTGGCGGCTGAGCGCGCCCCAGCCGTTGCGGTGGGCGTGGATCGGTAGCGCGGCGTGGCGGCGCAGCTCGACCATGCCGACCAGACCGACGGCGTTCAGGCTTGCCATCACGCACGTCCCGCCGAGCGCGAGCACGAGGTCGTGGCGGCGCTTCATCTGATCGAGCTCGCCGGTGAGGTTGAAGGCCACCATCGCCTTGCGGCCGTGGCGCTCGGCGCCGGCATTGACTTCGCGCATGACCGCGCGCACGCGCTCGTCGAACGGGCACGCAGGACCATCCGCCTGCAGCTCGTCGTCCTTGATGAAGTCGATGCCGCCGTCGATCAACTTTCGCACTTCGGCCGCGGTTTGTTCGGGCGTCATGCCGACGCTGGGCTTCAGGATCGTGCCGATCAGCGGGCCGGTGTGCACGCCGGTCAAACGGCGCGTGCCGTCGATGCCGAACCCCGGGCCGGGGTAGGCGGAAGCGAATGCAGCGGGCAACTTCAAGTCGAGGATGCGCAGCCCGGTGACCTGGCGCAGCTCGAACAGGTTGCCGGCCACCGTGGCCAGCAGGTTCGGCAGCGAGGCCCCCAGGTTGGCCAGCGGCCACGACAGTTCGAGATGGCAGCGCGTGTAGCGCTCGGCGCGCACGGGAGTCGGCAAGCTCGGCTCGCGCACGCTGTCCAGGATGTCCAGGCGCTCGATGCGCGCACCCGCACGCGCCTTCAGCTCATCGGTCTCGTTGGCCAGCGCGAGAAAAGTGCCGCTCGACTGCTCGCCGGCAATCGCCTCGGCGGCGCGCATCGGGTCGTCGCCGGTTTCGAGCCAGTAGCTTGCGTGGATGCGCTCGCTCATCGCGCAATGCAATTCAAGTGATGCGGCGGATGCTGTCGGCGATCTCGTCGCGGTCGAAGACTTTTTTCCAGTCGTCGCGCAACAGGCGCGGCTTGCCGAAGGTGATGGCCTTGTTGCAGGCGTCGGAGAACTGGCCGGGGATCTGCTTGAAGATCACTGCCGACAGGATCGTCATGTGGCCGAGCAGGAAATCGCGCGCCGCGGCTTCGGGCACGCCGCGCGCCACCACCTCGTCCATCGCCTCGCGCATCGTGTCGAGCAGCGTCGCGCAGACCGTCTCCGACAGGCCGGGTTCGAGCAGCGCCATCTGATCGACGGTGACGCGGTGCGCGCGCTCGACCGGCTGGTAGATGACCTTTGCAATGTCTTCGCCGAGATCGAAGGCTTCGGCCGGGCCTTGCATCAGCGCGCTGACGATTGACTGTTTGGCCGCAACGCCGCCGAAGTAGTCGGGCGTGGTGTGCACCTCGGCGCTGAAGATCGACGGGTGGCAGGGGTGGGTGACGAAGTAGGTGAGGTCGGGCCGCGCCGGCAGGTGGCCGGCAAACGGCGCGGCGGCGTCGAGCGTGATCACCATCGTGCCCGGCGCGAGCTGCGGCGCGATCTGCGCCGCCACCTTGCCGATCAGCGTATCGGGAACGGCGAGGATGACGACCTGCGCACCATCCAGCGCGGCCGCGGTGTCGACACAGTCGATGCCGAGCTCGTCTTTCAAACGCTGGCGGCCGGCTGCGCCGGGCTCGACATGGCGCACGCGGAAGCGAGTGGCGGCGCTCATCAGGTTGCGCGCCAGGCGCGCGCCCATCTTGCCGCCGGCGCCGAAGAGGGCGATGGTCGTGGGGGTGGTCATGTGGGCTCCTCGCTACCGGCTGGGAATGACGCTGGGGTGGCTCAAGGCTTCGACCGAGCGCACCGGCTTGTCGGTGATCGTGGCCAGCAGCCTGGCGGCCTTCTCGACCTCGGCCTGCTTGCGCGAACGGCCAACGTAGGCCCGCGTCGAGCGGCCGAGGTAGAGACTGAGCGACCAGTGCTCGGGTTTGCTGCCGTCGTCGGCCCGCGGGTGGTGAACGATGTCGATCGACTGGATGGCGTCGAACGATGCCAGCAGCTTCGCCTCCGCGCGCACGTTGCGCGCCGTGCCGTCGACGAGGACCTCGCGGTGGTCGCTTCTGAAAACCACGCGCAGCGGCTCCTGCTCGATGACGGCGAGCCAGTAGCGCGGGAACAGCAGCGACTGCACGGCTCGGGTGCAGCGTTGCCAGAGTGTGGTGGCGGCAGGCATGCAGGCATTCTGCGCGTGGGCTCAGAAGGTGTGAATGAATCCGGCGTGACCGAGCGGGCCGCGCAAGCGCGCCCAATCAAGGCACAAAGCACAGCCGTAGCTCGGGCTACGGCGAGCATTTGCAACGCAGAGTGGGCGCACTTGCGAGGTCCGAGCGGGCATGTCGAGTTCGTTCACACCTTCTAGATCAATGGATGTGCGAGCCACCGTGGATGTCGAGCTCGATGCCGGTGATGTAGCTCGACAGGTCGCTGGCCAGGAAGAGCACGCAGCCGGCCACCTCGTGCGCGTGCCCCGGGCGGCCGAGCGGCACGCTGGCGACGATGGCGGCGAGTTTGTCGGGCGTCATCATGCCGGCGGTGATGTCGGTGTCGATGAAGCTTGGGCAGATGGCGTTGACGCGCACGTTGTCGGGGCCGAGTTCGCGCGCCGCGGCCTTGGTGTAGCCGAGCACGGCGGCCTTGGCGGCCGAGTAGTGCGAACCGCCGAAGACCCCGCCGCCGCGTTGCGCCGAGACGCTGCTCATGTTGACGATGCTGCCGCTCTTCTGCCGCCGCATCGCCGGCACCACCGATTGCGTCATGTACAGCGTGCCGCGCATGTTGATGTCCATCACCAGCGAGTACATCTCGGGCGTGACCTCGAGCAGGCGCTGCGGGCTGGTGATGCCGGCGATGTTGACCAGCACGTCGATGCGGCCGAAGTGCTGCAGCGCCATCGCCACCGAGGCTTCGCACTCTGCCTTGTCGGTGACGTTGCAGCGCGCGCCGAAATGGCCGCGGCCGCCGGGCAGCGACTTGGCAGCGGCTTCGGCGGCTGCGCCGTCGATGTCGGTGATGAGCACGCGCGCGCCATGCTCGGCCATCAGTTTGGCGGCCGCGAGGCCAAGCCCGCGCGGGCTGGCGCCGCCGGTGACGATGACGCTGCGGCCTTCGAGCAGCGGGCCGGCCTTGTGCTCGGCGGCGGTGTCAGGGTGGGACAAGGTGTGCGCCCTCCAGGCGTTGTTGGTGGTCAGGGCTTGTTGACGCTATCAGAAGGCGCCGAGCTTCAGCGGCCACCACGGTGTCGGTGATGCCGAAGTGGCGGTACAGCGCCTCGGCCGGCCCGCTGGCGCCAAAGCCGTGCATGCCGACGAAGGCGCCGTGCTCGCCGAGGTATCGATCCCAGCCGAAGCGCAGCGCGGCTTCGACCGCCACGCGCACGGTGCCGGGGCCGAGCACGGCGCGACGGTAAGCCGCGTCTTGCGCTTCGAACAACTCCCAGCAGGGCATCGAGACCACGGCGGTGGCAATGCCTTCGGCCTGCAAGGTGCGGCGCGCTTGCAGGGCGATGGCGACCTCGGAGCCGGTGGCGAGCAGCGTGACAGCGCGCGCGCCGCGTTGTGCCTCGGCCAGCACGTAGGCGCCACGGCGCGACAGGTCGTGATCGTCGGCCGGCGCGGCGCGCACACGCGGCAACACCTGGCGCGCGAAGACGAGTGACACCGGGCCGCTGCGGTGTTCGAGCGCAATCGCCCAGCACTCGGCCGCTTCGGTGGCATCGGCAGGCCGCAGCACGAGCATGTTCGGCATCGCGCGCAGCGAGGCCAGGATCTCCACCGGCTGGTGTGTCGGCCCGTTGGTGCCGATGCCGATCGAGTCGTGGCTGAAGACGAAGGTGACGGGCAGGCCCATCAACGCGGCCATGCGCATCGCCGGGCGCTCGTAGTCGGCGAAGGCGAGGTAGGTCACCGCAGCCGGCCGCACGCCGCCATGCGCGGCCATGCCGTTGGCCATCGCGGCCATCACGTGTTCGCGCACGCCGCAATGCACGTACGCGCCGCCACGATCGTCGGCGCTGAAGGCACGCAGGCGGCGCTTGTGCGCGGTCGGCGCTTCGAGATCGGCGCAGAGCACCATGCGCTCGGGCAGCAGATCGGTCAGCGCGTCGTGGATGTCGGACGAGATATTGATGCCGCCTTTGGACTCGCCGGCCGTCTTCGCCTGATGCGCACGCAACACCTCGCGCCAGCCCGCCGGCAACTCGCCGCGCATCACGCGCTCGAACTCGGCGCGTTCCGCCGCGGGCAATGTGGCGATGCGCGACTGCCAAGCGGCATGTTCGCCGTGCGAACGCCTGCCCGCAGCGCGCCACGCTTCGAGCACCGGCGCGGGTGTTTCGAACGGCGCATGCGGCCAGTCGAGCGACTCCCGCGCGGCTTTCGCATCGGCCTCGAACAAGCGCGCGCTGTGGCCACCGCGCTGGCCCTGCAGACGCGCGATGCCGCGCGCGATCACCGTGCGGCAGGCCAGCAGCGACGGCCGCGGATCGGCGCGCGCGGCGTCGAGCGCGTTCGATACGGCCTCGATGTCGTGGCCGTCGAGTTCCTGCACATGCCAGCCGGCAATGCGAAAGCGTTCGGCCACGTCTTCGCTGATCGACAGCGCCGTGCTGCCGTCATCGGTGATGCGGTTGTCATCCCACAAAAAAGTCAGCTTGCCCAGGCGCAGATGGCCAGCCAGCGCGATCGCTTCCTGGCCGACGCCTTCCTGCAAACAACCGTCGCCGACGAAGGCGTAGGTGCGGTGATCGACCAGGCCATCACCGAAGCGCGCGTTGAGAAATGCTTCAGCCACCGCCATGCCCAGCGCATTGGCGATGCCCTGGCCGAGTGGACCGGTGGTGACTTCGATGCCGGCGGCGGGGTCGAACTCGGGATGCCCGGCACAGTGCGAGCCGAGCACGCGAAACGTCTCGATCTGCTCGCGCGAAATACGCTCATATCCGGTCAGGTACAGCAGCGCGTAGAGCAGCATCGAGCCGTGGCCGTTCGACAGCACGACACGGTCGCGGTCCCACCAGGTCGGCTCGGCGGCGTTGAACTTGAGGTGTCGCGTGTAGAGCGCAGTGGCGATCTCGGCCATGCCCAGCGGCACGCCCTGGTGGCCCTCCTGCGCGCGCACGATGGCGTCGATCGCGAGAAAGCGGATCGCGTGCGCGAGCGGCTGCGGGTTCACGCGCTCAGACTGCCTTCTTGTCCAATCCGTTTTGAATCGCGACGAACTCGGCCAGCATCGGCACAAAGCGCTGGCCTTCGCCGGCGGCCTCCATCGCCGCAAAGCTGTTCTTCACCAGCGTCTGGATGTTGTTGATCGCACCGACCTCGTTGGCCATCGACGCCAGGTAGCGCATGTCCTTGTGCGCATTGCTGATGCTGAACTTGTGCGCGTCCTCGTTGCCGTTGAGGCTGTACTGGATGAACGTGTCGTAGAAGCCGCAGCGCATGCGGCCGGCGCCGATGACCGAGTGGAACTGCTCGACCGACAAGCCCGCCTTGCGCGCGATCGCCAGCGCCTCGGCGTACAGCGCGGCATAGCCCATGGCGACAAAGTTGTTGACCAGCTTCATCTTGTGGCCCAGGCCGAGCGGGCCGAGGTGCACGACGTTGCCGGCCCAGCAGCGCAGCACCGGCTCGATGGTCTTGAACGTCGCGTCGTCGCAGCCGACCATCGTGTCGAGCGTGCCTTCTTCGGCTTCCTTCGGCGTGCGCGACAGCGGCGCGTCGACCAGCGTCATGCCGGCGGCTTGCAGTTCTTCGCCGAGGGCGAGCGTGGAGACCGGGTTCGAGGTCGAGCAGTCGATGACGATCAGGCCCTTCTTGCCGCTGGCGATCACGCCGTCGGGTCCGCGCAGATTGGCTTCGACTTGCGGCGAGCCGGTGACGCACAGGTGCACGATGTCGCATTGCGATGCCAGTTCGCGCGGCGTCTTGGCTTCTGTGGCGCCGAGCGATTTCAGGTGCTCGACCGGCTCGCGGTTGCGATGGCCGAGCACCACCAGAGGATGGCCTTTGGTGACGAGGTTCTTCGCCATGCCGTGGCCCATCAGGCCGACGCCGATGAAGCCGATGGTCGGCTTGGTCATGGCTTCTTTCCTGCGCCGTTGAGCGCGCGATACGCGCGAATCACCTGGCTGTCATCGGCCGCGCCGTGGCCGAGACCGCTCGCGGCGAGGAACATCTGCATCGCCGCCGCCGACAACGGCAGGCCGGCCTTCAATGCGCGGCCCTCGCCGAGCACGATGCCCAGATCCTTGACGAAGATGTCGACCGCGCTCGTGACAGCAGGGTCTCTCTGCATCATGCGCGGCCCGCGGTCGCCCCACATCCACGAGTTGCCGGCGGACACGCTGATGATCTCGTGCATCGTCGCCGTGGACACGCCCGCGCGTTCGGCGATGTGCATCGCCTCCGCCGCAGCCGCGATGTGCACGCCGCACAGCAACTGGTTGATCATCTTGGCCGTCGAGCCCATGCCGGGTTCGCGTCCACAGTCGAAGACACGCGAGCCCATCGCGTCGAGCGCGGGTTTCGCACGCTGCGTCACAGCCTCATCGCCGGAACACATGATCGTCAGCGACGCTGCGTTGGCGCCCTTGGTGCCGCCGGACACCGGCGCGTCGAGCGTGCACAGGCCCATCGCGGCCAAGTGCGCCGCCGTGCGCGCGGCGTGCGCCGGCGCTTGCGTGCAGCCCATGCCGACAATGGCGCCTTTGGGCAACGCAGAGGCAGCGCCATGCTCGAACAGCACCGACTCGGCCTGCTCGCCGGAAACGACCATCAGCCACAGCAGGTCGGCGTCCTTGGCCGCATCCGCAGCACTCGTGGCCGCGATGCCGCCGGCGGCGACCAGTGCATCGGTCGCGCCTGCGCGCACGTCGAAGCCACGCACTGCGTGACCGGCCTTGACCAGATTGAGTGCCATCGGCACGCCCATCGCGCCAAGGCCAACGAAACCTACTCTCATGTGTTCGTCCTACTCTCCAAACCAATGTCGTCGCATGCGTTCGAGGAACGCCGTCGTGATTGGGTAACCAGCCTTTGAACCAATCACAGAGTCGATTCCGCACTTCGGACACAAAGCCGTAGTACCAAGTACAAGCTCGCTTTCCTCCGGCGTTCCTTCGGGCCAATCAACCCACTCGGCAATCTCTTTCGGTCTAAAGACGTTCAGACAGTAGAAGCAGCCAGCGAGATCGCCTTGCGTTAGCTCATCTCGATGCTTGGCCGAGTGTTTGTGCGCGGCGACGACGTCCGACAGTTCCATAACTCGCGGCGAGCTCCAGGCGAGTTCTACTCTTTGACCGCCCCGGTCATCGCACTCACATAGTGCTCGACGAAGAACGCGTACAGGATCACCAGCGGCAGCGAGCCGACCAGCGCGCCCGCCATCAGCGAGCCCCAGCGGTACTGATCGCCGTCGGTGAAGGCCGACAGGATCGCCACCGGCACGGTCTTCTTCTCGGTGCTGTTGATGAAGGTGAGCGCGTAGATGAACTCGTTCCAGCACAGCGTCAGGCAGAAGATGCTGGCCGAGATCAGCCCCGGCACAGCGAGCGGCAGCACGATCTTGACCAGGATCTGCCAGCGGTTGGCGCCGTCCATCAGCGCGCACTCTTCCAGCTCGTAAGGGATGGTCTTGAAGTAGCCCATCAAGAGCCAGGTCGAGAACGGGATCAGGATCGTCGGGTAGGTCAGGATGAGCGCGAACGGGGTGTCGAACAGGCCGTACTGGAAGACGACCGTCGACAGCGGAATGAACAGGATCGACGGCGGCACGAGATACGCCAGAAAGATGCCGCCGCCGACCCAGTTGGCGTACTTGTAGCGGATGCGTGTGATGGCGTAGGCCGCGAAGACGCTGGCGATCAGCGACAGGATCGTCGCGCTGACCGCGATGAACATCGTGTTCCACAGCCACAGCGGGTAGTCGGTCTTGAACAGCAGATCGCTGATGTGCTCGAAGGTCGGCGTCAGCGTGTAGAACGGGTTGTGTGCGTCGAGGTCGAGCAGGTGCTCCTTCGGCTTCACCGCCGTCATCGTCATCCAGTAGAACGGAAACAGCAGCACGATGACGATCAGCGACAGCGGCATGTAGATGCGGACCACACGCTGCGGCAACGTCGACAGGAAGCTCATGCCTTCGCTGTGATCGGCCTCCGCTGCGGCGGCCTTGGCGACGCGAGCCTCACTCATTGTTGTCGCTCCCGGCTTGCCATTTTCGGCGCTGTAGGCCGAACCACGAGACCATGATCGCTGCCAGCAGGAAGGGCACCATCGCCGTGGAAATCGCCGCGCCTTCGCCGATGCGTCCGCCGAGGATGGCGGTGTTGTAGGACATGGTCGCCATCAGTTCGGTGGCGCCCGCCGGCCCGCCGTTGGTGAGCACCTTGATCAACTGGAAGTCGGTGAAGGTGAACAGCACCGAGAACGTCATCACCACGGCGATGATCGGCGTCAGCAGCGGGTAGGTGATGTTGACGAACATCTGCCAGCGGCTCGCGCCGTCGAGCGTGGCCGCTTCGTACAGCGAGGGCGGTACCGTCTGCAACCCTGCCAGCAGCGAGATGGCGATGAAGGGCACACCGCGCCAGACGTTGGCGAAGATGACCGAGAAGCGCGAGTTCCAGACGTCGCCGAGGAAGTTGATGTTGCCGTCGATCCAACCCATCTTGCGCAGCGACCACGAGATCACCGAGAACTGCGGGTCGAAGATCCACCAGAAGGCGATCGCCGACAGCACCGTCGGCACGATGAACGGGATCAGCACGAAGGCGCGGATCAGCGCCTTGAACGGCAGGTTCTCGTTCAACAGGATCGCCAGGTACAGGCCGACCGCGAACTTGATGATGCTGGCGACGAGCGTGTAGAAGATGGTGAAGAACACCGCCGTCTGGAACTTGCTGTCGCCGATGATCCACTCGTAGTTTTCGAGCCCGACGAACTGCCCGGGCTCGCCGATCTTGGCGTCGGTGAAGGACAGCCAGATGCCCAGGCCGAGCGGATAGACGAGGAACAGCAGCAGGAACGCCGCCGCGGGCAGCATGAACAGCAGCCCGAGGAAGTTCTTGTTGTTCCAGATGTTCATGGCCCACCCCCGTAGCGGCTTCGCCGCACCCCCTCAAGGGGGCGACGCCAGCGGACCGGCAAAGCCGGATCCGCGGCGCCTGCTTGGAGTCCGCTGGTTATCGATAGATACGCTTCGCTTGGCGCTCGGCCACGCCGATCGCGTCCTTGATGCTCGCGCGTCCGGTGCACACCGAGGCCACCATGTCGAGCATCACGAAGTCGGCCAGCGCCGACGGCCGCCTTCTCGCCGACCGAGCCCAGACCGCCGGCGGTCAGCGTGCGCTTGGCCGCGTCGCTGCAGCATCGACAGCTTCGGGTCCGTCTTCCAGACCGGGTTGGCGTCGTAGGCGTTGAGCGGGTGCGTCAGGTAGGCCACCGAGTCGGACCAGCCACTTGTTGTAGTTCTCGGCTTCGAGCATGAACGAGATGAAGGCCTTGCAGGCGTTCGGCACCTTCGAGTACTTCATGATCATCATCGGGTAGGCGATGTGGAACTCGGTCGGCTTGCCCACCGGGCCAATGGGCCACAGCGGAGTGGCTCATGTCGTCCATCACTTCCTTGGCCTTGGCGTCGCCTTTGGCGGCGCCGGCCTTGGCCGCGGCGTAGATCGAGACGCCGTTGTTGGTCAGCGAGACCTGGCTTTCGAGGAACGCCTTGTTGTTGAACGAGTCGTTCCACGCCGCGCATGCCGGGCACGAACTGTCGGACAGCGCCTTGATGTATTCGAGCGCCTTCACGGTCTCGGGCGAGTTGATGATGACCTTGTCGTCCTTGTCGACCAGGTTCGCGCCGTGGCCCACAGGGCCCAGTGCACCCAGGCATTGCCGTCGCCCGAGGCGCGGCCGAGGGCAAAGCCGCCCGGCGTGGACTTTTGGCCTTGAGCCCCTTCATCAGCTCGAGGAAGCCGGCCGTGTCCTTCGGCATCTTCCTTGAAGCCGGCCTTCTCGATCATGCTCTGGCGGAAGTTGATGACGTTGCCGTTGTAGGCCACCGGGATCGCGATCCACTTGCCCTTGGCCCTTGCCGTAGACCTCGGCGGTCGGCACCCAGCCGCCGTACTTCTTGCCGAGGTAGGCGGCAACGTCGCTGACGTCGGATGACCTTGTTCGGGAACAGGTGCGGCAGCGAGTACAGGCCCCAGAACATGTCCGGGCCCTGGTTAGTGTTGGCCGCGACGCTCGCCTTGGGCTGCACGTCGTCGAGCGACTCGTTGATGACCTTCACTTCGACGCTGGTGGCCTTGGTGAAGGCGGCGACGAGGGCCATGAAGCTGTCTTCCTCGCTCTGCACGAAACGCTTCCAGCGCAGCAGCTGGATCGCGGCGCCCTTTTCGGGCTTGAACGGCGAGGCCTGCGCCCACGCTTGCGCAAACAGCGCCAGGTTGGCGGCGCTGGCGCCGGCGACCGCGGCGCCGGTTTTCAGAACGTTGCGGCGGGTGAAGTTGCTCATGTCCATGGGTCTCCTGTTGTGGTGTTGATTCGGCCTAAATGCGCTGGCCGCTGCTGGCGTCGAACAGATGCGCGACCGGCGCACGCGGTTTCAATCGGATCTTCTGCCCCGGCGCGAAGTCGTGGCGCTCGCGGAAGATGGCGACGATTTCCTGCTCACCCAGGCGCGCGAACAGTTGCGTCTCGCTGCCGGTGGGCTCGATGACGACGACCTCGGCCTCGAAGCCTTCGCTGCTGCCTTCGACGAGATCGAGGTGCTCAGGGCGGATGCCGTAGACGAGCGCGCGGCCGTCGTTGGCCGCCTGCGCGCTGGCCACCGGCAGGCGCGCGCCGTTGGCGGCGACGAGCGCGCCGTCTTTCTGCGTGCCGTCGATGAAGTTCATCGCCGGCGAGCCGATGAAGCCGGCGACGAAGCGGTTGGCCGGGCGGTCATAGAGCTCGAGCGGGCTGCCGGTCTGTTCGATGCGGCCGTCGTGCATGACGACGATCTGGTCGGCCATCGTCATCGCTTCGATCTGGTCGTGCGTGACGTAGACCGACGTGGTTTTCAGACGCTGGTGCAGCTCCTTGATCTCGGTGCGCATGGCCACGCGCAGCTTGGCGTCGAGATTCGACAGCGGCTCGTCGAACAAAAACACCTGCGGGTCGCGGACGATGCAGCGCCCCATCGCCACGCGCTGGCGCTGGCCGCCCGAGAGCTGGCGCGGGAAACGGTCCAGCAGCGGCGCCAGGCCGAGGATGCCCGCGGCCTTGCCGACGCGCTCGTCGATGAAGGCCTTGTCTTTCTTGGCCAGCGTCAGCGAGAACGCCATGTTGTCGCGCACCGTCATGTGCGGGTACAGCGCGTAGTTCTGGAACACCATCGCGATGTCGCGCTCCTTGGGCGGCACCTGGTTGACCACCTTGTCGGCAATCGCGATCTCGCCGCCGCTGATGTTCTCCAGCCCGGCCACCATGCGCAGCAGCGTGCTCTTGCCGCAGCCCGAGGGGCCGACGAGCACGGTGAACGAGCCGTCGGGGATCTCGATCGAGACGCCGTGCAGCACGGCGGTTTCGCCGAAGCGCTTCTGCACGTTGCGGATGCTGACACTGGCCATCGAAGGGTTCTCGCGGGTTGCCGAGCCGTTGCGTACGGCGCGGGGCGAGTTGTATGATGACCTGATCACCATGTCAATTGCGGTATTTACCCCGAATCGTCCGAAGTCCGCCCCGAGAAACTGCAGACGGCACGGCTGTCGGACCGGCTGGCGGCGCTGATCGAGGCCCAGATCGACAGCGGGGAGATCGTCACGGGCGCGCGCCTGCCGACGGAGCAGCAGCTGGCGATGGCGCACGGCGTCTCGCGCACGGTCGTGCGCGAAGCGGTGCACCAGCTCAAGTCGCAAGGCCTGGTGCGCTCGCGCCAGGGTTCGGGCGTCTTCGTCACCGAGCCGCCGGCGCACCGCGCGCTGGCCTTCGATCCGATGCTGCTGGAGTCGATGGACGCCGTGGTGCAGATGGTCGAGCTGCGGCGCGTGATCGAAGGCGAGATGGCGGCGCTGGCCGCCACGCGCGCCACACGCGCGCAGCAGGCGGCCTGCAAGCGCGCGCTGCTCGCCATCGACGCCGCCACCGAGCGCGGCGAGCTCGGTGTCGAGGAAGACCTGGCGTTTCACCGCAGCATCGGCGAGGCCACCGGCAACCCGCAGTTCGTGCGTCTGCTCGGCATCCTCGAATCCTATTTGCGTGACGCGATGACGGTGACCAAAGGCCATGAATCGAAGCGGGCCGACTTCATGGCGCAGGTGCGGCGCGAGCACCGCGCGATCCTTACGGCGGTCCTGTCCGGCAACCCGAAGGCCGCGCGAGTTGCAGCGATCGAACATCATTTGAACGGCGAGCGGCGACTGATCGTCAGTGGGGCGATCAAGCCGTCGCGGGTGAGGAAACGCTGATGCCGAAATTCGCCGCCAACTTGTCGATGCTCTACACCGAGCATGCTTTTCTCGACCGCTTCGCCGCCGCGGCGGCCGATGGCTTCAAGGCCGTCGAGTACCTGTTCCCTTACGAACACTCTGCCGCCGAACTCGCCGCGCGCTTGAAGGCGAGCGGTTTGCAGCAGGTGCTGTTCAACGCGCCGCCGGGCGACTGGGCGAAGGGCGAGCGCGGCACCGCCTGCCTGCCCGGCCGAGAGACCGAGTTCCGTGCCGGCGTGATCCGAGCCATCGAGTACGCGCGCGCACTCGACTGCCCACGCATCCACCTGATGGCCGGGCTGGCGCCCAGCGGCGCCGACCGCGCCGTGCTGCGCGCGACCTACCTCGCCAACCTGGCCTGGGCGGCGGTGCAAGCGCGCGACCTCTGCTTCCTGATCGAGCCGATCAACACGCGCGACATCCCGGGCTTCTTCCTGAACCGTCAGGACCACGCGCACGAGATCGTCGTCGAAGTCGGCGCACCGAATCTCAAGGTGCAGATGGACCTCTACCACTGCCAGATCGTCGAGGGCGATCTGGCGAAGAAGATCGAGATGTATTTGCCGACAGGCCGCGTCGGCCACTTCCAGATCGCCGGTGTGCCCGAGCGCCATGAGCCGGATGTCGGCGAGCTGAACTACCCCTACTTGTTCGAGCTGATCGACCGGCTGGGTTATGACGGTTTCATCGGCTGCGAGTACCGGCCGAAAGGCAACACTTCTGCGGGGCTAGGCTGGCTCCAGCGCCATCAACTCAAAACGACGACCCCATGAAACTGCTCATCACCGGCGGTGCCGGCTTCATCGGCGCCCGGCTCGCACGCACGCTGCTCGCACGCAACTCGCTCGGTGGCGCGCCGATCGACCAGATCGTGCTGGCCGATCAATTCGCGCCGCCGGCGGATCTGACGGCGGACAAGCGCGTGCGAGCCCTCACCGGCCCGCTGCTCGATCAGTGCGCCGGCTTCGCGGCCGAGCGCTTCGACGGCGTCTTTCATCTGGCGTCAGCGGTCAGTGGCGAGTGCGAACTCGACTTCGACCTCGGCATGCGCTCGAACCTCGACTCGACACGCGCGTTGCTCGATGCCTTGCGCAAGGCCGGCAACGTGCCGCGCATCGTCTTCTCGAGCTCGGTCGCGGTCTTCGGCCCCGACCCCGGCAAGCCAATGCCGGCCATCGTCGCCGACGACACATTGCCCGCGCCGCAAACCTCGTACGGCACGCAGAAGCTGATGTGCGAGCAGCTGATCGCCGACATGACGCGCAAGGGTTTCATCGACGGCCGCGCGGCGCGCTTGATGACAGTGACGGTGCGCCCCGGCAAACCGAACGCCGCGGCGTCGTCGTTCTTCAGCGGCGTCATCCGCGAGCCGCTGGCCGGTATCGAAGCGATCTGCCCGGTCGATGCGAGCGTGTCGCACCCTGTGGCCTCGCCGGCGCGCACGATCGACGCGCTGGTCCGGATCTACGAGGCCAGCCGCGATGAGCTCAACGGCCGGCTGGCGCTCAACCTGCCGGCGCTCAACGTCACCGTGCAGCAGATGCTCGACGCACTCGAAGCCGTGGCCGGACCGAAGGTGCGGGCGCTGGTCAAGTTCCAGCGCGACGAGCGCATCGCCGGCATCGTGGCGAACTGGCCGAAAGGCGCGAGTTCGGCGCGCGCCCATGCGCTGGGCCTGAAAGCCGACACGTCGTTCGAAGACATCGTCCGCCAATACATTGCCGACCAGAAAGATCCGCGTTCATGAACACCATCGACTTGAAAAACCGCGTCGCCGTGATCACCGGTGGTGCCCAGGGCATCGGCTTTGCCGTGGCCGAGCGTTTCATCGCCTCGGGTGCGAAGGTGGTGCTGTGGGACATCGATGCCGCGCTGCTGGCCAAGGCGCAGAGCGCGCTGGGCGCGGCGGCGACCACGGCCGCCGTCGAACTTACGGACGCCGCCGCGGTGGGCGCCGCCACAGCCGCCGCGATCGCCGCGCATGGCCGCATCGACATCCTCGTCAACAACGCCGGCATCACCGGCGGCAACGCGCCGACCTGGGAACTCGCGCCGGACATCTGGCGGCGCACGATCGAGGTCAACCTCGTCGCGCCCTACCTGACCTGCCATGCCATCGCACCGGCGATGATCAAACAAGGCTACGGCCGCATCGTCAACGTGGCCTCGGTGGCGGGCAAGGAAGGCAACCCGAACGCCAGCCACTACAGCGCCAGCAAGGCCGGGCTGATCGCACTGACCAAATCGCTCGGCAAGGAGCTGGCCACCAAAGGCATTCTCGTCAATGCCGTGGCGCCGGCCGCTGCAAAGACGGCGATGTTCGATCAGATGAAGCCCGAGTTCATCGCCTACATGCTGAGCAAGATTCCGATGGGGCGCTTTGTCGAGCCGAACGAAATCGCTGCGGCGATCACTTGGCTGGCCAGCGAGGACTGTTCGTTCACCACCGCGTCGGTGCTCGACGTTTCCGGCGGCCGCGCGACTTACTGATTCGACCACCCCGAAGCGCCTTCGGCGCCTCCCCTCAAGGGGCACCGCCAGCGGCCTGGCAGAGCCAGATCCGCGGCGGTTGCATGGACTTCGTGACGCTCGGGGCGCTGGCTCAATCGGCCAATGTCTTCCAGCGCTGCAGCAGCGTCTGGTACTCACCCTTCGATTCGTTGTACGCCGCCGCAAAGCCGCGCGACTTGCAGCCGCCGCGCTCGTGCACGAGCTGGGTGCCGGCGTCGGCACCGAGGCGGCGCGACAGCTCGCGCAATTCGGGTGTCATCGCCTGCTCGAGCAGCGGGCGCAGCGCGCTGTGCCAGTCGGCAGCGTCGCGCCTTGGGCACAGGCGGTCGAGCGTGGCGAGCAGATCGGCGTGGAACACCAGGTCGCCGACCAGCGCGCCTTGCTCGTCGTCGTCCACAGCGGCAAGCGGCGCACTGGCCGCACCCGGCGCGCCTTTGGCGGTGGCCGTGCCGGCCACCAAGGTCAGTGCCAGCGCTGCAGCCAGCCCGGCGAGCTGGAAGTGGTGAGCGTGACGGCGAACGAATCGAAGCGGGCGCATGGCAAAGCACTTTAGGCGGCGTCACGCGCGAACGCCATGCCCGAAGCAGGGGAGCGCCGCACGACGCGGCGCCGTCCTACGGGCGCTGTTGCTTCGCGCGCCGCTGTGTCACGGGCTCACCGCCTTCCCCCCAGTTGTCGGGGTCGACCTCATCGATGATGACGGTGACGCTTTCGCGGCGCTTGTCGAGCACGGACTGCACGACATCGGTCACGCCGGCAATCAGCTTGGTCTTTTGCTCGGCCGTCGTCGGCGTGGCGCGGCGCGCAATGCGGATGGTGACGAGGGGCATGGCGTGTCGCCTCCGCAGGCCTAGGATTTCTTCGCGGGCTTGGCCTGCCCGACAACTTCGAGCCGGGCATCAGCCACGCCGGCGCGCGTCATGCCGATCTTGCGCGCAGCGCCGGTGGTCAGGTCGCCGATGCGGTCCGGGCTCGACGGGCCGCGGTCGTTGACGCGCACGACGACGCTCTTCTTGGTGGCCAGGTTGGTGACCTTGACACGCGTGCCGAAAGGCAGCGTCTTGTGCGCCATCGTCATTGCGTTCACGTCGAAGCGCTCTCCGCTGGCCGTCCTGCGGCCATTGAACTTGGCGCCGTAGTGGGCGATCTTGCCTTCGCTGGCGTCACCGCTGACCGCCGCGGGAGTGATGGACGGCATGGCGACCGGTGGCGAGGCCGGCTGCGCATGAACAGCGCCAAAGCTTGAAAGCGCGGCACAGGCCGCCAGCAGCGTGGAACGCAAATTCATCGAGCAGATTCTCCTGAACAGGGTGTCGAGCATGTCAACGCTACGGAGCGAAGGCGCCGCGCGGGCAAGATCTCACGGCGAGTTCGCACAAATCATAGGGCCTGCTGCTGTTGCGCCTTGCGGCGCTTCTTCTTGTCATTGCTGCCGCAGTCCGCGCAATCGCACGGTGTGACGTCGCAGTGTTTGAGTTCCGAGCCGTCACACGGCAGATCGCACGGCGCGTCGCACGAGCCTCGCTGTGCCGTACGCAGAGCGCTGCCGTGATGGCGCTCGAACGCTTGCCCGCAGCGCGCCAGACGCCGCCGCAGCAAGACCACGCCGCGCCACACGCCGAAGCGGCGCAACACGCGCTCGGCAAATGCAGAGCAGCTCGGACCACCGCGGTGCACTCGCATGGCGCACGAAAAGCCTTTGTGCGGCGAGACGTAGCGCCGATAGACACCGACACCCGCCAAAGCGAGCAGCTTCAACGGTCTGTCACGCCCAGCCGGTCGAGCAGGCCGTTCAACTCATCCAGCGAGTCGAACGCGATCGCGATCTCGCCTTGTTCGCCGCGCTTGGTCTTGCGCAAGACCCGGATATCGACCGACGCGGTGAGCTTGTCGGCCAGCGCTTCTTCGAGGCGCACGATGTCGCGCGACTTGTCGTGCTTGACGCGCAGCAGCGGCGACTGGCGGCCGCTGCCGTTGCCACTGACCCACTTCGTCACCAGCTTTTCGGTGTCGCGCACCGACAGCTTTTTCGCCGTGACTTCGTTGGCGCAGAGGATCTGTTGTGCTGCATCGAGCGCCAACAGCGCGCGGGCGTGGCCCATTTCGAGGTCGCCGGCCATCAGCATCTGCTGCACCGGCGCGGTCAGGTTGAGCAGGCGCAGCAGGTTGCTGGCTGCGCTGCGCGAGCGGCCGACGGCCTGTGCCGCCTGCTCATGCGTGAGCTGGAACTCATCGACCAGACGTTTCAAGCCCTGCGCTTCTTCGAGCGGATTCAGGTCTTCGCGCTGGATGTTCTCGATCAGCGCCATCACCGCCGCCGCTTCGTCGGCCACGGCCTTGACCAGCACCGGCACCTCGTCGAGACCGGCCAGTCGGGCAGCACGGAAGCGCCGCTCGCCAGCGATGATCTCGTAGCGGCCGGCGCCCAACGGCCGCACCAGCACCGGCTGCATCACGCCTTGCGACTTGATGCTCTCGGCGAGTTCGTACAGCGAGCCCTCGTCCATGCGCGTGCGCGGCTGGTACTTGCCGGGCTGCAAGGCGCTGAGCTTCAACACGCTCGGCGCGCCGTCTCGCGCGGCGTTGCGGGTGGCGCATCGCTGACCCTCGGTCCGAGCAGCGCATCCAGGCCCATGCCCAAGCCTTTGGGTCGGTTCTTCGAGTCGCCATCCAGGACGAGCGATTGTCGGGGCCGGAGCGCAGCGGCTGTCGAATAACGCAGCGGCCCGCAGGCCAATCGCCGAGCCCCGACTCACCGTTGATGTGGCCTCGCGCGCCGATGTCCACGCGCTCGGCGCCCCACTCTCGCGCCATCTGCGCGCTGCGCTCGGGCGCTCCATACGGGTCGTCGCTGCTCGTCACCACCGTCGCCGCGAACGGCAGGCGCTGGCGCACGATCGGCCGCCAGGGCAGCAGGTTGGGCGGCATGTCCTCGCGCTCGATGTCCGGCGGCGCCACGAGCAGCGCGCCCTTGACCCGCGCCGTGTGCTGTGAATGCGCCGCCCACGCAGCGACGAGCTGGCAGCCCAGGCTGTGCGCGGCCAGCAACGCCGGCCGCTCGTCTTCGAGCACGACTTCTTCGAGCCGCGCCATCCAGTCGCCGCGTTTCGGCCAGAGCCAGTCGCTTTGCACGACGCGGGTGTCGCCATGCTGCAATTCCCACAGCGTCTGCCAGTGGCCAGGCCCGGAGTCGAGCCAGCCGGGCAGCAAGAGAACGCGCAGCGTTGGGTGCTTCATTGATTTATCCTAGCTGCCATGAGCACGAGCAAGAAGCACACCGTCTTCGTCGATGGCCAGGAAGGCACCACCGGCCTGCGCATCCACGAGTACCTGGCCCAGCGCAGCGACATCGAGCTGTTGAAGATCGACGCCGACAAGCGCAAGGACGCGGCCGAGCGCGCGCGGCTGCTCAACGCCGCCGACGTGGCCTTCCTCTGTCTGCCCGATGCGGCGGCCAAGGAGGCGGTGGCGCTGGTGACAAACCCCAACACCTGCGTCATCGACGCCAGCACCGCGCACCGCGTCGCGCCGGGCTGGGTCTTCGGCATTCCGGAACTCGCGCCGGGCCAGCGCGAGGCGTTGAAGAAGGCCAAGCGCATCGCCAACCCCGGCTGCCACTCGACCGCGTTCATCGCAGTGCTGCGTCCGCTGGTCGATGCCGGCATCGTGCAGCCGTTCCTGCCGGTGACAGCGACCTCGATCACGGGCTATTCGGGTGGCGGCAAGAAGATGATCGAGGAGTACCAGGCGGCAGGCCGTGCGCCGCAACTCGATGCGCCGCGGCCGTATGGCTTGAAGTTGAGCCACAAGCACGTGCCGGAGATGATGGCCTACACCGGCTTGACGGTGAAGCCGGTGTTCATGCCGATCGTCGGACCGTTCTACAAAGGCCTGGCCGTCAGCGTGCCGCTGCAGCTCTCACACCTGAAGCCCGGCACCGACGGCGCGGCACTGGTGCGCGCCTTCGAGCGCCACTACGAGGGCGAACGTTTCATCCGCGTCATGCCGCTCGGCGACCCGGCCGTCACCGAGCCGAACTTCTTCGACGTGCAAGGCAGCAACGACACCAACCGCATCGATATCTTCGTTTTTGCCGATGCCACGCAAGCGATCGTCATTGCGCGTGAAGACAACCTCGGCAAGGGCGCGAGCGGCGCGGCGGTCCAGTGCATGAACTTGCATCTCGGTTGCGACGAGGCTCTCGGCCTCTGAACCGACATCCGTTCGGGCTGAGCTTGTCGAAGCCCTGGCCGTGATCGCCAAGACCCTTCGACCAGCTCAGGGCGAACGGAGAGTGCTCACATGACCGACCGCATTGACGCTCTCGTCATCGGCGCCGGCGTCATCGGCCTGGCCGTCGCGCGCGAACTCGCGCAGGCCGGCCACGAAGTCATCGTCATCGACAAGGCCGAAGGCATCGGCACCGGCACCAGCTCGCGCAACAGCGAGGTCATCCACGCCGGCCTGTACTACCCGCGCGGCTCGCTGAAAGCGCGGCTGTGCGTCGAAGGGCGCGAGGCGCTGTACGCGTACTGTGAAGCGCATGGCGTGCCGCACCGGCGCTGCGGCAAGCTGGTGGTGGCGGTCGATCAGAGCGAGATCGCAGCACTTGAAGCGCTGCACGCGCAAGCGCTGGCCAATGGCGTCACCGATGCGCGGCTGATCAGCGGCGCCGAGGCGCAGTCGATGGAGCCGGCGCTCACCGCCGTCGCTGCGCTGCACTCGCCCTCGACCGGCATCATCGACAGCCACGCTTACATGCTCGCGCTGCAAGGCGATGCCGAGGACCGCGGCGCGCTGTTCGTGTTTCACAGCCCGTTCGACGGTGCGACAGTGACGCAAGACGGTTTTGACGTGCGCATCGGTGGCGCCGAGCCGATGCAGCTGTCGACGCGCTTGTTGATCAACGCCGGCGGCTTGTTTGCAAGCAACGCGGCCTCGCGCATCGACGGCCTCGAGGCCCAGCACGTGCCGCGCACACGCTGGTGCAAGGGCCACTACTTTTCGCTCAGCGGCCGCGCGCCGTTCTCGCGCCTCGTGTATCCGATGCACAACCGCGCCGGCCTCGGCACGCACTTCACGCTCGACCTCGGCGGCCAGGGCCGCTTCGGGCCGGATGTCGATTGGCTGCCCGATGGCGCCACGGAGGACTACGCCGTCGATGCCTCACGCGCCGCCACGTTCACGCGCGACATCCGCCGCTACTGGCCCGCCCTGCGCGACGACGCCCTCGCGCCGGCCTACACCGGCTTGCGCCCGAAGATCGTCGGTCCGGGCGAGCCTGCGGCAGACTTCCGCATCGATGGCGCCGCAGTGCATGGCGTACCGGGGCTCGTCAATCTCTTCGGCATCGAGTCGCCGGGGCTGACGGCGTCACTCAGCCTGGCCGCGCGTGTGCTCAGTGCTTGCGGCCGGTAGCGTTGGCCAGCACATCGGCCCCGGTCATCCCGGCAAACAGCTGCGCCGCCTTCAACTTGATCTCGAGCAGCTCATTGGCATTGACCGAGAACTGCCCCGTGGTCTTGTTGACCTCGACGCTGAACTCGACATCTTTGCCGCTGTGCGTCAGCGTGCCGCTGGTGAACTCGTAGTCGGCGCTGTCCCACGGCAGGCCGCGCTTGGACACATCCCAGTCCTTGTATTCGACCTTCAGGATGTCGCCGCTGGCCAGGTCGAGCAGACCGCTGCCTTGGATGACCTCGTCGCTTTGCTCGACCGTGACTGCGATGGGGACTTTCAGTTCCATGCCAGTACCGCCCCTCGTCTGTAAGTGATGGACTGAATTCTCGCACCCAGGCGCGACGCGCCGATGCGGCGTAAGTTCGGCCCTGCCGCTGCGACTCACAGGAAACCGCCATGCTCAAACATCAAACTCTCGATGCCATCGTCATCGGCGCCGGCCAAGCCGGGCCGTCGATAGCCGCCCGTTGCGCCAAACAAGGCCTGAAAACCGTGTTGATCGAACGCGGCGCGCTCGGCGGCACCTGCGTCAACAACGGCTGCGTGCCGACGAAAACCTGGGTCGCCAGCGCCCGCGCGGCGCAAGTGGCGCGGCGCGCGGCCGAGTGGGGCGTGGTGCTCGACTCACCGGTGCGCGTGGACATGGCTGCGGTGCGGGCACGCAAGGACAAGATCATTGCCGCCTCGCACCACTCGCTGGCGAGCTGGCTCGGCAGCACACCGAACCTGGCCGTGGTGCAAGGCGATGCGCGCTTCACAGGGCCGCACACGGTGCAGGTCGGCGACACGAACTACTCAGCACCGCGCATCTTCTTGAACGTCGGCGGCGCGCCGCTGCGTCCGGCGATGGACGGGTTGGATCAGATCCATGCGCTCGACAACCGAGGCATCCTCGAACTCGATCACGTGCCCGAGCATCTGGTGGTGATTGGCGGCAGCTACATCGGTCTGGAATTCGCGCAGATCTTTCGCCGCTTTGGCTCGCAGGTGACGGTGTGCGAGATGGGGCCACGCATCATTGCACGCGAAGACGAAGAGGTGTCTGCGGCCGTCGCGCAGGTGCTCGAACGCGAGGGCATCGTGATCCGCACGAACGCGAAGTGCCTGTCGCTCGCGCGCGAAGGCGCGACCGGCGTGCGGGTGCACACGTCTTGCGTGAGTGGCGAGCCGGACGTGATGGGCTCGCATCTGCTGCTGGCCGTCGGCCGCACACCCAACACGGCCAGCCTTGACCTCGAAGCAGCCGGCATCGCCACCGACACCCGCGGCTTCATCACCGTGGACGATCAGTTGCGCACCAGCGCCGACGGCGTCTGGGCCTTGGGCGACTGCAACGGCCGCGGCGCCTTCACGCACACCTCGTACAACGACTACGAGATCGTCGCGGCGAATCTGTTCGACAACGATCCACGACGCGTCAGCGACCGCATCCCCGTCTACGCGCTCTTCACCGACCCGCCGCTGGCGCGCATCGGCATGAGCGAAAACGAGGTGCGTGCCAGCGGCAAGCCGGCGCTCGTGGCGCGCATGCCGATGGCCCGCGTCGGCCGTGCGCGCGAGGCCGGCGAGACGCAAGGCTTCATGAAAGTGCTGGTCGATGCACAGACGCAGCGCATCCTCGGCGCGACGATGCTCGGCCTGAATGCCGACGAAGTCATTCACGGCTTGCTCGACGTGATGGCCGCCGGCCTGCCCTACATGACGATTCGGCGCACGATGCACATTCACCCGACGGTGTCGGAGCTGGTGCCGACGTTGCTCGAAGGCTTGAAGCCCCTGGTCTGACGGGGCGCGGCCTGTTGTTATCGTTGCGGCGTGGACGCCAACACCGTGACGATCTTGCCGGCGAGCGCAGTGCCCGCGGACGCTCTGCGCGAAGCCTTCAACGCGAGCTTCGCCGACTACCTGCTGAAGTTTCCGCCCTTCGAAGGCGCGGCCTGGCAGACCTTCCTGCAGCGCCAGGGCGTCGATCTCGCCATGAGCCGCGCTGCCCTGCGCGGCCCGGTCGTGACGGCCTTTCTGTTGACCACACCGCGCACGCACCGTCGGACCCGCGTTTCGGTGATGGGCGCCTTGCCTTTGGAGCGTGGCAGTGGCGTCGCCGCGCACCTGCTCGACGAGGCGACGGCCGCCGCTCGTGCACGCGGCGAGCGCTGGCTGGAGCTCGAAGTCATCAGCACCAACCTGCGCGCTGTGGCGTTGTACCGTGGGCGGGGCTTCGAGCCGGTCTGCGAACTGCATGGATGGCGCGCGGCGCCGGGGCAAGGGCGTGCACTGGCGGGCGATGTGACGGCGGTGGCGCGTGACGCCGCCGCGCGATGGCTGGCCGCTTTCGATGACGCGCTGCCGTGGCAGGCCAGCGGCGCCGCGGTGCAGGCCGCGCCGGGCGACCTGCAGGCGTGGCGGCACCACGAGGCGCAGCTCGTCTTCACGATCGGCGCCGACAATGCCGCGTCGGTGCTGAGCCTGGCCGATCGCGACCCCGCGCACGCCGCCGCCGCCGAGTTGCTCTCGGTGCTGCGCCACCGCTTTGCGGCGCACACGCTCGCCGCTCCGCAGTGGCAGCGCAGCGACGCAGCGTCACGCGCGTTCGAAACGGCCGGATGGGCGCGGCAGCCGCTGATGCAATGGCTGATGCGGCGAATGCTCACCGATGAAAGCGCAAGCGGTGTGCGTTTTTGACCGCGCGCAACCCGTGCGCGCGCTGCTTGGCGAGAATGCGCTGATGTTGCCTCGTACTCTGAAACGGATCGCGGCTACGGCACTGTTGCTCGTGGCCACAGCCACGGCCTCTGCCCAGCCTCGCGACGGACTGCCGATGCCCGGCGAGTACCGCGTGGCCAATGGCCGTGTCGATCGCGGCACCTACTTGGGCTGGCGCCTGTTCCACAGCGCCTGCCACACCTGCCACGGCGTCGCCGGCGTCGGCACCTCGGTGGCCCCGAACCTGCTCGAGCGCATCCCCAACATGACGCCGCGCGACTTCGCGTCAAAGGTGCTGACGAGCTACCGCCTCGTCTCGCCGGCCGACGAAGGCAGCGCGCAGGCGCGAGACGCCACGCTCGAAGAGATCCTGAAGCGCGACCGCAGCGCCGCGCGCGGCCAGGTGCTGATGCCGGCCTGGGGCGATCACGCCGAGGTGCCGCCGCATGTGCTCGACCTCTACGCCTACCTCTCGGCGCGCGCGGCAGGCGATCTGGGTCCGGGCGAGCCGAAGGTGATACCGCGCCAGAAGCGCCAACGCTGAGCAGCGTCAGGCCGCGATGTTCACCCGGTGCCGGCCATCTCGTTTGGCCTCGTAGAGCGCCGAGTCTGCGCGCGCGATCGTCGCAAACGGCGTGGCGTCGTCGCTGCGCCAATCGGTCAGACCCACCGACAGCGTCACCGCGAGCGGCTCGCCGGCGCCGTTCTCGCCGTAGGTCAGCGGCATCTTGAGCAGCTCCTCGGCGCGTTGGCGCGCCACCTCGGGCGTGGCGCCGGGCAGGGCGAGGATGAACTCTTCACCGCCCCATCGTGCGCACAGATCGCCCGGCCGCAGATGGTTCTTCAGCGCCCAGCCGAGCACACGCAGCGCTTCATCGCCGGCAGCGTGGCCATGCGTGTCATTGACACGCTTGAAGTGGTCGATGTCCATCACCATCAGCGCCAGCGGGGTGCTGCTGCGCTGCGCACGTTGCACCATGCGCAGCCACGCATCCTCGAAGGTGCGGCGGTTCGGCAGGTCGGTGAGCGCATCGGTGTTGGCCTGCGCGGCCACGCGGCGCAGCAACTGGCTGACGTGCAGGCTGATCAGGCCGTAACCCTGAAGCAGGTGCGCCAGGCTCAAGGCCATGACGAACAGAACCTCGCGCGTGTAGCTGTCCCCCAACTCGCCCTGCACCGGCGCCACCGCGTTGACGGCCACACGCAGCAGCGACAGGCCGACGAGCAGCACCTCGGCAACCAGCGCCATGACGCTGAGTACGGTGCCTTCGCGGCGGGCGTGACTGACGATCAGCCAGACGCAGGGGGCGGACAGCAGCGCGATCAGCGCCGAGAAGACGACGACGCGCTGGCCGAGGTGCGCAGCCGGGTCGTCGACGCCGGCGGAAAGCCAGCCGATCGCCGCCAATGACACGGCCATCAGCAGCACGAGCAGGCGCCACGGCACCCGCTCCTGCATGAAGCGGCACAGGCCGACAAAGATGCCGGCCGCACCGAGCGCCGCCAGCGCATTGCCGAAAAAGTCCGAGGCCAGCGGCGGCACGATACCGCGCAGGCCGATGATCGCCACACCCGTGACGACGAGGAAAAAGCTGACAGCCCAATCGCGCAGGTAGGTCGAGGGGTCGCGCAAGGCGAGCAAGGCCATCGCCGCCGCGTTGACGAGGCTCACCATGGCGGTGAACAGCAGGGCGGTGGCCATGTCCAGGTGCATCGCCAGTCTCAACGGGTGCGGTAGTGATAGCCGTAGCCGTCGGCGAAGCCGAGGTGCCGATAGACGGCGCGAGCATCGTGGTTGTCGGCTTCGACCTGCAGGTAGGCGCTCTTGGCACCGGCTTCGCGGGCATTGGTCAGCAGCTTGGCGCACAGCGCGTTGGCCAGACCCTGGCCGCGCATCGGCTCGTTGACGAAGACATCGTACAGGCCCACCAGATCGCCCTCGCTCGCGCTCTGGCCGCAGGCGACGAGCATGCCGTCTTCGGCGCGCTTGATGGCCAGCGCCGTGAACGGCACCGGCGAGCCGGCCAGTCGTTCAGCGTGCGCGGCGCGCTGCGCCAGCGGCGAGGCGCGCAGCGCACCGACGGCCTCGGCCATTGCCGCGTGGCCGAGCACGGCCCACCTCAAACCTTCCGGCAATACGGGCGGCTGCAGGTGCGCCAGGCGCGGCACGATCATCACGCGCGTGTCGTCGATCGCGCCGAAGCCGCGCGCCGCCAGCTCACCGTCGAGCCCGGCCGGCCGTGTGAACGGCGTGATACGCACCACCATCGGCAACTGCGCCGCGGCAAAAATGCTCTCGGCACGCGCCAGCTTGTGGCCCACCGACAGGCGCCCGCTGGCCACCGCGTTGATGCAGCGCGCGCGCTTGGCCTTGCCCGGCGAGAAACGCACCAGCCAGCCGTCGAGCCACAGCTGTTGCGGCGGTGCACTGGCGTTCAGGCCTGCGTCTTCGGCGCGCACCAGCAGCTTGCGGTCGAAGTCGGGGTTCAAGCCGCGGTTGCCCGCGAGGTCGGCGGCCAGTCCGTCAGCGACGTCCATCAGCCCAGCTGCTGAGACCGGGCGATCATCTCGTTCGCAAACGCGATGTACGCCTGCGCGCCGCGCGAACTCGGATCGAAAACGACGCCGGCCTGGCCATAACTCGGTGCCTCGGCCAGGCGCACGTTGCGCGGGATCACGGCGTCGAAGACCTTGTCGCCGAAGTGCGACTTCAACTGCTCGCTGACCTGCTGCTGCAAGGTCATGCGGTTGTCGAACATCACGCGCAGCAGGCCGATGATCTGCAGCTGCGGGTTCAGGTTCGCATGCACCTGGCGGATGGTGTTGACGAGGTCGGTCAGGCCCTCCAGCGCGAAGTACTCGCACTGCATCGGCACGATGACGCCATTGGCGCTGCACAGACCGTTCAACGTGAGCAGCGACAGCGACGGCGGGCAGTCGATGAGCACGAAGTCGTACTCGGCCTCCACCGCCACCAGCGCGCCGCGCAAGCGCTCGCTGCGCCGCTCGACGCTGACGAGTTCGATCTCGGCACCGGCGAGTTCGCGGTTGGCGCCGAGCACGTCGTAGCCGCCTTTCTCGGTGCGCTGGCGCGCTTCGGCGATCGTCGAGGACTCGAGCAGCACGTCGTACACCGACAGCTCCAGCGCGCGCTTGTTGACGCCCGAGCCCATCGTCGCATTGCCCTGCGGGTCGAGGTCGATGACGAGCACGCGCTGGCCGACCTGCGCCAGGCCCGCGGCGAGGTTGACCGTGGTCGTGGTCTTGCCGACTCCGCCCTTTTGGTTGGCGACACAGAAAACTTGCATGCGGTCAGTTTCGCATCAGTCTCGAACCAGGCGGATACCAAAACCGATCAGGAACACACCGGCCGCGCGCTCGAGCCAGCGCGCCGCCGTGCGGTTGGCCTTGACCTTCGCCGCCACGGCGTTGGCAAATGCGCACAGCGTCAGGCAATACACGGCGGTGATGACCGCGATCGTCAGCGCCATCGCCGCAAACGTCGGCAGGCCGCGGTGTGTGGCCGGGTCGATGAACAGCGGGAAGAACGCCATGTAGAAGACGATCGCCTTCGGATTGAGCAACGTGATGAAGAACGCCTGGCGCGCGTAGTGGCGCGGCTCGATGTTGACCGGCGAGGCCTTGCCGTCACCTTTGGCCAACAACAGCCGCAAGCCGATCCAGCCCAGGTACGCCGCCCCCGCGTACTGCACGGCCTTGAAGACCAGCGGGTTGGCGGCGAGCAGCGCGGCCACGCCCGCCACCGCGAGCCACAACAACACCTGGTCGCCGACGATCAAGCCCAGCGTGGCCGCGGCGCCCCCGCGAAAGCCGCCCTTGCCGGTGGAGGTGAGCAACGCGAACGTGCCCGGCCCGGGCAGCGCGAGAAAAAGCAAGATGGTGGCGCAGTACGCGCCGTAGTCGGTGATGCCGTACATGCGGGCAGGTTAGCGCATCGTGCGCAGGCTGAACGACAATCGCGGCCGATGATCAGCACCGACAACAGCCCCCCGGAAGAAACGCTTCCACCCGCAACACCCGACGCAGCGGCCCTGCCGTTGGTGCCCGTGACGGCGCCAGAGACGGTGAGCGAAACCTCCGACGCAACCGAGGCCGCGCCGGCAAACGATGCGGCCGAGGCAGCGCCTGCCGCGCCCACAACAGCGCCCGATTTGTCCCCGGCCGCGACCGGCGCGCGCCTGGCCGAGTTGTTCCCGGCGCTCTTCGTTGGGCCCGACGGCAAGGGCGTGTGGCGGGCAATCAAGTTGCGCATCCACGCAGACATCCAGGCCCGCGCGCCGGGCCAGTTCAGCAAGCGCACGCTGGGCATCTTCTTCTCGCGCTACACGACGACGACGCCCTACCTCAAGGCCCTGGCAGCGCCCGGCGCGCAACGCCACGACCTCGATGGCCTGCCTGCTGGCGAGATCGCCGACGAGCACCGCAACGCGGCGGCCGAAGAAGTGGCGCGCCGCCAGGCGATTGCCGCTGAGCGGCGCGCCGCATTTCGCAAGCCGATGCCGCGGGCGCCGGCGGCGCCCGCCGCCGATAGTGGCGAGCCAGCGGCTGCCCCTGAGCGCCCGGCCCGCGAGCCGCGACGCGACGACAGCCCGCGCGATCGCCCTCGGCGCGACGAGCCGCGGCGCGGACCGTCCGGCCCAAGACCGGCCCCGCGGCAGACCCCGCACGACAACGTGCCGCCACGGCGCGATGCGCGCCCGTCCCCGCGCGCCGAACTCACCGCGCCCGCCGCCTCGTTGCCCGCCGATCCGGCACAGCGCGAGCGCGCGATGCTGCTGCGCAGTTTCGAAGCGAGCACGATCAGCAAAGCCAATTTCTGTGCGTTGAAGCGCATCAGCGAAGCCGAGCTCGACGCCGCACTGTTGCAGGCCCGCGCCGAACGTCGCTGACGAAGTACGGTGAGTGCGCACGGTCACACCGGTCTGGCCGACACGCTACGCGCCATCGAGCGCTCGCGCATTCAGGCGCTGGTGGACCGCGACATGGCCGTGCTGCAGCGGCTTCACACACCGGAATACCAGCTCATCACGCCCGCGGGCCGTACGTTCACGCGCGAGCGCTACCTGGCGGCCATCGAGGCCGAGCCTTTCTACGCCGGCTGGGTCGCGGGCGAGATGCAGGTCCGCGTCTCGGCGCAGATGGCGGTGCTGCGCTATCGGGCGCTGATCACCTTCCCGTCGGGCAAGACGGTGGATTGCTGGCACACCGACGTGTACGAACTGCGCGACGGGCACTGGCAAGCCGTGTGGTCGCAGGCCACCGAGATCCGCCCGCCGGATTGAC
>CAVTWT010000003.1:0-397661 GCA_963738425.1 uncultured beta proteobacterium | reverse complement strand
CGCCGCCGCGGCGCGTTGAACGCAAACCATTGAACCAAGGAAGCGACATGGACGAGTCACCGGACCGCAGCCGCCCCGGCGGCACCATCTATCCGAACGACCTCGGCGACATTGCTTTGGCATCGATCCGCCGCCGGGCCGCTGGCCGCAGCCTGCGCTACGAGCTGCGCGACCCGTTCGCCGAGGTGACCTACCGCACCGCGAATCTGCACGACATCATCGCCAAGGCCGAGAAGATGGGCAGCGAGCGCTTCACCGAGATCGACGAGGCCGACCGGCGAACGACCCTGCGCAAGGTCGATGGCCAGTGGCAGCGCGACCCGCAGCGCCCTGCTGTGGCGCCGCGCGCGGCCGAGCCGGTAAACGAGCGCGATGAAGTTCCGGAACGGCCGGCGGTCAACGTTGCAGCGGCTCCACCGGCCGCCATCGTGACGCGAGCCGAGCAGGACGTGGCGCGCACTGATCCGCAGGGTGATCGAACCGCACTGTTGGCCCGGCTGGAAGTTGCGTTGAACGAGCGCTACGTCATCAAGCGCGCGATGGTCTCGATCGGCGACAAGCCGGTCGGCCAGACCGAGTACCGGTTTCGCGGCGACACCTCGCGCGTGGCGTTCACCGAATCCACCTTCCGCCTGGCCACCGACACCAACAGCCCGTCGGTCGCGCGATCGATGGTCGATGTCGCCGAGGCGCGCGACTGGAAGGCGCTGCGGTGTCAGGCCATGAGGAGTTCCGGCGCATGGTCTGGTTCGAGGCCACGTTGCGCGGCGTGAGGGCGATCGGCTACGAGCCCCTGCCGAACGACATGGCCTGGCTGCGCAGCGAGCGCGAAGCGCGGCAGGTCAATCGCATCGAACCCACGGCGTCGGCGGAATCGCCGACGGCGACCGGCAAGGCATCGGCCCGCGGCAGCGGCAACCGCAAGACGGTGCTCGCGGCGATCGAGGCGGTGCTCGTCGCGCAGCGCGTGCCGGAGAAGCGGCGCGAGGCGATCATGGCCGCTGCGGCCGACAACCTTGCCAAGCGCCTGGCCGCCGGCGAGGTGCACAAGGTCAAGGTGTACGACAAGGCGGCGCCGCAGCAGCAGCCGGTCGTGCGTCCGGCGCCGGAGCAACAGCGTGCCCGCGAGCGCACAGCGCACGTTCGTTGAAGCCCACCGTTAGTTGCGGCTCATGGGCAACTACCTGTTCGGCAGCTCGCGGCTCTCGTCCGAGGACGAGGGCTTTGCGGACGCACTCGCCGCGGCACATGCCGATCGCCTGCGGCCGAAGTGCCAGTGTCTCCTACAGGGCATCGAGATGTACGTCGCCCGCCTGGGCGAAGGCTTTATCGTCAAGCGCATGCCCGGCACCGGCAGCCGGCACGCGCCGGATTGCGCGTCGTACGAACCGCCGCCCGAAGCGTCAGGACTGGGCCAGGTGCTCGGTACGGCGATCAAGGAGGACCCATCTACTGGCGAGACCGCGCTCAGGCTCGGATTCTCGATGTCGAAACTCGGCGGCCGCGACGACCATGCCGGCGCCAGGGAGCGCATCGGACAGCGTGGCCTCGGACGGCAGCAAGCTGTCGCTGCGCGGGCTGCTGCACTACCTCTGGGACCAGGCCGAACTGACGCGCTGGCAGCCTGGCTTTGCCGGCAAGCGGAGCTGGGGCACGGTGCGCAAGTACCTTCTGCTCGCGGCGGAGAACAAGGTCGCGCGGGGCGAGGCGCTGCGAATCCGGCTCTTCATCCCGGAGCCGTTCTCCCCCGAGCAGCGCGACGCGCTCAATGCACGCCGCGTCGCGCAGTGGAGCCACGCCGTCGCCACGCGCGGCAGGCCGCAGCACCTGATGCTGCTGATTGCCGAGGTCAAGGAGATCGTCCCGTCCCGCTACGGCTTCAAGGCCGTGATCAAGCACGTGCCCGACCAGGCTTTCGCGCTCGACGAGCACCTCTACCGCAGGCTTGGACGCCGGTTCGAATCGGAACTCACGCTGTGGGGCTCGGCCGACAACGTTCACATGATCGTGATCGCCACTTTCGGCGTCAGCGAGGCCGGCGTGCCGACGTTCGCCGAGATGTCGTTGATGCCGGTCACCCCACAGTGGCTGCCGGTGGAAAGTTCGTTCGAGCGGCAACTCATCGAACACTTGATTGCCGAGGGCCGTTCCTTCATCAAGGGCCTGCGCTACAACCTCGCGCGCACCCAACCAGTCGCCTGCGCCACGTTGACGGACGCTGGCGAATCAGCACCGCTGATGTTCGTCGTGCCGGCTGCGATCGAGCAGACGCAGGTGCTGGATGCTCTCGAAAGTGGCGGTGGCCACGGCCAACACGCCGCCTGGCTGTGGCGCCCAGGCGCGGAAGGCATCCCCGTGCTTCCCCCGAAGCGGGCGGGCTCTCAGATCACGCGTCGTGGACGCGAGGCAGCGGGAAGCGTCCTGTAGATTTGGGGTTGTGCCGTCGAAAACATTCAATCTCGGAGAGCAACTCGCTGACGACGAGAGTCGAACCCTTGAGTTCAAGGAAGTCGTGGGCGGCAACCCCACCAGATCAATGGCAGACGTTGCCTGCAGCTACGCGGTCGCGTTCTTGAACAGTGAAGGCGGACGCATCCTGTGGGGTGTCGCCGACCAGACGCGCATCGTGACGGGAGTGAAGCTTGGGAACGTTGAACGCGACGAGCTGGCGCGCCTCATCACCAGTCGCCTTGCCGAAATCTCTCCGGCAATCGATCCGTCAACGTTTCGAGTGTCATTGCATCCCGTAGTCGGTGCAGCCGACGATCGGCCGCTCTACATCGTGGAGTTGACCGTGCCAAAGGGTCGCGCGGATCAAACCTACTGCACCAAGGATGGGAAGTTCATCGTTCGACTCGACGGTGCCAACCAGACGCTCTCTGGATTGCAACTCGCTGACTGGATACGAGGCCGTCAGTCCGTGTCGCGTCTGCCGGACGTTGGCGACAGCCATGCGAGTCTTGAAGCGCTTGCGTCCAGGGTGCGGCGCGTGTTTGAAGATCATGGTCTTGAACCCGCGCACATCGCGCGTTTCATGGAGCAGAGACGAGCTCCCTTCACCCTTGGTTTGAGCGATCTCCGATCGAATGAGGCCCTTCTCCGATGGATCAGCGACGAGCGTCTCGACTGGCTGGCTGCAACGTTTCACATCCGCCGTGAATGGCTGGACGGCGAAGATCCGCAGATTCACGAGCGCTTGCACTTCGACAAGCAACCCAAAGAGTTCTTTGACTTCGCGTCGCGCCTGTTGACCGAGTCGCCGGCAGGATTTTCTGACCACGGCTACCGCACCGCCTACTTTGTCAGATGTGGCAAAGGCAGAAAGTGGATGGATGCCGGACTGGGTGAGGTAGTGGTCGTGCTGGCCACGCCGATTGCGTTCCTGAACTCCGAACGTGTCGTCTATCGCTATGCATCGGACCTGACGCCCTACCCTTGGGACTACGGACGGACCCGCATACAGCTTCGGGCCTGGGCCAGGCTGCTCTTCGTCGAACTCGAGTTTCAGTGCATGGGCATGCAGTCGGACTTGGAGACCTGCGAGCTCCTGCAGGCGAACAGCCAATTCCTCATGCGGTCGTTGAACAGCGATGCGATACGCCGGAGTCACGATTGGCATCCTGAGGACTACGGCCTCTACACCGAGGAGAGCGGTGTGGCCAAAGATGCCCACTCGATGAACCAAGTCGCCGCGTTTCTCAAAGACCACGGTCTGCCGCACGCGCCTTCATGGCGCGGTGGCAAGCGATGAAGTCACTGGCCAACTGCGAGTACGCTGCACCGCCAAACTTGGGCGTACTCGCGCATCCGGCCCCTTTCAGAAGAGATTTCGATCCCGGCAAGCGAGAACGAGGCGGCGTCCATGTTGACGAGCACCGGATCGAACAGTGGCGACCCCAGGGGGCGATCGATCATGCTGTGGGTGGGTGTCCAGAGCTGCGCCACAAATGCCGGCCGCTTGAACGACGTGGCACCTGCGTCGCCAACGCGCAAGTCACCGACCAGCGGCGCACCGAGCTCACCTGCTCGCAGACGCATCCCCGCCCTTCGCAACAAGACGACTGAGACGCGCACACACGGTCGTCAGTGAACCTTCGGCATGCCTTGGCGCAGCCACTGCACCGCGGCACGCTCGGGCTCTTCGAGCTGCCGCTGCGTGTCTTCATGCAGTTGCTCCGCCACTTCCTGCAGTTGCTCTGTCGTCAGCCGCGGCCATTGCTCTCGCAATCGCGCGGAGCAGCGCGTGATCCATTCCTGTCTGTTCATGAACTCTCTACACTGGTTATGTATCCAGTATAGAGCTGGGGCAGTTGCCGTCAAGCGTCGGCACGGCGCCGCGACCCAAACGGGCTGGATGCAATTACAGTTCACGTATGCACGTCGCGAGCCCCGTCCCCATGGCCGATCCGGCTCATTGCGGCGCCGACCCGTTCGCGGACCTGAACACGGAGCAACGCAGCGCCGTCGAACATGGCTTGGTGGAGGGCAGGCTCGCATCAATCCCCGGCCCGCTGCTGGTAATCGCGGGCGCCGGCTCAGGCAAAACGCTGACGCTGGCCTCGCGCGTGGCGCGGCTGGTGCTGGCCGGCGCCGACCCGCAGCGCATGCTGCTGCTCACCTTCTCGCGCCGCGCCGCGCGCGAGATGGCGCTGCGCGCCGGCCGCCTGCTGCATCGCGCGCTCGGCCTGCGCGCCACGCTGGCGCCGCCGCAACTGCGCTGGGCCGGCACCTTCCACGGCATCGGCGCGCGGCTGCTGCGCGAGTACGCGCCGCAGATCGGCCTGCCCGAGAACTTCACGATCGTCGACCGCGGCGACAGCGAAGACATGATCGCAGTGCTGCGCCATGAGCTGGGATTCGCCTCTACCAAGAGCCGATTCCCGCTCAAGAGCACGTGCCTGGCGATCCACTCGCGCGTGCTCAACAGCCGCGCGCCGCTGGCCGACGTGTTGCGCGACGTGTTCCCGTGGTGCGCGGCGTGGGAGGCCGAGCTGCTGCAGCTCTTTCGCGCCTATGCGGCCGAGAAGCAGCGCCAGTGCGTGCTCGACTACGACGACCTGCTGCTGTACTGGCGCGCGATGCTGGACGACGCCGCGCTGGCGCGCCATATCGGCGCGCGCTTTGATCACGTGCTGGTTGACGAGTACCAGGACACCAACCGCCTGCAGGCGGAGATCCTGCTCGCGCTCAAGCCCGACGGCCGCGGCCTCACGGTGGTGGGCGACGACGCGCAGTCGATCTACTCCTTCCGCGCCGCCGAGGTGCGCAACATCCTCGACTTTCCACAGGCCTTTGCGCCTCCGGCGCGCGTGCTCGCGCTGGAGCGCAACTACCGCTCGACGCAGCCGATCCTCAACGCCTCCAACGCAGTGATCGCGCTGGCCGGCGAGCGCTTTGCCAAGACGCTGTGGACCGACGGGGCTTCGTCGCAGCTCCCGTCGCTGGTGACGGTGGCCGACGAGTCGGCGCAGGCGCAGTGGGTGGCCGACGAGGTGCTGCGCCAACGCGAGGACGGCACGCTGCTCAAGCGCCAGGCGGTGCTGTTCCGCACCTCGCACCACAGCGCTGCGCTCGAGCTGGAACTGGCGCGGCGCAACATCCCGTTCGTCAAGTTCGGCGGGCTTGAAGTTTCTCGAAGCCGCGCATGTGAAGGACCTGCTGTCGGTGCTGCGTTGGGCGCGCAACCCGCGGCATCGGCTGGCCGGCCTGCGCGTGGCGCAACTGGTGCCGGGCATCGGCATGGCGGGCGCGAAGCGGCTGCTCGATGCGATGGACCAGGCCGACGATCCGAGCCGCGGTGCTGCAAGCCTTCCAGCCGCCGCCCGCCGCGCGCGCCGACTGGCCGCTGCTGCTCGGCGTTGCTCGCGGCGCTGCGTGCGCCGAGCCGGCGCCCGCTTGGCCGCAAGCGATCGACCTCGCCGCCGCGTGGTACCGGCCGCACCTGCATCGCCTGCATGAAGACGCCGCGGTCCGCGAGGGCGACCTGCGCCAGCTGGCGCGGCTGGCATCGGGCTTCGCCGACTGCGATGCCTTCCTCGCCGAGCTGACGCTCGACCCGCCGCAGGCCACCAGCGACGAAGCCGACGCGCCGGGTCTCGACGAGGACTACCTGATCCTGTCGACGATCCACTCGGCGAAGGGCCAGGAGTGGAGCGCGGTGTTCGTGCTCAACGCGGTGGACGGCTGCATCCCATCGGACATGAGCGCCGGCACCGCCGCGCAGCTCGACGAAGAGCGGCGCCTGCTCTACGTGGCGATGACGCGCGCGCGCCATCGGCTGCACTTGATGGTGCCGCAGCGCTTCTACGTGACGCAGCAAGGCGAGTTCGGCGACCGGCACTTGTACGGCGCGCTGACGCGCTTCGTGCCGCCGAAGCTCGCGCCCTTGTTCGAGGCAGTCGTGGGCACAGCAGCAACCGCGCAGGGCTCCGAAGTAATGCCACCGGTGCCGCACGCCGGCCTTGACGTCGGTGCGCGAGCGAGGTCACTTTGGCAATAACGGGGGCGGGGTCCACGCGTTCGTTGTGACAAACCCACGAACGTTCGAAGTTGGGATCGCGCAGTCTCTTCTACCAACGTCTTGCAGAGCCGCTTCCACAGGTGCCCAAGATAACGTACGAGTAATGACTGACGCGATCAGGCGGCACGTCGCTGCTCAGGCTCGCACAGCTTTCAGCTTCTGACCTGCCCCAATAGCCGTGCCAGTTCTTGGTTAGCAAAGTCACTGGGTCCGCCAAACAACTGAAGCGCGAGATTAAGCCAATCTGAATTGTCGGACCATACGGACGGAACGACGGCGAAGGGCCAACCACGGCCGACCACTAGATCAAAAAACTGGGACCGACTTCCTGGTGACCGACCTCCTGGGAGACGCCAAGCCCTCGTTCCAGTAGCATCCAACGTCCGCGAAGGCGCCTCGACTCCAGATCGACGCTTCAAAAGAGGAGGACTGAGCAAACATGGAGACCCTCCTTCAAGGCAAGCGATTCAACGACGATCTTCTTCTTGCCGCGGCAGATGCGGGGGCCGCACGAAAGGCATTCCCCCTTGCATCGCCTGTTCTGTCTACGCCTGGCCTTGCCGAAGCGTTTACGCCCGTCGACAAGGCTGCCAACCAGTTGAAGCGAAAGGGCCGCTGGCTCGGGCTGACCGCGATCGCACTCGGACTGCTGGCGCTCCTGTTGGCAGCCGCCGCCCCTGTTTATGGCCAGCTTCCCTCGTTGATAGCGAATGCAGTCGCGGTGCTTTCTGCGGTATCCGGCGTCGCCGGCACGGTTCTCGGCGTCGTGGGGATGCAGTATGGGGGCACGAAGACACGCTGGTTGCAGCTTCGCTTGGTGACCGAACGCTTTCGCCAGTTCCATTTCCAGAATCTGGCGCTAAACATGCAGGACGCTACTCGCGCACTAGCCGATTCGCAGAGTCGAGAAGAATTCGTACACCAGACGCAGAAACGATTCCAGGCCATCAGCACCCGGTTCACGAACAGTCGGGGATCCGAATACGGTGCCTTCGTAAGTGACGAAGGGCCGCCGCACGACGCTTGGCGCATGCTGCCGGATGAAGACTCAGACGCTGGATCATCGATCGTAGGTCCCGGCGCAACGGAGCTTTTCCAAGCTTATCGAGAGCTTCGAATCGTTCACCAGATCAACTATGCGAGGCATGCACTCAGGGAACCCGAAGGACTCTTCGATTTTCCTTGCCGGCGACAAGTGAAATGGCTGACAGGAATCGCCCTGCTCTGTGTGGTCGGCATTTTTCTGCTTCATATGTTCCACGTCCTCGTCGTCGTGTTCCACCAAGACGAACCCTACGACGCCTGGCATTCGGTGGTCGTGATGTGGCTGGCCCTGGTCGCGCTGGCTGCTAAGGGGGTCGAAGAGGGGCTGGGGTCTCACCGAGAAGTGGAGAGGTACTCCCGCTACCTCACCCAGTGCGAGGAACTGCGCCGGTCATTCGATCAAGCCAATAGCCCCGCCAGAAAGGTCGCAGTTATGCGCGATTTCGAAAGGTGCTCGTTCGATGAAATGCTCGATTTCTTACGCACCCACCACCGAGCAATCTTCGTTCTGTGAGAGCGAACGGCGAAAGGCCGGAGGCTGCGACTACGAAGATGGTGCTCTCCAAATAATCTCACAAGGAGGCGAGGTGCAGAATGAGGGTTTTTGTATCCTACTGCCACGAGGAAGCTACGGAAACTTCCGAGCGCTTCGTCTTGTTCATCGAAGCCCTGCGTTTACAGGATGAAATCAAGATCGAGCTGTTCATCGACAGCAAGCACCCGGGAGCCGCCATCGGCGCGAGCATCCCGGACTTCACGCGAGAGATCGACCGTTCGGACGTTGCCATCGTATTGCTGACTCCAAACTATAAGGAGCACGTCGAAAAGCGCCACGCATCAGCGGCCGCAGCCGAGTTTCGCCTGATTCGCGAAAAACTGCTGGCTGCAGAGGACAAAGGCTCGTACGGTCGCAGTTTTCTGGTCGTTCCGATTCTCCTGTCCGGTGGTGGCGTGGAGGATTCCAGTCCGAGAGACATCAAGCATCTGGTGACCGGCGATCTTCGCTGGCTGGCCCCGTCGCAGCGGAAGACGACCCGCCGCTTGGCGCCCGGCGACAGCGCGCTGCGTGTGTACCTCAAGCCGCGGATTGAGAAGAGCGAGCGGCTCAAGTTCGAGCATTTCCTAAGCGAAATTGTCGGACGGCTTCAGGCCATTCAAACCACGAGTGGCACTCGATTCGGGGAAAAGCAAGCGGCCTACTCGCGGCAGTTGCTGTTCTCCGAAACGAAGTCGCAATGGGGCAAGCAGGCTCACCACGCCTATCTCAAGGCGACATTCGTGAAGACCATGACGTTTCTTCAGGCCAAAGAGGGCGAGATCAGCGTTGTCATCGGCAGGAAAGGGTCGGGAAAGTTGACGCTCGCCGATGTCCTGCCCGTGTACACAAAGCCGTCTCCAATCGCTGGATTGCGCGTGGAGTTCGATCAACTGCCGTTCCAGTTCTGCTTCAACGTGCTGAGGCGAAATCCGTCCGCTGCTTCGGATCTCCGCTTCGCTTTCTCGCCTCTGTATAGCTATCAATTGCTCTGGGACGCTTTCTTGCATCTTTACCTAGCCTGGAAACTCCGTTCGAAGTTGCCTGTTCGATCCGCATTGCGCAAGTTGCTCGATGGGCTTCTCGCGGAACAGGTGAAGAACGCCGACTCGGACCTCGAGGCCCACGTCATCGCTACCAAGGTCCTCTTCGTCTATACGTTTGAAGTGATGGTGAAGTATGTCAACGCGCTGGTGTCCTCGGACAATCCTCTGAGCGGATTCGCGTCAGCATTCGCGTCGTTTACGCCAACGATGTTCAGAAAGCACGTCTTCGGCGACACTGGCTGGAAGCAGGTGATTGCATTGCTTGAAGGGGAGCAGCCAGAAGGCCAGCGCATCTTGATCACGGCCGATGGATTCGATACCGTCAGCGGTTACTACGCCGTCAACGATGAATTTGCCAAGCAGGCCGCAATCGATTTTGAGCGTGAAGTCCTCCTTTCGTTGCTTCTGGTTGTGCTGAACGTCGGACCAGGCAGAGTCTTCGGCGGGATCTTGTACGATCGGAGCCACTTTCTGGTGGCAATTCCCGACGACCGCTTCAAGGAACTAAAGAGCCTGGATCGTGATCGTTATCGCTTCCGCAGCAAGGTCGCAGAAATCTCATGGTCCGGCATTGAGCTTTCGTCGCTCGTCCGCAAGCGACTGGCGTTGATGAGGCACGTCAACGACCCGAAGGGCGAGTCGCTGGAGCAGCGTCTGGGGGATGTATTGGGAGTGGGCTATCCAGAGCTCCCGGAGGAAATCAACCTTTCCTTCTGCGGTGCGAGCTACCGGATGCCTGTCTTCCTCTACGTACTCAGGCACACTTTCTGGCGCCCTCGCGACGTGCTCTACTTCTATTCCGCGTTACTCGCGGCGGCCGAAGTCTTCAAGACCAAAGGGCGCGCGGTCTCAGCTGCTTATGTCCGACAGGTGATCGCAAGCTCAACGAACGCCGTAGTCGATGACGAGTTCATCGATGAATACTCGGGGACGTTCAGAAACATTTCAGTAGTGATCCAAGCATTCTTGGAGCGACCGCAAATACTTGGATGGGCCGACTTGGACATGATCCTGGACCCGATCCGCTTTGACATGCTTACGCCCAAGGGAGAGGACGCCTCCCTAAAGTGGAAAATTGAAGTCCTCTATGAACTGGGTTTTCTCGGCGTACTGCTCGACGCCAGAACCGCGGAGCGCCTTTCGACCCATCGGCATTGCTTCTCGTTCAACGAAGGCTCGGTCCTGACCGACCGGCTCGGGCGCGACATGTACTCGAGTTGCAAGTTCGCGATACATCCCGTCTTCGTGGAGAAGCTTCATCTGGACACCTCGGCGAACAGCGAATTGATACTCCCGCTGGACTGGGACTACTTGCACTCCAACGAGATCATGCGGCGATCGCGACAGTGAGACCGGAACTACTCAGGCAGCGTGCATGGTGGGGCGGTGGTGCCAACTGACAAGTGCCTGTGCAAGGTCGCCTTGGCAATGAAACCGCGCAGGGTTGAACAGGTTTGACCTGCCCCCTTCCAGCCATACCAACGTAAAGGCAGCGAAGTCCGTCAACTTGGAGAATGACGGACATGAGAACAAGCAAATTCACCGAGGAGCAGATCATCGGGTTCCTCAAGCAGGCCGAGGCCGGCATGCCGGTCAAGGAGTGTGCCGCAAGGGCGGCTTCAGCGACGCCACCTTCTACGAGTGGCGGGCCAAGTACGGCGGCATGGACGTGCCAGATGCGAAGCGGCTGCGTGAGCTCGAAGGCGAGAACGCCAAGCTCAAACGGTTGCTGGCCGAGGCGCACCTGGACATGCATGCGCTGAAGAGCGTTCTCGGGGTAAAGCGCTAGCCCCACGCGTCAAGCGCGAAGCGATCGAGCGGCTGTGCAGCGAGCATGGCCTGTCCGAGCGCCGAGCCTGCCGACTCGTGGGGCTCGCCCGCGACAGCTACCGCCACCCGCCTGAGGTTGACCCCATGACAGCCGACTTGAGCAACAAGATCGTCGAGATCGCGCACACGCGGCGGCGCTTCGGCTACCGGCGCATCCACGATCTGCTGCGCCCCGAGTACCCCGGCGTCAACCACAAGCGCCTGTACCGCCTGTACAGCGCGGCCAACCTTGCGGTGCGCAAGCGCAAGAAGGCCAAGCGCCCAGCGAGCGAGCGCGTGCCGCTGCACCTGGCACGCACTGTCAACGAGGTCTGGAGCATGGACTTCGTTAGCGACAGCCTGGCCAACGGCCGGCGCCTGAAGTGCCTGACCGTGGCCGACGACTTCAGCCACGAGTGTGTGGACATCGCGGTGGACTACGGCATCGGCGGCGAGTACGTCACGCGCTTGCTCGACCGCGCGGCGATCTTCCGCGGCTACCCGAGTGCGGTTCGTACCGACAACGGCCCGGAGTTCACCAGCCGCGCCTTCATGGCCTGGGCGCAAGGCTCACGGCATACGCCACATCCTGATCGAGCCGGGACGGCCGATGCAGAACGGCTACATCGAGAGCTTCAACGGCAAGTTCAGAGACGAGTGTCTGAACGACCACTGGTTCCAGACGCTGCACCAGGCGCGCACGGCCATCGGTGCATGGCGACAGGACTACAACGAGGTCAGACCGCACAGCAGCATCGGGCGCATACCACCGGCCAGGTTCGCCGAGCTGCATCGCCGGCTCGCCGGCGATGCAGCTCAACAGCCAGCCAACAACGAAGAGAGCAGCTAATCTTGCAACCCGGACTTCGGCTTTATCGTTGGTACGGCTGAAGGGGGCAGGTCAGTTCAAGCGCATGACAGCGTGCGCGGTTGTTCCAGATCCAGAAAAGAAATCAAGAACAACAGCACTCGGTTTGTCTGTGACAAAAAAGCGTACCGCGTCTTCGACTGCGTACAGGGACTTCGGAAAGGGGAATCGACGACCACCCAAGAGCAACGAGACAAGCTTGGTACCGTAGTCGCCCGCGCTGTGCCGGCTCTCCCCCCAAACAGTCTTAGGTCGTGACGACTTGCCATCAACCGCTACCACGACCTTTGATCCGTCCTCCCGCACACCCGCGACAAGGAGCTCTCCCGAGCTGATCTTGGCGATGTTCGGCGCAGTGAGGTACGAAATGATGAACGGCTGCTTGTCGTTGCCTGGAGTAACGCGGACGAAGCCATTCTTGGCTGCACGCATCAAGCTCGGTCCTGTCAACCCCCACTCCATCTCGAGGCCATCTTCTCGTACGGGAAAGACCGCGACCAAACCGGACGGCGCTGGAAAACCATCAGTCGGGACTTCAACAGGGAGCGGCTCGCCCACGCTGTGAACGCGCGACAAGTCCTTGGCTACAAAGACCGGATAGAACTGCCGCGGTCTGGTGCCTCGAACAGAGTCAAGGTCTTCGCGGCGGAGATACCGCCAGCGGACTTTTGAGCCAGCCGAATTTGCGTCAAGGCTGTCTGGTACGCCTGCCGAGCCAAACAGCACAAAGAACATGAACTCATCGACGCGAGAGAACTGCCGTGGCCGAGACGTACCCTTTGGGTTGATGGTGATGCTCACCATCTGAATTCGCGCCTCCGGGAACATTTGCTCCAGCAGCAACCCCAGCCGCAGGTACTCCTTCTCGTCGATCGTGACGATCAGCACCGAATCCGCCGGATTCAGCAACTCCTTCGCGAGCAGCAAGCCGCCGCTCCATCATCGCCAGCCACTTGCTGTGGCGATAGAGGTCGTCGCCCTCGACGTAGTCGTTGTTGTACTTCCAGTCCTTCGCGCCGGTGTTGTACGGCGGGTCGATGTAGATGGCGTCGACCTTGCCCCGGTGCGTGAAGGTCAGCGCCTTCAGCGCGTGGTAGTTCTCGCCGTTGATGACGCGTGTGGAACGGCTTGTCGCCGCCGCGCTGCGACCTTGCCCGTGGAGACCAGGCCCGGGTAGATCGGGTCGCGGAACTCGGCGACGACCACCAAGTCGTCCAGCGCCACTGTCGCGTCTCCGGCTCTGTGCCGCATCCAGCAGTTCCAGGTCGGCCACCCTGCCGTCGCTCGCCTTGTGGATGCCTTGACCTGCCAAAGCCGCTGGTCACCCTTCGTGGTCGAGCCGCGCGGCGGCAGCACGCGCACCTTGTCGCCCTTGCGGACGGGGCGCTGCGGCAGTTCCACTGCCTCCGGACGGTGGCGCTCGAAGTTCAGGCCGAACGGCAGACGCGACGACAGCGCTTGAACTCCCGGTCCAGATCGGCTCCCAGCTGCGGATCTTTTGCCTTGGCCTGGGCAATCAGGTCGGTCAGTCGAGACACATGGGCTCCTCTTTCTCTCTATGCGGATATGTGCCACCAGGCAATTCGCGATCACGGTCGGGTGCTGCCAGCCGTCCTGCATCCGCGAGCGACCGTCCGATCGTTCGCGGCCGAGCTCTGACGCTGGTCGGGTTGACGTTGACAACACATTCATGTCCGACATCAGGCCGGCGAATCTACTGCAGCCCAAGGTAGATAACTGGTTTGCCTTCTGCATTGAAATCGAAGCAGCGGCCAGCACACATCAGCCAAGCACCGTCGACGGAATCTTTGCGCCGAAAGTGACGTGATTGCCCTTGGTCGGCAATACCAGCGTGCCCTCTACCCGCAATTCCTCGATGCCCGTCACTATGGCCATTGTCGGCGAGTGCCTGAGCCTTGTCTCCGATGAAGAGCACGTGGAGGATCACGACGCCGTGCTTTCAGAGATGAGTCGGTGACACGTTCACGCCGCCAGCCGGTGCTCGTAGTACGGCCGCTGCCGATCGTCGAGGATCGCGTACTGCGCCGCCAGGTTTCTCGGGTCGGGCTGCAACCACGCGTCGATGTTCTCTTCCTTGATCGGCACGATGCAGCGATCGTGACCCGCGGCCGCCACTTCGGGCGGCGGCTCGTCGGTGATGGCTGCGAACGACAAGAGGTCCGGCTCGCCCGGCGCCGACCAGCGCGACCACAGGCAGGCCACCAGCATGTCCTGTGTCGGCTTGGGCCTGAACTCGAGCACGACGTTGCCGCCGTCACGCGCCACGTTCTCGAAGAACGCGTTGACGACCATGATGCCGTGCGAGGTGCCGAACAGGCTCTTCCAGAAGCCGCCTTCGAGGTTGTCGCGGCGCGCGTTGTAGGTGCCGGGGAACTTGGCGTCGTAGAACGCCGGCTTGCCGGCCGGCCGGCACTGGTAGCGCATCGGCTTGATCACTCGCTGGCCGTTTCGTCCATCACCATCACTGGCGCGTACCAGCCCGGGAAGATGCGCGCGTCGTCGTCCGATCAGCTCGGTGCGGCGCAAGGCGGCCAGCTTGTCCAGGCACCACTGCACCTTGTCGGTGGCGATGCGCTTGCTCTCGGTGGCCGCCTTGGTGGTCTTGGTTTGCAGCGTGCGCTCGGCGTCGGCCAGGCGCTTGCGCTGCTTGAACAGCTCCTGCTCCAGCTCGCTCGCCTGCTGCGCGTTGAACTCGTCGATCAGTGCCTTGATCTGGCGCTCGTCATCGTTCTGCGGCTCGGCGAAGGCAGCGTCCATCGCCTTCGGGATTCGAATCTTGCGGTCCTTCTGCGTGCTGCGCTGCCAGTACAGGTCGAAGAACTCCTTGATGCTCAGCGTTGCGCCGTGCTGGCGCCTGAATCGCAGGTAGTCGGCCTTGATCTGCGCGGAGTAGCACATCAGCGGATGGTAGCGGCGGTCACGCCAACCGCGGATCGCTTGGCACGTGCACTCGCCTGCCCTCACTCGCCGCCCTCCGAAGCTGGCGGTCGCCGGGCCGCCTGTTCCCGGGCGTGCTCGATCGCCTGGTGCAGCCGCTGGCGTAACAGCGGCAGCGGCGGCAAGGCCGTGAGGTACTCGCTGACGCGAATCGACTTCGCATCGAGCTGCAGCAGTTCCACCTGCTCGGCATCGGCCGAAGCGCACAGGATGAGCCCGATGGGCGCTTCCTCGCCCGGCGCGCGTTCGTGTTTGTCCAGCCAGCGCAGGTACAGCTCCATCTGGCCGACGTGGGCGGGGCCGAACGACTCCAGCTTCAGTTCGACGGCGATGAGTCGGCGCAGGTGGCGGTGGAAGAACAGCAGGTCGAGGTAGAAGTCGTCCTTGCCGACGCTCATGCGCTTCTGCCGGGCGACGAAGGTGAAGCCGGCGCCCAGCTCCAGCAGCACGCCCTCGATCTCGCGCAGGATGGCGCTCTCGAGATCGCGCTCGCTGTAGGCACCCTCAAGACCCAGCAGGTCGAGCAGGTAGGGATCGCGGAACACGGTGTCGGGGCTCATCTGCCCTTGCCGCAACTTGTCGATCTCTGCCGAGACAACGGCCTCCGGCTTCTTCGACAGCGCAGTGCGTTGGTACAGCATGCCGCCGATCTTCTGTCGCAGCGTGCGCACGTCCCAACGCTCGATGCGGCACATCTCGGCGTAGAAGTCGCGGGCCAGCGAATCCTTGATCGGCAGCAGCGCATGAAAGTGCGACCAACTCAATTGTCGTGACAGCGTCACGACAATCGCCTGATCGGGGAACGCTTGGGCGAACTGGATCATGCGGGCGATCTCGGCATAGCTGAAGCCGCGGCCGTAGTCCGCTGTCAATTCTCGTGACACGGTCACGAGAATCTTTTGCCATAGGCCGCCCTGCCGCCTTGCAGGTGCTCCTTCGAAAGCCGCCGTCCGACCTGCCAGCACAACATGGTCTGGGTGGAGTAAGCCGCGGCCGCGATGCGCTCGCGCGCCGATCGGACGAGCGTGCGCAGATCGCCCAGCAAGGCCGCTTCGTCGATGCGGCCCGGAGCCTTGGCCGAGCGTACGGGCGTCGCCGGCGTGGCCGCGCGGCGGGCGGGTAGCTGGCTCGGCGTCTTGCTCGACGGCAGGTCCTTGCCTTCGGTTGGCCGTCGAGCGGTTTTTCGACTGGTATCCCGCTTCACCGCCCCGGCTCCATGTCTTGCCGCCCCTTGTTCGGATCAACCGCGCTGCGACTGTAGGGCATGTCGCGCACGAAGCGCTCGATCGAACGCGCGAGACTGCGGTCGGCCGGATCACCGGAGGCCGCCAGCGCCTGACCGAGATGCATCCAGGCCTCGGCGGCTTGCGCTCGCGTCGCCTGTGCGCGCGGACTCGCCTTGGCGTTTGCAGGGGTCGTCCGCAGCCGTCCATCCTCGCGCGCCTTGACGCGCCACAGCGGGTCGTAGTTGCGGCTGTTGCCGCGTGTGGCTTGGCGTGTCGCCTCGGCGTCGATGCCGTACTCGCGCAGCTTCTCGGCGAAGGTCTCGCGCCAGCGGTGCAGATCGGCCTTGCGCGGGTTGAGCCGTCGGCCGTGACGCGACTCGGCGCGCACGCTGATGTGCACGTGCGGGTTGGCCTGGTGGTCGTGCAACACGATGACGTACTTGTGGTCGGCCAGCTCGGCTTTGGCGAAGTCGCGCGCAGCGCGTTGAACGATCGCCGGATCGGCGCTGCCGCGTGGCATCGACAGCATGATGTTGAAGGCCTCGCGCCGCGGGCTCACGTCGTCGATGTAGCTGCCGCTGTAGCGCCACTCCTGGGCCAGCTCACGCACAGCGTCCTTGCCATGCAGGGTCTGGCCGCGATCGTCCTCGATGTCGAGGCGGCCGTTCTTGCTGATGTAGCGCAAGTGCGCCGCAATGGCCTTCATGCCGCGGCCACCGCCCGTGACCTTGACCATGACCTGCGGTGCACGGCCCACCACGCCTTCGATGCGCTCGCGAATCGCAGCAGCCCGGGCCGCTGGATGAGGCAAGCGCAGGCGCGGCTGCTGTCGCGGGCGCACGATGCGATTGCCCGGGTAGAACAGGCGGTCGCCCCACTGCGTGAGGACGCCGTCGATGGCCTTGGAGTCGTTCATTTCTATCTCCTAGGTCGAAGGGGCCAACCGAATCAGGGGCCGCAGCTGCGCCACCACGGTCGTTGCCAGTTCGAGATGCGCACGCACATCGCCGTCGAGCGTGTCCAGCATCTGGCGGTACTCCTGCGCCGCGCGGATGGATCCCTGTCGCAGCAGTTGGGTCAGGTCGTGCAGGTTGCGCGAGAGGCTTGCCAGTTCGGCGCAGGAGGCGGTGAGCGAGGCCAGCGTCGCTGCGGGTGCTGCATCACCCGGACCTGAATGCTGGAGGACCAGCGCGGCGATGAAGTCGCCCGTGGCCAACCCGGCTTCTCGTGCCGCTTGCCTCGTGACCTCGACATCGGCGCGCCGCATGCGCAGCGAGAGTCGCGCGCGGCCGCCAAGGTCGTGCAGCCGCGGGGATGGGTTGATGGCCCTGCCCGTTCCGAGCGCGCCAGTCAGCGCTTCACGGACGAAGTCCGAAGGCGACAAGCCACACTCGTGCGAACGCGCCACGAGCGCGGCCTTCATGCCGCGCAAGTCAACGCTGATGCGATCACGAGACGAGGGTTGCTTCACCCGAGACTCCCGACACGCGAAGCGTGTCCGACATCGGCGCCACCGCGCCTATCCTGCAATCAACTCCATGCTTTCAGCTTAGGCGTGGATCGAGCTCACTCGACCGATGATTTCGGATCAAAATTCATCGCAGTCGGCGAGTCGCGGTGGCCGTCCATCCGATGGACGCCACGAACGCGACAGCAGGCAGCGCCGCACGTTGTCCATCCGATGGACAGCACGCACGCTCAGGCACCGACGAACCCCCGCAGCTTGAGTTCGCCGACTTTGGCCAGGCGTCGCGGCCCGCCCGACAACGGACGCACATACATGCAGCCGGGTTGGTGCGGCGCCACCGAGACCACCAGCAGGTAGTCCTGGCCATCGAGCTCGACCTGCACGCGCGGCTCGGATGCAGCCGCGCGACGGGCTTGCCGCGGCGCCGGCGTAGCGTTTTCGATTCGGCCGCTTGTCGATGCATCGCTGTCCACGATGGCAGTCGTCTCCTCGCTCGTCGTCCGCAGCGTCTCCTCAAGGGTCTGGCGCAGTGCCACCAGGCGCTCGCGCGTGATCGCCTCCTGCTGCGCAGCCCAGGCTTCGACGGCCTGCCCATGCTCGCCGTCGCAGCCGCCGCAGTTCGTACAGTTCGTTCATGCCGCGGCAGCGCCCCTCTCGATAGATCTGCATCAGCCAGTCGGGCGCTTCGATCAGCGCGGTGGCCAGCGTCACCCATTGCTTGCTCTTGCCCAGCCGCCGCGCGATCTCGATCTGCTTGTCGCCCTGCGGCCAAGCGCTTCTGCACGAACAGCGCCAGCTCCAGCGGCTTGAGCCCTTCGCGCTGCTCGTTCTCGATCACCTGGTCGTAGCTGTCGGCGGTGGTGTCGATGAAGGCCGGAATCTCGGTCAAGCCGGCAAGCTTGGACGCGCGCAGCCGCCGCGCGCCGAAGTTGAGAGTCCAGCGCTCGGGCATTTGCAGGCTGGGCCGCACCGATATCGGCTGTCGCACGCCGCGCTCGCGGATGGTCTGCGCCAGTTCGTCGAGCGCGTTGGCGTCGAACTCGCGGCGCGGCTGTTCTGGGTCTTCGTCGATGTGGTCGATCGGCAGATTGAGCGGCACGCCGGCCGGCGGCGCGGGCGCATCGAGCGCGGCCAGGTCGTCAAGCTGCAGCGGCATGGGGTGTACCTGTCGGTGCGGGCGCCGGTGCGATCACGATGTCGGCGATGCGCGTCAGGCTTGGCTCGATCTCGCGCCAGGCGTCGCGCGCCGCGGTCTTCTTCATCTCCCAGAGCACGGCGCCCTCGGCCTGGGCCTCGGCGATGCACGATCGGCGCGGGATGGCCGCGAAGGCGCCGGGTCCGTCGCCGATGCGGATCATCAACGCGTGATACGCCTGCATCACCTGCACGAAGTTGGCGCGCTGGAACGGGGTCGGCTCGATCATCATCGGCAGCAGGCCGATCAGGCTCAGCTTCGGGTTGAGCACGGCTTTGACCTTGCGCAGCCCGACACGATCGTGGTTGAGCAGACCGGCCACGCCGTCCATCGCCTCCTGGTTGAGCTGGATCGGCGAGAGCACGAAGTCGCACGACGCCAGGGCAGCGATGACGCGGATGTCGGGGTTGGGGTTGGTGTCGACGACGCAGACATCGAAAGCGGCATCGACGGCCGCCAGGAAGGCGCGGAACTGGCGCGCGAACGGCGTGTGCAGCGCCGGCTGGCGCTCCAGGCCGAGCAGCGCCGGACCGCCGGGCACCAGCACGAAGGGCCGGCCCGGCAATGGCTTCGCGGGGCTGGTGAGCAGCGCCTCGGCGCCGAACTCAGCGCAGGCCGCGCGACCCGACAGGCGCAGGGGCTTGCTGAAGTTGCCCTGGTGATCGAGGTCGATCGCCAGCACGCGCTGTCCGCGCTGGGCCAGGTGGTGGGCCAGCAGCGTGGCAGCCGCGCTCTTGCCGACGCCGCCCTTCTGGTTGCACAGCACGAGGGTCTTCATGGCAAGTGCTCCAATGGAGCGCGGGCCATGCAGCCGCCGGCCCGCGAAGCGGGGCGCGGCGGGTCTGGATGTGCAAGCGCTGCGCCGTCTTGATGATCGGCGCAGCGCGACGTTTCAGCGGCGATGAAATTCAGCCGAAATTCATCGCCGCGGTTCCCTGATCAGTGCAGGCCTTTGATCCTTAGCATCTCCTCCGCCAGCGTCCACAGCGCGCGGTTCAGACTCACGCCGCGGTCGATGCTGCCGACCGGCCGGGTATGGAGTCGGCGGCCCTGTGCGCTGCGCCCGGGCTGGCCGCCGCGCATCGCGTTCTCCTGCACGCGCTGGAACGTCGTCCAGAGGTTGTGCCCGATGTCGTCGATGCGGCGCGCCTCGTTGAGCTGCTCGGCGGTGACGGGGGCGGGCTGGTGGCCTCCGCCCTCTTCCACCGCGCGCTCGCCGAAGCGCAGCGCCAGCGCCGCGGTCGCGAAGGCGATCTCCTCGCGTGGCTCCAGCGACAGCGCCTTCATCGCTTCGGTGTGCTGCTCCACGGTCTGGAACTGCTCGAGCACGCGGAAGGCCCCTTCGATCACCTCGCCCTGGATGTTGCCCTTGTGCGGGATGCGGGTGTCCTCCACCACGTCGCCGACCACGAGGCCGTTGCAGCAGACGAATCTCAGCATTCCGGCGAGCATCTGGTAGCTGCTCGCGCCGTCGTGGCTGTTGATGAGAATGATCTCGTTCGCCTCGGGCTTGGTCCTGACCTGCCCCGCGTGGCGCATGCGGATCATGTGCTTGGTGAATTCGGCCTTTCCTTCGACGCGGCTCTGCCCTTGCGCGACCATGAAGAGCTCGAAACCCTCCTTGCGCAGCCCGCGCAGGACATCGATGGTCGGGATGTAGGTATAGCGCTCGGAACGGCTCGGGTGCTTGCCTTCGGCGAAGACCGAGGGCGCCGCGGCACGCATCTGGTCTTCGCTCAGTGGAGAGTCGGTGCGCAGGACGCGGGTGTTGCGCGCAAAGCGCGTGGCGAGTGTGGGTGTTGAGGACATGGTGATTCCTTCAATCGTTGCTATCGGATGAAGGGACGGAACGCTGTTGCGCTCCGCCCCGAGGTGGGTCAGAAAGTGATCGGATCGCCGTGCTCGTCGAGCTCGGCATGCGCCGTGGCGGCAGCCGCCTTGCGGCCCTTCGCACCCTTGGCACCCTTGGCAGGCGCCGGCTTGGATTGCGGAGCGGATTGGCCTTCATCCGGCCCCGGCCCCTGCTTCGCGCGCAGCGCCTCGCCCTCGGCCTTGGTGTCGAGGTAGTCGATTTCCTCGGCGGTGAAGGCCATCGTGTAGACCGTCTCACCGTCACGCTCGTAGTTGTTGTTCTGCACGCGGCCGACCACGTTGACGTGACTGCCCTTGCCCAGGTACTCAGCGGCGTTCTCGGCCTGCTTGCCCCACAGCGTCCATTGGATCGCGGTGGCCTCCTCGCCGCGGTTCTCGCCGCTGCCCTTGCGCGTGTTGCTGATCGTCGTCAGCGTCGCCTTGGCGATGGGGCCCTCACGCCCCGGCACGGAACCCAGGCGCACCGCCGAAGCCAGGTGCGCATTGCGTTGTTCGACACGAACGAAAGCCATGATGGAACTCCTTCCAAAGTAGCAGGCAGCCGGGCACCGATCGGTTCCCAAAGAAAACTGCGCCACTCGCTTGGACCGCTTGCACTCGCCCTGGGGCGAGCGGGGAGTGGGGTGGCTGTTGGGTGGCGTTGGCAGCCGAATCGGTGAGCCGGTTGCCCGACCCACCGCTTGAAGATCCACCCCCAAGTCCCGCTCACTGAGGGATGCGGGCTTGAAGGGGTGGATCGCGGTGGGTCGCAAACGGCGCGGCGCCGCGCCACCCGGATGGATTCAAGAGGGCCCGCGCAACCGCGGACGGCGTGACAGCTCGCCTGGCGCGACGGCTGTAGCGCAGGCGCCCGCCCACGACATCGAGGTTCGGCGCCACCGCGACCACCGTGCCACCAAGCTGCCGTCAGGCAGCGACTGGCGCGGCGGTCGAGCCGGACCGAGCCATCTGCGCTACCCGGGACTTCAGGCGGCCCGGCACCGGGCGTGGCGGGTGGCCGGGGCGACGATCTGGTTCGGGCGCAGCGCACGGGAGCGCAACGCAGTGAAGCGCAGTGCGCGAGCAGCGGGCCAGTTCGTCGAGCGGAACCGTCGATCACGCGCAGCGTGATGGACACAAGAGCCCGCGATCCCCGGCCACGGGACAGGGCCGCCTCGTGATGGCCGCCGGCGCAGCCGGCCAAACCGTGTTGCGCGAGGGACGGAAGCCCGGCAGGGGCGAGACGCCAGCCGCAGGCCCGCGGCTCGACGCGCAGCGCGACGGCCTGGCCCCGCGCAGCGGGGACGCGCCCAAGACCCCCGATGAAAAATCGCGCAGATTCATCGGTGCTGCGCTGCGGCAGGCGACCTATGCTTCATTCATCGCGGTCGCGTCCATGCGATGCGACGTGGAGAACGATCGCATGCGTCATCAGCTCTCTCTGCTCGACAACGCCCGTCCCGCGGGCAACATGCCTGCACAGGACAATGGCAGCGTGGTCATGCAATGGATGCTGCTCGAGTCCTATGGGCCGCGCTTGAACATCGAGCAACTCGCCACGGTGCTCGGCATGACCAAGGGCGCCATCTACAACCAGATCAGCGCCGAGACTTTCCCAATCGCGACCTACGTCGACGGCGGAAAGCGCTGGGCTGACTGCCGCGACGTGGCGGCGCACTTCGAGTTGTGCCGCCAGCGTGCATACGACGCAAGGCAAGCAGCGCATGCCCTGGTGACACGGCTCAGCCCACGATCAGCCCGCGGCAGCTGACCGCGCGCGGCGGTGCTTCTACAGTGCGCGGCGCGCGCTCGGCTTCGAACGCGAGCGCCCCGCGCGCATCGCTTGGTGCAGATCCTCTGGCTTCAGGTTCGTGTAGCGCCGCAGATGCCGCCAGTCCTTGTGCCCGGTGACGAGCGCCACTTGCTGAATCTCCAGGCCATCTTCGAACAAGCGACTGGTGCCTTCGTGCCGCAGATCATGGAAGTGCAAGTCCGGAATCCCGAGCGCACGACAACACTCGGTGAAGTACTTGCTGATCGTCGTGTCGCCGATCGGAAAGATGCGCGGATCGCCTTTGACCTTCGGCTGTCGCTGAACCAGGGCCCATGCCTGGCCCAGCAGCGGCACCCACTGATCGTTGCCCGCCTTGCGGCGAGGATCCTTGCGGTCGCGCACGAGAATCAGGCGCTTCTTGGTGTCGATGTCGCTCCAATGCACACGGCCGATCTCGCCACGCCGCATCGCGGTCGCCACCGCGAAGCGCACGATGTCGCCGAACAGCTTGCCGCGCTCTCGATCGAGCCAATCGACGATCGAGATCAGTTCGTCTTCCGTCGGTCGGCGCTCGCGCTTGCCGCCGCCGCCGATCAGGTTCAGGTGCTTGAGCAGCGGTCGAGCCGAAGTGACCACATCCGGGATCGTGACCTTGAGGGCGACACCGGCGTAGCGCAACGCAGTACCGAGCTTGCTCACCTCCATGTTGCAGGTGTACGGCCCGGCCCCTTCGTCCTTGCGCATCTGGCAATGGGCCACGATGTCGTGCGGCGTGAGTGTCATCACGTCGCGCTCGCCGAGGCCGCGCACCAGGTGCCGCAACATGTAGTGCTCGTTGCTCGAATCGGAAATCGGGCGCGAGCGGTCACGCAAGTCGCGGTAGGCGTCGATCACGTCGGCGAGCAACAAAGCGCCCCCCAGGACCGATCGAGGTGCCGGCGCCACGCCGCGATCGATGTCGGACTCGATTTGCCTTGCCCAGGCCTCGGCTTGTGCCTTGGCGCGAAAAGTCTTGCAATAGGGCTGGTGGCCTCGTCGGCGGACCAAGGCACGCCACCCGCCCCCAACCTTCAGAATGCTCGCCATGACTGCCTCCGCCCAAGTGATACGTCGTATCACTCCGTATCACTGAACCGATGAGACCGGATGATACGGGATGAGATCTACAGAGGGAAAGCGCCGAGATTTGCTGCTACAGTTTAGGCTCCGCCGCCGTAGTTCAATGGATAGAACGAGCGCCTCCTAAGCGCTAGATGCAGGTTCGATTCCTGCCGGGGGCGCCATCGCCGGTCACTTCTTCATCGCTCGCACGAGCAGCAGCACCGGCAGCAGCCCGACGGCCACGATGGCGATCGACGGCAGCGCTGCCTCGGCGAGGCGCTCGTCGCGAGCCAGGTTGTAGGCCACGACCGCCAGCGTGTCGCTGTTGAAGGGCCGCAGCACCAAGGTGGCCGGCAACTCCTTCATCACGTCGACGAAGACGAGCAGCATCGCCGCGAACATCGAACGTTTGAGCAGCGGCCCATGCACCTGCGTCAGCAAGCGGCCGCGCGAGGCGCCGAGCATGCGTGCGCTGTCATCCAGGCTCAGCGGCAAGCGCGTGTAGCCGACCTCCACCGTTTGCAGCGCCACCGCCGAGAAGCGCACGAGGTAGGCGAAGAGCAAGCCGGCCACGGTGCCCGTGACCAGTGCGACCAGCGGCAAGCTGGGCCACTGCGACTGCAAAGCGCCAAGCGGCAGCAGGATGCCGACCGCGATCACCGTGCCGGGAACGGCGTAGCCGAGCGAGACCAGCGTCGTGCCGGCTTGCAGTGCACGGGTGCGAAGGTCGCGCGGCGAGGTGACGCGCATCACGAACACCAGCGCCAGCGCAATGGCAGCAGCAGCCAGTGCAGCCAGCGCAGCGAGCTGAAAGCTGTTCAGGCACCACTGCGCAAAACGCGCCCACGGCAAGCCGACCTCACCGTAGGCGGCTTCGCGCCAGACCAGGCGCGCCAGCAACGTGAGCGGCAAGACAAAGCCAAGCGCCACCGGCAGTGCGCACAGCGCCCACGCCAGCAGTGCCAACCGGCCGCGCAAGACCACCGGCCGGGCTTCGCGGCCGTCGGTGGCCGAGATGCGCGTGGCCGCAAAACGCAGCGTGCTGCGCGCGCGCCGTTCGGCATACAGCAGCGCCGCCACGACGATCAACAACACCGAGGCGATCTGCGCCGCGGCGATGCGGTCGTTCATCACCAGCCAGGCCTTGAAGATGCCGGTGGACAACGTGGTCAAGCCAAAGTACGCGCCGACGCCGTAGTCGGCCAGCGTTTCCATCAGCGCCAGCGCCACACCGGCGACCAGCGCTGGACGCGACAGCGGCAGTGCGATTTCACGAACGCGCCGCCAGAAGCCGGCGCCCAGCAGTCGCGCCGCTTCCATCAGGTGGATGCCGCGCTCCGCGAGCGACGTTCGCACCAGCAAATAAACATAGGGGTACAGCGCCAGCACGAACAGGACGATCGCGCCGGGCAGGCTGCGCACGTCGGGCCACAGCGCTCCTTCCACGCTCGCCAGCGCCCGCAGAGCGCTTTGCAGCGGGCCGCTGAACTGCAGGAAGTCGGTGTAGACGTAAGCCAGCACATAGGCCGGCATCGCCAGCGGCAAAAGCAGTGCCCACTCAAACACGCGCCGGCCCGGAAACTCGAACAGCGCCACCGCGGCCGCCGCGCCGGCGCCGACCGCGGCCACGCCGATGGCCACACCCACCGACAGCAGCAGCGACTGCACTGCGTAGCCGCCGAGCACCGTCTGCACTTGGTGCACAAGCCCGCTCCAAGCCGAGGCGTCGAAGTTGAACCACGCTCCGAGCACACCGAGTACCGGCAGCGCGAGCAGCAAGCAAAGCAGGGTCAGCAGGATGCGCATCGCCGAAGCCACGACCGCATTCCGGACGAATGCGAATGATTCTTATGTGACAGCTATGATACGGCGATGTTCCTCGACATCCGCGACGTGGGCGTCCGGTACGCGGCCGGCCGCAACGTGGCCCCCCAAGGGGGCGCGGTCGGCTTGGGGCGGCCCGGCGGCGGGACTGGCCACGACGCGGTCACCGGCGTCTCGCTGTCGCTGGCCAAAGGACAGATCGGCGTGCTGATCGGCCCTTCGGGCTGCGGCAAGACCTCGCTGCTGCGCGCCGTGGCCGGCCTCGAAAAGCTCGCCGAAGGCAGCGTGCGCATGGACGGCCGCGTGCTGGCCGATGCGCAAATCCATATCGAGCCGGAAGAGCGCCGCATTGGCATGGTGTTCCAGGACTACGCGCTGTTCCCGCACCTCAACGTGCGCGACAACGTCGCCTTCGGCATCCGCCACCTGCCGCGCGCGGAATGTGAAGCGCGGGTGCACGAGGTGCTCGAGCGCGTCGGTCTGGCGCACGCGGCGCGGCGCGCACCGCACCAGCTCTCCGGCGGCCAGCAGCAGCGCGTGGCGCTGGCCCGCGCCCTCGCGCCGCGGCCGCAACTGCTGCTGCTCGACGAGCCTTTTTCGAGCCTGGATGCCGACCTGCGCGAGCGCCTCGCGCAAGACATCCGCAGCATCCTCAACCAACTCGGCACCACGGCGCTGTTCGTCACCCACGACCAGTTGGAAGCCTTTGCCATCGGCGACGTCATCGGCGTCATGCACCGCGGCCGCCTGGAGCAATGGGACGACGCCTATTCGCTCTACCACCGGCCGGCAACGCGCTTCGTGGCCGACTTCATCGGCCACGGTGTCTTCACCCGCGGCGAGGTCGTCACCACCGCCGACGGCCCGCGCGTGATGACCTCATTGGGGGCGCTGTCCGACGCGGCCGAATGCCCGCTGCCGGGCGCCTACCCGAACGACGAGTGCGACGTCCTCCTGCGCGCCGACGACATCGTGCACGACGACGACGCCCCGGTGCGGGCCTGCATCGAACGCAAGGCTTTTCGCGGCTCGGAGTTCCTGTACACGCTGCGTCTGGCCAGCGGTGAACAGGTGCTGGCCCATGTGCCGAGCCACCACGACCACCAGATCGGCGAGTGGATCGGCATCCGGCCGCTGGTCGACCACGTCGTGACCTTTGAACGCTCGGCCAACCCCCTCGACCCGGGCATTTGAACTTTGCCCTTGTTCACGCATCCGAACCGGGTCACGGGCGTATATTCGGTTTCAGGTTTGTCAAGGGAGTCCCACGCATGGGCGCCAAATTGAAGATTGCCGGTTTTGTCGCGCTGGGCGCGGTGGCCGGGGCGTTGACGACGATGCAGTTGCAAGCGGTTGCACGTGCCAGCTACGCGCCGTTGCCGCTCGAAGAAATGCAGCAGCTCGCAGCCGTCTTCGGCATGATCAAGTCCGATTACGTGGAGCCTGTGGACGAGAAAAAACTCGTCACCGACGCCATCGCCGGCATGGTGTCCGGACTCGATCCGCACAGCCAATACTTCGACAAGAAGAGCTTCCGCGAATTCCGCGAAGGCACGACCGGCAAGTTCGTCGGCATCGGCATCGAGATCGCGATGGAAGACGGCCTGGTCAAGGTCGTCTCGCCGATCGAAGGCTCACCGGCGTTTCGCGCCGGCCTGAAAAGCGGTGACCTGATCACCCGCATCGACGACACGCCGGTCAAGGGTCTGACGATCGACCAGGCCGTCAAGCGCATGCGCGGCGAACCCAACACCAAGGTCTCGCTGACGGTCTTCCGCAAGGACGAGTCGCGCAACTTCCCGGTGACGCTGATGCGCGAAGAGATTCGCCAGCAAAGCGTGCGCTCGAAGATGATCGAGCCGGGCTATGCGTGGATCCGCCTGACGGTGTTCCAGGAGCGCACGCTCGATGACTTCGCGAAGAAGATCGAAGAGGCGTACAAGGCCGACCCGAATCTGAAGGGCATCGTGCTCGACCTGCGCAACGACCCGGGCGGCCTGCTCGACGGTGCGGTCGGCGTGTCGGCGGCCTTCCTGCCGAACAACGTCGTCGTCACCACGACCAACGGCCAGGTTGCGGACTCGAAGCAATCGTTCAACGCCGCGCCCGAGTACTACGCGCGCCGCGGCGCCGACCCGCTGCGCCGCCTGCCCGAGGCTGTGAAGAAGGTGCCGCTGGTGGTGCTGGTCAACGAAGGCTCGGCGTCCGCCAGCGAGATCGTGGCCGGCGCGCTGCAGGACCACAAGCGCGCCATCGTCATGGGCTCGCAGACCTTCGGCAAGGGCTCGGTGCAGACCTGGCGCCCGCTGACCGCCGACACGGCGCTGAAGATCACCACCGCGCGCTACTACACGCCGACCGGCCGCTCGATCCAGGCCACCGGCATCGTGCCCGACGTGTGGCTGGACGAAACCGCCGAAGGCAATGTTTTTGCCGCACTGCGCTTGCGCGAGGCTGACCTCGACAAGCACCTGCAAGGCAAGGACGAGAAGAAGGACGACGCGCGCACCAAGGCCCGCGAGGAAGCACGCAAGAAGTTCGAGGAGCAGATCGCCAAGAGCAAGGAGCAGCAGCCCAAGCCGCTGCCCGAGTTCGGCAGCGCCGAAGACTGGCCGCTGCGCCAGGCGCTGAACCAGCTGCAAGGCAAGACGGTGGTGGCTTCCAAGAGCGCGATCGAGCGCAAGGCAGAAGCGAAGACCGAGTAGGCTTGCAAAAGTCCGCGAGCAAGGCCCGCCTCGGCGGGCCTTGTTTCCTTCTGGCGAAGCACTCCCATGGATGACACCCAGCTGCTGCGCTACTCGCGCCACATCCTGCTCGACGAAATCGGCATCGAAGGCCAGCAGCGCCTGCTGGCCTCGCACGCGCTGGTGATCGGCGCCGGCGGCCTGGGCTCGCCGGTGGCGCTGTACCTCGGCACCGCAGGCGTCGGCCGCCTCACGATCGTCGATCACGACACGGTCGACCTGACGAACCTGCAGCGCCAGATCGCGCACAACCTGGCGCGCGTCGGCACGCCCAAAGCGACGTCGGCGCAAGCGTCGATCGCAGCAATCAATCCCGATGTTCAAGTCACGCCGCTGATCGAACGCGCGGATGCGACCCGCCTGGATGCGCTCGTCTCAGAGGCCGACGTGGTGCTCGATTGCAGCGACAACTTCAAGACGCGACACGCCGTCAACGCGGCCTGCGTGAAGCACAAGAAGCCACTCGTGTCCGGCGCCGCGATCGGTTTCGACGGCCAGATCTCGGTCTACGACACGCGCACGCCCGACGCGCCGTGCTACGCCTGCCTCTTCCCGCCCGAAGCGACGTTCGAGGAAGTGCAGTGCGCGACGATGGGCGTGTTCGCGCCGCTGGTCGGCATCATCGGCACGATGCAGGCGGCCGAAGCGCTGAAGCTGCTCGTCGGCATCGGCTCCTCGCTGGCCGGACGCCTGCAGATGCTCGATGCGCGGTCGATGGAGTGGAACGAGATCCGCATGGCGCGGCAGGCCGCTTGCACCGTGTGCAGTCGGCTCAGGGAGTGAGGATCACTTTGGCCGACGCGCAGCGGCCCTGATCGAGGTCGAGAAACGCCTGCTGCCCTTCGGCCAGCGTTCGCTCCTCGACCCAAGACAAGTCGCCGAACGCGCCGCCCGCCAGCGCTTCGACCGTCGCTCGCAGATCGGCCGTGGTGTAGGTGTAGGTGCCGAGCAGCGTGATCTCGGCCAGCGTTAGCTTGCGCATGTCGATCTCGCTCGCCCAGTCCTGCAGGCCGACGTGCATGATCACGCCGCCGGGTTTGATGGCCGCGAAGGCCTGCGCGCGCGTGGCCTTCGCGCCGACGGCGTCGATGACGACGTCGAAGCTGTTTTCGGACGGCGCCGACGAGCGAGGGTCGATCGTCTCGCACTGCGCGTGCGTGGCCACCGCCTCGCGCCGCAAGGTGTTCAGCTCGGCGAGCACCACGCGCTGCACGCCCAGATGCCGCAGCAGCAGCGCCGAGAGCATGCCGATCGCGCCGCCGCCGATCACCAGCACGCGGCATTCGTGGATCGGCCGCACCAGCGCGCGCATCGTCAGGTTGATCGCATGCCACGCCGTGGCCGCCGGCTCGGTGAGTGCTGCGGCGCGCGCCGGCAAATCCTGCGGCATCGCGATCAGCGACGCCGCGGGGATGCTCATGAACTCGGCAAACGCGCCGGGCCGCGTCATGCCGACCATGCTGCGGTTCGCGCACAGGTTGTTGCGGCCCTGCACGCAGTACTCGCAAGTGCCGCAGGTGATCAACGGGTTGCCGGTGAAGCGCGTGCCGACCGCGAAGCCCGGCGCCGCCGACCGCTCGATGCGGCCGACGAACTCGTGGCCGAGCACGAGGCCAGGCTTGCGGCGCGGGTCGTGGCCGTGCCATGCGTGCATGTCGGAGCCGCAGATGCCCACGGCTTCGATCTTCAGCACGACTTCGCCGGGCATGAGATCGGGCAGCGGACGCTGCTGCAACTGGACTTCGTTCGGTTGGGTGTAGACGAGGGCTTTCATCGTGCTGTGGCGGTGTCTTCGATGGCGCGGCGCAGTGCGTCGGCCATGCGTTGAATGTCATTGGTGGTGGAAACGAACGGCGGCGCCAGGATCAGCGTGTCGCCCGGTGCGCGTGTCAGCACGCCGTGGTCGAAGGCGGCGGCCTGGGCGCGCGCGCCGCGCTGTCCGGCGCCGGTCGCTTCGGGCGCGAGCTCGATCCCTGCGGCCAGGCCGAGGTTGCGAATGCTGACGACGCCGGGTGCATCGGCCAGCGCATGCACGATGGCTCTCGAAGCGCGGCGCGAGTTCGGCGCACGCGCTGCGGCAACTGTTCTTCGTCGAGCACGTCCAACATCGCCAGCGCCGCCGCGCAGGCCAGCGGATGGCCGGAGCAGGTGTAGCCGTGCATCAGCTCCGACAGGTGCGGCGGCCCCTGCATCAGCGCGTCGTGCAGCTCGCGCCTGACGATCACGCCGCCGAGCGGCGCCGCGCCGTTGCTCACCGTCTTGGCGAAGACGATCATGTCCGGCACCACGCCCAGCGCCTGCGCCGCGAACATTGCACCCAGGCGGCCGAAGCCGGTGATGACCTCGTCGAAGATCAGCAGCAGGCCGTGCCGGTCGCAGATCGCGCGCAGGCGCTGCAGGTAGCCGTGCGGCGGCACCAGCACGCCGGTGGAACCGGCGACGGGTTCGACGACGACGGCAGCGATGTTCGACGCATCGTGCAGCGCGACGAGGCGCTCGAGTTCGTCGGCCATCTCCGCGCCCTGCGCCGGCTGCCCGCGCACGAACGCCTGCGTCGCGGGGTCCCAGGTCGAGCGCAGATGATCGGCGCGCAGCATCGCGCCGTTGAAAGCGCGGCGGTTGTTCGTCATGCCGCCGACCGAGATGCCGCCGAAGCCCACGCCGTGAAAGGCGCGCTCGCGGCCGATGAACAGGTTCTTCTGGCCCTGCCCGCACGCACGCGCATGCGCCAGCGCGATCTTGAGCGCGGTGTCGATCGCCTCCGAGCCGCTGTTGGTCAGGAACACGCGGTCCAGCCCGGGCGGTGCCAGCGCGCCGATGCGCTCGGCCAGCTCGAAGGCGCCGGCGTGGCCCACTTGGAAGCTCGAGGCAAAGTCGAGCGTGTCGATCTGGCGCTTCATCGCTGCGGCGATCTTCGGATGGCGGTGGCCCGCGCCGACGCACCACAGCCCGGACGTGCCATCGAGCACCTCGCGGCCGTCCGGCGTGCGGTAGGCAATGCCCTGCGCGCTCGCGACCATGCGCGGCTGCGCCTTGAACTGCCGGTTCGGCGTGAACGGCATCCAGAAGGCGTCGGTCCGGGCGTTCATGCGCAGCTTCAACGTGCGGTGTAGCCGCCATCGACCATCAGCGTCTGGCCGGTGATGTAGCGGCTGGCGTCGCTGGCGAGGAAGACGGTCGCGCCGTGCAGGTCGGCGAGCTCGCCGTTGCGGCCGACGCAGGTCTGCTGCGCATGGCGCTCGGCCAGCGCGGCGTCGGCGAACACCGGCGCGGTCAGCGCGGTCGGAAAGAAGCCCGGGCCGATGGCGTTGCAGGTGATGCCGCGCTGGCGCCCCACTCCTGCGCGATCGCGCGCGTGAGCTGCACGATGCCGCCCTTGCCGGCGCCGTAGGGCGCGCTGTTGGCAAACGCGCGATGGCTTTGCAGCGACGCGATGTTGACGATGCGGCCCCAGCCGCGCGCCGCCATGCCGGGCGCCAGCGCCTGCGTCAGGAAGAACGGCGCGCCCAGGTGCAGCGCGAGTTGGATCTGCCAGGCCTCGGGCGTGACTTCGGCAAACGGCTGGCGCAGGTTGACGCCGGCGGCGTTGACGAGGATGTCGATGGCGCCGGCACGCTGCGCCGCCGTGCGCAGCGCGTCGACGTTCGCGAGGTCCGCGCTCAGCACGTCGGCCTCGATGCCCTCGCCGCGCAGTTGCTGCGCCGTCGCTTGCAACTCGGCCTCGCGCCGCGCGACGAGCACCACGTGCGCGCCCGCGAGGCCGAGCGCCCGCGCCATCGCCGCGCCGATGCCCGAGTTGCCGCCCGTGACGAGCGCGCGCCTGCCTGTCAGCTCGAACAACGACGAGAGTTCGGTCATGTGGCCCCCGAGGCGCTGCGCGCCGTCCCCCGTGGCCACGACGGGGCCACTTCGTGGCCCCAGGGGAGCGAGCGCCTTCGGAGCGGCCGTGCGGCGCTCACACCGTCACCGGTTCCCCACGCTCGAAGCGCTGGTCCGGAAAGTACTTTGCCAGCCGGTCATCCGCCGTGCGCGCGTGCGCCTCCATGCCTTCGAGCCGCGAGATGCGCGCCGTGACCTCGCCGATGTCGCGCGCCGCTTCGCGCGTCATGCGCTGCCAGGTCAGCGTCTTCATGAACTTGTGCACCGACAGGCCGCCCGAATAGCGCGCCGCACCCTTGGTCGGCAGCACATGGTTCGGGCCGCTGGCCTTGTCGCCGTAGGCCACTGTCGTCTCCTCGCCGAGGAACAGCGAGCCGTAGCAGGTGAGGTTGGCCAGCCACCAGTCGAGGTCGCGCGTGTGCACTTCGAGGTGCTCGCTGGCATAGCGGTCGGAGACGCCGACGACCTCGTCGCGCGTGTCGCAGACGATGACCTCGCCGTAGTCGCGCCAGGCCGCGCCGGCGGCGTCGCGCGCCGTCGGCGGCAGCGCATCGATCAGCGCCGGCACGCGCCGCATCACGTCTTCGGCCAGCGCGTGCGAGGTCGTGAACAACCACGCCGGGCTCTCGTGGCCGTGCTCGGCCTGGCCGACGAGGTCGCTCGCGACGATGGCCGCATCGGCCGTGTCGTCGGCGATCACCGCCACCTCCGACGGCCCGGCGAAGACATCGATGCCGACCTTGCCGAACAACGCGCGCTTGGCCTCGGCGACGAACTTGTTGCCCGGGCCCACGATCACGTCCGCCGGCTTGCCGCTGAACAGGCCCTCGGCCATCGTCGCGATGGCCTGCACACCGCCGAGCGTCATGATGACGTCGGCACCCGCCTTGTCGAACGCGTAGAGCAGGTACGGATGCATCGGCCCGCCGCGGAACGGCCCGGAGCAGGCGACGATGGTCTTCACGCCCGCAGCCTTGGCCGTGGCCACACCCATGTAGGCCGAGGCGATGTGCGCATAGCGCCCGGCCGGCGCGTAGCAGCCGGCGACGTTGACCGGCAGCACGCGCTGGCCGGCGGTGACGCCCTTGTGCACCTCGACCGAGAACTCGCGCAAGGACTCGCGTTGCGCATGGGCGAAGGCGCTGACCTGCGCGATGGCGAAGTCGATGTCGCGCTTCACGTCGGCCGGCACTTCGGCCGCGCGCCGATCGATCTCGGCGCGCGTCAGCACGATCTCGCCGTCCCACCCATCGAGCTTCTTCGCATACGCGCGCACGGCAGCCTCGCCGTTCTTGCCGATCTCGGCCAGCATCTCGGTGACCACCTTCTGCGCCGTGGCGGTCTCGGTCTCTGGCGTCTTCGCCGCCTTCTTCAGGTAGGTCGTGCCCATGGCCGCCTCACTTCGGGTTGTTGGCGAAATCGCGCAGCTTGGGATCGGCCTGCACGCGCTTCATGTAGACATCGGTGATGAAGTCGGTCGACTGCGGCACGGTCTGGATGGCGCCGGTGCCGCGCATGAAGATCGAGATCTGGCTGAACCAGGCGTCCATGTCGGAGTTGCCGCGGCTGCGGTCCATGCGCGCAATCTGGCTCGCCAGATCGAAGGTCGGCCGCGTGTCGAACTCCTTCTTCATCGACGCGTCGCTGATCGACACGCCACCCTGGTCGTAGAACTTCTTCATCATCGCGATGGCTTCGGGCTTGTGCGCGTTGGCCCACTTCCACGCGCGCAGGTAGACGGCGAGGAACTTGGCCACGTTCTCCGGGTTCTGCTCGGCATAGTCGCCGCGCGCGATCAACGCGCCGGGCACGACGACGCCGCCGTCCTTGCCGCTGCACAGCACTTTCGCGCCGGCCTTTTCCTCGAGCGTGTAGATGTTGGGCGCCCACACGCCCGCCAGGTCGGCGTTGTTCGACGACACCGCCGAGATGATCTCGGCCTGGCCCATGTTCTTGATCGTCACGTCACTCTTGGCCAGGCCGTACTTCTTCAGGCACGACTGCACCGCGTAGTCGCCGGTCGAGTTGGCGGTGAGCACGATGGTCTGGCCCTTCATGCTCTTCGGGTCCTTGCTGATCTTGTCGGCGACGTCCTTGCGCACCAGCAGCGCGTTGCCGGCCGATTCGTCGTTGGTGACGCCGATGGTCTTGATGCCGAAGCGCACATGGCCGAGCACCGCGGGCACCGAGCCGGTGCCACCGACGTCCCACGACTTGCTCGCCGCCGCCGCGATCTGCGGCACGCCGGCCGGGAAGGTCGAGAACACCGGCTTCAGGCCGACCTCCGCCCACCAGCCCTTTTCGGTGGCGATGTGGAACGGCAGCGCCCAGTACAGCGCCGGCTGGTAGCTGACCTTGATCTCGGTGAGCTGTTGCGCTTGGCTGACGCCGCCGGTCATCAACGCGGCACAAAGCAGGCTGGCACGGAATGCAGTTCTCATGATCGACTCCTTGGGTTGATTGAATGAAGTTCAGTGTTCGTCGCCGAGCTGCTGCTCGCGCAACAGTTTCCAGACATGGGTGCGCAGGTGCACGAAAGAGGGCAGGTCCATCACGTCTTCGATGCGCTTGTGCTGGTCCCAGTCTTCAGCCTCGCGGATCGTCTTGACGTCGATGACTTCGCGGACCGTGCCCGGCCGGCGCGACATGACGACGATGCGGTCCGCCAGGTACACCGCCTCTTCGACGGCATGGGTGATGAACAGCACCGTGCGCGGGTTCTTGCGCGCCAGGCGCACCAGTTCCTCCTGCATGACGACGCGCGTCTGCGCATCGAGCGCGCCGAACGGCTCGTCCATCAGCAGCACCTTCGGATCGAGCACATAGGCGCGCGCGATGGCCACGCGCTGCTGCATGCCGCCCGACAGTTGGTGCGGGTAGGCCTGTTCGTAGCCGCCGAGGCCCATCAGCGTGATGATCTGCTCGATGCGGCGCTTGCGCTCGGCCGCGTCGACGCCGAGCGAGTGCAGTCCGAACTCGATGTTGTCCCACACCGTCTTCCAGGGGAACAGCGCGAAGGCCTGGAAGACCACTGCGCGATCGGGGCCGGGCCTGGTCACGACCTCGCCATCGACCCGAACCTGGCCGCCGGTCGGATGCTCCAGGCCCGCAGCCATGCGCAGGCAGGTCGTCTTGCCGCAACCCGACGGGCCGACGATGGCGACGAACTCGCGGTCCTTGACCTCGAGGTTGATGTCCTTCAAGGCGACGAAGGCCTTGCCGTTCTGGTGGAACACGCGCTGCACGTTCTGAAATTCGATGATGGCCATGCGCTACCTACAACCCTCTGCGCTTCTCGATGATCAGCTGCACGCGCCGCAAGGCGACATCGATCAGCAGACCGACGATGCCGATGGCGACCATGCCGCACATCACGGTGGCCGTGGACACTGCGGCCTGACCCTTGACCATCATGTTGCCGACGCCGCTGGCCGCGACGATCAACTCGGCACCGACGAGCGACTGCCAACCGAGGCCCGCCGAAATGCGCAGACCGGCCACGATGGAAGGCACAGCCGCCGGCAACAACACCTCGGTCATCGACCGCCACGCGCTCGCACCCAACATCTGCGCGGCCTCGATGTACTTGCGATCGACCTGCTTGGCGCCGCGGTAGGTGTTGATGAGCACCGGCGGAAAGGCGCCCATGAAGATGATCAGCACCGGTCCGCCGATGCCGGTGCCGAACCACAACGCGGCGAACGGCACCCAGGCGATCGGCGCCACGAACCGCACGGCTTCGAAGGCCGGAGAGACGATGCGATCGACCCACTTGAACCAGGCCATCAGCAAGCCCAGCGGAATGCCGACCAGCACCGCCAGGCCGAAGCCCATCAGGAAGCGCTGCAGACTGGCGAGCAAGTGCTCTTGCAGCGTGTGGCCAGCAAACGGCTCGACGAGCAGTTGCACAAAGCGCGTAACGACTTCCCACGGCGCCGGCAAAAAAGTGCGTGAGGTGATGCCCGCCAGCGCAGCAATGGTCCACAACGCGAAGAAGCTCACGGCACCGGCGACCGACAGACGCCAGAAGCGAGCCGGGTCCAAACGCGGCTCGATCATGCGAGCGCCTTCCACGGCATGACACGCTGCTCGAGCCAGCCGAGCGCATGCGTCATCAGCCAGCCGCACAGCGCGACGCTGACCATGCCGACAACGATCATCGCGGGATAAATGTCCTGCGCCGCCTGGTTCAGGATCTGACCCAGGCCCGCGATCGCGCCGACGAGTTCGGCAGCGACCAACGTCGTCCATGAAGCCTGCAGCGACAGGCGAAGCCCGGTGAAGATGCTCGGCAACGCACCGGGGATCAGCACCTCGCGCCAGTAACGCCAGCCTTTCACGTCGAGCATCGCCGCAGCCTCGAAGATCGGCCGGTCGATCTGGCGCACACCGGTGTAGCTGTTGATGACCGACGGCACGAAGGCCGAGACGAAGATGACCATCATCTTGGCCGCGTCGCCGAGACCCAGCCAGACGATGGCCAACGGGATCCACGCCAGCGGAGGGATCGGCCGCAGCATCAGGAAGATCGGGTTGATGAAAGCCTCGGCGACGCGGCTGGCGCCCATCGCCAGGCCGAGCATCACGCCGATGGACGAGGCAACGACGAAGCCCATCGTCACCAGCAGCACGCTGCGCAGCACATGCTCGTGCAGGCGGCCGTTGCTGTAGCCCTCGATCGCGATCTGCTGCAAGGCCGAGCCGACCTCCACAGGCGTCGGGAACCGCGCCGGTGAAATGAAACCTGTGACCGCAGTCAGCACATGCCACAAGGCCAGCACCGCCGCCAGCGCGAGCAGCGCCCAGCCGACGCGTGCATGGCGCTGGCGGGGCATGAGGTGTGCAATTGTCGTCATGGCCAACCCCACCGATCTCATTCCAGTCTGATGTTCGCGTCCTTGACCAGCTTCGACCAACGCGTGCCTTCATCGGCGAGGAACTTGGTGAATTCCTCGGGTGAGCCACCGTCCGGGAACGCGTAGGCGCGGCGCAGTCTTTCGATCACCTCGGGCGACTTCAGGGCCGCGTTGATTTCCTGGTTGAACCGATTGACCACGGCGGCCGGCGTGCCGATCGGTGCGACGATGCCGAACCATCCAGAGCCCCCAAGCACATCACCAAACCCGCTTTCCGCGAGGGTCGGCACCGTCGGCAAGTCATCCAGGCGTTTGCCCGATGTGACGGCGATCGCCTTGAGTTTGCCCGCTTGCACATGCTGCACCAGCAGGGCGGGGGCGCCGAAGAACAGTTCGACCTGACCGCCGATCACGTCGGTGATGGCGGGCGGCTGGCCCTTGTACGGCACCGAGGTGATCTGCAGCCCACGCGATGTCTTCAGAAATTCCACCGGCAGGTGGTTGGTCGAGCCGACGCCCGAATGCGCGTAGTTCAGCTTGCCGGGCGACTTGCGCGCCAGCGCGACGAGTTCGGCCATCGTCGACACAGGCAACTCCGCCGGTACGACGGCGACGTTCGGCGCATTCGCGAACATGCCGACAGCGACGAAGTGCGTGCGCAGGTCTTGCTTGAAGTTCGGGTTGATCAAGGGGCCGACGGAGCCGGTGATCGATGCGACCAGAAAGGTATAGCCGTCGGGCGCGGCCGTGGCGACGGTTTGGGTTCCGAGCAAGGCGCCTGCGCCCGGCTTTGGCTCGACGATGATGGGCACGCCCCAGTTCGCAGCGATCTTGTCGGTGACGGCCCGCGTGAGGATGTCCACGATCCCGCCGCCGGGGAAAGGCACGATGACCGTCACTGGTTTGCTGGGATAGGTCTGCGCCCACACGCCGGTGCTCGCCATCACCGACAGGCCGGCGAGCAGGGCCAACGAGGCAAACGAGGGCTTCAAGCTGCGGTTGGGGTGCATGGCATCTCCTGGGCGTGGATCGGGCGGCTACTTGCTCGGCTTTCGGGGCGTGTCCGGCGGCACCGCCGGCACGAACGGAAAGCGTGCCTTGGCCTTGGTGGCGGTGGTGCTGGTAGAGCCCACGCTCCGCACGTACTGCTTCGAGCCGTCCTTGCGGACCTGGTAGTCCCACGGCGTGTGGGCGCCTTGGGTCAGGGTGGCGTGCAGGAACAGCCGGCGGCGCTGGCTCGCCAGCACCTCGCGCTTGATCCGGTCCGGCTCGAAGCGGCGCTGGATCTCATCGACGAAGCGCTGTGCCATGTCCGCGAAAGCCGGGTCCGTGCACAGGTTGCGCAACTCCGCAGGATCGGCCCGCAGATCGAACAGCATGCCCGGGTCGCCGTCGCAATGGACGTATTTGTAGTGGCCCTGCTTCAGGATCAGTGCGGGCGCGTGAACGCCTTCGCCGGTGAACTCGATCAAGGCTTCATCCGTCCACGCAGGGTCGCTGCCGTGCAACAGCGCGCTCAGGCTGTGGCCGTCGCAGCGGTCCGCCAGCGTTGGCGGATCGCCATCGGTCGCGAGGTCAACCAAGGTGGGCAGCAGGTCCACCAGCGAACAGTTGGCGCTGATCCGCTGCCCCGCCTTGGCGCCCGGGGCCTGGATGATCAGCGGCACCTTGATCGACTGTTCGTAGGGGTTGAACTTGAACCACATGCCGCGCTCGCCGAGCATCTCGCCGTGGTCGGCGGTGAACACGATGACCGTGTTGTCCGCTGCGCCCGTCTTCTCGAGGGTCTCAAGCAGCAAACCGACTTTGTGATCGACGTAGCTGACCATGCCGTAGTAAGCATGCCGGGCCGACAGGATCATGTCGTCCGTCACGCGGTGCTCGTCCTGGCGGATCAGCTTGTAGTAGCGCTGACTCCACGGGTCGCGTTGCTCGTAGGGAATGAACGGCACGGCGGGCATCTCGATCTTCGCGTGGTCGTACAGATCCCAGAACTCGCGCGAGATGGTGAACGGGTTATGCGGATGGGTGAACGACGCCACCAGCAAAAAGGGATCGCCTTGCGGCCGCCGCGCGTGGTCATAGAGCCATTGCACCGACTGGTGGGCGACATCGTCGTCGTAGTCCATCTGCAGCGAGCGCACGCACAGCCCCGACTCGACGATGCCGCGCATGCTCATCTGGCTGGGCGCATAGGGCTCGACCTGACGTTCCCAGTCGGCCGTCCAGCCAAAGTCCGACGGATAGATGTCGGTCGTCACACGTTCCTCGAAACCATGCAACTGGTCCGGGCCGACGAAGTGCATCTTTCCGGACAGGCAGGTGCGGTAGCCGAGCGAGCGAAGGTAGTGCGCGAACGTCGGCACCGAGGCGGGCAGTTCGGCCGCGTTGTCGAAAGCGCCGATCCTCGAGGACCATTGCCCAGCCATCATCGCGAAGCGCGACGAGGCGCAGATCGGGTTGGGGCTGTAGGCGTTCTCGAACACCGTGCCGCGCGCCGCGATCCGGTCCAGGTGCGGGGTCAAGACCTGCTTGTGACCATAGACCGCCAGCGCGCTGGCGGCGAGTTGGTCGGCCATGATGAACAGGATGTTCGGGCTCTTCACATCGACTCCTCGTCAAGGCCACACTGATCATCGTCTGTAAACGTTTACAGTTTGGTCGGCTCAGTGTGGAGCGTCAAGCGCGAACCCGGCCTGAAGGCACCGGACTTTCCCTATGGCGATCTGGAGCGGATTGCCTGCGGTCGCTCTGCAAACGCGTACATTCTTGCCATGTCCGCGGCTGACAAACCCCTGCCAACCATCGAAGACGTGGCCCGCCGCGCTGGCGTCTCCACCGCGACCGTCTCTCGCGTGCTGAACCAGACCGACGCGGTGCGAGCCGCGCCACGCGCCCAGGTCGAAGCCGCCGTGGCCGCCCTCGGCTACGTGCCGAACGCGGGCGCGCGGACAATGAAGCTGCGCCGCAGCGGCACCATCGGCGCCGTCTTTCCGACGGTGGACAACGCCATCTTCGCAAGAGCCATCGATGCGCTGCAGCGCCGCCTCGCCGACGCCGGCCACCAGTTGCTGATCGCCACCAGCGACTACAACCCGCAGACCGAAGAGCGCCAGGCGCTGACTTTGCTGGCGCGTGGCGTCGATGGCCTTCTGCTCTGTGGCTGCAGCCAGGGGCAGCTTCTGGTCGAGCGCCTGCGTCAGCGCGCCATGCCTGTCGTGCATGTGATGAGCTGGCCGGCGCCGCCGGATCGCATCTGCGTCGGCTTCGACAACGCACGCGCGATGAAGCAGGCAGTGAAGTACCTGATCGACATGGGCCACCGCCGCATCGCCATGCTCGCCGGCATCACGCAGGACAACGACCGCGCCGCGGCGCGCGTGCGTGGCCTGCGCGAAGCGCTGGCCACGGCGCGCATCGCGCTGCCTGCGTCACGCCTGGTCGAGCGCCGCTACGGCCTGGAAGCGGCGCGCGAAGGCCTGCGCCAGTTGATGGCGACCGACCCGCCGCCGACGGCGATCGTCTGCGGCAACGATGTGCTCGCCTTCGGCGCGTTGCTCGAAGCGCAGCGCATGGGCGTGGCCGTGCCGCAGCAACTCTCGATCATCGGCTTCGACGATCTCGAACTCGCCGCGCACCTGCGCCCGGCGCTGACCACGGTGCATGTGCCGGCCGACGAGATGTGGCGCTGCGCTGCGGATCGTGTGCTGGCGGCGCTGGCGGGTGAGGAGCTGCCGCGCGCGACGCAGATCCAGGTCTCACTCGTCGTGCGCGAATCGTCGGGGCCGCCACCGAAGGCGCGTGCAAAACGCTAACGCGCTCGCCGGCGCAACCACGCGTCGAGTTCTGCGCGTGTTGGCGCGCCCTCGGCACCGAAGCCCCGCTCGCACTTGAACGCGGCCGCGGCGCAGGCCCAGTTCACGGCTTGCGCCGTGCCCTGCCCTTCGGTCAGCGCCATCGCCAGCGCCGCGTGGAACACGTCACCGGCACCCGTGGTGTCGATCGCCTGCACCGCAGGCGGCTGCACTTGAATCGCCGTGCCTTGCGCATCGAGCCAGCGCGCACCGTCGGCACCCAGGGTCACCAGCGCCAGGCGGGGGCCGAGAGCGCAAGCGGCAGCGAGCGCTTCGTCGCGCGGCCGGCCCCGAGCCCACAGTGCCAGGCCGGGCGCAGAGAAGGCGACCCAGCGCGCCAGCGGCACGAGACGGTCGAGCGCCAGCAGCGGCGCCACGTCGGCATCGAGCAGCGAGGGCACGCCATGCGCACGCGCCCACGTCAGAGCGGCAGCCGCACCTTCGAGCCAGCGCGGATCAGCGAGCACGACGTCGGCGCCCTCGAGCTGGCGCGTGTCGAGCGCATGCGCGCGCTCGATGGCATCGCCGCGGTGGATGTAGATCTGGCGCGCACCCTGCGCATCGACCACCACCGTTGCCAGCGAGGTCTGCGTGCCGCGCACGCTCTCGAGCCCGAGCGCTTCGACACCTTCGGCCACCAGGCGCGCGCGCAGGAAGGCGGCGTTGTTGTCCTCGCCGACGCGGCCGAGCAACCGCACCGACGCGCCGAGCCGCGAGGCCGCAATCGCAGCGTGCAGCGACATGCCGCCAGCCCGCGTGGCGTAGCCCCGTGCGATCGTCTTCGTCGGTTCGGTGGCGAAGGCGTCGATCTCGAACACGTGGTCGAAAGCGGCATGGCCGACGCAGGCCACGCGCAGAGGTCTTCTAGTCGGACTCACGCAGAGAGGCTAACACCGCCTCGCTGACCTCGATGCCTTCGGCTTCGGCGCGACGCCGCAGCGCCTCGCGCCGCGCACCGGGCAGGCGCACGCCGTCGTCCTTCAACATCTCCGCCACGAGCACCTCCACACGGGCCAGGTAACTGGCATGACCGGCGAGTGCGCCCGGATCGATCACGATGAACAACTTGGCCGATGCGCGGCGCATTGCCTTCGTCGACGAAGAAGCTCGACGCCTCGAAGCCGAACTGCGCGCCGATCACCGCGGTGACGAGCAACTCGACGATCAATGCGAGCATCGCACCCTTGGTCGACGTGGCGGCGCCCATCGGCAGCATCGAGCCTTCAAGCGCCGCCTTCGCGTCCGTCGTCGGCTGGCCCTGGGCATCGAGCGCCCAGCCGAGCGGGATCGGCTCGCCTTTCTTCGCGGCAACCATCACCTTGCCGCGCGCGACTTCAGACAGGCTGAGGTCGATCAGCAAGGCGTCGCCGCTGCGCCGCGGGAACGCCGCGGCGACTGGATTCGTGCCGAAGATCGGATGCCGACCACCCGCGGCCGGCATCGCCGCGGGCGAGTTGGCCAGCCCGAGCCCGACCATGCCGGCCGCGGCCACCGGCCGCAAGTGATCGACGATCACGCCGGCGTGGTGGCTGTTCGCGACGCCGGCAATCGCCACACCGTGCTCCCTCGCGCGAGCGATCGCTTCCTGGACGGCAAGCTCGCAGGCCGGGAAAGCCAGCCCCTGTCCGGCGTCGATCTGCACCGCGGCGCTGCACATCTTCAGCACGCGCGGCACCGCAGTGCCATCCGCGCGGCCGTTCTTCAGGTGCGTGGCGTACTGCGCCACGCGCGACAGCCCATGCGAGCCGATGCCCTGCGCCTCGGCGAGCACCAGCGCGCGGGCGGTCGATCTGGCCATCGCTTCGCCTGCACCGGCGCGCTGCAGCGCGCCTTGCACCATCGCACGCAGTTCGTCGGCCGGCACTTTCACGTGAACCTCACGACGTGAACCTCACGAAAGGGCCTCCAGCACTTTCTCGGCGATCAGGAAACTCACGCGCTCGTTGCTTTCAGCGCAAACGCCGGCGATGTGAGGTGTCAGCAGCAGGTTCGGGCAGTCCTTGAAGTGCCCGGACGCCGGCAGCGGTTCCTTGTCGAACACATCGATCGCCGCGCCGCCGAGCACGCCGCCCTTCAGCGCCGCCGCGAGCGCCAGCTCATCGACGATGCCACCGCGCGCGGTGTTGATCAGCACGGCACCGCGCTTCATCGAGGCGATACGGTGCGCGTCGAACAGGTTGCGCGTGGAATCCACCAACGGCACATGCAGGCTGACCACGTCGGCGGTCGTGATCACTTCGTCGAGGCCAGCGAAACGAACGCTGCTCGTGGCGAAGGCCGGGTGGTCGGCGTCCATCATCGCGTCGAAGGCGATCACGCTCATGCCGAGGCCCTGCGCCAGCTTCGCCGTCAACTGGCCGATCGAGCCGAAACCGATCAGGCCCAGTGTCTTGCCGGCGATCTCGCGGCCATTCGACAACGCACTGCGCGGCCACTGGCCGGCAGCGACCGCGCCCGTGCTCTGGTAAGCGCCGCGCAGCAGCAGCATCGCGCTCGCGATCACGTACTCGGCCACGGACAGAGCGTTGGCACCGGTCGCAGGAATCACCTGCATGCCACGCGCCTCGCAACCCGGCACGTCGATGTTGTCCAGACCAACGCCGAGCCGGCCGACGACGCGGCATTGCTTCAACGCCGACAGCAGTTCACCGCGCACCTGCGTGCGGTTGCGCACGATGATCGCGTCGGCGCTGGCCGCTTCCGTCAGCAAACGCGGCAGGTCATCGACGAGTTTGGCGTCGTACAGCACATCGTGTTGCGCGCAAAGCGCAGGCAACGCCCGCTCGTCGATGAACTCGGTGACGACGATGCGCGGCATGTCAGCCCCTCGTCCGCAGCGTACCGCGGCCGGTCCCCCGCGGGGACGGCCGCTTGCTTGGGACGGCCCGGCGCGGCGCGGCCATCAAGCCGACTCGTACAAGCGCGTCAGCACGAACTCCCGATGCCCCAAGGCTTCGGCTGCCGTCAGCCTTCCATTGGCCGTGCGCAACATGCACTCGAGCAGCTTGTCGCCCGCCTGATCGAGCGTGATCTCGCGTTGCAGCAGGCCGCTCGTGTCCACGTCCACATGCTCACTCATCAGGCGCACGGTGCGCGGGTTGGCGCAGATCTTGATGACCGGCAAGATCGGGTTGCCGATCACGTTGCCCTGGCCCGTCGGGAAGAAGTGCACCGCGTAACCCGAGGCTGCGCACAGCGTCACCATCTCGGCGGCAGCGGAAGAAGAGTCCATGAACCACAGGCCCGGGTGCGTCGGCATCTCGGCCTTGTCGATCACGCCATCGACGGTGCACTTCTTGCCGATCTTCTGGATGTTGCCGAGGGCTTTTTCTTCGATGGTCGTCAGGCCACCGGCGATGTTGCCCTTGGTCGGCTGGCTGTCCGACAGGTCGCTGGTCTTGTGGCGGTTGATCATGTCCTGGTAGCGGTTGAACATGAACATGAACTGCTGGGCCACCTCCGGCGTCTTGCAACGCTGCTCGACGATCTTCTCGCCGCCCGTGATCTCGCTCGTCTCGCCGAAGCACAGGTAGTTGCCGAGCGGGTGCAGCTTGTCGAAGGCATTGCCCACGGTCGGATTGGCGCCGCAGCCGCTGGTGGTGTCGCTCTCGCCGCACTTGGTGCTGACCCAGAGCTCGGAGATCGCGCAGGCCTCGCGCTGCTTCTCGCTCGCCCACTGCACGTACTCACGCGCCACCTTGCTGGCCTTCATGATCGTCTCGTGGTCGCCGTGGCCCTCGATGCCGAAGCCGCTGACGGGCTTGCCCGTGGTGGCAATGCCATCGACCACCTTCTTCGTCCAGCCGTCTTCGATGCCGATGACGACGACCGCTGCGACATTGGGGTTGCAGCCGGCGCCGATCAAGGTGCGGAAGTGCAGGTCGAGGTCGGCGCCGAATTGCAGCCGGCCATATGGATGCGGGATCGCCAGCGCACCCTTGATGTTGTGCGCCACCGCCTCGGCCGCCGCGTTGGACAGATCGTCCAGCGGCAGGATGATGACGTGGTTGCGGATGCCCACGCGGCCGTTTTCGCGGCGATAGCCGAGGAAGGTGGTGTTGCTGCTGATAACGCTCATTTGAGTTGCTCCGAGGTCCAGTTCTTTCCGAGCAACCGCCGTGGAGCCGGCTTTGCCGGGCCACTGGCGGTGCCCCCTTGAGGGGGAGCGGCGACAGCCGCTCCGGGGGTGGTCAGTCCGTTACCACCTCTTGGTTTTGATGTTGTGAACATGCGCATGTTCACCGGCCTTGATCGGCGCGACGACCTTGCCCATGTCGATGCCGTACTTCCACACCGTATCGCCCACGGCCATGTCGCGCAGCGCGACCTTGTGGCCGATGGGGATGTCCGAGCGCGCGACGACGTTGGTCATCTTGTCCTCGTCCATGATCCATCCCGTCAGTTCCATGCCGGTCTTGACGCCTTCCACCACCACCACGGCCACCGAGTCCTTGGTGTCGTGCAGCACGAAATGATTCATGCGCGCTCCTTGTCGGGTTGATCAACGAATGCCACCAGTTTAGTGACGGCGCACGGTGCGTCAACCGTGTCATTCATATGACTTGAAGGACAAGTGCGGCGGAGCTAGCATCGGCCGCGCCATGAAGCCTGCCCTGCCATTCGACCGCCTGCCGCCGGACGCCGCCGGCGCGCCCTTGTACCGCCAGGCCAAGCGTGCGCTGCTCGCCGCCATCGAGGCAGGCCGGTACGCGGCGGCCAGCGCGCTGCCCAACGAAGCCACGCTGGCCGCGGCGCTCGGCGTATCGATCGGCACGCTGCGCCACGCCGTCGGCGAACTGGTGGCAGAGCGCATCCTCGTGCGGCGCCAAGGCCGCGGCACCTTTGTTGCCACGCACACGACGGAGCGTTTCGTCTTCCAGTTCTTTCATGTCGAGCGCAGCGACGGCGCGCGCGATGCGCCCGCCGTCGAGCTGCTCTCGTTCGAACGCGGAAAGCTCGACGACGAGGCTGCGAGCGCGCTGGCACGCCGCACCGGCGATGCGGCGATCCTGATCGAGAACCGCTTGTCGCTGCAGGGCCGGCCGGTGGTGTACGACCGGCTCGCCCTGCCCGCCGCGCTGTTTCGCGGCCTGACAGAAAAGCGAGTGCGCGAGCGGCCGAGCACGATCTACCACCTCTACCAGACCGAGCACGCCATCACCGTGCTGCGCGCCACCGAGCGTGTGCGTGCCGTGGCGGCGGATCGCACGGTTGCGCGCGTGCTCGGCGTAGCGCCCGGCAGCGCTGTGCTCCAGGTGCGGCGCACGGCACTGACCTTCAACGACAAGCCGGTCGAGTACCGCGTCTCGACGGTGTCGACAGCGCAGCACGACTACGTCAGCACCCTCTCCCCGCAGGCGTAAGCTCGCGGGCTCTCGCTACACAAGCCTTGCAATGAGCCCGAAGCCCACCGACATCAGCGCCCGCAACTTTCCCAGCGCCGAGGAAGAAGCGCACGCGCTCAAGCCCACTGCGCGCTACGACGGCCCCGAGAGCAGCTACCGCCTGGCCTTCACCGACGAGCGTTTCCTGCTGCGCGAAGACCTGCGGCCGGTGCGCATGCAGCTCGAGTTGCTCAAGCCCGAGCTGATCCTGCAGGAAGAGCGCATCGTCGCCACGATCGTCATCTTCGGCAGCGCGCGCCTGATGCCGATGGATGTCGCCGCAGATCGGCTGGCCGCAGCAGAAACCGGCAACGACAAGGCAGCGACAGCGCGCGCGCGCATGGCGCTGCACATGTCGCGCTACTACGAAGAAGCGCGGCAACTCTCGTTGCTGATCACCAAGGCCAGCAAGAAGCTCGACGAGAAGATCGTCGTCGTCACCGGCGGCGGCCCCGGCATCATGGAAGCCGGCAACCGCGGCGCCAGCGAAGCCGGCGGGCCGAGCATCGGCCTGAACATCGTGCTGCCGCACGAGCAGGAACCCAACGCCTACATCACGCCGCGCCTGTGTTTCCAGTTCCACTACTTCGCGCTGCGCAAGATGCACTTCCTGATGCGCTCGGCGGGCCTGGTGTGCTTCCCCGGCGGGTTCGGCACGCTGGACGAGATGTTCGAAGTGCTGACGCTGACGCAGACCGGCAAGGTGCGCAAGCGCCCGATCGTGCTCGTCGGCCGCGAGTTCTGGAGCAAGCTGGTCAACTTCGACTGGCTCGTCGAGACCGGCATGATCGCCGCCGAAGACCTGAAGCTGTTCCACCTCGTCGAGACCGCGGAGGAAGCCTGGGCCGTGCTGGAATCTGCGCTCGGGCTCGATGCGCCGGAGACGATGACGGGCGAGTTTGCGGACGACGTTTGAGCCGGGCGCTGCTATTCGCCCACAGCCCAGTTCTCAACCTTCAACCCGGGCACACGCTCGAACTCGCGCGTGTTGTTGCTGACGAGCGTGACACCCAACGCATGGGCATGCGCTGCAATCAGGGTGTCGTAAGGGCCGATTGGTGTGCCTTGAGACGTCAGCCATGCGCGCAATGACCCGCTTACCTCGGCCGCGACGGCGTCGAATGACGCCACTTCGAGTGTGGCGATGAAGCGGCGCAGCGCATCGAGGTTGCGCTGCGAACCTGTTCGAGCCACGCCGAAAAACAGCTCGGCCGCGGTCACCGAAGAGATGCCCAGCCCCGCGCTCTGAAATTGTCGAAACGCGCGCAGCACGGCGGCCGGCCGTTCGTTGATGGTGTAGATGCAGATGTCAGTATCGAGCATGTAGCGCATCAGCGCCTCGGCTCGATGGCAGCGCGGCGTTGCGACGCGGGTTGCTCGCGCTGCACTTGCGTACCGGGCTCAAAGCCCTCCAGCGCATCCAACATGGCTTGCAGGTCAACGGGGGGCTGTGGGCTCAGCACCACTTCGTTGCCAACCCTGCGCACATGAACTTCAGTGCCTTCGAAGCGGAACTCCTTGGGCAGGCGCACGGCCTGGCTACCGCCATGCGTGAACAGTTTGGCTACGTTCATGACTGTCTCCAAGACCTTGAAAGTTCGAAGTATACATGTCGTATCTACACCTTCTGTTTTCACCCTTCCAGCATCCGCACCTTCACCGCCCGCCCCTTGACCTTGGCGCCCGACAGCTTCTTCAGCACCTGGCCCGCCACGCCGCGCTCCACCGCCACGTAGGTCGAAAACTCGTTGACGTTGATCTTGCCGATCTGCGCCGCGGCGTAGCCCAGGTCCTTGGTCAGCGCGCCCAGCACGTCACCGGGCCGGATCTTCTCCTTGCGGCCGCCGAGGATCTGCAGCGTCTGCATCGGCGGCAACAACGGCTCGCCGCTTGCCGGCGTCAGCGACGCGAGCGGCTGCCACTCCGACTTGAAGCCCAGCACATGCTCGATCTGGCCGACACGGCCCATCTCGTCCAGCGTCGCCAGACTGAACGCCCAGCCCTCGGCATCCACGCGCCCCGTGCGGCCGATGCGGTGCGTGTGCGTCGCCGGTTCGGGCGTGACATCGACGTTGATCACCGCTTCGAGCTCGGCGATGTCGAGGCCGCGCGCGGCAATGTCGGTGGCGACAAGGATGCTGCAACTGCGGTTGGCAAACTGCACCAGCACCTGGTCGCGGTCGCGCTGGTCGAGGTCGCCGTGCAGTTCGAGCGCCGCAAAGCCCTGCGCCTTCAGCACATCGACGAGGTTGCGGCATTGCTGCTTGGTGTTGCAGAAAGCCAGCGTGCTCACCGGCCGGTAGTGGTTCAGCAGCAGCGACACCGCGTGCAGGCGCTCGTCTTCACGAATCTCGAAGAACAACTGGCGAATCTTCGTCGCGCTGTGCTGCTCGGCCACCGTCACCGTCTGCGGCTCGCGCATGAAGGCGGCACTCAGCTTGGCGATGCCTTCCGGGTACGTCGCCGAGAACAGCAGCGTCTGGCGCTGCTTCGGGCACTGCTTGGCGACGGTGGCGATGTCGTCGTGAAAGCCCATGTCGAGCATGCGATCGGCCTCGTCCAGCACCAGCGTGTTCAGCGCCTCGAGGTTCAGGCTGCCGCGCTCCAGGTGATCCATGATCCGCCCCGGCGTGCCGACGACGATGTGCGCGCCGTGCTCCAGGCTCGCCAGTTGCGTGCGCATCATGCTGCCGCCGCAGAGCGTGAGCACCTTGATGTGATCCTCGGCGCGCGCCAAGCGCCGCACCTCCTGCGTCACCTGCTCGGCGAGTTCGCGTGTCGGGCACAGCACCAGCGCCTGTACCGCGAAGCGGCGCGGGTTCAGGTTGGCCAGCAGCGCCAGCGCAAACGCTGCCGTCTTGCCGCTGCCGGTCTTGGCCTGCGCGATCAGGTCCTTGCCGGCCAGCGCCAGCGGCAGGCTCGCCGCCTGGATCGGCGTCATGCGCGTGTAGCCCAGGCGCTGCAGGTTCTCCAGCGTCTGCGGCGGCAGCGGCAGGCTGCTGAACGCGTCGGTCGATGTCGTGGAAGGCGCTGCGCGAGTGTTCATGGGCGATTATCGAGGCCACCTGCGCAGGGCCGGTGTCATGGCTGACTCCTCGGCACGGCGGCGAGGCTCTGCACCCTGCGGCGCAGGCGCGCGTTGACGCGCCGGACCAGCCGGCTCAGGCGCCGCAGCAGCTCGTCGAAGGCGGCGTCGATTGCGGCCTGGCGCAGCTCGTGCGCAATCCGCCGTCGCGAGTCGAGGAAGTCGCCCAACGGCATGCGTGCGACGCTGCCGTCGGGCAGCAGGGTGGTGACGATCCCGCGCGCGATCGACGTGGAATGTGTTGGTTTGCATGGGGCCTCGCTAAGGAGTGGACAAGGCCTGTATTGCAGCCGCGCGCCGCGCAGGCGTCTTGGGGCGAAGGCCCTGACTTGCGATGCGCTGGCGGGACGAGCGTCCCGCGTCGGTGCCGAGCGCGACGAGCCAGTTAAGGCTGCGGGCCGCCGGCGCGGCCGAGCCCGGCGTCGCGCGCCCAGACGATGGCGCGGTTGCGGCTCGCGAGGTCGAGCTTGGCGAAGATGCTGGTGACGTAGTTGCGCACCGTCTTCTCGCTCAGGTGCAGCGCCGCGGCGATCTCGTCGTTGTCCAGACCGCGGGCGATCTGTTCGAGCACTGCGCGTTCGCGCTCGCTCAGCGCGTCGAGCGAGCGCCCGCCCTGCACGGCGGCGGCCGCATCGTGCTCGGCGAGGAAGGTCCGCACCTCGTGGCACAGCACCGGCCACGCCGGCTCGGTGGCCAGCAGGTCGTGGTTGCCCGAATCGAGCGATACGAGGCGCGCGTGCGCGATCGTGCGCGCCAGCAGGTGGCCCTGCTCATGCGGCACCAGCGCATCGCGCGCCGCGTGCAGCACCAGGGTCGGGCAGCGCACCTGCGCCAGCAGGGCCAGCACGTCGATGTCCCAGAACACCTGGGTCAGGGCCATCGCGGCCTGCGGGTCGGCCGACGCCAGCTGGATGCGGCAGTACGCAGTGAACACATCGGCCGGCGCCTCCGGCACCGCCTTGGTCGCGAACACCTGGCGGTAGGCCGGGTTGTCTTGGCCCCAGCCGATCTCGATCGTGCGCAGCAGCAGCTCGCGCTCGGCCGCGCCGCGCTCGCTGGTGTCGCGCCGCGCCAGCCCTTGCGCATAGGTGCCGCACAGCACCAGGCAGCTGACCCGCTCGGGGTGCCGCGCGGCGTAGGCGATCGCCAGCGGGCCCCCATGGCAGAAGCCGAGGATCGGAAAGCGCGGCAGCTTGACCGCATCGACGACGGCTTCGAGGTCGCTCACCATCGCCTCGAAAGTGAGCTGGCGCGGATGGCGTTCCGACAGGCCGTAGCCGCGGCCGTCCAGGCGCGTCAGCTGGCGCCCGTCGGACAGCAATTGCAGCCAGTGGCGCCACAACGGGCTGTCGCGGTCTTCGTCGAGGTGCGACATCCAGTTGGCCGCCTTGACGATCGGCGGCCCGCTGCCGAGCTGCTCGTACGCGATGCGCGTGCCGTCGGCGGCGGTGCAAAACCGCACCGGATGCGCTGTGCCCCGTGTCAATCGATTTCCTCCGCCGGCCGCCAGGCCGCGTTCATCGGCGATTATCCGTGCCGTGCCACAACCCCTCCTGCCCATCCCCAGCCACGCGCAACGCCTGCCGCCGCACATCGGCGAGGCGCAGCTCGCGCGCATCCGCCACGCCGTGCATCACCTGCCGCAGGTGACCAAGCCGGCCGACTACCTAGCCGACACGCATGCCGACTTCGAGACCCATCTCGACACGCTCGGCCTCGTGCTGCTGCAAAAGCCCGTGCCCGGCCAGCGGCCGAGCCGCTGGATCGACCCGGCGCTGATCGACGCCGCGCTGGCCCACCTCGACGCGGTGGGCAGCGGCCCGAAGGCGCGCCCGCTGATGCTCGAGCGCACAGCCGCGTTGGAGCAGATGGCGGTGTCGCGCCGCGCCGGCGTGTGGACGCGCCTGATCCGCCACACGCTCACGCTGTCGGAGCCGGGCTGGGCGGTGCCGGTGCTGTTCCGCGTGCCGGTGAGTGCCGATGCGGTGTGGGCGTTCTTTCGCACCGGCGATGCGGCGGCGCTGCAGGCCGCGCTCGGGCCTGCGCCGCAGCACCCGGAGGCCCCCGCGATCCGCGCGCACCTGGAAGCGCTGATCGAACGCAGCCGCTCCTTGTCTGCCGAACACCTGGCGTCGCTGCTGCCGCGCCTGCAGGCCGAGTGCACCACGCCGCTGCCGCTGCCCGAGCTGAAGGCCGCGTGCTCGCGCGCGCAGGACCGCTGGGAACGCCAGACCAGCGAGCTCGACGCGCTGGCCGGCCTGAACTCCGACCTCGCCTTCCAGGGCTACCCCGACACCTTTGCCAAGGCGCGGCAGCTGCAGCGCAAGGTCACGCTCTACGTCGGCCCGCCCAACAGCGGCAAGACCCACGCCGCCTTCGAGCGCCTGGCGCAGGCGGCCAGCGGCGCCTACCTGGCGCCGCTGCGCCTGCTCGCGCTGGAAGGCCGAGACCGGCTGGTGGCGCGCGGCGTGCCCTGCTCGCTGCTCACCGGCGAAGAGAACGTGCCGGCGCCCGGCGCGCGCGTGGTCAGCAGCACGATCGAGATGGTGGGCACCAACACCGTCATCGACTGCGCCGTGATCGACGAAGCGCAGATGATCTTCGACGGCTCGCGCGGCTGGGCCTGGACGCAGGCCATCGTGGCCGTGCCGGCGAGCGAGGTGATCGTCATCTGCTCGGCCTACGCGGTGCCGGCCATCGAGAACCTGCTCGGCCTGTGCGGCGAGCGCTGCACCGTGCGCCACTTCGAGCGCAAGCAGCATGTGCAGCTGCTGCCGCAGCCGGTGCCGCTGCCCTCGCTGACGCTCGGCGATGCGGTGGTGGCCTTCAGCCGCCGCGACGTGCTGATGCTGCGCGACCAGATCGCCGCCGCCGGCCACCCGGTGAGCGTGATCTACGGCGCGCTGCCGCCCGAGGTGCGCAAGCGCGAGGCCGAGCGCTTTGCCGAAGGCGCCTCGCACATCCTGGTGGCGACGGACGCCATCGGCATGGGCCTGAACCTGCCGATCCGGCGCGTGCTGTTCAGCACCATGACCAAGTTCGACGGCATCGACGACCGCCCGCTCGGCGAGAGCGAGGTGCACCAGATCGCCGGCCGCGCCGGGCGCTTCGGCATCCACGAGGAAGGTTTCGTCGGCGTGCTGAAGGAGGCCGAGCCCGGCGCGCTGAAGCTGCTGACCGAGCTGCTGCCGAAAACGCCGCGCGCGCCGCGCGACTTCAAGGCGCCGGTGGCGCCGAACAACTGGCATGTGCAGACCATCGCCTCGCGCCTGCAGATGACGCGGCTGCGCGACGTGCTCGGCGTCTTCGTCGAGCAGCTGAAGCTCGACGACGCGCACTTCGCGGTGGCCGAGCTGGAGCAGATGCTGACGCTGGCCGAGCAGCTCGACGATTGCGCCGCGCGCCTGTCGCTCAAGGAGCGCTTCATCTACGCCCAGGCGCCGGTGGACACGCGCACCGAGCAGCAGCTGCAGCACTTCCTCGACTGGGCCGGCCAGCACGCCTACTCGGGCCAAGCCGGCGCGCCGTGGTTCCTGGACCAGGTGGACGGCCACAGCCGGCTCGACGCGATGGAGCAGGCGCTGCGCGCCTGCACGCTGTGGCTGTGGCTGGACCTGCGCTTTCCCGGCGCCTATGGGCATCTGCAGGAGGTGCTGGCGCTGCGAGGGCAGCTCAACGACGGGATCGAGCGGCAGTTGAAGGGGAAGCGGCCGCTGGCGCAGATGAGAGGGCGGCGCGCAGGGGTGGGTGATGGATGCGATCCTGCGCAACGTTGGGACAATTGATATGACTACCTCAAGACGAGTCAGGATGATTGATGACAGTAGTTAGTCAAGAGCGAGCAGAGCAACTCGCCATTGAGATCTATCAGGCGTCCACGCCTGTGCTCCATATTCACAGCATTGGCGGTCAGCGCTGGCGACGCAGCGTTCCCGCGTCTGATGGGCGGTATGGACCGTGGCTGCGTGCCAAGTACACAGTGCTGGATTCCACGGTGTGGGGCGAGCGCACACCATGTCTGTACCTCGTCGCCGGACGTCACGACCTCACCATCCGATACGTCGGCATATCGCGAAATCGGATGCGCGACCGCTGGCGCGAGTCGCCAGCAATCGACCTCGAATCAGGGCTGAAGATTGAGAACCAGCTGTTCCACAGCCAGTGCTGGCGGCACCTCGAGGTTGAGTTGCACAGCTTGGGCGTTGCCGAATATGAGGTTCGATGTATCAACGGCCATAGGCTTCGTGCCGTCATCGAGCAATTGGGCCCACCAGTGTCTTGCTTCGCCGCCCTAGGAGCAGACGCGGAAGGCATAGCCGCTGCGGTCGAGCGCTGGATCTGCAACAACCGCAGCTCTAGGCTTGTTACGTGGAACGTGTCGATGACAGGGAAGCGAACGTCACATTCTTAAACGCCGTGCGCACTCAGTCGCGCAGGGGGAACTCCCCGCCAATCACACTTCATCCGAGCAATGAGGATCCACAGCATCCTCATCACGCCTTTCTTCGAAGAGCAGCTTTCCGATCATCCAGATCGCATGGCCGAAGTTGCCGATGAGTTGCTCCCCCTGCTTCAGGAACGATTGCGTTGTATCGATTCCGGCCAGCTTCAAGGCATCGCCAATCTTCGAACTGGTCGGGTGCGCATCCCCAAGTCGCATGTCATACGCGCCCGCGATCACACCAAACACCTTGTGCGCAGCTTCAGGGCCAATCTTCTGGGCGAGGACGTCCTGGAGGAGCTTGTTCGAACCCAGCCTCTCCTTCTCGGCGTGAGTCGAGAGGCGGCGCAGAGCACGGATGTCGAGCCGATCTGAGAAGACTCGAACAAGCTCCTTGGCAAGCCTCAGCAAGGAGGCTTGATCCCTGCTAGCGAATCGAGACACCTGCTGCATTGACTCGTCGTCATCGATGTCATGACTGAACAGCCGGCTGCCCTGCCGATCACGACACCCGCCCTCCAGCATTCGCATGCTGCGAAACAGCAGCACTTCAACAGCATCTGTCGATGCGGGCATTGCCTTCACCTGCGAGTCGAGCAGCTCGCCTGACACCTTGCCGTCCGGAAGCACGTTGTGGGCGGCCCATACGTGCTGCTCCCAACCGGCAAGGCGGGCAACGTCGTAGGCATAGACCGTGACCAGTTCCGACGCGTTGATGCCGAAGTGCGCCACATATCCGGACGTGGATCGAATGCCGCCGGTGTCCGCCGTGTACCACTGCAGGGTAAAGCCTCGGTGGGTCAGCAGTTCAGTGACGACGGTGGAGCGAAACCACAACCACCGTCCGATGTCCTCGTCGTCGAGGTCGGCAGACGCCATCCGCTTCCCATCGGTCTCCACGATGAACTGCGGTAGGGCCTTGTCCGCATCCCCCCGGACACGCACGCTCTGCCCAAGGTGCTCGATCCACTCGTCGCGCCAGAACTCGCCCTCAACTCGCACGCCCGCGAACCCGCGTCGATGCCCCTGTGTGGTCTGGTAGGCGGTGTTGTCGTCTCTCTCCGGCCCCATCACCGGCGCGTCTTCTTGTTCGTCAACGTCTGTTCGCCAGACCCTCATCATGGCCCAGCTTCCCCCATAGACGTCGTCAAGGGTACGCACCCGGAGCTCGAAACGCCCCCCATCTCGATCCTCGCGGCTGTCCGTCAAGGTCGCGTACGCGCAGCCTTCGAGCGTGGCGACGTTCTCGACCCGTTGCCGGTAGTAGGACAGCCGAAGCGACAGCTTCCTCGCGGCCAGGTAGTCGATCAGAAACTCCCGCTTGACCTCGATCAGGCGATGGCGTCCTTCGTCGTCGAGGACCTCCCGGGCGACGACGACGAAGTCCTCTTCCGGCCTCACCCAGTTTGGACCTTCCTTGATCAGGCCAAGCGCAACGACTAGGTCCGGATTCAAGATCCAGAGCGCTCCGCCGACCACGGGCTGTGGGTGCTCGAAAACAAGCTCGACCCCGATCGGCTCCTTGTCGTTGTACTGGTACTGGTCGATAGACTTGTAGTCGCCATCTTTGTAGGCGTAGGGCCGCGCGTTGTGGCCTATCCCGATGTCGCTCCAGCCGAGCCGTTCGGCCGCTTCCCGATGCTGCGGCGGGAACGCAGCCGAACCACAACCAAAGTACTCGCCGGTGTGGCCCACCTGCCGCACATCGCCCTTCTCATCGCGAATCGACGCCCTCAAGGGAACCCAAGTCAACTTCGAGAAGGCCCGGCGGGTGTCGGTTGTCTGAAGAATCCAGCCTTGTTTCATGTCATGTCACTCCGGTCGTCCAGTTGGCAATTTTGAGGTTGGGAGCTCTTGTCGGAGCGAGAACGACAATCCCCCGATGAAACCCCCGCCCGCCTCCAGTCCCTCCAGGACGAAGGCTTCATCGACATCGTGTCTCGGCAATTGAAGAACGGCGAGAAAGCGACGGTCCACAGGGTGCGCTGCGGCGGCGGCATCTCGCGCCGCCAATGGCTGGCCCTCGGCGCCCTGCTGTCGCCCGCGGCCCCGGCACAAGCCGCGTGGGCCGCGCGCAGCATCCCGGCCGCGGAGCCATTGCAGCAAATACGCGCCGGCGGCCCCAGCGGCCTGCTCGCGGTGGGCGCCAGTGGTGCGCTGTGGGCTCTGTCGGCGAGCGGCGCCGCAGCCACCCGACTCGCCAACGGGCTCGATCCGCTCACGCCGCTGGCCAGCGGCCACGGCCGCATCGCCGCGCGGCATGCCGATGGCGGGCTGTGGGTGTGGCAAGGCGGCACCGTGCAGCGCGGCCCGCGCGACGCGTTGGCGCCGCAGGCCGGTTTGCTGGTGCTGCCGCTGGCGGTGATCGGCGTGGCGGCAGGCAGCCACCAGGTGCTTCGCTTGGAGCCCGATGCCAACCAGGCCTGGGCCGTGGTGGCGCGCTCGGCCGACGCCGTGCTGCCCGACGCGCGGCCGCTGCAGGTGGACCTGGACGCGCGCGGCGACGGCGGCCACCTGGTGCTGCTGGCCGGGCCCGACAGCCAGCGCTACACGCATGGCGTGCTCGGCGACGGCGTCGAGGCCACGCGCGTGCTCTGGCTCGAGCGCCACAGCCTGGAGCTGATGCGCGAGCTGGTGCTGCCGGCGCCGCATGTGATCGAAGACATCGCGCCGCGCGCGGTGGCGCTGGGCCGCGGCAGCGCGCTGCTCACCGTGCGCGCGGGCCTGCAGGGCGGCCAACTCGGGCTGGTGGCGGCCGACCCGGCACAGCCGCGGCGCCTGCAATGGGCCGCGCTGGGCGAGCCGCTGGGCACGCCCAATCGCTGGATGGCGCCCACCACCGATGGCCAGCGCGTGCTGGCCGTGCACACGCCGCACATCGGCGGCGTGCTGCACGAGTACCGCGCAGAAGGCCAGCGCCTCGTCGGCCGCGCGGTGGCGCACAACGTCAGCACGCACCGCATCGGCTCGCGCGAGCTCGATCTGGCGGTGTGGCTCGGCCCGCGCCTCGTGCTGCCACAGCAGAACGGCCTGGCCCTGCGCGTGCTTGATGCGGCTGCGGCCTGGGCCGAGGTGGCGTCCGTCGCCCTGCCCGCCCGCCTGGCGATGACGGCCGCGCTGCCGGGGGGTCAGGGCGTGGCAGCGCTGCTCGACGATGGGCGGGTGTTCAGCGTCGCGCTGGGGTAGCGGCGGCACCCCGCATCGCCTCGCATCATCAGCGGGCCTCTGCCTTGAGCGCCGCCTTGAAAACCTTGCAATGCCTATTGATGCCGTCGGCAATCGACATCGCCACCGGCTCAGGAAAGTGTTCCGGGAGCTTGTGCAGCAGCGCATCGATTGCGGCTGGCGCGTCATCGACGACTTGCAGCATGCGGGACCACGTTGCGTCATTCCCGGTTTGTGCAGCCAAACTGCGCCAGTGCCTCGGCTGAACCTCCTGCATGGCCCGATGCATGTTCTTGGCCCTCAGACCCATGGCGAGTTTGGCGTCCTGGTAGGGGCGTTTGCCGGCGCCTTTGCCAATGACGGGCCACGCGGAGAGCACGTCGTAGAAGGGCGTCATCTCGAAGGCACTGCCGGGAAGCAGGAAGATCGAAAAGTTCTTCGCATGCCCGTCTGGCGCCGCCAACAACCAGAAGACCAGTTGGGCGCAGGCGAACAACATCTTGTCGGTCTCGGCGAACACGCTCGAGGCCAACAACGACAGGCCGGCGGCGATGCCGGGGCCGCCGTCGGCTTCGTACTTCTGCGACGGTGGGGTGCCGGTGGCCTGACAGAAGTCTTCTTGGGGCAGGCGGGCGATCCATTTGCCGCCATCGTCCTTGTCGACGAAGGCACGATCGAATCGCTCCACGACCAAGGCCTTCTGTTCACCAAAGCGTGCGATGTCGGTCCGCGGTGTGGGCAGCGACAGGGCGCGCAGGAACTGCATGCACAGCCACTCGTTTTCGACCGAGTCGCGCAAGTCGAGTTGCCCGCCGGCAACGAGGCCCAGAGGAAGCTTGAAGATGTGGGTGGTCGGGGTCATGCCCTGCGGCAGGCACCACTTGCCTTTGTGACGCACGAGGGCTGTCTTCTCCTGGGCTCCGGCAAGGGAGATTCTGAAGTCAGCACCGTCAGTGCCGCCGAGGCCACCGGGAACGACGACATCTCGCAGCAACTTTTCTATGGCAGCACTGGACAGCGGCGTCGCGGCGATGGTGTTGAAGCCGGTGGGCTCGGCGTCTGGCGGTAGCAGTTGAACGGCGCCCACGCAGTCGCGCCCGATGGCGGACAACAACTCGAAAGCCTGGATGCTCTTGGTGCGGAACCGCGCTTGCAGACGTTTGCGGATGGCCTCGTTGTCGGGAAGCAGGTTGTCGAAGTAGTTCTCCACCACGTCGCCGCGCACCTCGCGCGCACCTGCCGTGATGGGGATCGACAAAGACAAGGGCCGCGATTTTTCCGACCCCACCCACGAAGCTTCGTAGGTGAATCGATGCGAGCCGCCCCGCGGCCGAGCCCATGTGCCCACGGGCTCGCCGTTCATCCAGACTTTCAACGCCTGGGTCATGGAAATTTCACCAACGCCCCTTGTTGCTCTTGGACCCGAGCTCGCGAGGCTTGCTCGCCACCACCTTGCCGACCTTCGGTTCCACGGCCTCGTTGTGGGTCGCGTTCTCGCGCAGCACCACACTGACATTGAGGGCCGAGAGCAGCTTGAACAGTTGATCGACACTGATCGCCGCTGGATTGGCTTCGATTTCAGCGACTCGAACTTGCCCCAGCCCGAGCAATCGGCCGAGCTGCAGCTGCGTCAAGCCCCGGGCCTTGCGCAGCGATTTCAGGTGACTCTTCAACTGCTCCGGAAGCAAGAGGGGGTAGTCCATGGTTGCAGCTTATAGCTCTAAAGCGATTTGTGCAATACATCGCTTTTAAACGATTAAATACCTTCATCGCCCTTGCACGATCTTTTTTGCAGCGCAGCGACAATCCCGCCATGAAAACCCCCGCCCGCCTCCAGTCCCTCCAGGACGAAGGCTTCATCGACAGCGTGTCGCGCCAGCTGATGAGCGGCAAGGAAGCCACGGTCTACGTGGTGCGCTGCGGCGACGAGACGCGCTGCGCCAAGGTCTACAAGGAAGCCACCCAGCGCAGCTTCCGCCAGGCGGTGGACTACACCGAGAACCGCAAGGTCAAGAACACGCGCCAGGCGCGCGCGATGGCCAAGGGCACGCGCTTCGGCCGTGCGTCGCAGGAGGCGGCGTGGCAGAGCGCCGAAGTGGATGCGCTGTACCGCCTCGCGGCGGCGGGCGTGCGGGTGCCGCGGCCCTACAACTTCCACGACGGCGTGCTGCTGATGGAGCTGGTCACCGATGCCAACGGCGACGCCGCGCCGCGCCTGAACGACGTGGCCTTCACGCCCGACGACGCTCGCGCCCACCACGCCACGCTGCTGCAGGAGGTGGTGCGCATGCTGTGCGCCGGCGTCGTGCACGGCGACCTGTCGGAGTTCAACATCCTGCTCGCCGCCGACGGCCCGGTGATCATCGACCTGCCGCAGGCGGTGGACGCGGCCGGCAACAACCACGCCGCGCGCATGCTGCTGCGCGACGTGGACAACCTGCGCGACTTCTTCGGCCGCTTCGCACCCGAGCTGCTGGCCACCGAATACGGCCCCGAGATCTGGGCGCTGTATGCGCGCGGGCTGCTGAGCGTGGACAGCGTGCTCACCGGCCGCCACGAGCGCGACAACCGCCCGGCCGATCTGCAGGCCGTGATGCGCGAGATCGACGACGCGCGCGCCGAAGAAGCGGCGCGCCGCCTGCGCATGACCGACAGCAGCGTGAGCGCGCTGCCGTACCTGCGCGGCTACGCGCCCGAGTTGCTGGCCAAAGCGCAGCAGCTCATCGCCGCACGGAACGATTGCTCGACAGCGTGCTGCGCCGCTACCCGCAAACGCACGACGTGCGCAGCGACCGCGCGCTGTTCGACTACGTGACCGCACTCAAGGCCGAGCACCTGCGCAACGCCGCGCCGCTGGCCAAGGTGGCGTACGACAACAAGCTGCAGGTGTTGCGCAATGCGCTCGGCACGCACACGACCGTGTCGCGCGTGCAAGGCACGAAGCTCAAGGCCAAACGCGAAATCCGCGTGGCGAGTGTGTTCAAGGAAGCGCCGGCCGAGTTCCTGAAGATGATCGTCGTGCACGAACTCGCGCACATGAAGGTGCGTGAGCACGACAAGGCTTTCTATGCGCTGTGCACGCACATGGAGCCGGCGTACCACCAGCTCGAATTCGATGTGCGGCTGTGGCTCACCGCGAAAGAAGGCAGCGAGGCCGTGAAATGAAAACCGCCAGCGCTGGCCTCGTGCTCGCAGCGCTGGTGTCCGCCGCCCACGCCGCGCCGCCCGCGCCAGACACGATGGCCCAGCGCGTGCAAGCCTGCACCGCCTGCCACGGCGACCAGGGCCGCGCCGCGGCCGACGGCTACTACCCGCGCATCGCCGGCAAGCCCGCCGGCTATCTGTTCAACCAGCTCACCGGTTTTCGTGACGGGCGCCGGCACTACGCGTTGATGGCCAATCTGATCGAACCGCTGGCCGGGCCTGTGGGCGAGGCCTACCTGCGCGAGATCGCGGCGCACTTCGCAGCCATCGACCTGCCCTACCCTGCGCCGCAGCCGCCGACGGCATCGCAGGCGATGCTGGAGCGCGGACGCACGCTGGCGCTGCAAGGCGATGCGGCGCTCGGCGTTCCTGCGTGTGCGGCCTGCCATGGCAGCGCGCTGACCGGCGTGCTGCCGGCCACGCCGGGGCTGCTCGGTTTGCCGCGCGACTATCTGAATGCGCAGCTCGGCGGCTGGCGCACCGGCAACCGGCGCGCGCTCGCGCCGGACTGCATGGCCGAGGTGGCGAAAGCGCTGGCGCCTGACGACATCAGCGCCGTGTCGCAATGGCTGGCTGCGCAGCCGGTGCCCGTGCCGGCACGCGCGGCCGAAGCCTTGCCGGCACCGGCCGCCCAAACGCTGCGGCGGAGGCGTGCGATGAAACGGATCGCCTTTGCAGTGATCGTCGCCGTCGCGGCGCTGCTCACGCTCGCCATCGCCGCGCTCAACCGCCTCGACGAGTCTCCTGCGGCCAGCGGCCCTGGCGACGCCGCGCGTGGCGCCTACTTGGCGCAAGCCGGCCACTGCGCCGGCTGCCACACCGCACGCGGCGGCGCGCCGTATGCCGGCGGCCGTGCGCTGGCCACGCCGTTCGGCACGGTCTATGCCGCCAACCTCACACCCGACGCCGAGACCGGCATCGGCCGCTGGAGCGCCACCGACTTCTGGCGCGCGCTGCACAACGGCCGCTCGGCCGATGGCCGCTGGCTGTTGCCGGCGTGTCCGTACCCGAACTTCACGCAGGTTTCGCGCGACGACGTGCGCGATCTCTTTGCACACCTACGCACCGTGCCTGCCGTGGCGCAGACCAACCGCGCGCATGAATTGCGCGCGCCGTATGGCACGCAGTCCGCGTTGGCGGTGTGGCGCACGCTGTACTTCAGGCCAGGCACGCCGCCGGCCGATCGCGGCGCCTACCTCGTTGGCGGCCTCGGCCATTGCAGCGCCTGCCACGGCCAGCGCAACGCCTGGGGCGCCACCGATGGGCCGCTCGACGTGCGCGGCGGTTTCATCACCGAACACAGCTGGTTCGCACCGGCGCTCGACGATGCGCGCCAGGCCGGCATGGCCGAATGGTCGCAGGCCGACGTGGTGGCGCTGTTGAAGAGTGGCCGCAACGCGCACGCCACGGTGAGTGGGCCGATGGCCAGCGTCGTCGCCGGTAGCACGCAACACCTGGCCGACGATGACCTGCAGGCCATTGCCACGTTCTTGCGCGCATTGCCGTCGCGGCGCACGCAGCCGCCGGCGCATGAGGTGGCGCCGGCAGCGCAACGCACGCTCGGCGCCAAGCGCTACGAAGAGCACTGCGCCAACTGCCACGGCGAGCAAGGCGAAGGCAGCCCCGGCGTCGCACCCGCGCTGCGCGGCAACCGCGCGGTCGTGATGGACCCACCCCACAACGTCATCCGTGTCGTGCTCGGTGGCGGCTACGGGCCGGCCACCGCCGCCAACCCGCGGCCGCACGGCATGCCGCCGTTTGCGATAGCACTGTCCAACGAAGACGTGGCAGCGGTCGTCACGCACATCCGCAGCGCCTGGGGCCACGACGCGTCGGCCGTGAACTCGGTGGCGGTGGACCGGCAGCGAAGTGGCGCGGGGCGGTAAGACGGACCGTATGAATGGCCGTGACGATCCCCGTTCAGGCTGAGCTTGTCGAAGCCCTTCGACAAGCTCAGGGCGAACGGGGAGCTTGTGTCAGCGCGGCTTCTCGAATCCGCTCTCGATCCACGCCGCGGCGCTGGCCGGGCCGAGCTTGAACGCGGCCGGCACGCGCACCCGCGCCAGCTCGTTGCCCTCGGCATCCGTCGCCGTCAACACGGCATGCGCATCGTCGTCATCCGGCACGATGTCGAGCGTGACCTCGATGCGCCCGCCACGGTGCGCGACAAACACGCTCTTGTGCAGCAGCGCATGCAACTGCTGCTCATGGCGGCGCAAGACTTCGGACGCCGTTTTCACCAGCGTGTTGAACGCCGCCGTGTCCAGTGGCTTCGGGTTCTTCTTGTCACGCCCCATCGTCCACGGCCCGACGAGCGCCGGCTCGGCCTCGCCGGCCTTGATCATCTCGACAGCCCAGCCATCGTCGTCGTTGTTCTTGATGACGCGTGCGGTCCAGCCGTTGTCGCGCCACAGCGTGGGTTCGTGCAGCGGCTCGGTGTCGGTGAGGTCTGGGGTGTTCATGGCTTTTGATGTCGTGAGCTGAACTGGATTGTGGCGGCCCGCATAGCCCACAATCCCGCCGCATGAACACCCAGATCTCGATCATCGGCGCGCCGACCGACATCGGCGCCGGCGCGCGCGGCGCGAGCATGGGGCCGGAGGCGATGCGCGTGGCCAACCTCGTGCCGATCCTGGAAGGCCATGGCCTCGAAGTGATCGACCGCGGCAACCTCGTCGGCCCGGCGAACCCATGGCTGCCGCCGGTGGACGGCTACCGCCATCTCGCCGAAGTGGCGCAGTGGAACCGCACGGTGCACGACGCAATGCTGGCCGAGCTGAAGCTCGGCCGCCTGCCGATCCTGCTCGGCGGCGACCATTGCCTGGGCATCGGCAGCATCAGCGCGGTGGCGCGCCATTGCCGCGAGGCCAACAAGAAGCTGCGCGTGTTGTGGCTCGACGCGCATGCCGACTTCAACACCAGCACGCTGACGCCGAGCGGCAACGTGCACGGCATGCCGGTGGCCTGCCTGTGCGGCCACGGGCCGAAGGAGTTGATCGAGATCGGCGGCACGGTGCCGGCGATCAGCCCGAAGGTGGTGCGGCAGATCGGCATCCGCAGCGTCGATCCCGGCGAGAAGCGCTTCGTGCACGAGCAGGATCTGGAAGTCTTCGACATGCGCTACATCGACGAGATGGGCATGCGCCACACGATGGAGCTGGCGCTGGCCACGCTCGACGCCAACACGCACCTGCACGTCAGCTTCGATGTCGATTTTCTCGACCCCGACATCGCGCCGGGCGTCGGCACCACGATCCCCGGCGGGCCGACGTACCGCGAAGCGCAGCTGTGCATGGAGATGATTGCCGACACCGGGCGGCTGGCATCGCTCGACGTGATGGAGCTGAACCCGGCGCTGGACGTGCGCAACAAGACGGCGCAATTGGCGGTGGATCTGATCGAGAGCCTGTTCGGAAAATCGACGCTGATGCGCAAGTAGGCCGCGTTCAACTTAGGTGGCCCCCCTAACGCGCACCCCCTAGTCCGGACCCGCCATACCCCCTTAAGGACGAATGACCTGAGCCGCCGGTCTTCCTATCCTTTGCTGCATGCCCTCACCTCCCGAGGGCCAGGAGCACAGGAATGGCACAGACCAGAACGCGTTTTGCGCAGGCGGCGCTGTACGTAGCGCTGGCGGCTGCGATCCTCGGCGCGATCGCGCTGCCGGCGATGGCGGCCGAACCGTCACGCACGCTGTTGACGATCACCGACGGCCCGGTGCAGGTGTTGCGCGGCGCGCAGAAATTCGACGCCACCGAAGGCCTGGCCCTGGCCGACGACGACATCGTGCGCACCACGGCCTCCACCCGCATCGCCCGCATCGAATTCGCTGATGGCCGCGCGCTCGACCTCGGCCCGGCCACGCAGGTGCTGCTGCTGTCCGAGCGCACCGCGCAGGCGCAGGGTTGGGCTGGCGCCAGCGCCGTGGTGGCGCAAGGCTGGGCCAAGTTGTCGGCCGGCGCCGCGGTGGGCCGCCTGGTCACGCCACACGGCATCGTCACGGGCGATGCGCGCGGCGCGGTGCTCACGCAAACGGCAGCCGACGGCAGCGCTCTGGCTTTTGCAGAGTCTCGCGGCCTGACCCTGCGGCCGCGCGGCGCCGGCGCCGAGGTCTTGCTGCGCGAAGGCGAGACCTGGTCGCGAGATGGCGCGTCGGGCATGGTGCGAGTGGCCGCGCGCCACACGGCGCTGCGCGAGGTGCCGCGGGCCTTGGCCGACACCTTGCCGCGCCGCGCCGCGCGCTTCGACGCCGGCGCCGGCGAGCCGGCTGACGGCCAGCCGGTGGATACCGCCGACCTTGCGCCCTGGTCACAGGCCGAGCCGGCGCTGATGGCACTGATGACGCAATGGCGTGGACGCAGCGGCGGCAACACAGCAACCCCACGCCCTGCCGGCGCTGTGAAGACGGCCGCCTACACGCGCAAACGCGCCTCACCCGCACGCGCCGTGGCGCGAGCACCCGCCAGCGGCACCGTGGTGCCGAGCCTGCCGGTGCCGGCCACCGCAGCAGACTTCGGTGTGACCGAGCCGATCACGCTGCAGCCCACGGCGCTGCTGGCCACGGAGCCGGTGCTCAGCACGCGAACGTCTACGCCGCCGCGCCGCTAGGGCCTGTGAACGCTATCGGAGGGCTCGCGTGACTCACCAAACGGCCGCCAGCAAGGCGCAAACCGCAGCCATAGCCGCTGCTATGGCGAGGATTTGCAACGCCGCTGGCGGCCGTTTGGTGAGATCACCCTCCGGGCCGCACCGCCACAGGCCGCAAGGCGTTGTTGCTCACTCGTTGCGTGCTGAAAGCACGCGGCCTCGTTCGCGCCTAGCCTTGCGGCCTGTGGCGGTGCGGCGCGAGCCCTCCGATAGCGTTCACAGGCCCTAGCCGCACGCCACCTTCGATACCTCCCAAGGACTGCCCTCATCATGAAACTGCTCGTCAAGTTCAACCTCGTCTTCATCGCCGTGTTCCTGCTCGGCCTGCTCGTCACCAGCACGGTGACGCGCTCGCTGCTCGACCGCCATGCACAGGAAGAAGTGCTGCAGCACGCGCGCTTCATGCTCGAGAAGGCGATGGCGGTGCGTTCCTACACGTCGACGCAAGTCGCGCCGCTGCTCGAAACGCAGATGAGGTACGGCTTCCTGCCGCAATCGGTGCCGGCGTTCTCTGCCACCGAAGTGCTGGCGAAGATCCAGAAGAACTACCCCGACTACAGCTACAAGGAAGCGACGCTGAACCCGACCAACCCGCGCGACCGTGCGGTCGAATGGGAAGCCGACGTGATCGGCGAGTTCAAGAAATCGCCCGAGGCCAAGGAGTTCATCGGCCAGCGCGACACGCCGGCCGGCCGGGCGCTGTACATCGCGCGGCCGATCCGCATCACCGACGGCGCCTGCCTGCGCTGCCACAGCACGATCGACGCCGCGCCGAAAACGCTGGTGGAAAAGTACGGCCCGGCCAACGGCTTCGGCTGGCAGTTGCACGAGGTCGTCGGCGCGCAGATGGTGTCGGTGCCAATGGCGGTGCCGCTGGCGCGCTCGCAACAGACCTGGGCGACCGTGATGACACTGTTCGGTGCGGTCTTCCTCGTCACCGGCCTGGCGCTGAACCTGGTGCTGTGGGCGATGGTGATTCGCCCGGTGACGCAAATGGCTGCGCTGGCCGAGCGGGTGAGCCTGGGCAAGGCCGATGCGCCGCCCTTCGCCACGCGCGGCCGCGACGAGATCGGCGTGCTCGGCCAGTCGTTCAACCGCATGCGGCGCAGCCTGCATGCGGCGATGAAGATGTTGGAGGCACCGGCGACATCATGAACACGCGCAGCGCGGGGGTGCCGGCATGAGTGCGAGCGCACGGCCGTTCCGAAGCGAGCGCTCCACCCCTCGCGGAGGGGTCGCGCGCAGCGCAGGGGTGCCCACATGAGCGCGAGGCTGACCCCCACGGGTGTGCCGCTCGATGACGGCGGCACCACACTGGCGCCGTTGCGTCTGGGCCGCTACACGCTGCAGGACATGCTCGGCGAAGGTGCGATGGGTGTGGTCTACCGCGCCCACGATCCGCTGCTCGACCGCATGGTGGCGCTGAAGACGTTTCGCAAACCGGCCTGCGGATCGGCCAATGCCAGCGTCGCCGCCGCGCTGCGCCTGCGCAATGAAGCACAAGCCGCGGCGCGGCTGTCGCACCCCGGCATCGTCGCCGTCTACGAGTACGGCGAGGACGGCGACCAGTCCTTCATCGCCATGGAGTACGTGCGCGGCACGCCGCTGCTCACCGGCATGGCCCAACCCGCCGCGCTGCCGGTCGACGACGTGCTGTGCCTGATGGTGCAGCTGCTCGTCGCCCTGCAATGCGCACACGAACAAGGCGTGTGGCACCGCGACATCAAGCCCGCCAACCTGATGGTCACGCCCGAAGGACGATTGAAGATCACCGATTTCGGCATCGCTCGCATGTCGCACACAGTGGAGGACGCGGCGGATGCTGCGGCAGCACTGCCGCGCGGCGCCGGCGTGATGGGCTCGCCCGGATACCTGGCGCCCGAGTGCTACCGCGGCGGTACGCAGGGTGACCAGCGCGCCGACGTGTATGCCTGCGGCGTGCTGCTGTTCGAACTGCTCACCGGCCTGCGGCCGTTTCGGGGCGGCCCTGATGTGGTGATGTACAAGACGCTGCAACTGCCCGTGCCACCGCTGGCTGCGCCCGGCGATCCGCAGTTCGTGCCGCTGTCGCGCTTCGCGCATGTGGTGCAGCGCGCACTGGCCAAGTCGCCCGACGAACGCTACGCGAGTGCGCTCGAGATGCGCACGGCGCTGACGCTGGCCGCCGACCGCGCCGTGCCGCATGCGCTGTCGCTGCCGGCAATGCGCTTGCTCGCGCCATCGTCCATCCGCGACAGCGTCGCCCCGCCCAGCGTGCCGAGCGCGCCGCCGCCCCGCCCGGCACCAGCACCGCTGACCCCGGCACCGTCACCGCGAACCACGCCGAAGACCTTCGCCGACTCGCTGCTGGCACGCCTGACTGCTGAGCTGGTGAACGAACTCGGGCCCATGGCGCAGTGCGTCGTGCAGCGCGCGGCCGCGCAGGGTGACACCAGCGAGGTGGCGCTCGTGATCCGTGTGGCCAACGAGGCGCTCCCCGCCTCGCAGCGCAGTGAGTTCATCGAACGCATGCGTGCTGCGTTGCCGGACAACGCAGGCGCCGCGCCAAGCGGCCCGCGCACGCACCCTCCCACCGGGGTTGTGGTGCCGGTGTTGAGTGAAGAGCTCGGCGAAGCATCGGACCCAGCGCCATTGGATTCACGGTGGTTGCAAGCTGTGCAGCGGCTGCTGACACCTTACGTCGGTCCGATGGCAGCGCCGCTGACGCGCCGCGCTGCAACCGGGGCCGCTTCGCGCGAGCAGTTCATCTCCCGTCTGGCCGGCCTGGCGGCCGACGGCCGGGAGCGCGAGAAGTTGATCGCGGCGCTGCGCCGCTTGACATGACGGGCCTTAGCGTTTGCACCACTGCGTTTCGCAGGGCACGCCGTCGTTGTTGCCGTCCATCTTCATGCCAGGGCAGTTCTTGAGAAACCAGGTGGCCTCTTCGCACGAGCCCATCTGCGAGCAATAGAGGCGGCCGTCGCAGCGGCGGCCGGACGTGCTGGCTGTGGCCGCGGCGGTGACAACAGCAGCCGCCACCGCGCTGCTCTTCTTCGGCGCGCCGTCCGGGCGAGCGCACTCGCCGTTGCGCTGCCGGAAGTCACGTGGCATCACCGCACCGGGGTCGCTGTGCAAGCCGCGCTTCAGCGCCACGGCCATGCGCTCTTCGGCCACGTAAGGCCCGCGGTCGTACTTGAAGCGTGCGCTCCAGGCGTGACCGTCGCGGACCATGCGGTCACCCACGTCCACCGTGCCGTCGAACACCTTGCCGACGACACGCGCGTGTTCGTCGCGGGCGACGATGCGCACGGTGACGTTGCGGTTCAGCGCCAGCTGCGTCAGCGCCTGCGTGGCGTCAGGGCCGCCGGCCTGGCAGCTCTCGGGCGCGTCGATGCCTTCGATGCGGATCACCACCGGATCGGCGTCGGGCGCCGTCTTCAGCCACAGCGTGTCGCCGTCGACGATGCGGCTGACCTGGCCGGCGAGTTCGGTCGGCTCCGGTGGCGGCTTCTCTTTTTTCGGTTTCGTGGCGGCGTGCGCGCCAACGGCACCGAACGACAGCACCATCAGCAGGACGAGGATTCGCTTCATACCTGGACTCCCATCGAGAACACACCGGCCAGCCACCAGGCGAACAGGCCCAGCACCAGCAACCAGATCAGCACGATCAACAGCACGCCCCACCACAGACGCGGCAGTTTGTCGGCGCTGGCCTCGGCCTCGGCCATGCGCGCTTGCCAGAGGTGCGGCGGCGTCAGCCGCACCGCCAGCGCAATGCCCATCGGCACGAGGATCACGTCGTCGAGCAGGCCGATCACTGGAATGAAATCCGGGATCAGATCGATCGGGGACAGCGCATAGGCCAGCACGAGCAACGCGATCAGCTTCGGCGCGCGCGGCGTGTCGCGGTGACGGACCAGCTTCCACAGCGCGAGCAGCCGCGTAGCGAGGCGTGCCTTGTTGGCGTGGCGAACGACATTGCCGAGCATGATTCAGACGGATTGTCGCTTGCGGCGCACGCTGCGACGGGGTGTCTGTGCTGTCTGCGGTGTGCCATCGAGCACGGCTTGCGCATCGGAAAGAATCCGTTGCAAACGATCGGCCAGCTTCTCGGTGGACAGTTCTTCACGAAAGCGCTCGACCATCAGCGGCAACGCAAACGGGCTCGGCGTTTTCAGTGTCACGAGCTCCACGCGCTGCGAGGCCATGCGTTTCAAGCTGCTGCGCAGGCGTTCGAGTTCGAGCTCCTGCGACAGCACTTCTCGCTCGGCCTGACTGAGCAGCTGGTTGCCGGCGTCGTATTTGCGAAAGACCTCCCAGAACAGGCTCGACGAGGCCTGCACCTGCTTCATGCTCTTCGGCGCGCCGGGGTAGCCGCTGAAGACCAGGCCGGCGACGCGTGCGATCTCTCTGAAGCGGCGCTGTGCGAGCTCACCGGAGTTCAGGCTCTGCAGCACGTCGGCCATCAAGTCGCGCGTGCTGAACACGCTGCCGTCCTGCAACGGCGTTGTGTCCACCGGCTGCACCGCCAACAGCTCCAGACCGAAATCGTTGATCGACAGCGAGAACGTGTTCGGCTGCGCACGCGCCAGGCGCCACGCCAGCAACTGCGCCAGCCCCATGTGCACGTTGCGGCCGGCGAACGGGTAGAGAAAGAGGTGGTGCCCTTCCGCCGATTCGAAGCGCTCGATCAGCAACACGCCCGGCCGCGGCAACTGAGATAAGCGGGCCTGCGTGGCCAGCATCGGCTGCGCGGCCTGCATCTCAGGCTCCAGGAAGTCACCTTGCAGAAATGGAGCCCCCAGCTCGCCTGCGGCTCGCGCCCCCCGAGGGGGTGCGCCACGGGCTTGGGACGGCCCGGCGCCCGAGGCCTCGTGCAGCAACTCCTGCACCATGTCCGTCATCGCTTCGGACAACGCCATCTTCGTGCCGCCCCAGGCCGGCACGACGCCGCGGTTCTTCGTCGCCTTGCGCACGTAGGCGGTCATGTCCTGCGTGCGCACGTACTCGAGCACGCGGCCGGCAAATATGAAGCAGTCGCCTGCCTTCAGCCGCGCGATGAAGCCCTCTTCGACGCTGCCGATCTTGCCGCCCGACAACCAGGCCACGGTGATCGACGCGTCGCTGACGATGGTGCCGATCTGCAATCGGTGACGCATCGCGATGCCGCGGTCGGGCACACGGTAGATGCCGTCGTCGCCACGCACGACGCGGTGGTATTGCGGGTACGCGCCGAGGCTGGCGCCGCCACGTTCGACGAAGGCCAGGCACCAATCGAACTCGTCGCGCGTGAGCCCGTTGTACGCGAGGGCGGTGCGCACTTCGTTGAACAAGTCGTCGGCGATGAAGCCCCCACCCAGCGCCACCGTGACGAGATGCTGCACCAGCACATCGAGCGGCTTGTCCGGCGACACTCGCGACTCGACCCGACCGGCCATCGCCGCACGCCGCGCCGCCGCGGCCTCGACCAGTTCGAGCGTGTTCGTCGGCACCAGCGTGACGCGGCTGGCGCGGCCCGGCGCGTGGCCGCTGCGGCCGGCGCGTTGCAGCAGCCGCGCAACGCCCTTGGGGCTGCCGATCTGCAGCACGCGCTCGACCGGCAGAAAGTCCACGCCGAGATCGAGGCTCGACGTCGCCACCACCGCCTTCAATGAGCCGTCCTTCAGCCCGGCCTCGACCCACTCGCGCACGCTCTTGTCGAGCGAGCCGTGGTGCAGCGCGATCTGCCCTGCCCACTCGGGCCGCGCGGTGAGCAGCAACTGGTACCAGATTTCGGCCTGCGAGCGCACGTTGGTGAAGACCAGCGTGGTGCCGGTCGAACGCTCGATCTCCTCGACCACCGGCTGCTGCATCTGCGCGCCGAGGTGGCCACCCCAGGAGAAGCGGCCCGGCTCCTTGGGCAGCAGCGTGTCGATGACGATGCGCTTGTCGGTGCGGCCCTGCACCAGCGTCGCATCGTCGCCGCACAGCGTGCGCATGGCATCGCTCAGATTGCCGAGCGTGGCCGACAAGCCCCAGACCGCGAGCTGCGGGTTCCAGCGCTTCAAGCGCGCGAGCGCCAACTGCACCTGCACGCCGCGCTTGTTGCCGATGAGTTCATGCCACTCGTCGACGACGACGGTGTGCACACCGCCCAACTCCTGCGCCGCACGCTCGCGCGTCAGCATCAACGACAGCGACTCCGGTGTCGTGACCAGCGCCGTCGGCATGCGGCGGTCCTGCTTCGCACGCTCGCCGCTCGGCGTGTCGCCGGTGCGCTGGCCGACGGTCCATGCCGGCGCGATGTCGGGCAGCGGCAGCAGCAAGGCGCGCGTGGTGTCGGCGGCCAAGGCGCGCATCGGCGTCAGCCACAGCACGCCGAGTGGCGGCGCGGTTTTGCCGTCGAATGAGATGCCCACTTCAGCAGCACGTGCGAGCGCGCCGAACCAGACCGCGTACGTCTTGCCGCTGCCGGTGTTGGCATGCAGCAGCCCGCTCTCGCCGCGCGCCATCGCAGCCCACACCGCGCGCTGAAACTCGAACGGCTGCCAGCGGCGGGCGGCGAACCAAGCGTCGATGGCATTGAGCGCAGACATGCTGCACTCACTGTAGCCCGGTGGTCATGCAGTGCGGATGCGACGCATGTTGCCAGTGGCTTTGAGCGAATCGACGTTGGGCGTGGTCGGCTCATGAGCGGTCGCTGGTGTCGCCAGCCACAGCAGCATCAGCATCGCCAGCAGCGGCAGGTTCTTCAGCAGCGGACCGCAGTGGTCGATCGTCAGCTCCGGCATGTTGAATGCGGCGGTGAGCGTGTAGCCGATAACGGCCCCGATCTGCACAGCGTAGGTCCATGGACCTGGCTGGCGAAGAATGCTGATGCCGAGCAGCGTGTTCAAGGCGCACGAGGCGACGAGCATCGCCACGCCGGCGTCACCTTCGAAGCCGCAACGCGCGAGCAAGTCGAGCACGCCGGACTCCTGCGGCAGCAGCGCACTGATCAGCGCCGTGACGAGCCACAGGGCCGCCACGGAGGCGCGAAGCAGCCACGACACTTGCGAGCTCAGCGAAACGCGAAAGTCGATCGCCGGGGCGGGCGGCGTGACGCGCAGACCGACGGCCATTGCGCTGGGCGCGCGTTTGAGCAACTGCGGCGCCGCGTTGGCAGCGCTGGTATTGCCACGTTCGAGCAGGAGCAACGTGTCGCGGCTGAAGACCTTCTGCGGCAGTTGCTCGGCGAGCAATGCACTGGCCCGCATCAGCACCATCGGCAATGGCAACCACAGCGCAGCGCCGAGCGACATGGCGCTTCGGTACATTGCGAGCATCTCGCGGTAGCTCATCGCGCTCGGACCAGCGAGCTCGAAGATGCCGCTCGTCGATGCCGGGTTCTCGATCCAGCGCGCGATCGACTCCGCTACTTCATAGACGTGAATCGGCTGCACGGATTGGCTACCGCCGCCCGGCAGCGAGATCACCGGCAGGCTGGCCAGCGTGGCGAACAGCGACGCACTTGCGCTGCCGGGGCCATAGACGAGCGACGGTCGCATGATGGCGTGTGTGACCGGCATTGCAGAGAGCGCGCGATCCGCTTTGCGCTTGCTGATGATGTAGGGCGGATGGTCGTCGCCCTGCTCCGTCACGCCAAGCGCGGATACCTGCACGATGCGCGACACACCGGCCAACAGCGCGCCGCGAAAAAGCTCGATCGGCCCTTGCGCATGGATGCGCTCGAAGGTTTGCACACGGCTTGGCATCAGAATGCCGGCGCAATTGACGACGGCGTCGATGCGTGCCTCGATCAATCGCTCCGCCCACACCTCGGGCTCAACTGGCTGCGCGAAGTCGACCGGCATCGACACATCGCTTCGCGACGCAGCAATCACGGTCTGCCCTCGAGACCGCAACGCATGCGCGACTGCACGTCCGACGCAACCCGTGGCACCGACAACAAGAACTCTCATGGTGGTCTCCTTCAACCCCGTCGACCTCTAGCGCTCGCAAACGCCGCCCGCGCAGCGCTGCATGCGACGCGCCGCGCGCGCTGCCGCGATGTGCTCGATCACAGGTGACATCAGGCGCGAGATGCCGTAGCGATGGCGTGCGAACCAGGCGTAGAGGACGTCGAACAGTGGGCGCAAGACAGGCCAGTCCGTTGGCGCGACCAACCATCCACGACCCACGGCCGCATACGCCAAACGCAGCGCAGGCACACCTTGGTGTGCGCGGCCTTGCGCGTCGCGCGCTTGAATCACGGCGTTGAGTTCAGCAAGCGTCGCGCCCCAGGCTGCGGCGTCGAACCCGTCTTGCGAGATGTCGACGAAGCGTAGCTTCGAATGGGTGTCACGAGCCTGCAGTTCATCCATCTCCAATCGGCACACGGCGCAGCGGCGGTCGTAGAGCAAGGTCAGCGGGTAGATCGACTGCGCGCCCGGCAGCGGCCGGAGTTCCGGCCGATCAGGCAGATCGCGTGGAAGCGCGAGCTTGCTCACGAGCCCGACACGTCGCAGCGCGAGCAGCACCCACCAACCCGGATCGAGCTCATGCACGGCATGACCGATGCGAGACGACGCCGGAAACGCATGGTGGTTGTTGTGCCAGCACTCGCCAAAGCTGACGGCCCCCGTGATCCACCAGCCCAGCGCACCGAGGCCCGGCACCCGCACATTGAAGCCCTGTACTGCCGCGTGCTGCACGTCCCACGCGCGGTGGCCTTGTCGATGCGCGAAGTGGCCGATCAACCAGTGGCCGGTGAGCCCGACCCAGACTCGGAAGCACACGCCCCAGAGCACCCAGCCGATACCGCCGAGCATGAAGAACAGCAGTGCCCACGGCAGTTGTTGCCACAACCAATGCCGTTCGAGCCAGCGGTAGAACCTGTCACTCTCGATCTCCGGCGGTAGCACGAAGGCTGGTGGCCGATCGAGTGCGATATCGCAGTGCAGTTGCCACCAGCCGTCGTGAAGGAACGGGCGGCGATGGCCAAAGTAGTCGTGGCACTGCAGCTGGCGTTGCGCCCAATCGCGCAGGTCGTGCGTGCGCATCATGCCCAACGGGCCGGCCATGCCGACCAGCGTGCCGAGATACACGAAGAGGCGCTCCAGCCACAACGGCGCCTCGAACGCGCGGTGGATAAAGCGGCGGTGCATTCCGAGGGAGTGGCCCAGGCAAAGCGTGACCGCGGTCGTACAGAGTCCAAGCGCGAGACCGCTGAAGCTGAAGTGCGTGGTCAGCGCCAGCAGGGCGCCGGCAGCCATCGCCATCCACCACAGCGACTTCACCAGACTCCAGCGCACATGCCCTTGCACGGCGCACGCACCGCCGGGACCAGTCTGCATGGTGGGAACGTCGTTGCGCATGCGACCTCTGTTTTGTCAGTTATTTCAGCCTAAACAGAAATAAACAATCAAAAAAAACTCAGCTCAGGGGCCCAGCAGGTCTGCGGCGGTGATCTCACGAGCCGCCGGCGCAGGCCGATCTGAAGACAGGTCGATCTGGGCTTCGCGGCCCAGCAACTTCTTCACCTTGGCGCCCATCTTCAACACCTTGGTCAGCGTCTCTGTGTCCAAGCGCAGCATCTCGTCGCTCCAGGCCGTCAGCGTCTGCAGCAACTCCAGCGTCTCCTTGACCCGCAACTTGGCCTCGGTGGGTTCTTTGCTCATGGCGGGGTCGGCAAGCAATTCGCCGAGCACGGCCACCGTCGGCGCGATTTCGCGTTGCTGGCGCTCGCGCACGACCGTCCGCAGCAGCTCCCACACCTGGGTCGACGTCTCGTAGTGATCACGCCGGTCACCTGGCAAGTGAACCAGCTTGATGAGCTTCCAGCCTTGTAATTCACGCAGGCTTGTACTCACATTGGAGCGGGCGACGCCGAGCGTATCGGTGATTTCCTCGGCATGCATGGGCCGGCCCACGTAGAACAACAGCGCATGAATTTGCGCCACGGTGCGGTTGACGCCCCAGCGGGTGCCCATCTCGCCCCAATGCAGAACGAAGCGTGAAGCGGTGGCCGACAGTTCCATGGTCAGCAGACTATTCCCACTCAATATTTCTGTCAAGACAGAAATAACCGCTAGAGCGAGGGGTCGGCGCTGACGATCCAGCCTTCGAGCGGGTCCACGCCGAGCGGCAGCCCGTGGTCGGCGCGCGCGCTCGCCCACGCCGCCTGGACGAGGCACAGCAGCGCATCGAGCCGGTCGCCGCGGGCATCGGCCGCGAGTGCGTCACGCTGGGCGTGGCTCATCGCGACGCGGATGCCCAGACGGCTGCGGCCTTGCTCCAGCGCTTCGAGCATGTCCTTGCGCGCGATCAGGCGCTCGGGCGTTTGTCTGGCCTTGTCGTCGCTCTTGTACGAGCGCGCGCCGATCAGCTCGCGTGCGAGCAGGCCGGGATAGGCCTCGAGTGCGATGCGTTGCAGGTCGCCCCTGTGAAGCGTCGGCAAGTGCACCCCGGCATCGATCAGTCGTGGCACACCTGAATGCAGCATGTAGGCCACCGGCGGGTTGACCCACTTCATCGACGGGCTCGACCCGGCGGGGATGTCGCAGACGCGATGGGCGAACTTGCGGCCGGCCGGGCGCGCCGCGCAGAACGCAGCAAACTGCTCGCGGATCTGAGGGCGTGACAACGCTGCGTAGTGACGCATCAGCGACAACCAGTCGAGCGGCCAGTTCAGGGCTTCGACCAGCTCACGCGGCAGCCCGAACGGAAAGTCGAATGCACCGAGCCACGGGCCGGGCTCGCGCAACAGGCCTTCGAACGCTGCGAAATCGTTCAGCGCATCGACACGCTGCAAGGCCAGGCGAGAGCCCGCGAGCGTGCCGCGAGCGACGGTGATCGGTTTGCGCCGCGACGGCGCGCTGGTGAAGTCGATGCCCAACAACCGCAAGCTCATGCGGCCATTGTGTGGGCTCCGTGTGGCCCGATCACAATGCCGAATGGCCGGCCCCGATCGCGATTTCTGGCAACGCCGCTTCGAGCAGCGGCAAACGCCGTGGGACCGCGCCGCGCCCAGTCCGCAAATCGCCGCGTGGTTGGCAGACGGCACGCTGAGCGCCGGCCTGCGCATCGCGGTACCCGGTTGCGGCAGCGGACACGATGTGCTGGCGTTGGCGCAAGCCGGCTGCGATGTCACCGCGATCGACTATGCGAGTGCCGCCATCGAGTTGACGCAAGCGCGGTTGGCAGCGCACGGTCAACGCGCCCATGTTGTGCAAGCCGACGTCCTCGCATGGCAACCTGATTCACCGCTCGACGCGGTGTACGAGCAGACCTGCTGGTGCGCCCTGCATCCCGATCACTGGGCCGCGTACGCAGCACAGTTGCTGGCTTGGCTGCGCCCCGGCGGCGCCCTGTTGATGTTGGCGATGCAATGCCGTCGTGACAGCGCCGCCGACGGCCGCATCGAGGGCCCGCCGTACCACATGGACATCAACGCGGTGCGTGCGCTGCTGCCCGAGTCGTCGTGGACGTGGCCGGCGCCGCCGTACGCCGCTGTGCCGCATCCTGCCGGATGGACGGAGCTGGCCATCGTGCTGCAGCGCCGCTAGCGCGGCGGCGGCGACGGATCGCCGCCCACGCGCCGCCACAACCATGGCAGGAACTTGCCGAGATCAGGGCGCGTACCGACTTGCTCGGGCACGGCCAGCGCCTTCGCTGCACTGGCGCGTTCAGCGATCGCAAAGCTGAAGGTGTAGGCCGGTTCCTGGCCCATGCGCAAATCGCTGATCAGCAGGCGCGGCCCGTCCTGGCGCAGCGCGTAGAAGCCGTGGCTGAAGGCGCTGATGCGTTGATAGCCGGGGACGCCTCGCAGCTCGGGCTCGAGCGAGGCGCCACGGTCGAAACGATCGAAGGCGATCGTGCGCTCCTTGTCGAGCAGCGAATAGAAGCCTTCGAAGTAGTGCTCGCGCTGCATGACGACGACGCGCCAGGCGATCGAGTTGAAGGCTGTCGGCGTGACCAGCACGCGCTCGGCCGAGAGACCCTGCGCGGCCAGCGTGTCGTGCGCGACGCGCTGCACATGCTGCTGCACCGCGACACCCCACGCCAGGTAGACCGTGCTCAGCACGAGGCCGGCCGTGTTGGCGCGCAAGCGCTTCGAGGCCAGCGCTACACCGGTGCCGATCAGCAAGGGCAGCGTGTACAGCGGATCGATGATGAAGACGCTGCCGACGCCGAATGGCTGGTTCGACATCGGCAGCGCGAGTTGCGTGCCGTAGACCGTCATCGCGTCGAGCAGCGGGTGCGTGATCAGCGCCAGCCACATTGCCAGCCACCAGCGTTGCCACGACGGCCACTCGCCTGAGAGGCGCGCCACGAGCGCGGCAAACGGGCCCGAGAACAACGTCAGCCAGAACAGCGAATGCGTTTCAGCGCGGTGCAGGACCATGTTGGCGATCGCATCGCCATGGTCGATGAAGACGTCGAGGTCGGGCAAGGTGCCGGCCACGGCACCCCAAGCGGCGCTTTTCCATAGCGCGGTGCGGCGGCCCATCACGGCCACGCTGACAGCGGCGCCGAGAGCAATCTGGGAGACAGAATCCATGGGCCGATTGTCGCAACGCAGGCGGAAGGTGACCTCAGGCCAGCGCCGGGCCGCTCCCAAGCGTCGGCCTGAGGCTCCCCTCGGGGGAGTGCTCGCAAAGCGAGCGAGGGGCTGTCATGTCATGCTGTCGCCAGCGCAATCACCCCGGTCGCGATGAAAGCCGCGCCGACGAGACGCAAGACGCGGTCGCCCTCGCCGAGCAACCGGCCGCCGATCAGCGCCGCAAACAGCATCGAGACCTCCCGCGCCGGCGCCACATGCGACAGCGGCGCCATCGTCACCGCGTAGAGCACGAAGATGTAGGCCAGCGGCCCGAGCACGGCAACGACCAGCGCGTGCTTCCACTGCGCACGCGTGGCACTGGCGAACCCGGCGCGGTCGCGCAGCACCGGCAGGGCCAGCAGCGGCACGCGCAACAGGTTGCCCACATAGTCGACGAGCACGGGACCGATCAGCAGCACCTTGACCGCGTAGCCATCGATGACCGTGTAGCACGCGATCAGCGCACCGGTGGCCGCACCCCAGCGCACGCCGGCAAGCGCTTTGGCGTGGGCGTCGCTGCCGCTGCCGCGAAACAGGTGCGGTCCACCGGCGATGAGAAACACGCCGCCGCACACCGCCAGGATGCCGAGGCCACCCAGCAGCGTGATCGTTTCGCCGAGCACCAGCACCGCCCCCACCGACGCCAGCAGCGGCCCGCTGCCGCGCGCCACCGGATAGACGACGGTCAGATCGGCCTTGCGGTAGCCGGTGAGCAGCACGGTGAAGTACAGCACGTGCACCAAAGCGCTGGCGGCCAGCGCGGCCCACTCGATCAAGCCCCAGCGCTGCCATTCGGTGACGCCGAACCACAGCGCCGCCGGCGCCCACAGCACCACCGTCATCAGCACCGACAGCAGCGCGAAGTGGTGGTTGCCGCCGGCCTTCTTGGCAGCGATATTCCACAGCGCGTGCAGCAGCGCCGCGCTGAGAACAAGGGCGAGCGCAACGGGCGGCATGCGCCCATTGTCGCGGTCAGGTCACGGCGCCTTGACTTCGATCTTGATCGACGCGTACCACGCGGCCAAGGCGTCGATGTCGGCGTCGGAGAGCGGTTTGGCCACCACGTTCATCACCTCATGCTTGCGCACGCCGCTTCGATAGGCCTTCAACTGCGCGCCGGTGTAGATCGCCGACTGGCCCGCCAGATTCGGCGCGTCCGGCGCCGTGGCAAGGCCTTTGGCGCCGTGGCAAGCGCTGCACATCTGCGCAGCCGCCGGCGCGGTTTGCGCCGGTGCTGCTTGTGTCGCCAGCAAAGCCGCCGCGGCTGACACCGCGGCGGCTGTTCTCTTGGCGCGGCTCACGGAGCCTTGTAGGTGATGCGGTAGATCGCGCCCGCGTAGTCGTCGGAGACGAGCAGCGAGCCGTCCTTCCACACCGCCACGTCGACCGGCCGGCCGCGGTAGCTGCCGGTGTCGGGGTCGAGGAAGCCCTCGGCGAAGACCGTGCTCTTGTCGGCGGTGCCATCGGCCTTGAGCGAAACGAAGTTGACCAGCCCACCGCTGGGCTTGGTGCGGTTCCACGAGCCGTGCGCGGCGACGAAGACTCCGCCCTGGTACGCGGCTGGGAACTGCTTGCCGTTGTAGAACGTCATGCCGAGCTGCGCTTGGTGCGCCGGGAACTCGATCTGCGGCTTCGTCCAGTTGGCTGGCGGCTTCATGTCCTTCAAGTCCGGTGCGGCGGCCGTGCCGGCGATCTGGGTGTTGTTGCCATGGATGAACGGGTAGCCGAAGTGCTCGCCGCCGGTCTTCGTGATGCGGTTCAGCTCGCCCGGCGGGGTGTCATCGCCCATGCCGTCGGTCTGGTTGTCGGTGAACCAGACGGTCTTGTCCTTCGGGTTGATGTCCATGCCGACCGAGTTGCGCACGCCCTTGGCGACGACCTCCTTCTTGCTGCCGTCGAACGGGTTCATGCGCACCATGCCGCCGATGCCGAGCTGCTCGTACAACGCCACCTTGTCCTTGCCCTGCACGTTGAAGGGTTGGCCCAGCGTGATGTAGAGCTGGCCGTCGTCACCGACGCGGCACGTGCGCGCGCCGTGGTTGAAGCTCTCTTCTTCCGGCGGGATCAGCTTGCCCTGCGCCTGGACTTCGATCACCGCCACGTCCGGGCCTTCATAGAAGAACTCGGCGGCCGGGAAGTTGAGCACGCGGTTGTGCTCGACGACGATCAGGAAGCCGTCCTTGGTCCAGCAGACGCCGTTGGGCACCTTGAAGCCCAGCCCCGGCGCGAACGACTTCACCTCGTCGGCGATGCCGTCGGAGTTGCGGTCGGTGACGGCATAGACGCTGGTCTTGCGCGTACCGACGAAGAGCATGTTGGTGCTGGGGCCGACGGCCATGTGGCGTGCGTCGGGCACGATGGCGAACAGTTCGATCCTGAAACCGTCGGGCATCTTGATGCGCTTCAGGTTCTCGCGGATCGCCGCCGCGTTGGCACCACCCTGCGGCACCACCGGGATGTTCAGATCGGTGGTGGCGACGCGGAATTGCTTCATCTTCTCGAGCGTCTGCTGAGCCAGCGCCGAGGGGCCAGCCATGCAAAGCGTGGCCGCCGCTGCAACGGCGCCGAGGGAGAACGACTTCATGGAATGTCTCCTGTTCGTTTTGACGTCGGCATTCGAAATGGAACGCCGACGCAAAATGTAGGTCGCTGCGCGCCGCTTGTGTATGTAGCCCCATGTGCTGTGGGGTAGATACGGACGGGTCGCGCACCGCCGCCGTTTGTCGTTTATGAGAGAGCCCAATGAACCCCATCCTGGTTGAAGCGTGGCGCGGCAACGTCGTCGAATCATTCCATCGGGGCGCCTACGCCATCGTCGACGCGGCCGGTGCGGTCGTGTCGGCACGCGGCGACATCCAGCGCCCGGTTTATCCACGCTCGGCGATCAAGATCCTTCAGGCCCTGCCGCTGGTGGAAAGCGGTGCCGCGGATCGCTTTGGCCTGACGAACGAAGAACTCGCGCTGGCCTGCGCGTCGCACGACGGCGAAGCCGAGCATGTGCGCACCGCGGCCTCGATGCTGTCCAAGACCGGCCTGGACGACAGCGCGCTCGAGTGCGGCGTGCATTGGCCCTACAACGAAGCGGCCAAGCTCAAGCTGGCCGCAGCGGGTGCCCAACCGAACGCCCTGCACAACAACTGCTCGGGCAAACACGCTGGCTTCGTCTGCCTGGGTTGTGTGATGGCGGGCGATGGCGATCGCCGCGGATTCCTCAGCGGCTACGTCGCGCCCGAACACCCGCTGATGCGCGAGGTCAATGCCGCGGTCGAAAGCACCACCGGCTGCAAGTTGGAGTCAGCGCCGATGGGTATCGACGGTTGCTCGATCCCGACCTTCGGCATCGCACTGACGAACCTCGCCCAGGCTTTCGCCCGCATCGCCACCGGACAGGGCCTCACCCCGGGCCGCGCGGCGGCCGCCAAGCGCCTGCGGTCCGCCGTGGCTGCGGCGCCCTTCATGGTCGGCGGCAGCGGGCGGGTCGACACCCGCGTCATGGAATTGTTCGGCGAGCGCGTGTTCTGCAAGGTCGGCGCCGAGGGCATGTACTGCGCGGCGCTGCCCGAAGCCGGCTGGGGGCTGGCGCTGAAAATGGATGATGGCAACAACGCCCGCGCCTGCGAAGTGGCGGTGGCGGCGCTGTTCGAAGCGCTCGGCCTGGCGCGCCATGAGCCTGAACGCGCGCTGCTGGCCGAGCTGTCGAATGTGACCTTGCGCAACTGGCGTGGCACCCAGGTCGGCCGCCTGGCGGCGCAGCCCGAACTGCGGCGAAATTTGCCCCAAGCCGGTGCTTGAAAGCCCGTTCGGGCGTGACACATTGCCGCCGGGCTGCGGCCCGGCCAAAACAAAATGGCGGCACTCATGTCTGCCAAGCGCCGCGTCCCTCCAAGAACTGCTTACGTCCCTAGCGCGTCCGGGATGATGGAGTTCGAGCCGGTCTCGATCGAATCGGCACGTGAAGCACTCGACGAAATCGACGCGGCCATGGCCTCGATGCTGAGCCCCGAGTACTGGGCCAAAGTGCGGCGCAAGACACAGGCGACCGACCGCGCGCTCACCGGGCGCAGCATGAAATGGCTGGCCGAGCTCCCCGAAGAACTGCGGCCTGTCATCACCATGCACCGCTACGCACGTGTCATCAACGTGATCGTCGATGCGTGGCCCAACCCCGAGGACCGCGACGAGGTCTTCGAGAACCTGCTCAACGACCGCCGCAAAGGCCGGCGGGGCTTTCCGGTCGATGTCGAGCGCGAACTTTCCGCGCTGTGCCTGTTTGCGAGTGCCCTACCTCGATGACTGATGCCGTCGTGATGGAAGCGGTGATCGCACCGCTGGTCATCGAACCCGTCGATCCGATGGACCTGCAGGCCCTCGCGCTGTTGGCCGAGGCTGCGCGCGAAGCGCGCTCGCTGTACCCCGAACTGTTTGCCCCGGGCAGCCCGGCGCCGACCAACACGCCGCTCGGCGAACGCGAGGTTTACCTGCTGGCGTGGCGCGAAGGCGTGGCCGTGGGTTGCGGCGCGTTGCGGCGGCTCGACGGCCAGCGCGGCGAGTTGCGCCGCATGTTCGTCACACCGCTGGCGCGCCGCGAAGGCGTCGGCCGGTCCTTGCTGGCGCGCCTGGAAGCCGATGCGCTGGCCCTGGGCTACCGCCGGCTCCTGCTCGAAACCGGCACCAGGCAAAAGCCCGCAGCGGCGCTGTACCGCGCCGGCGGCTGGCGCCGCATCCCGCCCTACGGCAACTTCGTCGGCGACCCGACGAGCGTGTGCTTCGGCAAGACACTGCGCTGAACTCGCGGCCACAATTGGCCATGCAGGATCACGACCCGACAAGCCCACGCTGGCTGCTGTTTTCATTTTCTGGCCGCATCAGCCGCCGCAGCTGGTGGTTGTGGGGCGCGGCGGTGATGATCGGCATGGCGATGTACCTGACCGTGGTGCTCCGCATCGTCGGCGTGGGCAAAGAAACCGCCGACCTGCTCGTCAACCTGCTGCTGTTCTGGCCAGCGCTGGCGATCAGCGTCAAGCGCTGGCATGACCGCGACAAGCCAGGCTGGTGGGCGCTGATCGCGTTCGTGCCAGTGGTCGGCTGGATCTGGGTGCTGATCGAAAACGGCCTGATGCGCGGAACGGCCGGCGCCAATCGATTCGGCGAGCAACCCACTCTCTAGCTCACGTGCCGTATTCCCAAGCGACCGCCGCGGATCTGGCTCTGCCAGGCCGCCGGCGGTGCCCCCTTGAGGGGGAAGCGGCGAAGCCGCCACGGGGGTGGGTCAATACCGCCCACTCAAGCCGGCAACGCGCATCACCCAATGAGCGGCCCAGGCCACGAAGCCGCGGCGCAACGTGGCCAGCCAGCCCCGCGGCACCGGAGGTGCCGTGACTTCGCGCGACGCCGCCAACGCTTGCTCGAAGGCGCGGGCGAGCGCCGCGGAAAAGCGAGCGTCGCGCACGACGACATTGGCTTCGAGGTTGAGCAGCAGCGACAGCGGGTCGATGTTGGAGCTGCCGACCGTCGCCCAGTCGTCGTCGGCCAGCGCCACCTTGGCGTGCAGGAACGCCGGTGTGTATTCATGGATCTTCACGCCGTGAGACAGCAACTCGTCATACAGCACCTGCGCGGCCAGGCCTGCGATGCGGTAGTCGAGCTTGCCTTGCAGTAGCAGGCGCACGCGAACACCGCGCCGCGCCGCGTTGCGCAGCGTGCGCCGGAAGATGCGGCCGGGGTAGAAGTAGGGGCAGACGATGTCGATGCGGGTGCGCGCGCTCTCGAGCGCATGGATATAGCTGCGCTCGATGGCGCGGCGCTGGCGAAGGTTGTCGCGTACGACGAAGGCCGCCTGCATCGGCTGCAGCGTCTCGGCCGCGCGCGCGCCGTTGCGCGGGACGATGCGCAGTTGCTGCAGCAGCGCGCGCGCACCGGACAGTGGCTCGGCGCTGCGCGCCAGCGAGATCAGCTCTTCGCGCCACTCGTGGCCGAAAGCCGCACGCGTCCACATCGCGCGCGCCGTCTGCGCCACCGGCTGCACCACCGGCCCCCGCAGCGCCACGGCAAAGTCCAGGCGCGGTGTGGCCGTGCGGCCATGGTTCATGTCGATGCGGTCATCGATGATGTTGATGCCACCGACGAAGCCGCACTCGTCGTCGACCGCCAGCAACTTCTGGTGCAGGCGCCGCAACTGGCCTGGTTGCAAGTAGGCGGTCCAGCGGTCGAGCGGCCGGAACACCGCCAACCCCACCGCGCTGCCTTCGAACCAGCCACGCAATGCATCGAGGCTGGCCTTCGACCCGAAACCGTCGACGACGACGCGCACGCGCACGCCGCGCTGCGCCGCGGCCACGAGCACCTGCGCCATCGCACGCGCAGCGTCATCGTGGTGAAAGATGTAGGTCGCCAGCCAGACCTCTTCTCGTGCGCAGGCAATCGCAGCATGCATTGCCGGGAACAGCTCATCACCACCGGACAGCAACTGGATCTCGTTGCCGCCTGAGAAAACCGCCTCACTCTCGGCAACAGGTTCCCGGGCAACGGGCACTTCGGTCATCGCGCGGCAGTCGCTGAGAGCTCGAACTCGGCCACCAGCGGCAGGTGGTCGGACATGCGCGCCCACGCCGCGCCGCGCGGCACGTGCGTCAGCTGGCAGGTCAGTTGGCGCGTGTAGATGCGGTCGAGTGCGAACATCGGCACGCGCGACGGGAACGTCGGGCGCGCGCGCGTGCCGACAGCGCGCTTCAGGCCCATGGCCTGCATCGGCGCATCGAGACGCTCGCCCCAGTCGTTGAAATCGCCGGCCACGATCAGCGGCTCGTCTTGTGGCACTTCGGCCTCGAGATAAGCGGCGAGCAGTTGCAGCTGGCGGACGCGGCTAGAGTGGATCAGCCCCAGGTGCGCGACCACCGCATGCACGATGCCGCCTTGCCAATGCACCGGCACGTGCAGCAGGCCGCGTTGCTCGAAGCGGTGGTCGCTGACGTCGTGATGACCCACATCACCGAGCGGCCAGCGCGACAGCAGCGCGTTGCCATGCTCGCCGTGGCGCGTGATCGCATTGCTGCGGTACGCGGCTGAGTAGCCTTCCGGCGCCAAGAACTCAGCCTGCCCTTCGGCCGGCCAACCGAACCAGGTGCGCTCGAAGCGCCGCGCGTCGGGCGCGTTGTACAGGCGCACCTCCTGCAGGAAGACGAGGTCTGCGTCGAGCGCTTCGATGCCCAGGCCGAGGTTGTGGATCTCCAGGCGCTTGCGCAAGCCCAGTCCACGCACGCCCTTGTGGATGTTGTACGTGGCCACGCGCAAGCGCGACTCGTCGGCGCCGGGTGGCAACTGACTGTGTAAGACGCGGGGCTTCATGAAGACATGAAGCGCGGCAACATCAGCACCGCTTCCGCGTTGCTCGGCGAGAAGCAGCGATCGGCGGCCTCGCGCCACGGCAACCAGACGTACGCCACGTGCTCGCGCGGGCTGAGCTGCACCGGCGTGCCCGCGGGCACGGTGAGGCCGAACACATGTTCGGTGTTGTGCGTCACGCCGGGTGCATAGCGGTGCCGCCAGACAGGGTAGATCTCATAGACGTTTTGCAGAGCCCAGTCGCGCAGCGCCGATCGCGGCACATCCACGCTGCCGATGATGATGCCCGTTTCCTCCGCAACCTCGCGCGCGCAGGTCTCATCGAGGGCCTCATCGAGGCGATCCTTCGATCCGGTCACGCTCTGCCAGTAGCCTGGTTTGTCGGCGCGCTCGATCAAAAGCACATCGAGTGCGGCAGTGTGGATCACCACCAGCACCGACTCGGGGATCTTGTGCGGGCGCACGGGTGTCACGGCCTTGCCATCGCGAACGGGCCTGCCCGCCAGGCGAACAACAGGCCGATGGCCAACTGCCCCACGGTTGCAGCCGCCTGCGCGGAGGCTGGCGACCCGCTGCGCGCCAAGGCAAAGGTGGCGGTGCCAGCCACGGCGATGACCACGAGCGCAGCCACGATGAAGACACCGCGGTTTGGCGCACGCGACTGGCTCTGCGCGCCGCGCTCGAAAGCACTAGACAAGATGAAGCTCAGCACGGCGATCAGCGCGGCCGCCACGAGGTAGAACGCGATGCCGCCTTGAGCACCCAGGGCGCCGCTGCGCACCATCGCGTAGTGCACCGGCACGACCGCAAACGAAGCCACGCCGCCAAGCGACAGCGCGGCGGCAACGTTTGGTGAAGCACGCGTCAAGGCCACACTCAGCACCGCCAAGGACAGGAGCACCGCCATCGACAGTGCAAAGAAGGCCGCCGCCACGCTTCCCCATCGGTGAAACGAGGCGCCGTGCCACGCCAACACTCCGGCACTCAGCGCACAGACGATGCTCACGGCAGCCACCGCGATCCACACCCTCATGCAGATGCTGCCCGCGTGCCGCCGATAGAGCACGCCCAGACCGGCGCCGAGCAGCGGATACACCAGCCACGGCGCAGCGGGGTACGACACCGCGTCGTGCGGGGTCACGCCGATCCACCAGCGCAGGAAACCGTAGCCATCGAATGCCGCGTCCCACGTCTTGCCCAGTCCATAGCGCAGCAACACCACCGCCACGATGCCGGTGGCAGCCACCGTCACCGGCCGCGGCGTGGCCAGCACCAGCCGCGCGGCGACCATGCTCACGGCAATGAAACCGAAGAAGTCCAGCCCCAGAGAGCGGCCGATACTCCAACTGAGGAACTGATCGGCCAGCACGAGCAGCAGCACCTTGTCAGCCACCGAACGCCAAGGGGCGGGACGCGCGGCCAAGCCGCCGCCAAAGCCGGTGGCGAAAAAGAACAGCACCGGCGCCATGCTGCCGAGAAACACGACGGCGCCGGATGCGCCGTGCTGCGCGGCCTGCGGATTCAGCGCCGCGTAGCCGACGTGGTTGAAAACCATCAACAACGCCGCGAAACCGCGCAGCAGGTCGAGCTCGGCGACGCGGTCCGCAGCAGTTGGCGACGCTGTGCTCGCCATGAAATGCGTCAGGCGGTGGCGCCGGTGTTGCGCAGGCGAATGTGCAGCTCGCGCAGCTGCTTCTCGTCCACCGGCCCTGGCGCATTGGTCAGCAGATCCTGTGCGCGCTGTGTCTTCGGGAACGCGATCACGTCGCGCAGGCTCTCGGCGCCAGTCATCAGCATGACGAAGCGATCGAGGCCAATGGCGATGCCGCCGTGGGGCGGCGCGCCGTACTGCAGCGCGTCGAGCAGGAAGCCGAACTTCAGCTTCGCTTCTTCGGCGCTGATCTTCAGCGCGCGGAAGACCTTGCTCTGCACCTCTTCGCGGTGGATCCGCACCGAGCCACCGCCGAGTTCGATGCCGTTCAAGACCACGTCATAGGCTTTGGCGACGCAGCGTCCCGGATCGGTTTCGAGCCAGTCTTCGTGGCCGTCTTTCGGGCTGGTGAACGGGTGATGCACGGCGTTCCAGCGCTGCGCGTCGTCGTCATGTTCAAACATCGGAAAGTCCACCACCCACAGCGGCTCCCAGTCGCCATGCGCCAGGCCCTTGGTCTTGCCGAACTCGCTGTGGCCGACTTTGACGCGCAAGGCGCCGATGCCGTCGTTGACGACCTTGGCCTTGTCGGCGCCGAAGAAGATCAGGTCGCCGTTCCTCGCACCCGTGCGCTTCATGATCTCGGCCAGCGCCCGGTCGTGAAGGTTCTTGACGATCGGCGACTGCAGCCCATCGCGGCCGGCGCCGGCCTCGTTGACCTTGATCCAGGCCAGGCCCTTGGCGCCGTAGATCTTGACGAACTCGGTGTAGCCGTCGATCTCGCCGCGGCTCATCTCGGCGCCGCCGGGCACGCGCAACGCAACGACACGGCCTTCGGCGTGGTTGGCAGGGCCCGGAGAAGACCTTGAAGTCGACGTCCTTCATCACGTCGGTGAGCTCGGTGAACTCGAGCTTGACGCGCAGGTCGGGTTTGTCGGAGCCGTACAGGCGCATCGCGTCGGTCCAGGTCATGACCGGGAACGGCGGCAGTTCGACGCCGATCGCGTGATGGAAGGTGCTGCGGATCATGCCCTCGAACATCGTGCGGATCTCTTCCTCGGTGAGGAACGAGGTTTCGATGTCGATCTGCGTGAACTCGGGCTGGCGGTCGGCGCGCAGGTCTTCGTCGCGGAAGCACTTGGTGATCTGGTAGTAGCGGTCGAAGCCGGCCACCATCAGCAGCTGCTTGAACAGCTGCGGCGACTGCGGCAGCGCGAAAAACATGCCGTCGTGCACACGCGACGGCACGAGGTAGTCGCGCGCGCCTTCGGGCGTGCTCTTGGTCAACATCGGCGTCTCGATGTCGATGAAGCCGTTGGCGTCGAGGAACTTGCGCACCTCCATGGCGACGCGGTAGCGCAGCATCATGTTGCGCTGCATCGGCGGCCGGCGCAGGTCGAGCACGCGGTGCGTCAGGCGCACGGTCTCCGACAGGTTCTCGTCGTCGAGCTGGAACGGCGGCGTGACGCTGGGGTTGAGCACTTCGACCTCATGCGCCAGCACTTCGATCTTGCCGCTGACGAGGTTGCCATTCTCGGTGCCGGCGGGGCGCGCGCGAACCTTGCCGATGATCTTCAGGCAGAACTCGTTGCGCACATCCTCGGCTGTCTTGAAAGTCTCGGCGCGGTCGGGGTCGCAGACGATCTGCACCAGGCCTTCACGGTCGCGCAGGTCGATGAAGATCACGCCGCCATGATCGCGGCGGCGGTGCGCCCAGCCCATGAGGGTGACGGTCTGGCCCATCAGCGCTTCGCTGACGAGGCCGCAGTAAGTGGTTCGCATTTCAGGAACTCCGGTCAATCGTGTTGATGTTGGGTCGGCGCCATCAAAGGCCGAACGCCCGCCGCGCGTCCGGCCGGATCAATTTCGTGCGGTCACCGGCGGCGCCACGACACCCATCGAAATGATGTACTTCAGCGCTTCGTTGACGCTCATGCGCAACGCGACCACGTCGGCGCGCGGCACCATCAAGAAGAATCCGGAGGTCGGGTTCGGCGTCGTCGGCACGTACAGGCTGACATAGTCGGCGTGAAGATGCTGCGCCGCCTCGCCGCCGGGCTTGCCGGTGACGAAGGCGATCGTCCAGGAGCCTTCGCGCGGGTACTGCACCAGCACGGCTTCGCGAAAGGCGTTGCCGCTCGATGAAAACAGCGTGTCGGAGACTTGCTTGACCGAGCTGTAGATCGACTTGACGATCGGGATGCGGTGCAGGATGCGGCTGCCTTGCCGCAGCCACCACTGGCCGACGATGTTGGCCGCAAAGACGCCGGTGGCCAGCAGCAGCAGCAACATCACCAGCACGCCCAGGCCCGGCACCTTGCGCAGCATCTCGATCGGCGCGAACGCCGCCGCGGGCAGCACGGTTTGCGAAGCGGTCAGGAGCCAGCCGAACAGATCGCTGACGATGCCGAGCACCGCATGCAGCACCCAGATCGTGACCGTCAGCGGCAGCCAGACCAGCAGGCCCGCGATGAGGTACTTCTTCATGACGACGAAGAACTCGAAGGCGGTGGCGCCGCTGCGGGCGATGGCGCTGGCCGAGGCTGCAGGCGCAGGAGAAGGCGCCGGAACGGGCGCCGCGGAGGCGCTATCGCCCGCCGGTTTGGTCTCGCCGTCTTTCCTGTCGGCCGTGGTCTCGACGGTCTTGTCGACCTTCTTGGCCGCGCCTTCGCGGAAATCGGTGACGTACCAGCCCGAGCCCTTCAACTGGAAGCCGGCGGCCGTGACCTGCTTTTCGAAGCGCGGCGCCGCGCAGGACGGGCAGACCGTCAAAGGCGCGTCGGACATTTTTTGCAGAACGTCTTTCGCATGGCCGCAGGCAGCGCAGCGATAGGCGTAGATGGGCATGGTCAACCTCGCAGACGGAACTGCGAATTATAAGGATGGCGCCCATGCTGCCGGCCTCAATGGTGCTTTGCAGTGTGCCCACCGTGATGATGGTGCGCTGCCTTCAACGCCGCTTCGATCGAGTGGCCCTTGTTGCCGATGATCTGCGGCGCCAGCGATCCGAGGAGCATACCGATGACCGATGCGAAGAAGCCGACCAGGTTGGCCGGCACCATCGCGTCCGCTGCCACGGTGTTGGCAGCCAACCAGGTGCCGATGCCCAGGATGATCGAAAACAGCGCGCCCTGCGTCGTTGCTCTCTTCCAGTAAGCGCCCGCCACCAGCGGAATGAACGCGCCCGCCAGCGTCACGTTGTAGGCGTTCTGCACCATCTCGTACATCGTGCTCTTGCTGTTGAGCGCGAACAGCAGCGCACCTGCGGTGAATGTGACGAGGATGATCCGAAGCGTCAGCAGGAACTGCTTGTCGCCCATGTTGGGCACGAAGGGACGCAGCACGTTCTCCGTAAACAGCGCCGTCGGCGCCAGCAGCGCACCGCTGGCCGTCGACAGGATCGCCGACAACAACGCACCAAAGAACATGATCTGTGCCCACAACGGCATCTTGCCGAGTACCAGATCAGGCAGGATGCGCTGCACGTCGCGTGCATCTTCGGCGGCGAAAAGCTCTTTCATCGACGGATCGGCGACAAGCGCGGCGTAAGCGATGAAGATCGGCACGAAGGCGAAACAGAAATAGATCAGCGCGCCGATCACCGTGCCGCGCACGGCGGTCTTTTCATCCTTGGCGCTGGTCATGCGCTGGAACACGTCCTGCTGCGGCACCGAGCCAAAGGCAAAGGCGAAGAACGCGCCGGCCATTGCCCACCAGGCCGCGCCGTCCATGTCGGCCGGGAACATCACCAGCTTGCCGTCGGCCGCGGCCTGCGAAAGCACCTTCCCCGCCCCGCCGGCAAGGTCACCGACAAGAAAAGCCACCAGCGACAGACCGATCAGGATGACGACCGTCTGGAACAGGTCGGTGAAGGCAACAGACCACATGCCGCCGAAGATCGTGTAGATCATGACCACGCCAGCGCCGATGAGGATGGCGGTGTTCAACTCGATCGCGCCGCCCGACAGCGTGGCGATCACCAAACCGAGCGCCGTCATCTGCGCCGAGGTCCAGCCAAGATAGCTGAGCACGATGGCGACGCTGGTCAGGACTTCGACTGCCTTGCCATAGCGCTGCTTGTAGAAATCGCCGATCGTCAGCAGGTTCATTCGGTAGAACAGCTTGGCGAACAGCAGCGCCGCGATCACCAGGCAGACCGACGCGCCGAACGGGTCGCCAGGGATGCCGTTCAAACCGTCCTTGGCGAACGTCGCCGACACCGACAGCACCGTCTCGGCGCCGAACCAGGTGGCGAACACCGTGGCCACGTTCATGTACAGCGGCAGCGATCGGCCGGCAACCAGAAAGTCTTTGGCACCATGCACGCGCCGCGCAGCGACGAGGCCGATGGCGATGGTGACCAGCAGGTAGGCAACGACGAAGAAGATCAGCAAGGCGAGCTCCGCAGAAAGTGGCGTTGACGGCGGGCGAAAGTTTAGTCGGGCCTCAACGCCAAGCCGGTGTAAAACGCAGCAAGAGCTGGGCCACCAGCAGCCCGGCGGCAAAGCCGACAGCGACCCACAGCGCAGCGCGCAGCAGGCGGTTGGTGCGGCGTTGCTCTGCCAGCAGCAACTGCATCGATGCCGAGTCTTCGCGCGGCTGCAGCGCCGCATGCAGCAAACGTGGCAGTTCGGGCAGCAGCTTCGCATAGCGCGGCGCTTCGTCCTTCAAGCGCTGCGCCAGTCCTTCCATGCCGACCTGCTCGCTCATCCAGCGTTCGAGAAACGGCTTGGCGGTGCTCCACAAGTCGAGTTCGGGGTCGAGTTGACGGCCCAGGCCCTCGACGTTGAGCAGGGTCTTCTGCAACAACACGAGTTGCGGCTGGATTTGGACGTTGAAGCGCCGCGATGTCTGGAAGAGGCGCAACAGCACCTGGCCGAGCGAGATGTCTTTGAGTGGCCGGTCGAACAGCGGCTCGCAGACGGTGCGGATCGCGCTCTCCAGCGCGTCGACTCGCGTCTCCCCCGGCACCCACCCGCTTTCGAGATGCAGCTCGGCGACGCGTTTGTAGTCACGGCGGAAGAAGGCGAGGAAGTTCTGCGCCAGGTAGTCGCGGTCATTGTCGGTCAGCGTGCCGACGATGCCGAAGTCCAACGCGATGTAGCGGCCGAACGTGGCCGGATCGATGCTGACCTGGATGTTGCCCGGGTGCATGTCGGCGTGGAAAAAGCCGTCGCGAAATACTTGCGTGAAGAAGATCGTCACACCGTCGCGCGACAAGCGCTTCAGATCGACGCCCGCAGCCAACAGGCGCTCGGTCTGGCCGATCGGGATGCCGTTCATGCGCTGCATCACCATGACGTTGGCGGTGCACCAGTCCCAGTACATCTCGGGAATTTCCACCAGCGCCAACCCCGCCATGTTGCGCCGCAATTGCGCCGCGTTGGCCGCTTCGCGCACCAGGTCCAGCTCGTCGTGCAAGTAGGTGTCGAACTCGGCAACGACTTCGCGCGGCTTCAGGCGCTTGCCGTCCTCGCTGCTGCGCTCGACCCACCGCGCCAGGCGGTGCAGCAGCGCAATGTCATCGTCGATCGCGCGCAGCATGCCGGGGCGCAGCACCTTGACCGCGACCTCGCGGCCACTCCTGAGCACCGCAAAGTGGACCTGAGCGATCGACGCGCTGGCCACAGGCTCGGCGTCGAAGCTCGCAAAGACCTCCGTCAGCGGCTTGCCGAACGCGCGCTCGACGATTGCCGCCGATTGCGCAGCCGGAAAAGGTGGCACGTTGTCCTGCAATTGCGCCAACTCGTCGGCAATGTCCGCGGGCAGCAGATCGCGCCGCGTCGACAGCACCTGGCCGAACTTGACGAAGATCGGTCCGAGTCTTTCGAGCGCACGCCGCAAGCGTACGCCGCGCGGCTCATCGAATCGGCGGCCAACCGTCACCGCTCGAGCCAGCGTACGCACCCAGCGTTGCTTCAGGCCCGACAACGCGATGTCGTCGATGCCGAAACGCAGCAGCGTCAGAGCGATGAAGAGAGCCCGCGCCAGCTGCCTCATCGCGGATGGCTGTCCGGTCCCGGTGCGAACGACCGGCGCAGTGCCTGTCGGGCAGCGCGGCCCAGACTCATGGCCACGCGTGCAGGGCTAGATCCCACCACCTGTGCCAGATCGGCCTCGATATCCCAGCGCAGATTGTCGGCCAGCCAATGCATGTCGGCAGCCACGGCCGCTGCGCCGTCGATGTGCACTTCCGGCAACGCCCCCCCCGACAGCAACGCCAGGAGTTGCGGCGGTGCCGGCATCGACATGCGCAGCGTCAGGTCGGGCTCGCCTGGAGACGGATCGGCATCGCCGTCGAACAGCCCCGCCGGCGTGACCGTCACGCGCATGGGCGGCAGGGCCGGCAACCAGCCGGGCTGGTCCACCAGTGCCACCGTCAAGCGGCGGCCCGCATGGACCTTCAACCGCTGAACGGCGGCGGGTTCGCGCGAGACGACGTGATTGACCAGCAGCAGCAGCCGGGCCTGCGCCGCCGGCAACACCAACTCACGAACTGATTGCAACATTTGCACGGATTGTAGGCAGTGCCTCTGCGGCATCCCTGTCGACTGCGGCCCATTCGGCACTGCGCTTTGGGGGACAATTGAGACTCCAAGCGTTACCCCACCAACAACAATTCGCCGCGCTCGAACTCTGCTCCAGGGCAGTCCGGCCACCCTATCGCTGTCGATGTTCCAAGACCGCAGCTACAAACGTACTTTCTACAGCGCGCCGCAGTCGGTGACCTCGCTGGTGGCCGCCGTTCTCGAGCCGACGCTGATCGTGCTGGCCTATCTGGGCACAGCCCTGTGGTTCCGCGAACCGATCATGCGGCCCGATCTGGTGTTGTGCCTGCTGGTGTTCGCGCTGACCTTCCCAGGGCGCAACCGCTACAAGGAAGGCATGCTCAACGCCGCCACCGACCTGGTGGCCTCGTGGATCACCTTGCTGGCGATCCTGCTGCTGTGCGCCTATGCGACTGACAGCATGCACTACTTCGACCGCAACGTGCTGCTGGGTTGGGCCATCGCCACGCCGCTGGTGCAATGGCTGGCGGTGTGGGTCGGTCGTTCCGTACTGCGCAAGCGCGCACTCGACCCGGCCATTCGCAAACCGGCTGTGGTCATCGGGGCGGGCTTGCTGGGCGTGAAGGTGGCCACAGCGCTTCAGGGCGACCGCGAGGAGGGCCGCGATTTCCTCGGCTGGTTCGACGACCGCACCGACGAGCGCCTGGCCGGCGAAACCAGCGGTCACATGTTGGGCGGTCTCAAGGACGCCGCGCCGTTCATCCGCGCCAAGGGCGTCAAGGAAGTCTTCATCACCCTGCCACTGGGCTCGCAGCCGCGCATTCTCGAGCTGCTCGAAAGCATCCAGGGCACCACCGCCTCGCTGTTTTTCGTGCCGGATGTGTTCGGCATCAGCATCATCCAGGGTCGCCTGCAGGACATGAACGGCGTGCCGGTGGTGGGCATCTGCGAAACGCCGTTCACCGGCACCAACGAGCTTGTCAAACGAGTGTCGGACATCGTGTTGGCAGTGGTGATCCTGCTGTTGATTTCGCCGCTGTTGCTGGTCATCAGCATCGGCGTCAAACTCAGCTCGCCCGGGCCGGCGATCTTTCGCCAGAAGCGCAACGGCCTCGACGGCGGTGAGATCACGGTCTACAAGTTCCGCTCGATGCGTGCCCAGGACAACGGCGCCGTTGTTGCACAAGCAACCAAGGGCGACCCGCGTATCACCAGCTTCGGGGCCTTCTTGCGCAAGACTTCGCTCGACGAGTTACCACAGTTTTTCAACGTCCTGCAGGGGCGCATGAGCATCGTCGGACCGCGCCCGCATGCGGTGGCCCACAACGAGCTGTACCGCGAGCTGATCAGCGCTTACATGGTGCGGCACAAGGTCAAGCCGGGCATCACCGGCTGGGCCCAGGTCAATGGCCTGCGTGGCGAAACCGAAACGGTGGATAAGATGAAGGCGCGGGTCGAATACGATCTGGAGTACTTGCGCAACTGGTCGCTCGGGCTGGATCTGCAGATCATCGTTCGAACGGTCCGTGTGCTGTTCTTCGACCGCAACGCGTACTAAAACGACCCGCTCAGCTCTGGAGACCGCCTCATGCACCACGCTCGCGCTCACCGACTCTTGCTCGCCGCCTGCCTGGCTGCGCACCTTCCGTTGGCTGCCCAGCAGGCCGACAACGCTAACCGGCCGTGGAACATCGGCCTGTCGCAAGAGATCACGCACTACACCAACGCTCTGAGCGGCCCCAGCAACTCCGAAGTCAGCGACACGATCTGGACGACCACGCTCAGCGGCGGCGTCAACGTGCCTTTCGGCCGCCAGCGCGCCTATGCAAACGGGGCACTGACGCACACGCGCTACTCGGACCTCGACGGGCTGGATGGCCAAGGCTACACATTTGGCGCCGGCTTGGACTGGTCGACCATAGGCAACCTGTCCGGCAATCTGCAGGCCAACGCGGGGCGCCGGCAAGCCGACTTCAACACTGGCGTGAGTACGATCTCGCTGAAGAACAACGAGAGCTTTGAGGAACTGCGCGCCCGCGCCTTGCTGGGAGGTGTGGGCCTGCTCGGCATCGAGGGCACGCTGGGTTACCGGCGGGTCAATTTTTCGGCGCCGGAGTTCGACTCCCGCGAGTACGAGCAGAACAGTGCCAGCGCCGGCGTGATCTACCGCCCCAGCAGCGCGCTGTCCCTGGGGACCGGCCTGTCGGTGCAGTATTCTGACTACGACGTGCCAGCCTTCGGCCAGACCGAGCCCGACACGAGTTCACGCCGCGACCTCTATGTCACCGCCGACTGGAATCCCACTGGCGCCAGCAACATCGGCACGCGGCTGAACTTCGGCAAGACGGACTACAAGCGGCCGAATGCGGAAGACTTTTCCGGCGTGACCGGCTCCATCTACTGGAATTGGCGCCCGACGGGCCGCACTTCGCTGACGACGACGCTGTCGCGCGACACCGGCCAGGAGTCTGGATTTCAAAGCCTAGCCAACGGCGGGCGCACGCGCCTGACCGCAACCGATTTCAGCCGTGTCACCAACATCTTCTCGCTCGGCGCCAACTACGAGCTGACCGGCAAGATCATCCTGACGGGCGCACTGAGTTACGCGCGGCGCAGCTTGGTCGACAGCATCAGCGGTCGCGCAGGCAACGACAGCACGACGCTCACGTCTCTCGGCGCGAATTGGATGGCCAGCCGCATCATCACGGTGGGCTGCAAGGTCGGCCATGAAAGCCGCTCGGCCTCCGGCTTCGGCTCGTTCGAATACAGCGGCAGCAACTATGGCTGCACCGGCAGCATCGCGCTGAACTGACGCAGTGAAGCGGCCCGTCGTACTGCTGACCGGCGCCACCGGCTATATCGGTTCTCACACTTGGCTGTGCCTGGCAGCCGCAGGTTTTCAAGTGGTCGGCGTTGACAACTTCGTCAACAGCTCGCCCCGTGTGCTCGATCGGCTGCAGGCGCTGCTGGGCACACAGCCCGCCTTCGAGCGCGCGGATGTCTGTGACACGTCGGCCATGCTGGCCATTGCGCAACGGCACCGCGTCGATGCAGCGATCCACTTTGCCGCGCTCAAGGCGGTCGGCGAGTCGATGCAGCGACCACTGGCTTACTACCGCAACAATCTCGGTGGAGTTCTGGCAACGTGCGAAGCACTCGGCAGCGCGGGCGCCAAGCGCTTTGTTTTCAGCAGCAGCGCCACGGTCTATGGGCAGCCGAAGTCACTGCCAATCACCGAAGACGCCCCGCTGGCCGCCACCAACCCGTACGGCCAGACCAAGCTGATGGCCGAGCAGATCCTGTTCGACCTGCGCCATGCCGACAGCTCCTGGCGCGTGGCCAGCCTGCGCTACTTCAACCCCGTCGGTGCTCACGAGAGCGGCTCGATCGGCGAAGACCCCCGCGGCGTTCCCAACAACCTCATGCCCTATGTGGCGCAGGTGGCCGTGGGCAAGCGTCCGCACCTGCAAGTCTTCGGCAACGACTACGACACGCCCGACGGCACTGGCGTGCGTGACTACGTCCACGTCATGGATCTGGCGGAAGGTCATGTGGCCGCTGTTTCGCACCTGCTCGACAGCGACGGCTCGATGACGCTGAATCTCGGCACGGGCCACGGCGCCAGCGTGCTCGACCTGGTCAAAGCGTATGAGCGCGCCAGCGGTCGCGCGATCCCTTACGTCATCTCGGCGCGCCGCCCCGGCGACGTGGCGGCATGTTATGCCGATGCCTCACGCGCCAGCGAAACGCTCCGCTGGCGGGCATGGCGTGATCTGAACCAGATGTGTGCCGACAGTTGGCGCTGGCAATCCAACCATCCGGACGGTTTCAGTACAGCCAGCTGAGACTGCAGTCAGCGGCGTGAACGCCCCTGCTGGTGTTGCATCAAAGTGCTGAGTTCGGCCTGCACGGTGGCCGGGAAGCCCCGCCGTCCGCCACGATAGTCGTGAAGCATGTGGTCGAGCACGCGCGTGCACAGCGGCACGTCTTCCCACGAATCGGCAATGGCGTTGGCGACACGCGGAAACTGCTCACAGGTTGTGTGGGGACGAATCGTCGGCGGCAAGGCAACCACCCAGTCCATCGCTGTGCCCGTCAAGGCCCGATCGGAGGGCAGCGCGCCACGACGCCGATGCTCCCAATACCCCGGGGTTCTTTGCTGCATCACCTGCAGCCCAGCCGGCAACTCATCCAGCGCGCGACGCGCCTCGTCGAAATCGGTGATTTCGAAATCCAGAGCGTCCAACGCTGCTGGTGGCTTGGGGGGCTGGTGGTTGATCATGGTCGCCCGGCACGGGTTCGCGGACTGCGTGTGCACAATTCTGGCTCAGTCGGCTACAAATAGGTACCCTCAGACCGGCGGGTCGAGCGCCTTGGGCCACAGCCACTTTGGTGCCGCGCGCCAGACCTCCCCAACCGGGCGTGTGCAGATTGCACAAGGGCGATGCCGGGCGACATCAGCGCCCGCCAACGGGAACCTTTGCTGACACAGGGGTGGGTAAACTCTATCAATGTGTTTCGCGGTGATTTGGTACTGGGCCGACTCGCCGCTTCACGGTGGCTGAAGCAGGGTTCATGCCCTGTGACGCACCGCGCGAGGACCGAAACTGATGCGAGTTGAACATGTCACTGCTGCGATCTCACTGCGCTCGGCTGCTGCGGTAGCCGCGCTGCTGGGCGCCGTGTTTGGATTGGTAGGCTGTGGCGCCAAAGAGAGCGCGTCCAGCCAGACGGCCGCGCGGGTGAACAAGGACGAGATCACCGTGCACCAAATCGGCGCACAACTGTCGCAACAGGCGGTCAAACCGGACCAGGTCCAGGAAGCCGAACGGCAAATCCTGGAGCGCCTCATCAACCGCGAGTTGGCGGTGCAAAAGGCGACGGATCTCAAGCTCGACCGTGAACCAAAGGTTGTTCAGGCGATCGACTCTGCGCGCCAGGAAATCATCGCCCGCGCCTACGCCGACAAGATCGGCGAAGGCGCGGCGAGGCCGACACCCGCAGACATCAAGAAGTACTACGACGAACACCCGGCGCTGTTCAGCGATCGCAAGATCTACCAGTTGCAGGAGTTCGCCGTCGAAGCCGATGCCAAACAAATCGACGCCTTGAAAGCCGCTCTGCCGCCCATCAAGACGGCCGATGAATTGGTGACTTACCTCAAGGCCAACAATCTGAAATTTGCCAGCAACCAATCGGTGCGCGCGGCCGAGCAGCTGCCGCTGGCCGTGTTGCCCACGCTCTCGCGCATGAGCGAGGGCCAGTCGCTGCTCAATCCGACACCGAAGGGTGCGCAGATCGTCATCCTGCGCGGAGCGCGGTCGCAGCCCGTGGACGCCGAGCGCGCGTCGCGGGCGATCGAGCAGTTTCTGCTCAACGAGCAAAAGCGCAAGCTGTTGGCCGACGACATGAAAGCGCTGCGCGCCGCGGCCAGGATCGACTACCGGGGACGCTTCGCCGCCTCGGCGCCGCCGCCGGCAGACGCTACGCAGCAGGTCACCGCGGGCGACGTAGCCGCATCGGCTGCAGCCTCGCTGGACACCAAATCTGTCAACGAAGGGCCGGGCGCAAACGCTGGCATGAACACCGTCGTCGATGCAGCGGCCAAAGCGGCCAGCGGCATCGATGCCACCACTGTCAACAAAGGGCTGGGACTGAAATGAACGCGACAACCTCGAAACTGATGTCACGGCGCCTGTTCGCGTCGGCGCCGCTGCTGCTGGTGGCGGCCCCGGGCTCGGTGTGGGCGCAGCAGACTTTGCCGGCGGCATCGAATGCGCAGTATCGGCTGGCAGCCGGCGATGTGATCCGCATTTCGGTGTACCAAAGCGCTGACCTGACGCTGGAAACCCGTCTGACCGAAGCCGGCACGATCTCCTACCCGCTGCTGGGCAGCGTGGCCTTGGCTGGACTGACGGTGTCGGAAGCCGAAAAGCGCATCGCCGACGGCCTGCGCACCGGCAACTTCGTCAAACAGCCGCAGGTCTCGGTGGCGGTGCAACAGGTGCGCGGCAACCAGGTGTCGGTGCTCGGCCAGGTCGGCAGGCCCGGCCGCTACCCGCTCGAAACTGGCAACGTGCAGCTCACCGACATGATCGCCACCGCCGGTGGAGTCATCCCCGGCGGCGCCGACCAGGTGGTGGTGGTGGGCACGCGCAACGGCCAGCCCTACCGCGCCGAGATCGACCTGCCGTCGGTGTTCGGCGCCGGCCGCCGCGCCAACGACCTGACGCTGCAAAACGGCGACGTGATCTGGGTCGAGCGCGCGCCGATGATCTACATGTACGGCGAAGTGCAAAAGCCCGGCGCGCTGCGCCTGGAGCGCGGCATGACGGTGATGCAGGCCCTGGCGGCCTCTGGCGGTCTGACGCAGCGCGGCACCGAGCGCGGCCTGCGTGTGCACCGGCGCGACGCGGAAGGCAAGGTGCGCATCATCGAACCAGCGATGACCGACAGGTTGCAAGGCGAAGACATCATCTACATCCGCGAGTCGGTGTTTTAGGAGCGCATGTCATGAGCCCGCGTCAAATCCTCCTGATCCTGCGCTTGCGATGGCTGGTCGTGCTCGGCACGCTGCTGGCCACGATGGCCCTGGCCCTCGTCATCAGCCTGCTGCTGCCCAAGCAGTACACCGCCGAAACGTCGCTGCTGCTCGACATCAAGACCGACCCGCTGGTGGCCACGCTGGCGCCCAACTTCGCCACGCCGTCGTACATCGCCACGCAGACCGAAATCCTGCAGAACGAGCGTGTGGCCACGCGCGTCGTCAAGATGCTCGGCTTGGCGCAAAACGCCAAGGCGGTCGAGCAATGGCGCGAAGAAACCGAGGGCCGGATCCCGCTTGGAAATCTACTTTGGCTCGCTGCTGCAGAAAGGCCTGAAGATCGAGCCGGGCCGCGGCAGCAGCCTGCTGACGCTCTCCTTCACCGGCACCGACCCCAAGTTCGCCGCCGCCGGTGCCAATGCGTTCGCCCGTGCCTACCTCGACACCCTGGTCGAGCTGAAGGTCGATCCGGTGAGCGAATACGCCAAGTTCTACGAAGAACGCCAGAAGCAATTGCGTACCGACCTCCAAGGCGCGCAGGAGCGCCTGTCGGCCTTTCAGCAGAAGAGAGGCATCGTCGTCACCAACGAGCGCATGGACCAGGAGGTGACGCGCCTGACCAGCCTCGAGGCGGCGCTGGGCGCTGCGCTGACCGAGCAGGCCGACACCTCGAGCCGCAGGACCGCCTCCGGCAGCGACGCGTCGCCCGACGTGCATCAGCAGCCCCGCGGTGCAATCGCTGAAGAGTGAGCTGGCGCGCGCACAGACTGCAGCTCACCGAGGTCAGCGCCAAGTTCGGCAGCAGCCACCCGCAGCGCATCGAGATCGAAGCGCGCGTGGCCGAACTGCGCCAGCAGCTCAACGCCGAAATGAGCCGCGTCGTTCGCGGCACGAGCAACGTCAACAGCAACGTCGGCCGGAAGGTCGCCGAGCTGCAATCCCTGGTCGACGGGCAGAAAAAGGCCGTGCTGGCCTTGCGCTCGCAGCGCGACGAAGCCTCGGTGCTGCTGCGCGACGTCGACACCGCGCAGCGCGCCTACGATGCGGTCGCGCAGCGCGTCAGCCAACTCTCCATCGAAGTCAAGGCCGAACAAACGCCGGCGCGCGTGCTCAGCCCGGCGACCGAGCCGTTGAACCCGTCCAAGCCCAACATCGTCAAGAACACGCTCGTCGGCCTGATCCTCGGCCTGCTCGCCGGCGTCGGCCTGGCCTTCCTGCTCGAGTACATCGATCGCCGCGTGCGCAGCGCCGACGACCTGGTGGCCTACAGCGACGTGCCGGTGCTGGGCGTGATGTCCGACACGGCCGGCCGCTCGCGCCACGCGCCGCGCCTGGCGCACCAGCGCCGCCCTGCTCTACCCTCGCCGCAGTTGACCTTCGATGGGGGCGTGCAATGACACCGGTGACGATGCTGTCGACCAAGGTCCGCAATGCGGACCGGTCGATCGGCGCGATCCTGATCGATGCCGGCCGGCTGACGCCGCAGGACGCCGAGCGCATCATCAATTTTCAGAAGCAGTCGGATCTGCGCTTCGGCGAGGCCGGCATCGAGCTTGGCCTCATCAGCGAAGGCGATGTGCTGTACGCGCTGTCGCTTCAGTTCGACTACCCCTATCTGCAGCCCGGCCCCAACAAGCCGATCAGCCCCGAGGTCGTCGCCGCCTACAAGCCGTTCAGCCCCGAAGGTGAAGGTCTGCGCGCGCTGCGCAGCCAGTTGCAGCTGCGCTGGTTCGATGCCAAGGGCGCGAACACCAGCCTGGCCATCGTCGGCTCCACGCGCGGCGAGGGCCGCAGCTACCTCGCCGCCAATCTGGCCGTCACCTTCGCGCAGCTGGGCGAGCGCACGCTGCTGATCGACGCCGACATGCGCACGCCGCGCCAGCACAAGCTGTTCAAGATCGAGAACCAGACGGGCCTGTCGAACCTGCTAGCCGGCCGCATGCAGGATCAGGTGGTGACCTTCGTGCACGGCATCCCGGGTCTGGCGGTGCTGCCGTCGGGCCCGATCCCGCCGAATCCGGGCGAGCTGCTCAGCCGCCCGGCCCTGCCGCGCATCCTGCAGCAGAGCATGTCCACCTTCGACGTCGTGCTGATCGACACGCCGGCCATCGAGCAAGGCCCCGATGCGCTGCTGCTGGCACGAGGCGCGGGGGCATCGTTGATGGTGGCGCGCACCAACCTCACGCGCACGGCGCAATTCGACGACGCCATCGCGGCCATGGCCGAGAGCAACGTCTTCGTCGTCGGCTCGGTGCTGGTGGACGTCGCGGCACGGCGCAACGCGTCGCAGGCCCAAGAAGCCTGATCGCCATGGCGGTCGCGGCGCAGGCCCCGCAGCGGCCGCTCCAACCTTGGCTGTGGGTCGCGCTCGGCGTCGCTGCGCTGTACCTGCCGAGCTACTGGAACGCTGCGCAGGGCTTGTGGCAGACCGATGAATTCGGCCATGCACCGCTGATCCTCGGTATCGTGGCCTGGCTGTTCTGGCAATCGCGGCAGGCCGTGGACCAGGCGCCCGAAGCCCCGCGCAGTGGCTCCGGTTGGTTGCTGCTGGCCCTGGGACTGGCGCTGTATGCGCTCGGCCGTGCGGCCGGGCTGTCGAGCGTCGAGTTTGCATCCCAGATCTTTGTCGCCGGTGCGGTGCTGCTGCTGCTCAAAGGCACACAAGCGCTGCGCGCCGCCTGGTTTCCGGTCTTCTACCTGGTCTTCATGGTGCCGCTGCCCGGCACGCTGGTCGATGCGCTGACCGAGCCGCTGAAGCACTGGATTTCGATCATCGTCGTCGACGTGCTGCACGCGACCGGTTATCCCATCGGCCGCAGCGGTGTGATGATCACCGTTGGCCGCTACGAGCTGCTCGTGGCTGACGCCTGCTCAGGGCTGAACTCGATGTTCAGCCTGGCGGCGCTGGGTGCGCTGTTCATCCACATCATGGGGCGCAAGGGCCGCCTGCACACCGCGCTGCTGGTGCTGGCCATCGTGCCGATCGCCTTTGCCGCCAACATCGTGCGCGTGATCTCTCTGGTGTTGATCACCTATCACTTCGGCGATGCCGCCGGCCAAGGCTTCCTGCACGGCGCAGCCGGCATCGTGCTGATGCTGGTGGCGCTGCTGGCGTTCTTCGCACTCGATGCCTGCCTGGCGCGCTGTTTGCCGGGTCCGGGCAAGACGCCATGAAAGAGCATCTCTCCGCCCTCGTCTACATCCTGGTCATCGCCGGCGCTTGTTTCCTGGTGATGGCCAAGCCGCTGACGGCGCGGCTGATGGCGCCGGCCGACTTCGCGCGGCGACGGAATCTGTGGATCGCCGTCACAGTAGCGACGTTCCTGGCCCACAACTACTGGCTGGCGATGCTGGCCTCGGCGCTGATCGTTGGATTCGGCTCCCGCCGCGAACAGAACCCGGCGGCGCTGTACTGCGCGCTGCTGTTTGCGGTGCCGCAGTTCGACATGCAGATCTCGGGCTTCGGCGTCATCAACCAGCTGTTCGAGATCAACCACCCGCGGATGCTGGCGCTGGTGTTGCTGCTGCCGGCCGCCCTGCGCTTGGCGGGCCAGCCGCGCGCCGCCAACCCGCGTCTGCACATCCCGGACATGTTGTTCGCAGCGTACTTCGTCTACGTCTTCGTCGCCACCGCGACTGCCGACTCGGTGACCGGGCTGATGCGCTACACGGTGTATGTGCTGCTCGACCATGCCTTGCTGTACTACGTCATCACTCGCTCGGTGGTGGACCGCCGTCGCCTGCTCGACATGATGGCCGCGTTCGTCATGGGTGTGGCCGTCGTCGGCGTGATCGGTGGTTTCGAGAACCTGCGCAGCTGGCTGGTCTATGAAAGCCTGCGACTGCCCTTGGGCGTGCCGCTGCAGGGCATCGGCACCTACCTGCTGCGCGAAACGGAGGACGGCGGCTACCTGCGCGCCTATGTCTCGATGGGCCACGCCATCGCTCTGGGCTTCACGAGCATGGTGGCGATCACCTGGCTGCTGGCGCTGACGCGCAGCTTTTCGCCTCAAGCGCCGAGCTCATCGTCGACGCAGCGGCCGGTCCACAGCTGGGCGCCGAAGCTGCTCGGCCTGCTGGTGATGCTGATGCCGGTTGTCGGCCTGCTGGCCGCCGTGTCGCGCGGGCCGTGGCTGGGTTGTGCCATCGTGATGGTTCTGGGTCTGTCGTTCGGGCCCGGCGCCAAGCAGCGCCTGCTGTGGATGCTGGCCGCGTTGCCGCTGGTGATCGCCGCGCTGCTGATCCTGCCGCAAGGACAGAAGTTCATCGACCTGTTGCCCTTCGTCGGCAAGGTCGATCCCGGGTCGGTCAGCTACCGCACGCAACTGCTCGACCAAGCCATGATCGTCTTCTGGCAGAGCCCGATCTTCGGCTCGCTGCACTACCTGCAGAACCCGGCCCTCGAGTCGATGCGCCAAGGCCAGGGCATCATCGACATCGTCAACTCCTATGTCGGCGTGGCGCTGGCCTTCGGCGGCATCGGCCTGGTGCTGTTCGTGGCGCCATCGGCCTATGCCTTGTGGGCCGCTTGGACGACGAGCCGCCGCCTGGCCGCGCAAGACCCGGATGCCGAGGCCGCGGGCCGCGCGTTGGCGGTGTCGATGCTCGGCATCCTGCTGGTCATCGGCGTCGCCAGCCACTACTTCCACATCCCCATCGTGCACTGGATGACTGTCAGCGTGTGCGCGGCATTCGCCGCCAGCGCGCCATCCTGGCGCAAAGCGCCGGCGAGCGCCCTGCATATGACCTACCCCAACGCCGCAGCGGCACGGACAGGCCCGCAGCCGATGAGGCCGTCGCCGCGGCGACACGCTTGAGTTTCTTGGCAACCCGTACCTGCGGCTGCACGCCCACACCGCAGGCCCCGCACTTGGATGGTCGCCGCGAACGAATGCACGCCTTGGACCGATGCCCCACGACCTCACCGGCAGGAGCGCCGAAAATCGTAGCCTCGCCGGCCTAGGCGACGGCCACCTCCGCAACCTGCGGCTCTCCATCGATACATGACCACAGCCGAAAGTCTAATGACCCCCGCCGCATCCGGCGACTCGCCTGCTCGCAGACCGCTGAAGGAGCGCATCCTGCGCGCCGGCAGCTGGACTGTGTTCGCCTACGGCTGCACGCTGATCCTGCGCCTGCTCAACAGCCTCATTCTGACCCGGCTTTTGGCGCCAGAAGTCTTTGGCCTGATCGCCATCGTGATGACGATCGCCACCGTGGCCACGCTCTTGTCCGACATCGGCATTCGACAAGCCATCGTCCACAGTAAGCATGGTGACGAGCCGCTCATGCTCAACACGGCGTGGACGATGCAAATTGTGCGCGGCTTGCTGATTTGGACCGCGTGCTGCTTGACCGCGCTGGGGCTGAACGTGGCACAGCAGGCCGGTTGGCTGACGGCCGGTTCTGTTTATGCGGCGCCCGAGCTGCCCTTGATCCTGGCGCTGGGCACGCTGAGTACCGTGATTCTGGGCTTCGAGTCGACCAAGCGCTTTACCGCAGACCGCCGCATCGAGCAGAAGCGCGTCGTGTTGATCGAGCTGGGGTCGATGCTCTTCGGTACCGTGATCTCGATCATCCTGGCCTGGCACATGCGGTCGGTGTGGGCGCTGATCATCGGTGGCTGGGTCGCCACGGTGTCGTCGGTTGTGGCAGGCCACTCGTGGCTGCACGGCCACTCCAACCGGCTTGCTTGGGATCGCGGCTTTGCCCTGCAGATCTTCAGCTTCGGCAAATGGATCCTGGCCTCGTCGCTGCTGTATGTGCTGGCGATCAACGGCGACAAGCTTCTGTTGGGCGTTTGGGTCGCTCCTGCGGTGCTGGGCTGCTACGCCATCGCGCAGAACCTCGCGCAAGTCCTCGAGATGGCAGTCGGACGGGTCTTCAGCCAAGTAGCGGCACCCGCCTTCGCTGACCTGATCGGTCACAGCCCGCACCGCTTGCGCGAGGTCTACCTGCGCATGCGCCTGCCGTTCGATCTGCTGTTCATCGCTGCAGCAGGGTTCGTGTTTGGAGTGGGCCCGTGGCTGATCGGCGTGATGTACGACCCGCGTTATGCACAGGCAGGTACGCTTCTGCAGATCTTGTCGTTCCTGTTGATCTTTGCCCGCTACGGTGTATCGACGAGCGCCTACCTGGCGTTGCAGGCGCCGCACGCGCAGGCCGTGATGAACCTGGTGCGGATCGTGGCATTCATCGTGGCCGTGCCGACCGCCTACAAGGTGTTTGGTGTCCAAGGTGCCTACTGGGCGATTGCACTGCACCCAATGGCGATCGCGCCGGTGGTGTGGTGGTTCGACCGCCGCTTCGGCATCGGCAGCTGGCGCCACGAAGTGTTCACGCTGGCGGCCTGGCCGGCGGGCTACGCCGCAGGCTACGCCTTCGTCGCCGCGGCGACCTGGGTCGTGCAGCTAGCACGGTTTTGGCTCCAGCGTTGACTCGTGCGCAATAGTGCAGTCCCCGCTTCGTGCCTGGCCACCGGGTGCGTCGTGGCACGTTCAACAATTGGCCTCGCGGGCAGGCCCCCGCAGGCCTCGGCACACTGAACTCGCGCACTTCAACTCCACTTCATGGCACCCGTCACCCATCACACGATCGGCTACTTCGTTCCCGAGTTTCCGGGCCAGACGCACAACTTCTTCTGGCGCGAGATCGGCGCGCTTCGCGAGGTCGGCGTGGAGGTGATGCTGCTGTCGACGCGGCGCCCACCCAAGGCAATCGAGTCACCGGCGTGGGCGGCGCAGGCCACCAGCCGCACCACCTACCTGTTTCCGCAGCCGATCCAGACGGTCCTTGCCGATGCGGCATGGGCCGCCGTGCGGCCCGCGGCCACCTGGCGTGTCTTGAAGGCGATTGTTCGCGCGCAAGTCCAAGGCCTTCGCGCTCGGCTTCAGTTGCTTGGCTTGGCCATGATGGGCGTGCGCATGGCGCGTCACTCTGCAAGCACGCTCAGTGCAGCATGTTCATGTCCATTCGTGCGCGAACTCGGCGCACGTCGCCATGTTCGCGCATCTCGTCAGCGGCCTCTCGTACAGCCTGACGCTGCACAACCAGATGGCCGATCACGGGCCGAATCAGGCCGAAAAGTGGCGCCATGCCCGCTTCGGGATCGTCATTTCGGATTGGGTCGAGGACGACCTTCGCGAACGACTGGGTGCCCTGTTGCCGCCGCTGCTGCAGGCGCCGATGGGCGTCGACACCGACAAATTCAGGCGTTCGGCCCCCTACGCGATGGCGGGGCCAGGCCAGCCGCTCAGGCTGTTCAGCTGTGCCCGCCTCAATCCGGTCAAGGGGCATCTCGATGTGCTTGCCGCGCTGTCGCTGCTGCGCGGCCGCGGACACGATGCAAGACTCACGATCGCCGGAGAAGATGACCATGGCGGCACGGGCTACCGCAAGGTGGTCGAGAGCCGGATGCGTGAGTTGGGCCTCGAGGGCAGCGTCACGCTGCTCGGTGCGGTCAGCGAAGATATTGTGATCGACCACCTGGAGCGGGCTAGTGTCTTCGTCTTGGCCAGTCTGGCCGAACCGCTCGGAGTGGCACTCATGGAGGCGATGGCCATGGAGTTGCCAGTGGTTGCCACAAGGGCTGGAGGCGTTCCCGAGATGATCCGCGATGGGCTGGAGGGTGTGCTCGTGCCACCGGCGATGCCGCAATTGCTGGTCGACGCTATCGAGGGCATTGCCCACGATCCAGCCCGTGCGAGCCGCCTTGGAAGCGCGGCGCGCAAGCGCATCGAAGAGCGCTTCAGCCACCGCCGCAGCGCGGCGGCGATCGCTACAGGCATCAATGACCTCCCGATGGCCAGCTCGGTGCAACTCGCTGTGGCGGCGAGAAACTGACCGCGCGTCGCCAACATGACCCGCTTGCCAAGACGGCCGGCAGCGGCTCCGGGAAGCCGGCGGCTGCTGGCGTATCTCCATCAAGAGCCATGAGGCCCCGAAAAGAGTGAATCAAAGCACCAGGCTGCGCGCCCTTCTGATTGCCGAAGCCGCCAATCCCGAGTGGTCGAGCGTGCCCTTGGTGGGCTGGTCATTGGCCGCAGCGCTCGCGCGCGTGACCGACGCCCACATCGTCACCCAAGTGCGTAATCGTGATGCCTTCGTTCGGGCCGGCCTGCGCGAAGGTGTCGACTTCACGGCGATCGACACAGAACCGCTCGAGCGGCCGCTGTGGCAATTGGCCGCCCGGTTGCGGGGCGGCACCACCTTGGGCTGGACGACTCAAACCGCGATCTCCAGCCTGAGCTACCCGTATTTCGAGCGCCTGGTCTGGCAGCAATTCGGATCGCGCATCTGTGCCGGCGACTTCGACGTGGTTCATCGCATCACGCCCCTGACGCCGACGGCGGCCAGCAGCCTGGCCCCGAAGTGCGCAAAGGCGGGCATTCCGTTCGTCCTCGGTCCGATCAACGGCGGAGTTCCCTGGCCGCGAGGCTTCGACCACCTTCGCCGCCAAGAACGCGAGTGGCTGTCTTATGTTCGGTCGCTGTATCGCTGGCTGCCTTCGTCGCGGCGCACATGGCGCGATGCGGCAGCTCTGCTGGTGGGATCGCGCCACACCTTGAGCGAGATTCCGCAGTCATTGCACGCCAAGTGCATCTACATGCCCGAGAACGCCGTTGACCCCTTGCGCTTCAACAGACGCGCGAGTGCCGAGGGAGCGCCATTGCGCATCTGTTTCGTGGGCCGGCTGGTCCCCTACAAAGGACCCGACATGCTGCTGGAGGCCGCCGCGCCGCTGCTGCGCGACGGCGCCGTGGCGATCGACATCATTGGCGATGGGCCACTGATGAATTCGTTGAAGGCCAGCGCTGCCGAACTGGGGATCAGCGGCGCTGTTCGTTTTCACGGCTGGGTCGACCACAAGGAGGTGCAAAACCTGATGTGCCAATCCCATGTCATGGCACTTCCGAGCGTACGGGAGTTCGGCGGCGGCGTTGTGCTCGAAGCGATGGCGCTCGGCGTGGTGCCGATCGTTGTCGACTACGCCGGTCCGGCCGAGTTGGTCGACAGCCAGGTGGGCTTCAAGGTGGCACTGGGCACTCGCGAGCAAATCGTGCTGGGCCTGCGCCAGACGCTGCAACAGATCGCCGCAGCGCCGGAAAGTCTGGCCAAGCTGGCAGAGCAAGCCAAGGCACGGATTCTCGATCTCTATACATGGCCAGCAAAAGCCGAGCAGGTGCTGCAGGTCTACCGGTGGGTGAGCAAGCAACGCGCGGACAAGCCTGTCTTCACGTTCGGGCGTTCGATGGCCGATCAGTAAACATCGGCCCGAGTGTGCAATCCGACCACCCCAAGCCAAGCGTGACGCGGAGGCGACATCGCTCGCATCTCGCGCCGTGCTTTGCGCCGACAATTCTTGCTGACTGACCTTCAACGTCGATAACACCATGCATCCCATCACCCTTCCGATCGACACCGCCGATGGCCTGCGCATGGACCCGAAGGAAGCACGTGCGCTGGGCAGCCTGCTGGCCGAGGACTACCGTAGCGCCGATCCGTTCCCGCACATCGTCATGGACGGCATTCTTCCCGAGCCCCTGATCCGCAAGATCCTCGATCACTTCCCGAAGGAGAAGCTGCAGGACGACGTGGTCTTCGACATCGGCTACGGCGGCCACCACAAGCGCCAGGTCATGCCCGAGCAGTGCGACGCCTTCGTGCGCGAGTTCTTCCACTTCATGAACTCGCAGCCGATGCTGCAGTTCCTCGAAGGCTTGACCGGCATCGACGCGCTGCTGCCCGACCCGTACTTCAACGGCGGCGGCTTTCACGAAACCTCTCGCGGCGGCAAGCTCGGCGTGCATGCCGACTTCCGCATTCACGAGCAGTTGAACGTGCAGCGGCGCATCAACCTGCTGATCTACCTCAACGAGACCTGGGACGACGAATGGCGCGGCCAGCTCGAGCTGTGGGACCAGTCGATGAAGGAGTGCCGCGCCCGCGTCTCGCCGATCTGGAACCGCTGCGTCGTCTTCTCCACCGACGCCGACACCTGGCACGGCCACCCCGACGAGCTGCTGACGCCCGACGGCGTGAAGCGGCGCTCGGTGGCGCTGTACTACTACACCGCCTCGAAGAACGTGTACAACGAGGTGCCCAACCTTTCGACCATGTACCAGGCGCGGCCCAGCGATGACGCCGCCATCAAGAAGGAAGCGCGTGAGTTCAAGACCGAGCAGTACATGCGCGACTGGATGCCGCCGGTGCTGCTGCGCGGCTTCTACAAGGCCCGGCGCGGCGTCGCCAAAGTCGCACGCAGCCTTCGCGGCGCCTGACACTTCTGCCAAGGGCTGCAAAGGCCCGATGTCATGCGCATTGCCTACCTGACCCATCAGCCGCCGCTGGCCGGCCACTCTATCGACACCGAGGCCCACCCGCTGCTGTCGCGCTGCCGCGCCGCGGACGTCGCCACGGCTTGACGCCCATGTGGTGGAGCCCCCTGACCTACGCCCTGGGCGCGCTGTGCGCTCTGGCCGCGCTACCGGTGCTGGTGCTGTGTTCGCAAGTGCTGCTGGCGCACGGTGGGCGCCGAGCACCCGCTGCCGCGGCACCCCGTCGATCCGACGCCGAGGTGGCGGTGCTGATTCCCGCGCACAACGAAGCGGCAGGCATCGCAGCGACGCTGCGGTGCCTGCAAGCGCAACTGCGCGCGGGCGACCGGCTGCTCGTCGTCGCCGACAACTGCAACGACGACACCGCGGCCGTGGCGCGCCTGGCCGGCGCCGACGTCATCGAACGCAGCGACACGCAGCGCCGCGGCAAGGGCTTCGCGCTCGACTTCGGTGTGCGCCATCTGAGCGCGCAGCCGCCGGCCGTGGTGCTGATCGTCGATGCCGATTGCCTGCTCGATGCCGGCGCGCTCGATACGCTCGCCGGCCTGTGCAACAGCACCGGCAGGCCGGTACAGGCGCTGTACGAAATGAATGCGCCCGCCGGCTCGGGCCTGCGCGCCCGCGTCTCCGCCTTCGCCTGGCGCGTGCGCAACCGCGTGCGCCCGCTCGGCTGGTGGACTATCGGCGCACCGTGCCAGTTGATGGGCACGGGCATGGCGTTCCCCTGGCCCTTGCTGCGTGACGCCCCTCTGGCCAGCGGCCACATCGCCGAGGACGTGCAGCTTGGCGCCGACCTGGCGCTGCGCGGCCAGCCGCCGCTGTTCGCGCCGCAAGCGCGCGTGACCAGCAAGTTCCCGGCCTCCGACGACGCCGCGGCCTCGCAGCGCCGCCGCTGGGAGCATGGCAACCTGGCGCTGATGTTCGCGCACGGCCCGCGCCTGCTCGCTGCCGGGCTGCGCCGTGCCGATGCCCGCCTGATGGCGATGGCGGCCGACCTGATGGTGCCGCCCCTGGCGCTGCTGGTGCAGTTGCAGCTTGGCCTGGCGCTGCTCGGCGCGTTGGCGTGGTGGCTCGGCGCGAGCGCGGCGCCGTTGCTGATCAGCACCGTTGCGTTGGCGCTGCTGGTGCTGTCGATCCTCGCCGCCTGGCGCCTCGCCGGCCGCGACATCATCGCGCTGTCCGAGCTGCTGCTCACCGCGCCGGCCTACGCCTTGCGCAAGCTGCCGATGTACGCCGCTTTCCTGTGGAAGCGCCAATCGACCTGGGTGCGGGCCAAACGTGAAGGCGATTGAGGCCTTGCATCGTCGCCGGCAGCAATGCCACCCGATGACGCGCTGATCGTGCGCGCCGCCTCGGGCCGGCGCGAACTCGATCTCGGCCGCGACGTGCACGCGCTGCTCGGCCTGGTCTTCGATCGCATCGATCTGGCAGGCACGACCGAACACATCCAGCGCTGCGTGGTGACGCGGCGGCCGTGCTTCCTGTCGACGCCCAACGTCAACTTCGTCGCCGCTGCAGCGCATGAGCGCGATTTCCGCGGCTCGGTGCTGCGCAGCGATCTGAGCGTGGCCGACGGCTTTCCGATCGTGCTGGCCGCGCGCTGGATGGGCATCGGCCTGCCGGGCCGCGTGGCAGGCGCCGACCTGTTCGAGCGCTTGCAGACCGCCGGCCGCTCGGCGCAGCGCCGCCGATCAAGCTCTTTCTGTTTGGTGGCCCGCCGGGTGTCGGCGCCGCAGGCCGCCGCACAGTTGAACGCCCAAGCCCAGGGCTTCGAATGTGTCGGCCACGACGAAGGCGGCTTCGGCGACATCGAGGCCATGAGCTCGGAGGAGACGATCGCGCGCATCAATGCCAGCGGCGCCGAGTTCGTGCTCGTCGCGCTGGGCGCGAAGAAGGGCCAGGCCTGGATCGAACGCAACCGCGCGCGCCTGCATGCGCCGGTGATCAGCCACCTCGGTGCGGTCATCAACTTCGCGGCGCAAAGCATCGAGCGTGCGCCAGCGTGGATGCAGCGCACGGGCCTGGAGTGGGTGTGGCGCATCGTCCAGGAGCCGCAGCTGTGGCGGCGCTACTGGAGCGATGGCCGCATGCTCATCGGCACGCTGATGACCGGCCTGTTGCCTTGGTCGGCGCGGCGCTGGCTCAGCATCCTGCCCACCGGCGCCAAGCAAGCGCCGCAGTTCAGCGTCGAGCAGATCCATGCAGGCACGGCCGTGATCACCCTGTCCGGCGACTGGCGACGCGACGCCGATCAGAAGTCGCTTCGCGTGACGCTGGCCGGCCTGCTGCGCGCTGGCAGCAGCGTCGAATTCGACCTGAGCGCCGCACCGGCTATCGACAGCTCGATGCTGGGCCTGATGGCCTTGATCGACGCCTGGCAGGTGACTCCACGGGCCGTGCGCGCCAGCTCGGTGACTCACCGCGCGCTGCGTGCCGATGTGCGCGCCTACGGCGCGCAACACCTGCTCGACCGCGGTGACTGACGCCCGGTCAGTCGCCGGCTGTCCTCAACGCGGCGCCGGGAACCAATAGCCCGCGTCGGTGCTGGCGTTGTAGTAAAACGGGTTGTCCTGCGATTGCGTGGAGAACTTGCTGACGCAGCCGTTGAGCATGCCCGCGCCACCCTTGTAGCCGGCGAATGCAGAGCAGTACTGCTCGCGCATCACGGCCTGGCATTGCGACATCGACGGAGCGCTGGTGCTGTTGTAGTGGTTGGCCACCGACTGCCAGGCGATCTCTTGCAGCGAGCGCGCCTGCTGCGCACTGACCTCGGCAGGTGCCCAGGCCCCCACCGGCGAGCGCCGGTAGACCGAAGCGTAGCTGACCAGCGCCATGTAGTAGCTGCCCATGCGGGTCATGTGCACGTCGTCGGAGAACAGGCGGTCCATCGTCTCGCGCACGCTGCCGCCGGAGATGCCGGCAACGCCGCTGCGCGTGGCCTGCTCGACCAAGTTGGCCAGTGCCAGACCGGCCGGCAGATAGGCCATGCGGTCGGAGCGCCCCGAACCGGCCAACGATTGGTTGACCCGTGCGGCAACACACTGCCAAGCGGGCGCCGCGGCACGTTCGTAGTTGATCCAGGCGCTGGGATCGCTCTTGTTCGTGACTTCGAGCCAGGCGTGGTACAGGTACGTATTGGCCCGTGCGTTGCCGGTGATCAGGCGCTCGTGGAAGTGACGGGCGTAGCGCACGGTGTCTTCCCACATCAGCACATTGGCCAGGTCATGGCGCTCGGTCAGCAGCAGCGTGTCGTAGCGCTCGCCACCCAGGGTCTGCGGGTTGGCCAGCTCGGCGGCAACATTCATGCCCGAGCCGCTGCGGTTCTTGCCAGTGCGGTAGCCGGAGAAGCTCTCGTCGGCCGGGTTGCCGCCGCGGGTGCGGGCGCGGATCGGCGAGCCCAGAACGATCTGCTCGTTCCATGACATGGGCGTGCTCATGCTTTGCGCAATCGCGCTCATGAACTCACCCAAGGGGTCATCGGTCAGGCTGTGGCCGGAGATGAACACACGGGCCGAGTTCAGCGCATTGCCGAGCGTCGGCGCTGCTGCCGGCGCTGGTGCGGAGATCGGCGCCGCTGCCGGCGCTGGTGCCGGCGCCGAGCCGGTGCTGGCGCAGGTGCCGGCGCAGGTGCCGGTGCAGGCGCAGGCGCAGGCGCAGGTGCAGAAACCGGCGAGGGAGCGCGCGCAGGCACTGGGGCTGGCGCGGGGGCCGCCGCCGGCGCGGGCGAAGGCGCCTGCACGGCAGGTGCGGCGCTGGCATTGGCTTCGCAGCGCTTGACCTGGCCAACCAGAGGATCGGTGCCGAAGTAGTTGTTGGAACAACTCGCCGGGCCAGTGACTGTTCTTTGCAGCCACGTGTTGCCAGCGCCATAGCGCACCACGCGCGGAGTCGTGACGCTGAACACCTCGTTCTCGTGGGCGACAAATGTCCAGCCGGCAGCTGGTGAGTCACGGAGCCGGTGGCGGGAGATGTCGAAGGCACCGGGACATCCGCAACGCCGGACGTGAGGCCGCCTGCGTCGCTGGCATTGCCGCCACCCCCACAACCCACCAGCAGAACGGCCACGGAACAGAAGAGCAAATGGACCGGCTTCAATTGATTGTTCTCATTTGATGTTTTGACCCAACGACGGCAGCGCTCTGACGTGAAAGCGGCAGGCAAACAGCGACCCGCCAGACGGGAACGAATCCTTCGTCTCGACTGCTTCCAAGTTGCGTGGAGGCCGGCCGCCCAGAAAGCGGCAGAATCTTTTTCACCAGCGCGGCAAGCACGCCGGCCAGTCGCTGGCTACAGCAACTGGCCAACAAATGTTAGGGGCTTTTGCGGCCGAAGATTGTCCGCAACTGTTTCGAAATCGTTAGCAATGGCAGCCAACGCCTTGACCTTGTGCGGCGCCGGTGGGGCTCTAGCCGCCCTTCAAGACCACGCTGAGGGCTCGATAGACCGCCTCATCCGAGTCTGGTGCGAGGCCGGCTGCATTGGGATAAGGCAGGCCGCCCTGGAGTTTGAACCAGACGAGGTGGTTGGCGCGGTCCTGCCAGAGCTTGGTGCCGGGGCTGGCGGCGACCTCGGCCAGGCTGGCCGCTGGGCTGAAGACGCGCGTCGTGCTCGGCTCGGGCGGCGCCTCGCGGCCATACTGGTAGCCCGACACCGTGTGGCCGGTGGCCGTCGTGTTGCCGTCGAAGGCCACCGCCATCAGCATCGAGTCGCTGGCTCGGAAGGCATTGCCCACCGTCATCGCAAACCAGCGCGGGTTGGGCTTGCCCGGAAACCGCAGAACGTAGCGCCCATTGGGCCGCGCCGCAAAGTGGCGCATGTTGCCCAGGAACGTGCTGGTGGCGCCGTCGCCGACGCTCCAGTTGCCGATCGTGTCGCCGTTGGCATCCTGGCGCGTGACCTCGATCGGGGCCAGGAAGTTGTAGCGGCTGTTGTCGAAGTCGGTCTGGAAGCTGCCCACGCCGTAGTACTCGCCGCTGCAGGACTGGCCGTTGCGTCCGGCCGGGGCCACGGCCTGGCAGCTCGCGCCTGCGGTGAGGAAGGGCTGGTCGTAGACCCAGAAGTTGCCCTTCGGGCCCCAGTAGCCGTGCGGGTCCCACAGCGCCCCGGCAAAGCTCCAGTGGCGGTTGGCCAGCGGCTGGCCGTCCAGGTGCGGCGGCAGGGCGCGATAGCCGGGGTGGCTGGCGATCAGACGGTTGTTGGGGTTGCGCAGCGGGCCCTTGTCGACGCCGAGCGTGTAGTAGTCGTTGGTGCGGAAGGCGCCGCTGGACTGGCCGTCCACGAAGGCGAAGTTGACGACCGTGTTGTCGCGCATCGCAAACGTCGAGTGGTAGGTGGCGAAGGCCGACGGCAGCTGGGCGCCTGGCGGGTAGGCGCCGCTGTGGTTCAGGCTCTGGCCGACGAGCAGGCCGCGGCTGATGACGCCGTCGTCGCCGGCGCCGGCAAAGTGCACGCCGGCGTTGTCGGCGCTGACCCATTCGGGGTAGTCGGGGCGGTTGATGCGGTTCCACAGGCCGTGCCCGCCGTTCTTGTAGACGGTGTTGCGGCGCATGGCCACGCGCAGTGTGTTGTCGCTGCGGCTCTCGCTGCCGTCCACGGTGGGCATGTAGCGGCTGGGCGCGACGTTGCCGGCTTCGTCTTGCACCACCCAGTCCAGGTTGATGCCGGGCTGGCCGTTGGAGTGGGCGATGTTGTCGTCGAACACGCCCAGGGGCAGCCGGTCGGGCAGCAGGGCGACGTTGGCACTCGGGCCGCTGGGCTTGCGCGCGAACGACAGCCAGAAGCCGTTGCCTTGGGCGTCGCCGGCCAGGTTGGCGCGCACGGTGTTGTCGGGGTTGGTCAGCCAGAAGCCTGAGGCGCCGGCCTGGAAGATGGGGGTCTCGTGGACTTTGAGGGCTTTGCCCGCGGCCGGGCTTCTGATCATCAGCGCCAGGTTGCCTTCGATGACGTTGCGCCGTTCGACGGCGTCTTCCAAGAAGTAGGCGTGGCCGGCGATGTCGTGGCAGATGTTGTTCCTGACTTCGACGCCGTTGGTGGCGTGCAGGACGATGCAGCGCTGGGCGGATTGCCAGATGGCGCTGTTCTTGATGCTGTGGCCCACGGCATCGCCGAGCAGGCTGCCGTTGGCGTAGCTGAGCATGTGCCAGTGCATGGGGTAGCGGCCCAGGGTGCCGGCCTGGCCCATGCGGCGCATCTCGACGCCGTCGATGACGATCTTGCTTCTGAGGTCCATGACCATGACGTGGGCGCCGAAGCCGGCGCTGCGCCAGGCGGCGTCGTCGATGCCCTGGATGACGATGTTGCGCGTCAGGTTGGCCACCGGGGCGCGTTCGTCGAGCACGGTGGGCGCGGGGGCCACGGGCGGGCTGTAGCCGGGCTCGGGGGTCAGGCTCATGCCGGCGCTGGTGACGTGTTGCAGGCGGCCCCAGCGCGCGGCGGCTCAGCGGGCTGCGGGTGGCGATGCGCTGGCCGCTGGCGTCGCTGGCCAGGCTCAGTCGCTCGGTGGCGGCCAGCGCCGTAGAAGTCGCTGGGGCCGACGGCGATGGTGTCGCCTGCGCGCCAGTTGGCGGGGGCGGCCAGCGCGAGTTGGGTCGTGCCGGCGGTGGCGTGGTCGCCCAGGCGGGTCCACACAGGCTGCGGGATGGCGCCGTACAGCTCCAAGCCGGCCGCCCTGCACGTTCAGGCCGCGGGCGATGCCGTTGTTGCCGCTGCTCTGCGGCGCGCCGCTCAGCGTGATGGTGGCGCGGTGCAGGTGCGGCGCTTGGGCACTGCCGATCTGCAGCGCGCCGCTGACCTGGATGGCCGCAGCTTTGAGTTCAACATCGGCCGCAGCAAAGCGCAGCGTGCCTTCAATGCTCAGGTTGCCCAGCACCGCCGCTGTCGGTGTCGAGTACCACCGTCGCGCCAGCCGGCACCACCACCTCAGCGCCTGCACCGGGCACCGACCCGCCCCATGTCGCCGCGTCGCTCCAGCGCAATTCGCCAGGTGCCGTTGTCACAGGCCCGACCGGCGGCGCGGGGATCGGTGCAGGTGCCGGCAGGCCCGGGTCGATCGGCGCCGGATCTGCACTGCCCGGCGGAGTGCGACTGCTGCGGATCGTGATTGACCTGCAGCGCCCTCGTGGCGCTGTTGCCGGCCCTGTCATAGGCCCGCAGCACGATGTTGTTGACACCTTCGGCCAGTGCGATGTTCGAGGCGCTCCAGGTCACGCTGGCCGCGGCCTCGCTCTGGTAGGCCAGGCCGCTGCCGCCGCGGTCGTTGACCCAGGTGACGCGCGAGATCACGCGGTCGTCACTTGCCGTGCCGGCCAATGCCAGCGTGGATTGCAGACTCTCCATCGACGCCGCGGACGTTGGGCTGGCCAGCGCCAGTGTGGGCGCGATACGGTCGCGGCGCGCTTCGAACTCTTCACGCGCCACGCCGTTGGGATCGTCATCACCGCCCCAGCACGCGCCGAGTGCAAGGCACACGAGCAAGACAGACAGGCGATGGGCTGGAGCGGATGACAATTTCATGAGCGGGCGCAAGTCGATGAGGGCTCTGCATCGACCTGGCCACTCCCCCTGTCGTTGCCGGCAACTTCTTCGAGTCGCGCGGCCGCTGTTTGTCGATGCGAGCGTTGACGGTATCGACGTGGCACCTGCCGGCTGTAAGGCGCTGGTGCAGCGGTGGCGTTTCGCCTCTCAGAACGCGCGGCAAAACTGCACGTCAACAACTCACGAACAACACCGGCTCACGTCGATAGCCCGTGAATTGCTCCACATCCAGCGCACACGCGGCGTGCACCGCCGGCCAATGCAGTTGTTGCCGGCCCTTACAGCACTCGCAAGCCGACGTGAACTACGAACGCATGCGGCGGCGCGCCCACTGCGGCACTACGCGGCGGCGTCGAGTCCGGCCAGCCGCGCGCGCGCCAGCGGCGTGCAGGCGCCGAGCAGCGCACGCACGAAGTCGCCTTGGCGCGCCCAAGCGCGTTTCGCGTCGGCATCGATCGATGAGACGCGAAACAACAAGCCATCGGGCACCTGGCCGGTCAGCGTCAGGCGCAGGCTCTGCAGGCGGCGTTCCCACGCCGAGGCACTGGTGCGCCCGGCATACGCAAACCAGTACATCACCGGTTCGTTGCGTGGGCCGAGCACGGTGCGCAATGTGCGCGTCGGGATCGGACCGTGGTCCGTGCTCAAGACCATCTCTGCGCTGTCGAGCAGCTTGAAGCCCTGCGCCGGATAGCAGACCTCGGGCTTGTGCGCGCGCAACACGCCGCGCTGATCGCCGCCGTAGGCGATCGACAGCATCACCTGGTAGCCATCGGCCGCCGCGTAGACACGCGCCAGGATCTCGTTGTAGATCGACTGCAGCATGTCCTGCGTCTGTGCGCTGACCACGGTCGGCGCCGTCGGCAACTCGCGCCAGCCCGCGAACTCGCGCGGCACGATGCGCACCAACTGCGGTGGCGAAGCCTTCTGGCCATCGGCCAGCACATGACGCGCGACTGCCGTTGCCGCGGCCACGGCAGTCATGGAGCTGGCGATCACGACACTGCGACGGCTGGGGTTCATGGAGACGAGGAAAACCTCGGTCGCAAGGGCCAAGGCAAGCAAGGTTACGTTTGGAGAATTATCGTGCCGCAGTCCGTGCTCGAAGCCGATGTGCCTCTACAACGGCGGCCGCGATGAGCAGGATGGCGCATCCAAACAGGCGCGAGGCTGGCCGCCGGTCGGAACAAAATCACGTCAAGGCGGCGCGCACGTGTCCAAACAGCGCCCAGGTGTGCGATCGGGGGGTCGGTTCGCTCGGCGGCACGAGAATAATCTTTACTTACTCAGCGCAACCCGAGCAGCAGATCAAGCGACGATCGGCCTCGGTGCTTGCGACCCCGGCGCTTCGCCGCTGACCGATGATGACCCTCCCATGACCCAGATGCCCGCGCCTCCTGAAAGACAAGCCGTTCTCATCGGCGGCGAATCGCTGCTGATCGAGTGCGCGCAAACGCTGCAGTCGGCGGGCTTCGGCATCGCCGCGGTGGTCTCGCGCGCGCCTGCGGTGCGGCGCTGGGCGACGTCGCACAAGCTGACGCTGTTCTCCGAGCCGTCGCAACTGCTGTCGGCCGAGGCGCCGCGCGGCTTTGCTTATCTGTTCAGCATCACCAACCTCGATGTGCTCGCCCCCGAGGTCATCGCGCTGCCGACCCGCGCAGCGATCAACTTCCACGATGGCCCGCTGCCCGAGTACGCCGGCTTGAACACGCCCGTGTGGGCGCTGCTCAATGGCGAAACGCAACATGGCGTCACCTGGCATCTGATGACGCGCGAGGTCGATCGCGGCGACATCCTCGCCCAGCGCCGCTTCGATCTCACCGACAGCGAAACCGCGTTGACGTTGAACACGCGCTGCTTCGAGGCTGCCATCGAGAGCTTCGAGCAGGTGGCGCGTGGATCTGATCGACGGCACGCTGGTGCCACGCGCGCAGGCGTCGGCCCCGCAACGCCTGTACAAGCGCAAGGACCGGCCGCTGGCGGTGATCGAGTGGTCGCAGCGAGCGGCAGACATCGCCCGTCTCGTGCGCGCGCTCGACTTTGGCGCCTACGCCAATCCGGTGGCCAGCGCCAAGCTGCTGACGCCCAAGGGTGTTCTGATCGTCGCCGGCGCAGAAGCGACAGCGCTACGCAGCTCGCTGCCGGCAGGCACAGTCACGGCGATCGATGCGAAGGCCATCACCGTTGCCACCGCAGACCACGACGTGCGTCTGACAGCCTTGCAGCGCACCTGCGGCAGCCCGATCGACACGCTCGCCGCTGCGCATGCGCATGGCCTGCAAATTGGCACGCGCTTGCCCTCGCCGACCGCGTCGATGCAAGACGGCCTCGACGCGACCGCTGCGCATGAGCCGTTCTGGCAGAGACTGCTCGAGACCCAGGACGCGCTCGAGTTGCCGGTCATCGACCGCAACAACGCTATCTCGGCATCCGCTCATTCGCATGCCGACGTGGCCACACCCGCCGCGCTCAGCGCGCCGCAGCGGCTGGCAACGGTGTTGGCCTGGCTCGCGCGATGCGCCGACAAGAGCGAGTTCGACATCGGCTTTGGCAGCGCGACCGGCCACGCAGGCTTGTGGGCGGCACAGGTGCCGTGGCGCGCCAGCATTGATTTCTCGCGGGGCCTGGACACCTTGGCCGAGCGCTGCGCGTCGCAACAACAGGAGCTGCGGCAGCGCGGCAGCTACCTCAACGACTTGGTGGCGCGACGCCCTGACCTGCGCGCCCGTGCGATCGCATCGCGACCCGCGCGTGCTGCCGGTGGCGCTGCTGATCGTCGATCGCCTCGACGACGCGCGCGCCGAGATCGGCAGCGAGCTGACGATTGCTCTGACCCGTGACGGCACGGCGTCGCGCTGGCTTTTCGACGCCACCAAGCTCAGCGCCGCGCAGGTCGCGCAGTTGCAGCAGCAGTGGCTCGCGCTGTCGCAGTGCCGCGGCGGCCGCGCCCGAACGGGCGATCGCCGAGCTGCCACTGATGAGCGCCGCATTGCGCCAGCAAGTGCTCCACGACTGGAACGCCATCCGCGCCAACGGCCAGCCCCAGACCTGTGTGCACCACCTGATCGAAGCGCAAGCGGCACGCACGCCGCAGCGCACGGCCCTGGTCGCGCAGGGCGTCGAGATCAGCTATGCCGAACTCGACCGCCGCGCCAACCGCGTCGCATCGCAACTCGTGGCCATGGGCGTTGGCCCCGACGCGCTGGTGGGCCTGTGCCTGCCGCGCGGCATCGAGCTGATCGTCGGCCTGCTGGCGATTCACAAGGCCGGCGGCGCTTACGTGCCGCTCGACCCGGCGTACCCGCGCGATCGCATCGCCTACATGCTGGACGACGCGAAGGCTGCGGTGCTGATCACCGACCGCACGCACGGCGCACAACTGCAAGCCGGCGCGACGCGCGTGCTGCTGATCGAAGAGGCGCTGCAAGCGCAATGCAGCGACGCCCGCATCGACAGTGGCGCCCGTCCCGAACACCTGGCCTACGTCATCTACACCTCGGGCTCGACCGGCAAGCCCAAGGGCGTGATGGTCGAGCACCGCAACGTCGTCAACTTCTTCGCCGGCATGGACCAGCACCTCGACGCCGATGCCGCTGGCACCTGGCTCGCGGTCACAAGCCTGTCGTTCGACATCTCGGTGCTGGAGCTGTGCTGGACCTTGGCGCGCGGCTACACCGTCGTTGTTGCCAGCGAAGACCAGAAGCTCGGCGCGGGTGGCAGCACTGGCGCCAAGCGCGGCGCGCACGCCAGTCGCAAGCTCGACTTCAGCCTCTTCTACTTTTCCGCCGACGAAAACGAAGGCGGCCAAGACAAGTACCGGCTGCTGCTCGAAGGCGCCAAGTACGCCGACAAGAACGGCTTCTCGGCGGTGTGGACGCCCGAGCGCCACTTCCATGCCTTCGGCGGCCTGTACCCGAACCCGGCGGTGGCCGGTGCGGCGGTGGCCGCAGTCACCGAACACATCAGCATCCGCGCCGGCAGCGTCGTGCTGCCGCTGCACCACCCGGCGCGCGTCGCCGAAGAGTGGTCGGTGGTCGACAACATCTCCAAAGGCCGCGTCGGCATCTCGTTTGCATCCGGCTGGCAGCCCAACGACTTCGCGCTGATGCCCGGCAACTACGCCGACAACAAGGCCATCATGCTGCGCAACATCGAGGTCGTGCGCAAACTCTGGCGCGGCGACAGCGTCGCCTTCGACGGCCCGCTCGGCAAACCGGTCGAGCTGCGCACGCTGCCGCGGCCGGTGCAGAAGGAATTGCCGTACTGGGTCACGTCGGCCGGCAACCCGCAGACCTTCATCGACGCCGGCCGCATCGGCGCCAACGTGCTGACGCACCTGCTCGGCCAGACGGTCGAAGAGCTCGCCGAGAAGATCGCTGCGTACCGCAAGGCCTACAAGGAAGCGGGCCACGCCGGCGAAGGTTTTGTCTCGCTGATGCTGCACAGCTTCGTCGGTCCGGACATGGACGCCGTGCGAGCCACTGTCAAGCGGCCGCTGATCGAGTACCTGAAGACCTCGCTGCACCTGGTCAAGCAGTACGCGTGGAGCTTTCCGGCGTTCAAGCGGCGCGAGGGCATGGACACCAAGGACCAGGGCAGCATCGATCTGCAAAGCCTGACGCCCGACGAAATGGACGCGCTGCTCGAACACTCGTTCGAGCGCTACTTTGCCGACAGCGGCCTCTTTGGTACGCCGCAATCGTGCCTGGCGATGATCGACCGCATCAAGGCCGTCGGCGTCGATGACGTGGCCTGCCTGATCGACTTCGGCATCGCCTCCGACACCGTGCTCGCGCACCTGCCGCACCTGAATACCTTGCGCGAGCAGTCGATGCCCGCGGTGCTTCCGGGTGACGCCTCGCTGGCCGACCTGATGCAGCGCCACCGCGTCACGCACCTGCAATGCACGCCATCGATGGCGCGCATGCTCGCCGCCGACGACGCCGCGCGCTCGGGCCTGGCGAAACTGCACTGCATGATGGTCGGCGGCGAAGCCTTCCCGCCGTCTCTCGCGCGTGACCTCGCCGGCCTCGTGCAAGGCAAGGTGATGAACATGTACGGTCCGACCGAGACGACGATCTGGTCGGCCGTGCACACCGTCGGCAAAGACGCCTCGGGCGTGATCCCGCTCGGCCGTCCACTGGCCAACCAGCAGATCCACATCGTCGATTCACGGATGCAGCCGCTGCCGCCGGGCGTGCCCGGTGAACTCGCGATCGGCGGGGAGGGTGTCGTGCGCGGCTACTTCCAGCGTCCCGAGCTGACCGCCGAACGCTTCGTTGCCAACACCGTCAGCGAGCACGGCGGCCGCCTGTACCGCACCGGCGACCTCGCGCGCTGGCGCCAGAACGACGATGGCAGCGGCGTGCTCGAGTTCCTCGGCCGCCTCGATCACCAAGTCAAGGTGCGCGGCTACCGCATCGAGTTGGGTGAGATCGAAGCGGCGCTGGCCGAACAAGGCGGCGTCGCGCAAGCCGTGGTGATGGCGCGCGAAGACCAGCCGGGCGATGCGCGGCTCGTGGCCTACATCGTTGCCCGCGGCGGTACTGCCCTCGACGGCGCGTTGCTGCGCGAGTCTCTGCGCGCGCGGCTGCCGGAGTTCATGCTGCCGTCGGCCTTCGTCGTGCTCGATGAGTTCCCGCACACACCCAACGGCAAGATCGACCGCAAGGCCCTGCCGGCGCCCGATGCTGCGGCGCCTGTCGCAGCCGCCGAGTTCGTCGCACCGGCGAGCGATCTCGAATCACAGATCGCTGGCGTCTGGAAAGACGTGCTCAAGCTCGCCGCCGTCGGCACGCGCGACAACTTCTTCGACCTCGGCGGCCACTCGCTGCTGGCGGTGCAAGCCCATCGCCGGCTGAAAGAGGCCCTGCAGCGCGACTTGTCGATCACGGATATCTTCCGCTTCCCGACCATCCAGAGTTTGGCCACCTACCTGGCTGAAGGCAGCCAGGGCGGCGCGCAACAAGGCAGCGACCGCGCCCAAGGCCGGCGTGCCGCGATGCAGCGCCGCCAGCAACAACGCAGCGGCACCCCCGCGGCGACAACGACCCGATGAGCTCAGACAACGACAACACCCAAGCGCTCGACACGGACATTGCCGTTGTCGGCATGGCCGGCCGCTTTGCCGGCGCGCGCTCGATCGACGAGTACTGGAACAACCTGCGCAACGGTGTCGAGTCGCTGACCACGTTCACCGAGGCCGAACTCGCGGCGGCCGGCGTCAACCCGGCCGAACTCGCCGACCCGAACTACGTGCGCGTCGGCGCCGTGATGCCGGACATGGAGGACTTCGACGCCAAGTTCTTCGGCTTCTCGCCGCGCGAAGCGTCGATCATGGATCCGCAGCACCGCCACTTCCTCGAAGTGGCGTGGGAAGCGCTCGAGAACGCGGGCCACGTCCCCGAGAAGTTCGGCGGCTCGATCGGCATCTTCGGCGGCTCGGGCCACAACGCCTACCTGCCGTACAACCTGCTGACCAATCCGAAGCTGATGGCCAGCGTCGGTTTCTTCCTCGTCCGCCACACCGGCAACGACAAGGACTTCCTGACGACACGCGTCTCGTACCTGTTGAACCTGCGCGGGCCCAGCGTCAACGTGCAGACCGCGTGCTCGACCTCGCTCGTCGCCATCCACATGGGCGTGCAGAGCCTGCTCAACGGCGAGTGCGACATGGCGCTGGCCGGCGGCGTGACGATCGAACTGCCGCACCGCCACGGCTATCTCTACCGCGAGAACGAGATCCTCTCGCCGGACGGCCATTGCCGCGCTTTCGATGCCGCCTCCAAGGGCACGGTGTTCGGCAGTGGCGCCGGTGTGATCGTACTGCGCCGCCTCGCCGATGCGGTTGCCGATGGCGACCACATCCACGCCGTCATCAAGGGCTCGGCGGTCAACAACGACGGCTCGCAGAAGGTCGGCTACATGGCGCCCTCCGTCGATGGCCAGGCGCAGGCGATTGCTGAAGCGCTGGCGATCGCGAATGTGTCGCCGGACACGATCACCTACGTTTCCGCACACGGCACCGGCACGCCGGTCGGCGACCCGATCGAAGTCGCCGCGCTGACGCAGGCCTACCGCCAAGGCACCGACAAGTCCGGCTACTGCGCGCTGGGCTCGGTCAAGACCAACATCGGCCACACCGACACCGCTGCCGGCGTGGCCAGTTTCATTGCCGTGGCTAAAGCAATGCAGGCCGGCGAGATCCCGCCGCTGCTGCATTTCAAATCCGGCAATCCGGCCTGCGACTTCGAGCGCACGCCGTTCTATCTGAACGCCGAGCGCGTGGCCTGGAATCCGCCACAAGGCGTGCCGCGACGCGCCGGTGTGAGTTCGCTCGGTGTGGGTGGCACCAACGGGCACATCGTGGTCGAGCAGGCACCGCCGCGTGGTGCGTCTGGCGTGGCGACGCGCCGCTTCCAGGTGCTGGTGCAATCGGCACGGTCGATGAAGTCGCTCGATGCTGGCAGCGAGACTTTGGCTGCACATTTCAAGGCGCGGCCGGGCACCCATCTGGCCGATGCGGCGTACACGCTGCAGGCAGGCCGCCAGGCGATGCAACTGCGCCGCGTCGTCGTCGCCGACAGCACCACCGACGCCGCCGCGGCGCTCGTCGATGCGCAGCGCGTGATCACCGAGACCGCCGCAGACACGCCGCGCAGCGTAGCCTTCATGTTTGCCGGTGGCGGCGCGCAGCACCCGGACATGGGCCGTGGCCTGTACGACAGCGAGCCCGTGTACCGCCGTGCAGTCGATGAGTGCCTGGGCATTCTTCAGTCGCACTTGCAGCTCGATCTGAAGCCGCTCTTGTTCCCTGCGGCCGGTCAGCACGAGGTCGCGACTGAAGAGTTGCAGCGTCCGTCGCTGGCGCTGCCCGCCCTCTTCACGACGCAGTACGCACAGGCCAAGCTATGGCAATCGTGGGGCATCGAGCCCAACGCGATGATCGGCCACAGCATGGGCGAGTACACGGCCGCGCACCTGGCCGGCGTGTTCAGCCTTGCCGATGCGCTGACGCTGGTCGAACTGCGCGGCCGCCTGTTCGAGACGCTGCCCGAAGGCGCGATGCTCAGCGTGCCGCTGCCCGAAGCCGAGCTGCTGCCGCTGCTGAAAGCCGATCTGGCGGACGTGTCTATTGGCGTCATCAACGGCCCGCGCCTGTGCGTGGCCTCGGGCCCGGTAGCCTCGATCGAAGCACTGCAAGCGCGCTTGGCCGGGATGGACATCGACGCGGCGCGAGTGCGCATCAACGTCGCTGCGCACTCGCCGATGCTGGAGCCGATCCTTGGCGAGTTCGGTACCTTCCTGCGCGGCATCACGATGCGCGCGCCAACGGTGGCTGTGATCTCCAATTTCTCCGGCAAGCCGATCAGCGCTGCCGAAGCCACCTCGCCCGAGTACTGGGTGCGTCACCTGCGGCACACGGTGCGCTTCGCCGACGGCCTACAGGAGTTGCTCGCCGACGAGTCGCGCGTGTTGCTCGAAGTCGGCCCCGGCCGCACGCTGTCGAGCCTGGCGCGCACTCACCCGGCGCGCAAGATGACGCAGCCGATCGTGACCTCGATGCGCCACCCCGAAGAGGCAGCAGACGACCAGGCCTTCATGCTCGGCGCCTTCGGCCGCTTGTGGGCCGTCGGCACCGACGTCGATTGGAGCAAGCTGCGCGAGGGTGAAACCCGCCATCGCATCGAGCTGCCGACGTATTGCTTCGATCACCAGCGCCATTGGGTCGAGCCCGGCGTGACGGGGGTGCTGGCACCCGAAGACCGGCCCCTGCACAAGCGCAAGGATCTGTCGCAGTGGTTCTACCAGCCGGTGTGGCAACGCCGCATCGCCGCACCCGCCGTCGTCGCCCACACGGGCACAACGCCGAGGCGCACGCTGGTGTTGTCCGATGGCTCCGGCTTTGCAGATCGCCTGTCGCAACGGTTGCGCGATGCCGGCGATGAAGTCATCGTGGCCAACATCGGCAAAGCCTGGCGTGAAGTGGACTCGCGCAACGTCGTTGTCGATGCGAAGAACGCCAACGACATCGAGCGCCTGTTTGCGCATGTGCTCGCGGTCAACCCGCCGCCGTCGCGCATCGTGCATTTGTGGAACCTGGATTCGGCCGACGTCGAAACCACCCTGCAGCGCGGCTTCTACCGCCTGCTGCAAGTCGCGCAGATCATCGGCCGCGAGGACTTGTCCGATCCGTTGGCGCTGATGGTGATCACGCGACGCGCGCAGCGTGTCGCCGGCGAGTCCGATCTGGACCCGGCCAAGGCGACGCTGCTCGGCCCTTGCAAGGTCATTCCGCGCGAGTTCCCGAACATGCGCTGTGTGCTGGTCGATGTCGATACACCGGCCGCATCGTCGCCGCTGGAGCGGCGCCTGCTCGACGGCCTCGCGGCCGATCTCGATGCCGCACTGGCCGCCACGCTGACGCACGATGTCATCGCCTGGCGCGCTGGTGAGCGTTGGGTGCAGGAGCAAGCCGAGCTGCCGCTGCCAGCGGTCGCGGCCGGCCAGTCACGCTTCCGAGCGCGCGGTGTCTATCTCATCACCGGTGGCTTGGGCGGCGTGGGCTTGGCCATCGCCGAGCACCTGGCCAGGACCGTGCAAGCACGCCTCGTCCTCATTGGACGCCAGGGCTTGCCCGCGCGCAGCGAGTGGCCGCAGCACCTGGCCAATGGCAGTGCTTCGCCGTCGCTGGTGCAGCGCATCCGTCAGGTCATGGCCATCGAAACACTGGGCGCCGAAGTGCTGGTGATCGCTGCCGACGTCACCAACCCGACGCAGATGAAGGCCGCCGTGCGTCACGCGCGCGCACGCTTCGGCACGCTGCACGGCGTGCTGCACACCGCCGGCGTGTTGGCCGATGGCGTGATCCAGTTGAAGGACGCCTCAGTAGCAGCCTCGGTGCTGGCCCCCAAGGTGCAAGGCACGCTGGCCCTCGAAGCTGCGCTGGCGGACGACAAGCATGCCCCGGCGCTCGACTTCCTGATGCTGTTCTCGTCGATCAGCGCCTTTGCCGGGTTGGCGGGCCAGATCGACTACGCCGCGGCCAACGCCTTCCTCGACGCTACGGCGCAGGCGCGCTATGCGCGCGGCGAAGGTCAGACGATCGCAGTCGATTGGAGCCAGTGGCAAGAGGTCGGCATGGCCGCCGAACTCGCGAATCAACTCGGGCTGGCGCCCGACGCGCTGTCCGGAGAAGACGGCGTCGAGATCGGCCACCCGCTCGCGCAACAGCTGCTGGTCGACACGCGCGACGAACGGGTCGTCGCCACGCGGCTGTCGCGGGCCACGCACTGGCTGCTCGAAGAGCACCAGATCAAGGGCGGCGAAGCACTGATCCCCGGTACGGGCTACCTGGAGATCGTGCGCAACGCCTTTGCGCTGCGCGGCGACCACCACAACGGTGCGATCGAGCTGCGCAACGTCACCTTCCTCGCGCCGTTTGTCGTGCGCGCCGGCGAAGAGCGTGACCTGCGCGTGCATTTGCGCGGCCTCGGCACGCCGACAGCGTCGTTCTCAGTGGTCGGCCGGACCGCGGGTGAGGCCTATGTCAACGACGCCTGGACCGAGCATGTGCGCGGCCAGGTGGCGCATGTGGCCACGGCAGCGCAGTCGACCGAGAGCATGGCCGAGATCAGCGAACGCTGCCAGCGGCGCGTGCAGGACGGGGCCAGCACGCCTGAGCACCTGTTGTTCGGTGCGCGCTGGAACAACATCCACCGCCTCCAGTTCGGCGACGGCGAAGCGCTGCTGACGCTCGAGTTGCCGGCGGCCTTTGCACCCGATCTCGCCGAGTTCCCTCTCCACCCGGCGCTGATGGACATGGCCACCGGCGGCGCGCAGACACTCGTGCCGGGTTATGACGAATCGCGCGACTTCTTCGTGCCGGCGCTGTATGGAAACGTGCGCATCCATGGCGCCTTGACGCCGCAACTGACGAGCCACGTGCGCTGGCGCGCCGATCTCCACGACGACGACAGCAGCACGCCCGACCTCGCTCACTACGACGTGACGATCCGCGACGCCAGCGGACGGATTGTCGTCGAGGTCGAAGACTTCACGATGCTGCGCGTGCGCGACAAGGCGTTGCTGACGCATCCGGCCGCCGCAGCGGCGCCGGCACCGGCACGCCCGCGCGCCACGGCCAACAACGTGCTGGCCCTCGGCTTGCGCGACGGCATCCTGTCGGCCGAAGGGGCCGAGGTGATCGAGCGTGTGCTCGCCGCCGATGCCGGGCCGCAGATCGTCGTCTCGCCGCAGGACCTGATCGCGCTGCTGGCCAAGCTGCGCCAGACCGCGGCGCCGGTGGTGGCGCAAGTCGAGTCCGCCGAAGCGATGGCCGGCTACAAGGCACCGTCCACCGCCACCGAGAAACTGATCGCACAGATGTGGGCCGAGATGCTCGGCCATGCACGGGTCGGCGCCAGCGACAACTTTTTCGACCTCGGTGGCCACTCGCTGCTCGCAGTGCAAGTCATCAACAAGCTGAAGAAGAAGATCGGCAAGGCGCTGCCGCTGACGGCGCTGCTCGAGGCGCCCACAGTGGAAACGCTGGCGGCGCTGATCAACCCCGGCGACAAGGCCAACGGCCCGGGCGACGCGCCCACGGATGACTCCAGCGCTGCCTCCGCAGCCTCGCCGGTGATCCGCAGCGCCACGCTGGTGCCCGTGCGCCCAGCGTCCGGCAAGCCACCGCTGTTCTTCGTGCACGACGGCATGGGCGAGACGCTGCTTTACCGCAACCTCGCGCTCAAGCTCGAGCCGGGGCACCCGGTGTATGGCATCCAGCCCGAGATCAACGCGCGCGGCGAGTACGCGCAGACCACCATCCGCGACTGGGCCGCCACACACATCCGCACGCTGCGCCGCGTGCAACCGCAAGGCCCCTACATGATCGCCGGCCTGTGCGCCGGTGGCGTGATCGCGATGGAGATGGCACGCCAGCTGCAAGAAGCCGGCGAGCGCACGTCTTACGTCGGCATCCTCGATGCGGCGGACTCGCAATTGCGGGAAATCGACCACGTCAGCCACGCCCGCCGTGATCGGCTGATGCGCCTGTTCGCGCAAGGCGGCAGCGGCGGCAAGCCAACTCCTCTGTCGGTGCTGCGCGCGCTGCCCTTGCTGTTCGCCAAGGCCGCACGCGCAGCACGCTACGAATTGAACACGCGCTGGACGCGTTGGGTCGATGCGGGCAAGGTGCGCCGCATGCGCACCCACGCCGGCCCCGATACCGGCGCCGACACGCATGCGCCGACCGTCATCCCCTACCTGCAGCTCTACGAGCATGCGCACCGCGAGCACGAGCCCGGCACGCAGCCGCTGCATGGGCTGGTGGCGCTGTACCGCGCCACCCAGGGCGACGGCACCGCAGCCGACCAGCCCTACATCGAGCGCTACGGTGAACCACAGCTCGGCTGGGGCTCACGCGTCGCCGAGCCACTGGAAGTGATCGACGTGCCCGGCGGCCATGCCAGCCTGCTGCAAGAGCCGAACGTGCAGAAGCTGGCCGATGCCATGAACCAGCACCTGGTGCGCGCGCTCGACAGCCGCACCGAAGTCATTGCGCCTGCGCCCTTCGTCGAACGCCGCGCGAGGCCGCGCACCGCGCTGCCGCAGCCGGCGCAGCAGACCGCAGAGATCGACGCGTAGAGCAAGGGATGAACAAGCCATGAACTCCGTACTCATCGTCATCGTTCACTACCGAACGCCCGCACTGACCATCGAATGCCTGCGTTCACTCGAAGCCGAGGTGCGCGCCTACCGCCATGCGTCGGTGGTGGTGGTCGACAACCAATCACAGGATGGCTCGGCGGCGCGCCTGGCCGAAGCGATCCGCAGCCAAGGCTGGTCGAACTGGGTGCGCCTGATCGAGTCGCCGGTCAATGGCGGCTTTGCCTACGGCAACAACCACGTCATCGGCCCGGCACTGGCCGGCGACAACCCGCCGGACTACTTCTGGCTGCTCAACCCCGACACCACGATCTACCCCGGCACGATGACATCGCTGGTGGAGTTCCTGGCGGCGCACCCGAAGGCCGGGCTGGCCGGAAGCGCCATCGAAGAGAAGCCCGGCGTGCTCTGGCCGTACGCGTTTCGCTTCCCGTCGCTGTTGTCGGAGCTCGACGGAGGCTTGAGGCTGGGCATCGTCACCAAGCTGCTGTCGCGCTGGGCCATCCTCCACCCGATGGACCAGCACCGCGAGAGCCGTGTCGACTGGGTGGCCGGCGCCAGCCTGATGGTCAAGCGCGAGGTCTTCGAGCAAGTCGGCCTGATGGATGAGAACTACTTTCTCTACTACGAGGAAACCGACTACTGCCTGCAAGCCAAACGGGCCGGATGGGATTGCTGGTACGTGCCGAAGAGCCGGGTCTTTCACGTCGTCGGCGCGAGCACCGGCCTGGTCGATCGCCCGCCCGAGCCGCGGCGCATTCCGCGCTACTGGTTCGAGTCACGGCGCCGCTTCTTCATCAAGAACCGCTCCCGTCTCTACGCTATCGCCACCGACCTCGTGTGGATGCTGTCCTATGCGCTGTGGCGCATGCGGCGCGTGCTGCAGCGCAAGGACGGTTTCGAACCGCCGCATGTGTTCGGCGACTTCGTGCGCAACTCGTCGCTGATGACGTCGGAGATCTCGGTCAACCCCGCTGTTTCGAAACTTCAGAGCTGACGTGGGCGGGTCCAACAATCGCATGCGGCTGGCGTACTTCATCAATCAGTACCCGAAGGTCAGCCACACCTTCATCCGGCGCGAGATCCGGGCGCTCGAGGCGATCGGCTTCGACGTGCAGCGCTATGCGCTGCGCGGCCCCAGCGGCGAGGTGCTGGTCGAGGCGGCGGACATCGAAGAGCGCAGCCGCACCCGCTACATCGTCGGACACGGCGTGCCGTACCTGCTCTACAGCGTGGCCGTGCTGTCGCTGCAGCGACCACTGGGTCTTGTGCGTGCGCTGCGCATGATGGTCAGCCTAGCCCGCCGCAGTCACCGACCCTTTGTCATGCACCTGGCGTCGCTGGCCGAAGCGGCCGTGCTTACGCGCTGGACGCAGGCCCAGGGCGCACAGCACATCCACACCCACTTCGGCACCAACTCGGCCGAGGTCGCGATGCTGGCGCGGTTGTGGGGCAGCGTACCGTACAGCGTCACGATCCACGGCTCCGACGAATGGGACCGTCCCCTGCAATGGACCTTGCTCGACAAGGTGCAGCATGCCGCCTTCATCGTCGCCATCAGCTCGTTCACGCGCGCGCAGCTGATGCGCTGGATCCGACTGCAGGACCACGACAAGCTGCATGTCGTGCACTGCGGCGTCGACGACTCGTTCCTGCAGACGCCCTCCTCCCCGGTGCCCGACAACCAGCGCCTGGTCTGCGTCGGCCGCCTGTGCAACGAAAAGGCGCAGCCGCTGCTGCTCGATGCGCTGGTGCTGCTGCGCGAGCGCGGCTTGCGCCCGCAACTGGTGCTGGCGGGCGACGGCGAGTTGCGTCCGCGCCTCGAAGCCTTGATCGCCCAGTTCGGCCTGGCCGATCAGGTGACGCTGACCGGCTGGGTCGATGGCCAACGCGTGCGCGATGAAATCCTGGCCTCGCGCGCCTTGGTCATGCCGTCATGCATGGAGGGTCTGCCGGTGGCACTGCTCGAAGCGATGACGCTGCAGCGGCCAGTCATCACGACCTATGTCGGTGGCATCCCCGAGCTCGTGCGCCCAGGCCGCGAGGGCTGGCTGGTGCAGGCCGGCTCGGCCGAGGCCGTGGCCGATGCCATCGAAGACTGCTTGCGCACGCCTGTCGACACGCTGTCGCAGATGGGCATCGCCGGCCGCGCGCGCATCATCGAGCGGCACCGCATTGCCGACTGCGCCGAGCAGCTCGGGCGCTTGTTCGAGGCCTCGACCGTGGCTGAACGGCACAGCGCCAGCGTCGAGACGACACCGCTCACCCAAGCAGGTTGAGCCGCAGCCGCGCCGTGTCGTCGAAGCGGCCCACGCCGACGCGCGGCAGCTCGTAACGCGAACCATCGCGCCGCCACAGGCCGTGGCGCGTCGTCACCGCACTGGCCACGCCCAGCCCGGGCAAGGCCGCCGCCAGCGCTGCGTTGTAGTTGCCGTTCGGGTAGGCGAAGTGCGTCACCGTGCGCCCCGTCCATTCGGCCAGCAGCGCCATCGACTGCGCGATGCTGTCGCGCGCGGCGTCGAGCTCGATGCGGTCGAGCAGCTGGTGGCCGTGCGAATGGCTGCCGATCGTCACCCAGCGCGACTGCGCGAGCTCACGCACCTGCGCCACCGTCAGCGGCGCGAGCTGGCGAAAGTGCGGGCGCGGATGGGCGGCGGTCGCAGCGACGATGCGCCCGGCCAGCGCGTCCCGCGGCGTAGGCTCGAGCGCCTTCATCGCTTCGAGCAGCGCCGAGATGCGCAGCCAGTTCGACTCGCCGCGCTCGGCGTTGAGCGTGATCCGGCCGAGCCCGGTATCGCTCGCATCCAGCGTCAACGGCTCTGCGGTCTGCACGGCGTTGACGACGGCGTCGAACCAGTACGGCACGCCGCTTTGCACGTGGCCGGTGGCGACATACAGCGTCACCGGCAGTGCCTCGCGCTCGACGATTGGCAACAGGTGCTCATGCCAGCCACCGTGACCGTCGTCGAAAGTCAGCACAACGCGCGGCCGTGGCGGATCGCCGCCGGCCAGAGCGTCGTCGAGGCTGACGATGTCGTAGTCGCGGCGCAGCCGCTCGACCTGCGCCAGAAAGTCACTGCGGCGCAGAACCGTCCAGGCGTCGAAGTCTTCGTCGTCGGCACCGATCGTGTGGTACGTCAGCAGCGTCACCGGATTGCCGCGCAGCGCACGTGCGCGCAGTACGGCGTAAGGCGCATCGGCGGTCAGCGCGCGTTTGGCCAGTGTCTTCAGCAGCTTCATGCGAGGACGACCGCCCACGAGACCACGATGTCGCGGCTCGAAACCTCTGGCGAGTGAACGAGCAAAGTCCACTCGCGCGCCAAGGCACTCACGCGCACGCGTTCAGGCGCTGCGTGCACACCGCACTCGAACGTCGACGGCGCCAGCGACAGGCCGCAACCGGTGGCCTTCATGCAGGCCTCCTTGCGCGTCCAGCAGCGCAGGAAGGCCAGGTCGCGCGCGGCGCCGCTCTCTTGCGCCACGTCGGTGCGCTCGCGCGGTGTGAAGTGCAGTTGCGCCAGTTCGTTCGCATCGGCCATGGCCTGCACCGGCTCGACATCGACACCGATTTCATGCGTCGTCGAAATGCCAATCAGCGCCACGCCGGGGCGCCGGCTCATGTTGAAGTACGGTGGCGGCGACGCCAGCGCCGGTTTGCCATGGGCGCCGGTCACCCAGGCCTCGCGACGGCCGAGCAGGCGCCGCAACGCAGCGTGTGATGCCAGGTAGCGCCGCCCATCGCCGGGGCGCACGAAACGGGCTGCGCGCTGCCGCTCGGCCTCTTGCGGCAGGTCATCGAATGTCGCTGTGTCCAGATCGACCCGCCACAAACGCAGATCGATGCCCTGCGCTGCCAGATCGCCGCCCGGATCGAGCATCCGCAGGGTCACTTGTATTCGATCAGCGCCGAGCGCTTGGCCATCAAACGGCTGCGCCAGTAGCGCAGGTGGCCGGCGGCTTCCGGAAAGTAGCCGAGGGTCGTGAACACCGACTTCAGCGCGCGCTCGCGCGGCGCGCCGGACCTGCGCAGGTACAGGCGCAGCATCTGCAACGGATACAGGCCAGCCAGCAGCAGGAACCACGGCGAGAGCGCGAGCGACGACACGGCGATCAGCGCCGGCAGCGCCATGCCCCACAGCCGTGAGCGACGCGACTCGCGCACCCAATGCCGCTCCGGCGGCGCGCCGAACAGGCGCGAACATTCGGCAAAGGCGTAGCCGGTGCGCTTGGTGCGCATCCACCATTGCCCCCAGCGCAGGATCGCCGCGTCGTGCAGCGTCATCGGCGCGTCGAGGCAGCGGATCTTCCAACCCGCGCCGCGGATGCGGATGCACAGCTCGGGCTCTTCGCCGGCAATCAGGTCTTCGCGATAGCCACCGGCGCGGCGCAGGGCCTCGGTGCGCATCATCACGTCGCCGCCGCACGAGCGCACCTCGCCGGGGGGCACGTTCCACTCCATGTCGCACAGGCGGTTGAAGACCGAGCGCTCGGGGTAGCGCTCGCGGCGCCGTCCGAACACCGCCGCCACGCCTTCGTTGGCGCGCAAGAAGTCGTGAGCGGTTTCGAGCCAGGCCGCATCGACTTCGCAGTCGCCATCGACGAACTGCAGGAACTCGAGGCCGGGCTTCAATTTCAACGCCAGCACGGCGCCGGCATTGCGTGCCCGGGCTGCGGTGAAAGGCGTGCTCATGTCGAGCGCCACCAGCTCCGCGCCGAGCGCCTTGGACATCGCCACCGAGCCGTCGGTCGAGCCGGAATCGACATAGACCACCAGCGCCACACGGCCGGCCACCGACTCGAGACAGCGGCGCAGGCGCTCGCCCTCGTTGCGGCCGATCGCAATGACAGCCACATCAGGCAGCAGAGGACGTGAGGGGGATTCAGTCATTTCTGCGGCAGACTGTAAGTCACGCCAATCCGCGCTCGCCGAGCACACGCGCGATCAGCGCGTGGCGGCGGCGGTGCATGTCCTGGTGCGTCATCGCGCGCGCCGTGGCCAGCGCAGTCAGGCCCAGGCGTTGCAGTTCAGCGGGGCGATCGGCAGCCCAGCGCACAGAGTCGGCCAGCGCCTGGACGTTGCCCGGCGCGAACAGGCGGCCGTTGACGTCCTCGGTGACGCAGGTTTTCAAGCCCGGTGTGGCCGAGGCCAGCACCGGCAGCGCCTGCGAGTAGGCGTCGTAGACGATGCGCGGCTGCTCGTCGGCCAGGCTCGGCACGAGCACCGCGTCGAAGCGCCGCAACAGCGCAAAGAAGGGCGCCCCATAGGGCACCGGGTCGAGCACTTCGAGTTGCACCTGGTCGTTGCTCTGCTCGGCCTGCTCGCGGCACGCGCCTTCGAGTTCACCCGCACCAATGATCGACAGTTGCACATGGATGCGGCCTTCGCTGCGCAGGCGCTGCAGGGCGTCGAGCATCACATGAATGCCCTTGTCTTCCTGCAGGCGGCCGGCGAAGAGGAGCCGCAGTACGGGCGCGCCGTCGCCTTGACGCGCCTGCCAGCGCGCCTGGGCGGCCTCATCGCTCAGCACGATCGCCTCGTCGATCCACGAGGCGTGGATGACATGGCCGCGCTCGGCGTGGCGCGGCATCAGGTCGCGGCGGTAGCCTTCGTGGGTGAAGAAGGCGATATCGGCCAGCGAAATCGTCCAGCGGTTCAGCGCCTCGACGACAGCGGCTTGCCAGCGCCGCAGGAGCGACGCGCGCTCGCCGTGCGCGATCCGCCACGGTGATGCTTCGACATTCACCATCAGGCACTTGCCGCGCAGCCGCGCGATCAGGTTGGCGAGGTACGGCGTGTCGAACAGCCACCATTGGCCGTAAAGCGAGTGCACGAAATCGTTGCGGCCGATCAGGCGCCACAGTTGCCACGCCACCAGCGGCGCCTCCAGCAGCGCCAGCAGCGAGCGCTGGCGGTAGGCGATCTCGACAAAGCGAAAGCCGCGCTCGTCGGCGGGTACGGCGTCAGCATCAGGCTCGGCGTGGACAAACGGGCAGGCCACCGTCAGGTGGCGGATGTAGTCGGTGTGACGTGCCAGGTCGACCGCCCACAGGCGCTCGATCCAGCGCCGCCCCTGACGATCGACGATCACCGGGATGTGAATCACCAGCAAGTAGTTGCAGGCCAGCGGGGGCAATGAGGCATTCATGACTCAGCCGAATCTACCCTGTGCCTCCGGCAGCTCGCGCCAAGCATTTCTCGTTTGGCGGCCAACCATGCGACCGCCGTGGAACTGGCTTTGCGAGACCGCTGCCGGTGCCTTCTCGAGCGGGACGAGCGGGAAGCGGCAAAGCCGCTCCTGGGGTGGGCCACTACCGGGGCTTGTGAGCGTCGCCACCCCACAGCGCACGCGCGGTGCGACACGGCGCGCCTTCCCACGCCGCGCCGCACGAAATTTGAACCTGCGCACACATGCCCTCGCCCGCTTCACGCAGGGCACGGTAGGCCTTGGCATCGACGCGTCCGACGCCGGCGATCACGACCACCTCCGACACCGGCAACTCGCTCTTGTCATTCATGGCCAGACAGGCACTGCGCAGCATCGCGGTGACGCAACCGTTGTAGATGGCGCCGACCTGCTCGGCGCTGCCGCCCGCGGCGGGTTTGTCGGCGCCGCAGGCCGAGGTCAACAGCAACAGCGCGCTGACCCATGCGGCCGCCCTCACGTCGCGCTCGCTTGCGGTTTGAGCACGACACTGAGCGGCAGGTACACCGCAGCGTCCGAATTCGCTGGCAGCTTGTCGGCATTCGGGTAGGGCAGCCCGCCCTGGACCTTGAACCAAACCAGGTGGTTGGCGCGGTCCTGCCAGAGCTGGGTGCCTGGGCTGGCCATGACGTCGGCCAGACTGCCGGCGGCGCGCATCGTGCGTGTCGTGCTCGGCTCGGGCGGTGCATCGCGGCCGTGCTCGTAGCCCGAAACGGTGTGGCCGACGGCGGTGGTGTTGCCGTCGAAGGCCACCGCCATCAGCATCCAATCCGTGTTTCGGAAGGCGTTGCCGACGGTCATCGCGAACCACTTCGGATTCGGCTTGCCGGGAAAGCGCAGCACGTAGCGCCCACCGGGCCGGGCGGCGAAGTGGCGCATGTTGGGCAGCATCGTCGCTGCCGCGCCGTCGGCGACGCTCCAGGTGCCGATCGGGTTGCCTTGCGCATCCTGGCGCGTCACCTCGATCGGCGCCTTGAACTCATAGCGGCTGTTGTCGAAGTCGGTCTGGAACGCGCCGACGCCGTAGTACTCGCCGACGCACGACAGGCCATTCTTGCCGGCCGGCGCGACCGGATGGCAGCTTGCGCCCGCGGTGAGAAATGGTTGATCGAGGACCCAGAAGTTGCCCTTGGGTCCCCAGTAGCCATGCGGGTCCCACAGCGCGCCGGCATAGGTCCAGTGGCGCCGCGCCAACGGCTGACCGTCGAGGTTGGGTGGCAGCGTGCGGTAGCCCGGGTGGCTGCCGATCAGGCGGTTGTTGCCGTTGCGCAGCGTGCCTTTGTCGGCCGCATTGATGTAGTAGTCGTCGGTGCGGAAGACGCCGCTCGACCGGCCTTCGACGAAGGCGAAGTTGACCACCGTGTTGTCGCGCATCGAGAAGGTCGAGTGGTAGGTCGCGAATGCCGACGGCGGTTCGGCGCCCGTCGGGTAGCTGGTGTGGTTCAAGCTCCTACCGACGATCAGGCCACGCGTGATACGGCCATCGTCACCGGCGCCGGCGAAGTGCACGCCGGCGTTGTCGGCGCTGACCCACTCGGGGTAGTCGGGCTGGGCGACCCGGTTCCACAGGCCGTGCATGCCGTTCTTGTAGACCGTGTTGCGGCGCATCGCCATGCGGATCTGGTTGCTGTAGGCGTTCTCCATGCCGTCGGCGGTGGGCACGTAGGCGTTGGGCGCCACGCGGCCGGCTTCGTCGGTGACCGCCCAGTCGAGGTTGATGCCGGGCTGGCCGTTGGAGTGGGCGATGTTGTCGTCGAAGACGCCGAAGCGCAGGCGGTCGGGCAGCAGCGCGACGGCCGCCGAGTCGCCGCCGGGTTTGCGCGGGAACGACAGCCAGAAGCCATTGCCCTGCGCGTCGCCAGCGAGGTTGCCGCGCACGGTGTTGTCCGGATTGGTCAGCCAGAAACCGCTGGCGCCGGCCTGGAAGATGGGGGTGTCGTGGATCTTGAGGGCTTTGCCTGCGGCAGGGCTGCGGATCATCAGCGCCAGATTGCCTTCCAGGACGTTGCGGCGTTCGACGGCGTCTTCGAGAAAGTAGGCATGGCCGGCGATGTCGTGGCAGATGTTGTTCCGGACCTCGACGCCGTTGGTCGCGTGGATGACGATGCAGCGATTCGCGCTTTGCCAGATGGCGCTGTTGCGGATGACGTGGCCCGTGGCATCGCCCGTGAACTTGCCATCGGCATGGCTCAGCAGGTGCCAGTGCATCGGGTAGCGGGCAGCAACGCCGGCCTGTCCCATGCGGCGCATCTCGACGCCGTCGATGACGATCTTCGATTGCAGCCCCATGACCATGACATGAGCGCCGAAGCCGCGGCGCCAATGGCTGTCGTCGGCCCCCTGGATGACGATGTTGCGCGACAGGTTGGCCACCGGCGCGCGTTCGTCGAGCACGGTCGGCGCCGGGCTCACGGGCGGCGTGTAGCCGGGCTCGGGCGTGAGGCTCATGCCGCTGCTGGGTGACGTATTGCAGGCGCCCCCAGCGCGCGGCGGCCAGCGCGCTCTGAGTGGCGAGGCGCGCACCGCTGGCGTCAGTGCCCAGGGTCAGGCGTTCGGTGGCGGCCACGCCGAAAAAGTCGCTCGGCCCGACGGCTATGGTGTCGCCAGCGCGCCAATTGGCAGCGGCAGCCAGCGTCAGGGTGCTGGCGCCCGCGGCGGCGTGCTCGCCAAGGCGCGTCCACAGCGGCGTCGGATGCGCACCGTAGAGCGCCAGCGTGCCGCCCTGCACGTTGAGGCCCCGGGCGATGCCGTCGTTGCCGTTGACCAGAGGCGCGCCCAGCAGGGTGATGGTGGCGCGGTGGCGGTGCGGCTGCACGGCGCTGCCGATCTGCAGCGCGCCGCTGACCTGGATGGCGGTTGCCTGCAACTCGACGTCGGACGCGGCAAAGCGCAGCGTGCCTTCGATCGCCACGTTGCCGAGCACGGCGGTGTCGGTGTCGAGCAGCACCGTCGCCCCCGCAGGCACCACCACATCCGCGCCCGCGCCAGGCACCTCGCCGCCCCAGGTGGCGGCATCGCTCCAGCGCAACACCTTGTCCGCTGATCGCGCGGCACTGGCTGCTGTCGATGCGAGCGGCAACGACAGGGTCAACAGCAGGACAAGGCGGGCAAGGACGATCACGTTGGAAGTTCGAAGCCGGGCGCTGCGCCGGGTTCCGTCACCGTAGCGCGACGACCGGCCGTCACTGCACGAAGATGTAAATGCTTCAGCAGCGGATGCCGACGTGCAGGGCCACGATGCCGGCGGCCAGGTCGTGCACATCGACATGCGCGAAGCCCGCGGTCTTCATCATCGCTTTCAGCGTCGCCTGGTCGGGGTGCATGCGAATCGATTCGGCCAGGTAACGGTAACTTTCGCCATTGCCGGCGATCCATTGGCCCAGCTTGGGCAGGACGTTGAACGAGTACCAGTCGTACACCGGCGCCAGCGGCGCGGCAACTTTCGAAAACTCGAGCACGAGCAGGCGGCCGCCGGGCTTCGTCACACGCGCCATCTCGGCCAGCGCGGCTTCCTTGTTGGTCATGTTGCGCAGGCCGAAGGCGGCGCTGACGACGTCGAACGAGGCGTCGGGCAGCGGCAGCGCCTGCGCGTCGGCGAGCAGCGATGGCACCAGCACGCCCTCGTCCTCGAGGCGCTCGCGGCCACGGCGCAGCATCGCTTCGTTGATGTCGCTGTGGACGACGAGGCCACGCGGGCCGACGCGCTTGGCGAACGCACGCGTCAGGTCGCCGGTACCGGCGGCGATGTCGAGCACGCGATCGCCCTCCTTCACCTGCGCCACGGCCACGGTGTAGCTCTTCCAGACGCGGTGCAGGCCGAGCGACATCAGGTCGTTCATGACGTCGTACTTGTCGGCCACGGCATCGAAGACGCCGCGCACGCGCTCGGCCTTCTCGGCCGCGGGCACCTGCTCGAAGCCGAAGTGCGTATCGTCCTTAGGGGCACTCATGCGAGCGCGCACAACACTCGACGAAGCGCGTGCCTTTGCAAGCGACCGCCGCGGATCTGGCTCTGCCAGGCCGCTGGCGGTGCCCCCTCGAGGGGGTGCGGCGAAGCCGCTACGGGGGTGGGCAACATCACTTCAGTGGTGGTGGCCGCAGGCGCCACCGGCCGCTTCGATCATCGGTGCGTCGCGCGACGCGCCGGCCGCGGCCAGTCGCTCTTCATAGCGCTGCCACAGCGCTTCCTGCTCGGCACCGAGGCGGTACAGATAGTCCCAGGAAAAAATGCCCGTGCTGTGGCCGTCGCTGAACGTCGGCTGCACGGCGTAGTGGCCGACCGGTTCGAGCGCATCGATGCCAACATCGCGCTTGCCGGTCTGCAGCACTTCCTGCCCCGGACCGTGCCCCTGCACTTCGGCCGAGGGTGAATAAATTCTCAGCAGCTCGAACGGGATGCGAAAACTGGCGCCGTCGTCGAACGCCACTTCGAGCGACTTCGATTGCTGGTGCACGGTGAGCGCCGTGGGTAGGGGGGCAGAGGCCATGGTTTTGAGTGTAGCGGCCGGAGAAAACCCGCCCCATCGGGCCCTAGTTCACGCGAGGCCGATCGGCGTTGACCGCCACCCGTCCGCGCCGCTGGCGGGCCGGTCGAGAATTTGCCGCTCAAGAAGCCGAACAGGCCCACAAGGCCTGCGCCCCATGCCATTCCCGGCTGTCCTCGACGCCAGCGTTCTGAACCCCTTGCTTGCACTCGTGCTCTGCGCGGCGCTGCTGTGGGTGGGCTCGGCTGTGGCCTGGGAGGCCACCGCGCCCGGCGCCCTGCGCACCGGCAGCCTCGACGTCGTCGCCGTGCTGCTGCTGGCCGCCGGGCTGTGGTGGCCAGCCCACGCGGGGTCGGCCTTTCAGACCACCGGCAACGGCATCACGCTGGCCTTGATGGTGCTGCTGGGCGTCATCACCGCCTCGTTGGCCCGCCTGGGCGTGCTCGCACCGTGGCATCACCCACAGCAACTTCTTGGCAGCGGCGGCGTGCTGCTGGCGTCGCTGCTGTTCGTGTCACTGCTGCACGCCTTGCCCGGCGCCGGTCTGCCATGGACACCCGTGACGCTGATGGTGGCCGCGCTGGTCCTGACCGTGGCCCTGCGTGGGCTGCACCGGCCGCTGCGCAACACGGGGCTGCACGTCGCCTTGCGCAGTGCTTGCGCCTTGCTGGCGGCGGCGCTTCTGACAGCCGTGACCTGGCGCGAGTCGCCGGGCAGCCTGGCACTCGATGCGTCGCTGGTGCCGATGAGTGCGCTGGCCGCACTCGGCGCCTTCCTTGCCGCCAGCCTGCGCCAAGCACGGCGCCAGCGCCAGGCCGAGCGCCTCAAGGCCGCGCCGAGCGCCGACGTCGACCTGCTGACCGCCTTGCCCAACCGCAGCGCGCTCGAAGCGCGGCTGGCCCACGCCGTGGCGCGATGCGACGCTGAAAGACGCCGGCTGGCGCTGCTGATCCTCAACCTCGACGGCTTCAAGCCGGTCAACGCGACCTACGGCCACCTGGTCGGCGACCAGCTGCTCAAGCACGCCAGCCGCCGCATGCGCCGCCTGATGCAGCCCAAGGACATGCTGGCCCGGCTGGGCAGCGATGTCTTTGCCGTGCTGCTGACGCAGCAGACCGAGCGCGAGCCGCTGACGCGCCTGGCCGAGCGTCTGATCGATGCCGTCGGCCAGCCCTACCGCATGGGGACCAAGGAAGTTCACCTGAGCTGCTCGGTCGGCATCGCGCTGTACCCCGACCATGGCGACGCCGAGCGCCTGATCGCGCGCTGCGAAACCGCAGTGCAAACGGCCAAGCGCTCCGGCGGCGCGCGACTGGGCGTGTTCACCGCCGAGATGGACGAGGACATGTCGAACGATCTCGAGCTGCTGCGCGACTTCCGCCAGGCGCTCGACAACGACGGGCTCGACCTGGTCTACCAGCCGAAGATCGACGCCGCCAGCGGCCGCATCACCGCCGCCGAAGCGCTGCTGCGCTGGAAGCACGCCACGCGCGGCGACGTGCCGCCGGCGATCTTCGTCAACCTCGCCGAGCGCTTTGGCTTGGTGACACGCTTGGGCGACTGGGTCATCGACCGCGCCTGCCGGCAAGCGGGCCTGTGGGCGCAGGCCGGACTGAACATGCGCGTGGCCATCAACCTCTCGGCGCAGCACTTGCGCGAGCCGGATCTGGCGCAGCGCGTCGGCCAGGCGCTGTCGCGAAACCGCATCGAGCCGAGCCGGCTGACGTGCGAGATCACCGAAACGCTGGCGATGGAGAACACGCAGTCGACGCAGGCCACGCTGGCCCAGTTGGGGCTGATCGGCGTGCACCTCTCGATCGACGACTTCGGCACCGGCTATTCGAGCCTGTCGTACCTGCGCAAGCTGCCGGCCAAGGAAGTCAAGATCGATCGCAGCTTCGTCATGGACCTGGAGCGCAGCGCCGACGCGCGCGCCGTTGTCGACGCCGTCGTCAAATTGACGCATGCGCTGGGCAAGCGCGTTGTCGCCGAAGGCGTGGAAACGATCAAGCAGCGCCGCATCCTCACCGAAATGGGCTGCGACGAGCTGCAAGGTTTTCTGTTCGCGCAGCCGATGGCCGCGGCCGACCTGCTGCAGTGGGCCATCGACGCCCGCGACAGCGACGAAGACGCATTCCGCTCGTCGCTCTATGTGAGCCCCGGCGAGGGCGACCCGCGCCTGCGCCGCAAGACGACGCCGCCGGTCTCTGCACACTGAATCTGCGCGAGACGCGCTGATTCAGTGCGACTGGCGGCGAATGCCCCGCTCCCCCGAGCCCCCTCCGAGCGGGGGCTCCAGTTAGCTCGACCGCTCCCTCCAGCCTCCCTCCGCGAGGGAGGCTCCAGTCAGAACGACGAAGGAGTTCGTCCCTCATGCTGGAGCCCTCCTCCTGGAGGAGGGCTTTGGAAGTGTCGTCGAACACATTGGAGCCCCCGCTCGGAGGGGGCTCGGGGGAGCCGTGTATGCAGCGCTCGCGAGCGCGTGCTCGTCTTAGACGAGCACGCGCTCGATCCCGCCTGCGTTGGCCTTGGCCACGTACTGCGGCATCCAATCGTCGCCAAGGATGTGGCGCGCCATTTCGACGACGATGTAGTCGGCTTCGAGCAGGCCGTTGTTCAAGTCAGCGCCGTAGCGCTTCAGGCCCTGCAGGCAGCTCGGGCACGAGGTCAGGATCTTGATGTCGTCGCCCTGTTTGACCGCGCCCGACGCCCGCAGCGCGGTTTCGTTCTTCTGCAGCTCTTCCTCCTTGCGGAAGCGCACCTGCGTCGAAATATCCGGCCGCGTCACACCGAGCGTGCCGCTCTCGCCGCAGCAGCGCTCGCTCTTCATCACGTTGTCACCGACCAAGGCCTTGACGGTCTTCATCGGCTCCTGCAGCTTCATCGGACTGTGGCAGGGGTCGTGGTAGAGATACGCGCCTTTGCCGTCGAGCTTCAAGCCCTTCTCGAGCAGGTACTCGTGGATGTCGATGATGCGGCAGCCGGGGAAGATCTCTTCGAAGCTGTAGCCCTGCAATTGGTCGTAGCAGGTGCCGCAGGACACGACGACTGTCTTGATGTCGAGGTAGTTCAGCGTGTTGGCGACACGGTGGAAGAGCACGCGGTTGTCGGTGATCATCTTCTCGGCCTTGTCGAACTGGCCCGAGCCCTTCTGCGGATAGCCGCAGCACAGGTAGCCGGGAGGCAACACGGTTTGCACACCGGCATGCCAGAGCATCGCCTGCGTCGCGAGACCCACCTGGCTGAACAAGCGCTCCGAGCCGCAGCCGGGGAAGTAGAAGACAGCTTCGGTGTCGGCTGTGGTCGCTGCGGGGTTGCGGATGATCGGCACGTAGTGCGCGTCTTCGATGTCGAGCAGCGCACGCGCCGTCTTCTTCGGCAGGCCGCCGGGCATCTTCTTGTTGATGAAGTGGATCACCTGCTCTTTGACCGGCGCCGCACCGACCGTTGCGGGCGGTGCTTCGGTCTGCGTTTTGGCCGCCAGACGCAGCATCTGGTTGGCAAATCGCTGCACCTTGAAGCCAACATCGACCATCGCGCTGCGCATCAGCTTGATCGTCTGCGGATTCGTCGCGTTCAAGAAAAACATCGCCGCCGCATTGCCGGGGCGAAAACTCTTCTGCCCCATCTTGCGCAGCAGGTTGCGCATGTTCATCGACACGTCGCCGAAGTCGATCTTCACCGGGCACGGCGACAGGCACTTGTGGCAGACGGTGCAGTGGTCGGCCACGTCCTCGAACTCTTCCCAGTGGCGGATGCTGATGCCGCGCCGGGTCTGCTCTTCATACAGAAAGGCTTCGATCAGCAACGACGTGGCGAGGATCTTGTTGCGCGGGCTGTAGAGCAGGTTGGCGCGCGGCACATGCGTCGCGCAGACCGGTTTGCACTTGCCACAGCGCAGACAGTCCTTGATGCTGTCGGAAATCGCGCCGATGTCGCTGCGCTGCATGATCAACGACTCGTGGCCCATCAGGCCGAAGCTCGGCGTGTAGGCGGCCGACAGATCGGCGGCGAAGCTGTCGTCGCCGGTGCGCTTGAGCAGCTTGCCCTTGTTGAAGCGGCCCTGCGGATCGACACGCTGCTTGTAGTCGGCGAAACCGCGCAGCTCGTCGTTGCTCAAGAACTCGAGCTTGGTGATGCCGATGCCGTGCTCACCCGAGATCACGCCGTCGAGCCGCCGCGCCAGCGCCATGATGCGGCCCACCGCTTCGTGCGCCGTCTGCAGCATCGCGTAGTTGTCGCTGTTGACGGGGATGTTGGTGTGCACGTTGCCGTCACCGGCATGCATGTGCAGCGCCACCCAGACGCGGCCTCGCAGCACCTCCTTGTGGATGCGGCGGCACTCGTCGATCACGGGCACGAAAGCCGCGCCGGCGAACAACGTTTGCAACGGCTTCAGGATCTGTGTCTTCCACGAGGCACGCAGGCGGTTGTCTTGCAGTTGCTCGAAGAAGCCGGCGCTGTCCAAGCCAGAGAGCCAACCCGACCACAGCGCCTGCACGTCGGCCAGCAACGTCAGCGCCTGCGCCACGCGGTCCTCGATCAGCTCGGCGCTGGCAATCTCTTCGGCATCGTCGCTCTTGCCGAGCGGCAGCGGGCTCTTGCGAAAGAACCCTGTCAGCGCGTCGACCAGCTCGAGCTTGTTGCGCAAGGACAGCTCGATGTTGATGCGTTCGATGCCGTCGGTGTACTCGCCCATGCGCTCCAGCGGAATCACCACGTCTTCGTTGATCTTGAAAGCGTTGGTGTGCTTGGCGATCGCCGCGGTGCGCTTGCGGTCGAGCCAGAATTTCTTTCGCGCATCGGCGCTGACCAGCGATGAAGCCTTCGCCCTGCTCGCGAGTTCGCAATGCGCACGACTTCACTCGTTGCTTTCGCCACCGCGGCTTCGTCGTCGCCGACGATGTCGCCGACGAGCACCATCTTCGGCAGCGTGCCGCGCTTGCTCTTCGTCGCATAGCCAACGGCCTTGAGATAGCGGTCGTCCAGATGCTCCAAGACCGGCGAGCTTGACTTGCGACTGCGAGAACAAGATAGTCCTTGATCTCGACGATCGACGGCACCGCGTCCTTCGCATTGCCGAAGAACTCCATGCACACCGTGCGCACATGCTTGGGCATGCGGTGCACGATCCAGCGCGCGCTGGTGATCAGGCCGTCGCAGCCTTCTTTCTGGATGCCGGGCAGGCCGGCGAGGAACTTGTCGGTGACGTCCTTGCCCAGGCCTTCCTTGCGGAAGGTCGAGCCCGGGATGTCGAGGCGCTCGCTGCGCTCCAGCTTCTTGCCGCTGGCATCGAAGTACTTCAACTCGAACGACGCCACTTCAACGTCATGGATCTTGCCGAGGTTGTGATCCAAGCGCGTGACTTCGAGCCACTTCGCCTCAGGCGTGACCATGCGCCAGCTGGCCAGGTTGTCGAGCGCCGTGCCCCACAGCACCGCCTTCTTGCCACCGGCATTCATGGCGATGTTGCCGCCGATGCAGCTCGCCTCGGCCGAGGTCGGATCGACCGCGAACACATAACCCGCGCGATCGGCTGCATCGGCCACGCGCTGCGTGACGACGCCAGCCTCGCTGAAGACAGTGGCCACCGGCTGCGCCACGCCCGGCAGCGACACCATCTCGACCTCGCTCATCGCTTCCAACTTTTCGGTATTGATGACGGCGCTCTTCCACGTCAGCGGCACCGCGCCGCCGGTGTAGCCGGTGCCACCGCCGCGCGGGATGATCGTCAGTTCCAGCTCGACGCAGCCGGCGACCAGCGCCGCCATCTCGGCCTCCGTGTCCGGCGTCAGCACGACAAACGGCATCTCGACGCGCCAGTCCGTAGCGTCGGTGACATGAGAAACGCGGCTCAAGCCGTCGAACTTGATGTTGTCCTTGGCCGTCGCGCGGCCGAGCACGCGGCGCGTGGTTTTGCGCAAATCCCACACCGCGCGGAAATGCGCGGCAAATCGTTCGACCGCAGCACTCGCCGCAGCGAGCAACTCGCCGACCAGCGCATCGCGCTCCGGATCGGACTGCGGCGTGCGCCGTTTTTCGACCTCGTGCAGCCGGTGGTGCAGCGCATCGATCAGCGCGGCGCGCCGCTTCGGGTTGTCGAGCAGGTCGTCTTCGAGGTACGGGTTGCGCTGCACGACCCAGATGTCGCCCAGCACCTCGTACAACATGCGCGCCGAACGGCCCGTGCGACGCTCGTCGCGCAGTTGGTCGAGCAGCGCCCAGGCGCGCGCACCGAGCAGGCGCACCACGATCTCGCGGTCCGAGAACGAGGTGTAGTTGTAGGGAATCTCGCGCAGCCTTTGCAAATGGGGCGCGTTGTTCTCGTCGTCTGCCAGCGCTTGGCTGGCTTGCTGGGGCAAGGGTGCATTCATAGGGTAGTCCCGATGCTACCGTGCCGCAGAAATGACCCGTTTCGCACAAGGTGGCCCCGCGGGCTTCCCCCCTTGTCCGGCCAATGCCTTCCGTGACAGAAACGCGGTTGTCACGCAAGCCAGCGATGCTTGCTCGTTTTGACGCATTCAATTCCCTTTGGAGACCCTGACCATGACCTTGAAGCTGAAGTCGCTTTCCCTGGCCGCGCTGATGACCGTGACGCTGTCCGCGCAGGCGCAGACCGAGATCACCTGGTGGCACTCGATGACTGCCTTCAACAACGAATGGGTCAACACCCTGGCCAAGCAGTTCAACGAGAGCCAGAAGACCTACAAGGTCACGCCGATCTACAAGGGCAGCTACGACGAGTCGATGACCGCCGCCATCGCGGCCTTCCGCGCCGGCAACGCGCCGCACATCCTGCAGGTCTTCGAGGTCGGCACGGCAACGATGATGGCCAGCAAGGGCGCCATCGTGCCCGCCGGCAAGGTGATGGCCGACGCCGGCAAGAAGTTCGACACCAGCGCCTACATCCCGGCGGTGGCCGGCTACTACTCCGCGCCCAATGGCCAGATGCTGTCCTTCCCGTACAACAGCTCGACCACGGTGCTCTACATCAACAAGGACGCCTTCAAGGCCGCTGGCATGGACGGAGAAAAGCCGCCGACCACCTGGCCCGAGCTCACGCTGGCCGCAGCCAAGTTGAAGGCCAGCGGCCACAAGTGCCCGCTGACGATCGCCTGGCAGGGCTGGACCCAGCTCGAAAGCTTCTCTACCTGGCACAACGTTGAGTACGCCACCAAACAGAACGGCTTGGCCGGCATGGACGCGCGACTGAAGGTCAACTCGCCGCTGCACGTGCGCCACATCGAGAACCTGGGCAACATGGCCAAGCAGGGCCTGTTCGTCTACAAGGGCCGGCGCAACGTGCCCGAGCCGGCGTTCATCTCGGGCGAATGCGCGATGGTGACCACGTCCACCGGCTTCTACGGCAACGTCAAGCAGAACGCCAAGTTCAATTGGGGACTGGCCACCCTGCCTTACTACCCAGACGTCGCCGGCGCGCCGCAGAACACCATTCTGGGCGGCGCGAGCCTCTGGACGCTGGCTGGCAAGAAGCCCGAGGAGTACAAGGGTGTGGCCGAATTCTTCGACTTCATTGCCAGACCCGAAATTGCGGCCAAGACGCACCAGGCCACGGGCTACCTGCCGGTGACCAAGGCCGCGTTCGAGCTGACCGAGAAATCCGGCTTCTACAAGAGCAATCCGGGCACCGAAGTCGGGCCTAATCAAATGATTCGCAAGGTCACCGACAAGTCGCGCGGCCTCCGCCTCGGCAACGCCTTGCAGATCCGCGACATCGCGGACGAGGAGTTGGAGCAGGTCTGGGGCGGGAAGAAGAGCGCCAAGGACGCGCTCGACTCGATGGTCAAGCGCGGCGACGAGTTGCTGGAGCGCTTTGAGAAAGCGAACAAGAGCAAGGGCTGATCGAAGACAAAGCCGGCAACAGCGGACATGGCCGTCGAAAAACGCGTCTTCTTCCGCTCGCGCTGGCTGCCCTGGGCGCTGCTGGCGCCGCAGATCTTCGTCATCGTCGCCTTCTTCTTCTGGCCGGCAGGCCAGGCGCTGCTGCAGTCGTTCCAGCAGTCCGACGCGTTCGGCACGTCAGTCGATTGGGTCGGGCTGGAGAACTTCGAGAACCTGTGGAACGACGCGACTTACCTCGCGTCGTTCAAGACGACCGCAGTGTTCTCGATCCTCGTGGCGTCGATCGGCCTCACGGTATCGCTGATGCTCGCGGTCTTCGCCGACCGCGTGATCAAGGGCGCCTCGGTCTACAAGACGCTGCTGATCTGGCCCTACGCCGTCGCGCCAGCGGTGGCCGGCGTGTTGTGGCTGTTCCTGTTTGCGCCGGGCATGGGCATCGTCGCCTACGCGCTCGGCAAGATGGGTTTCGAGTGGAACCACCTGCTCAACGGCACGCATGCGATGACGCTGGTGGTGCTGGCTGCGGTGTGGAAGCAGATCTCGTACAACTTCCTTTTCTTCCTTGCCGGCTTGCAAAGCATTCCCAAGTCGTTGATCGAAGCCGCGGCGATCGACGGCGCCTCGCCGTGGCGGCGCTTCTGGACCATCATCTTCCCGCTTCTGTCGCCCGACCACCTTCTTCCTGCTCGTCATCAACGTCGTCTATGCCTTCTTCGACACCTTCGCCATCATCGACGCCGCCACACGCGGCGGGCCCGGCAAGGACACGGCGATCCTGGTCTACAAGGTCTATTACGACGGCTTCAAGGCGCTGGACCTCGGCGGCTCGGCGGCACAGAGCGTGGTGCTGATGGTGATCGTCGTCGCGCTCACCGTCGTGCAGTTCCGCTTCGTCGAGAAGAAAGTGAACTACTGATGGTCGAGCGCAAACCCCTGCTGACCGCCCTGTCGCACTTGGTGCTGATCATCGGCGTGCTGATCGTTGCCTTTCCGGTCTACATCACCTTCGTCGCCTCGACGCACACCACGCAGCGCATCGCGCAGACGCCGATGCCGCTGCTGCCGGGCGAGGAGATGATCAGCAACTACACCAAGGCCCTCACGGGAGAGCGCAGCGGGCCTGGCACCAAGGTCGCGGTCAGCCGCATGATGACGGTGAGCCTCGTCAGCGCGCTGATCATCGCCTTCGGCAAGATCGCGATCTCGCTCCTGTCGGCGTTTGCCATCGTCTATTTCCGCTTCCGGTTCCGGCAGTTCTTCTTCTGGGCGATCTTCGTCACGCTGATGCTGCCGGTGGAGGTGCGAATCGGTCCGACCTACAAAGTGGTCTCCGACTTCGGCATGCTCAACAGCTATGCGGGCCTGACGGTGCCGCTGATCGCCTCGGCCACCGCGACCTTCCTGTTCCGCCAGTTCTTCCTCACCGTGCCCGACGAACTGGTCGAAGCGGCGCGCATCGACGGCGCCGGGCCGATGCGCTTCTTCAAGGACGTGTTGCTGCCTCTGTCCACCACCTCGATAGCCGCCCTCTTCGTCATCCAGTTCATCTACGGCTGGAACCAGTACCTGTGGCCGCTGCTGGTGTCCACCGAGGAGCGCATGTACCCGGTGGTGATCGGCATCAAGCAGATGATCTCCGACGGCGATGCCACCAATGATTGGGCCACCATCATGGCCACAGCCATCCTGGCCATGCTGCCGCCGGCGCTGGTCGTGATGCTGATGCAGAAGTGGTTCGTCAAGGGCCTGGTCGATACCGAAAAGTAGAAAGACAGCATGGGTGCGATATCACTGCGCAATGTCGAGAAGGCCTACGGCAGCGGGGCCAAGCTCAACAAGGTCATCCACGGCGTCAACGCCGAGATCACCGATGGCGAGTTCATCGTCATCGTCGGCCCCAGCGGCTGCGGCAAGAGCACGCTGCTGCGCATGGTGGCGGGCCTGGAAGAGATCACCGGCGGCGAGATCCACATCGGTGGACGCATCGTCAACAACCTGGAGCCTTCGGAGCGCGACATCGCGATGGTGTTCCAGAACTACGCGCTCTATCCGCACATGAGCGTGTACGACAACATGGCCTACGGCCTGAAGATCGCCAAGGTGCCCAAGGCCGACATCGAGACGCGGGTGCAGAAAGCAGCAAAGATCCTGGAACTCTCGCAACTGCTGCAGCGCAAGCCGCGAGAACTCTCCGGCGGCCAGCGCCAACGTGTCGCGATGGGCCGCGCGATCGTGCGCCAGCCAGCGGTGTACTTGTTCGACGAGCCGCTGTCCAACCTCGACGCCAAGCTGCGTGCGCAGACGCGCCTCGAAATCCAGAAGCTGCATGCGGAACTCGGCACGACATCGCTGTTCGTCACCCATGACCAGGTTGAAGCGATGACGCTGGCGCAGCGCATGATCGTCATGAACGCCGGCCGCATGGAGCAGATCGGCACGCCTGAAGAGGTCTACCAGCGGCCGGCCACCACCTTCGTCGCCAGCTTCATCGGCAGCCCGCCGATGAATTTGATGGACGGCCAGGCCGACGGCACGCGCTTCACCGTCGGCGGCACGACGCTGGCCTTGCCGGCGGCGGCGCCACGCAATGGCCCGCTGCTGCTCGGCGTGCGGCCCGAGCATGCCGACCCGGCTGCAGCCGGCTGGTCGCTGAAAGTGGACGTGGTGGAGATGCTCGGCGCCGAACGGCTCATCTACTGCAAACTCGGCGAGAGTTCATTCACCGTGCGGCTCGATGCGACGCTGCCCGCGCCCATCGTCGGCAGCCTGCTCACGGTCGCGGTCGATGCCAAGCATCTGCACTGGTTCGATCCGCAAACCAGACAACGCGTCGGATGAACGGCTCGCCCTGGCCGTTGTGGATCGCCCACCGCGGCGCCGGCAAGCTCGCGCCGGAGAACACGCTGGCCGCGTTCCGTCTCGGCGCGCAGCACGGCTACAGCGCCTTCGAGTGCGATGTGAAGCTCTCCGCCGATGGCGTGCCGTTCCTGTTGCACGACGCGACGCTCGACCGCACGAGCAACGCGCAGGGTGTGGCGGGCGACAAACCGTGGAGCGAGTTGTCGCGCGTCGACGCGGGGACGTGGCACAGCCGTGCCCATGCGGGCGAGCCGATTCCGACGCTCGACAACATCGCCGCGTTCTGCCACGCCAACGGCCATGCGCTGAACATCGAGATCAAACCGACGCCCGGCACCGACCGCCGCACCGGCGAGGTCGTCGCGCGCGAGGCCGAGCGGCTATGGGTCGGGCGTTCCACGCCGCCGCTGCTCAGTTCGTTCCAGCCTGACGCCCTCGAAGGCGCGCGTGCCGCCGCGCCGCAACTGCCACGCGCGCTGCTGATCGACAGCCTCTACGACGGCTGGTTCGAGCTGGCGCAAGGCCTCGGCTGCGTGGCGGTGGTCGCGAACCACAAGCTCTACAACGCCGAGATGGTCGCTCGCCTGCACGCCGCGAAGCTGTGGGCGATGTGCTACACCGTCAACGACGAATCAAGCGCGCGCGCCCTGCTCGGCATGGGGCTCGATGGCCTGATCACCGACGCGGTCGATCGCTTCTCTCCGCACGCCGGGCGTATCGGCGTCTGAGGCGTCCAAATCGTCGGCCGGCAGCGCCGACACCGCAGCTTCTGCGCCCAAAGCGTCTTCCTCGCTTTCAGGCTTCGGCAGCTCGCGCACGCCGCGCAGCATCGTCAAGCGCCACGCCGCCAGCGTGACGACGAGTGCACTGACGCCGGCAAACAGCAGCGACGCACGCAGACTCACGTGCTCGCCGAGCCAGCCACCGATCAGCGCGCCGGGGCCGGCCGGCAGCAGGATCAGCCAGCGCATCGTGCTCGTCATGCGGCCGAGCAGCGGCGCCGGTGTCACCGACTGCCGCAGCGACAGGAAGTTGATGAAAATCAGCACCGCGCCGACGCCGAACAGGAACAGCATCAGTGCGAACATCACGCGCCCCAGCGCATTGGCGGGTGCCACCGCCAGCAGAAGCCAGCCGAGGCCGCACAGCCCCAGGCCGAGCAGCAGGCACGGCCCCGGGCCGATGCGCGACGAGACGCGGTGCCCCATCGTGCTGGCCAGCACCGTGCCGGCACCGAGGCCGACGAAGGACAGGCCGATCTGCGATTCGGACAAGCCGAGCGTGCGTGTGGCGAACAGGATCTGGACGACGATCGCGGCGTGATGGCACATCTGCCACAGGCCCACGGTGCAGGCCATCGTGATCAGCAGCGGTGTGCCGCGCACGAAGCGGATGCCGGCTTTGAGGTCACGCCAGAAGTGAGAGTCCTTCGCCGGCGTCAACACCTCCTGCACGCGCACGCCGCGCAGGATCAGCACCGAGGCAATCAGCATCAGCGCGTCGAGCAGCAGCGCCACCGGCGCGCCGACGGCCTTGATCAGCGCACCCGCAAAACCCGGCCCGGCCACTTCGGCGCCGGAACTGGCCAGCGCGTTGCGCGCATGCGCTTCGACCAGGCGCTCGCGTGAGACGACCTGCGTCAGCACGATCTGCGCTGCCGAGCCGGCGACGACGTAGACACAGCCCATGACGAAGGCAACGACGTACATCCACGGCATCGCCAGCCAGCCCATGTAGTACGCCACCGGCACGGTGAGCACGACCAGCGACAGGCTGAGCTCGCCGGCGATGTATACCGGCAGCTTGCGCACGCGGTCGAGCCACACGCCCGAGGGCAACGACAGCAGCACGAAGGGCGCGATCTCCATCGCCACCAGCACGCCCATCTGCGTCGGTGTGGCCTGCAGCAGCACGACGGCGGTGAGCGGCAGGGCCAGCATCGTCACCTGACCGCCGAGCGAGGAGATCAGGATCGACGTCCACAGGCGGCGATAGGCCGTGTCGCGCAGCAGGTCGTTGGCAGGCAGCGCAAAGCGCTGCCCGACCGCTCTGCGCAAGGCGGGCCACCAGCGTGACGGCAGTACGAGTGACAACATGGTGAAGGACAAAACGATTCGGGCCTGACGCTGATCGCTCAGCGCAGGCCCGACGGGATGCTGGAGCGAGACGGTTAGCGGATGCGCGCACCCGCAGCGAACGCGACGGCGCGCAGGCGTCGTGGGTTCGGGATGTCGTGGGTGGTGGTCATCTTGGGTCTCGCTGGAGTTCGAACAATGTAGCAGCGGCCCGCACGTCTGCACAGGCCCGGACTTCCCTAACTTCGATAGTCGGCGTTGATGCTGACGTAGTCGTGCGACAGGTCACAGGTCCAAACCGTCGCATGCGCCGGGCCGCGGTGCAGATCGACACGGATCGCGATCTCGCTTTGTTTCATCACGCGCTGGCCGTCAGCTTCCTGGTAGGCGGGGTGGCGGCCGCCGTTGACAACCACGTGTACGTCGTCGAGGAAAAGTTCGATCAAGCCTTGGTCCAAGTCGCCGATGCCGGCATAGCCGACCGCCGCCAGAATGCGGCCGAGGTTCGGGTCGCTGGCGAAGAACGCCGTCTTCACCAGCGGCGAATGCGCGATCGCATAGGCGGCGAGGCGGCACTCTTCTTTTGTCCGGCCGCCATCGACGCGCACGGTGATGAACTTGGTCGCACCCTCACCGTCGCGCACGATGGCCTGCGCGAGCGTGCGCGCCACGCCGAACACGGCCTCGCGCAGCACAGCGCCATCGGGCGATTCGAGTTGCGTGATGCGCGCATGGCCGGCGCGCTGCGTGGCGATGAGCACGAAGGAATCATTGGTGCTGGTGTCACCGTCGATCGTGATGCGGTTGAAGCTCTGATCGGCGGCTTCGCGCACCAGGCCCTGCATCAGCGCCGGGTCAATCACGGCGTCGGTGGCAACGAAGCCCAGCATCGTCGCCATGTTCGGCCGGATCATGCCGGCGCCCTTGGCAATGCCGGTCACGGTGACGGTCTTGCCGCCGATGGTCACTTGCCGGGATGCGGCCTTCGGCAACGTGTCCGTCGTCATGATCCCTTGCGCCGCATCGAGCCAGTGCGCCGGCGACAGGTCGGCCAGCGCCGCTGGCAGGCCGGCGACGACCCGATCGACCGGTAGCGTCTCCATGATGACGCCGGTGGAAAACGGCAGCACTTGTTCGGGTGCGATCTTCAAGTGCTGCGCCAGTGATTCGCAGGTCTGGCGCGCGCGCGCCAATCCATCCGCCCCCGTGCCAGCGTTCGCGTTGCCGGTGTTGATGACGATGGCGCGGATGCCGCTCTTCTGCTGCAGATGCTCGCGGCAGACTTGCACCGGCGCCGCGCAGAAACGGTTCAACGTGAACACGCCAGCGGCAGCAGCACCTTCATCGAGAACGAACACCACGAGATCGCGCCGGTTGGCCTTGCGCACGCCGGCCATCGCGGTGCCAATGGAGAGGCCGGCCACCGGGTGCAGGTCGGCGGCCAGAGGAGCGTGCAGGTTGACAGGCATGGCAGTCTTGGGCGGGTGGCGGTGTGGCCGAGAATTGTAGGAGCCACCCTCTTGCCGCCGATGAAGCGCCTCGTCACTGCACTCTTGATGCTCAGTATGGTCACTGCCCTGGCCGCACAAACCGCCGCGCCACGGCCGCCGCAGCGGCTGTTCTACTCCGGCCACAGCCTGCTCGACGAGCCGCTGCCACGCGACGTGGCCGCCATCGCGGCCAGCCTGGGCACGCCGCTGCAGCACTGGGAACGCGACACGCCGCCGGGTTCGTCGATGGGCGAGCGCGTGGCCACGGGTGCGTGGCCGCGTGACCCCGTCGACACGTTGATCGTGACCGAGCAGCACACGCTCGTCGGCAACCTGGTGTGGAACGACAGCGTAGGCCAATTGCGTCGCCTGCATGAGCGGCACATCGCAGCGAACCCGCGTGGCCGCACGTGGCTCTACGCGTCGTGGTTGAACCTCGACAACAAGACCGATCCGCGGCGCTGGGTCGCCTACGAGCGTGCCGCCTCGCCGGTATGGCAATGCCTGGCCACGAGCGTCAATGCTTCACTGGCCGCAGAGGGCCGCAGCGATCGGATCGAGTTCCTGCCCGCGGCGGCCCTGCTGGCCGCACTGGTCGAGCGTGTGGTGCAGGGCGGCGTGGCAGGCGTGAGCGTGGCCGCACTGGTGCGTGACGACGTGCATCTCACCCCGCTGGGCTCGTACTTCATGTCGCTGGCCGTGGTCGCGACGCTGTTCGAGCGCTCGCCTGCCGGCGCGGCCGTGCCCGAGAGGATCGACGCGAACGCCGCACGCGTGTTGCAGGGCCTGGCGTGGGAGCTGGTGCAGCAGGAGCGTGCGCAGCGCCTGACGCTGTCGCTGCAGGCCTGCCGCGAACTGACGCGGGCCTTTGTCGCGCCCTATGCCGCCTACGTGCGCGACGTCATCGACCGGCCGAGAGTCGGGCTCTGGCGGGCCTGGTGGCTCTGGGCCAAGCACCGCGCGCAGTGGCATTGGGCCCTGCGCCACTGAGCCTCGAAGTCCGCGCGCCGCGATCGAGCCTCAGTTCAGCTTGCCGTGGCAGAGCTTGTACTTCTTGCCACTGCCGCAGGGGCATGGATCGTTGCGGCCGACGCGCGCCACCGCCTCGGTCTGGGTCGCCGGGTCGGGTTCCTCGGACACGCTGCCGTCTTCGTTGGGGTGCGTGTAGGTGACGTTGCTGACATGTGCCGCTTTTTCTTCGAGCGCCTCGGCGGCCTGCGCCACCTGCTCCTGCGTCTGGATGCGCACCGTCATCAGCACACGCGTGACTTCCATCTTCACCAGGCCGAGCAGTTGTGAGAACAGCTCGAAGGCCTCGCGCTTGTACTCCTGCTTCGGGTTCTTCTGCGCATAGCCGCGCAGGTGGATGCCCTGGCGCAGGTAGTCGAGCGAAGCCAGGTGCTCGCGCCAGTGCGTGTCGATCTGCTGCAGCATCACCATGCGCATGAAGGGCGTGAACTGGTCGTCGCCGACGATGGCCAGCTTGTCGGCGAATGTCTTGTCGGCTGTGGCTTGCACCTTCTCGAGGATCTCTTCGTCGGTGATCGAATCGGCCTTCTCGACCTCGGCCTTCAGCGGCACGTCGAGGTGCCACTCGTCGCGCAGCGTCTTCTCCAGGCCGTCGATGTCCCACTGCTCTTCGAGGCTGTCGGCCGGCACGAAGGTGCGGACCACGTCTTCCATCGCGCTCTTGCGCAGGTTGGCGGTGATCTCGGTCAGCGACGCCGACTCGAGGATGTCGTTGCGCTGCTGGTAGATGACCTTGCGCTGGTCGTTGGCGACGTCGTCGTACTCGAGCAGCTGCTTGCGCATGTCGAAGTTGCGCGCCTCGACCTTGCGTTGCGCGCCTTCGATGCTGCGCGTGACGATGCCGGCCTCGATGGCCTCGCCTTCGGGCATCTTGAGGCGATCCATGATCGCGCGCACGCGGTCGCCGGCGAAGATGCGCATCAGCGAATCGTCGAGGCTCAGATAGAAGCGCGAGGCGCCCGGGTCGCCCTGGCGGCCGGAGCGGCCGCGCAGCTGGTTGTCGATGCGGCGCGACTCATGGCGTTCGGTGGCGATGATGCGCAGGCCGCCTTCGGCCTTGACCTTGTCGTGCAAGCCCTGCCACTCGCTGTGCAGTTGCGCGATGCGCTGGGCCCGATCGTCGGCCGCGATCGACTCGTCGATCTCGAGGAAGTGCACCTGTTTCTCGACATTGCCACCGAGCACGATGTCGGTGCCGCGTCCGGCCATGTTGGTGGCGATCGTGATCACGCCCGGCCGGCCGGCCTGGGCGACGATCTCGGCTTCCTTGGCGTGCTGCTTGGCATTGAGCACCTGGTGCGGCAGGTTGACCTTCTCGAGCAGGCCGGCGATCAGCTCCGAGTTTTCGATCGACGTCGTGCCGACCAGCACCGGCTGGCCACGCTCGTGGCAATCGCGGATGTCGTTGATGACGGCGTCGTATTTCTCCTTGCTCGTCTTGTAGACGAGGTCGAGCTCGTCCTTGCGGATCGTCGGCTTGTTCGGCGGAATGACGACGGTCTCCAGGCCGTAGATCTCCTGGAACTCGTAGGCCTCGGTGTCGGCCGTGCCGGTCATGCCCGAGAGCTTGCCGTACATGCGGAAGTAGTTCTGGAACGTGATCGAGGCCAGCGTCTGGTTCTCGCTCTGGATGGCCACGCCTTCCTTCGCTTCGACCGCCTGGTGCAGGCCGTCGCTCCAGCGCCGGCCGCTCATCAGGCGACCGGTGAACTCGTCGACGATCACGACCTCGCCGTTCTGCACCACGTAGTGCTGGTCGCGCTGGTACAGGTGCTTGGCCCGCAGCGCGGCGTAGACGTGGTGCATCAGCGTGATGTTGGCCGGGTCGTACAGGCTGGCGCCTTCGGCCAGCAAGCCCGCCACACCGAGGATGCGCTCGGCGTTTTCATGGCCGCGCTCGGTCAGGAAGACCTGTCGGCCCTTTTCGTCGAGTGTGAAGTCACCTGCTTCGATCACGCCTTCGCCGGTGCGCAGGTCTTCCTCACCGATCTGCTGCTTCAACTGCGGCACGACAGCGTTGATGCGCACGTAGAGCTCGGTGTGGTCTTCGGCCTGGCCACTGATGATCAGCGGCGTACGCGCTTCGTCGATCAGGATCGAGTCGACCTCGTCGACGATCGCGTATGACAAGCTGCGCTGCGAGCGGTCCTCGGTGGCCTGCACCATGTTGTCGCGCAGGTAGTCGAAGCCGAACTCGTTGTTGGTGCCGTAGGTGACATCCGCGGCGTAGGCGGCCTGCTTTTCTTCGCGGGCCATGCCCGGCACGTTGACGCCCACCGTCAGGCCGAGGAAGTTGTAGATCTGGCCCATCCACTCGGCATCGCGACGCGCCAGGTAGTCGTTGACGGTGACCAGATGCACGCCCTTGCCGGCGAGCGCATTCAGGTACACCGGCAGCGTCGCCATCAGCGTCTTGCCTTCGCCGGTGCGCATCTCGGCGATCTTGCCCTGGTGCAGCGCCATGCCGCCCATCAGCTGGACGTCGAAGTGGCGCATCTTCAGCGTGCGCTTGCTGGCCTCGCGCACGGTGGCAAAGGCCTCGGGCAACAAGTCATCGAGGGTCGAGCCTTGCTCCAGCCGCGCCTTGAACTCGGCCGTCTTGGCGCGCAGCGCCGCGTCGTCGAGGGCCTCGAACTGCGGTTCGAGCGCGTTGATCTTGGCAACGACGGCGCGAAACTGCTTGAGCAGGCGCTCGTTGCGGCTGCCGAAGATCGAAGTCAGTATTTTGGGCAACATGCAGGGGCTTTCGACACGGCAAGCCAGAGGCGATCCACCCCAGATGAGGCAGCGCCGCAGCGCCGCAAGGGGCAGCGCGCAGTCTCAGGCAAAGGATCGGATTTTATCCGCCGCTGTCGGCGGGTGCGACAGGCGCCGGGCTCGCGGCTGGGGCCGGTCCCGTGCCGCCCTCGGCGGCGCCCCCCTTGCGCGCGCGCCGCGGGCGCGACTCGGCGGCCACGGAGGCGGTGGCCGCAACGGCCGCCGGCGGCGTGCCGCGACCGGCCAGGAAGCGCGCCGGGTTCTGCGGCACGCCGTCGACCAGCACCTCGAAATGCAGGTGCGGTCCGGTGGACCGCCCGGTGTTGCCGACGTGGGCCACGGGCTGGCCCCGTTTGACCAGATCGCCGTTCTTGACCAGTACCTTGGACGCATGCGCATAGCGCGTCACCAAGCCGCTTCCATGGTCGATTTCGACCATGTTGCCGTAGGCCGCATGGCTTTGCGTGTTGATGACCACGCCGCCGGCCGCAGCGGCGATCGGCGTGCCGACGTCGGCCGGAAAGTCCAGGCCCATGTGCAGGGCGCCGCGGCCGGTGATGGGGTCAGTGCGAAAGCCGAAGCCCGAGCCGACCGGCCCGTCCACCGGCTTGCTGCTGGGGACCAGCAACTGCGCCAGGCGGCCTTCGAGGAGGCGCGACTCGATCAGCGTGAACAGGTCGGTGTACTGGTCGGTACGCTCGTCCATCAAGTCGACGTTGCCGGCCAGGGCGTCGAGCGCGCCGCGCTGGGTGTCGTTCAGGCCGGGAATGAAAGGCCCGCCCTGCCCCTTGACGGCTGCCGGCGCCGTGGGGCCGGGCCGCGGCGACAGCACCGGCTTGAACTCTTCCGGCTTGACGCCGGCCAGACCGGACACGCGGTCCCCCATCGCTTCCAACTTAAGCAGCTTGGCTTGCATCTCGCCGACCTTGGTGGCCATGACGTCGAGGTTCTCGCGCACGAAGCGGTCGCGCTGCGCGAACTCGTCGCGAACGACCAACCGAACGATCGAGCTGACGACCGGCCAGCCTTCGCGCGCCGCCTTCAGGAAGACGAAGTGGTAGATCAAGCCGGAGAACAGCATCAGCACGACGGCCAGCGCGGCAACCGCCAGACCGATCTGGATGCGATTCAGATGCAGCACACGCGTCGTCGCGAGGCTGCCGTGGGTGATCATGATCTGCATGCGCCTAAACTCCTCGCGATGGGAGCCCCCAAGTCAAACGCGTCCTCGGTGCCGCTGCCTGTGACCTTGCACAGCGCCATCGCCGCGAGCGACAGCCTGACCAGCCTCGCGGCAAGACTGCGTGAATCCGAACAGCGCCTGGCCACCATCGCCGCGCTGCTGCCCGACACCCTGGCCCGCGAACTGCGGCCAGGGCCGATCGACGACGAGGGCTGGTCCGTGCTGGTCTCCAATGCGGCGGTGGCCGCCAAACTGCGTCAGCTGCTGCCACGTCTGTCTGAAGAGCTCAAGGCTCGTTGCTTTCGTGACCTTCCGATACGGGTTCGCCTGCGCGCGTACTGACCCTCACGCGCGTGGTGCCGGCTATCCGAATCGAACGGATGACCTACCGCTTACAAGGCGGTTGCTCTACCAGCTGAGCTAAGCCGGCGGCCCAGGGCGCGGATTCTAGGCTGGCAAGGCCCGGCAAAGCAGTGACCAAAAGCGCGCCGGGCGGCTGCGAGTCACTTGACGCGCTTGAGCGAAGGCTTGGGCCCGCCGGGCGGCGACGGCGGCGGTTCTTCGGACTCGCTGTTGTTCGAGCTTTGCGTATCGACTGCCGTCAGCCGCGGTGGCGTGCCGCGCGCACCGCCTTCGGCCGGCGGCAGCACAGAAGGCCCGGCGGAAGTTGGCGCACTCGGCACCGGAAACGCCATGCCCTGGCCGTTCTCGCGGGCGTAGATCGCCACCACATGGTCGATCGGCACGACGATCTCGCGCGCCTGGCCGCCGAAGCGGGCCTTGAACTCAATCACGTCGTTGCCGAGCTTCAAGCCGGACGTGGCCTCGAAGCCGACATTGAGCACGATCTCGTTGTTCTTGACGTACTCCTTGGGCACCTGCACCCCCGCATCGACATGCACGGCGATGTAGGGCGTGAAGCCGTTGTCGGTGCACCAGTCGTGCAACGCGCGGATCAGGTAGGGCCGCGTCGAGCTGCCCTGACCTTCCGGTGCCATCGGAATCGTTGCCACTTTGCGGCGGCTGCGCTTACTTGCGCATCACCTTCTCGGACGGCGTCAGCGCTTCGATGTAGGCCGGCCGCGAGAAAATGCGCTCGGCGTACTTGAGCAGCGGCAGCGCATTCTTCGACAGGTCGATGCCGTAATAGTCAAGGCGCCACAGCAGCGGCGCGATGGCCACGTCGAGCATCGAGAAGTCGTCGCCGAGCATGAACTTGTTCTTCAGGAAGATCGGCGCGAGCTGCGTCAGGCGGTCGCGGATCTGATCGCGTGCCTTTTCGAGCTGCTTCTCGGTGCCCTTGACCCCGCTGCGGCCTTCGAGGATGTTGACGTTGGCGAACAACTCCTTTTCGAAGTTGAACAGGAACAGGCGCACCCGCGCCCGCGCCACCGGATCGCCCGGCATCAGCTGCGGATGCGGAAAGCGCTCGTCGATGTACTCGTTGATGATGTGCGACTCGTACAGGATGAGGTCGCGCTCGACCAGGATCGGCACCTCGTTGTACGGGTTCATCAACGCGATGTCTTCGGGCTTGGCGAAGACATCGACATCGCGGATCTCGAAGTCCATGCCCTTCTCGAACAGCACGAAGCGGCAGCGGTGCGAATAGGGGTCCGTCGTTCCGGAGTAAAGCACCATCATGGTGGCGGGCTCCTGTCTTATCAGTTTCGGTGAGTCTACAAAACACGAGGCGCAGCGGATGCGAAGCAGCCGCTGCGCCCGCTGGCCGGGCGGCCCTTGCTCTTGCTACTTGATGTTCTTCCAGTAGGCCGCGTTCAGGAACCAGGCAATGACAGTGAAAACGGCGAGGAACAGCAGCACCCAGACGCCGATCTGCACCCGCGACTTCTGCACCGGCTCGCCCATCCATTGCATGAAGGCGACGAGGTCGGCAACGTCGTTGTCGTACGCACGTGGATCGCGCGTGCCGGCCTTGACCACTTCCCACTTGCCGGTAAAGACCTCGGCCTCATGCCCATGGTCCATCTTCTTCTCGAACAGCGGCCGGCGTTCGCCTTGCAACTCCCACAGCACATGGGGCATGCCCACGCCCGGGAACGCGAGATTGTTCCAGCCGGTGGGCTTGCTGTCGTCGCGGTAGTAGGCGCGCAGGTAGGTGTAGAGGTAGTCGGCGCCGCTGCCGCCGGCGCCAGCGCGCGAACGCGCGATCACCGACAGATCCGGCGGCGTGGCGCCGAACCAGTCCTTGGCGTTCTTGGCGTCCATCGACACCTTCATCGTCTCGCCGACCTTGTCGGTCGTGAACAGCAGGTTGCTCTTGATCTGCTCGGGCGTCAGGCCGATGTCCTGCATGCGGTTGAAGCGCATGTAGGACGCAGCGTGGCAGTTCAGACAGTAGTTGACGAACAGCTTGGCGCCGTTTTGCAGCGATGCCTGATCGGCCAGCTTCTCGGTCGGGAAACGGTCCCAGGCCACGCCGTCACCGGCGGCGTGGGCCATGCCAGCGAAGGCCAGCAACAGGCTGGCCAGCAGGCGCTTGATCATGTTGTTGTTGCTCATCATCGTCATTGCGATCAATGGGCGTTGAAGACCACGCGGTCGGGCACCGGCTTGAACTCGCCCAGGCGGCTCCACCATGGCATCAGCAGGAAGAAGCCGAAGTAGTAGACGGTGCCGATCTGCGCCATCAATGTCTTGCCGTCCGAGACCGGCTCCACGCCGAGCCAGCCAAGGATGAAGAAGACGACGATGAACACGGCGTACACATACTTGTGCCAGCCTGGGCGGTAGCGGATCGACTTCACGGGGCTGTGGTCGAGCCAGGGCAGCACGAACAGGATCATCACCGCGGCGCCCATGACGACGACGCCCCAGAACTTGGCGTCGAAAGTCTTGAGCAGTGCGATCGCCACGAGAGCTGCAACGGCAATCCCGACCTTGATCGCAAATGACATCCGCCCCTTGACGAACGCAAGGACCGCCGCAACGGCGAACAGCCCGCAGAACACGTTGACCATCGGGTCGGTGGTCGCACGCAGCATCGAGTAGTACGGGGTGAAGTACCAGACCGGCGCGATGTGCGCCGGCGTCTTCAACGGGTCGGCGGGAATGAAGTTGTTGAACTCGAGGAAGTAGCCGCCCATCTCCGGCGCGAGAAAAACAATCGCGGTGAAGATCATCAGGAACACCGAGACGCCGAGGATGTCGTGCACGGTGTAGTACGGATGGAACGGGATGCCGTCGAGCGGGATGCCGGTCTTCGGATCTTTCTTGTCCTTGATCTCGACGCCGTCCGGGTTGTTGGAGCCGACGTCGTGCAGCGCCAGCAGGTGCGCGACCACCAGGCCGATCAGGATCAGCGGAATGGCAACGACGTGAAAGGCAAAGAAGCGGTTCAGCGTCGCGTCGCCGACGACGTAGTCGCCGCGGATCAAGAGCGCCAGGTCCGGACCGACGAAGGGGATCGCCGCGAACAGGTTGATGATGACCTGCGCGCCCCAGTAGCTCATCTGGCCCCAGGGCAGCAGATAGCCCATGAAGGCCTCGCCCATCAGGCAGAGGAAGATGGCGACGCCGAAGATCCAGACCAGCTCGCGCGGCTTGCGGTAGCTGCCGTAGATCAGGCCGCGGAACATGTGCAGGTAGACCACGACGAAGAACGCCGAGGCGCCTGTCGAATGCATGTAGCGGATCAGCCAGCCTCCGGGCACGTCGCGCATGATGTACTCGACCGAAGCGAAGGCCAGCGCCGCGTCGGGCTTGTAGTGCATCACCAGGAAGATGCCGGTGACGATCTGGATCACCAGCACCAGCAGCGCCAGAGAGCCGAAGAAGTACCAGAAGTTGAAATTCTTCGGTGCGTAGTACTCCGACAGGTGCTTCTTGTATTCGGAGAACGCGGTCGGGAAACGGTTCTCGAACCAGTTCGTGACTTGTGCCGTCACCGGCGCGCCGGCCGGCAATTCCTTGAAATCAGCCATCGTTGCTGTGCCTCATGAGAACTCTGGTGCCGCCGATCACGCCTTCTTGTCCTCGCCGATCAGCAGCTTGCTGTCGGACAAGAACATGTAGGGCGGGACCTCGAGATTGTCAGGGGCCGGCTTGTTCTTGTAGACGCGGCCAGCCAGATCGAAGATCGAGCCATGGCACGGGCAGAAGAAGCCGCCCTGCCAGTCGTCGGGCAGGCTGGGCTGGGCGCCCGGCTGCAGCTTGGCCGTCGGCGAGCAACCCAGGTGCGAGCAAATGCCCACCGCCACCAGCAGTTCGGGCTTGCGCGACCGGTACTCGTTGCGCGCGTATTCAGGGGTCAGCTCGTCGGGTTTGCGCAGCGACTTCGGATCGGCCACCTGCGAGTCGGTCTTCTTCAGGGATTCGAGCTGTTCCGGCGTGCGCTTCAGGATCCAGACGGGCTTGCCGCGCCATTCCACCGTCTGCATCTCGCCAGGCTTGAGCGTGCTGATATCGACCTCTACCGCAGCGCCGGCGGCCTTGGCGCGCTCCGACGGCGCAAAGCTCGAAACGAAAGGCACGGCGGCTGCAATGCCGCCCACAGCGCCTGCCCCGCAGGCGATACCCACCCAGGCTCGGCGGCTCGGGTCGATGGCATCTTGGCTCATGAATTTCCTCGTCGAACTCGGAATGCTGAACAACCGCGAATTCTAGCGGACGCCTTTGTGGGGTCCGACCGGGCTTGACGCGAACAAATGTTGGGCAATACTGCGCGCCGCTCGATGCGAGGCTCGCATCGTCCAAACACGACCCATCCAGGAGGAATGCAATGAGTTTCGCAAGTGAGTTCAAAGAGTTTGCGATGAAGGGCAATGTCGTCGACTTGGCAGTCGGCGTCATCATCGGGGCGGCCTTCGGCAAGATCGTCGACTCGATCGTCAAGGATCTGATCATGCCGGTGGTCGGCAAGATTTTCGGCGGCCTCGACTTCTCCAACTACTTTGTCAAGCTGGCCGACGGTCCGAAGGACATCCCGCAAACCTATGAGGCCCTGACCAAGGCAGGCGTGCCTCTGTTTGCGTATGGCAATTTCATCACCGTGGCCATCAATTTCATCATTCTGGCCTTCATCATCTTCCTGATGATCAAGCAGATCAACCGCCTGAAGAACGCCACGCCGCCGGCGCCGCCCGCACCGCCGGAGGACACCGTGCTGCTGCGCGAGATTCGTGACGCGCTGAAGAAGTGAGGCCGGCGGCCCGATCGGGGCCGCGCTGTGCTGCTTTTTTGGACGCATACTTGATGCCGCGTCTGAGGTCAGGCGCGGCATCGCCTTCTCCGGTCCTGATGGTCGAAGGAGCCTGCTGCACCAACCTAGCGCCCTTTCCGCATGAATCCATCCGCCCCTGTTGTTCCCGCAGCCCTCAAAGCGGCCGTCCAGCGCGTCAAGGTTGCCGCGCGTGATGCAGCGCTGCGCTGCGTGGATTCGCTTGGCGTGGCAGCACTGGCGAGCAGCCGCACGATCGAGCGCGAAGAATTCCTGGCGGCGCAGTTCGAGCTCAACAAGCGCCACTCGGCCTACGTCATGACCTTCAACGAGCGACTCGATGAAGGGGTCATGCGCGAGCTGCGGCGCCTGGAGACGAGCCCGTCGAAGTTCAACAGCAAACTCGGTTCGACCTGGCAGAGCCTGACGCTGGTCGAGGACCGCGAGGTCGAAAACCAGGTCACAGCGGACCGCATCGCGCTGAATCTGCAGCACGAGTGCGAATGGGAGCTGCGCGAACTCGACACGCTGCTGATGGGGCTGCTGCACACCGCCAGCCGGCAGGACGGCGAGTACCGCAACCCGCTGCGGCCCGAACTGATCGGCAAGTCCATGGTCACGGCCTGCGACGCCGTCAGCGAGCGGCCCGAAGTGCGGCGCCTGCTGACCGAGCAGATGGGGCGCAGCCTGGCCAGCGCCATGCCCACCCTGTACGGCACGATCGTGCAGGAGCTCAAAGCGGCCGGCGTGCGCGCCCCGGACATGACCGTGCGCAGCGTGCAAGGTCCCGGCAACGACGCGGCGCACCAGGCCCACGCCCACACCGGTTACGACACGCTGGGCCGCCCGATCGGCATCGGCGGCGACGCCGGTGACAGCGGGTCGGGCCGCTTTTCGGGTTCTGCGGGCTCGTCGGGTTCCGGAGGATTGCCGAGCACTCGTTCGGGCATGGCCAGCACTGGCGGCTACGGCGCCAGCAGCCAAGGCAACAGCCCCGGCGGTTACAGCAGTGCCGGGGTCACCATCGGCCAGGTCGATGCCGAGGTCATGACGCTGATTCGCCGGCTGGCGATGCTCGGCAACCTGGCCACCGAGACCCAGATCGCAGCAGCTGCGGGCCTGGACGCTTCCGGAGTGCCGCTGCCGCCGAACATCATCGTTGCCAACCGCGACGAGTTGCGCCGCACCGCCAGCGGCTCGCTCGATCACATGGTGATCGACGTCGTCGGCAGCCTGTTCGACCAGATCCTGTCCGATCCGAAAGTCGCGCCACAAATGGCGCGCCACATCGCACGCCTGCAACTGCCAGTGCTGCGCGCCGCGCTCGGCGACCCCACGTTCTTCTCGTCTCGCCGGCACCCGGTGCGCCGGCTGGTCAACCGCATCGCCTCGCTGGCGGTGGCGTTCGACGACTTCAGCCAAGGCCCAGGCCAGCACTTCCTCGAGCTGGTGCGCCACTTGGTCGACGACATCGTCGGCGGCGACTTCGACCAGATGCTGGTCTACGAGCAAACGCTCGACAAGCTCGAAGCCTTTGTCGCCGACCAGGCCAAACGCGACGTCGAAGCGCAGAGCGACGCCGGAAACGTGCTCGACAACAAGGAGAGCGAGCTGCTGATGCAGCAGCGCTACACGCAGCAGTTGCACGGCGCGCTGGCCCCGGTGCAGATGGACGACTTCCTGCGCCAGTTCCTGACCCAGGTCTGGAGCCAGGCGCTGATGAAGGCCTCGCTCAAGTACGGCGTCGACAGCGACGAGGTCAAGCGCCTGCGCATCGGCGGGCGCGAACTCGTGCTCAGCGTGCAGCCCAAGGGCTCGCCAGCAGACCGCAAGGCCTTCCTGGTGCGCCTGCCGCAGCTGATGAAGGATCTCAACGAAGGCATCTTCCTGATCGGCTGGCCGCCGAAGGCAAAAAAGGATTTCTTTGCCAAGCTGCTGCCCGCGCATGCGGCCTCGCTCAAGCGCGAATCGATGCGCATGCTCGACTACAACCTGCTGTCTCGCCAGCTCGACGCCATCATGGCCACGCCGATGCCGCGTGCCGAAGACAACGTGCGCGGCCTCTCCGCCATCCCGGTGCTCGAAGACGTGGTCGCCGAACCCTTCACCGCCGAAGAAGCGCAGCGCATCGGCCTGGTCCAGGAGAGCGCAATCGACTGGGACGGCAGCGTCGACATCGACCTTTCAGCCGAAGAAGCCGAGCCCGAAGTCACCGAACACGATCAGATGATCGAGGGCCTGCCCGAGCCCGAACCGATCGAACCGACCAAGGGCGCGACGCTGGCCGACCATGTGCAGATCGGTTTTTCCTACCGCATGCACTTCGAGGGCCAGTGGCACAAGGTGCGCCTGTCGCACATCAGCCCGGGACGCACCTTTTTCGTCTTCACACGCGGCAAGGACCATCAGCACGCGATCTCGATGACCGCACGCATGCTCTACCGGCTGTGCGAAACCGGCCGCCTGCGCGCCTTCGAGAACGCCTACCTGATCGAACGCGCGACGGCGCGGGCGCGCAAGCAGTTGTCGGCGCTGCGCGGTGGCGGCGCTACAACAGCAGCGCCTCTTACGACCCGCCATTGAGCCCTTGAGATGGGGCGGTCCTTTCCCGCGGACCGGGCGCTCACCGTCTCTCCCGGGGAAACACCTTGGTTGATTCGGCGGTGGTGGGTCTTTCCTTCGCTGCTGATCGCGATTGCGCTGGCGGCAGCGGCAATGCACCGCGAAATGCCTCTGTCAGTCTCGGCTGTGCCGCCCGACGTGCTGCGCGCTGTCGAAGCGGCGTCTCCGGCATCAGCGGTTGAGAGAACTTGGACTCGACTGCACCTCACGTCTGAACGCACCTTCACGCAAGCTTCAGGGGAAGCCGTGCGAAGCAAGGTGCGGACGTCGTGGCAATGGCTGTCGCCGTTGATCCTCCGTCGCAGCGATGACTGGTACGACATCGGTGGTTCAAAAGCGCTGTATCAGGAACGCTCCATCAGCGGCTTGGGGCTCGTCAACCTGAGGTGGGTAGAGCGCCAACCGGCGCCGATTTACCACGACATCTTTGAGGACGATGGATGGTTCGGCGAGAAGACGACAAGCCTGCGGCTGTCGGTCGAGCCGGGGTTCCCATTGATGCTCGGCAGTCGACTCACGTCGAGCGCGCACCGGCAATCGGATACGGTGCCCGGTCAACGACCCACGGTGCGTGGTTCTTTCGAACGGGTCGTCGCGTGCGAGGTGACTGCCGACCAATCCGCTGACGTCATTCACCCATCCATCCAGGGTCGGGTCGCTATCGTCGAATGCAACAGCGCCACCCGCGAGGCGCATGAACTCACGCCTCAGCCCAGCGGGCGCACACGCTACGCATACTCGCTTGCCCTCGGAGCCTTTTTGCCTGTCGAACGTCAGGAGCGGGCACCAAGGTCGCCCTTCGAAGCAGACGACGCACCTCCGCGTTGGGCCTCCACCTCGATTCGCTACGCGGAGGTGCGGGTCGAACCCTGATGGAGGGCCGCCTTCCAAGCCCAGCGCAGCGCCGCTTCCAGGCTCGACGGATCGGCCACACCGCGGCCAGCGATGTCGAACGCGGTGCCATGGTCGGGGCTGGTGCGCGCAAAGGGCAGGCCGAGCGTGACGTTGACGCCATGCTCGACGCCGAGGTACTTGACCGGGATCAGGCCGTGGTCGTGCGTCATCGCAATAACGAGATCGAACTCGCCACGACGGGCGCGCATGAACACGGTGTCGGGTGCGAACGGGCCGTGCGCATCGATGCCTTCGGCGCGTGCGGCGGCGATCGCCGGCGCGATGATCTTCTGTTCCTCGCCGCCGAACAGACCGTCTTCACCGGCATGCGGGTTCAATCCGGCGACGGCAATGCGAAGGCTCTTCCCACTGGCGTGGGCAATACGCAGCGTGCCCAGCACCGCATCGAAGGTCACAGCGTCGATGGCGCTCTTCAGCGACTGGTGAATCGTCACCAGGACAACGCGCAACTCGTCGTTGGCCAGCATCATGCGCACCGGCATGCCGCCGGCGAGCGCTTGCAGCATTTCGGTGTGGCCGGGGAATGGCACACCGGCGGCGGCCAGCGCGGCTTTGTGAATAGGCGCGGTGACGATCGCCTCGCCCTCGCCGGCTTGAACCGAGTGCACCGCGGCCGCGATGCACACCGCCGCGGCCTTGCCGGCGCGCGCATCGACCGCACCCCACGCGAGTTGATCCAGCGCGGACGGCAAGCCCTCGGGTTGCCACACTGGCATGCAACGGGGCGGACATTGCGACACCTCACGCGGTGACTCGATCCTCGCGATCGGCCACGGGTCGGCGAGCAGCGCCATCGCGCGCCGCATCGCACCGACATCGGCCACCACGACCGCACCGTCAGCAGCGCCGCGCTGAAACGCACGCGCAACGATCTCGGGGCCGATGCCCACCGGATCGCCCATCGTGACCAACAGCGGCAAAGCACTCATGCGGGGTTGTCGATCTCGATGAAACGGTGCTCGATCCCGAACCGCTCGGCCACATGCGCCGCCACTGCCGGTGCGCCGAATCGTTCAGTCGCGTGATGGCCGCAGGCAAGAAACGCGACGCCGGTCTCGCGCGCAAGATGGGCCTGCGGCTCCGACACCTCGCCGGTGATGAAGGCATCGACGCCGGCGGCGACAGCAGCCTCGAAGTAGCCCTGCGCACCGCCGGTGCACCAGCCGATGCGCTTCAACGCGCGGCCGTCGCCGGGCAGCACGAGCGGCTCTCGTGCCAGCGCGGCCTGCACACGCTGAGCGAGCGCGCTCAGAGACCGCTCTTGCAGCGCCGGTCCGGCAAAGCCCAGTTCCTGCTCGCCAAAGCGCGCATCAGCCAGCAAGCCGAGCCGCAAACCCAACTGCGCGTTGTTGCCGAACTCCGCATGCGCATCGAGCGGCAGGTGGTACGCAAAGAGGTTGATGCCATGCGCCATCAGCCGCTTCACGCGCTCGGCCAGCCAGCCGGTGAGCCGCCCGTCCTGGCCCCGCCAGAACAGGCCGTGGTGAACGAGGATCGCATCGGCCTGGGCCTCGATCGCGGCGTCGATCAAGGCGCGGCTCGCGGTCACGCCGGAGACGAGGCGAGTCACCTCGGCGCGGCCCTCGACCTGCAAACCGTTCGGCCCATAATCCTTGAAGCGTTCCACCGCCAACAGCGTGGCGAGGTGGCTTTCGATCTGATTGCGTGCGGCCATCGTTGCCCCAGTATTCCATGCGCCGACTCTGGTTGATCTTTTCACAGGCCGTCACCGTGGCCCTGGCACTGCTGTTCGTCGTGGCGACGCTCAAGCCCGAATGGCTCGACCGCGCACCAGGGCAGATGTTGCCGCAGATCGTCTCGATCTCGACGGCGCCCGATGTCGCCGTGACTGCCGCGCAGCCCGGCAGTCTGGCCGCCGCCGCCAAGCGCGCGTCGGCCGCCGTGGTCAGCATCGCCGCCAGCAAGACGCCGCAAGGCAACCCGCATGCCGACGACCCGTGGTTCCGCTTCTTCTTCGGCCAGCGCGGCGCGCCGCAAGGCCTGGAGCCGCAGCGTGGCCTCGGCTCGGGCGTGATCGTCTCGGCCGAGGGCTACCTGATCACCAACCACCATGTCGTCGAAGGCGCCGACGAGATCGAGGTCATGCTCGCCGACGGCCGCCAGGCCCAGGCCAAGGTCGTCGGCACCGACCCGGAAACCGACGTCGCCGTGCTCAAGATCAGCCTCGACAAGCTGCCCGCCGTCACCTTCGGCAACTCCGAGCGTCTGCAGGTCGGCGATGCGGTGCTGGCCATCGGCAACCCGTTCGGCGTCGGTCAGACCGTCACATCGGGCATCGTCAGCGCGCTCGACCGCAAGGGCCTGGGCCTGAACACCTTCGAGAATTTCATCCAGACCGACGCCGCCATCAACCCGGGCAACTCCGGCGGCGCGCTGGTCGATTCGAGCGGCAACTTGGTCGGCATCAACACCGCCATCTTTTCGCGCACCGGCGGCAGCCTGGGTATCGGCTTTGCCATTCCCGCCGCCACCGCTCGCGGGGTGATGGAAGGCCTGATCAAGGACGGCCGTGTCATCCGCGGCTGGATCGGCGTCGAGCCGCGCGACCTCACGCCTGACATGGCCGACACGCTGCGGCTGCCGGTCAAGAGCGGCGTGCTCATCACCGGCGTGCTGCAGGACGGCCCGGCCAGCAGCGGCGGCATCCAGCCCGGCGACGTCGTCACCAAGATCGGCGACACGGCGGTGGCCAACACCGCCGAGCTGCTCAATGCCGTGGCCTCGCTGCCCCCAGGCAGCAATGCGGCGATTGCCGTGCAGCGCGGCGACAAGGCCGTGGCTGTGACGGTCAAGGTGGCGCAGCGCCCACCGCGCCGGCAAGCGGCGCAATGACAGCAAAGCGGCAAGCAGGCGAAGCCGGCGCGACTTCACGCCGACTTCACACGAGCTTCTCGGCCCCTTCCTGAACGCTTCCTAAGGGGTTCACCCCCAAGCGCGAACCTTGCGTTCATGCCACCGGCGGTCGGTGGCGCGACAGCACAAGGAGCGCGCAGATGCCTGCCCACCACGACATTCCGACGATCGCGCCGAAGAGCCGCATCGGCCGGGTCATTCTGGCGATCGCCACGTCGCTGTTTGCCGCGGCGCTGATCATCGCCTGGTCACCGGCCCATGCCGACGACAGCGAGGCCGCCAAACCCGAAGGGCCGTACTTCCACATCGCCAGCACCGACCCGGGCGTCGATCGGCTGCCGCTGAAAGGCACCAAGGTGGATGCGCGCATCGTCGGCCCGATCGCCGATGTGCGCGTGACACAGCGCTACAAGAACGAAGGCCAGCGCACGATCGAAGCCAAGTATGTGTTTCCCGGCTCGACGCAGGCGGCCGTACACGCGATGACGGTGCGCCTCGGCGACCGCGTATTGAACGCGACGATCCGTGAGAAGCAGCGCGCCAAGCTCGAATACGAGGCCGCGAAGAAGGAAGGCAAGACCGCCGCCCTGCTCGACCAGCACCGGCCCAATGTCTTCCAGATGAACGTCGCCAACATCCTGCCCGGCGACGAAGTGATCGTCGAGCTGCGCTACACCGAGTTGCTGTTGCCGACCGATGGCCGCTATCGATTCGTATACCCCACGGTGGTCGGCCCGCGCTATCACGTCGCCAAGAGCGAAGGCGGCCCGTCGTCGTTTCCCGCGACTGCGCACTTGCCGGAAGGCCAGACCGCCAACACCGCCTTTGACCTCACGGTGAATTTCGCGTCGCCGCTGCCGGTGAGTGACATCGAATCGACCTCGCACAAACTGGAAGTCAAAGGCGAGTCCAGCGCGCAAGCCGAAGTCGCGCTCGCCAATGACGGCGCACCCGCCAACAACCGCGACTTCATCCTCGACTACCGCCTGGCCGGCAGCACCACCGCCGGCGGCCTGACGCTCTACCCCGGCAAGAGCGGCGAAGACAATTACTTCCTCGCCCTCGTCGAGCCGCCGCAGGCGATCGCCACCTCGATGATCAACCCGCGCGAGTACGTCTTCGTGGTCGATATCTCCGGCTCGATGCACGGCTTTCCGCTGGACACGGCGAAGACCTTGCTGCGCCACCTGATCGGCAGCCTGCGCGCCAGCGACTCGTTCAACGTGCTGCTGTTCTCGGGCAGCAACCGCATGCTGTCCGACACGCCGGTGCCGGCCACGCGCGCCAACGTCGAGCGCGCCATCGCCACCATCGACAACATGCGCGCCGGTGGCAGCACCGAGATCGTGCCCGCGCTGGAGCGCATCGCCGCGCTGCCGAAGAACCCGGAGGTCGCGCGCACGGTGATCGTCGTCACCGATGGTTATGTCAGCGTCGAAGAGCGCGTCTTCGCCCTCGTGCGCAAGAATCTGGGCAACAGCAATGTGTTCGCCTTCGGCATCGGCTCGTCGGTGAACCGGCACCTGATCGAAGGCATCGCGCGCGCAGGCCAGGGCGAGCCCTTCGTCGTCACCAAGCCGGCTTTTGCCGCCGCGCAAGCCGAGCGGCTGCGCAAGATGATCGATGCGCCGGTACTGACCAGCGTGCGTGCGCGTTTCGACGGTCTCGATGTCTACGACGTTGAGCCGGCACGGCTGGACGCGCTGCCCGACGTGCTCGGCGGCCGGCCGGTGGCACTGTTCGGCAAGTGGCGCGGCGAAGCCAGGGGTCAGTTGGTGCTCGACGGCCGCGCTGCGAGTGGCGACTGGCAGCAGGTCGTGCCCGTGGCGACGCCCGACCCCGACGCGCAAGCGCTGCGCCTGCTGTGGGCGCGGCGCCGTATCCAGCAACTGTCGGACGAAGAAGCCCTCGTTGGCGGCAACGCCAAGCGCGACGCCATCACCACGCTCGGCCTGCAGCACAGCCTGCTGACGCAGTACACCAGCTTCATTGCGGTCGACCACATCGTGCGCCACCTCGATGCCGACAACCGCGCCGTCAGCGTCAACCAACCGTCGCCGCTGCCGCAGGGCGTGAGCAACAACGCCATCGGAACTGCTGTGCCGAGCACGCCGGAACCGGCGGCCTGGTTCGCGTTGCTCGTCGCGCTGGGCCTTGTCGTGGCTGGCGTGACGCATGCACGCCGCCATCGTTGAGGCGATCAGCATGTCGATCGCACGCACCCTGCCCTGCCGCCCGGTGATCATCACGGCACCGGCCTGGCTGGCGATTCACGCTGCCGCCCTCTGGCCGCACGGCACCTGGGCCGCGCGCCGGGTCGCCGATGGCTCGGACGATCCGCTCGGCATCGCCGCACTCGCTGTGCTGCTGTTGTGGCTGTGGCAGACACGCCAGTCGCTGCGCGCCACGCCGAGCCTGGCGTGGCTCGGTGCGGCTGGCGCATTGACCATGGCGGCCACCGCCGCGCTGTTCACGGCCCCGCCGCTGGCCGCTGCGCTGATCGCCACGCTGGCGATCAGCGTGCATGTCTGCGCCTGGCTGCCCGAGCGCTCGCCGCGCGCAGCGCTCGCCGGTCTGGCGCTGCTCGCGCTGCCGCTGATCGCCTCGCTGCAGTTCTACGCCGGCTACCCGCTGCGGGTCTTCACGGCGCAGTTCAGCGCCTGGCTGTTGCAAGCCGCTGGTGTTGCGGCCGAGCGCAGCGGCGCCGCAATGACGGTAAACAGCCAGCTCGTCATCGTCGATGCGCCGTGCTCGGGCGTACAGATGGCATGGCTGGCGTACTTCGCAGCCAGCAGCGTCGCGCTGTTCACGCAGCGCCGCGATGCTGCGTTCCTGCGCCGCCTGCCGCTGATCAGCCTCGTCGTGCTCACCGGCAACGTGTTGCGCAATACGACGCTGGTGGCGCTGGAAGCGCGGCCGCAGAGCCTTGCGCCTTGGGCGCACGAGGCGATCGGCATTGTTTGGCTCGTCGTCGTGATCGGTCTGGCCGTGCGCTTGATGATGGCGCCGCATGGGAGTTCGAAATGAGAAAGACCTGGGGTCACAACGCCGCAGAACAGTGGCCATTTTCGCTGATGGCGCTCGTGCTCTGGTGCGCGATGCTGCCACTGGCGTTGACCAAGACACCCGCGGCACAGCAGAACACGACGACGCACGGCGAATGGCCGACGCAATGGCGCGGCGAACCGCTGCAGCCGCTGGCCTTGTCCGCCGTCGAACACCGCTTCGCGGCGCAGTTCCCCGGCCGCATCGGACGCTTTGCGGTAGCCGACGGTGGAGAGCTGGTGCTGCGCGATGTGAACCGGCCGACGCGCATGCTGCACCCGGCCGCCGATTGCTGGCGCGGCATCGGCTGGCGCATCGACGCCACCCGACTGGAGAGCGACGCCGAGTCGCTGCTGTGGCGCTGCTTCGAGGCCACGCGCGACGGCCGGCGCGTGCGTGTCTGCGAACGCATCGTCGATGCGCAGGGCCAGACCTTCACCGACACCTCGGCCTGGTTCTGGGCGGCGTCATTGGACAAGAGCGCTGGCCCGTGGCGCGCGATCACTCGTGTGGAGAGTCTGTGATGACAGTTCGTCGATGGCTTCTCTTTGTCGCGGTGCTGGTCACCGTGGCTGGCTCGATTGCCGCTGCGCTCGCTGCGGTCGCGTGGAACTCGTTTGCTGCGCGCGGCGGCGAGTGGTCGCACCCGGTGCGCTTCACGTTCGCCGGACACGCCTTCGAGCAAGACGTGAGCATGGCCGTGCTCGTGCGCGCCGCGACGCACCCGCTGGCTGCGCGCGTCATCGACGGGCGCTCGCTGACCACCACGCAGGGTCGTTGGCAGTTGAGCGCGCGGTCGGATGGCAGCGTGGCCGCACGCTGCGAGCCATGCCGCTTCTCGGTGCCTGCACTCGGCCCGCAACCGCTTGTCGTCGAGCGCGCCGAACTCGTGCTGCACAACGACGGCGCCGACCGCTACCGCGGCACGCTGAGGCTGGGGATGCAGCCGGCAATAGCGCTCGAAGGCCGCGCCCAATTCGACCGCTCGGGCCAGCTCGCCATCGAGGCCAGGCTGCCGCCGACGCCGATGGCCGACGCAGTGCACGTGCTCGGCAGCGACTTGCCCGAGCGCAACACGGTGCAAGTCAAAGGCACGCTGGCGCTCACGCTGTCGGCGAAGACACAGCACGGCCCGTGGCGCATCAGGCCGACGGTGGAAGGCTTCGAAGTCGCCGGCCTCGACACCGAGCGCCTGGCCGACATGCAGCGCCCCGCGGCTTGCCGCGTCGATGCCCAGCGCAGCGTGCCGACGATCAGCGGCTGGCTGCCGCGCGCCGTGATCGCCGCCGAAGACGCTCGTTTCTTCGAGCACCCAGGCTACGACCTGCAGGCGCTGACCGATGCCTTGCAGCACAACCAGAGACCCGGCGCGGCGATCGCTGGCGCGAGCACGCTGACGCAACAGCTGGCCAAGCTGGTGGTGACCGGCGACGAGCGCAGCGCGTCGCGCAAGCTGCGCGAGTTGCTCTACGCGGTCGAGATGGAGCGCACGCTCGGCAAGGCGCGCATCCTGCAGCTCTACCTCGCGCTGGCGCCCTGGGGCGACGGTGTCTGCGGGGCAGAGCGCGCTGTGCGTGTGCACCTCGGGCAGCGCGATGCGCAGGCGGTCGGCCCGGTCGCCGCGGCCTGGCTGGCGAGCCTGCTGCCGGCGCCCGATGCTTACTTGAAATCAGAACAGGCTGTGCTCGAGATCGACCAGGCCCGTGTGGCGCGGGTGATCGACGCGATGCGTCCGATGTCGCCCGACCGCCGTGACAAGGCCCAGGTGGCGCTGCTCTTCTGGAGCCCACCCGCGCTGGCACGGTTGCGCGAAGCGGCTGCGCCGCCGCCGACCCCTGCGGCGCAGACCGAAGCACTGCAGGATGTTTCCGCCGGCCCGGCAATGGCCACGGCGGAGACACCGCCGGTTGCACCTTCTCCCTAGTTCTGTCGAAGCCGGAAGCCCGAGGGCCGCCTAGGCCTTCGGACAATCCCGAGGTCGCTGCCACCCTTCGCGCGGCGAGGGTTTGCAGTGATGCCAATGCGGCCTACAGTCGCCCCTCGCGTTTTGTATTCTCGATCCCACCACCCAAAGTTCGCGTCATGTCGAAGTTGTCTTCAGCGTCACTCTGGCGCACCACACTCGGCCTCGTGGCGGTGCTGATGGTGAGCGCTTGCGCGAGCACCGGGTCTTCACCGTCTCAAGGTTCAGGCATCTTCAGCGCACCGGGGCCTAGCGCTGCGCAGGGCAACCCCAACGCCGCGCCCGGTTCGCCCACCCCCGGCGCCCCATCGGCCACGCCGCTGGCCACCGAACATCGCTTCCTCGAAGACTGGTTCCGCGGCACGCCCGTGGTCATCGCCGCACAGCCGCCCATCACGCTGCAACTCGATGTGCCGCTGGCCAACTCGTTCGATGCCGGCAAGGCCGACATCAAGCCGGCGCTGAACGCGGTGCTCGACCGCGTCGCGCAGAGCCTGTTGCGCCAGAGCGCGGCGCGCATCAACGTCAATGCGCCGGCCGATGCCAGCGGCAACGCCGCGCTGGCGCAATCGCGGGCGCAGCGCGTGCGTGAGGCGCTCGGCAACAAAGGCATTGCCGCGACACGCGTGGCGCTCACCGAGTCCGCGCCGCGTGCCGGCGGGCCGGTGCAGCTGCGGCTGACGATTCCGGGCGCCGGCACGCCGCCGATCGCGCGCAACAAGAGCGGCAGCAGCACGGCAGCGAAAGCCAGTCCCGTCAAGCCGGCCGGCTGGACCGAGAAGAAGCCCTAGCCGTCGCTCGGTTCAGGCCGCTTCGAGCGCGCTGAACAGCGGGTCGCGCAACCCGCGCGGCCGGTACGCCGACACCTTGCGCGCAATCGCCGCGATGTGATCCGGCGTGGTGCCGCAGCAACCGCCGGCGATGTTGAGGAAACCGCTCCTGGCAAACTCTTCGAGCAGGTTGCCCGTCATCTCCGGCGTTTCGTCGAAGCCGGTCTCGCTCATCGGATTCGGCAGCCCGGCATTCGGGTAGCAGGAGACGAAGGTGTCGCCGGCCACCTTGGCCAGTTCTTCGATGTACGGCCGCATCAGTGCGGCGCCGAGCGCACAGTTCAGGCCGACTGCAAGCGGGCGCGCGTGCCGCACCGAATGCCAGAACGCGGGCACCGTCTGGCCGGAGAGGATGCGCCCCGAGGCGTCGGTGACGGTGCCGGAGATGATCACCGGCAGGCGCTCGCCGGTGTCGGCCATCAGCTCGTCGAGCGCGAAGATCGCCGCCTTGGCGTTGAGCGTGTCGAAGATCGTCTCGACGAGGAACAGATCGCAGCCGCCTTCGAGCAATCCTTCGGCCTGCTCGCGGTAGGAGGCGCGCAATTGTTCGAAGCTGACGTTGCGCGCGCCCGGGTCGTTGACGTCGGGGCTGATGCTGGCCGTGCGCGGCGTCGGCCCGAGCGCGCCGGCGGCAAAGCGCGGCTTGTCGGGCGTGCTCGCCGCCTGCGCCGCTTCCTTCGCAATGCGCGCTGCGGCGACGTTCATCTCGCGCGCGACGTGCGCCAAACCGTAGTCTTCCTGCGCGATCGACGTCGCGCCGAAAGTGTTGGTCTCGATGATGTCTGCGCCAGCAGCGAGGTAGGCGTCGTGGATCTCGCGCAGCAGATCGGGCCGCATCAGCTGCAGCAGCTCGTTGTTGCCTTTCAGGTCTTTCTTGTGATCCTTGAAGCGCTCGCCGCGAAAGTCGCTCTCGCCGAGCTTGAAGCGCTGGATCATCGTGCCCATCGCGCCGTCGATGATGACGATGCGTTGCTTCAAGACCGCCGGCAGCGCGGCGCCACGTGTGAATGCAGCTTCGGACTTCATGCCAAGATTGTAGGCAGATGAAGCACCTGACCCCACTGCAGACCGCGGACTACCTGCGAGCGAACAGCCATGCCCTGTTCGTCGATGTGCGCATGGAGATCGAGTACCTCTACGTCGGCCATCCGCCGGGCGTGGTGCACGTGCCGTGGTACGAGTACCCGGAGATGCAGACCCATCCGCAGGCCTTCGCCGACCAGGTGCGGCGCGAAGCCGGCGGCGATCCGTCACGCCCGGTGGTGCTGATCTGCCGCTCGGGCAAACGCACCGTCGAAGCCGCTCACGCCCTCGAAGCCGCGGGCTTCAGCGAAGTGGTCAACGTGCTGCATGGCTTCGAGGGCGAACTCGACGAGCACTTCCAGCGCGGCCGCTTGAATGGCTGGCGGTTCGACGGGCTGCCGTGGGAGCAGCTCTGAGCGGGGCGCGGTCGTGTTCAGTGAGAGGTGAGTGACGGGCGGCTTTCGGCGTGAGGTTTAGATCGCCATCGCGCCTTGCGAGCCCCGTTGAACATTCTGGAGCCGCCTATGACGCAGCAGAGGCGAGCGGCTTGAAGTTTGCCCCCGCAAATGGGCGGCGTACGAACATGCAGGATGGGAAAGTCGTGATGTCGCGACGCTGAATGCAGCGGCACGATCCTGTTTGAGCGTTCGATCTTGCCCGGCAGCGGAAACTGTCCGCAGCGGAGCACATCGGGGAGGGGTGTCTGTGGCAGGAAGTGGAACGACTAGACCGAAGCTGGTTGCGACATTGGTGCTGATCGCAAAGGTTTCAGTGCTATTCACGCTAGGAAGGCACACGCTGAACGCGACTTCTGTCTGGTTTCCTGCGCTGACGTGGCTTCTCAATCCGCTGGTCTGGATTGGCATGGCCGCCGTACTTGCCTACTTTGTCATGCCCCCGTTTCTTCGTGTGGTCCAGCCTAGCTCCGGCCAACACCCGCAAGACTCTCAGTAGAGCGATTGAGCGATAGCAAGCGGGTTCAAATGCAAGTCGGGCCGGAGCCTGGATGGCGGACGACGCGATAGAACGCAACTTCGCGCACGAAAGCTCTGCGGGCCTACGCAATGCGCCGCAGTTATTGCAGGGTCCGCGGCAGCGGCGGCCCGCGGCTGACGATCACTTCAGGTGACGGCCCGGTGCGGCGGAAGTCTCCCGCCACCCAGACGACGAGGCGCTCGGCGTCCATCGGCCGCGCGAACAGGTAGCCCTGGAACTCGTCGCAACCGAGCGTGGCCAGGATCTCGCACTGCCGTTCGGTCTCGACGCCTTCGGCAACCACGCGCAGGCCCAGCGCGTGGGCCAGGCGGATCACCGCGTTGACCACCGCCATGGCGTCACCCGAGACACCGAGGTCGGAGATGAAGCTGCGATCGATCTTCAACTGCCGCGCCGGCAGCGTGCGCAGGTAGGACAGGCTCGAGTGTCCGGTACCGAAGTCGTCGATCGCGAGCGAGACGCCGGCCCGTGCGAGCTGCGCAAAGGCGCGCATCGTCGCCTGCGTGTCTTCCATCGCCACGCTCTCGGTGATCTCGAAGGTGAACAGCGAGGCATCGACGCGATGCAGTTCGAACGACTGGCGCACACGCTGCACCAGATCGTCCTGCCGCAACTGCTGCGCCGACAGGTTGACAGCGACGCGCAGGCGCAGGCCCTGCTCGTCCCAGGCCCGCACCTGTCGGCAGGCCTCGTCGATGACCCATTGGCCGATCGTGCCGATCAGGCCGAAGCGCTCGGCCACCGCGATCAGCTCGGTCGGCCCGACCGCGCCGCGCGTCGGGTGCTGCCAGCGCACCAGCGCTTCGACGCCGGTGCACTCGCGGCTGCGCGCATCGACCTTGGGCTGGTAGTACAGCGCCAGCTCGCGGCGCTCGATGGCCATGCGCAAGTCGGTCTGCAGCTCGAGCTGGTCGCTGCCGTCGAGGCCCATGCGCGGGTCGAAGAAGGCGTAGGTCGAGCCACCGGTGCGCTTGACGGCGAACATCGCGGCATCGGCGTTGGTGATCAGCCGGCTGATCGGGCCATGCTCGGGGAAGACCGCGATGCCGATCGAGCACGACAGGCGCACTTCGCTGCCGCCACCGGCCGAGCTCGGCAAAGGGTACGGCGCCATCAGCGCATGCAGCGTCTGCTGCGCCAGCGCAGCGGTGTTCTCCTGCGAGCCAGGCTCGGCATAGAGGAGCAGGAACTCGTCGCCGCCGATGCGGGCCACGCTGTCCTGCTCGCGCGTCTGACCCGCCAGCCGCCGGCCGACCTCGCGCAGCACCTCGTCGCCAGCCGCGTGACCGAACGATTCGTTGACGGCCTTGAAGCCGTCGAGGTCGATGAACAAGACCGCCATCGCCGCGCTCTGATGGCCGACGCGGGCCAGCGTGGCATCGAGCTGCTCCTCGAAGTGAAGGCGGTTAGGCAGACCCGACAACCCATCACGAAACGCCAGCTCGCGCAGCCGCTGATTGGCTGACTGCAACGAACCTGCGAGTGCCTGCGCGCGGCGGCCGGTGCGCGAGTTGACGAGCGCGCAGACCAGGCCCATGCCGACGATGAACAGTGCAAACCCGATCAGCAGCCCGGCGATGCGCGAGTCCACCGCGTCGGGCGACAGCGCGCCCAGGCTGGAAGGATCGGCGAGCAGCGGCACCGGCGCAGCGTGCAGGCCCAGCAACTGCGCCGCGACCAGGGCCAGCGAGAACACCGCCAGGCCGAGCAGGCGTGGTCCGGCGGCGCGCTGGGCGGTCCGCCGGCCCGGCCGGTTGAGCATCTGCAGGGCTGCGCCGATGCCCAGGGTGGCCAGCGCCAACGCCGCCAGCACTGGCGTGCCGGCGATCAGGTCCCACCGCGGCGGCTGCGCCAGCGACGAGCCGAGCAACACAAACACCGCCGTCATCGTGGCCATAAGGGCAGCCACGACGAGCGGGTTGACGGTGCGCGGCGACGGCATCCAGCGCCCGGCCACCACCGCGAGAGAAGCCCCCGCCATGGCGACGCACCAGGAGGCCAGAAAAGGCCCGAGGTGAAACCAGGGCGTGGCCTGGGGCAGGGTCTCGCGCCACGACAGCAGCTGCAGCAGCCACAGCCCGGTGCCGACCGCCAGCGCCCCGCCACCGCCCCAGCACAACGCCACGACCCAGTCTTGTGAGCGCACCTTGCGCAAGGCATGCAACAGCAGCGCCGCCACGGCAACCCCCAGCATGAACAAGACCAGCGCGGACCACACGCCCAGCGCAGCAGAGCCCATCATGGGCGGGTTCACAGAGGACATGAAAAACGTATGTGGGCGCTGACCAGCCGAGTCGCGGCAGGCGCGGATTGTTGCAGAGGAAAGGCCTGCCGCAACCCCTTTCGTTCGCGGCCAAGGCCTGCGAACTTGGGGTGTCTGCCGCCCTCAGGGACGCGCCGAAAAACCGATGCCGCGGCGCTCGCGCACGCCCGGCTTGACGCGGTGTTCGCTCTCGAGCTGGGCCAGAAACTCGTCTGGCTCGAAGCCGACGCCGAGCACATCGACCTGGCGCTTGACGGCCGCAAAGTCGCCCGGGGCGAGCTGGTCGAGCGCGGCCAGGCGGTCACGCTGTTCGCCGGTCAGTTTGTCGGCCTCGCCGTTCAGTGCTTCGACGACGAACATCGATTCGCGCTGCTCGGCACGCAGCGGACGGAACTTGACCTTGAAGGTGAAGCGGCGCAGCGCGGCCTCGTCGAGCTCGTCGAACAGGTTGGTGGTGCAGATGAACAGGCCTGCGAAGCGCTCCATGCCCTGCAGCATCTCGTTGACTTCGGTGACTTCGTAGGAACGCTCGGCGCGCTGACGGCTGCGCAGAAAGCTGTCGGCCTCGTCGAGCAGCAGCACCGCGTTCTCGCTCTGCGCTTCTTCGAACATCTTGGCCATGTTCTGTTCGGTCTCGCCGACGAACTTGCTGACCAGATCGCTGGCTTGGCGGATCAGCAGCGGTCGCTGCAGCTCGCTGGCGATGTGTTCGGCCAGGGCCGTCTTGCCGGTACCGGGCGCACCGTGAAAACACAGCGTGCCGTGGCCTCGGCGACGCAGCGCTTCGATGATCTTCGGCATCTCGAAACGCGACTCGACGTTGAGCAGCGACAGGTCGTAGGTCGTGACCACACGGCGCGCACCGGCCTGTTTACGCGACTGGCCCAGTGCCTTGTCGGCATTGCCGAGCTGGCGCTCGATCATCGCTTCGGCCGTGCTGCCCTCTCCAGCTGCCAACTTCGCAAAGCGCACCGCCGTGCGGATCTGCGCCGGCGTCAATCCGCGGCGCTCCGACAAGCGCTGAGCAAAACCATCGCTGACCTCGACACCGGCCAGCGAACGCGCGACCAGCGCTTCACGCGCGCCCGGCGGCGGTGACTTCAGCTCGAGGTGGTACTGAAAGCGGCGCCGGAACGCCGGGTCGATCTGTTCGATGCGGTTCGTCACCCAGACCACAGGCACCGGATTGGTCTCGAGGATCTGGTTGACCCAGGCCTTGCCGCTGACGCTGGACGACGGCGCAGCATCGCTGGCGTCCATGCGCGCCAGCAACTGCGCCGCATCGGCCGAGACGGGCGGGAACACGTCTTCGACCTCGTCGAACAGCAGCGCCACGTTCGGGCTTGCCTTCAGGAACACCTGGCTGATCTGCAGCGAGCGATAGCGGTCACGGCCATTGAGCGAGTTGCCGTCGCGGTCGGCGTACTCGACTTCGAACAGTTCCAGCCCCGCGGCGTGCGCACAGACGCGCGCCAGTTCGGTCTTGCCGGTCCCCGGCGGGCCGTAGAGCAGCACGTTGACGCCAGCCGTCTTGCTCGCCACAGCGTTGGCGAGCAGTGTCGTCAGCACCTTCACGTCGTCGGCGACAAAAGCAAAGTCGGTCGGCGTGAGTTCGCTCTTCGCTGACGGCCGCGTGAACACCGCCATCAGCTCGGCCGGTGCCTTGTACTCGCGCATCAGCACCGGCGGCAGTTGCTCGCTGACCTTCATCAGGTCGGCCAGGTCGGTGATGTTGTGCTCCGAGATCAGGTTCTCGACCATGCCGGTGCGCTCCAGGCGCGAGCCGGCACGCAGTGCTTCTGCGACCTCCTGCTCCTTGACACCGGCGACGTTGGCAATGGCCGCATAGGCCTCTTGTGCACTGCCGACCTTGAACTCGACGAGCAGGCCGCGCAGCTCACGCTGGTAGCGCGCAAGGGTTCCGTAGAGCAGCAGTGCGCGCTCGGCGGCGTTGAGTTGCAGCAGGCCCCCCAGCGCCTCGATGTTCTTCTGCACCAGCGTCGATTCTTTCTTCAGCGAGCGCTCCAGCCACTCGGACGTGGCGCCGAGCACGGTCAGCAGATCCTTCGGCGCGTCCTTGACGTACTCGTCGATGTAGAAGAACAGCGTGCCTTCTTCGTACGGACCGCGCCAGGCGCCATAGCGCTGAACGAAGGCTTCGTCAGTGAGCGCGTCGTGGCCCGTCCACTGTGGGTTGTCCTTGCAGCGGCGGCCGAGGAATTCGCGCACGCGCTTCAACACAGTCGTCGGCCAGACGAGGTGGCGACCGGTGAGCGCCAGCAGGTTCGACCAGTCGCGGCGCAGGTTGAAGCGGCCGGCGTTCTTGAGCGTCAGCGCGAGCACGAACTGCGAGCACATGCGGTCGAGCACCGGGGCCTCGCGCAAGGCGGGCGAAGCAATCACGGCGGCGGTGGCACGGCTCTTCGCGGTCATGGAATCCCTCGACAGTGCGCCCGCGCCGTGCTGGCGCGGGTGGAGTGGTTCATACCATCTTGGCCTGCGCGCCGCCCCAGGGCAAGCCCCGCAAGCGCTCTACGAACGCGTCAGGTGCTCAATGCAGCACAACGGGTTGCTGCGCCATCGCGCCGTAGCGGCCGATGTACTCGTCCAACTCTTCTTCGCTCGGGCCGGTTTCGATCAACGCATCGACACCGGCCTTGAACTGCGCAGCCAGCGCGCCGTCGATGAAGATCTCCTTGCGCGCGAACTTGTCGACGATCTCGTAGCCGCCGCGCGCAGGCACCTGCTCGCGCGCCTCCGTGTCGAATTGAACGACGGCGAACTGGTCCGAGTTGTAGAGCATGAGCATGTCAGTACCGCCGGGCCGTCCCAAGGGGATGACGCTCCCCTCGGGGGACGCGAGCAAAGCGAGCAAGGGGTCGTTTCATTTGGGGCCTCCAAGACGCCACTTGAGCCCTGCAACGCGAAAATCAAGAGCCGGTTGACTCGGTCTGCAGTTGCAGCTCCAGCGGCGCACCGCCCTCGGGCTGCGTGAGCAGTGCCCGCACGGGAATGTGCCCGCGCGCCGGGTCGAGCCAGACATCGACCTGCACGTCACGCGGCTTGCGGGCCTCACGCACGAGTTTCAACGCCACGATCTCGCCGACACGTTCGGTGCCGATGACGTTGAAGGTCCACACGTCGGCACCACCGCGCGCGCCGATCACCATCAGCACCACACTTTGCCCCGCGCCGAAGCGCTGTGGCGCCGCCTCGATGACCGCGGGCAGTTGCAGCATCCAGGTCAGGCGGTCCTGCACACCGGCAATCAGTGGCAGCTCGTGCGTCGGCCCGGAGAAGCTGATCTTGCCGGTGTCGCGCTGGAAGTTCGCCGCCTGGCTGTCCTTGCCGCGGCGGCGGATAACGAAACGATCGGGCGCGATGCCGGCGCCGTCGAGCCCGCCGGTACTGACCCAGTCGAGCACGGTGATGCCGGCGATGAAACCTTCGAGGCGCATCTGGTAGCGCTGTTGGTCGGTCGGCTGCCAGCTGAGCTGCGCGTCACCGCTGGCGATGCCGCGCGTGAGCTGGTAGCGCCAAGTGCCGGGCGGCGGCAGGCGTGTCGCGTAGACGGGCACGTCGATCGCGGGCGCGGCGGGCGGCTCGCTCGGTGGGGAGCTGGCAGGGGCCTCGGCTGGCAGCGCCGTCTCGGCCACGGCCACCGCGGGGGCGGGCGGCGGCGTCGGCGCCGTCACGGCCGATGCGGCCGGCTTGGGCGGCGGCGGCAGGCGCGCCACCTTGGGGGCGGGCCGCGGCGGTGCTGCGACCCGCGGCGCCGGCGCGGCCTCCACCGCCGTGGGCGAGGCCGGCGCTGGCACCGTCACGCTGCGCACATTCAACGTCGGCACTGCGGCGGCCGGCTCTTCCGGATCGATCCAGGCCGGCCCCAACGACATCAGCAACAGCCCATGCAGCGCCAGCACAACCAGGCCCGCCAGCACGAAGAACGGCCAGCGGCGCGACGCGCTGGCTGCTTTCGAGGGCGGAAGGACCGACAATTGCGCCACGATGAAACTCGCCACTTTCAAGGACGGATCGCGTGACGGCCAGTTGGTCGTCGTCTCACGCGATCTCACGACGGCGCATTTTGCGACCGGCATCGCCACCCGCCTGCAACAGGTGCTGGACGACTGGAACTTCCTGTCGCCGCAGTTGCAGGACCTGTACGTGACGCTGAACCAGGGCAAGGCGCGCCATGCCTTCGAGTTCGTGCCGTCGCTGTGCATGGCGCCTCTGCCGCGCGCCTACCAGTGGGCCGACGGCTCGGCCTACATCAACCATGTCGAACTGGTGCGCAAGTCGCGCAAGTCCGAGGTGCCAGAGAGCTTCTACACCGACCCGCTGATGTACCAGGGTGGCAGCGACGATCTGCTCGGCCCCTGTGACGACGCGCCGTTTGCGAGCACCGATTGGGGCATCGACTTCGAGGCCGAAGTCGCCGTGATCACCGGCGACGTGCCCAACGGCGTCACACCGGACCAAGCGGTGGAAGGCATCCGCCTGGTGATGCTGGCCAACGACTGGAGCCTGCGCCATTTGATCCCGAGCGAACTGGCCAAGGGTTTCGGCTTCTTCCAGAGCAAACCGGCGACGGCGTTCAGCCCGGTGGCGGTGACACCCGACGAACTCGGCGACGCCTGGCAAGGCGGCCGCTTGCACTTGCCGATGCACGTCAGCTGGAACGGCAAGAAGGTCGGCATGTGCGACGCCGGCCCGGAGATGACCTTCCACTTCGGCCAGTTGATCGCGCACCTGTGCAAGACGCGCCGCGCCCGCGCCGGCTCGGTCATCGGTTCGGGCACGGTCAGCAACAAGGACTGGAGCAAGGGCTACTCGTGCATCGCCGAGAAGCGCTGCATCGAGACGATCGAGAGCGGCGAGCCGAAAACGCCGTTCATGGCCTACGGCGACACGGTGAAGATCGAGATGAAGGGCAAGGACGGGCAATCCGTCTTTGGCGCGATCGAGCAGAAAGTGGTTGCGTCGGCATCTGCCAAGGCATGAGCGATTGTTCGATCGCACGAACGCCGGACACCGAGGTGCGCAATGAAGATCAACGCCCATCAGTTTGAGCATCGGGGCCGCAAGTACGAGCTGTCGCTCGACTGATCGACGCCGAGCAAGTCATCGATGCCATACCCGCGTGGGTGTTCGGCGGCGACCCGATCCTGGGATGCCTGGTGCGCTCGGGGCTCAGTGCGATCGTCGGCCAGACGATTCAATGCAAGAAAGACACCGCCGACTCGCATTGGTATTGGCCGCGGATGCAAGCGCTGGGGCGGTGCATGCTGCTGCACGTGCCGGAGATGACCGGCACCGCGGGCCTGCGGGCAGCCAAGTGCGTGTACCGCTTCGGTTTCTAGCCCACGTCGCTCGCGTGCCGCCGACGGCAGCGCGCCCCGCGGTTCACCGCTTCCGCTTCTTGGCTGCGGGCGTTGCGGCTGGCGCGGCTTTTTCGTGTGCCGCACCCGGAGCCAGCGCCTCGGACAAGCCGACGAGCACACCACTGGCCATCGCTGCGTAGCTCTCGGCCAGCGCGGCGGCGGCGCGCACGCTGGCGCTGCGGGTCGACTTCAGCGCCGAGCCCATCTGGTCGGCGAATTCTTCGACGGTCTTGGCGGCAGAGAGCCCTGACATCGAGCCACCGGCCTGCAGTTTTTCCATCGCCTGCTGCCACGGTGCCGCCATCGGGCCGGCCGCCGCGCCCGCCTTCTTCACGGCGCCGATCAGCAGGCCGTCGAACTTGTCGAGATCGTCGAGCGCCTTCTTCAGATGCTTCTCGCGCAGATCGACACCGCGGTCGGCGAACTGCTGCAGCGCCGCCTGGTTGGCCTGCACCGCCTTGACCAGCGCCGCGTCCATGCCGGCCACCGCCTTGTCGAGCAGGCCTTCAACAGCATCGGCGCCGAGCGGGCTCTTCGCCGCGCCCATCGACACCGCCTTGGTCACCGAGTCGAGCGAGGAGCGGATGTTGGCCAGCGTCAGCTCGCGGCCGCGCAGCGCGGCCAGCGTCGCCTCGGTCACGGCTTTCTGCACGCTCGCGCTCGACTTCGCACTCGCGTTCTCGAACATCGAAATCAGGGCATCGGCATCGAAAGCGGCCATCGCTTGCTCCTCGCTGTTGAAGACATGTGGTTCCGCGATGCTCGCACCGCTTGCCGTCCAGCGCAATGGAAATGAGTGCGGTGGTGGTAGGCCGTGCTGGGATCGAACCAGCGACCAAAGGATTATGAGTCCTCTGCTCTAACCGACTGAGCTAACGGCCCGCGCAGGAGATTCTAGGTTTGGCATGCAGCGCAAGCCTGCGCTCGCTACGATGCGGCTTCTTGCTCACCTCTCCTTCAAGCAGGGCCGCCATGAAAGCCGACACCATCCTCGCCACCATTGGCGACACGCCGCACATCCGCATCAACCGCCTTGTTCGGATCGGAGCCGCGAGGTCTGGATCAAGTCCGAGCGCAGCAATCCGGGCGGCTCGATCAAGGACCGCATCGCGCTATCGATGGTCGAAGCCGCCGAGGCCTCGGGCGCCTTGAAGCCAGGTGGCACGATCATCGAACCGACGTCCGGTAACACCGGCATCGGCCTGGCCATGGTGGCCGCAGTCAAAGGCTACAAGCTCGTGCTCGTCATGCCCGACAGCATGAGTATCGAGCGCCGCCGCTTGATGCTCGCCTATGGCGCAACGTTCGAGCTGACCCCGCGCGAGAAGGGCATGAAGGGCTCGATCGCGCGGGCGCAGGAACTGGTCGCGGCGACGCCCGGCGGCTGGATGCCGCAGCAGTTCGAGAACGACGCCAACATCGCCGTGCATGTGCGCACCACCGCCGAAGAGATCGCGCGCGACTTCCCCGAAGGCCTCGATGCGCTGATCACCGGCGTCGGGACTGGCGGCCACATCACCGGCTGCGCGATGGTGTTGAAGAAGCGCTGGCCGAATCTGAAAGTCTTCGCGGTCGAGCCGTCGGCGAGCCCGGTGATCAGCGGCGGCCAGCCGTCGCCGCATCCGATCCAGGGCATCGGCGCCGGCTTCATCCCGAAGAACCTGCACACCGCGCTGCTCGACGGCGTGATCCAGGTTGAAGCGGAAGAAGCGCGCGAGATGGCGCGCCGCTGCGCGCGCGAAGAGGGCATGCTGGTCGGCATCTCCAGTGGCGCCACGCTGGCGGCGATTGCGAAGAAGCTGCCGGAGTTGGACGCCAAGGCGCGCGTGCTGGGGTTCAACTACGACACGGGCGAGCGCTACCTGTCGATCGAGGGCTTCCTGCCGGCTTGAGCGTTATCGAGGCGCACTCAGCGCATTGCTGACCAGCTTCGACGTGATATCGACGATCTGGATCATGCGGTCATACGCCATGCGTGTCGGCCCGATCACGCCGAGTGTGCCGACGACGCGGCCGTCCACCTCGTACGGCGCGCTGACGATCGACAGCTCTTCGTAGGGCACGACGCCAGACTCGCCACCGATGTAGATGCGCACGCCCTCCGCGCGGCTGCTCACGTCGAGCAGGCGCATCAGCTGCGTCTTCTGCTCGAACAGGTCGAACAGCTTGCGCAGGCTGCCCATGTCGTTGCCGAAATCCTGCACGGTGAGCAGGTTGCGCTCGCCGCTGACGACCAGTTGCTCTTCGCTGGCCATGGCCTCGGTGCCGGCTTGCACGGCCGCCTGCATCAGCGTGGCGATTTCACTGCGCAGCGTTTCCACTTCCTGCTGCAGGCGCTCGCGCACGGCGTCGATCGTCAGGCCGGCGTAGTGCGCGTTGAGAAAATTCGCCGCCTCGACCAGCTCGGCCTGCGTGTAGTCGCGCGCGGTCATGATGACGCGGTTCTGCACATCGCCATCGGGCGCAACCAGGATCAGCAACACGCGCCGCTCGCCCAGGCGCATGAACTCGATGTGGTGGAAGACGCTGGCTTTCTTCGGCGCGGTGACGACGCCAACAAAGTTCGACAAGCTCGACAGGACGTGTGCCGCGCTGGCGATCACGCGCGTCGGCTGGCCTGACTGCAACTGCTCCCGAGCCGAGTTCGGCAGAGGCGGCTGCAGGGCATCCAAGGGCCGCGCCGTCAGCATCGTGTCGACGAAGACGCGGTAGCCGCGTGCCGTGGGGATGCGCCCGGCGCTGGTGTGCGGGCTGGCGATCAGGCCGAGTTCTTCCAGATCGGCCATGACATTGCGGATCGTCGCCGGCGACAGTTCCAACCCCGAGGCCCGCGACAAGGTCCGCGAGCCCACGGGTGTGCCCTCGGCGATGTAGAGCTCGACGAGGGTTTTCAGCAGGGACTTTGCACGGTCATCCATGTCGGAGTTGCCGGGCCGCCCCAAAACGCCGACGCTCCCCTTGGGGGACGCGAACGCAGTGAGCAAGGGGTTTCATGACTTTCGAATTCTGTGCCGCAAGAGTACCCCTATCATGCTGCACATGCCGGCTCCCCAGCGCTTTCGTCACGCCGCGATCGTGGGCAAACCCCAGGCACAGGGCATGCGCGAGCTGCTCGAAGACGTCGCCCGCTTTCTCACTCAGCAAGGGCTGGAGGTGTGTCTCGAGCGCGCCACCGCGCAGGCCACCGGCATCACTCAATACGATGCGCTCGAGGCCGCACAGCTCGGCCAGCGCTGCGACGTCACCGTGGTCGTTGGCGGCGACGGCACGATGCTCGGCATCGCACGCGAGCTGGCGCAGTTCGACATGCCGCTGATCGGCATCAACCAGGGCCGGCTGGGCTTCATCACCGACATCCCGGTCGATCGCTTCAGAGAGGCGCTGGCGCCGATGGTGCGCGGCGAGTTCGAAGAAGAACACCGCGCGATGCTCGATGCGAGTGTGTGGCGTGGCGACGAGTGCATCTTCACCAGCGTGGCGCTGAACGACGTCGTCGTGACGCGCGGCGCCACCGCAGGCATGGTCGAGTTGCGCGTCGACATCGGCGACGAGTTCGTGGCCAACATGCGCGCCGATGGCCTGATCGTCGCCTCGCCGACCGGCTCCACCGCCTATTCGCTGTCGGCCGGCGGGCCGATCCTGCACCCGGGCATCCGCGGCTGGCTGCTCGTGCCCAATGCCTCGCACACGCTGTCGAACCGGCCGATCGTGCTGCCCGACGACGGCGAGGTGCGCATCACCGTCGTCTCCGGGCGCGACGTGTCGGCCAACTTCGACATGCAGAGCCTGGCCAGCCTGCAGCACGGCGACCAGGTGCGCATGAAGCGCTCGGTGCACAAGGTGCGCTTTCTGCATCCGAAAGGATGGAGCTACTACGCCACCTTGAGGCGCAAGCTACGCTGGTACGAAGGAGTCGTGTGATGTTGCGACGGCTTTCGCTGCGCGACTTCGTCATCGTTCCTGAACTGGAAGTCGAGTTCGGCGCTGGTTTCTCGGTGCTCACCGGCGAAACCGGCGCCGGCAAGTCGATCCTGATCGACGCGCTGCAACTCGCACTCGGCTCGCGCGGCGATGCGCTGGTCGTGCGCGAAGGTGCGGCACGCGCCGAGATCGCCGCGGAGTTCGATGCACCCGCGTCGCTCGGAGCCTGGCTCGAAGACGCTGGCTTCGACTCGAACGACATGCTGCTGTTGCGGCGCACGATCGACGCACAAGGCAAGAGCCGGGCCTGGATCAATGGCAGCCCGGCGACGGTGACGCAGTTGCGTGAAGCCGCCGACGCGCTGGTCGACATCCACGGCCAGCATGCGTGGCAGAGCCTGACGCGGCCGGCGGCAGTGCGCGCGCTGCTCGATGGCGAGGCCGGCGTTGACCTGGCGCCGCTGGCTGCGCTGTGGGCGCAGTGGAAAAGCGCCACCGCCGCGCTCGAACGGGCGCGCTCGCAAAGCGCCGAGATCGAACGTGAGCGCGAGCGGCTGGCCTGGCAGATTGGCGAGGTCGATCGCCTCGGCCCTGCTGAAGGCGAATGGCCCGAGCTCAACGCAGAACACACGCGGCTGGCGCACGCACAAACGCTGATCGAGTCGGCGCAAGGCGCGCTCGATGCGGTGGCCGATGCCGACACCAACGCGGCAGCGCTGACATTGCAGGCCGCCGATGCATTGTCGGAAGCGGCGCGCATCGATGCCCGCCTGGCGCCGCTCGCCGAGGTGTTGCAGAGCGCGCATGCGCAGTTGACCGACGCCGCCCATTCGCTCTCAGGATACCTGCAGCATGCCGACATCGACCCACAGCGCCTGGCCGAACTCGACGCGCGCCTGTCGGCGTGGATCGGCCTGGCGCGGCGCTTCCGGCGACCGCCCGAAGAATTGGCTTCGCTGCTGGCGAGCTGGCGCACCGAACTGGCACGCCTCGATGCGGCCACCGACAGCGCCGCGCTTGAACGCGCCGCCGCCGACGCGGAGCGGGCGTGGCGCGCCGAAGCGCAGCGGGTCAGCAAGGCGCGCAAGCTCGCAGCGCCGAAACTGGCCGACGCGGTGACGCAGGCGATGCAGCAGCTCGGCATGGCCGGCGGCCGTTTCGAAGTGGCGCTGATCGCGCAAGACGAGCCGCAGTCGTTCGGCCTGGAGAGCGTCGAGTTGCGCGTCGCCGGCCACGCCGGCAGCACGCCGCGCGCGCTGGCCAAGGTGGCCTCGGGCGGTGAGCTGTCGCGCCTGGCGCTGGCGATCGCGGTCACGACCGCACGCAGTTCCGCAGGAGCCGCCACGTTGATCTTCGACGAGATCGACGCCGGCATTGGCGGCGCCGTCGCCGATACGGTGGGCCGCTTGATGAAGCAGCTCGGCCGCGAACGACAAGTGCTCGCAGTGACGCATCTGGCGCAAGTGGCGGCCTGCGGTGACCATCACTTCGTCGTCAGCAAGCAAGCGCGCGGGCCGAGCACGCAAAGCGACGTGCAAGGCGTCGTCGGCGAAGCGCGCGTGGCCGAAGTGGCGCGCATGCTCGGCGGCGAGCGCCTGGCCACCAGTGTGGCGCACGCGCAGGAACTGCTCGGCTCGGCATCGGCATCCCCCGCGAAGCCGCGCACGAAAGAAAGGCGCAGCGCGAAATGAGCGCGACGGCGTTGGATCTCGTGCTCATCACGGGCATCTCCGGCTCGGGCAAGTCGATCGCGCTGCATGCGCTCGAAGACGCAGGCTATTTCTGTGTCGACAACCTGCCGCCGGAGCTGCTGCGCGATTTCATTGCCGTGGAGAAGCAGCGCGAAGCCGGCTCGCGGCGCGTGGCCGTGGCCGTCGATGTGCGCAGCGCCGGCTCTCTGCCGCACCTGCTGCCGTTGATCGAGGGCTTGCGCCACGAAGGCGTGGCCGTGCGACCGTACTTTCTCGACGCCAGCACCGATGCACTGGTGCGGCGCTTCTCCGAAACACGACGACCCCATCCGTTGTCGGCCGACGCGGCCGCCGGTGCATCACCGCGCGCGCTGGTCGATGCGATCGAGCTCGAACGCGAACTGCTCGCCGGCCTGCGCGAACTCTCGACCGTGGTCGACACCAGCCAGCTGCGTCCGGCGCAGCTCACGCGCTGGCTGCGTGACGCCGTCGGCGCCAAGGGTGCGGCGCTGACGCTGGTTTTTGAATCGTTTGCGTTCAAGCATGGCGTGCCGCTCGATGCCGACTTCGTGTTCGATCTGCGCGTGCTGCCGAATCCGCACTACATCCGCGAGCTGCGCCCGCTGAATGGTCGCGACACGGCGGTAGCGGCCTACCTCGCCGCGCAACCCGAAGTCACTGAAATGCTGTCGCAGATCGAGGCCTTCATCGGCCGCTGGCTCGACGCTTTCAACGACGGCCAGCGCGCCTACGTCACGGTGGCGCTGGGCTGCACCGGCGGCCAACACCGATCGGTCTACGCCGCCGAGCAACTCGCGCGCCGCTTCACGCAACGCGCGGCGACGCTGGTGCGGCACCGCGAGCAGGATGTGACATGACACCCACCCCCGAAGCGGCTTCGCCGCTCCCGCCCAAGGGGGGCACCGCTGACGGCCTGGCAAAGCCAGATCCGAGGCGGTCGCTTGGGAAGTTACGACCTTCAGTTTGAGCAGTACATCTGAAATGAAGCGTCAGTCGGTTTCGTTGTTCCCTCTGAAGAGCGTGCTGTTCCCCGGCACCGTGCTGCAGTTGAAGGTCTTCGAGGCGCGTTATCTCGACCTCGCGAGCCAATGCCTGCGCGAGAAAACGCCGTTCGGCGTGGTCTGCCTGGCCGCGGGCAAGGAAGCCGGCCGCGGCAATGTGCGCTTCGAGTCGCACGGCGTGCTGGCCCACATCGACACGGTCGATGCCGAAGGCGCGAACCTGCTCAAGCTGCGCTGCCTGGGCATCGAGCGCTTCACCATCGTCGGCAGCCCGGCGCAGCGGGACAACGGCTTGTGGACCAGCGAGATCGAACTGCTGATGCCCGACGAGGTGGTCTCGCCCGAGCCGGCGCTGTTCGGCTACGGTGCGCGCGCTGCAGCAGGTGATCGCGTCGTTGATCGAAAAAGGCAACCCGCCTTTTGCCGAGCCCTACCGGCTCGACGACGCCGGCTGGGTGGCCAACCGCTGGTGCGAGATCCTGCCGATCCCGCTGGCCGCCAAGCAGAAGCTGATGACGCTGCCCGACCCGCAGGCGCGGCTGCGGCTGGTCCACGAGTACCTGAAGGGCAAGGGCGTCGTTCAGTAAGCGAGGAGCAGCTTGCGGATGGGCGCGGGGAGCCCCAACGCCAAAGCAGCGTCGCGCTCGAACCAAGCGCCAGCAGGCAGCTTCGATTCGATCGCACTTCGCCGCGCGGCCGACAAGCGCGCACCGAGCGCGTGCTGCCATGGTTCGAGCCGCCAGTCGAAGTGGGTCAGCGCGTGGTCGATCGGCGGCAACGCTTCACCGCGTCCCGGCCAGTCGCGCAGCAGCTCATGCAGCGCGTCGAGCGAGTCGAACAGCGGCAACGTCCACAGGCCAGCCCACACCCCCTTCGCCTCACGCTGCGTCAGCCAGAGTCGTTGCTCGGCGTCGACAAGCCACAGCATTGCATTGCGACGCGCGCCGCGTTTGAGTTTTCTCGTCTTGACCGGCAAGCGCTCGGGCCGGCCCTGCGCCTTGCCAATGCAAGTCGTCGCCACGGGGCACTCGCCGCATCGCGGCGCGCGCGCCGTGCACAGCGTCGCGCCGAGATCCATCAGTCCCTGTGTGTAGCGCTCGATGCCGCGGCCCGGCAACAGCCCCTGCGCCCGCTCCCAAAGCGCGCGCTCGTTGGCCGCCACCGCCAGATCGGCGTCGAAACCGAGCGCGCGCGTCAACACGCGCTTGACGTTGCCATCGAGGATGGCAACGCGCTCGCCAAAACAAAAAGCGGCAATCGCCGCCGCCGTCGAGCGGCCGATGCCCGGCAACGCCATCAACGCCGCGGCGCTCGGCGGGAACGCACCACCGTGCTCCTGCACCACCACCTGAGCACATCGGTGCAGGTTGCGCGCGCGGCTGTAGTAACCCAGGCCGCTCCACTGCGCGAGCACATCGTCCAGCGGCGCGGCGGCCAGCGCGGCCACGTCGGAAAAGCGCTGCAGGAAGCGTGCGTAGTAGTCCAGCACTGTCGTCACCTGCGTCTGTTGCAGCATGATTTCCGAGAGCCAGACGCGGTACGGGTCGCGCGTGTCTTGCCACGGCAGGCCGTGGCGGCCATGCGTTTTTTGCCACGCGATCACGCGCGCGGCAAATGGGTTGTCGGGGGATTGGGGTTTTGCTGCCACGCCGCGAGTGTCGCGCGGCGTGGCAATTGCTGCGCTCAGCCGGCCGCGCGGCGCGCCGGCGCGTCGGCGGCGGCCGTGGTGCGCAAGGCGGTGGCATCACGCAGCGCTGCGGCCTGCTGGCGCACGCTGGCCCACAGTTCCTGCAGGCGCTGTTCCTGCTGCTCGAGGTCGGCGATGCGCGCGTCGAGTTCGCCGGCCGCCGTCTGGATGCGCTCCAGGCTTTCGCGGCGGCGCTTGAAGCCACGCCGACGGTCGCGCAGCTGCGAATCGACCTGCGTCGAAGCCGACTTGTTCCACAGCTCGATCTCGCCGCTGGCGTTCTCGAACACCATGTTCAGCTTGGACAGCAGCATGCGCCGGAACTGCTCCATGAAGCGCGGCTCGGCCAGGCGCAGCGCGTTCGACAGGCCGAGGTACTGCACGTAGCTGCTCTCGATCAGGTCAAGCTCGCGGTCGGTGCGCTCCAGGGTCGGCAGCCGCGTCAGGGACAGCGCAAAGCCGAACTCGCTGTTGAGCTGCTGGAAGCTGCCTTGCAGCATTTCGTGGATTTCCTGGCTGCGCGAGCGCGCGCGCGTGATGCGCACGCGAAGCCGCATGCACAGCGCCACGAAGGCCTTCTTGGCGCCGAGCTTGAACAGCGTGGCCGCGGCTTCGTCCTGCATCTGCGCCACTTCGTCGCGCAGCGCGTCGGCCGCCAGCGACATCAATTGCTCGCGCAACACCTTCGAGTGCACAGCGCGCAGGGCGATCAGCTTTTCGGTGCAGCGCTCGAACTCCTGCGCTTCGGCATCGACACGCTGGATCATCTGCGCGACCTTGCCGCTGTTCTTGCCGCGCAAGCCACGCAGCTCCAGCATCTGCTCGGCGATCTGCCGGCGCTGATCGCCCAGGTTGCGCTGCGCCTGCTGCTCGATCGCTTGCGCGGTGTCGGTCACCAGTTGCGTGATGACCTCGCGGCGGCGCGGCAGCAGCTGCGTCGCCAGCGCGTCTTCGAGCGCCAGCAGGCGGCTGGCTTCGAGCGCCGGGCGGTCGCCTTCGATGCGCGCCGTCAACGCTTGCCGCGCCGACAGCGGAAAGACGCGCGACGGCTCGATCTCGAGCGTGGCCGCGGTGCTCTTCACCTGGCTGTCGATCTGCGCGCGCACCGCTTCGGGCGACAGCAGCGGATCGGCCAATGCATCGATCTTGTTCAGCACCACGTAGCGCGCCATCGCCTGGCCGCCGAGGTGGTCGCGCCACACCGCGAGGTCGGACTTGGTGACGCCGGTGTCGGCACCGCAGATAAAGACCACGGCGTGTGCGGCCGGCAGCAGCGACAACGTGAGCTCCGGCTCGGCGCCGATCGCGTTCAGGCCCGGCGTGTCGAGCACGACCAGACCGCGCTTCAACAGCGGGTGCGGGTAGTTGATCGCCGCATGGCGCCAGGCCGGGACTTCCACCAAGCCATCGGCCAGCAGCGGCGGGTTGTCCTCTGGCGCGTCGTCACGCCAGAAACCCAGCGCGCGCGCCGTCTCGACATTGACGCCCTTGGTGCGCATGACCTCGGTCAGCGCCTCGGCGAGTTTGTCCGGCCGCGACGGGTCCAGCGGCAAGCGCGTCCACGCCGCCGCCTTGGCGCGCAGATCGGTCAACGACTGCGCTTCGAGGCGGGTGTCGATCGGCAACAACGCCAGCACGGGAGGCAGGCCGGCGTCGTAGCCGAGTTCGACCGGGCACATCGTCGTGCGGCCCGGCGTGGCCGGCAGCACGCGGCGGCCGGTGTCGGCAAAAAAGATGGCGTTGATCAGTTCCGACTTGCCACGCGAGAACTCGGCGACGAAAGCCACGCACAGGCGGTCTGTCGCCAGACGCTCACGCAATGCCGCCAGGTGGCGCGCGCTGGCCTCGTCGTCCATGCCATGGGTTTGCAGAAAGCGCGCCAGATCGGCCGCCTGGCGGTCGAGCACGCCTCGCCACGACGCCAAATCGTCGAGTTGGCCGGCCAGGCTGTGTTCAAAGCGGTCTGCGTTCATGGCTCTTTTTCGGGGTTCGAGCCATGCTAGCGGAAGGCTTTTGCCGTGGCTGCAAGCGAAACAACTCCTGACAGCGCGTGGTGACGAGATGTGCAACTTGTCGCACTTTTCAACGCTTCTGACAGCGTGCACAGAAAAACGTCGAGCGTTGGGATTGCACGATGCGCCGAACCGGTGCACCACAACTCGGGCATGCCTGTCCTTCGCGGCCATACACGTGCGACTGATCCTGGTACGCGCCGTCCATGCCATGAGCGTCGCGAAAGTCGCGCAGCGTCGAGCCGCCCAGTGCCAGCGCACGGGCCAGCGTGTCACGCACGCTGGCCAGCAGGCGCGCTGCACGCGGGCGGCTGATGCGGTCGCTGCGCGTACGCGGGTCGATGCCGGCCGCGAACAGCGCTTCGCAGGCGTAGATGTTGCCGGCGCCGACGATGATGCTGCCGCCGAGCAGCGCCGCCTTGACCGGCCCGCGCCGCCGTTGCAGGGCAGCGTGAAAGCCCTCGGCGGTCAGCGTCGCATCGAACGGCTCGGCGCCGAGCTTGGCCAACAGCGGCGCCGCCGGCGGCTGGTCGATCGCCGGCGACCAGACCACTGCACCGAAGCGGCGCGGGTCAGTCAGCCGCAGAACGCCGTTCGTGGTGACCAGATCGAAGTGGTCATGCTTGCCCGGCGGCAACGCAGTTTCACGAAACGCCAGCGAGCCCGACATGCCGAGGTGCATCAGCAGTCCGCCGACCGGCTCGCCGTGGCGCGACAGCGGCAACCAAAGGTACTTGCCGCGCCGCTCGACCTGTCCGACCGTGCAGCCGGCCAGCGAGTCGGTCGTGCAGCCCAGCGGCCAGCGCAAGGCAGCGCCGAGCCGGGCCGACAGCACGGTGGCGCGGTCGATGCGGTCGGCAAAGCTGCGACGGGTGGTTTCAACTTCGGGCAGCTCGGGCATGAACAAATCATAGAAGCCCTGCTCGGCGTGAACGATCGCCCCTCAGCAGCGTCCTAGCCAATGCCTAGAATGGAACGGCCATGAAGTCACGCTTCTACCTCGCATTCGCTGCCGCGTTGCTGGCCGCCACCGGCACGTCCGCACAGACCCCGGTCGCAGCGGGCTCGGCCCTGGACGCGCCGCTGTTTTATCAGTTGCTGCTCGGTGAACTCGATCTGCGCAACGGCGACCCCGCTGCAGCGCAGGCCAAGTTCCTCGACGTGGCGCGGCGCACGCGCGACGAGGCACTGTTCCGCCGGACCGTCGAAGTGGCCCTTCAGGCCCGTTCCGGCGACCAGGCGCTGGCCACGACCCGGGCCTGGCGCCAAGCCCTGCCCGATTCGCTCGAAGCCTTGCGCTTCGAGTTCCAGATCCTTGCCGTGTTGAACCGCGGCAGCGAACTCGCCGAGACGATGCGGCTGCTGCTGGCGCGCACACCCGAAGGCGAGCGCAACAGCGCCCTTGCGGGCCTGCCGCGGATGACACAGCGCATTGCTGACAAGGCCGCGCTCGCCAAGCAGATGGACGAGGTGCTCAAGCCCTACCTCGATGCCCCCGCCACCCGCACCGCAGCCCGTGTGGCCAGCGCGCGGCTGTGGGCGCAAGCCGGCGACGCCGAGCGCGCGCTGGCCTTGGCCGAGCGCGCGCAGGCCGATGACGGCGCCGCCGCAGGCCCGGTGTTCCTGGCGCTGGAGTTGATGGCCGGCCAGCCCGCCGCGGAAAAGATCGTCACCAGATACCTGGCGCAACCCAAGGCCGAGGCCAATGTGCGCCTGGGCTACGTGCGCGCCTTGAGCGCGGCACAGCGGCTGGTCGAAGCAGAATCCCAGATGCGCGTGCTGACACGCGATCAGCCCACGCAAGCCGGCTACTGGCTGACGCTCGGCGCGCTGCAACTCGAACTGCGCCAACCCAAGGACGCCGAGACCTCACTGCAGCGCTATTTGCAGGTGTCTGCGGCACAGCCCGAGCAGGCCGTCGCGGCCAGCGACGATGACGAAGAGCAGGATACGTTCGCCGAGGGCGGACGCACGCAAGCCTGGCTGATGCTGGCTCAAGCGGCTGAGTTGCGCGGTGACAGCAAGGCAGCCGCCGGTTGGCTGGACAAGATCGACGACCCGCAGCGCGCGCTCGAAGTGCAGACACGCCGTGCCACGCTGCTGGCCAAGCAAGGCAAGTTGAAGGAAGCGCGGGCGCTGGTGCAGCAGGTGCCGGAGCGCAAACCCGAAGACGCGCGCGCCAAGCTGATCGCCGAAAGCCAGGTGCTGCGCGAAGTCAAGCGCTGGCCCGATGCGCATGCGGTGCTTGTCAGCGCCAACGACCGCTTCCCGAGCGACATCGACCTGTTGTACGAACAGGCCATGATGGCCGAGAAACTTTCGCGCATGGACGAGATGGAGCGTGTGCTGCGCCGCGTGATCGAACTCAAGCCCGACCACCACCACGCCTACAACGCCCTCGGCTACTCGCTGGCCGAGCGCAACCAGCGCCTGCCGGAAGCGCGCGACCTGATCGCCAAGGCTGTCGAACTCGCGCCAAACGACCCGTTCATTGCCGACAGCCTGGGCTGGGTGGAATTCCGTCTGGGCAACAACACGCAGGCCTTGCTGCACTTGAAGCGCGCGTACGCCTCGCGGCCCGACACCGAGATTGCCGCTCACCTCGGCGAAGTGCTGTGGGCCGCCGGCCAGCGCGACGAAGCGCGCCGCGTCTGGCGCGAAGGCCGCACGCGCGACGCCGACAACGAAGTGCTGCGCGAAACGCTGGCGCGGTTGCAAGTCAAGTTGTGAGCGCCGCCGCCCGGCCGCTCCGAAGGCGGCGCGGCGTCCCTCTCGGAGGGACCGCGCGCAGCGCGAGGGGGCATCCATGAAGCGCCGAGGCGCGATTGCCACGTTGCTGGCACTCGCTGGCTGTGCCACTTTACAGCCGCAGGAGTTGCCACCTGACCTCGCTGGACGCTTGGCCGTTCGCGTCGATGCCTTTGCGCAGTCGCCATCTCGCAGCTTCAGCGCCGACTTCGATCTGCGCGGCAACGCCGATCGCGGCACGCTGCGCCTGACCGGCCCGCTCGGCGCAACACTGGCCGAAGTGCGCTGGCAGCCCGGCCGCGCCGAACTCGCCGACGCGCAAGGCACCCGCGCCTACGGCACCCTCGACGCGATGGCGCAAGACCTGTTCGGCGAGGCGCTGCCCTTGGTGGCGCTGGTCGACTGGCTGCGCGGCCGGCCCTGGACAGGCGCACCGAATGTGAAGCGCGACGACGGCTTCGAGCAGCTCGGCTGGCGCATCGGCCTCGGCGGGTTTGCCGAGGGTCTGCTGCAAGCCACGCGCGAGAGCGCACCGGCAGTCAGTGTGCGTGCGCGGTTGGAGAAGCCCGCGTGATCGCCTTGTACGACGTTCCCGCGCCCGCCAAGATCAACTGGTTCCTGCATGTCGTCGGCCGCCGCGCCGACGGCTACCACCTGCTGCAATCCGTCTTCCTGCTGATCGACTGGGCCGACACGTTGCACTTCGAACGCCGTGTCGATGGCCACCTGAATCGCCGCGATCTCAGCGCCGCCCTGCCCGCCGACGACCTGACGTTGAAAGCTGCCCGGCTGCTGAAGGCACAAAGCGGCTGCACGCTCGGCGCCGACATTTCGATCGACAAACGGGTGCCGTGGGCCGCCGGCCTGGGTGGCGGCAGCTCCGACGCGGCCAGCACGCTGCTCGCCTTGAACCGTCTGTGGGGACTGGACTGGCCGCGCGAACGGCTGCTGGCCTTGGCTCAGACACTCGGCGCCGACGTGCCGTTTTTTGTCGGTGGGCGCAACGCCTTTGTCGAAGGTGTCGGCGAGCGCCTGACACCGATCGACGTACCACGCCAGTGGCTGGCCGTGGTCAAACCGCCGGCGGGCCTGGCCACGGCTGACGTTTTCATGCACCCTGGATTGGTCCGGGATACACCCTCGGCTATACTCGCGGGCTTTCTCGCAGAGGCAACGCAACCTGGTTTTTGGCGCACCAGTTGGGGTCGAAACGACCTGCAACCGCCCGCTGAAGACCGCTGCCCCGAAGTGGCCCAGGCCGCCGAGTGGCTGCAAAGCAGGTTCGGCAACAGCCGGATGAGCGGATCGGGCAGCGCGGTGTTTGCGAGGAGCGGCATGGACGACCAACCCTTGGTGACATGGCCGCCGGAGAACCTTGTTCCGGCGGGCTGGGTGGGCCGGATGTGCCGCAGCTTGGCGCAGCATCCCTTGGTGGACTGGGCCGGCTGAATCGGTTTTTGGGGTCGAGGTGAAAACCTCGGTCCTGTGTAGGGGAGTCGCCAAGTTGGTCAAGGCATCGGATTTTGATTCCGACATGCGAGGGTTCGAGTCCTTCCTCCCCTGCCAAATCTTTTGCCGCTTCATCTTCCACGCCTGACCGCAGAGCCATTGCCGTGCTGTTCAACACCGTGCTGTTCACCGGCAACGCCAACCGAGAGCTGGCGCAGGAGATGTCGTCGAGCCTGGGCGTGGAGTTGGGCCGCGCCAAGGTCGGGCATTTCTCGGACGGTGAAGCCGACATCGAGATCTACCAGAACGTGCGCGCGCGCGACGTGTTCGTGGTCCAGTCCACCTGCGCGCCGACCAACGAACACCTGATGGAGTTGTTGATCATGGTCGATGCGTTGAAGCGCGCCAGCGCGCGCCGCATCACCGCCGTGATCCCGTACTTCGGCTATGCACGGCAAGACCGCCGCTCGCGCAGCACGCGCGTGCCGATCAGCGCCAAGGTCGTCGCCAACCTGCTGGAAACCGTGGGTGTCGAGCGCGTGTTGACGATGGACCTGCACGCCGACCAGATCCAGGGCTTCTTCGACATCCCGGTGGACAACATCTACGCCAGCCCGGTGCTGCTGGCCGACCTGAAGAGCAAGAACTACAAAGACCTCGTGGTCGTCTCGCCCGACGTCGGCGGTGTTGTGCGTGCGCGTGCGCTGGCCAAGCAACTGGGCTGCGACCTGGCGATCATCGACAAGCGCCGCCCGACGGCCAACGTGTCGGAAGTGATGCACGTCATCGGCGAGATCGACGGCCGCAACTGCGTGATCATGGACGACATGATCGACACGGCCGGCACGCTGGTCAAAGCCGCCGAGGTGTTGAAGGAGCGCGGCGCCAAGCGCGTCTATGCGTATTGCACGCACGCCGTGTTTTCCGGCCCAGCCATCGAGCGCATTGCCAAGTCGCAGTTGGACGAGGTGGTGATCACCAACACCATTCCGATGAACGACGCGGCCAAGGCCAACAAGAAGATCCGCCAGCTGAGTGTGGCGTTTCTGTTTGCCGAAACGATCCGGCGCATCACCGATGGTGAGTCCGTCACCTCTCTCTTCGCTGAACAAAACAACAATTTTTGAGAAGAACGAAAGCGGGATGCCTTCGGCACCCTGCCCGTAGCTGCAGGCCTCGCGGCCTGCTTTTCAACAGGGGATCCTGGTCGCGGGCCCCGACATCCACAACACAGAAAGGGATGAAACCATGAAGTTCGTAGCCTACGAACGCACCCTGCAGGGGACCGGAGCGAGCCGCCGCCTGCGCAAGACCGACAAGGTGCCCGGTATCGTTTACGGCGGCGGTGAGCCCAAGCTCATCGAGCTGGATCACAACGCGCTGTACTTCGCCTTGAAGAAGGAAGCCTTCCACGCTTCGCTGCTCGAAATGGAAATCGGCGGCAAGGTGCAGAAGGTGCTGCTGCGTGACTTCCAGATGCACCCGTGGAAGCAGAACGTGCTGCACATCGACTTCCAGCGCGTCGATGAAACGACGCGCGTGCACAAGCGCATTCCGCTGCACTTCGCCGGCGAAGAGAATTCGCCCGCGGTCAAGACCGACAAGTGCCTGGTCAGCCACGTCACGACCGACATCGAGATCGAATGCCTGGCTGCCAAGCTGCCGGAGTTCATCGCGATCGATCTGTCGGGCCTGGTCAAGAACCAGAGCCTGAAGGCCAGCGAGCTGACGCTGCCCGAGGGCATCAAGTGGGTCCGCCACGGCAAGATCGATCCGGTGATCGTGGCCGTGACGATGCCGAAGGAAGAAGTCGAAGAAGCCGCGCCGACCGCTCCGGTGGTGGCCGCGGCAGCGCCGGTCAAGAAGAAGAAAGACGAACGTCAGAACAAGAAGTAAGCCGCTTCAGGCTTGCCATGCTCCAAGGCCCCGCACAGCGGGGCCTTTTTCTTGGTGCAACCTATCATCGCGCCCATGACGATTCGACTGCTCGTTGGCCTGGGCAACCCAGGGCCTGAATACGAACACACGCGCCACAACGCCGGCTTCTGGTGGATCGACGCCGTGGCTTTGAAGCTGCGCGCGTCGCTGCTGCCGGAGCGCAGCTACCACGGCCTGGTCGCACGGGTGAACCGTGCCGGTGGCGAGCCGCTGTGGCTGCTCGAACCGATGACCTTCATGAACCTGTCGGGCAAGTCGGTGGCCGCGCTGGCGCGCTTCTTCAAAATTGCGCCGGGTGAGATCCTCGTCGCGCATGACGAGCTCGACCTTCAACCCGGCCAAGCCAAGTTGAAGCTCGGCGGCAGCGCCGCCGGGCACAACGGCCTGAAGGACATCCATGCCCAGCTCGGTACGCAGGACTTCTGGCGGCTGCGCCTGGGCATCGGCCACCCCGGGGTGAAGGCCGAAGTGCCGAACTACGTGCTGAAAAAGCCGTCGCCGGAGCACCGCACCGGCATCGAGCAGGCCATCGAGCGCTCGCTCGAATCCCTCGAATCGGTGTTGGCCGGCGACATGACACGCGCGATGATGAAGGTGCATGCGGACAAGCCGGAGCGGCCGAAGCCGCCCAGACCGGCCCAGCCCCCGGCGCCCACCGAGGAGGGGAATCCATCGTGATCACCAAACCCATGATCGTGGCCGCGACGTTGTTGCTCGCGGTGCAGCCGCTGCTGGCGCAGAACAAGAAGGTCTATCGCTGCGAGGACGCGGCCGGCCGAGTGACCTATTCGGACGAAGCCTGCAAGGGCGGCGCCGAGCTGAAGAACGACGATGCGCGCAGCGACGAGCAGCGCAAGGCGGCCAGCGATGTTGCGAAGCGCGAAGAACGCCTCGCCGACAAACTGGCACGCGATCGGCGTGCGGCCGAGAAACTCGCAGGCCCGACGGGCGCCGCGGTCATCCCCTACTCGGCCGCAGAGAAGGCGGCCAAAGAGCAACCGAGCGCCAAGAAGACCACGGCGAAGAAAAAGAAAATCAAAGCGCCGCCCACGAGCGCGAAGACTCAGGCCTGAGTGGTGCTTTTGCCCGTCAGGCGCCGGTACTTCGCCCACAGCGAGTCCTTGGCCTCGATGTGATCGGGGTTCACCGGAATGCACGCCACCGGACAGACCTGCACGCACTGCGGCTCATCGAAGTGGCCGACGCATTCGGTGCACTTGCCGGGATCGATGACGTAGAACTCCGGCCCCATCGAGATCGCGTCGTTGGGGCACTCGGGTTCGCAGACGTCGCAGTTGATGCACTCGTCGGTGATCATCAGCGCCATGACGTCACTCTTCCGGTGCCTGGGCCACCCGCTCCTGCAGTTTCGCGAGCACCAGCGGCGCCACGAACTTGGAGACATCCCCCCCCAGGCTGGCGATCTCGCGCACGAAGGTGCCGCTGACGAACTGGTACTGGTCGCTCGGCGTCAGGAACAACGTCTCGACATCGGGCATCAACTGGCGGTTCATGCCGGCCATCTGGAACTCGTACTCGAAGTCGCTGACCGCGCGCAGGCCACGCACCACCACCCGGCCGCCGCATTCGCCGACGAAGTCGGAGAGCAGGCCGCGGAACGCCATCACCTCGACGTTGCCATAGGGCGCGGCCAGTTCGCGGGCGATGTCCAGCCGCTCGGCGATCGTGAACATCGTGCGCTTGTGGTGCCCTGCGGCCACCGCCACGACCAAGCGCTCGAAGAGCCGGCTCGATCGCGCCATCAGGTCCTGGTGACCGAGCGTCATCGGGTCGAAGGTGCCCGGATAGACGGCTGTGAGGCGGGTGGCGGAGGTCATGCCAGCGCCGCCGGGCCGTCCCAAGGCGCTGGCGCGCCCCCCGGGGGGCAGCGAACTCAGTGAGCGTGGGGGTCGTCATGATGTCGGATTATCGGCGCGGCGCCACAGGTGCGCATGCACGGCGCCAGCCTTCAGGTGGCGATGCGCTTCGAAACCTGCTGGCGGTTCCAAGGCGTCACCCGACTCCACGTACAACCAGCCGCCCGACTTGAGCAACTTTTGCCCCAGATCGGCGGCCTGCGCATGCAAGCCGGCGTCAAACGGCGGGTCGAGCAGGACGAGATCGAAGCGCCCGTGCGCCGCGCTGGCCATCCACGCCAGCGCGTCGGTGGCATGGACTTGCAGCGCGTCGGCTTTCAACCGTGCCTTCGACACGGCCAACGAGCGCGCGAGCATGGCGTCGCGTTCGAGCAGCACCACCTCACCTGCGCCGCGCGACGCTGCTTCGAAGCCGAGCGCGCCGCTGCCCGCAAACGCATCGAGCACGCGCCAGCCGGTGAGGTCCTGGCCCAGCCAGTTGAACAGCGTTTCGCGCACGCGGTCGGGCGTCGGGCGCAGGCCGGGCCGGTCGGCCACCGGCAGCTTGCTGCGCTTCCACTGTCCACCGATCAGGCGGACTTCATTTTTCATGTGCGCACTGCGATGCCACGCGCGGCCATCAGCGCCTTGGCCTCTCCAACCGTGTGTTGGCCGTAGTGAAAGATGCTCGCAGCGAGCACCGCGTCGGCGCCGCCTTTCGTGATGCCATCCGCCAGGTGTTCGAGCGATCCAACGCCGCCCGAGGCGATGACCGGCACGCTGACAGCGTCGGCCACGGCGCGCGTCAGCTCGAGATCGAAGCCGATCTTGGTGCCGTCGCGGTCCATGCTCGTCAGCAGGATCTCACCGGCGCCGAGCGCGGTGACACGCCGGGCCCACTCGACCGCGTCGAGCCCGGTGTCCTTGCGCCCGCCATGCGTGTAGACATGCCAGCCGCCGTCGGCTTGGCGCTTGGCGTCGATGGCGACGACGATGCACTGTGCGCCGTACTTGTCGCTCGCTGCGCGGATCACCTCGGGGTCGGCGACTGCAGCCGAGTTGAAGCTGACCTTGTCGGCGCCGGCGTTGAGCAGCCGCCGCACATCGGCCACGGTGCGCACACCGCCGCCGACGGTCAACGGGATGAAGACCTGCGAAGCCACCGCTTCGATCATGTGCAGGATCAGGTCGCGCCCGTCGCTCGTCGCGGTGATGTCGAGGAAGGTCAGCTCGTCGGCGCCCTGCTCGTTGTAGCGTGCGGCGATTTCCACCGGGTCACCCGCATCGCGCAGCTCGACGAAGTTGACGCCCTTGACGACGCGGCCGCCGGTGACGTCGAGGCAGGGGATGATGCGTTTGGCCAGCATCAGTTGGATTCACCGTTCAACTCATCCGCGCGCTTCTGCGCCGCCACGAAGTCGAGCGCGCCGTTGTAGATCGCGCGTCCGCAGATCACGCCTTCGACCCCTTCGCTCTCGATACCGCACAGCTTGTCGATGTCGGGCAGCCCCGCCAAGCCCCCCGACGCGAACACGGGCATCGTCACCGCCTGCGCCAGCCGCACGGTGGCGTCGATGTTGATGCCGGTCAGCATGCCGTCGCGGCCGATGTCGGTGTAGATCACGCCTTCGACACCGTAGTCTTCGAATTTTTTCGCCAGGTCGGCAACCTCGTGGCCGGTGAGCTTGCTCCAGCCGTCGGTCGCCACCTTGCCGTTCTTGGCGTCGAGGCCGACGATGATGTGGCCGCCGAAGGCGGTGCACGCGTCTCTGACGAAGCCCGGGTTCTTCACCGCTGCGGTGCCGATGACGACGTAGCTGATGCCGTCGTCCAGATAGCGCTCGATCGTGTCGAGATCGCGGATGCCGCCGCCGAGCTGCACCGGTATCTCGCCGTCGATTTCGCGCAGGATCGCCTTGACCGCGCCTTCGTTGACCGGCTTGCCGGCGAAAGCGCCGTTGAGATCGACCAGGTGCAGGCGGCGCGCGCCGGCGTCGAGCCAGCGCCGCGCCATCGCGGCCGGGTCTTCGCCGAAGGTCGTGGACTTGGTCATGTCGCCTTTTTCGAGGCGCACGCAATGTCCGTCCTTCAAGTCGATGGCAGGGATCAGCAGCATGGGATGGGGAGAAAAGCGTTAGGGCTTCAGAATCAGGGATTCCAAAGGAGGAAGTTGCGATACAGCTTAAGGCCGTCGGCAGCGCTCTTCTCAGGGTGGAACTGGGTGGCAAAAATGTTATCGCGCGCCACGGCCGATGTGAAGCGCGTCCCGTACTCGGTGATACCCGCGCTGTGGCGGGCCTCAGCGGGCTCGGCGTAGAAGCTGTGCACGAAGTAGAACCAGGCGTTGTCGGCAACACCGTGCCAGATCGGATGCGCCTGGGCCTGCTGAACGCGGTTCCACCCCATCTGCGGCACCTTGAAGCGGCTGCCATCGGGCTGCGTCTGGCCGTCGAGGCGAAAGCGCTTCACCTCGCCGTGGATCACGCCGAGGCCCGGCGTGTCCTGTTCCTCGCTGTGGTCGAGCAGCATCTGCATGCCGACGCAGACGCCCATCACGGGTTTGGTGCGCAGCGCGTCCTGCACAGCCTCCTTCAAGCCCGAGTCCGCCAGCTCGCGCATGCAGTCGCGCATCGCGCCCTGGCCGGGCAGCACGATGCGTTCGGCCAGAAACACCTCTTCCGGGTTGCCGGTGACGATGACCTTGACGTCGTCGGCCGTGCGCGCGACATGGGCCACTGCCTGCGACACCGAGCGCAGGTTGCCCATGCCGTAATCGATGACGGCGACAGTTCTCATTGCGCGGCACCAAGCCCGTTCGGGCTGAGCTTGTCGAAGCCCTTCGACAAGCTCAGGGCGAACGGATGGGTCACAGCGATCCCTTTGTACTGGGAATCACCCCCGCACTGCGCGGATCGATCGCCACCGCCATCCGCACCGCACGCCCGAAAGCCTTGAACACCGTCTCGCACTGGTGGTGCGCGTTGTCGCCGTGCAGGTTGTCGATGTGCAGCGTCACGCCGGCGTGGTTCGAAAAGCCCTGGAAAAACTCATACGCGAGCTGGGTGTCGAAGCCGCCGACCATACCGCTCTTGAACGGCACGCGCATGTGCAGCCCCGGGCGGCCGGAGAAATCCACCACCACGCGCGACAACGCTTCGTCGAGCGGCACATACGCGTGGCCGTAGCGCGTCAGGCCGGCCTTGTCGCCAACCGCCTTGGCCACGGCCTGGCCGAGCGTGATGCCGACATCCTCGACCGTGTGGTGGCCATCGATGTGCAAGTCACCGCTGGCTTCGATCTGCAGGTCGATCAGGCCGTGGCGCGCGATCTGGTCGAGCATGTGGTCGAAAAAGCCGATGCCGGTGGCCAGCCGGGCCACGCCGGTGCCGTCAAGGTTGACCTTGACGCGGATCTGCGTCTCCTTGGTGTTGCGTTGCACTTCGGCGATGCGAGGGTCCATCACAGCGATTCCTTCAAGGCGTCGATCATCAAGGTGTTTTCTTCCGGCGCACCGACCGTCAGACGAAGGCAGTTGGCCAGCAGCGGATGCAGCCCGGCAATGTGCTTGACCAGTACCTTGCGCTGCTTCAGGCCCTCGAAGGCACGCTTCGAATCCGGCACGCGCACGAGGATCATGTTGGCCTCGCTCGGGAACACGGTGACGCCCGGCATGCCACGCAACGCGATCATCAGCCGCTGACGCTCGCGCTTGAGCACCGTGGCCTGCTCCGCAAACACCTCGGCATGTTCGAGCGCGAACAGCGTCGCCGCGGCGTTGAGGCCGCTGATGTTGTACGGCGGGCTCACCTTGTCGATCTGCTCGATCAGCGGCGCGGCGCCAACAAGGTAGCCCATGCGCACCCCCGCCAGGCCGAACTTCGACAGCGTGCGCAGCACCAGCACATGCTCGTGCGTCGCCAGCTTGGGCATCCACGTGCGCGACGAGAACGGCTGGTAGGCCTCGTCGAACACCACGATGCCGTCCTGCTCGCCGACGGCATCGACGATCTTCTGCACGACGGCTTCGTCGAACAGATTGCCCGTCGGGTTGTTCGGGTAGGCGATGTAGGTCAGCGCGGGTTTGGACTGCTCGATCGCCGCCAGCATCGCCGCTTCGTCGAGTTCGAAACTGGCAGTCAGCGGCACACCGACAAACTTCAATCCACGCAGACGCGCCGACATCTCATACATCACGAAGCCGGGCAACGGCGCGAGCACTGTGGCGCCAGGAACATCGCAAGCCACCGACAGCAAGTCGATCAACTCGTCCGAGCCGTTGCCGACGATCAGCTTGCAGCCCGCCGGCACCTCGAAGTGCTGCGCCAGTGCGGCCGCGACTTCGCCCTTGTTGACCGGGTAGCGGTTGATCGCCACCTCGGCGAGGCGTTCACCCAAGGCGCGCTTCAACGCCGACGGCAAACCGAACGGGTTCTCCATCGCGTCGAGCTTGACCATCCCGGCACTCGGCTGGATCGCGTAGCCTGAACTGGACGTCACGTCTTGGCGGAGGGTGCGGGCGATGCGCACGCGGAGGTCAGTCGTCATGCGTCACCCTTGATTTTCAGCACCATCTCGTTCTCTCCGTGACTGACCTTGCCCGTGTACGCAAAGCCGAACTTCTCATAGAACGCGCCCACCGGGTTCTCCGGCACATGCGACAGACCGACGCTGGCCACGCCCATGCGCTTGGCTTCATCGATCACCCAGCGCATCGCCGCTTGGCCGTGACCTTGGCGTTGAAAGCGTTCGTCGATCGACAGCCGCCAAACGTAGAGCTGGTCGGCGCGGTCTGCAGGGTCGGGGTCACGGCGCGCGTCCCAGAGCAGCAGGAAGCCGACGGGCTGACCGTTTGAATACAGCCCAAGCGGCCGGCCCGCAGGGCGTACGGACGCCTGTGCGAGCGACTTGGCAACCGTGGCGACGAACTTCTCTTGTTCGGCGGATGTCTTGAGCTTGATCAGTTCATCGACGTTGTCGTCGGTGACGGGGCGAACTTCGAACGCCACCGTTCGCCCTGAGCTTGTCGAAGAGCTTGCGGGGGCTTCGACAAGCTCAGCCCGAACGGAAGGGGAGGCGCCCGCGGCACACCGCATCTCTGCCGCGCGCGCATGCGCCTGCAAGCCCTCGCCATGCGCGAGCACGGACGCGATCTCGCCGAGCGACTGCGCCCCCTTCGCGCTCACTTCGATCAGGCTCGTGCGCTTGACGAAGTCATACACACCGAGCGGCGACGAGAAGCGAGCCGTGCCGGCCGTCGGCAGCACATGGTTCGGCCCGGCGCAGTAGTCGCCCAAACTCTCACTTGTAAAGCGGCCGAGAAAGATCGCGCCGGCGTGTTTCAACAGCGGCTCCCAGCGCTCGGGGTTCGCACTCGACACCTCCAGGTGCTCGGGGGCAATGCGGTTGCTGATGCTGCAGGCTTCTTCCATCGAGCGTGTCTGAATCAGCGCGCCGCGGCCGGCCAGCGAAGCGCGGATGATCCTTTCGCGCGGCAGCGTCGGCAGCAGGCGTTCGATCGACGCGGCCACTGCATCGAGGTAACCGGCATCGGGACACAGCAGGATGCTTTGCGCGAGTTCGTCGTGCTCGGCCTGCGAGAACAGATCCATCGCCACCCAGTCGGGCGGTGTCGATCCGTCGGCGAGCACGAGGATTTCGCTCGGGCCGGCAATCATGTCGATACCAACCTGGCCGAAGACCTGCTTCTTCGCACTGGCGACATAGGCGTTGCCGGGCCCGGTGATCTTGTCGACGCGCGGGATTGTCGCGGTACCGAAGGCCAGCGCCGCGACGGCCTGCGCGCCGCCGATCGTGAACACGCGGTGCACGCCGGCGATGTGGGCAGCGGCCAGAACCATCGCGTTCTTCTCACCGCGCGGCGTGGGCACGACCATGATCACTTCGCCGACACCGGCCACACGCGCCGGCACCACGTTCATCAGCACCGACGACGGGTACGCCGCCTTGCCCCCCGGCACATACACACCGACGCGGTCGAGCGGCGTGACCTTCTGGCCGAGCAACGTGCCGTCGGCGTCGCGGTAGGCGAAGCTGCGGCAGCTCACGTCGAGTTGGCGCTCGTGGTACGACCGAACGCGCTCGGCGGCAGCTTCAAGCGCGCGGCGTTGTTCGGGCGTGATGGCGTCGAGTGCAGCGGCGAGTTGATCGCGTGACAGCTCGAGCGCTGAAGCGCTTGCGGCGTTCACGCCGTCGAAGCGAGCGGTGTACTCCAGCACCGCATCGTCGCCGCGCTGTCGCACATCCGCGATGATGGCGGCCACCGTGCTGTCGATCGACGCATCGGCCTCGGCCGACCATTGCAGTGCACTGAACTTCGCCTCGAAGTCCGGCTGCGCGGTCGAAAAGCGCCGAACGGTCACCCCTGCACCGCCTTTTCGAGGGCATCGATCAGCGGCCGCATCGCCTCGCGCTTCAACTTCAGCGCCGCCTGGTTGACGACCAGCCGCGACGAGATGTCGGCGATCTTCTCGACTTCGATCAGCCCATTGGCCTTCAAGGTGCCGCCGGTGGAGACGATGTCCACGATCGCATCGGCCAGCCCCGTCAGCGGCGCCAACTCCATCGAGCCGTAGAGCTTGATCAGATCGACATGCACGCCTTTGTCAGCGAAGAACTGGCGCGCGGTGGCGGTGTACTTGGTGGCCACACGGATGCGCGAGCCTTGCTTGACGGCGCTTGCGTAGTCGAAGTCCGAGCGCACCGCGACGGACAGGCGTGCGCGCGCGATGCGCAGGTCGAGCGGGCGATAGAGACCGTCGCCCTCGGTTTCCATCAGGATGTCCGATCCGGCCACGCCGAGGTCCGCGCCGCCGTACTGGACATAGGTCGGCACGTCGCTGGCACGCACGAGGACGACGCGGATGTCGGCGCGATTGGTCGCCAGGATCAGCTTGCGCGAGGTCTCGGGGTCATCCGTGACTTCGATGCCGGCGCGCTTCAACAGCGGCAGGGTCTCGTCGAAGATGCGGCCCTTGGACAACGCAAAGGTCAACATCAAGACGTCCTCTCGATGTTCGCGCCCACGCCGCGCAACTTCGCTTCCATGCGGTCGTAGCCGCGGTCCAAGTGGTAGATGCGATCGACCAGCGTCTGCCCTTCGGCCACGAGCCCGGCAATCACGAGGCTCGCCGACGCGCGCAGATCGGTCGCCATCACCGTCGCGCCCGACAGCTGTGGCACGCCGTGCACGACGGCGGTGTGGCCATCGACCTCGATCTTCGCGCCCAGGCGCACGAGTTCGTTGACGTGCATGAAGCGGTTTTCGAAGATCGTTTCGCTGATGCGCGCGCTGCCTTCGGCGATGCAGTTCACCGTCATCAACTGGGCTTGCATGTCGGTCGGAAACGCCGGGTACTCGCTGGTGCGAAAGCTCACGGCTTTGGGCCGTCCGTTCATGCGCACGCGCATCCAGCCCTCGCCCTCGTCGATCTGCGCACCGGCTTCGCGCAGCTTGTCGATCACCGCGTCGAGGTGGTCAGCGCAGGTGCCAGTGAGCTTGACGTCGCCGCCGGCCGCCGTGACGGCGCAGAGGAAGGTGCCGGTCTCGATGCGATCCGGGATGATGCGGTGCGGCGACTTCGGCGCATGAAGCTCGCTCACGCCTTGCACGCGAATGCGGCTCGTGCCCTGGCCTTCGATCTTCGCGCCCATGGCGATCAGCAGCTCGGCCAAGTCGGTGACCTCGGGTTCCTGCGCGGCGTTTTCGAGCAGCGTTTCGCCTTCGGCCAGTGCCGCGGCCATCAGCAGGTTCTCGGTGCCGGTGACCGTGACCATGTCAGTGGTGATGCGCGCGCCTTTGAGCTTCGTCGCTTTGGCGACGATGTAGCCGTGCTCGACATCGATCTGCGCGCCCATCGCCTGCAAGCCCTTGATGTGCTGGTCCACCGGCCGCGAGCCGATCGCGCAACCGCCGGGCAAGGACACCTTGGCCTCGCCGAACCGCGCCAGCAAAGGACCGAGCACGAGGATCGACGCGCGCATCGTCTTCACCAGCTCATACGGCGCTTCGGGCGCGCCGATGCGCGTGGCGTCGAGGATCATGCGTGTCGGCGCGCTTTCTGGTCGCTCGATCGCCACGCCCATGTGGCGCAGCAGCTTGGCCATCGTCGCCACGTCCTGCAGCTTGGGGACGTTGTCGAGCACGAGCGGCTCGGCGATCAGCAGCGCCGCACACAATTCAGGCAGCGCGGCGTTCTTCGCGCCGGCAATGGCGATCTCGCCTTGGAGGCGCTGGCCGCCGCGGATGAGGAGTTTGTCCATGGTCGTCTTTCAGTCTGACGACGTGGGCCGCAAGGGGCTCAGGTGGACACTGTCTGCAAGCACGCGCCACCAGCCGCCCGCAGCGCGCGCCGCGGGCGATTCAATGGTGGTGCGGGTGTGCCGTAGCGGGGGCCGGAAGGGCTTGCCACTCGGCAGGGGTGAGTGTCTTCATCGACAGCGCGTGGATTTGAGCGCGCATTCTATCGCCCAGCGCCTCATAGACGCGCTGGTGGCGTTGCACCCGCGTCCGGCCCTCGAAATCGGCGGCGACGATGGTGGCAAAGAAGTGCCGGCCGTCACCTTCGACCTCGAGATGCGTGCAATCGAGGCCGGCGGCAATGAAATCCTTCACTTCTGCGGCGGTCGGGTCGGTCATGGCGGTTGAATTCTAGGGGCGGGCCGCTACATTCGCTGACGAAGGGGGAACCATCGCCATGAACACCACTGCAGTCGTCACGCTCGCCATCCTCGTCGTCCTGGCTCTGTGGGCGCTGGCCGCCTACAACCGCCTGGTGCGGCACCGCAACGAGATCGGCAATGCCTTTGCGCAGATCGACGTGCAATTGAAGCGGCGCTACGACCTGATTCCCAACCTCGTCGATGTGGCCAAGAAGTATGTGCAGCACGAGCGCGACACGCTGGAAGCGGTCATCGCCGCGCGCAACGGCGCCAAGAGCGCCAGCGAGGCCGCGGCCGCCAAGCCGATGGACAGCGCACGCATCGCCGCGCTGGCTGGTGCGGAAGGCACGTTGGCGGGCCTGATGAACAAGCTGAACGTCGTCGTCGAGGCGTATCCGGAGTTGAAAGCCGACGGTACGCTGCAAAGCCTTTCCGAAGAATTGGGCCACACCGAAAACCGCATCGCCTTCGCGCGCCAGGCCTTCAATGACTCGGTGCTCGAGTACAACAACGCGGCGCAGCAAGCGCCGACGAACCTCATCGCCGGGCTGTTCAGCTTCCGCGAAGCGGCGATGCTGGAGAGCACGACGAAAGAAGTCGAACGAGCGGCCCCGCGAGTGAATCTGGCCTGAACCCGGCAAGCAGGCGATGCGCTTTCGCCGCCACCAGGAAGCCGCTGAGCAACAGACGCGGCAACTGATCGGCATGTTCGTGCTGGTCGTGCTTGGCCTGGTCGTCGCCGTCAACCTTGTGCTGGCGCTGATCTTCTGGATCACCGTACCGTTCGCGCGCGGCCTGCCGACCTATTTCATCGAAACCAACACCGGCCTCGTGCTGCTGTTCGTGCTCGGCGGCTGCTGGGTCGAGTCGATGCGCCTGCACAAGGGTGGCCCGCATGTGGCCGAGCTGGCCGGCGCGCGCCCCGCGCAGCCCAGTGGCAACGACGAACACGCGCGCCGCGAGCAGCGCTTTGTCAACGTCGTGCAGGAGATGGCAATCGCCAGTGGCCAGCGGCCTGCCCCGCAAGCCTGGGTGCTGCCGCGCGACGATGCGATCAATGCGCTGGCTGCCGGATGGCGCGGTGACGACGCTGTGGTCGTCGTCACACGCGGTGCGCTCGAGCGCCTGACCCGCGCCGAACTGCAGGGCGTGGTCGCGCACGAGTTCAGCCACATCGTGCATGGCGACACACGGCTGAACATGCGCCTGGTCGGTCTGGTCTGGGGCCTGCAGATGATCTGGGGACTGGGGCTATCGCTGTGGAGCACAGACGAGCGCGGCCGCCGCGGCGCTGGCGCCTTGTTCGGTCTCGGCCTGATGGCCGTCGGCTCGCTCGGCTGGCTCGCTGGCCGCCTGCTGCAAGCCGCGGTGAGCCGGCAACGCGAGTTCCTCGCCGATGCGTCGGCGGTCAAGTTCGCGCGCCATGTCGATGGCCTCGGCGGCGCGCTGCGCAAGATCGCCGATCAACAAGCGCGGCGGATCAAGGGCCTGGCCAGCGCGCATACATCAAGCTTGGCGCATCTGCTGTTGTCGAGCGACGTGGCGCCGCGCAGCGGCGGATGGCGGCAATGGCTGGCCACACACCCGCCGCTGGCCGATCGCTTGTCGCGCTTGTACGGGCGGTCGTTCGAGGCCGATGAAGTACTGCTGGCCGCAGATCGCTTGGCCATGGAAGGCGCCGACATGATGGAGCAGCCTTTGGCGTTGATGGCACCAGCAGTCGCCGGCAACGCCCAAGGCCCAGGTCGGGCTGAGCTGGCAGAAACCGCGGCAAGCCCTGCGCTGAGTTCGTGGCACCCGGGTGTGTCCAGCCCGGAGTCCGCGCGTCACGACGCGACCCAGAAGCCGACCCATTTCGACGATGCCGAGCGCGAGCGCGACGCGCTGCGCCGCATCGAGCGGTGGTACGGCATCGGCGAGTGGCAGGCCGCCATGTTGGCCCTGGCGATCGACCCGCGCGCGCACGACGCTGCGGCCCGCTGGCGCGCCTACGAGGCGGCGACGGTCGACCTGCATGTGGCCAGCGCCGTACGCGAAGAGGTGCAGGTGCTGCGACCGGGGGCACGCCGCCTGGTCATGGGAAAGCTGCTCGACCGCCTACGGCAGTCACCGCCGTTGCACAAGCAGCGCCTGCGGCACGAGTGGGCCCAACGCCGAGGCCACCCGGCGCTCGCCGGGGCAGAGTCCGCCGCGGATCAGTGGCGCGCACTCGTCATCCAGCACTTCTTCGCACCCTGGCAGGCCGCGCCCGCGCGCGGCACCTTGACCACCCATGCCGACGAAGTGCGCGCCGCAACACGCTGCATGGCGCGCGTGTTGACCAACGACAGCGCCGCTCAGCACCCATGGCTTGTCGATGCCCTCGCTGCGCTCGAAGCCATGGGCCTGCCGCCACGGCGCAGCCCCGGTGGCGGGCTCGCACCGCCCACCGTGCCAACGTATCAGCACGAGCTGATGGCGGCCTTGCGCGTGCGACAGCTGTCGGTCATGCAAAGACCGCTGCTGCTTCGGGCGTGGATCGATGCAGCGTTATCTCGTTCGCTGCTCAGTCAGCCGAGCCGCGGTGACTCACTGCATCTGGCCTGTCTGGCGCTCGGCGTGCCGGTCGCCGACGCACTGCGCTAGACAGACCGCGGCCGAGCTACTTCAGCTCGCTCTGCTTCTCGATCACCCGCGCCACCAGCCCATACTCGATCGCCTCCTGCGCGCTCATCCAGTGGTCGCGGTCGATGTCGACCAGCACGCGCTCCAGCTTCTGGCCGGTTTCCTTGGCGATGACGCGAGCGATACGTTCGCGCATCTTGATGATCTCCTGCGCCTGGATCGCGATGTCGCTGGCGCGGCCACCAGCACCCCCCGACGGCTGGTGAATCATGAAGCGCGTGTTGGGCAGGCACACGCGGCGCTCTTTCGGCGCGGCGAGGAAGATGTGCGTGCCGGCGCTGGCGACCCAGCCGCTGCCGATGGTCGTCACCGGCGCGCGCACGAAGCGGATCATGTCGTGGATGGCGTCGCCGGATTCGACATGGCCGCCCGGTGACGAGACGAGCATGTGGATCGGCGCGTCGGACTCCTGCGCGAGCAGGATCAGGCGCTCGCAGGTGGCGCGGGCGGCCTTGTCGTCGATCTCGCCGAAGACCATGACGAAGCGCGACTTGAAGGCAAGCTGCTCCATCAGGCTGCTGCTGCGCTCGGGCTTGTCGGCCTTGTCTTTGCCGTTCTCGTCGTCGGCCGGTGAAAGGCGGTGGTTCATGCAGATCTCCTTCGAATGGCGGTCATTGTGTCAGCGCTTGCGTGTCAGCGATTGTTGGGGCCGCGGTGCACGTCGTGCGTGACGGTCGATTGCGACGGCCCGGGCGGCGCCAGCCAGTCCGGATGGGCCAGCGTGCGCCGGATATCGGCCAGGCCACTGGCCCAGTGGTCGCGCATCGACAGCGCGCTGAACTCGTAGTCCTTGTGGTGGCTGTCCCAGGCCTTGTCCTGGTAGATCAGGTGGACGACGTTGAAGGTCTTGTCGGACGCTTGCGCCTCGGCTTCCGCGCACCATGCATCACCCTTGCGCTGGCTCGCAGGGACGCGCGCCAGCACTTCGCGCAGCAGGCGGCGCAGATGACGCTCGCGTTCGAGCTGCCGCGTCACCGCGCGCGTGCGGCTCGAAAAGCGGATGTCCTTGGCGCGCTCTTCGACGTCGAGCAGGTTCTTCGGCAGCGGGCCGAGCGCACTCCACAGATCCACTTGAAACGCCAGCGTGTCGCGCCGCGGCTCTTCATCGAGCACGGTGGCCAAAGGCGTGTTCGACACCAGACCACCATCCCAGTAGTGCTGGCCTTCGATCTCCACCGCCGCAAAACCCGGCGGCAGCGCGCCCGACGCCACGATGTGCGCAGCGGCGAGGCGCCCGGCCCATGGGCCACGCTGGCTGTCGAAGAGCTCGAAGTTGCCGCTCTCGATGTTGACGGCCGAGACGGTCAGGCGCAGACCTTTCTTGTGATTGATACGGTCGAAGTCGACCAGCCGTTCGAGCGTAGCCCGCAGCGGCGCGGTGTCGTAGTGGCTGAGTTCGCTCGGCGCGGATTGCGTGCTGAATGCGGGCGACGGCACACGCGGCACGAAGAACCCCCGCTGACCTTCGAGCAGCGCGCGCGAGGCCTCGAACCAGCCGAGCGCGGTTCTCGACGCGGCGCCGCCCGACTCCAGCGCGTCGGCCCACCACGCGGCCGTGGGCGGCAGCAGCGGCGGCGCAGTGACGGTGTTCCAGAACTCGCGCAAGCGATCGACGCGCTGCGCAGGTTCATTGCCGGCAATCAGCGCCGCATTGATCGCACCGATGGAAATGCCGGCCGCCCAATCGCACTCGATGCCGGCCTCGGTCAAGCCTTCGAAGACGCCGCCCTGATAGGCACCGAGCGCGCCGCCGCCTTGCAGCACGAGAGCGACGCGGTCATAGGGCAGCTTCATGGCGATCAGCTTCGAATCTTGTAGCCGGTGGCCAAGAGGCGCAACGCCAGCGCCGAGATGATCAGAAAGCTCGACCCACGACCGCCAGCGACAACCACGGCGACACGTCGCTGACGCCGAAGAAACCGCGCCGGAAGCCGTCGATCATGTAGAAGAAAGGATTCAGGTGCGACAGGCCCTGCCAGAACGTTGGCAGCGAATGCACCGAATAGAAGACGCCCGAGAGGAAGGTCATCGGCATGATCAGGAAATTCTGGAAGGCCGCGGTCTGGTCGAACTTTTCTGCCCACAGGCCGGACACCAAGCCCAAAGTGCCGAGCATGCCGGCGCCCAGCACCGCAAAAATGATGATCCACCATGGCTCTTCGAAATGCGCCGGCGCAAACCACACCGTGACTGCGAACACACCCAAGCCCACCGCCAGCCCGCGCACCACGCTCGCACCGACGTAAGCCGCGAACCAGGCCCAGTGCGACAGCGGTGAGACCAGCAGGAACACCAGGTTGCCGCTGATCTTGCTCTGGATCAGCGAGCTGCTGCTGTTGGCATAGGCGTTCTGCAGCACGCTCATCATCACCAGGCCCGGGATCAGGAAGCTCGTGTAGCCGACGCCGGGGAAGACCTGCACATGCGCTTCGAGCACGTGGCCGAAGATCAGCAGGTAGAGCACGGCCGTCAGCACCGGCGCGGCGACGGTCTGCACGCTGACCTTCCAGAAGCGCAGGATTTCTTTCCTGAAGAGCGTGCCGGCACCAGCGAGGTTCACGAGGTTCATGCACTTTCCTTCTGCATGATCTCGATGAACACATCCTCCAGATCGGCACGCCCGATCTCCAGGTCTTCGATGCGCACGCCACCCTGGCGCAAGCGGCCGAGGATGGTTTCGACCTCGGCGGCGTCATGCGCCGTGACCTGGGCGATGCGCCCGGTGACCCGCGCATGCGCCGCCACATCGGTCGGCAGCGCATCGTCGGTCTTGAAACGCAGCATCGTGCTCGCGGTGCCGGCGAGCAGGTTGGCGGTGCGGTCAAGCGCCACCACACGACCCTGCTTGACCATCGCGATGCGGCCGCACAGCGCTTCGGCTTCTTCGAGGTAGTGCGTCGTCAGCAGCACCGTGTGGCCCTCCTTGTTCAGGTTGGCGATAAAACCCCACAGCGTCTGCCGCAGTTCCACATCGACGCCCGCAGTGGGTTCGTCGAGCACGATCACCGGCGGCTTGTGCACCAGCGCCTGCGCCACCAGGACGCGGCGCTTCATGCCACCCGAGAGCTGGCGTGTGTTGACGTCGGCCTTGTCGGCCAGGCCGAGGCCGGCGAGCAGCTCGTCGATCCAGGCGTCATTGCGGCGGATGCCGAAGTAGCCGCTCTGGATGCGCAGGCATTCGCGCACCGAGAAGAACGGGTCGAACACCAGTTCCTGCGGCACGATGCCGAGCGACTTGCGCGCGGCCGCATAGTCGCGCACGACATCGTGACCCATCACGGTGACCGTGCCGCGCGTGGCCCGCGTCAGGCCAGCGAGGATCGAGATCAGCGTCGTCTTGCCGGCACCGTTGGGGCCGAGCAGGCCGAAGAATTCTCCCGATTCGATGGCGAACGAAATGCCGTCGAGCGCACGCACTTCACCGCGTGCGCCGGCATAGGTCTTGGCGACCTGATCGAACACGACAGCGGGCATGCAGACGATTGTAGGGAGCGCTTTCGATCCAAGCAGAGCCGTCGGCCGATGACCTTGCGCCTACCATCGCTTCATGGCACGCACGACCGCACACACGATGGCGCTCACCGTGTTGGCGATGCTGGCCTTCGCGGCGAACTCCCTGCTCTGCCGGTTGGCGCTGCAGCAGGCAAGCATCGATGCGGCCAGCTTCGGCAGCGTGCGCCTGGTGTCGGGCGCATTGGTGTTGATGGCCATCGTGCGCTGGCGCAACCAACCCGCCCCTGCGCGCGCCGACTGGCTGGCCGCAACGATGCTCTGGGCCTACGTCGCGGCCTTCTCGTTCGCCTACGTCACGTTGCCCGCGGGCGCCGGCGCGCTGGTCCTGTTCGGCGCGGTGCAGTTGACGATGTTCGTGTTTGGCCTGCGTGCTGGCGAGCGTTTCACGGCCGTGGCGTGGGCAGGCTTCGCGCTTGCGGTCGGCGGACTGCTGTATCTGGTGTCGCCCGGGCTGGCCGCGCCGCCCGTGGCCGGCACGCTGTTGATGGCCGCGGCCGGCATCGCGTGGGGCGTCTATTCGCTGCGTGGGCGCAGTGCAGGCGAGCCCGTGGCGGCGACCGCCGGCAACTTCATGCGCGCCGCACCGCTCGCGCTGGTGCTGAGCCTGGTCTTTGCGAGCCAGTTCAAGGCCAGCCCTTCAGGCGTGCTGCTCGCCATCGCCTCCGGCGCCGTGACCTCGGGCCTCGGCTACGTGATCTGGTACGCCGCGCTGCCACAGCTTTCGGCACTGCGCGCGGCGACGGTCCAACTCTCGGTGCCGCCGCTGGCCGCCATCGGCGGCGTGCTGCTGTTGTCCGAAGCGTTGACGATGCGCCTGGTCCTGTCGTCGGCAGCGATCCTCGGCGGCATTTCGCTGGTCTTGTTGAGCCGGGCGCGCGGCAAACCCTGAGTCCGCCCCGATCGACCGACCGCACGTCCTGGTGCAAGATCGCTGTCCATGCCTGCGACTCTTCCCACAAAAAAGCCCCGCCGCACGGCCGAGCGCATCCTCGATGTGACGCTCGAGCTGTTCAACCGCTTCGGTGAGCCGAACGTCAGCACGACGGTGATCTCGGCCGAGCTGAAGATCAGCCCCGGCAACCTGTACTACCACTACCCGGCCAAGGACGAGCTGATCAACGGCCTGTTCGCGCGCTATGAGAAAGGCGCTCGCCGAAATCCTGCTCGCCGCCGACAACGTGCGCAACGTCGAAGACGCGTGGCTGTTCTTTCACATGCTGTTCGAGACGATCTGGGCCTACCGCTTCTTGTACCGCGACCTGAACGATCTGCTGTCGAAGAACCGCAAGCTCGAAATGCAGTTCCAGCATGTCCTGCGAGCCAAAGGCCGCGCGGTGCAGTCGGTGCTCGGCGGCCTGGCGCGCGGCAACGCGGTGCGCATCGACGCCCGCGAGGCCGAGCCGGTGTCGACGGCGATGGTCGTCGTGCTGACCTACTGGCTCTCGTTCGAATACGTGCGCGACCCACGCCGCGCCCTCGAACCCGAGACGGCCGGTCCGGCGCTGGCGCGTGGCGCGTACCACGTGCTGAGCCTGCTGATGCCCTACATCGAGCCCGCAGCGCGCGACCATCTGCACTCGCTGGTCGCGCCGTACCGTCACTGATCACGTCACTGAACACAAGAAGGAGACATCGAAATGGCGAAGTGGACTGCTTACCCGTACGACCTGTTCGACCTCGACGCCGCTGCCGTCAAGAAGCAGTGGGCGCGCCTGCATGCCGGTGACGCCGAGCCGCTGCCCAAGGACGCCAAGGTGTTGGAGGCCTGGGTGCTGTTCCACCGCGGCGAGTTCCAGAAGGCCTTCGATGCCGGCCTGAAGGCGGGCGGCGCCGGCATCACCGTGGCCAACAAGGCGCAGGCCATCTACGCCAACTACGTCGAGAAGAGTGAGAAGACCAAGCTGGCGATGTTCCAGGAAGTGGCCGCGCGCGCCGAAGCACTGCAAGGCGAGGAGCCGAAAAACGCCAACGCCTACTACTACCAGGCCTATGCGCTCGGCCGCTACAGCCAGGGCATCAGCGTGGCCAAGGCGCTGACGCAGGGGCTGGGCAGCAAGGTCAAGAGCGCGCTGGAGATGACGATCAAGCTCGCGCCCAAACATGCCGATGCGCACATCAGTTTGGGCACCTTCCACGCCGAGGTCATCGACAAGGTGGGCTCGCTGCTCGGCCGCACGCAAGGCGCCGACAAGGCGACGGGCTTGAAGATGTACCAGCAGGCGCTGAAGCTGCACCCGGCCAGCGCGATCGGCATGGTCGAGTACGCCAACGGCCTGGTCATGCTCGAAGGCGACAAGAAGATGAAGGAAGCCGAGAAGCTCTATGCCGACGCGGCGGCGTGCAAACCGGCCGATGCGATGGAGCGGCTCGATGTGGAGATGGCGAAAGAAGAGTTGGAGGACTGAAGCAGTTTCATTCACCGCAGAGGCGCAGAGAGCGCAGAGGTGCGCAGAGAAATACAAGAACTGCATTCCTCTGCGCTTCCTCCGCGTCCTCTGCGCCTCTGCGGTGAAGGAGACTTCACTCCATCACCGGCCACGGCGACATCAGCGCCAGTAGCAGCAGCTTCTCGAACTCTGGCGCGAAGAGCTCGACGATGGCCTCGGGATCGGGGCACAGCTTCGCGTCGGTGATGAGACCGAACTGCACACCACCGGCATACGACAGGATCGACACGCCCACGCCGACATCGCCCGACTGCGGCACCCAGAACATCACCTGGTTGACCGTGCGGCCGCAGAAATGGATGGGCTCGCGCGGCCCCGGCACATTGGTCATGACCGCCGTGGTCTTCTTGTTGAACAGGCCGGTGATCACGTCCTGCATCGGCTTGACGACGAGCCCCGACAGCGCTAGCACCGCAAACGCCAATAGTGGCTGGTAGCTGCCCTTGAGCGCGTTCATGCGCGCATGCACCGCGTACAGGCGCTCGCCAGGATGCTCGACGCCGATCGGCAGCACGAGCGGCGCGAGTCCGAAGCGGTTGCCCAGCTTGTAGGCCTCTGCCAGCGGGCGCAGGTTCACCGGCACCATGGCGCGGATCTCCTGTCCGGTCGGGTCGTCCCCCTTGCTGCGCAGGTAGCTGCCAATGGCACCGGCCACCGCCGCCAGCAGCACGTCATTGATCGACACGCCATAGGCCTTGCTGACCGCCTTGACGTCCTCCAGCAGCAGCGGCTCGCCCCAGGCCACACGCTTGCCCGGCGTGGCCTTGCCCTTCAGGCGCGTGGGTGAATCGTCGGCCATCAGCGCCAAGGCTGCGGCGTCCTGCGCCACCTGCACGCCGACGCGTGCCGCATCGGCCGAGCCCAGCATCTCCATGCCCTTGGCCGTGAGACCGATCAAGGGTTTGATCAGCGTGTCGGCGATCCAGTCGTGCTCGCGCTCGGCCTGCGGCTTGCGCTGCGGCGGCGGCTTGCCACCGTCGGCAATCGACAACGTCACCGAGATCAGCGCGATGCCGTCGCCGATGCAGTGGTGGATGCGGCAGATCATCGCGCTCTGCGCGCCGTCCAGATCCTCGACCAGATGGAACTGCCACAGCGGCCGTGACGGATCGAGCGGCTGCGTCGCCAGCTCGGCCACGCGGCGCTTCAGCGCTTCGAGCGGCGCCTCGCCGGGCTTGCTGCGCAGGGCTTCGCGCGTGACGTGATGGCTGAGGTCGAAGTGCTCGTCTTCGACCCACATCGCGCCATCGTCGTCTTCGACCACCTTCTGCCGGAAGCGTGGGTAGGCCAGCAGTGCCGTCTGGATGCGTTCGCTCAGCTCGGCCAGCGTCAGCTTCGGTTCGAGCAGCCAGAAGCCGATGATCATCATCAGGTTGGCATCGCTGTCCATGCGCAGCCACGCGTGATCGACGCGCGACATGCGCAGAGCGGCAGCAGACATGCGGGTTCTCCTCGGCAGCTTGTTGACGGCGTTGCTGGCTAAGATGCCGACGCTATCTTCTTACTTCGTCCCTCACAACAGGAGTTCTGCACCATGGCCACCCCTAAAGCCGCTTTCGACAAAGCCGTTGCCGACAGCAAGAACCTGCCCGAAAAGCCCGACAACGCGACGCTGCTGCAGCTCTATGCGCTCTACAAGCAAGCGTCGAGCGGCGATGTCGATGGCAAGCGCCCCGGATTCACCGACATGGTCGGCCGTGCCAAATGGGACGCGTGGAATGCAATCAAGGGCAAGAGCAACGACGAGGCGATGAAGGAATACGTGGCGCTGGTCGAATCGTTGAAGTAGGCGCGCCGCACGCTACTTCTTGGCCGCCTTCTTCGCGGCCGGCTTCTTGTCTGCAGCGCTCTTGGCCAGAAGCCCATCCAGATTCTTCTTGATCTCGTTCTCGATCGTTTTCGAGAAGGCCCCGAGCAAGAAGCCGAGCTTGGCGTTCAGATCGAAGTGATCGGGCGCAACGATCAGCGTGCCGTTGACGCCGCTGCGGGTGAAGTGAACGGTGTCGCTGAACTCGCCTTCGGTGACCGTGCATTCCATCGAGAATTCTTTTTCAACCTGCTCGGCCCATTTCCAGGCGATCTTGCGCGCCTTGGGCAAACCGAGGGAATGGTCGCGGTGGATCTTGATGTCGGGCATGAAACAAGTCTCCTCAGAGTGAGTTCAGTGTCGCCGTCCGCTGCGCCTTCGGCAAGGCGGCCAGACGCGCCACCTCGGCGTAGAAACGTTTGAAATCGCGGCCCTCGCGTTCATAGAGGCGCTCGAAGGGCGGCACAAGTTCGTTGTACGCAGCAAGCACGCCGAGGCTGGCGTTGTTGGCGCGTTCGAACCAGCCGTCGTACCCGGCGAAACCGTTCCAGCGTTCGGTTTTGAGCCGGGCGTACTCGGCACGCAGTTCCCGCATCAGCGCGGCCTTGCCTGCGCGCTTGTCGGCGTCGCCAGCCGCGCTGGTGTAGAGCGTGTTCAATCGGTCGCGGTAGCGAGTGGTCAGCGCGCGGAAATCTTCGCGCCTCGCGTCCTGCGCCGCGTACTGGCGCTTGGCCTCGTCGCCCGCATGCTGCATCAGCCAGCGCTGCACACCGATGCGTTCGACCGCGGTCGCAAACGACTCGTTGAACATCGTGTCGCCCTCGGCATAGACGACCTGGTGCGCCAGCTCGTGGAAGACCAGGCGCGCCAGTTCGCCTTCGGGCCAGTTCACAAAGGTGTTGAGCAACGGATCGCCGCCGAGCCAGTCGAGCTTGCCGAGCGTGGAATACGCCGGCACGCCATAGACGTTGACTTCGAGGCCGCGTTCGCGCAGCACGGCAGCCTCGGCGTCGGCCGCCGCGCGGTCGTAGTAACCGCGGTAGCCGACGCAACCGACGACCGGGAAGCACCAGGTTTCGAGCTTGAGCGACAGTTCGGGCGCGGCGGTGACGTTGTAGACGGCGGCGTTGCGGCCGAGGTCGCTGTAGCGGCGGTAGCTGCGGTTGTCTGGCAGGCCGAGATCGCTGACGGCGAAGTCGCGGATGCGCGCGGCGAGCGCAAGGCGTTCGCGCAGCGGTGCGGGCGTCGATTCGCTCGCGGTCAGTTCGTCGATCGGCTTGGCGCGCGAGAGCAAGTCGAGATGGCCGCCGATCGATTGCGCGTAGTAGCCCATCGTCGAACACCCGACGGTCAGGCAGGCCACGCCGATCAGCGCCGCCACGCCCACGATGCCGAAGCCTGCCATCAGCGCCCGGCGCATTCACGAGTCCCCAAGGCCCTCCGGGGCCACGAAGGGGCCCCTTCGTGGCCCCGGGGGAGCGCGCGCCTTCGGAGCGGCCGTGCGGCGCTCATAGTTCGACTTCAACCAGGCAGTCGTAGAACGTCGGCGCGCGGCCGATGTCGGTCAGGCGTTGACTTGTCAGCTGATTGACATTGGTGCCGTCCGCGCCGAGCTTGCGCCACCACACGCCCAGGCCGTTGACGACACCCGGCCGCGCGCGTGAACTCACCTCGGCCTTGCAGCGGTACTCGCCGCGCTGGTTGAAAACGCGCACCATCGCGCCGCTTTCGATGCCGCGCGCTTTGGCATCGTCGGCATGAATCTCGAGCAACGGCTCACCTTCGATCGTGCGCAGGCTCTTCACGTTGACAAAACTGGAGTTGAGGAAGTGGCGCGCCGGTGGCGAAATCATCGCCAGCGGAAAGCGCTGTGCCAGCTCGGGCGACGACAGCACGCTCTCGTAGTTCGGCACATGCTCGGGCACGCCGAGGCCGCAGACGTCGACCTTGGCCTTGCCGCTCTCGGTGGCAAAGCCGCCGTCAGCGAAGGGGGCGTCGGGAATGGGCAGGCTCGCCCAGCCGCGTTCACGCAGTGCTTCGAAGCTGGTGCCGATGGCCTCCCAATCGAACGCCTGGCGGGCCAGCGTCTCGTCATCGTCTTCGAAGCACGGGTCGGTGAAGCCCATGCGCGCCGCCAGCTCGCGGAAGATCTGCGTGTTGGGCTTGGCCTCGCCGATCGGCGCGATCGCCGGCTCGTTCCACATCACGTCGGTGTGGCCGTAAGTGCCGTGCACGTCGAGGTGCTCCAGTTGCGTCGTCGCCGGCAGCACGTAGTCGGCATGGTCGGCGGTGTCGGTCATGAAATGTTCGAGCACGACGGTGAACAGGTCTTCGCGCGCGAACCCGGCCACCACTTTTTTCGACTCCGGCGCCACCGCCACCGGGTTGCTGTTGTAGACGATCAGCGCTTCGATCTTCGGCCCGAACGCAGGCGACGATTCGCGCAGCAGGTCATCGCCGATCGTGCTCATGTTGATCGTGCGCGGGCGCCGCCCGGCGAGCAGATCGGGGCGCTCCAGCGACGGATTCTTGTAGCGCTTGAACCAGCCCGAGCTCGACAGCAGCAGGCCGCCCGCGCGGTGCCGCCAGGCGCCGGTGAGGCACGGCAGCAGAGCGACCAAGCGCACCGCGTTGCCGCCGCCGCGCACACGCTGCATGCCGTAGTTCAGACGGATCGCGGCCGGCTGCGTGGTGCCGAGATCACGCGCCAGGCCGCGCACCTCGCCGGCAGTGATGCCACAGACCTCCGCCGCGCGCTCGGGCGGCCACTCGGCGATGCGTTTTTGCAGGCGGTCGAAACCGTCAACGTGGCGCTCGATGTAGTCACGGTCGAGCCACTGCTGCGCCACCAGCTCGTGCATCACGCCGAGCGCCAGCGCACCGTCGGTGCCGGGCAGCAGCGCGATGTGCTGGTGGCACTTCTCGGCGGTTTCTGTGCGGCGCGGATCGATCGCGATCAGCTTGGCGCCGCGGCGCTTGGCCTCTTGCGCCAGCGTCCAGAAATGCAGGTTGCTGGCAATCGAGTTGCTGCCCCAGATGACGATCAGCATGCTCTCCGAAAAGAAACGCGTCTGCATGCCGATCTTGGCGCCGTAGGTGGCCGCGATGGCGTCGCCGCCCGCGGCCGAGCAGATCGTGCGGTCGAGCAGCGAGGCACCGAGCTTGTGGAAGAAGCGCTGCGCCATGCCTTCGCCCTGCACCAGGCCCATCGTGCCGGCATAGCTGTAGGGAAGAACCGCCTGCGCTGATTCCGGTCCGCGCGCTGCAATGGCTTTGAGCCGCTGCGAGATGTCCTGCAGCGCCTCGTCCCACGACACCCGCACGAACTCGCCCAGGCCCTTGGCGCCGATGCGTTTCATGGGAAATGTCACGCGCTCGCCGTGGTAGGTGCGCTCGGCGTAGCGGCTGACCTTGGTGCAGAGCACGCCTTGCGTCGTCGCGTGTTCGGGGTCGCCCTGGATGCGCACGACGCGTCCGCCTTCGACGGTGACGCGCATCGCGCAGGTGTCAGGGCAATCGTGCGGGCAGGCGGCGTGAACCGTTCGGGACAGCAGACTGGTCGCGATTGGGGCGTTCATGAATGAACTATTGCACATCGACCGGCCTTGCGTGGCGGGCTGGCGGCGCATCGGCGCGAGCAATGCAAGGACACTTCGGCAACGCCGTGCTTACCTTGGCCGCCGCTCTGAGCGCCGATCTTTCGATGCCGGCAGGCAACAGCCAAGGTTCGCTGCTGACAGGAGAGTGAAGATGAGTTTCGGTTCTTTTCGCACACCCGGACGCCGTCAGGCGCTGAAGCAGCTGGCGGGTGCCGCAGCCGCGACCATGGCCGCGCCACTGTTTGCGCAGACCGCCAGCCGCAGCATCGTGCTCGGCCAGTCGGCCGCCTTCAGCGGCCCGGCAGCCCAGCTGGGCGAGCAGTTCAAGCGTGGGGCGCTGCTCTACTTCGATCGCCAGAACGCCAAGGGCGGCGTCAACGGCCGCATGGTCGAGTTGAAGAGCCTGGACGACGGCTACGAGCCCGACCGTTGCAAGGCCAACACCGACAAGCTGATCAAGGATGGCGTGTTCGCACTGTTCGGCTACATCGGCACGCCCACCAGCATGGCTGCGCTGCCGCTGGCCAGCGCGGCGCAGGTGCCCTTCATCGCGCCGTTCACCGGCGCGCAGGCGCTGCGCGAGCCGTTCAACCGCATCGCCTTCCATGTGCGCGCCTCTTACTTCGACGAGACCGCCGAGATCGTCAAGCAGGTGACGTCGATCGGCGCCAAGCGCATCGCCGTCTTCCACCAGAACGACTCCTACGGCAAGGCCGGCCTCGACGGCGTGGTGCGCGCGTTGAAGCCGCTCAATCTCGAGCCCGCCGCGCTGGGCACGGTCGAGCGCAACACGGTGGACGTGGCTGCAGCGGTCAAATCGATCCTGGCCGGCAAGCCCGACGCCATCGTGCAGATCAGCGCCTACAAGTCCTGCGCCGCGTTCATTCGCGAAGCACGCAAGGCCGGGTATGGTGGCGCCTTCTACAACGTCAGCTTTGTCGGCACCAAGGCCCTGGCCGACGAGCTCGGCGCCGATGCGCGCGGTGTGATCGTGAGCCAGGTCATGCCCTACCCCTACTCGCCGGCCTCGCCGCTGTCGGGTGACTACCTCGCAGCAGGCAAAGCGGCCGAGGGCGAGAAGTTCGAGCCCAACTACAGCAGCATCGAAGGCTTCGTCGCCGCCAAGACCTTCAGCGAAGCCTTGAAGCGCATGACCGGTGTGCCCACGCCGGACACGCTGATCGCGAGCCTGGAATCGCTGCGTGAACTCAACCTGGGTGGCTTCTTCGTCGATTTCAGCGCCACCAAGCGCATGGGGTCACGCTACGTCGATCTGACGATCCTCTCCAGCGACGGCAAGGTCCGGCGGTAGGCTTCGCGCCCGTCAGCAACCCGATTCCGAAGGAACAGATGATCAAGCGTCGAACTCTGTTGTGCGTCGTTGCGGGCAGCACTTTCGCCGCAACGACTGCTGCTGCCGAGCCCGGCGTCAGTGCCGCTGAAATCGTCATCGGCCAGAACATCACGCTGCAGGGCGGCAAGAACCGCTACGGCGTGGCAGCGCTGGATGGGATCAAGCTCCATTTCGAGAACATCAATGCCGCAGGCGGCATTCACGGCCGCAAGGTCGTGCTGCGCACGCTTGATGACGACAACAAGAGCCCCGCCGCCGAAGCCAACGCGCGCCAGCTCATCAGCGAAGGCGCATTCATCCTGTTTGCGTCGCAGGAAGGCGGGCCGTCGACGGCCGTGGCCAAAGCGGCCGAGGAGCTGCGCGTGCCGTTCTTCGGGCCGATGGCCGGCTCGCCGAACCTGCGCCGGCCCCACTCGCCAATGGTGTTTCCCGTGCGCGCCGAGCACCGCGACGAGTTCCGCGCGCTGATGGAGTGGGGGCGGCGCACCGGTCTGAAGAGCGTGGGCTTCTTCCATGCCGACTCCGACGTCGGCCGTGCACACCTCGACAACGTCAAGCTTGCTGCGACCGAGCTTGGCATGAACGTGACACTGACACTGCCGTTCAAAGGCGATATCAGCGACCCGCAACTCGACGACATGGCGAGCCAGATCACGACCGCGCTGCCCGACATGGTGTTGAACCATGGCAGCGCGGGCCTGTATGCCAAGCTGATCGCCAAGGCACGCAAGGCTCGCATCAAGACGACCTTCATGGCCGTCAACTCCGGCTCGACGCAGCTCGCCAATGACTTGGGGCCGCTGGCTCACGGCATGGTGTTTGCGCAAGTGGTGCCGAGCCCATGGGAGCGCAAACACGCGATCTCGCGCGAGTATCAGGAGGCGATGGCCAAGAGCCGGCCCGGCGTCGCGCTGAGCTACGGCGGCCTCGAAGGCTACCTAACGGCCAAAGCGCTGGTGCTGGCGCTGCAGGCAACGGGCAAGGATCTGACGCGGGCGAACTTCATCGTCTCGCTGGAGCGCTCCTCCTTCGAGTTGGGCGGCGTGACCGTGCGCTACACGCCGAAGTCGCACGATGGGTCGAACTTCGTCGATCTCTCGATGTTCTCCAGAGAAGACCGCTTCATCCACTGAAGCCCGCGACGGCCCGCGACAGGAGTCCGAGGCGTAAACTGGTTTTCTCGTTGTCTTGAGACTCGACTGCCATGTTCGCCATCGACTCGATCCTCGCCGATGCCGCCAGCATCGCCACGCTGCGACGTGACATCCATGCGCACCCCGAACTCTGTTTCGAAGAAAAGCGCACCAGCGACCTGATCGCCAAGGCGTTGACCGATTGGGGGATTCCGGTGCACCGCGGCATGGGCACCACCGGCGTCGTCGGCATCATCAAGAGTGGCACGTCGTCGCGGGCCGTCGGCTTGCGCGCCGACATCGACGCCCTGCCGATGACCGAGCACAACCACTTCGCGCATGCCAGCCGACACGCCGGCAAGATGCACGCCTGCGGCCACGACGGCCACACCGCGATGCTGCTCGGCGCCGCCAAGCATTTCTCGAAGCAGCGCGATTTCGACGGCACCGTCTATCTGATCTTCCAGCCGGCCGAAGAAGGCGGCGGCGGTGCGCGCGAGATGATCAAGGACGGTCTGTTCGAAAAGTTCCCTATGGAAGCGATCTTCGGCGCGCACAACTGGCCGGGCATGAAGGTCGGCCAGTTCGGCGTCAAGACCGGGCCGTGTTTCGCTTCATCCAACGAATTCAAGATCACGATCCGCGGCAAGGGCAGCCATGCCGCGCTGCCGCACAACGGCATCGACCCAGTGCCGATCGCCTGCCAGATGGTGCAGGGCTTCCAGACCATCATCACGCGCAACAAGCGGCCGATCGACGCGGGGGTGATCTCGGTGACGATGATCCATGCCGGTGAAGCCACCAACGTCGTGCCCGACAGCTGCGTCATCGAGGGCACGGTGCGCACCTTCACGCTGGAGGTGCTCGACATGATCGAGCGCCGCATGCAGGAAGTGGCCGAGCACACGTGCGCCGCGTTCGGCGCGCAGTGCGAATTCGTCTTCGATCGCAACTACCCGCCAACGATCAACCACGACGCCGAGACGGCGTTCTTCCGCCGCATCGCCGCCGAGGTGGCTGGCAAACAGAATGTGCTCGACTTCGAGCCGACGATGGGCGCTGAAGACTTCAGCTACTTCCTGCAGGCCAAGCCCGGCTGCTACTTCCTGATCGGCAACGGCGACGGCGCGCATCGCAGCCTCGGCCACGGCGAAGGCCCCTGCATGCTGCACAACCCGAGCTACGACTTCAACGACGACCTGATCCCGCTCGGCGCGACGATGTGGGTGCGGCTGGCGCAGGCTTGGCTGGCACAGCCGCGCGCGGCTGGCTGACGCTCGCTCAGGTCAGGCGCTTCAGCAGCGCTGCCGTCGAGCCGTCGAGCCCCGCCGTATCGCGCGACGCGAAGCGCGGCAGTAGCTGGTTGGCCAGCGCCTTGCCGAGCTCGACGCCCCACTGATCGAAGCTGTTGATGCCCCACAGCGCACCGCTGGTGAAGACACGGTGTTCGTACAGCGCAATCAGCGCACCGAGCGAGCGCGGCGTCAACGCATCGAGCACGAGCGTCGTGCTCGGCCGGTTGCCAGGGAAGCTGCGATGTTGCGCCAGTTGCGCGCGGTCGAGTGTGGCGGATGCCGTCGGCGCAGCTTCGCCGAGCGCTTCTGCCGCGCTCTTGCCGAGCATCAGCGCCTGGCTTTGCGCGAGGCAGTTGGCGAGCAGCTTGGTGTGCTGGTCGGCCAGGCCATGGCTCGGCGTGCGAACGGCGATGAACTCCACCGGCACCACGTCCGTGCCCTGGTGCAGCATCTGGAAATAGGCGTGCTGGCCGTTGGTGCCAGGCTCGCCCCAGATCACCGGGCTGGTCGCGAACGGCACGAGCTCGCCCGCCATGTCGACGCGCTTGCCGTTGCTCTCCATCTCGAGTTGCTGCAGGTATGCCGGAAAGCGCGCCAGGCCCTGGTGGTACGGCGCGACGCTGCGGCTGGTGAAGCCGTGGAAGTTGCGGTACCAGACGTCGAGCAGGCCGAGTTGAATCGGCAGGTTGCTGGCCAGCGGCGCCTCGGCGAAGTGGCGGTCCATCGCATGCGCGCCGTCGAGCAGCGAGCGAAACGGCGCGGCGCCAATGGCAATGGCAATCGGCAAACCGATCGCGCTCCACAGCGAATACCGTCCGCCGACCCAATCCCAGAAGCCGAAGGTGGTGGTGATGCCGAACTGCGCTGCAGCCTTGACGTTGGTCGTGGTGGCGGCAAAGTGCTTGGCAATATCGGCTTCGGCCATACCTTGCGCCAGGAACCAGGCGCGTGCGGCCATCGCATTGGCCATGGTCTCCTGCGTCGTGAAAGTCTTCGAGGCAACGATGAACAGCGTCTCTTCGGCCTTGAGGCGGCGCAGCACTCGCGTCAGGTCGTGGCCGTCGACGTTGCTGACGAAGTGCATCGTCAGCGCCGGGTGCACGAACGGCTCGAGCGCGACGACGGCCATCTGCGGCCCGAGGTCGCTGCCGCCGATGCCGATGTTGACGACGTGGCGGATGCCGCTGGCCGCCGTGTCGCGCACGCGCTCCGCATACGCGAGCATCGCATCGAGCACGCCGTGCACTTCGTCGCCGAAGGGCCCGGCGCCGCGCGGCGCGCGCAAGGCCGTGTGCAGGACCGCGCGGCCCTCGGTCGCGTTGACCGGTTCGCCGGCCAGCATCGCATCGCGCTGCGCTTCGAGGCCGCACTCGCGCGCCAAGTCGTGCAGGAAGTGCAGCGTCGCCGTGTCGAGCAGGTTCTTCGACAGGTCGGCGTGGACTTCGGGTGCATCCCAGGTCAGACCCTTCACACGCTCGGCGTCGCGCGTGAAGGCTTCGCGCAGATCGAACGCTCTTCCGTGGGCTTGGTAGTGACCGCCGAGCGCAGCCCAGGCGCTTGTCGTGTCGCAACGTTTCATTTCAGCACCTCGATCATCTTGTCCAGCTTCACGGCGTCCGCAGCAAACGCGCGTATGCCTTCTGCCAGTTTGTCGTGGGCCATCGCATCTTCGTTCAAAGCCCACCGGAAAGTGGTTTCGTTGAACAAGGCGGCATGGACCGTCGCTGCCTTCGCCGCAGCCGCATCGAGCACGCGCGGCAGCGGCATCGTTGTGGCCTGCAATTGCGCCAGCAACTCCGGGCTGATCGTGAGCAGATCGCAGCCCGCCAACGCCTGGATCTGGCCGAGGTTGCGAAAGCTCGCGCCCATGACTTCGGTCTCGATGCCGAAGTGCTTGTAGAACGTGTAGATCTGGGCGACCGATCGGACGCCAGGGTCGTTCGCACCTGCCATCGCCGCTTCGTCCCACGCTGCTCCGGCCGCCTTCTTGTGCCAGTCGTAGATGCGGCCGACAAAGGGCGAGACCAGGCGAACGCCAGCTTCGCCGCAGGCCACCGCCTGACAGAACGCGAACAACAACGTCAGGTTGCAGTGGATGCCTTCGTGCTCCAGCGCCTTGGCGGCCTGGATGCCTTCCCACGTCGACGCCATCTTGATCAGCACGCGCTCGCGGCCGATGCCGGCGCGCTCGTACAACTCGATCAGGTGGTGCGCGCGCGCAATCGTCGCTGCGGTGTCGAACGACAGGCGCGCATCGACTTCGGTGCTGACGCGCCCCGGCACGACCTTCAGGATCTCCAGCCCGAAACGCACCAACACCTGGTCAACGATGCGGTCGAGCGACTTACCCTTCAGCGCCGCCACCGTCTCGGCAAGCAGTGGCGCGTACTCGGCCTGCTGCACCGCCTTCAGGATCAGCGTCGGGTTGGTGGTCGCGTCGCGCGGCGCGAACTGCGCGAGCTGCTTGAAATTGCCTGTGTCGGCAACGACCGTCGTGTACTGCTTGAGTTGGTCAAGTTGGTTCATCGCAAGCCATTGTGCCGCCGGCCCCGCGTTGACCCGGCAACGAAACTCATGCATCATTCTGGCCGTAACTTTATTACATCGCGGCATGGCCTTCGACCTCGTTCTCTTCGGTGGCACCGGCGACCTGACCTGGCGCAAGCTGATGCCGGCCCTGTTCCAGGCTTGGCGCCACGGCAAGCTGCCGGCCGACGGCCGCATCCTCGCGGTGGCCCGCGACGAACGCAGCGACGACGAGTACCGCGCCTTCATCAAGGAAAAGTTCGCTGCGGTCGAAGAGCCCAAGCGGCCGACCGACGACGCCTTCGCACGTTTTGCGGAGTTGCTGCACTATCGGCGCATGGACTTGGCGCAGCCCGAGCACTATGCAGGCTTGAAGCAATGGCTCGACGATCGCGGCGCCGATGTGAAGGTGTTCTTCCTGGCGACGAGCCCGCACCTGTTCACGCAAATCTGTGCGCAGCTCGGCAGTGCCGGCCTGAACGGACCCGATGTGCGCGTGGTGCTTGAAAAGCCACTCGGCCATGACCTGGCCAGCGCGCAGGAGATCAACCGCGTCGTGCGCGCGTCGTTCACCGAAGAGCAGGCGCTGCGCATCGACCACTACCTTGGCAAGCCCGCGGTGCAGAACCTCACCGCGCTGCGTTTCGGCAACGCGCTGTTCGAGCCGCTGTGGCGCCGCGAGAGCATCGCCAACATCCAGATCACGATCGCCGAAGGCCTGGGCGTGGGCACGCGCGGCGACTTCTACGACCGCACCGGCGCCCTGCGCGACATGGTGCAGAACCACGCGCTGCAGCTGCTGACGATCATCGCCATGGAGCCGCCGGCCAACGGCGATGCCGATGCGATCCGCGACGAGAAGCTGAAGGTGCTGAAGTCGCTCAAGCCCTTCACAGCGGAGAGCGTGACCCGGGACGTGGTGCGTGGCCAGTACCGCGCCGGCACGATCGACGGCCAACCGGCGCTGGGCTACCTCGAAGAAGCCAAGGTGCCCGAAGGCAGCGCCACCGAAACCTTTGTTGCGCTGCGCACCGAGGTGCAGAACTGGCGCTGGGCCGGCGTGCCGTTCTACCTGCGCACCGGCAAACGCCTGGGAACGCGAGACGCGCAGATCGTCGTCAACTTCCGGCCGGTGCCGCACGCGATTTTTGCCGGCAGTGCGCGGGCCAACAAGCTCGTCATCAAGCTGCAGCCCGAAGATGGCTTGGCGCTGCACCTGCTGGCGGCCAAGGGCACCGGCAACAACGACGTGCTGACCCCGGTGCAGCTCGACCTGGACTTCGACAAGCACTTTCGCGGCCGACCGTGTCGGTGCCTACGAGCGCCTGTTGCTCGACTCGATTGCCGGACGCCTGAATCTGTTCGTGCGCAGCGACGAGCAGGAAGAGGCTTGGCGCTGGGTCGAGCCCGTGCTCGACGCTTGGCGCAATGACGCGACCGGGCCGCGCCCCTATGCGGCAGGTTCCTGGGGGCCGCCAGCGTCGAGTGCACTGATTGCGCGTGATGGCTTCACTTGGGACGAGGAAGCATGAAGTCACCGCAATGACGATGCTCGAGAGAATCCATGCGGCATTGCCCGCGCTACCACCGGCCGAGCAGCGCGTGGCCAAGCTGGTGCTTGCCGATGCACGCAGCTTTGCTTCGTTGCCGATCGGCGAGCTCGCCGACCGCTCGCATGTGAGCAAGCCTACGGTGGTGCGCTTCTGCCGCAGCGTCGGTTACGACGGGTTGGCAGACTTCAAGCTGAAACTCGCCGGCACCGTCAACGAAGGCGTGCCCTTCGTGCACCGCGCGGTCGATGAAGACGACAAGCCCGGTGACATCCTCGTCAAGGTGATCGACAACTCTGTGAGCGCGCTGCTGGCTTATCGCAATGATGCCGCCGGCCATGCCTTCGAGCGTGCGATGCAGGCGCTGACCGAAGCCGGACGCAACGGGCGGCGCATCGAGTTCTACGGTGTCGGCAACTCGGGCATCGTGGCGCAGGATGCGCAGCACAAGTTCTTTCGCCTCGGCGTCTCCGCCACCGCAGTCTCCGACGGCCATGTGCAGGTGATGAGTGCGACGATGCTGCAGCCGGGAGACTGCGCGGTGATCATCTCCAACTCGGGCCGCAGCCGCGACCTGCTCGACGCCGCCGAAATCGCGCGCCGCAAAGGCGCGACGACGATCGTCATCACCGCCAGTGGCTCACCGCTGGCGCGCTCGGCCAACAACAGCGCGCAGCAGATCCTGCTGGCCGCCGACCACCCGGAAGACTACGACCGCTACAGCCCGATGGTGTCGCGCCTGCTGCACCTGGTGATCATCGACATCCTGACCACGGGCGTGGCGCTGCGGCTGGGCAGCGAGTTGCGGCCGATGCTGGCCGAGATCAAGCGAAACTTACGCTCCAAGCGCTACGCAAAAACGGAGGAGTGACGGCCCTTCGCCCGCGCAGCGGGTGAGGAGCTGTCCGCTCAGGACGTGAAGGCCAGCAGCTCGGCCACGCCGTACATCGTCGCCAACTCCACCATCGCCGTCGGTGCACCACTGACGCTGAAAGCGCGGCCAGCCGCATGGCGACGCAGCTCGAGCAGCGTAGCAATCGCAGACGAGTCGAAGTTCTTCAGCGCGCTGGCATCGACCACCAGCGCACTGCTGCTCTGCCCGACCTGAGCAGCCAGCGCGGGCAGCGCCGCGCTTGCTTCCGCGATGCTCAGCTTGGCAGGCAAAGCGAGCATTACGATTTCGTGGCGCTCTTGTTGCGCTCAGCCAGCTTGGCGATCAGGCCGTCGATGCCGACCGTGCCAATGTCTTGCGCGAATTGGCCGCGGTACTGCTCGACCAGCCACACGCCCAACACGTTGACGTCGTAGATCTTCCAGTCGGCGTTGGCCTTCTCGAGGCGGTAGTCGAGCTGGATCGGCTCGCCCTTGCCCTTGACTTCGGTGCGCACGACGACTTCAGTGTCCTCCGCCGCGGCACGCAGCGGCTTCAACTGCACCGTCTGGTCCTTGACCTGTGTCAGCGCGCCGGCGTACGTGCGCACGAGCAGGGTCTTGAACTCGTCCTGCAGCTTCTTTTGCTGCTCGGGCGTGGCAGCACGCCAGTGGCGGCCGACGGACGACGCCGTCATGCGCTGGAAGTTCACGTGCGGCATGACCTTGGCATCCACCAGCGCGATGATCTTGCTCAAGTCGCCCGCCTGGATCGCCTTGTCGGTCTTGATGGTGTCGATGACGTCCGTCGACACCTGCTTGATGAGGGCGTCGGGTGTGGTCTGCGCCATCGAGGTGGCAGCGGCCACGGACATCACGAGGCCAGCCAGGGTTCGCTTCAAAGACAACATGGATTTCCTTTCACAGCACCCGCAGAGAGTGCAGGCACGATGCCCACAACGCGCGGCTGCGCCTCAGGGTTTACTTCGGGGCCGCAGGCGGCGCTGCTGGCGGCGATACAACCGGCTCATTTTCTTCGGGCAGTTCCGGCGGATTGCCGTCGTACACCAGGTTGCGCCGTCGCGCGATGTAAGCGTCGCGAATGAAGGTGTATTTGTCGAGCGCGATGCCATCGACGACGCGCGATGCAGACAGCAGGCCGGCGCGGACGTCGATCAGCTGCAGAGCGGAGAGCCCAACGTTGACACCGCTGTCATTGATGACCAGCGACGTTGACCACGCCAGATCGAACGGGCGGCCGAGCGTGTCGCGCCCGGTTGACGGCCCGAGCAGCGGCCAGACGATGTACGGGCCGGCTGGCATGCCCCAGCGGCCGAGCGTCTGGCCCAGGTCTTCGCTCTGGCGCTCCATGCCAAGGTCACTGGCCACATCGAAGAGGCCGCCGATGCCAAACAAGGTGTTGGTCGCCACGCGCATCGTCATCGTCGCAGCGGCCTCGCCTTTGCCTTGCAGCAGCTGGTTGATGGCCGACCAGCCGTCGCCGAAATTGCCGAAGAAATTGGATACGCCAGCACGCATCAGCTCCGGCACGACCGCCTGATAGCCCTTGGCCACCGGTGTCAGCACCGCGCTGTCGAGCGCTTCGTTGAAGCCGAAGATGGCGCGGTTGGCCTTCTCGAATGGATCGTTCGCTGACTGCGCACTCGCTGCACCGGCCGCCAGGGCCAGCGCGAGCAGGGCAGCGTGTTGCGACTTCGTTTTCATCACTTCTTGGGCGCCGGTTGCGCTGGAGCGGGTGTACCGCTGCCGGCATCGGCTGCCCTGTTGAAGATGAGCTGGCCGATCAGGTTCTCGAGCACGACGGCCGACTGCGTCTGCTTGATCACGTCGCGGTCGGCGAGTTCCTTCTCGTCAGCGCCGGGCTCCAGGCCGATGTACTGGTCGCCGAGCAAGCCGGCAGTGAGGATCTTGGCCGACGTGTCCTTGGGGAACTTGACGAAGTTGTCGATCTCCATGCGCACGTAGCCCTGATAAGTTTTCGGGTCGAGAGAGATGCTCTTCACCCGGCCCACCGTGACGCCAGCGCTGCGCACAGGCGCGCGCGGTTTCAAGCCGCCGATGTTGTCGAACTTGGCGCTGACGGTGTAGCCCTTGTGCTCGCCGAAGCTGGCCAGGTTGGCCGCCTTCAACGCCAAGAAGACGAGCGCGGCCATGCCCAGCAGCACGAACAGGCCGACCAGAATTTCGATGCTCTTCTTGCTCATTGCACACTCTCCTTGCGGCAGCTCAGGGCGCCGAAAACATCAACGCCGTGAGCACGAAATCCATGCCCAGCACACCGAGCGACGACACGACCACGGTGCGCGTCGTGGCATAGGCTACACCTTCCGGCGTGGCTTCGGCTTGCCAGCCCTGGTACAGCGCCACCGCCGTGCAGACCACGCCGAAGAAGAAACTCTTCAATACACCGTTGCCGACATCGCGCCACACGTCCACACGAGACTGCATCAAGGACCAGAAGTTGCCCGAATCCAGGCCGATCAGCACCACGCCGACGACCCAGGCACCGATGATGCCGATGGCCGAGAACAACACGGCCAGCAAGGGCATCGAAATGATGCCGCCAAGGAAGCGCGGTGCGAACACTCGTGCACGCGGATCGACGGCCATCATCTCCATCGCCGCCAACTGTTCGCCCGCTTTCATCAGGCCGATTTCTGCGGTGAGCGACGTGCCAGCGCGGCCGGCGAACAACAATCCCGTGACCACAGGCCCGAGTTCGCGCACCAGGCTCAGATTGACGATCAGACCCAGCGACTCGGTCGCGCCATAGGTGGACAGCGCGTAGTACATCTGCAGCGCCAGCACGAAGCCGACCGCGAGACCCGAGGCCAGGATGATGACGAGCGAGCGGTTGCCGATGGCGTGGATTTGCTTGATCACCAGGCCGAAGCGCAGAAACACCGGTGGCAGGTGCGCCACCAGGTCGATGAAGAACAGCGCCGCGCGGCCGAAGCGCTGCATGGCCAGCAGCGTGCGTGCGCCGAGCGCTTGAATCAGGTTCACGCCTTGACCCCGAAGTCTTCGTCCAGCGTCGGCGCCGGGTAATGGAACTTCACCGGCCCATCGGGTTCACCGCGCACGAACTGGCGTGTCTCGGGATCCGTCGATGCCATCAGCTCAGCCGGCGTACCTTGGGCGACGATACGTCCTCCGGGCGCGGCCAGCAGCACGACGTAGTCACTGATGGCCATGCACTCGGGCACGTCGTGCGAGACGACGAGCGACGTAGCGCCGGTGGCGTCGTTCAACTTGCGGATCAAGTTCGCGGCCACGCCCATCGAGATCAGGTCGAGCCCCGCAAACGGCTCGTCGTACATGATCAGCTCCGGGTCGAGCGCGATCGCGCGCGCCAGCGCAATCCGCCGCGCCATGCCACCGGAGACTTCCGAAATGCGCAGCCCCGCAGCGCCACGCAGGCCGACGGCATGCAGCTTCATCAACACGATGTCGCGGATCATCGACTCCGGCAACCCGCTGTGCTCGCGCAGCGGGAAGGCCACGTTGTCAAAGACCGTCAGGTCGGTGAACAGCGCGCCGAACTGGAACAGCATGCCCATTCGACGGCGCAGGCGCAGCATCTGCGTGCGGTTGCGTGCATCGAGGGGCTCGCCGTCGAAGACCACGCGGCCCGCGTTGGCCGCCGCCATGCCGCCGATCAGGCGCAGCAGCGTCGTCTTGCCGCAGCCTGAGCCGCCAAGGATCGACGTGACCTTGCCACGCATGAAGCGCAACGAAATGTCACCCAGGATCTTGCGGCTGGCGTCATAGCCGAAGGTGACATGGTCGATCTCGATGAGAGCGTCGGAGTTCAAGCGGCGTGTAGGGTGTTGAGCACCCAAAGCGCGATGGCTGTTTTTCTTGGGCTGATTCTCGCACGCAAGGCTCGGGCCTTGCACTGCGCGCGGGGCGGGTCCGCGCGGCGCCGAATCAGCTCAGCAGCAGGGGCGCGCCGCCCTCGAAAACGACTTCGACACGGATGCGCGACTTCACCGCGCCATGCTCGGCGAGTTCACCGGGACGAAAGCGCACGCTCATGAAGGCATTGCGCGCCGCTTCTTCGAGTACGGGTGGCAACGCGCCGGCCTCGGCACGCACGCGCACGACGGCGCCGGTCTCGTCGATGAACAGGGTCAGTTCGCTGCTGTAGCGCTCGCTCAAGCCAGCGACGTCCGGGTAGCTGATGAGAACCGGGGTCAGCGGCACCGGCGGAACCGCCAGCAGCGAACGCGCAAGGAACACATCGTCCTCGTTGGCCGCGCCAGGCAGCGACCAGCCGGGCACGCCAGGCAAGGGCGTGCTCGGCTCGACACGTTGCGCGAGCTCGGCGCGTAGCATCTCGAAATGTGCAACGTCGTCTCGGTGCGACTCGCGGACGACCCGCACAGCCGGCTCAGGCGCGGCCGTCCTGGCGGGCGCAACCGTCTCGACGCTCTCCGGCTTCATCGGTTGCGGCGCCAAGATCGCGCGGACCTGCATCGTAGTCAGCGGTGACACGACTCCGGCATTGGCGGCCGGCCGCACCGGCAAGGCCAGCACTGCGGCGTGCGCGGCAACCGTCAGGACGACGCACGGCGCCAGCCTACGCATTGGAGAGCGCCGCCGCGTCATGCCGATCAGTTCGACCAGTTCGCGCCACGAGGTGCGGCGGCCTTGGACCGGCGCGCCGGTCGGCGTGTACATGCCGGTCTGACGGACGCTGCCGTCACCCATCTGCGTGCGCGTGGTAGCTCCACCCTGGCCAGCGCCGTTGGTCGGTGAGTACAGCTGAATCACCCCCGTGCCCACCGCAAACGAGTCGCCCAGCCAAGTACCAGCAACGCTGTTTGTATTGGGCAGGCTCGAACCCGAGGTGAAGTCGAACTGGTAGAGATACGACGTGCCGCCGCCTGCCGCGCAGGGATCGTACGACGGCGCGTTGGCACCGACGACCAAGGTGGTCAACGCCAAGCGCATGTCGATGTTGACGCGCTCGCCGGCGGTCGGCAGGTTGACGCGCCAGCCAATGTTCGACGACCAGTCCATCGGGTTGTTGGTCACAGTGCGGCTGCGCGAGCCGTCGGTGGCCACCGTCAGCGTCTGCACGACCATGTCGGAACGCGCGTGCACATCGCCAAGCGGCGTGTTGGTCAATGGATCCTTGATGGCATAGACGGTCTGCTGTCCGGAAGTGGACAAGTCCGACACGCCCAGCATCTTGCCGGTGCCGACATAGACCACCGGGTAGCTCGTGCCGCCCGACGTCACCGTGGCCAGTTCGGGCCGCGTCGTGATCGGCTGCGCTGCAGCGGGCGAGCCAGCGCGCAGTTGCGCCAGTCGCAACGCCGCACCGTTGGGCGCCACAAGGTTGTCGATGTCGAAGCGCCACAGATTGCCCAGCAGGTCGCCACCGTAGACACGCAGCGTCGTGTTGTCTCGTGGCGACTCCACCCAGTTGTTGATCTTGGCCAAGCCACTCGGCGTGGTCGCGCTACCGGCCGCGACACCCGATGACGTGAACGTCTCGATCTCGCTCAGGCGCTGGCCGGTGTTCGCATTGACAACGAACAAGCGGCCGTTGCCGTCGCCCGGCGACACGTTGTTGTAGCCCGACGTGAACATCACCACCCAGGTGCCGTTGGTGCGCTTGGTGATCACCGGGTTGCCGAAGGTCAAGCCGAGGTTGCTGTTGCCGCCCAGGCTGTCGTTGCTGAACTCCCAAAGCAAACTCGGGTTGTCCGGATCGGTGATGTCGAGGGCGTAGTAGCCGCGTCCGCCGCCGCCCAGCCCGCCGACCAGAATGGTCTTCCAAGCCCCCGGCGAGCCAGGCACCCAGATGTCCCCAACCACCGGCGTGGCGTTGACGAAGTATTCGTGCCTGTTGGCGTAGTTGACGTCCGCCAAGCGATACATGCGGTCCATCACCATCGTCGGCACGTAGGCCCACAGCTCCTGGCCGTTCGAGGCTTGGAACGCGTGCAACATGCCATCGTTGGACGGCACGTACACGATACCCTTGCGCCCAGCACCGCTGTTGAGGGCGTTCGTGTTCGACACGAAGGTCTGGTAGTTGTTCTCCGTGTACTGGAACGGCGGCTTGCCGACGAATGTCGGTGCGCCTCCGACGACATCCGACAGCAGATGCTGACGAGCGCGGTAACGCGCGTCCGGTTGTCCGCGCAGCCAGGAGACCAGATTGCCGCCACTGTTGGCGCCGCTCACGTCATAGCCCGTCGTCGTGCACTGAGTCAGCGCCGGCGATTTCGAACAGGCGCTGTCGAAGTTGCCGTTCAGGCCATCGGCCGTCAGGTTGGCATAGGTAAAGGCGCGAAGCGTGCCGGTGTTGGTGCCAGCGTTGCGCTGCATGTAGTAGATGTTGCGCGCCGTACCCGCAGCCACGCGTGCGTCCAGTAGCTGTTGAGCAGACCAGTCCGAGGTCGCCGCACGCACGCCGGTCTCCGGATCGACCCGGTACGCGACCACGTCGCCGACCCACTGCACCGTGGTGTAGGAGGTGACGAACTCTGTGTTGTCGGTCGGCGTCGGTTGCAGCGTCGTCGTTGCCGCCGCCGCTGCAGTGCCCGACAGCTGGTTGATGGCCGCCAGCGCGTCACTCAGGCTGCGCGAGAGCACCGTCGGATTCTCGGCACTGAAGTACTGGCCGCGGCCGTTGACTGCGGCGTGCCAGAGGTCATCGATGTTGACCGCGCCCGAACCACTGGCCGGATTGGGCCAATTCTTGGTGCCAGCGATGACTTCCTGGTAGTCAGATGAAAGTCCACTGAGATAGTCAGGGTGGTAGCCCAGCGTACCGTTCACGCCCAGGCCGAGCGTGAAGGTGGTCATGTGCTGGTGCTGGGCCGTGTCGGCGCCACGCTGCGGCACGTTGTTGTTGCAGACATCGTTGGTCAGGCCGCTGACCGGATCGACGACGCTGCAATTGGCGGTGCGCAGATCGGTCTCGTAGTAGTACATCGCCACGTCAGCCAGCGAGTCGCTGCTGCCGCCGGTCGAGGTGGTCTGGCACTGGCGCGCCGTGGACACCGTGTAGTTTGGCGCTGTGGATTGCGGTGCAGGCGTACACGATGCCGTGTTGCTGTAGGCCGTCCACGCGGTGTACTGGCACTGTTTCGTGGCCGTAGCCGTGCACGAACCGACGTTCGACCATGTGCCGTAGGTGACCACGGTGTTGCAGGTCGTGGCCGACGCAACGGTGTAGTTTGTCGGGCCAGCTGAAGGGCCAGGCGACGACGGGGTGCACGATGCAACATTGGTCCAGCTCGGCGCCGTGTAGCTGCACTCGCGAGAGTTGCCGGTCCACGTGACTCCATCGCTGTTGTTCGTGCTCGCGCTCACGGCCGTGCAGGTCGCGGCTGCAGTCCACGCGCCAGTGCCAAGGTTGTACTGGCATTGCTGACGGTTGGGGTACGAACTCTTCCACGTGCACGACGCCGTGTTGGTCCAGGCCGACCAGCTGGAACCCGAGCTGGCCCGGGTCCGCGTCTGAAGCTGTCCCACCCGGGTCTGGAGTGTCACGGTCGCCGACTGCGCCTGCGTGGTGATGTTTCGCTCTTGCAGCAGGCTGGTGCGCTGCTGCACAGCGGTCGTGCTGGCATCGCGCAATGGCCTGGCCGCGGTGGCGTCCTGCTGCCCGACGGTGGTGGTGTCGTCGAGCCGCAACGGCCCGTACGTCGAATTTTCGTCGTTGTTGTTCCAGTAGCCGTCGGTGGTCAGGATCGTAAAGTTCTTCTGGCACGACAGCTGCATCGGCTCATACGACTGCGCCGTACCGTCCGTGCGCCTGCCGGCCTTGGCGTAGTACTGGCCCGCCTTCGACAACGCGCCGCGCAGCGGTGTGTAGCCGCTGGGGTTGGAACCGAACAAGCGCGTGTACCAAGTCGACTTCTGCGTCGCATCGAAGTCGGATGTGTCGAGGAACTTGGTTCCGTCGACGACTTCCGAGCTGATGGTGGAAAAGCCGACGCGGAACTTGTCGTCGATGCCTTTGAACGCCTGGCTCACGGCGGTGCGCATGGTCAGCATGCGCGTGCGGTAGTAGGTGTTCCAGTTGCGGTAATTCTGGATGTCAGTGGACGTGGGCGTGACCATCACCTTCGTGAAACGGGTGTTGCCCGGGGACGCGCCGACCAGGCTGTTGCACTGCTGGTAGAAGGTGGACGCCGTGTCGAGGCTGCCGGTGCTGTAGGAGTAGCTCAGAGCCTTCGGTGCACCGGTGTAGGTGTTGTAGGTGAAGTAGAACGGGCGGAAGTCGCCGTCGCCGACAAATGGCGACGTCATCGCTCCGCTACCGTTGCTCTGGGTGAAGTTGATCGTCAGCCTGTTGTTGTTGTCGTCAACGCCGGTGATCGTGCCGACCATCCACTTGGTCTGGTCGGTGCTGCTGTACAGGGTGATCAGGTTGCCACTCCTGTAGTCGCCGTTGTTCCAGTCGCCGAAGGCAGAAAGTTGAAGGGTCAGACTGCCTGTGGTCACGCTGACCGCAGTTGACACCGAGTGCTGGTTTGAGAGCGTGCCGGGTGTCGGGAAGGTGAAGGTGCCCGCGGCCATGTTGGCGCCAGTGGAGTCGACGGGCACGGTGTACGTGGTTGCCGGGTTGTAGGCCAAGCCGTTGCACTGCGACGCGTAGAAGCCGTACTTGCCGGTCGCGAAGTCGGCGTCGTCGGGCATGAAATCGCTGCCCATGCTGCCTGAATCGTCGAGCACGAACATGACGTTGGGCTTGACAGGACTGGGCTGGGACGTGATGAGCGGCGTGCTCGCCAGGTCGGTCACCTGCGCCGACGCGTCCAGGGTGATGCCAGCCAGCGCAAGCACAACGCTGGCGCATGCAGCCAACGGCCTGCCGGCGCCGTTGAATCGATGATGTGTGTTCATGCCTTCCTCCCAACCTGTTCTGATCAGTGAACGATCGTCTCGGTGAAACTGACTGTGTTGCGGCCGCCAACGGTGCGGACAATGATTCGGTAGTACGGAGCCTGCTGCGGCGGTGTCGTGACGCAGGTGTCGCCGTAGCTGCTGCCGCTCTTGCGGGTGCAGGTGTCGTCAGCGAGCGTCGCCGGCTGCGCACAGGCATTGGTGCTCGTCACGGCGCCGTTGTTCGGGCACAGGCGCGTGATGAGGTAGCGTGCACGCACGGTGCCACCGTTGAGCGTGAGCTCGTTGGACGGAGCCAGACATGCGGCGCAAGTGCTGCCCACGCACGAACAGCTGTCGGCGTCGCCCCAATCGACCACCGCGCGGCTGGCCACCGAGGTGAGCTGCCCGGTCGGGTCGAGATCGGTCCGCACCTGGGCGTAGTAACCGGTGCCGGAGGCGCCGTCGGCCGACAGATCGTTGCCGCCGCCCGTCAGATAGCCGCGGGCAAACTCGGCTGCACGGTCGGCCGCGCGTGTCGTGTCCTGCTTGAAGCCGAGATTGCCGATGACCAGCGAGCCGCCGTCGACCGAACGCACGAGGGCAACGGCCGCCAGAGACATGGCTGCCAGCGCGAGCAGCGCAAACAGCAGCGAGACACCGCGTTGCCGAACCCAGGCGCGCGCGCCACCGGTAAATTGTCGAGGCGGACGCTTCATGTCAGGCGCTCCTCCAAAGCATGTTGCGCAGCGGGATCACGGTTTCGAAAACCTTGTATCGGTAGTGCTTGGCTGGCACGTCACCGGCGGCGCCGGCTCCCACGTCAAGCTCGATGCAGCTGCCGGCAGCACAGGTCGTCGCACCGGTCACGGTCGGCGAGGTGCCGACCGACCAGCGTGGATTGGCGGTCGTGACCATCTCCTTCTCGTAGGTCGAGCTGCGCGCCACGGCGATCACGCGCACCGACAGCACCTTCTGCCAGTCGGCGTTGGTCGTCGGCGTGGTGGTGTCGAAGATGTCGACGATGCCGTCCGTGCCGGCGCCGCCGGAGGTGTCGCGGCCGTAGAAGGCACGCATCTGCACGATGTCGGCCTGCAGCTGTCGCGTTGTGCGGGCGCTTGGTGTCGCCACGTTGAAGCTCGACAGCTCGAACGTCTCGTTGTTGATCTCGTAACGGTGATCGACCAGCGTACCGAGATTGATCATCACGGCACCGTCGTTGTAGTTGACCGACGGCGTGCCCGCGGCATTCCAAGTGGCGCTGTCGACACGCGGCAGGCTGGTGGCCGTCGGTGCACCGTTGATCTGAAACACCCAGCACGGGTTGACATCGTCGATGGCCACCAGCGCGAGGTCACCTTGCGAAAAACCAACCGTCGAGCGCACGTTGAAGGTGTTGCCACCGGCGACGTAGTTCGGGGTGATGACCCGCGTCGGGATGGCCACGGTGCTGGTCGAGCTGGCCAGGATGCGGATCGAATCGCCGACGCTGCCGGTGGGGCGCGAGGCCTGCGGCGTGATCGTGACAGGCGCCAGCGTCGCCGCGAAGCCGGTCGGTGTGGCACCGTTGTAGCGCGCGCTGATCGGACAGCCGATGATGTTCGGGCTGCTGGTGATGCCGTAGCCCGCATGCTCGACGTCGCGCTGCAACTGGTACAGCGCCAGCGCGCCGGCGACCTGGGCGTCGGCGCCGCCGGTGGCCGTGCGCTTCTGGCTTTCCGAGCTCAACAGGACCTGGCTGATGACGAGCATGGCCAGCATGCCGACCAGCATGCCGATCATCATCTCGATGAGCGTGACGCCGCGCTGACGACGGCTCGTGCGCTGCAGTGTTGTGGCGAGGTGAAGGTGCATCATGGCGTCATAGGTTGGCGGCGATCGCCGATGTCGTGATGAAGCGGCGCTGTTCTTCGTCGGGCGGCGTCCAGTTGATGGTGATCGTCACTTCGGCGGCGATCACGCGCCCTGTGGCGTCGGTGCCGAGTGAAGTCACGCCGACTGTGGCTGCGCCCTGTGGCAGCAGGCTGGCGACTTCGGACACCCATTGGCTGCAGCGCGTGTGCGAGCTGCAAGCACCGGACGTGTCGTAGTTGTCGAGGCCACTGCGGTCGGACCACATGCTGCCAACCAGGCGTTGCGCAAGGAAGGCTGCATCGGCACGGAACTTCGAGCCTGTCTGCGCCTTGGTCATCGAGGCCTGCAGGCCGACAATGCCGAGCACGCCGACGGCGAAAATCAGCATCGCCACCAGGACTTCCAGCAACATGAAGCCGCGTTGCGCGCGCGGCAGGCGTGGTTTCGATGTCATGGAATGCTCACCCGGGTGGCACAGTTGCGGGGATCGGTAGCAACGGTGACGCTCATGTCGCAGAGGCGCACCGCACCACCAGGTGCGATCTCGACCCGCAGTCGGCGGTAGTCGTTGCCCAGCGTCTCGTTGTTGAAGTCGATGGCGCGAATCGGCGTGGCGTCGGCGACGCGGCCGAAGCCGTTGAAGGTGACCGTGCCGCCTGCGGCCGTGCCGTCGTCCAAACGCGCGGCGACCACAACGTTGCGTCCGCCGACACCACCAGCGTTGGCTTCAACGATCAGCGGGTTGTTGGCGTCGGCCGCGTCAGTGGCCGGGTCGTTGCTCGGCGCATAGCTGCAATGGCTCGAAGGATCCCGCACACTGACAACCCACGACACTCCGTTGGCCGCGACGTTGCAGGTGTCGTTCATGACCGCCGAATCGGTGAGCGCCACCAAAGAGAATCGAACCGGGATGTTGCGCCGTATCGCCTCGTTGCGTGCCTGCGCCAGGCCCGCCAGCATCGACGAGGCCGTGTTGCGCACCTGCGTGTTGCGGATCCAGGCGCCGACTGTGGGCATTGCTGCCATCAGCAACAGACCAAGGATGACCAAGACGACGGCAATCTCGATCAGCGTCAGGCCTTGCATGGCCCGTCTTGGCGAGCGGCTCAGCATTCGCCGCCCTTCGTCAGCCAGCAGCCAGCGGTGACGGCGTTGCCTTTGAACTCCGTGGTGCCGCGCACGTTGGCGTGGGTAAGGGTGTAGATGTGACCGGTGGCCCGGCCACTGCTGCCGGTGGCCGTGATGGTGTAGCCCTGCCCGGCATTGGTGCGGGCACAGGCAAAAGTGAAGAACTGCGACCCGGAATAGGTCAGAGCGCCCGCTCCGTCGGACCAACTCGGCGGACCTGCGTCAGCGCATTGCGCCGTGCCGTAACTGCGGTTGTCCTGGTAGTACTGCTCCAACTTCACCCGCAGGTCCGACATGCCGGCGAAGGCCTCGGGCAGTTGGCCCCGGCGCACGTAGTCGCCATACGCGGGCAGGGCCACGGCGGCGAGGATTGCAACGATCGCCACGACGATCATCACTTCGATCAATGTGAAGCCACGCTGTCGGGCCGAGGCAGAGCGGCGGGCGAGGACTTGGTTCTTCATGGCAGTGCGTCGCTGGTTGAGCCCTGCACACCGGATGTGGCGGGAAGCTCATGCGATGAATGCTAGAAGTGGTGGTGCGAAACGCTGCGTGATCGAGGTCACACGTGTACCGGCACCTCCGACGGTCGGAAGACCGTGAGCGATAAGCGGCAAGTGCCCTGAACAGGCGCAACTTCAACGACCGTGAACTCTTACCGCTCTGGCGTGAGCAAGCACGCCGGGTAAAGGCCTCAGCGGGGCAAGTCGCTCGTCCCCATCAGGTACTCATCGACCGCCCGCGCCGCCTGGCGACCCTCCCGGATCGCCCAGACGACGAGGCTCTGGCCGCGGCGCATGTCGCCTGCAGCGAAGACCTTGTCGGCGTTGGTCTTGTAGCCGCCGATGAAGTCGGTGCTGGCTTTGGCATTGCCACGGTTGTCGCGGTCGACGCCGAAGGCTTCGAGCACGCTGGCCACTGGCGCAACGAAGCCCATCGCCAGCAGCACCAGCTCGGCCTTGTGTTCTTGTTCGCTGCCAGGCACTTCGACCATCTTGCCGTTCTGCCACTCGACGCGCACGGTCTTCAATGCCGTGAGTTTCCCTTTGCTGCCGACGAATTCCTTGGTCGCGATCGCGAACTCGCGCTCACACCCCTCTTCGTGGCTCGAACTCGTGCGCAGCTTCGTCGGCCAGTACGGCCACACCAGCGGCTTGTTCTCCTGCTCGGGCGGCATCGGCATCAGCTCGAACTGCGTCACGCTCGCCGCGCCGTGGCGGTTGCTGGTGCCGACGCAGTCGCTGCCGGTGTCGCCGCCGCCGATGACGATGACATGCTTGCCGTCGGCACGGAGCTGGCCTTTCAATTTGTCGCCGGCCACGATCTTGTTCTGCTGCGGCAGAAACTCCATCGCGTAGTGCACGCCGTCAAGGTCGCGTCCGGGCACAGGCAGGTCGCGTGATTGCTCTGCGCCGCCGGTCAGCAGAACCGCGTCGAACTCTGCCTTCAACTGCTCGGGCGCGATCGTCTCCTTGGCGTCGTTGGTGACCTTGCTGTCTTTCGGCATCGCGCCGATGAGCACGCCGGTACGGAACACCACACCCTCCGCCTGCATCTGCGCGACGCGGCGGTCGATGTGCGTCTTCTCCATCTTGAAGTCGGGGATGCCGTAGCGCAGCAGGCCGCCGATGCGGCCGTTTTTTTCGAACAACTTCACATCGTGTCCGGCGCGCGCAAGTTGCTGTGCGGCTGCCATGCCCGCAGGGCCGGAGCCGACGACGGCGACCTTCTTGCCGGTCTTCACCTTCGGTGGCAGAGGTTTGACCCAGCCTTCAGCCCAGGCGCGGTCGATGATCGCGTGCTCGATGCTCTTGATGCCCACCGGATCGTTGTTGACATTGAGCGTGCACGCCGCTTCGCACGGTGCCGGGCAAACGCGACCCGTGAACTCGGGGAAGTTGTTGGTCTGGTGCAGCACCGTCACGGCGTTCTGCCAATCGCCTCGGAACACCAGGTCGTTGAAGTCCGGGATGATGTTGTTGACCGGGCAGCCGTTGTTGCAGAACGGCGTGCCGCAATCCATGCAGCGTGCACCCTGCTGTTTCGATTGCTCTTCGGTCAGGCCGATGACGAACTCTTTCCAGTTCTTCACCCGCTGCGGCACGGGTTCATAACCTTCTTCAAGGCGTTCGTATTCAAGGAAGCCGGTGACTTTTCCCATGACGCTTGCTCTGCTTATTTGGCGGGGACGGTGGTGGACTTCGACTTCGCTTTGCTGACGGCGGCATCCGCAGCGGCTGTCGCATTCATCTGCTTCAACGCACGCGCGTACTCGTGCGGGAAGACCTTGACGAACTTGGCGCGCGACTCGGTCCAGTGATCGAGGATGTGGCGGGCGCGCAGCGAGCCGGTCCAGCGGTGGTGGTCGTCGATCAACTTCTTCAGCCACGCGTCGTCGGCCTGGCCCTTGTGGAAGGTCGTCGCGTCCTGCTCCTCGCGTGGCAGCACCTTGTCGAGCGAAACCATGCTGGTGTTGCAGCGGCGCGCAAAGTGGCCGTCTTCGTCGTAGACGAAGGCCACCCCACCGCTCATGCCAGCGGCGAAGTTGCGTCCCGTCTTGCCGAGCACGACGACGGTGCCACCGGTCATGTACTCGCAGCCGTGGTCGCCGGTGCCTTCGACCACCGCGGTCGCACCCGACAAGCGCACTGCGAAGCGCTCGCCAGCAACGCCGCGGAAGAAGGCTTCACCACTCGTCGCGCCATAGAGCGCGGTGTTGCCGATGATGATGTTGCTCGTGGCGTCGCCACGGAAGTCGATGCTCGGTCGCACAACGATGCGTCCGCCGGACAGGCCCTTGCCGGTGTAGTCGTTGGCGTCGCCGATCAGGTACTGCGTGATGCCGGCGGCGAGGAAGGCGCCGAAGCTTTGGCCACCGGTGCCCTCCATCTGCATGAATATCGTGTGATCGGGCAGTCCTTCGGGGCGGCGGCGGATCAACTCACCGGACAACATCGCACCGACGCTGCGGTTGCCGTTGCGCACGTCCTGCATGAACTGCACTTTCTCGCCGTTCTCGATCGCGGCTTTGCACTGCTCGATCAGCTTCAGATCAAGCGCCTTGTCGAGGCGGTGGTCTTGTCCTTCCACCTGGTGGCGCGGCACATCGGCCGGCACCGCGGGCTGGTGGAACACGCGCGTGAAGTCGAGACCGCGCGCCTTCCAGTGCGCGATGCCCTTCTTCGTGTCGAGCAGATCGGCGCGGCCGATCAGCTCGTCGAACTTGCGCATGCCGAGCTGCGCCATGATCTGCCGCGCTTCCTCGGCAACGAAGAAGAAGAAGTTGACGACATGCTCGGGCTTGCCAGCGAACTTCTTGCGCAACACCGGATCTTGCGTCGCCACGCCCACGGGGCAGGTGTTCAAGTGGCACTTGCGCATCATGATGCAGCCCTCGGCCACCAGCGGCGCGGTCGCGAAGCCGAACTCGTCGGCGCCGAGCAGCGCGCCGATGACGACGTCGCGGCCGGTCTTCATCTGGCCATCGGCCTGCACGCGGATGCGGCCGCGCAGGCGGTTGAGCACCAGCGTCTGCTGCGTTTCTGCCAAGCCCAGCTCCCACGGCGTGCCCGCGTGTTTGATGCTCGACCACGGCGACGCCCCAGTGCCACCGTCGTGGCCCGCAATCACCACATGGTCGGCCTTGCACTTGGCCACACCCGCAGCGATCGTGCCGACGCCAACTTCGCTGACCAGCTTGACACTGACCGACGCACGTGGATTCGCGTTCTTCAGGTCGTGGATCAACTGCGCAAGGTCTTCGATCGAGTAGATGTCGTGGTGCGGCGGCGGGCTGATGAGGCCGACGCCCGGCACGCTGTAGCGCAGCATGCCGATGTACTCGCTGACCTTGCCGCCCGGCAGCTGACCGCCCTCGCCCGGCTTGGCGCCTTGCGCCATCTTGATCTGGAGTTGATCGGCGCTGACGAGATATTCCGTGGTGACACCGAAGCGGCCACTGGCAACCTGCTTGATCTTCGAGCGCAGCGAGTCGCCCGCCTGCATTTCGTAGTCGGCCTCGATGACCTTGGAGCCGATGACCTCGCTGACCTTGGTGCCGGCGCTGATCGGAATGCCCTTCAGTTCGTTGCGATAACGCGCAGGGTCTTCACCACCTTCGCCGGTGTTGCTCTTGCCGCCGATGCGGTTCATCGCGATCGCCAGCGTGGTGTGCGCTTCTGTGCTGATCGAGCCGAGCGACATCGCGCCGGTGGCGAAGCGCTTGACGATGTCGGCCGCGCTCTCCACTTCTTCGACCGGAATCGCCTTGCTCGGATCGACCTTGAACTCGAACAAGCCGCGCAGCGTCATGTGGCGCTTGCTCTGATCGTTGATGAGTTGCGCGTACTCCTTGTAGGTCTCGAACTTGCCGGCACGCGCTGCGTGCTGCAGCTTGGCAATCGCGTCCGGCGACCACATGTGCTCTTCGCCGCGCACGCGCCAGGCGTATTCGCCGCCAGCGTCGAGCATCGTCGCCAGCGTCGGATCGTCGCTGAAGGCGGCGCGGTGCGTGCGCAGCGCTTCTTCGGCCACTTCGAAGACGCCGATACCGCCGACCTGCGTGGCCGTGCCGCGAAAGTACTTGCCGACGAAGTCTTTCTCCAGGCCCACCGCTTCGAAGAGTTGCGAGCCGCAGTACGACATGTACGTCGACACGCCCATCTTCGACATGATCTTCGACAGGCCTTTGCCGATGGCCTTGACGTAGTTGTAGATCGCCTTCTCGGCGGAGAGCTCGCCCGGCAGCTCCTTGTGCAGCGCCGTCAGCGTCTCCATCGCCAAGTACGGGTGCACCGCTTCAGCGCCATAGCCCGCGAGCACAGCGAAGTGATGGACTTCGCGCGCGCTGCCGGTTTCGACGACCAGGCCGGCCATCGTGCGCAGCCCCTCGCGCACCAGATGATGGTGCACGGCAGACAGCGCCAGAAGCGCCGGAATCGCCACGCGTTCGCGGCGCATGCGGCGGTCGGTGACGATCAGGATGTTGTGGCCGCCCTTGAGCGCATCGACCGCTTCGGCAGTCAGCGACGCCAGCTTGGCCTCGATGCCTTCCTTGCCCCACGCGAGCGGGTAGGTAATGTCGAGTTCGTAGCTCTTGAACTTGCCATGCGTGTGCTTTTCGATCGAACGCAGCCGCGCCATGTCGTCGAAGTCGAGCACCGGTTGCGTCACTTCCAGACGCATCGGTGGGTTGACGTCGTTGATGTCGAGCAGGTTCGGCTTCGGTCCGATGAAGCTGTTGAGCGACATCACGATCGCCTCGCGGATCGGATCGATCGGCGGGTTCGTGACCTGCGCGAAGAGCTGCTTGAAGTAGTTGAACAGCGGCTTGTTCTTGTCCGACAGCACGGCCAGCGGCGAGTCGTTACCCATCGAGCCGATGCCTTCTTCGCCAGCCGTGGCCATCGGTGCAAGCAGGAACTTGATGTCTTCCTGCGTCGTGCCGAAGGCCTGCTGACGGTCGAGCAGCGACTCGGCATGCGGTAGCGGCTGTGCCGGTTCGATATCTAGCGCGTCCAGCTTCACACGCACGTTCTCGATCCACTGCCGGTACGGCTTCGCGGATGCGAACTGGTTCTTCAGCTCTTCGTCATCGACGATGCGGCCCTGCTCGAGGTCGATCAGGAACATCTTGCCCGGCTGCAGGCGCCACTTCTTGACGATGCGCGGCTCAGGGATCGGCAGCACGCCGCTCTCGCTGGCCATGACGACGATGTCGTCGTCGGTGACGATGTAGCGCGCCGGGCGCAAGCCGTTGCGGTCGAGCGTGGCGCCAATCTGCTTGCCGTCGGTGAACACCATCGCCGCCGGGCCGTCCCACGGCTCCATCATCGCGGCGTGGTATTCGTAGAACGCACGGCGGCGGATGTCCATGCCTTCGTGCTGCTCCCAGGCCTCGGGGATCATCATCATGGCCGCATGGGCGAGCGGGTAGCCGCTCATCGTCAGCAGCTCGAGCGCGTTGTCGAAGGTGGCGGTGTCGCTCTGGTGCTCGAAGCTGATCGGGTAGAGCTTCTTCAGGTCAGCACCGAGCACCGGCGATTGCATCACGCCCTCGCGCGCACGCATCCAGTTGAAGTTGCCCTTGACGGTGTTGATCTCGCCGTTGTGCGCCACCATGCGGTACGGATGCGCCAGCGGCCATTCGGGGAAGGTGTTGGTCGAGAAGCGTTGGTGCACCAGCGCCATGGCGCTGGTCACGCGTTCGTCGGCCAAGTCGCAGTAGTACTGGCCCACCTGGTCGGCGAGCAGCAGACCTTTGTAGATGACCGTGCGGCAGCTCATGCTGGGCACGTAGTACTCGCGGCTGTGCGTCAGCTTCAAGGCCTGGATCGCCGCCGACGCCGTCTTGCGGATGACGTAGAGCTTGCGCTCCAGCGCATCGGGAACGATCACGTCCGGACCGCGGCCGATGAAGATCTGGCGGATCACCGGCTCCTTGGCACGCACGGTCGGGCTCATCGGCATTTCGCGATCGACCGGCACATCCCGCCAGCCGATCAGCACCTGACCTTCAGCCTTGACCGCTCGCGCGAGTTCCTGCTCACAGGCCAGCCGAGACGCATGCTCCTTGGGCAGGAAGATCATGCCGACGCCGTACTCGCCCGGCGGCGGCAAGTCGATGCCTTGCGCACTCATCTCGGCGCGGTAGTACTCGTCCGGGATCTGGATCAGGATGCCCGCGCCGTCTCCCATCAGCTTGTCGGCGCCGACGGCGCCTCGGTGGTCGAGGTTCTCGAGGATCTTCAAGCCCTGCGCGACGATGCCGTGCGAGCGCTGGCCTTTGATATGAGCCACGAAGCCGACGCCGCAGGCGTCGTGTTCATGGGCCGGGTCGTACAGACCTTCGGCGGCGGCGATGTCGAGTTCTTGGCGGGTGGCGATGCTCATCTCGCGCGCTCCACAGTTCGGCTGACGGGGAAAGGAGGTTACTGCACCGCAGCAATCTCGCCAATCGCTTTTAATTAGGGTCAGACTCGATATTTGGAGCCACGACCACTCTCTAGTTATTAATTGGGGACAGTCTTTCTGGCGACGCGGCTGGGCGGCCGGCCGCGCGTTCGCGATGTCAGTGGCCGGCCGAGCGACTCAGAGATTCGATGCACGAAGCCTGCCGGGCCTAAGACCAAGGCTTTGGCCACTGCTCGATCAAAGCGGGGGTCATCAGCCTCTTGTTGGGACTTGTCCAACGCAAGAGCGTGCGCACGCTCTCTCTCGAATGGTGTGTTCCCGAGTCGCCAATACAGTGCATGGTCGGTCACCAACGGGTCGCGCCGATGCCCGCTGTAGTGCGCGGCGCTCGACCATCGCCAATCATGTGCGGCGGTCACGAGTCCGGTCCGCACCGGCAGTGCCTCGATGTGCAGAATCGCCTGTAGGAGAAACGTTTTGGCATCGAGAAGGCTGGTCCTGAAGCGACCGTCCCAGAGCGTGCCGCGCCGGGCATGGCGGCGATTGAACAGAGCCACGTAGCGGCGGCCGATCGATTGCATCAGGCGGGCGAGCGCGTCAGCCTCACGCGGCGTGACCAGCAGATGCACTTCGGTGGTCAACAGCGCATAGGCATGAATCAACACGCCCTGCCTTGCCGCGGGTTCGCGCAGCAAATCAACGAACGCAGCGCGATCTTCATCGTCGGCAAACACCGCGTGTCCGTTGTGGCCGCGCATCAGCACGTGATGCAACTCACCGGCCACCGCCAAGCGCGGCTGGCGCGCCATGTCAGCGCCGCCGGGCCGCCCCAAGGGCGCTGACGCTCCCCTCAGGGGACGCGAGCGCAGCGAGCTGAGGGGCCATATCAGTTGCCCTCGAATGCCGGCCGCGCGGTCAGCCGCGTGTACTCGCGCGAGGCAAAGCGGTCGGTCATGCCGGCAATGTAGTCGGCCACGGCGCGCAGGCCGATCTGCTCGTAGGCGAGGCGATGCTCATCCGGCAGCTGCGACGGCGCGTCGGCATACGCCGCAAACAGCGCACGCACCACCTCCCGTGCCCGCGACGTGGTGTTCATGACTTGCGGGTGGCGGTACAGCGACGCGAAGAGAAAGCGCTTCAGCGCCGTGACCTGCTCTCGCACCGGCGGCGTGAACTGCACCAGCGGTGGCAATGCGCGCACCTCTTGCACATGCGCAGGTGCATGCAATCGCAGATTGGCCGAAGTGGCAGCAATCACGTCAGCCACTTGCGCGGAAATCAAACGCCGCAGCGTCTCGGCGAGCAGGCGGCGTTCGGGCAGGCCTTGCAAGTGCGGATGCTCGGCCAAGGCGGCCGCGTGATGCGCAGCGAACAGCGGCACCTCGCCGACCTGCGCCATGTTGAGCAAGCCCGAGCGCAGGCCGTCATCGATGTCATGCGCGTTGTAGGCCATCTCGTCAACCAGGTTGGCGAGCTGCGCCTCCAGGCTCGGACGTTCGCCGGCGATGATGCGCCGCGCCGGGCCACCCGGTTCCTCGGCTTCCATCTGGCGCGCCACCGCCACCGGGCAGCGTTTCAAGATGCCTTCGCGCGTTTCCAGCGTGAGGTTCAGGCCGTCGAAGCGTGGGTAGCGCTGTTCCAGAACGTCGACCACGCGCAGGCTTTGCAGGTTGTGCTCGAAACCGCCATGAGGTTTCATGCACTCATCGAGCGCATCCTGTCCCGCATGACCGAATGGCGTGTGACCGAGATCGTGCGCCAGGGCGATGGCCTCGACCAGGTCTTCGTTGAGCGACAGCGCACGCGCGATAGAGCGGCCGAGCTGGGCAACCTCCAGCGAATGCGTCAACCGCGTGCGGAACAAGTCACCCTCGTGATTGACGAAGACCTGGGTCTTATAAACAAGGCGGCGAAAGGCGGTGCAATGCACGACGCGATCGCGGTCACGCTGGTGGTCGTTGCGCGGCGGAGCGCCAGGTTCGGCGACGCGGCGTCCGCGCGACTGCTCCGGGTCGCTGGCGTAGCGCGGGTCGCGAGCAGTCCGTCACTCGCAGTGCGCAGCGAGGGTTTCGCGCACCAGGCTCTCCGACACGGCGCGCAGCGCGGCGCGGCCGATCTGCTCGATGACGACGAAACGGATCTCGCCGGCCTCGGCCTTCTTGTCCAGGCGCATCAGATCGAGCCACTGACCGGGTCCACCGAGTCGTGGCGCGCGCACCGGCAGTCCGGCACGCTGGCATAGCGCGCGAACGCGATCGACAAACTCCGGCGGCACCAGGCCCAGCCGTGCCGACAGGTCGCTCGCCATCACCATGCCGCAAGCCACGGCCTCACCGTGCAGCCATTGGCCATAGCCCAGGCCCGCTTCGATGGCATGGCCGAAGGTGTGGCCGAAGTTGAGGATCGCGCGCAAGTCGGCCTCGCGCTCGTCGGCCGCCACGACAGCGGCCTTGATCTCGCAAGAACGTTGCACGGCATGCGCGAGTGCGGCGGGTTCGCGTGCGAAGAGGGCATCGACGTGGCTCTCGGTCCACTCGAAGAAAGCGGCATCGGCGATCGGCCCGTACTTGATGACTTCAGCCAAGCCCGCGCTGAGTTCGCGCTGCGGCAGCGTGTCAAGCGTGGCCAGATCGCAGATCACACGGCGCGGCTGGTAGAACGCGCCGATCATGTTCTTGCCGCGAGGGTGGTTGATCGCCGTCTTGCCACCGACCGATGAGTCGACTTGCGCCAGCAGCGTCGTCGGCACCTGCACGAAAGGCACACCGCGCATGTAGGCCGCGGCGGCAAAACCCGTGATGTCACCAACCACGCCACCACCGAGCGCGAAGAGCACCGTCTTGCGGTCGCAAGCTTCAGCGAGTAGGCAGTCGAAGATCTGGTTGAGCGTCGGCCACTGCTTGTGCTCCTCGCCGTCGGGCAACTCAACCCCGATTACGCGGCGGTAGTGCGGTTCGAGCGCGTTGCGCAGCGCACTGCCGTACAGGCCTGCGACGACCGCGTTGCTGACGATCACTGCGCTGTCCGCGCGCGGCAAGCCCTGCCACACAGCCGCGTCCGACAACAAGCCGCGACCGATCAGGATGTCGTAGCCGCGGTCGCCAAGGTCGATCGCGACGCGGGCGGGCCCGGGCACAACAGCAGAAGTGGGAAACGGCACAAACGCCATGCCGCCGAGTTTACGGGGGCGGCGGTGACCCCTGCTCGACCGGAGGTACGAGACCAGCCAGTTCGATCTGCATCAACACCATGCTGACGAGGGTGTGCACCGAAGGGCGCCCGGTCTCGATGACGAAATGCGCGCAGCGCCGATACAGCGGGTCTCGCTCCTGGTACAGCGCGCGCAGGCGCTTGAGCGGATCGGTGCTGCCTTGCAGCAGGGGGCGGTGCGTGTCATGACGAAGGCGCCGCGCCAAGTCTTCGGGTGTACTGCGAAGGTAGAAAACCTGGGTGCGCTCGTGCAATACCGCGCGGTTGCTCTCGCGCAGAACCGCGCCACCGCCGGTGGCCACAACACCGGTTTCGCTGTCGCGCGTGACCTCATCGACGACCTGCGCCTCAACGTCGCGAAACGCGGCTTCGCCATGCAATTCGAAGTAGGCCCGGATCGAGCAGCCGATACGCTGCTCGATCCGGTGATCGGTATCGACGAACGTGAGCCCGAGGTGCCGGGCAACGTGGCGCCCGACCGTGGACTTGCCACTGCCGGGCATGCCGACCAGCGAAATCAAGACATATCCCGCCCGATGCTAGGAGGGAACGCACTCCGCAGGCGGGGTCGTCCCCGTTGCCGTGTTCGGGTTCTGTGGCTCGTCGGCGCGCCACCGGTTGTAGCGGTAGAGCGTCATCGTGCAGTTCGGCGCGATGTACAGATCGAACATGTGCCAGTACAGCGCACTGCCCTCTCCCGGCGGCGGCGCTGAACACCACCGTGCGACCGACGTAGTTCAACTCGACGCGCGTCGGCGAACCCGTCATGCCGGGAGTGAAGGTCTGCGAGAAGTTGTGCAGGTAGAAGCGGTAGATGCCGGCGCTCGGGTCGGCGGATCGTCGTCACTTCCGGGCCGAAGCCGGTCACGTCATCGACGTCGAGGCTGGCGAACGGCGCTGCGTCCAACGAGCCCTTGGCGAATAGAACACATGCGAGCCATCGGGCGTGCGCAGATGCGAATCGATGTCGCGACGGGCTCTCGCCCCAGGTCAGCCGCATCGTCGCACCATTGGTCGAGGGCAAGGTCAGGCATGGCGTGATGTTGAAGGTGGTGACCGCACCGACATCCACCGACGTGGCGTTGGTCAGGAATGCACCGCTGCGGCCGGAAATCGAAGAGGCGACTGGAAGGCCGGCCGGTGACCGTGAACAGGCCCTGCCGAGTTTGTCGTCACGTGGGAGATTGCCGAATAGCTGATGCCCTCGGCCTCGATCCGCACGTTGGCAGCCGGAGCGCCGGTGTCGTCATTGACGCAGCCGGAGATGGCCACCGGGCTCGCAATCGGAGCGCCGACCATCCATTGGCCGAAGGCATCGACGAGGCGGCATAGACGCCACCGGACAGTGTCGCGACCCCGACTGCACCCAGCGGCCGAGACCGGTGTCGAAGCGATACAGGTTGGCCGTCGCCGGGGCAGCGCCGCGACTGCTGACGGGAACGCTCAGCGTCAATGTCTGACCGCTGGCCACGTCAACCGGCACCGACGACTCAGCATGACGCCGCCGAAGGCCTCCACCGGGTCGCCGTTGTCGTCGGTGAAGTCGCCCGACAGAAGATGGCTGTCGCTGCCGACCGCGACGTTTGTCACCCGAACACTCCACCGTGGCGGGCGCTGGCGGCGCGCCACCCGGCGCGACCAAAGATGTCGGCGGGCAAGGCCACGGCCGCTGCGCTGGCGGCATCGGTGACCGTGCCGCCGGTTGCCACCGTCATAGACCCCGCCGTGCCGAAAGGCGTCAGGCGCTGCAGGCCGACCGAGGGCACCGTGCCGAGCACCTCGCTCGGCGGTACAGCGTTTCATAGTTGGACGCGTTGACTTCGAAAACCACGCGCGGGGCGGCAGCTCGTCGCCTGCTGCGTAGGCGCCGTCGCTCGCCGTCGTGAGCGTGGTCGCGTCGAAACGTCACGGCCGCACCAGACAATCGGCATGCCGCTGCGCGAATTGAACACCGTGCCCTGCATGTCGGCATCACTGACCGTCACGGCCGCATCGGCTGTCGGGCAGCGGGCCGTCGCCTGCCAGGCCGCCGCCGCCGGACCCGCCGCCGAACGGCGGATCGCCAGCACCGCTTCCGAACGGCGAGTCACCCTTGCCATCGCTGCGAACCGGCGTCGCCCGTGCGGACCCCTCCGCCGCCGCAGGCCACCAGCAACGGCCAGCGCGACAGGCTCAACCAACGGGCGGAGCCCCTAAGCGCAGCCCGCGCACTCCGGACGACCTCGCGCCTTCACCGCACGGCCGCCTTCTCAGTGACGACCTTGGGCGTCAGGAACACCAGCAGCTCGGTGCGCTGCGAGTCCGTCGTCTTGGTCTTGAACAGGTTGCCCAACACGGGTACATCACCGAGGAACGGCACCTTGGTGATGGTGTCGTTGGCCTGCTGCTCGTAGATGCCGCCGATCACCACCGTGCCGCCGTTTTCGACCAGCACCTGCGTCTTGACTTCCTTGACGTTGATCTCGCGGCCTAGCGCCGTGAGCGCGCCCAGACTGTCCTTGTTGATCTTCACGTCCATGATGATGTTGCCTTCGGGCGTGATCTGGGGCGTGACCTCCAGCTTCAGGCTCGCCTCGACGAACTCGATCGCGGTCGCACCCGAGCTGGTCGCGCGCTGGAACGGCACCTTCTGGCCCTGGCTGATGAAGGCCTTGACCTGGTCCGCAGTGATGATGCGCGGGCTCGAAACCACCTTGCCTTTGCCATCTGCTTCGAGCGCGGAGATCTCGAGGTTCAGGAAGCGGTTGGAAGACGCACCGAAGATCGACAGCGCAAAGCTGGCCGGGTTGTAGCCGCCCTGGCCGATCGCCGGCAAGTTGATCATCTGCGATTCGTGTACGCGTCGCACTGTCGGGCGTCTGGCGAGTGATCTGACCGACGCCGACGTAGTTGCCACCAATCGCCACTCGATTGTCACCACCCAAGCTCCAGCCCGGAACGCCGCCGCGCATCCACGAAGGTCAGACAAACCCCAGCTTCGCGCCCAGCGACTTGCCGAAGGTGTCCGTCGCCTCGACGATGCGCGCCTCGATCAGCACCTGACGCACCGGGATGTCGATGCGCCCGATCAGCGACTGGATCTCTTCGAGCTTGGAAGGAATGTCGGTCACGAACAGCTGGTTCGTGCGCTGGTCGGAGATGACACTGCCACGCGCCGACAGGATCTTCGTGCTTGTAGCCGCCACCCGCGCCACCACTGCCCGACGCCGGACAAACCTTTGGCCACGTCCTCAGCCTTCGTATAGTTCAGCTGGAACGACTGCGTGCGCAGCGGCTCGAGTTCGGACTTCTTCTTGCCCGCTTCCAGATCGGCCTGCTCCTTGATCGCCAGTTCGTCCTTCGGCGCGATCCAGATCACGTTACCGCTCTTGCGCAGGCCCAAACCCTTGGCTTGCAAGATGATGTCCAGAGCCTGATCCCAGGGCACGTCTTTCAGGCGCAGCGTCAGGCTGCCGGTGACCGTGTCGCTGGTGACGACGTTGAAGTTGGTGAAGTCCGCAATGACTTGGAGCAGCGAACGCACTTCGATGTTCTGGAAGTTGAGGCTCAGCTTCTCGCCGGCGTAGCCTGGACCCTGCGTCAGCTTGTTCGGATCGACTTTCACCGGGCGCACTTCGACGACGAACTGCGTGTCACTCTGGTAGGCGCTGTGCTCCCAGTTGCCGCGCGGCTCGATCACCATGCGCACTCGGTCGCCGCTTTGCGTCGTGGTCACTGTCTGCACCGGGGTGCCGAAGTCGGTGACATCAAGGCGCTTGCGCAGGCTGTCCGGTACCGTGGACCGCGGGAACTCAACCAGAAGGCCGGTGCCCTGCTGGCGAATATCAACACCGACCTGGTTGCTGGGCAAGGTCACGATCACACGACCAGCGCCATCGACGCCGCGGCGGAAGTCGATCTCGCGCAGCGATTGCGGGTCGCGGTTCTGACTCGGGGCGAAAGTGGTCGGCGCCGCAGCGGTTGCTGCAGCGGGAGCCGCACCCGGGGCCGCTGCGGCCACTGCGGCGGCCGCAGGTGCAGCACTGTCGACAACAATCAACAGCGCCTTGCCGTCGATCTGCGCACGGTAGGTCGCGGCCTGCTTGAGATTGAGGACGAGGCGCGTGCGGTCTCCGGCCTGCGCCACGTTGACCGAGCGCAGGTTGCCTTGGTTGATTTCCACCGATGGCTTGCCGAGCGCATTGCCCACGCCCGGCAGGTCGATCGCAATGCGCGCCGGCTGCTGGATCGTGAAGCCCGCCGGCACCGCCTTGAGCGCCTCGCTCATTTCGATGCGCACCACGTCGGCGCCCGCCTGCTGCGTGCTGGTGATCGACTGGATCACCGCTTGCGCAAAGGCCACCGGAGCGGCTAGCGTCATCGCCAGTGCCCCCCCCCAAACACGCCAATTCCTCATGATCCGCTTCTCCTTCGAATTCATCATCGCGCCGCCCGCTGTTCGATCAACTGCAGGGTGCTGTTGCGTTCGATCCACTCCCCAGCAGCGTCCTGCACGACCTCGCGCAAGACCAATTCGGTCTCGCCGACGCGCAGGATGCGACCATAGTTCTGGCCGACGTAGTCACCGACCTTGACTTGGTAGAGCAGGTTGTCCACGCGCAGCAGCGCGTACGGACGACCTTCCTTGTTGATGCTGCCGACCATCGACATCGTGTCGAGCGGGTAGGCCTCGAGCGGCTCCTTGCGCCGCTTCAGCTCGGCGGCCAGCAGCGAACTCGGCGCGCGCTCATCGCGCTTCAGGGCCACGGCCAGCTTCTGGTTGCTGAAGGGGTCCACCGCCTCGGCCGTTGCGTAAGGCTGCGGGGTGAACTTTTTCGGCGGCGACAAAGGCGTCACGTTCGGCTTGACTTCTTTTTTCTGCTGCGCCGTCCACTGATCGAGTTCAGACAACTCGGCGCCACAAGCGGCCAACAGGCCGATGAGCGCCAAGCCCGCAAAGGCGCGAAAGACAGACATCGTGGTTGAACTCATGGCTTCTTCGCCCCCGCGGCGGCTTTCTTCTGCGCGGACTGTGCAGCGACTTCGGTCTGGTCGAGATAGCGGTAGGTACGCGCCGTCGCGTCCATCGACAGCAGGCCTGTGCCGTCCTTTCCTGGCGTGGCGATCGTCATGTCATGCAATGTGACGATGCGCGACAGGTTGGCCACGTCAGCGGCAAAGGCGCCGATGTCGTGGTACCGGCCGGACACTTTGACGGCAATCGGCAGCTCGGCGTAGTAGTCCTTGACAGCCACCGAGCCAGGGCGGAACAACTCGAACTGCAAGCCTCGGCCAATACCGGCCTGGTTGATGTCCGACAGCAACGCGTCCATTTCAGCCTTGCCTGGTAGCTGCTTCTCGAGCTGGGTCACGTACTCCTCGACCTGCAGCTTTTGCTTCTTCAACTCCGGCAGGTTCACGGCTTGCGCAAGCTTGCTGCGGTAGTCGGCCTTCAGCGCCGGCTCCTTGGCGCGTTCTGCGTCGAGTTCATCCGACTTGCCCTGAAGCAGCAAGAACCAGCCGAGCAGCAGCACCAGAGCAATCAGCGCCAGCCACGTGGCCAGTTTGGGCAACAGCGGCCACTGGCCGGGCTGGCGCGTATCGAGACCGCGGAACTGCGCCGCAGCGTTCTCGAACATCGTGCTCAGTTCGAAACCGGGGGACTTGGTCTGGGTGGCCATCGTTCGACCTCAGGAAGCTTTGGCAACGGTTGCCGGTGTCTTGCCGGCCGGCGCGCTGGCAGCGTCACCAGGCGCCTGCGGACGCTTGATCGACACGCGCATCGAAAAATCGAACAGGCGGGACGATCGCCCTTGCGCTGTTGCCGGCGCCGCCTTGATCTCGATCAGTTCCGGGCGTTCGAGCCACGTCGAGTTGTAGAGCGAATTGCGCAGAAACTCCGAGACGCGCTCGTTGGTCTGCGCCACGCCGGTCACGGTGACCGTCTGGCCGGCTTGTTTGATGTTGGTCAGGTACACGCCTTCTGGCGTTTGCTTGACGAGTTCGTTGAGCAGGTGCACCGGCACGTTGCGGTCAGCCTGCAGATCTTCCACTGCCTTCTGGCGCGCCTTCAGGGCGTCGATTTCGGCGCGCAGGTTGGCGATGTCCTTGATCTCTGCTTCGAGCTTCTTGATCTCAGAGCCCAAGTAGGCGTTGCGTTCTTCCTGCGCCGACTTCATCTGGCTCAGCACGCCGAACCACAGGCCAACGGCAATCAAGCCAGCACAGAATGCGGCCGCCAAGCCGGCAAAGTAGGCGCGCTTGCGCGCAGCCCGTTTTTCCTCCCGGTGCGGGAGCAGGTTGATGAGGATCACTGCATGAACCTCCGCATCGCCAGCCCGCAGGCGGTGAGGTACGAGGGCGCTTCGCGGCGCACCTTGTTCTCACGCACCGAACCGCCGAGCTTCATGTGTTCGAAAGGATTGACGACCATCGAGGCAAAGCCGGTCAGATCGGTCACCCGCTCCTTCAAGCCCGGCAACGTGGCCGTGCCGCCAGCCAGCATCACGTAGTGCACCTTGTGGTGCGGCGTGCTGGTGAAGAAGTACTGCAGCGCGCGGCCGATCTCCTGCGACAGGCTGTCGACGAAGGGCGCGAGGATGGCGCTTTCGTAATCTTCGGGCAGCTCGCCGCCAAGCTTCTTCTGCTCGGCTTCTTCGAACGAAAAGCCGTACTGGCGCGAAATCAACTGAGTGAGCTGGGAACCGCCGAAGGCCTGATCGCGGTCGTACAGCAGCTCTTCGTCGCGCAGCACCTTCAGGCTCGTGGTGTCAGCGCCAATCTCGAACAACGCCACCAGCGCGTCCTTGCCCTCGCTGGGCAGCGTGCGCACGATGCGGCTCATCGCGAGGCGGGATGCATGGCTCTCTATGTCGAGCACCATCGGCTTCAAGCCCGCGGCTTCAGCCAGGCCCTGGCGGTCTTGCACGCGGTCCTTGCGCGACGCGGCGATCAACACTTCGACGTCGCCAATGGACGTCGAGCTCGGCCCGATGACGCAGAAGTCGAGGCTGACCTCGTCGAGCGAGAACGGGATGTACTGGTTGGCTTCGCTCTCGACCTGCAACTCGAGTTCTTCCTCGCGCAGACCAGCCGGCAGCATGATTTTCTTGGTGATCACCGACGATTGCGGCATCGCCATGGCCACATTCTTGGTCCGCGTCCCGCTCTTGCTGACGACGCGTTTGACGGCTTCGGCGACCTCATCGAATTTTTCGATCTGGCCGTCGGTGATCCAGCCCTTCTCGAAGGGTTCCGATGCAAAACGCTCGACAACGAACTCGCCGGCGGCGCTTTGCCCCAGCTCCACCAGCTTCACGCTCGAAGTGCTGATGTCCAGTCCGATCATCGACGTGTGCGTGCGACCGAACAACGCGTCAAGGAAGCTCACAACGGTACCCCCCAAAGTGCCTCGCCGAATGTGTTTCAGCGGCACACTGGTTTGTTAAGAAGTTACTTGAATGCTAGCAGTAAAGCCCTTGTGTGCCCACGGAAAAGGCACGCTTTCAGGAGGCGCCACGTTGTGTAACTCTGACGTGCGGCGACTCCGGATTGCATGTGACCATAATCCATTTGCCATGCGCTGTTGGAGGTGCGCGCACACCATGTCGAGCAGCAGTTCACGCTCGGCAGTGTTGCCCGCACCAGCGTTTCTATAATCCCACTGCGTCGCGTTGCGCCGACGCCCCGACGAACGTCTTGGTGCCAATGCACGGCACACTGCCGGACTGTCCCTTCGCTGCACACCCCCCAACCAAGTGAGCCTGTCCGACCGCCTTCCATCCTGGACCCCATGGGTTCTGCGTCCGCTGGCTTGGCTGCTGGGCATTGCCGTCACACTGGTGCTGGTCGTGGCGGCGCTGGTGGCTGTGGCGCTGTCAGTGGCCTACCCGAACCTGCCGCCGATCACCAGCCTCACCGACTACCGGCCCAAGCTGCCGCTGCGCGTGTTCTCGGCCGACGGTGTGCTACTCGGCGAGTTCGGCGAGGAGCGGCGCAGCTTCACGCCGATCAAGGAAGTGCCCAAGGTGATGCGCGACGCCGTGCTGGCGATCGAGGACGCGCGCTTCTATGACCACGGCGGTGTCGATCTGGTGGGTATTGCGCGCGCCGCGCTGGCGCAACTGTCTGAAGCACGCAGCCAGGGCGCCTCGACGATCACGATGCAGGTCGCGCGCAACTTCTACCTGTCGACCGAGAAAACGCTGACACGCAAGGTCTACGAGGTGCTGCTGACCTGGAAGATCGAGAGCCTGCTGACCAAGGACCAGATCCTCGAGGCCTACATGAACCAGATCTTCCTGGGGCAGCGGGCCTACGGTTTTGCGGCGGCTTCTGAGATTTATTTCGGCAAGCCGCTGAAGGACGTGACAGTGGCCGAAGCGGCGATGCTGGCCGGGTTGCCGAAAGGCCCGTCGATCTACAACCCGATCGTCAACCCGAAGCGGGCCACGGCGCGGCAGCAGTACATCATCGACCGCATGCTCGACAACCGCTTCATCACGGCCGAGCAAGCCGCGGCGGCGCGCACCGAGAAGCTGCGCTACAAGAGTCAATCCGAAGTGGCGGTGCACGCCGAGTTCGTTGCCGAAACCGCTCGCCAGCTCGTCTTCGCGCAGTATGGCGATGAGTCCTACACGCGCGGGCTGAACGTGGTCTTGAGCGTCGGTTCGGCCGATCAGGCGGTCGCCTACCGTGCGCTGCGCCGCGGGCTCATGGACTACGAGCTGCGTCAGGTCTATCGCGGCCCGGAAGCGTTTGTCGATCTGCCCGCCAGCGCAGCCGAAGTCGATACCCGCATCGCCGAAGCGCTGGCCGACCACCCGGACAACGACGACTTGCGAGCTGCCGTCGTCACCGAAGCGTCAGCCAAAAAAGTGGTGGCCGTGATGCAGGATGGCGAGGCCGTCACCGTCACCGGCGACGGCCTGCGCCCTGTGGCTTCCGGTCTGGCCGACAAGGCCCCGGCGGCCAAGAAAATCCGCCGCGGGGCGATCGTGCGCGTGCTGCAAAACGCCAAGGGACAGTGGTCTTTGACGCAGGTGCCGGAAGTCGAAGGCGCGTTCGTCGCGCTCGACCCGACGACAGGCTGGATCCGCACGCTCGTCGGCGGCTTCGACTACCGCAAGAGCAAGTTCAACCATGTCACACAGGCGTGGCGGCAGCCGGGGTCGAGCTTCAAGCCCTTCATCTATTCGGCTGCGCTCGAAAAAGGGTTCACGTCCGCGACGGTGATCAACGACGCGCCGCTGTTCTTCGACGCCACGACCACCGGCAGCCAGCCCTGGGAGCCGAAGAACTACGACGGCACCTTCGACGGACCGATGCCTTTGAAGCGCGGCTTGGCCAAGTCGAAGAACATGATCTCGATCCGCGTTCTCGAGGCGATCGGGCCGCCGTTCGCCCAGCAGTGGGTGTCGCGATTCGGCTTTGAGGCTGAAAAACATCCGCCGTTCCTGACGATGGCGCTCGGTGCCGGTGCGGTGACGCCACTGCAGATGGCCAGCGGCTACGGCGTCTTCGCCAACGGCGGTTACCTGGTCGCGCCACGGCTGATCGAACGCATCACCGACCACCGAGGCCGCGTGCTGCAGGATTCGCCGACGCAAAAGCCCGACGAGTCGGTGCGCGTTATCGACGCGCGCAACGCCTATGTGATGACCGACCTGCTGCAGGAGGTAACGCGCTCGGGCACGGCGGCCAGGGCACAGGGCACGTTGAAGCGCAACGACATCTACGGCAAGACCGGCACCACCAACGATTCGTTGGACGCCTGGTTCGCCGGCTGGCATCCGAGCTTGGTGGCAGTCGTCTGGATCGGCTACGACACGCCGCGCAAACTTGGCGACAAGGAAACTGGCGGCGGCCTCGCGTTGCCGGTATGGATCGAGTACATGCAGTTCGCGCTGAAGGCCTTGCCACCGCAAAAAAGCGCCGCCAAAGCACCGGAAGGGCTGATCAATGCGGGTGGTGAATGGGTGTATGAGGAGTACGCCCACGGCGCAGGCGTGACCAGCCTGGGCCTCGATCAGGCGCCGGCGCCGACCGCGCCGACCGAAGACGAGAAGAAGAGCATCCTCGACCTGTTCAAGAACTGAACGTCAAGGCCTTGCCGGCCTGCGTGCTCGCTTCGCGCGACAGCCGCTCGAAAAACTCAATGCCGTCTTTGGTATCACGCCACTGGCCGTCAACATGCTTGAAGTGGTAGCCGCCGGCGCGCGCGGCCAGCCACAACTCCTGCAGCGGCGGCTGCGTGTTGATGACGATCTTGCTGCCCGAAGGCAAGGTCAATTCGAGCAGCCCACCAGTGCGCTGTGAGTCGATGTCGACAACATCACTCTGCAGCCAGCCGTCCAGCGTGGCTTCGACGCGCGAGAGCACGGCAGAGGCGAGGCGGTGGTACTCGGCATCGGTCATGGCGAAAGGGGCCCTCTAGAATCGTCAGCATGAGCGCAAGGTGGCTTCGAATCAGTGTAGCGGTGGCCCTCGCGGCGACGGCCGCATCGCACCTGTCAGCGTGTGGGCAAAAAGGCCCCTTGAAGCTGCCGCCACCCGCCAGCGCCGCATCGGCAGCCGCGCGATGAGCGCACCAACCGTGTTGCCTGGGGCTCCATTCCTCGCCTGGCGCGGCCTGCAGCTCGAGCTGGAAGGCCAATCGCTCGATGCGCTGGCGCACGAGTACGGCACGCCGCTCTTCGTCTATTCGCGTGCCGCCATGCACCATGCGCTGGCTTCGTACACGCGCGCACTGGCCGGGCGACGGCACTTGGTCTGTTATGCGATGAAGGCCAACTCGTCGCTGGCGGTATTGCAGACGTTTGCGCGAGCCGGCTGCGGTTTCGACATCGTCTCGGTCGGCGAGTTGGAGCGGGTGCTGGCCGCTGGCGGCGATCCGAAAAAGATCGTCTTCTCCGGCGTCGGCAAGCGGCCCGACGAGATGCGGCGCGCGCTCGAGGTTGGCGTCAAGTGCTTCAACGTCGAGAGCCTCGGCGAGCTGCAATCCTTGTCGGAAGAAGCGCGGGCCATGAACTGCAAGGCGCCGGTCAGCCTGCGCATCAACCCCGACATCGACCCGAAGACCCATCCCTACATCTCGACCGGCCTGCAAGGCAACAAGTTCGGCATCGCGCACAAGGAGGCGGTGACCGCCTACCGCGTCGCAGCCAGCCTGCCGGGCCTCGAGGTGGTCGGCATCGACTGCCACATCGGCTCGCAGATCACCGAGGTCGGCCCTTACGCCGACGCGCTCGATCGGCTGCTCGACCTGATCGAAGCGATCGAGGCCGAGAACATCGGCATCCGCCACCTCGACGTCGGCGGTGGCCTGGGCATCACCTACACCGACGAAACACCACCGGAAGCTGAGACGCTCGTCGGCCAGATGCTGGCCCGCATCGATGCGCGCGGCCATGGCAAGCGCGAGCTGCTGTTCGAGCCCGGGCGGTCGCTGGTCGGCAACGCCGGTGTTTTGCTGACGGAGGTGCTGGTCACCAAACATGGCACGCCGAAGAACTTCTGCATCGTCGACGCGGCGATGAACGATCTGCTGCGCCCTGCCCTGTACCAGGCGACGATGGGCATCGTGCCTTGCCTGCAGCGCGCGGGCGCGACCACGCTGTACGACGTGGTCGGCCCTGTTTGCGAGTCGGGCGACTGGCTGGGCCGCGACCGCGATCTGGTGGTGCGGCCTGGCGACCGCCTGGCGGTGTGTTCGGCTGGCGCTTATGCGATGGCGATGGCCAGCAACTACAACAGCCGCCCGCGCGCTGCGGAAGTGATGGTCGATGGCAAGCAAACGCACCTGATCCGCGAACGCGAGACGGTGCGCGAGTTGTTTGCGCACGAGCGATTGATCGGCAGCTAGATCCGCTTTTCTTCCACCGCGTGGCACGCGATGCGAATGCCTTCAAAGGCATTCAAGGTTGGCCGCTCCGACTTGCAGCGCGCATTGGCATGCGGACAGCGCGGATGGAAAGCGCAGCCGGTCGGCGGGTTCAACGGGTTCGGCACCTCGCCCTGCACCGGCGTGCGCGCGCGGCCGGTCATGTGGATGTCGGGGATCGCATCGAGCAGCATGCGCGTGTACGGATGACGCGGGTGCTTGAAGAGGTCGGCCTTGTCGGCGAGCTCAACCAGGCGGCCGAGGTACATCACACCCACTTGGTCTGACACATGCCGCACGACGGCCAGGTTGTGCGAGATGAAGAGGTAGGTCAGCCCGCGCTGGCGCTGCAGGTCTTTCATGATGTTGAGCACCTGGGCCTGCACGCTGACGTCGAGCGCCGACGTCGGCTCGTCGCAGACCAGGAACTCGGGTTGCGTCGCCAGCGCGCGCGCGATCGAGATGCGCTGGCGCTGACCGCCGGAGAACTGGTGCGGGAATTTTTCGGCGTCGGCCGCGGCGAGGCCAACCGAGCCCAGCAACTCGGCGACTTTGGCGCGCTGCTCGCCGTCGTCGGTGACCAGGCCATGCTCGCGGATCGGCTCAGCGACGATGTCGAGCACCTTCCAGCGCGGATTCAGGCTCGCATACGGATCCTGAAAGATCATCTGCATGCGGCGGCGCAAGGTGCGCGTCTGCTCGGCATCAAGCGTCTTCGTGTCGACGCCGCTGAACTGCACGTTGCCACGCGTCGGTTTGTACAAGCCGACAAGCAGGCGGGCGACGGTACTCTTGCCGCAGCCCGACTCGCCCACCAAAGCCAGCGTCTTGCCCTTCTGGATGGCGAAGCTGACACCATCGACCGCATGCACGAACTGCCGCGGCCTGCGGTCGATGACGCGGTTCAACCACGGCGCGGAAACGTCGAAGACCTTGGCCAGGTCGGTGACCTCAACGATCGCCGTCATGGTGATTGGGCCAGCCAGCAGGCCGCACGTGTTGCCCCCGCGTCCATCAACTCCGGGCGCTCGCTCTTGCAGCGATCGAACACCTTCGGGCAACGCGGATTGAAAGCGCAGCCTTTGGGAATCGAGTTCAACCGCGGCATCGACCCGTCGATCTGCATCAGCCGCTCGCGGTCTTCGTCCATCGCCGGGATCGATCCCATCAGGCCGACCGTGTACGGATGCGTCGGCCGGTTGATGACATCGCCCACCGGGCCGATCTCTGCAATGCGTCCGGCGTACATCACCGCCACGCGATCACAGGTCTCGGCGATCACGCCCATGTCGTGCGTCACCAGCATGACCGCCGCACCGTGGTCCTTGCACAGCCGCTTCAACAGCGAAATGATCTGCGCCTGGATCGACACATCGAGCGCCGTCGTCGGCTCGTCGGCGACGATCAGCTTGGGCTCGGCGGCGAGTGCCAACGCGATGACGACGCGCTGGCGCATGCCGCCGGAGAACTGGTGCGGGTATTGCTCGATGCGCTGCTTCGGCCGCCTGAATACCGGTTTCCTGCAGCAGCTTGATGGCGCGCGCGCGCGCTTCGTCTTCGCTCACCGGGAGGTGGGTGCGGATGGTTTCGATCAACTGCCGGCCGATCGTGTACAGCGGGTTCAGCGAGGTCAGCGGATCCTGGAAGATCGCGCCGATCTGGCGGCCGCGGATCTTGCGCATCGCGTCGTACGGCAGGTTGTCGATGCGCTCACCGGCCAAGCGGATCTCGCCACCGGCGATGCGGCCCGGCGGTTCGAGCAGGCCGATGATCGCCGCGCCGGTGAGCGATTTGCCGGCGCCGGACTCACCGACGACACCAAGAATCTCGCCCGGCTCGATCGAGAACGAGATGTCGTCGAGTGCGAGCAGCTTGGCGCGGCGCGTCGGGAACTCGACGCGCAAGTTCTTGACTTCGAGCAATGCAGTCATTGGAGGCGGGGGTTCAGCGCATCGCGCAGCCAATCGCCGAGCAGGTTCACCGACAGCGCGATCAACACCAGCATCAGCCCCGGAAAGATCGTGATCCACCACTCGCCGGAAAACAGGAAGTCGTTGCCGATGCGGATCAGGGTGCCGAGCGAGGGTTGCGTCGGCGGCACGCCAACGCCGAGAAACGACAGCGTGGCCTCGGTCAGGATGGCGGTGGCGACCTGGATCGTCGCCAGCACGAGCACCGGCCCCATGACATTGGGCAGCACATGCTTGCGCATGATGCGCAACGGCGCGACACCGGTGACGCGCGCGGCCTGCACGTATTCCTTGTTGCGCTCGACCAGCGTCGAGCCGCGCACGGTGCGCGCGTACTGCACCCAGCCGGGCAGCGCGATTGCCAACACCAGCACGGCAAAAGCCAGCGTGTCGTGGGCGTTGGGAAACATCGCGCGGCCAACCCCGTCGATCAGCAGCGCGATCAGGATCGACGGGAAAGACAGCATGACGTCGCAGACACGCATGATGAAGGCATCGACATTGCCGCCGACAAAGCCTGACAGCAGCCCCAGGGCCACGCCGACGATCACCGACAGCACGACCGACGCCAAGCCGACGAGCATCGAGATGCGCGCGCCGTACATGATGGCCGAGAGGATGTCGCGCCCCTGGTCGTCGGTGCCAAGCAGGTACTTCGCGCTGCCGCCTTCCTCCCACATCGGCGGCAGCCGGGCGTCGGACAACTCGAGCGTGGCCAGATCGAACGGGTTGTGCGGAGCCACCCACGGCGCGAACAGCGCGCTGAAGATGCACACCACCGCCACCACCGCCGCGCCGACCGCCATCGGCGAGCTGCGGAAGCTGTGCCAGACGTCGCTGTCGAAGAAACGCTCCAGAGCTGTCACGTCGGGCCGCCACTCGCGCAGGCTTGTCCAAGCGACCGCAGCGGATCCGGCTCTGCCGGTCCGCCAGCGGTGCCCCCTCGAGGCGGGGCGCCGAAGGCGCTACGGGGGTGGGTCATTTCACGCTGATGTATTTGAACGGCATGAAGTTATCGGCGAGCTGCACGAGACGATACGTTCTTCTTCATCGCCCAGGCCAACGCCTGCTGATGCAGGGGGATGTGGCCGATGTCGTCGGCGTGCAGCTTGAACGCTTCGGCAATCATCGCGTTGCGCTTGCCCTGGTCCGTCTCGCCCTGGATCTTCTGCGTCAGTTCATCGAGCTTGGCGTTGCTGTACGAACCGAGGTTGAACGTGCCCTGGCCCTTGTCGGTCGGCGTGGCCATCAGGTTCGACAGGGCGTTGTGAGCGTCGTAGGTGCCGGGCGTCCAGCCGAGCAGGTAGAAGCTGGTGTCGCGGCGCAGGATCTTCGGAAAGTAGGTGACCTTGCTCTCCGCCTGCAGGTTGACCTTGACGCCGATGCGTGCCAGGTTCGCTGCCACCGCCTGACAGATTTCGCCGTCGTTGACGTAGCGGTCGTTCGGGCAGTTCATGCCGACTTCGAAGCCGTTCGGATAGCCCGCGTCGGCGAGCAGCTTCTTCGCTGCGTCCGCGTCGTGCGGCAGGCGCTTGTTCATGTCGGGCACGAAGCCCTTGATGCCCGGCGCGATCATCAGGCCGGTGGGGGTGGCGGCGTTGCGCATCACGCGCGCCTTGATCGTTTCGATGTCGATGGCCTGGAAGAACGCCTGCCGCACCCGCTTGTCCTTGAATGGGTTCTTGCCCTTGACGCTCGACGACAGCAGCTCGTCGCGCTTCTGGTCCATGCCCAGGAAGATCGTGCGCAGCTCGGGGCCTTGCATCACGGCGAGGTTGGGATTGGACTTCAAGCGTTCCACGTCTTGCAGCGGCACCGGCTCCATCATGTCGATCTCGCCGGAGAGCATGGCGGCGACGCGCGTCGCGTCGTTGCCGATCGGCGTGAAGATCACTTCATCGACGTTGCCATCGACCTTGCCCCAATAGGCGCCATTGCGGACGAAGGTGCTGCGCGTCGTCGGCTGACGCTCGCGCAAACGGTACGGGCCGGTGCCGTTGGAGCGGAACGACGCGGTGTTCTCGATGCCCTTGCGCCGATCGACAGGCTTCTCGGCCTTGTTGTCCTCGCACCATTTCTTGCTCATGATGTACACGAGCGAGATCACGTCGGGCAGGATCGGGAACGGCGCGGTGGTCTCGATCTCGACGGTGAGCTCATCGACCTTTCGGACCTGCTTGATCGACGAGGTGTAGCCACGCATGTCGGAGCCGTCGCCGGCGGCGCGGCCGAAGCTGAACACCACGTCGTCGGCCGTGAATGGCGTGCCGTCGTGAAACTTGACGCCCCTGCGCAAATCGAAGCGCCACACGGTCGGCGACGTCTGAGCCCATTTTGTCGCCAGCGCGGGCTCGAGCCCGAGCTTCCTGTCACGACCGACCAGCGGCTCGTAGACATTGCCGGTGATCGACAACTGCAGCGACTCGTTGAGCGAGTGCGGGTCCATCGACGTGGCGTCGCCCTGGTTGGCAACCCGCAGTGTTGCCGTGTGTGCAAGGCCGCAGGCCGCAGCCAGCGTTGCGGCGATCAGCGTGTGTCGAATGAGCTTCATTGGATCTCTCCTTGCAATCATGACGAGGCCGCCAGCGGCAGGGACTGCTCGACAAGCCCGGCGAACAACGCACCGCCGAGCGGCAGCACATCGTCGTTGAAGTCGTAGCGCGAGTTGTGCAGAAAGGCGCCGCCGCCCTGCCCCAGGCGCAGGTACGCGCCAGGCTTGACCTGCAGCATGAACGAAAAATCCTCGGCGCCCATGCTCGGCGACATCTGGCGCGTGACGCGGTCTTCGCCGACGAGTGATGCCGCCACGTCGGCGGCGAACATCGCATGCTGGCCGCTGTTGATCGTCGCCGGGTAGGTGCGCTGGTAGTGCAGCGACGCCGTCGCGCCAAACGCCACGGCCACCGAATCGACCAGGCGTGCCAGCCGCTCTTCGACCATGTCCTGGACCTCGGGGCGGAAGGTGCGCACGGTGCCGATCAGCTTTGCTTCTCGCGGAATGACGCTGAAGGCACCGATGTCGCCGGCCTGCATCGCGCACAGGCTGATGACCGCGCTATCGACCGGGCTGACGTTGCGCGCGACGATGCTCTGCGTGGCGGTGATGATGTGGCCCGCCACCAGCACCGGATCCACCGCCAGATAGGGATGCGCGCCATGCCCGCCGCGGCCGTGAACGACGATCTCGATACGGTCGGCCGCGGCCATCATCGGCCCCGGGTTGACGCCGATGTGACCTGCGGGCAGCGACGGCCAGTTGTGCATCGCATAGACCGAATCGACCGGAAAGCGCTCGAACAGACCATCGTCGATCATCGCCTTGGCGCCGGCAAAGCCCTCTTCGCCGGGCTGGAAAATCAGCACGGCGCTGCCGTCGAAGCGCCGCGTCTCGGCCAGGTAGCGCGCGGCGCCGACGAGCATCGTCGTGTGGCCGTCGTGTCCGCAGCCGTGCATCAGGCCGCGGCTGCACGAGCGCCACGCAAAGTCGTTCTCTTCGGTCATCGGCAACGCGTCCATGTCGGCACGCAGGCCGATCGACTTGGCGCTGTCTTTCTTTGCACCGTGGATCACGCCAACGACGCCGGTCTTGCCGATGCCTTCGTGGATCTCGTCGACGCCGGCTGCGCGCAGCGCCGCAATCACGCGCTGCGCCGTGCGCTTTTCTTCAAAGCCGATCTCGGGATGCGCGTGCAGGTCACGGCGAAACGCCGTCAGCTCGCCATGCCAGGCGCCCAAGCGCTGGTAGGCGCCGCTGCTGCCACGGACCGGCGCGTTCATCTCAATGTCCCCCCGCCGATTGTTCGATGCGCAGCCGCGGATCGACGACGAAGTACAGCAGATCGACGACGAGGTTGATGACGACGAAGATCAGCGCGATCAGGCACAGGTAAGCCGCCATCACCGGGATGTCGGCGAACTGCACCGCCTGGATGAACAGCAGCCCCATGCCTGGCCACTGGAACACGGTCTCGGTGATGATCGCAAAGGCGATCAGACCGCCGAGCTGAAGGCCCATGATCGTCATCACCGGGATCAGCGTGTTCTTCAGCGCGTGGCCGAAATAGACGCTGCTGTTCTGCAAGCCGCGGGCACGGGCGAACTTGATGTAGTCGGTGCGCAGCACCTCGAGCATCTCGGCACGAACCAGACGCATGATCAGCGTCAGCTGGAAGATGCACAGCGTCACCGACGGCAGGATCAGATGCTTCCAGCCGTCGGTGGTGAGCAGGCCGGTGGTCCAGGCGCCCAACGCCACCGTCTCGCCACGGCCGAAACTCGGCAGCACCTTGAGCGTGACCGCGAACAGCAGGATCAGCAGGATGCCGATCAAGAACGTCGGCAACGACACGCCGAGCAGCGAGAACGTCATCAGCGCCTGCGCCATGAAGTTGCCGCGCTTCAATGCCGCATAGACGCCCATGGGAATGCCGAACGCCAGCGCCAACAGGGCCGCACCAAAAGCCAGCTCCACCGTTGCCGGAAAGCGCTCGACGATCAGCGACGAGACCTTGCGCCCCTGGCGCAGCGACAGGCCGAACTCTCCGCGCAGCGCGTTGCCGACAAAGGCCGCAAACTGCACGGGAAACGACTTGTCAAGGCCGAGGTCGGCGCGCAGCTGCGTGCGCTGCTCGGGCGTGGCGTCCTGACCGAGCAGGTTGGTGACCGGATCGCCGACATACTGGAACAGCATGAAGGCGATGAAGGCCACCGTGAGCATCACGATGACGGCTTGCGCGAGGCGGCGGAGGATGAAAGCAAGCATGTTCGGTTAACGCCGCCCGAGCAAACACCGTGCCGCAGTGATCTTCAGTTCACTTTGACCGAGCGCATGTCGATGCGGTTGTCGGCGCGATGGTACAGGTCGATGTTCTTCTTCATCGCCCACGGGATCACCTGGTTGTGCAGCGGGATGTGCGACACGTCCTGATGGCTCAGGATCAATGCCTGTTCGATCAGCTGGTTGCGCGTCTTTTGATCGACTTCGGCCTTGATGCGCTCGATCAGCGCGTCCATCTGCGGGTTGCTGTAGCGGCCGACGTTGTAGTTGCCGTCGCCCTGCGCGCCGACGCTGCGCACCAGCGATTGCAGCGAGTACAGCGCATCGAAGGTCGGCACGCCCCAGCCGAGCATGTAGATGCTGGCCTCGTAGCGCTGGATCATCGGGAAGTAGGTCGACAGCGGCAGCGTGCGCAGCTTGGCCTTGACGCCGACCTTGGCCCACATCGACGTCACCGCCTGGCAGATCTCTTCGTCGCTGATGTAGCGATTGTTCGGGCAGGCGAAATCGACTTCGAAGCCTAGTGGGTAGCCGGCTTCCGCGAGCAGTTTCTTCGACGCTTCGGCGTCATACGGCCAGCGTGCATCGGTCTTCTTTGTCCAGCCATTGACCTGCGGCGCGATCAGCGCGCCTGTGGGCTGCGACAGGCCGCGCATGGTGACGCGGGCGATGGTCTGGATGTCGATCGCCTGGTACAAGGCCTTGCGCACGCGCGCGTCTTTGAGCGGGTTCTTGCCTTTGACGTTGCTGCCCGGCAGCTCGTCGCGGAACTGATCCAGGCCGAAGAAGATCGTGCGGTTCTCGGCGCCGTCGATCACTTTCAGGTTCGGCGCCGACCGCAGTTTGGCCAGATCGGCGGGCGACGGGTCGAGCACCATGTCGACCTCGCCCGACAACAGCGCGGCCACGCGCGTGGCCTCGGCCTTGATCGGCGTGTAGACGATCTCGGTCACGTTGCCTTCGGCCTTGCCCCACCAGGCCGGGTTCTTCACCAGCACCAGCTTCACGTCCTGCTCCCAGCTCTTGAGCATGAACGGGCCGGTACCGTTGGCATTGCGGTGCGCGAAGTTCTCGTCCTTGGTCTTGATGTCTTTCGGTTCGAGCGACTTGTTCTTCTCGGCCCAGTCGCGGTCCATCACGCGCAGCTCCGTCAACTGCCGCAGCAACACCGGGTTTGGCCCCTTGGTGAAGATGTCGATCGTGTAGTCATCGACCTTGACGACACGGTCGATGCCCTGCGTGTAGACGCCGTAGTTGGACGTCTTGGCCATCGCGCGCTCGAGCGAGAACTTGGCATCGTCGGCATTGAAGGCCGCACCGTCATGGAACTTCACGCCTTGGCGCAGCGTGATGCGCACCTGGGTGGGGCTGACCTGTTTGTAGCCGGTGGCCAGCACCGGCTCGAGATCGAATTTCTTGTTGTAGGTGAACAGCGATTCGTAGACCGATGCATGCACGCCATTGCCGAGCGCATTGTTTTGCGAATGGATGTCCCAGGTCGGGATGTCGGCCGCACTGGCCCACTTGAACGTTGCAGCGTCAGCGAACGGGGCAGCAGCGCCAAGCGCCGCGGCAAGGATCGAAGGCAGGATGCGCATGTTGGAAAGGCTCCAGAACGACAATGGCGAGCACTGCATCTTGCGCTGGCCACCCTGGCCCTGCCAGCGGGGGAATCCCGGTCGCGCCGCTGTCAACGCAATGTGATGTCGCGATAGCGTGTGGTCAATTGCGAACGCGTGTTGTCGCCGTCGGTCATGACGGCCATGGCCAGCAAAGGCCCGGGCGCTTCGCCGAAGGCGAGCTTGTAGTCGGCACCGAGTGTGCGCCGGTAGCGCTTCCACTGGCGCAGTCCGTCGCGCCCCGACTCGACGACGATCTTGCGTATGCGATCGCTGCGCGGGTGCGTGACGACGCGGCCGACAGGGGCCGATGTGTCCCACACATAGGCGAGTGTGGCAAACGGCGGCGCCTCGCCGGTCAGCGTGTGCGCCAGATCGAACATCAACTGATTGCGCGCCGACAGCCGCGCATGGTCGCCACCGAAGGCGAACAGCACACGAGCGGCCGCGTCGCAGGCGCTGGCGTCAGCCACGTCACCGCCCTCGGGCAGGGCCTGCACCATCCACGAGAACTCGACGTCGCGCAGCGTGTCCGCGGGCCGGGCCACACGCTTGCGGTACATCGACGCCGAGCCGTCGGCATGGGCAACCAGAACGCGCCCCTCGGGCATCAGTTCCCAACGATAGGCCGTGCGCCGCTTGCCAGGCAGCGGGACGTCGTGCCAGTCGTCGGCCGTCTGAGGCTGTGGCGGCGCCGTCGTGCAGGCACCGAACGTCGACAACGCTGCTGCGCCCGCCATCAGACGCAACGCACTTCTGCGGTGAGGCCGGTCAGGTGCCGAAGAAAAGCCGCCCGAGGGCGGCTCTGGGGCTACGAACATCAGCAGATTCAGAAGCGATGGCGCACACCCAGCGCCAAGCTGTTCGAATCGGTGCCGGCGCTGGTCGTGAACCCGCCGAGAAAACCGGCTTGGCCGGGCGCCGACTGCGCCAGGTTCTTGTTGTCGAAGTGAGTCAGCACGACGTTGAAATCGGTGCGCTTGGACAAAGCGTAGGTGAACGCCGCACCGTACGAGGCGGTGTCGGCATTGAAGGGACGCTTGTCGTCGAGGCTGCTGTAGGCCACGTACAGCGTATGGGCCCCAACCGGCATTTTGTAGCCGATGTGCATCAGCCGGCCGTCCTGACGCAGGGCGCTGGTATAGGCCTGCTGCAGCGCCGCGGCCGCCGCCGCGCCGACCGCGGGCGCGAGGCTGGCGCCCAGGGTCGACACGCCGCTCGGGTTCTCATCCTTGAACGTGGCGTACAGGCCGCTGAGCGTGCCGGGACCAATCTGCGCCGAAGCACCGAACGCAGTCGATTGCAGCGACTTCTGCCCGGCGTCGTTGTTGCGCTGGTTGTGGCCCAGACCCACGGCGAAGGGGCCGGCGCGGTACATCGCCATGACCGCGCCAAAGCGGTCGGCCTTCTTGGAAAGATTGACGTTCGAGTGGTTGCTGTCGAAGGAGTACATCGCTGACGCCGTCAGCCCACCAAACACGATTCGGTATTGCAAAGCGTTGTCGATGCGGATCTCGGTGCTGGCGGGAAACGAGGCCACCTGGCCCGCGGCAAGGCTCGACTGCGTGCCGAGGGCATCGAACGTGGCACTCACCTCATAGGCGGGCGTGTACTGGCGGCCAGCCAGCACGGCACCGACCGGCGTCACCAAGCCGACAAAAGCTTGCCGGTCAAAGAAACCGCCGCGAATATTGACGCCAAGGGCACCGTTCGCCAGAGTGGCATTGACCTGCGACACCGCGGCCTGGATGGCACAGGGTTGCGCCGGGCAAAGCCCAGGAACCAGCAGGCTGGCATCGGCAAAGCGATCCGGCAGCTGTGCACCCGACGGCGGCCGGTTGCCCAGGGCGCCGTTGTTCATCTCGGTGCGGTTCTCGAGCGTGAAGATGGCTCTGAAACCGCCACCGATGTCTTCATTACCACGAAGGCCAAACCGAGAGCCTTCCATGATGCCGCTGACAAACTGGTTCTTGTTCGCCACGCCAGTGTTGTGCACGACGCCGGCATCCACCAAGCCGTACAGGGTGACCGACGACGGCGTCGATTGCGCCAAGACAGTCGAACTGGCCAACGCCAAAGCGCTCAAGGCGAACACGGTTTTCTTCATCATGGTTGTCTCCAAGGCACGGTCTTCCAACGTCGAATCTTGACCGATGCCGCCCTCGGCAGCGTGGGGATGTTGCAGAGCGCCAACGCTGTGTTTTCCCTAGGGAGCTGTCACCCGCGCGGCAAGAAAAAAGCCGCCCGAAGGCGGCTTTTGATTGGGTCGAGCCGAGCCCGATCAGAACTTGTGCCAGATGCCCACGTCGAACTGGGCCTTCTTCGGCCAGCGCGAGTCAAGCCGTCGCCGCTCTGCTTGGCCACGTCGGTGTAGACGATGGTGCGCTTGGACAAGCTGAATAGTCGAGGCCCACAGCGATCTTCTTCTGCCTCCAGGTCGCTGCTGTTCCGATAGCCCGCCTTGAGCGTCGCCGCGCCCAGCGGCACGCGCGCGCCGATCGACCAGACGCTCACGTCGGTGCTCGGGGCTGGCATCGGAGTTTTCCCACTGGAACATGAAGTCGGCGAAGCCGGCGTTGAAGCCACCGTAGATGCCCTTGGTCTTCAGATCGATGGCGTTGCGGTCATAAGCCACGACCAAGCGCAACGGACCAGCGGCGTAGCTGCACAGCCAGCCCGACCGGGCGCTCGGTGCCGTTGGTGTAGTTCGCGGTCGCGCTGCCAGCGATCTGCTGGTCTGCGGCCGCGATGTTGGCGTGAACCGCCAGGCCACCCAGGTTCGGCGAACGGTAGTAGATCGTGTTGTTGTAGCGCGCATTACCGGCCGTACCAGCGACGTTGAACAGGCCGTTGGCGTGGGTGCTGCCGATCGTCTCGGTCCCGAACGGATCGAAGCCGCCGTTGAACTCCTGCAGCGGCGGCAGCATGCGGCCGAGGCGCACGTCACCGAAGGCGCCGCCCAGACCGATCCAGTCCTGACGGAAGAATTGGACGGCGAGGACGTCGTGGTGTTCTGGCCGGTGCCCTGGTTGAAACGGAAGTTCAACGCAAAGAACGCGTACATGCCACCGCCCAGGTCCTCACGCCCCGACAGCGTGAAGTTGGTGCGGCCGGAGTTACCGGTCGACATGTTCCACGCACCGTTCTGGCGAACAAGCCGGCGTCAACGCCACCCGACAAGGTGACGGAAGACTGCGCCGACGCAGCACCAGCGAATGCGCTCAGCACAGCGAGAGCGAGCAGAGATTTCTTCATATCCAATATCTCCAAGGTTGAGATTTAAGGGGTCCCGATGACGCTACCGTGGATTCGGACGGTCCTGTCCGAGGCCAAACGGTCCATCAGGCCAACCTCCTTACGCGGAAGTTGCATGTATTCCACCAGTTCCCCCGTGGGCCTGCAAAGCCTTGAGCAACAAATCCTCGGCTCCTGTTGTCCACGCACAACGAAGAGGTCTCTTCAATCCACGTCGAATCGGTCACTTGTCAGTGGTAACTTACCGGGTAACTCAACGGCCGCCCCACCGTCATGCCTGACTTCATCGATCGCTGCCTGATCGCCGCCGACGCCGGACTTCGGACGTTGTCCGGCACGGCGCGGGCCGCGCGCCCGCGTCCTGCCGCTCGAGAGGGCGCAGAAGACAGGCCACTGACCGAGTCCGAGCGCCGCCTCGCCGGCTCGCTGATGCGCGTCAACCACGTCGGCGAAGTCTGTGCGCAGGCGCTGTACCAAGCGCAGGCGCTGACGGCGCGCAGCGATGCGCAGCGCCAGCAAATGGAGTTGGCGGCCGGGGAAGAACAAGACCACCTGGCCTGGACGGAGGCTCGATTGCGCGAACTCAATGACCGGCCCAGCCTGCTCAACCCCCTTTGGTATGCGGGCGCCTTTGCCATCGGCTTGGCGGCAGGACGCGTCGGCGACCGCTGGAGCCTGGGCTTCGTCGTCGAAACCGAGCGCCAGGTCGAAGAGCATCTGGCCGGGCACCTGGACCGCTTGCCGGCCAGTGACGCTGCGTCACGAGCGATCGTCTCGCACATGAAGGCCGACGAAGCGCATCACGCGCAGCTAGCAGAGCAAGCCGGGGCCGAGCCGCTGCCGTTGCCGTTGCGCTGGCTGATGCGCGGTGCGGCCAAGGTGATGACGACCACGGCGCATCGCATCTAGACCATCAAGTCGATACGACTTCGTGCGTGACCTCGATCTGCGCCGTCTTGGCCAGCATGGCCGTCGCCGAGCAATACTTCTCGTGCGACAGCGCCACCGCCCGCGCCACAGCCTGCGCATCGAGCCGCTGTCCGGTGATGATGAAGTGCATGCCGATGCGCGTGAACACCTTGGGATCGGTTGACGCGCGCTCGGCGCTGAGCTGAACGCGGCAACCCGTCACCGCGTGCCGGCCACGCTTCAGGATCAGCACCACGTCATAAGCGGTACAGGCGCCGGTGCCGGCGAGCACGGTCTCCATCGGTCGCGGCGCCAAGTTGCGTCCGCCGCCGTCGGGAGCGCCGTCCATCGTCAACAAGTGCCCGCTGCCGGTTTCGGCCACGAAGGCCATGCCGCTGGCAGCTACCCAATCCACAGTGCATTCCATCGCGCGTCTTCCTGTCTTGCGTCGCTGTTGATTGTGCCGACCTCCCGCCTATGATCCCCGCCCAAGGGATTCAAGGACGGGACATGAGCAGCAAGCCACGCGGCGCCAAGCCCGTGAAGCACGACTATTTGCGCCGCATACTGACCGCGCGCGTCTACGACGTGGCGGTCGAGTCGCCGTTGGAGCCAGCGCGGACGCTGTCGCGGCGCATTGGCAACCACGTGCTGCTGAAGCGCGAAGACCAACAGCCCGTCTTCAGCTTCAAGCTGCGCGGCGCCTACAACAAGATGGCTCATCTGTCCGAGGCCGAGCGCGCGCGCGGCGTCATCTGCGCCTCGGCCGGCAACCATGCGCAGGGCGTGGCGTTGTCGGCGCGGCGCCTGGGCTGCAAGGCCACGGTGGTCATGCCGATCACCACACCCAAGCTGAAAATCGACGCGGTGCGCGCCCTCGGTGGCGACGTCGTGCTGCAAGGCGACAGCTACTCGGACGCCCACGGCCACGCCAAGACGCTCGAAGCCGAGCGCGGCCTGACCTTCGTGCATCCGTTCGACGACCCCGACGTGATCGCCGGCCAGGGCACGGTGGCGATGGAGATCCTGCGCCAGCACCAGGGGCCGCTCGATGCCGTGTTCGTCGCCATCGGCGGCGGCGGCCTGATTGCCGGCGTGGCCAGCTACATCAAGGCAGTGCGTCCCGAGGTCAAGGTCATCGGCGTGCAGATGAACGACTCCGACGCCATGCTGCGTTCAGTGCGCGCCGGCAAACGGATCACGCTCGCCGACGTCGGCCTGTTCTCCGACGGCACCGCGGTCAAGCTGGTCGGGGAGGAGACCTTCCGCATCGCGCGCGAACTCGTCGATGACTACGTCGTCGTCGACACCGACGCCGTCTGCGCCGCGATCAAGGACGTGTTCCAGGACACGCGCAGCATCCTCGAGCCGGCCGGCGCGATGGGTGTGGCCGCGATCAAGCAGTACGCAGCCGAACACAAGGCCAAGGGCCAGACGTTCGTCGCCATCACCTGTGGCGCCAACATGAACTTCGACCGCCTGCGCTTCGTCGCCGAGCGCGCCGAGTTCGGCGAAGAGCGCGAAGCGCTGTTCGCCGTCACGCTGCCCGAAGCGCGCGGATCGTTCAAGCGGCTGTGCGAGCAGATCGGCTCGCGCAGCGTCACCGAGTTCAACTACCGCATCTCCGACGCCAATGAAGCCCATGTCTTCATCGGCATTGCGATCGCCCAACGCGACGAAGCCGAGCGCATCGAGCGCAACTTCGTCCGCCACGGCTTTGCCACGGTCAACCTCACCGACGATGAACTGGCCAAGGAGCATGTGCGCCACATGGTCGGCGGGCGCAGCGCGCTGGCCCATGACGAGCGCCTGTACCGCTTCACGTTTCCCGAGCGGCCGGGAGCGCTGATGCGTTTCCTGAACGCCCTGCACCCCGACTGGAACATCAGCCTTTTCCACTACCGCAATCAGGGCGCCGACCACGGCCGCATCCTGGTCGGCCTGCAGGTACCGCGCGGCGACGCCCGTGCCTTGCGTCAGTTTCTCGACCAGCTCGGCTACTCCTACGCAGACGAGAGCGACAACCCGGCCTACAGTTTGTTCCTGCGCTGACGCCCCTCGGTACCATTTCACGCTCCGCCATGCACAACGCCACCCAATCGCTGATCGCGCCGACCGCCAACGCGGCGCTCGAACGCGCACTGCGCGACAAGCTGCAGCGCCGCGGCGAAACCATCGGCAGCCTCGGCGAACTCGAACCGCTGTCGGTGCGCATCGGCCTGATCCAGGACACCTTGCGCCCACGCTTCAGCGAGCCGCAGGTGGTGCTGTTTGCCGGCGACAACGGCCTGGCGGTCGAAGGCCTGCCGGCCCCGCCCGGGCAGACCACCGCCGAGCGCGTCTGGCAGGTCTTGTCGGGGCAGCTGCCGCTGTCCGTTTTTGCGGCAACGCAAGGTTTGGCGGTGTCGGTGGTCGATGCCGGCGTGGCCGATCGCCTGGTCGCCCATGAGCGGCTGTTGATGCGCAAGATCGCCCACGGCACGCGCAATGCACGTGTCGGCCCGGCCATGTCGGTCGATCAAGCGCAGGCCGCGATCCGCGCCGGCATGGAGATTGGGCAGTCGCTGCCCGGCAACGTGCTGGCCTTTGCGGGCCTGGGTGTCGGCTCACACGAGAGCGCGGCGCTGATCCTGTCGCGCCTGACTGGCGCGCCGGTGCGCGAGTTGCTGCTGGCGCACCCGCAGATGGACACCAACCTGCTGACGCACCTGCTGGCGGTGACGCAAAGCGCGCAAGCGCGGCATCGCGATGTGGCCGACCCGGTGGAAGTGCTGGCCGCCTTCGGCGGTTTCGACATCGCGATGATGACCGGCGCCATGCTCGTTGCCGCCGGCCGGCGGCACCTGATCATGGTCGACGGCTTGCCCGCTTGCGCTGCCGTCATGGTGGCCTCGCGCATCGCCGCTCCGGTCATCGACTACTGCGTGTTCTGCCGCAGCCACAGCCACCAGGGCCTGGACTACGCGCTCAACCTTTTCCACTCGTCGGCGCTGCTCGAACTGGGCATGGAGAGCACCGACGGCACCGGCGCCACGCTCGCCTGGCCGCTGGTGCGCGCCGCGGCCTCGCTGCTCACCGAAGTGGCCGAAGGCGAAGATCCCGGGCCCTCGCAGCTCGGTGAACTGGACACCATCGCCGACACCGTGCGCTTGACGGACGCCTGACCGGCGATTCGATCAGCGCGTAGTGCTGCCCGTGCCCGGCGGCGCAACAGGCTGCGGCTCTGCCGACTCGCCGGCCTCGGGAGGCCTCATGCCCTGAAACGGGGCAGCTGGCGGTGGCGGTGGTACGGGCGACGTTGGCACCGAGACGATGGCACCCGTCCCCGGCAGCGGCAACCCAGGCATGGTCACCGGAGGCGGCGCCGCGCGCGGGCTCGACAGCGCCCCGGCCAAGGCCGGCAACTCGAGCGACACGGCAGGCGCAGCACCTCTCGTGCCCAATGCAGCGCCACGCGCATGCACTGATTGCAGCACGAGGTCGCCATCGATCACCGTGCCGACCTTGAAGCCGCGCGCGGGCTTGCCATCGACCGCGATCAAGGCCAGGCCCGTGGTGTCGCCGCCCTCGCGCGGCGCGGCCACACCCAACAGTTTGAAGCGCGAGGCCAATGCCGGCTCCACCGGCGCCGCGGTTGGCGATGCCGCCTTCGGCGCACCGAAGACACTGTCCAGGTTGCCACGCGCGGGTGCCGCGGTCGCCACCTGGACCACGTTGGGCGGCGCCGCGGGCGAAGAGGCCCACAGGCGCAGCAGCCAGAACACGGCACTCGCAGCGACGGCGGCCCAGATCACGAATGCCAACAAGCGCGCTTTCATCGGCCCATTATGATGGAAGCACACCATGCAAAAAGCCTGCGCACTGTTGCCCATGACACTCCCGACCCCACCCACGAACCGCCTGCGCGGCCGCGGCTTCACGCTGATCGAGATGCTGGTGGTGCTGACCATCATTGGCGTGCTCGCCGCGTTGATCGTGCCCAACGTCATCAACCGCGCCGAAGAAGCCAAGGTGACCGCCGCCCGCACCGATATCAGCAACCTGATGCAACAGTTGAAGCTGTACAAGCTCGACAACCAGCGCTTTCCAAGCGCCGAGCAGGGCCTCGAAGCGCTCGCGCGCAAGCCAACGGCCGGCACGATCCCGCCGAACTGGAAGCCCTATCTCGACAAGCTGCCCAACGATCCCTGGAACCGTCCTTACCAGTACGTGAACCCAGGCATCAAGGGTGAGGTCGATGTCTTCAGCTACGGCGCCGACGGCCAAAGCGGCGGCGAAGGCAACGATGCCGACGTCGGTTCATGGCAATAGACGCTTGAATCTGGTCACGGCCGTGCGCGTCCGCGGCTTCACGCTGATCGAGCTGCTCGTCGTCCTGGCGATCGTCGCCCTGGCCTCTTCGCTGGTCGTCGTGTCAATGCGCGACGGCGCGCAGGCGCAACTCGACGAAGAGGCTGAACGGCTCGCCGCCTTGCTCGAAGGCGCGCGCACGGAAGCGCGCTCGTCGGGCATCACCGTGCGCTGGGAACCTGCGGGCGCCGAGGCCACCGACGGCGCGAACTTCCGCTTCATCGGCTTGCCCCGGAGTTCCAACCTGCCGTCGCACTGGCTGCGCCCCGGCGTCAGCGCAGAGATCATCGGTGCGCGCGCCGTGCTGCTCGGCCCCGAACCGATCCTGCCGGCGCAACGCATCGTCCTCAGCCGCGATGAGCGTCGCGTCATGCTGGCCAGCGATGGCCTGGCGCCGTTCTCGCGCACGTCCTTCGCGGCAGCAACGCCATGAAGTCCGCTTCGGCTGCTCGCGGCTTCACGCTGATCGAAGTGCTGGTCGCTCTGGCCATCGTTGCCGTGGCGCTCGGCGCAGGCTTCAAGGCCGCGGGCGCGCTGGCCAACAACGCGCAGCGCCTGGCCGATGTCAGCGCCGCGCAGTGGTGCGCCGACAACCAGCTCACCAACCTGAAGCTCGCCAAGCAGTTCCCGGGCATCGGCGACAGCGACTTCGCCTGCAACCAGTTGGGGCGCACGTTCAAGGGCCAGCTCATCGTGCGGCCGACGCCGAACCCGAACTTCCGCCGCGTCGATGCCAACATCGCCGATGAGGCCGGCACGCCCCTGCTGAATCTTTCGACGGTGCTGACCCGCTACCCATGAAGCGCAAGCACCACGGTTTTACGCTGGTCGAAGTCCTGGTCGCGCTGGCGCTGATGGCGCTGTTGGCCACGATGTCGTGGCGCGGCGTCTCGAGCATGGCCGAGGCCAAGCAGTCCGCGGATGCACGGGTCAATGAAACGCTGCGCATGGGCACCGTGCTCGCACAGTGGGAACAAGACCTGCAGCAATTGCACCCCACGCAGCTGGTGCCGGCGCTGGCCTTTGATGGCAAGACGCTGCGCGTCGTCCGCCGACAGTCCGGCGGCCTGCAGGTCGTCACCTGGGCCTTGCAGGAAACGCGCTGGATGCGCTGGGCCTCGCCGATCGCGACCAGCGCCCAAGGCTTGCAAGACGCGTGGCTGGCCAGCCAGCAATTGCTCGGCAACGAGCCCGGCCAGTTGACGGTCTACGAAGGCCTGGGGGGCTGGCAGGTCTACTTCTATCGCAACAATGCCTGGACCAACGCCCAATCCAGCGGCGACGTGAACCCGGGCACCGCGCGCGGACCCGCATCGTTCGTGCTGCCCACCGGGGTGCGCCTCGTGCTGACGCTGCAGCAGCAGGTCGAAGGCCAGGGCGGCAGCACCGTGACGCGTGACCTGCTGCTGCCACCCCAGCCGCTGCCGTCATGAAACTCAAACGCACGCCGTCGCTCCCGGCCCAGCGCGGCGCGGCGCTGCTGCTGGCCATGCTGATCATGACGCTGGTGACCACGCTGGCCGCCGGCATGGTCTGGCAGCAATGGCGGGCCATCCAGGTCGAGGCGGCCGAGCGGGCGCGCACCCAGGCGGCCTGGATCCTCTCCGGCGCCCTCGATTGGGCGCGCCTGATCTTGCGCGAGGACGCACGCAACAACGCCAACGACCCGCGCGACCACCTCGGCGAGCCCTGGGCGGTGCCGCTGGCCGAAGCACGGCTGTCGTCGTTCCTGGCCGCCGACCGCGACAACAACAGCGTCGCCGAGAACGATTCTCTCGACGCCTTTCTGTCCGGCTCGATCACCGACGCCCAGTCGCGATGGAATCTGCGCCGCCTGATCGACGCCGACGGCAAGGTCGTCGAGGCCGAGCAGAAGGTGTTGCAGCGGCTGTGCGACCAGGGCGGCGCGACCGGCGACTGCGCCGCCCGCATCGCCACGGTGCTGGCCAAGGCCTGGCCTGGCCCCAACAGCACCGGCACGGTCGCCATCGCGCCCCAGCATCTGTCTCAACTGGCCTGGCTGGGCATCGACGCCGACACCATCAAGCGCCTCGACCCCTGGGTCGACGTGCTGCCGGACGCCACGGCCAAGGTCAACGTGAACACCGCGGCGGCCGAGGTCATCGCCGCTACGGTCGACGGCATGACGCTCGGCAATGCCCAGCGCCTGGTCCAGGATCGCCAGCGCACCCCACTGAAGGATCTGACCTCGCCGACGGCCCTCGGCTACTTCCCCGTCGTCCAGGCACGCGCCGCTGACCGGGAGGTGCTGGCCGTGACCAGCAACTTCTTCATCATCCAGGGCCGGCTGCGGCTGGAGGAGCGGGTGCTCGAAGAGCGCTCGCTGGTGCAACGGGTCCAGCTCGAGATCGTCGTCAAGTCGCGCGAGCGCGTGAGCCTGCGCGAAGGCGTGAACGTGGGCCAGGGCAACTGATGCCGAGGCACCCTAGTTCCTCACGGTTCCTTGTTGCAGGCGCTGCTCGGCCCGCTACTACACTCCCCGCTCTGTTACTTGTTGCCGGCGCTCTGGTGGAGCGCGGCATTGCGCGCGCGCCAGCCTGAAACAAGACATGTCCACGCTCGTCATCCTGCTCCCGTCGCGGCCCCGCCTGCTCAGCGGTGCCGACGCCGCGCCGCCTTCGCGCGAGGGCTCGGCCGAGCTGCTGTATGTGCTGTCGCCCGACGGACTGAACATCGCTCGCCACGGCCGCGCCAAGGCCGCGCTGCTGCCCAAGGCCGACAGCGCGATCGTCGTGCTCGCCGACACCGACGTCAGCTGGCACCGCATCGCCGTGCCCAAGGCACCGGCCGCCCGGCTGCGCGCCGCGATCGCCGGCACCCTGGAGGAGCAACTGCTCGACGACGCCGACAGCGTGCACTTCGCGCTCGCACCCGGCCTTGCCGGCGGCCAGACCGGCTGGGTCGGCGTGATCGACAAAGCCTGGCTCAAGGGCGAGTTGACGGCGCTCGACAAGGCTGGCCTGGTCGTTGAGCGCGCGGTGCCGATGTCGTGGCCCGAAGACATGCCGCTCGGCCACTTCAGCGCGGCCTTCGGCGACGATGCCAGTGCGCCGATGCAGCTCACCTGGTCCGACGCCAAGGGCGTGATCTGCATGGGCGTCGGCGGCGCCTTGGCCAAGCAGATGCTCAGACAGTGGACCGCGCAGCCGGCGCGCTGGACAGCGCACCCGGCCGTGGCCGCGCCGGCCGAGCGCTGGCTCGGCGGCACGGTCACCGTTCTCTCCGACGAGCAGCGCCTGCTGCGCTCGATGCGCTCGCTGTGGAACCTGCTGCAGTTCGACATCGCACCGAAGCACCGCGGCACCGTCGCCCTGCGCGATGCGCTGCGGCGTTTTCGCAGTGCCGGCTGGCGGCCGGTGCGCTGGGGGCTGGCCACGCTGCTGGCGCTGCAGGTGGTCGGCCTGAACCTGTGGTCGTGGCACCAGGAGCGGCAGATCGCGGCCAAGCGCGGGGCCATGGTGTCGCTGCTGCGCAATGCCCACCCGCAGGTGCGCGCCGTGCTCGACGCCCCGGCGCAGATGCAGCGCGAAACCGACCTGCTGCGCGCCGCGGCCGGCAAGACCGGCGACAACGACCTCGAGACCCTGCTCGGCGCTGCGGCTGCAGCCTGGCCTGCCGGCCAGGCGCCGCTGCAGACGCTCAAGTTCGACAACGGCCGCCTGATGTTCGCCGCTGTCGGCTGGAGCGAGACGCAGATCGCCGAGTTCCGCAGCCAACTCGCCGGCGGTGGCTGGACCGTGGCCCAGGAAGGCAGTGCGCTTGACCCTCAGCCGGCCCAACCGCAGCAACGGGCCGCTCCTGATGAACTCCGCAACCCTTCCGCCTCAAGCCCGCCCGGCTCCCGCCTGGGCACGCTGACCGCGCCGCTGGCGCCAACGCTGGCAGGCCCTCGACGCCGCGCGAACGGCGCATCGCCGGTTGGCTGGGCTGGGCGACTCGGCTTGGTCCTGCTCTGGTTCGTCGGCATTGCGCCGGCCTGGCGCAGCTACCAGCACGGCGCCAGCGCGCCTCGACCAGATCGATACCCAATTGCAGCAGATGCAGCGTCCTGGCCGGCGAAGCGACGGCGCTGCGCGCGCTTGCCACCGGTAGGCGGGCTGCAGGCGCAGGCAGCGCTGAAGACCGCCACCGATGCGCTCGGCAGCGCCGGCCGGCTGACAGCTCGGCGGCGACCGCGCCACGGTCACTTTCACCAACGCCACCGGCACCCAAGTCCGCGACTGGCTTGCCGAAGCGCGATCGGCAGCGCGCACGCGGCCGATCGAAGCCAACCTGACGCGGGGCCCTCAGGGCTACAGCGGCACGGTCATCGTGCAGATGCCGGGCACCGGGGGCTCTCCTTGATGGTTCGCGCGCATCAAAGGCTGGTTCGGGCGCGGCCCCGGCCGCTTTGCACGCACCGGCTTTGCCGAAAGCACGCTGGCCGAACTGGCTTGGCAGCGCGTGCGCACCTCGGCGCATCGCTGGGCCGGTACGGGTGCGTTGATGGGCGCGCTGGCCGGACTGGTGGCCTTTGTGCCGGCCGGCTGGCTGGCCTCGCGCGTCGATGTCGCCACCGGCGGCCGGCTGCTGTTGACCGACGCCCGTGGCACGGTCTGGAACGGCAGCGCGCTGCCGATATTGACCGGCGGCGCCGGCAGCCGCGACGCCGCAGCGCTGCCCGACCGTCTGCACTGGCGGCTCGGTTTTTCCGGCCTCGTGCCTGAGCTGCGCCTGCGCCAGGCTTGTTGTCTGCGTGGTGAGGTGCGGGCGCGGATTACGCCCGGCTGGGGCCGCGTGGCGGTGAATGTGCTGCCGCAGGAAAGTACGACGATCGGCCAGTGGCCGGCCGGGCTGCTCGCCGGCCTGGGCACGCCGTGGAACACGATGCAGATGGGCGGCACGATGCGCCTGACCTCTCCGGGCCTCACTGTCGAGTCGGTGCAGGGTCGCATGCGTTTTTCGGGCGATGCGTCGCTCGACATCGCGCATGCCTCGTCGCGCGTCTCGACCTTGAATGAACTCGGCAGCTACCGCCTGACCTTGAAGGGCGACGCGGCCAGCGGTGACGCGGCGACGATCAAGCTGATCACTGTGGACGGCGCGCTCAAGTTGAGTGGCGGTGGCCAGTGGACCAGCAGCGGGCTGCGTTTTCGCGGCGAGGCCACAGCCGAACCTGGCAGTGAATCGGCATTGAACAACCTGCTGAACATCATCGGCAAGCGTCAGGGCACGAGCTCTGTGATTTCGATCGGATGACCATGAAGCAACAACGACAACTCACTCCCCGCCTGCAACGCATCGGCTCGGCCGTCCTCGCCGCAGCCGTCGGCGTGACGACGCCCGGCACGCTGTTCGCACAGGCCGCAGCACCGGCCGCGCCCGCCAAGAAGCCAGCCGCGCAGCGCGGTGCCACGCGGGTGACGATGAACTTCGTCAATCAGGACATCGAAGCGGTCACACGCGCCATCGGCGCGATGATGAACCGGCAGATCGTCGTCGATCCGCGCGTCAAGGGCGCGATCACCGTCTACAGCGAGACACCGCTGACAGTCAACGAGGCCTACCTGAACTACCTGTCGGCGCTGCGCGGGCTGGGCTTCACGGTCGTCGAAAACGCCGGCTTGCTGAAGGTCGTGCCCGAAGCCGATGCGAAGCTGCAGGCCGGTACGGTGTCGATCGGCAACTCGGGCCGGCGCGGCGACCAGATCCTGACGCAGATCTTCCGCTTGAACCACGAGAACCCGAACAACCTGGTGGCCGTGCTGCGGCCGTTGATCAGCCCGAACAACACGATCAACGCCAATCCGGGCAACAACTCGCTGATCATCACCGACTACGCCGACAACCTGTCGCGCATCGGCAAGATCATTGCCGCGCTCGACCAGCCGGCCGCTGGCGACATCGAAATCCTGCCGTTGAAGTTCGGCGTCGCCGCCGACATGGCACCGCTGGTGCAGCGCCTGTCCGACGGCGGCAGCGCCGGTACGGTGCCGGGCGTGCCCACGGCGGCCGGCGGCGCGCTGTCGGTGATCGCCGACTCGCGCAGCAACTCGTTGATCGTGCGCTCGGGCAACGCGGCCAAGCTGGCGCAGGTGCGCGGCATCGTCGACAAGCTCGACCGGGCAAACACGACGGGTGGACCGGCGGGCAACATCTGGGTCGTGCACCTGAAGAACGCCGACGCGACCAAGATGGCGCAGGTCCTGCGCGCGGCCTTCACGACCACCGGCAGTGGTGGCGGCGGTGGTGGTATCTCGGCGACGCAGCCGCAGCAGCAACAGCAGTTGCAACAGCAAGGCAGTGCGGCGGGCGCATCGCCGCAGGCCACCGCGCCGATCCAGGCCTCGGCCGGGCCGTCGACCGGCGGCTTCATCCAGGCCGACCCGTCGACCAACTCGCTGATCATCACCGCCGCCGAGCCGATGTACCGCCAGGTGCGCTCGATGATCGACCAGCTCGACACCCGCCGTGCGCAGGTCTACATCGAAAGCCTGATCGTCGAGGTCGGGGGCGACAACGCCGCCGACTTCGGCTTCCAGTGGCAGGGCCTGATCGGCAAGGACGGCGACAAAAACGTCGGCGTCATCGGCACCAACCTCGGCAGCGCAGCAACACCGCTCAACCTGTCGGGGTGCCCGACATCGCGGGCATCACGACCACCGCGGCGCGGCTGGCAACCTCCCGGCGCTCGGGGCGGCCTGAACATCGGCGTGATCCGCGACTTCGGCGGCTCGTACGGCGCTGGCCGCGATCGCGCAGTTCCTGCAGACGCAGCCGAACACCAACATCATGTCAACGCCGAACCTGATCACGGTCGACAACGAAGAGGCCAAGATCGTCGTCGGCAGCAACGTGCCCTTCATCACCGGTCAGTTCACCAGCACCGGCACCGGCACGACCAACCCGTTCCAGACCATCGAACGCAAGGACGTCGGCATCACGCTGCGCATCAAGCCGCAGATCGGCGAAGGCGGCACGTGCGGCTGACGATCTTCCAGGAGAGCTCCGACGTGGTCGGCCAGGCCGCCGGCACCGAGCGGCGCCGGCCCGACCACGAGCAAGCGCTCGATCGAGTCGAACGTGATCGTCGATGACGGCGCGATCCTTGTCCTCGGCGGCCTGATCGAGGACCGCTTCGAGGACAGCAAGACCAAGGTGCCGCTGCTCGGCGACATTCCATTCGTCGGCAACCTGTTCCGCAGCGAGTCGCGCACCAAGCAAGCGCACCAACCTGATGGTCTTCCTGCGCCCGATCGTCATGCGCACGGCCGGAAGACGCCAACAAGCTCACGCTCGACCGCTACGACCTGATCCGCGCGCAGCAGAAAGGGCTCGCAGCCGTCACAGCACCTGTTGCTGCCGATCAATGAAGCGCCGGTGCTGCCGCCGCAGCGTGCCCGCCGAAGCCGCCGCCTCGGCCGTACCGCCGCTGTCACCCCGGCCTCCGCGGACACAGCCTCGGCGCCGAAGACCAACTGAGCGTCGAAAGCCAACGATGGGCTCCCGCCACCCCCTGCCCTACGCCTTTGCCAAGGCCAACACGCTGCTGCTCGAAGACGACGGCCGCGAGTTGACGCTGTGGGCCGGCGAGCATGCATCGCCGGCAGCGCTGTCGGAAGTGACGCGCGTCTATGGCGTGCAGCGCTTCGAGCGCGAGCCGGTTGCCACGCTGGCGCAGCGCATTCAGGCCGCTTACGCTGGCGGTGAATCGAGTGCGGCGGCGGTGGTCGGCGAAGTCGAGTCGGCGGTCGATCTGTCGCGCATGATGCAGGATCTGCCGGCGGTGGAAGACCTGCTCGAAGCGGCCAACGACGCGCCGATCATCCGCATGCTGAACGCGCTGTTGACGCAGGCCGCGAAAGACGGCGCGAGCGACATTCACATCGAGCCGTACGAGCGCAATTCTTCGGTGCGCTTCCGTGTCGATGGCACGCTGCGCGAAGTCGTCGAGCCCAACCGCGCGCTGCACGCCGCGCTGATCTCGCGCCTGAAGATCATGGCCGAGCTCGACATCTCCGAGAAGCGCCTGCCGCAGGACGGCCGCATCTCGCTGCGCATCGGCGGCCGCGCCATCGACGTGCGCGTGTCGACACTGCCCAACGCCCACGGCGAGCGCGCCGTGCTGCGCCTGCTGGACAAGGGCGAAGCCAAGTTCACGCTCGAGTCGCTGGGCATGAGCGGCGACGTGCTCACCAAGTTCAAGCAACTGGTGCAGCAGCCGCACGGCATCGTGCTCGTCACCGGCCCGACCGGCTCCGGCAAGACGACGACGCTCTACGCCGGCCTGCAGACGCTGGAAACCAGCACGACCAATGTGCTCACCGTCGAAGACCCGATCGAATACGAGCTGCCCGGCATCGGCCAGACGCAGATCAACGCCCGCATCGACCTGACGTTTGCCAAGGCCCTGCGCTCGATCCTGCGCCAGGACCCGGACGTCATCATGATCGGCGAGATCCGCGACTTCGAAACCGCGCAGATCGCCATCCAGGCCTCGCTGACCGGCCACCTGGTGCTGGCCACGGTGCACACCAACGACGCACCGTCGTCGGTGACACGCCTGATCGACATGGGCGTCGAGCCCTACCTGCTGTCCAGTTCGCTGCTCGGCGTGCTGGCGCAGCGCCTGGTGCGCAAGCTGTGCAACACCTGCAAGACGCGCGACGACCGCGGCCGCTACCACCCTGTCGGCTGCGAAGACTGCGGGCGCACCGGCTACAAGGGCCGCACCGGCGTCTACGAACTGATGACCGCCGACGACAAGGTGCGCGCGCTGATCCACAACCGCGCCGCCGAGAGCCAGCTCTTCGTGGCTGCCGAGAATGCCGGCCTGAGGCCGATGCGGGAAGACGGCGAGCGGCTGGTGGTTGAGGGCGTGACGTCGCCGGAAGAAGTCCTGCGCGTCACCCGCGAGTAAGTCTGTAGTGACAACCCCCAAGCTTGTGCCTTCGGCCCTTCGCTGCCCCCCGGGTGGGCGTAGCCGGGCTTGGGGCGGCCCGGCGCCCTGCTGATGCCCGCCTACAAGTTCGAAGCCCTCGACGCCGACGGCAAGCCCAAGAGCGGCCTGGTCGAAGCCGACAACGCCAAGGCGGCGCGCGCTCAGTTGCGGGCTCAGGCCCTGGTGCCGCTCGAAGTGTCGATGGTCGTGCAGGCCGCCAACGACGAAGTGGCCTCGCGCTTCAAGCGCCGTGTTTTCAACGGCACCGGCCTGGCCGTTTGGACGCGGCAGATGGCCGGCTTGGTGGGTTCCGGCCTGCCGCTCGAACGTGCGCTGACCGCGTTGATGGAAGACAGCGAAGAGCCGCGTCAGCGCGAGCTGGTCGCGCACCTGCGCAGCGAGGTCAATGCCGGCAACAGCTTTGCGCGGGCGCTGGCCACCGCGCCACGCGAGTTCGACGATGTCTACCGCGCCGTGGTCGCCGCCGGCGAGCAGAGCGGCGCACTTGGCCCGGTGCTGGAGCGCATGGCCGACGACCTCGAAGCCCGCCAGCAACTGAAGTCCAAGGTCATCGGCGCCATGCTTTACCCAGCGATCGTCTCGCTGATCGCCATCGTCATCGTCATCGCGCTGCTGACCTATGTCGTGCCGCAGGTAGCCGGCGTCTATGCCGGCAGCAAACGCACCCTGCCCTTCCTGACGGTGGCGATGCTGGCGCTGTCAGCCTTCGTCCGCGAGTGGGGCTGGCTGGTCCTGCTGGCCGGGGTGGCCGGTGGCATCGCCTTGATGACTGCCCTGCGCGGCGACGCCTTTCGCGAGCGTTTCGACGCTTTCTGGCTGACGCTGCCGCTGGTCGGCCGGCTGGCCCGCGGCTACAACGCAGCGCGCTTTGCCGGCACGCTGGCAATGCTGGCCGGCGCCGGCGTGCCGATCCTGAAAGCGCTGCAAGCCGCGGCCGAAACCCAATCCAACCGCGCCATGCGCGCCGACGCGATGGCCGCGCTGGTGCAGGTCCGCGAAGGCGCGCCGCTGGCCAATGCGATGGCGTCGAAGAAACGCTTTCCGGGGCTGCTGGCCATGTTCGCCCGCTTGGGCGAGCAGACCGGCACGCTGCCGAAGATGCTGCAGCGCGCGGCCGATCAGCTCAGCGGCGAGGTCCAGCGCCGCGCGATGGGCATGGCCACCATCCTCGAGCCGCTCTTGATCGGCGCGATGGGCGCCGTCGTGCTGGTGATCATGCTGGCGGTGCTGATGCCGATCATCCAGCTCAACACCTGGGTGAAGTAGCCGCCCCGAAGCGCCTTCGGCGCCCCCGCTAAGACTTTCAGTGCAGCAGGCGTTGCAGCACCGCGACGGCGAGGCCGGCGGCAGCGCCGATCGGCAGTGGGCTCAACAGCCACAATCGCGATGGGCGGGTGCGGTACCGCGCCGCGGCAATGAACGTCGAGCGCTCGATCAGGTCGGCGACATCTTCCGGAACAGCCTCGCTGCGCTCGAACGGGCGGGCGTCTTCAGTGGTTTTTGTAGAGCGTTCATGGCGTCGTCGCGCAGTCCGGGCTGCTCAGATCGCCCAGCTCGCGCCGACGGCCAGCGCCGCCAGAGGCAGCAGGCCGAGCAACCACAGCATCGCCACATGGCGCCGCCGGCGCGGCATGCGCGCGGCACCGCAGCCGTGGAAGGCTCGGCTCGACGAGATCGGCGACGTCTTCGGGGAAGGCTTCACTGCGGTAGAACGGGCGGGTTGTTATCGAGAGCGTTCATGGCGATTTCGTTGGCGTTGGTCTGCGTTCGAAGTGTGAACCGCGCGCGCGCCGTCAGCCGTGACCGGTTGTGTGCAGTCGCCGCGCGACGTTTCCGCGCCGCCTGCGTCTCACGCCGGTGTCGTCGCGCACGCGCAGACTGCGGCCCGCGGGATGCGACTTGTTGCACACCGGCACGGTCCCTGCGTGCGTGCCCCGCAATCGGATTGGGGATGGCGGTCATTTGCAGGCTTGCATCGCGCGCGCACTTGCTTCAATCTGGGCCACAGGCTGATTCGCGAAAGGTCCGCATGACTGACACGAACCCCGTCCCCTCGAACACGGCGGCCGCAACGCCGCCAAGATCGGCATCGCGCAGATGCGCAGCGTGTACCGCAGCGCCGACGTGCACGAGCGCCTGGCCCGGCTGCCGGCGCAGGAGCATGAGCCCTTGCGCCACACCTACGAGCGCATGTTGGAGCGCGGGCCCGAGCGCTTCCAGGTCAAGCCGTCCGGCTTGCCGGCGATGGAGCACCTCTACGACGAGCTGCCCAACTTCCATGCCGTGCTCGACGACCTGAAACGCCAGCTGGCGCTGACACACGACAGCGGCGACGGCCTGGAGATCACGCCGATGCTGCTGCTGGGGCCGCCGGGCGTCGGCAAGACCCACTTCGCGCGCGAGCTGGCCGCACTGCTCGGCACCGGCATGGGCTTCGTCTCGATGTCGAGCCTGACCGCCGGCTGGGTGCTGTCCGGTGCCTCCAGCCAGTGGAAGGGCGCGCGCCCGGGCAAGGTCTTTGAAACCCTGGTCGATGGTCCGTACGCCAACCCGGTGATGGTGGTCGACGAGATCGACAAGGCCTCGCGCGGCGAGCACGCCTACGACCCGCTCGGTGCGCTGTACAGCCTGCTCGAGCACGACACCGCGGCCGACTTCACCGACGAATTCGCCGAGGTCTCGATCGACGCCAGCCAGGTCATCTGGATCGCTACCGCGAACGACGATCGCGCCATCCCCGAGCCGATCCTGAACCGCGTCAATGTCTATGAAGTTGCAGCACCCGATCGCGACGCCGCGCGCGCGATCGCGCAGCGCCTGTACACGCGGCTGCGCGATGGCCACCGCTGGGGCGAGCGCTTCCCGGCCGAGCCGTCGGACGCCGTGCTCGACCGCATGAGCGAACTGGCGCCCCGCGAGATGCGGCGCGCCTGGACGGCCGCCTTCGGCAACGCACGGCTGGCGGGGCGCGACACCATCGAGCCCGGCGACCTGCCCGACGCCAACCCGAAGCGCGGGCCGATCGGCTTTGTCACCGGTTCACACTGACTCTGTAGCGACCTGCGCGCGGAAGCCTTCGCTGTCGGCGCGCATCTGGTGCGCGCCGAGCACGCGGCCCTTGCCTGCGGCCTTGCCAGCGTACAGCGCCGCGTCGGCGCGTTTCAGCAGCGCGTCGGCGTCGCTGCCGTCGAGCGGCGCCAGCGCGTAACCCACGGTCAGGCCGACCTCGCAAGGCTGGCCGTCGATCGAAAACGGCGCCTGGTGAAAGGCCTGCACGAACTTCTCGCCCAGGCGTTGCGCCTCGCTGGCGCCGGGCAATCCGTCGGCGCAGATCACGAACTCGTCGCCGCCCAGGCGGGCCACGCTGTCACCGGCACGCACGAGCCCACGCAGGCGCTCGGCCACCGCCTTGAGCAGGAGATCGCCGGCGTCGTGGCCGAGGCGGTCGTTGACGGCCTTGAAGCCGTCGAGATCGACCATGAACAGCGCGCCCAGCCGCCCCGGTGCGCAGGCCGGCAGGCTCGCCTCCAGGCGCTGGCGCAGGCCGCGCCGGTTGGGCAGGCCGGTCAGCGCGTCGGTCTCGGCCAGCGAACGCATCACGTCGCGCTCGGCGTGCACGCGGTGCGCCGACTGGCGCACCTCCTCCATGCGCAAGCTCAGCACCACCAGCCACGACAGCATCTGCGTCACCGAGCCGACCTGAATGGCGTAGTCAGTCCAGGTGTTGAAGGGCACCTTGCCACGCAGCAACAGCGCCATCGTGAACGCGCCGATGGCGTACGCCGTCCAGCCGATGGTCAGCACCCAGGCCGCACGGTCGCCGCGGCGCACCGACAGCAACGCCGCCGGCAGCGTGACCAGCATGCACAGCACGCCGAACACGGTGCCGGCCAGCTGGGCCAGGCGGTAGTCGATCGCACCGAGCGCGAACGCGGCGGCACTGACCGCCGCACCGATCCAGACCAGCGCCTGAGCCCAGTGCAGCCAGTGCGACAGCTCGCGCACCTGCAGCGTCACGCCGATGAAGCGCACCCCGCAGACCACGCCCAGCAGCACCAGCAACGGCGCCGCATTCATCGACAGCCAGAGATGCCCTGGCCACAAGTGCTGCGGCGCCAGCCCGTAGAAAGCGAAGAAGAACAGCGTCATGCTGGCCACCGCCAGCCCGTACCACGCGAACATCGCGCTGCGCAGCATGAACGCGTGCACCAGCGAATAGCCAAACAGGCACAGGCCGATACCAGCCATGATGCCCTGCACCATCTGCACCTGGGACTGGCGGGCGTGGAATGGCACCTCGGCCATCAGGTGCAGCGGCACGATCATCGAACTGGTGGTGCGCACGCGCAGCAGCAGTTCCTGCTCGAGGCCGCTTTCGAGCACCAGCGGCACCGCGTGTGAGTGCGTGGGCAGTGGCCGTTCGGCGAACGGCAGCTCGTCGCCCAGTCGGTGGTGTTGTGTCACCAGGCCATCGCTGACGACGAAGACGTCGACCCGGTCGAGCGACGCGTAATCGATGTCCAGAACCCAGCGCCCGCGCTCGCTGCGCGGCACCTGCAGCGGCACGCGCAGCCAGACCGTGTCGCGGCGCACACCGAGGTTGGCATGCGGCGCATCCGGGCGCCGGAAGTCGGCCCGGCGCGCGAGCACGCTGCGCTCGTCGAACCGGTGTTCCGGATCGGACAGCAGTGTGACCGCGGGCCATAGATCGATGCTGGCTTGGTCGTCGGTCAAGGGCAGCGGCCCGTTCGCATGCGCCGGCAGCACCAGCAATGCCAGCGCCGCCAGCCCGAGGCAGTACAGGAGGCGGGCGCAGCGGCGCGCGACGAACGAAGATTCCATGGCACATCTTGTGTCGGTGCCCCGGACCTGGTCTTGAGGCTGGGTCGGCCGGCCGCCGTGCAAAGCGCACGCGGGCCGCTACGATCGCCCTTGCCATGGCCACTTCCCTCGACGGCCGCCTGGTGGTGGCCATTTCTTCGCGTGCCCTGTTCGATTTCGAAGAGGAGAACCGCGTCTTCGAGGCGCGCGACGACCGCGCCTACATGCAACTGCAGCTCGGCCGGCTCGAGCAGCCGGCGCGGCCGGGCGCGGCGTTTTCGCTGGTCAACAAGCTGCTGGCGTTCAACGCCAACGGCGCCAAGCTGGTCGAAGTGGTGATCCTGTCGCGCAACGACCCGGTGTCGGGCATGCGCGTCTTCCGCTCCTGCCAGCACTACGGTCTGCCGATCGAGCGTGGCGTGTTCACGCGCGGCCAGAGCCCGTGGCGCTATCTCAAGCCGCTGAACGCGCACCTGTTCCTGTCCACCAACGAGGCCGACGTGCGCTCGGCGCTGGCCGCCGCGGTGCCTGCCGCGCGCGTGATCACGCAGTCGGCACGTGCGTCGCAGGCGCACCCGGGCGAAGTCCGCATCGCCTTCGACGGCGACGCCGTGCTGTTCTCCGACGAGTCCGAGCGCGTCTTCCAGCGCGAAGGCCTGGCCGCCTTTCAAAGCCACGAGCGTGACCACGCCGGCATGCCGCTCGCACCCGGCCCGTTCAAGCCGCTGCTCGAAGCGCTGCACCGCCTGCAGCGCGAGCCGGTGGCCGGCATGCGCATCCGCACCGCGCTCGTCACGGCCCGGAGCGCGCCAGCGCACGAGCGGGCGATCCGCACGCTGATGGATTGGCAGATCGACGTCGACGAAGCGATGTTCCTCGGCGGCCTGCCCAAAGGCGAGTTCCTGCGCGAGTTCGAGCCCGACTTCTTCTTCGACGACCAGACGGGCCACATCGACAACGCCGCGCCGCACGTGCCGGCCGGGCATGTGGCGGCGGGCGTCGGCAACGACGGCGGTTAGCGTTGGTCTGCCGTGGCGCCGCTCGCGGGCCCGTTCACTGCAACGGTGGCACGACTCCCGCCAGGGTCAGCAGGTCGGTCATGCGGAAACTGCCGGCGCCGCCGGCCGAGGGCAGCGTCGGCTTCCAGCGTGGCTCCGCCGCCATGTACGACGAGCGATCGGCGCGCAGCAGGCCGATGAAGACTTCGCCGACGATGCGCGCGCCCACCGGCCCGAGGCGCCGGCCTTCTTCCATCACCTCGGCCTCCTTCAGGATGTAGTACCACAGCGGCGTGCTCTCGCTCATGCCGTGCGGCGCCAGCTCGGCCAGTTGCTCCGCGGTCAGCACAGGCACCTTCATGCGCCGCGCGATCGCCTGACCCGACGGCAGGCCGAAGTTGACGTGGCGGATCAGGTTGCGCGAAGCCAGCGACTGCACACCGTCGGTCGGCAGGCCCGGCGCCGGTGCGCGCGAGCCCGGCAGATCGAACAGGATGCTCGACAGCTTGGTGTCGATGCGCTTGTTCGGCCGCACGTTGCCGTCGCCGAAATTGAAGAAGGTCTGCCAATCGACAAACCGGCGCGCGGCGCGGCGGCCGCCGCGCAAGTCGTTCGGATCGGCCGCGTTGGGGTCCTGCTGGTCGTCGAAGACGAAGGCGAAAAACGGCGCACCGCCATCGGGGCCGAAGTTCAGGCGGTAGCTCGGCCGCACCTGCGAGTGGCCGAAGCGATAGACGGCGGCTGAAAACTCGACCGGGATCTTCGGTCCACTCGAGGGACCGTCGAGGTGCCGCGAGCGCTCGACGTCGTAGTAGCGCAGGCCTTCGCGGCGGATCAGCTCGAGCCGGTCGGCGCCGATCGTCGCCGGCAGGAACTCGTTGACGATGATCCACTGGTAGTGCCAGCGCACCAAGCGCTGCGCCTGCGCGAACAACTCGCGCGCCTGCGCGCCGCGGTGCCTGGCGCGCAGGCGATCGCTGACCGCGTTGTGGAAGCGCAGCATCGCCACCTGCAGCTGCGACAGGATGATGTTTTCATCGTTGCGGCTGTCGGCCACGATCGCGTCGCCCGCGCTGTCGCGTGGCAGGTCGTAGCGCATCGCGCCCTTTCGCGACACGGCGGGCGAGCCCGGGATTTCGTGGACGATGAACTTGATGTCGCCGTCGATCAGCTCGTAGAGCTCGGGCGAGCGCTCCGGGCCTTCGCCGTAGAGCGAGTCGAGGTCGAACGCCGCACTGCGGAAGTTGACGGTGCGGCCCGGCTCGGCGCGTTCCTGCAGACGCGAGCGCAGATCGAGCGTCACGTCGTGGTCGAGGAACTGGCCGAAGAAGGTGACACCCGCGGTCAACAACGCATTGCCGGTGTTGTCGAGGTTGTCGGGGCTGAAGACCGGCTGATTCAGGATCGACTGGATCGGATCGCTGAGGTTGTCCTGGGCGTCGAGCAGTCCGCCCTTGGCACCGATCAGTCGCGCCGCGTTGCGCACGGCGTCGCTTTGTGCCGCGAACGGCGGCAGCTCGGGGAACATGCGCGTGAAGACATTGGCGCGGTCTCGCGCGTCGCGTGGAAAGCGTGCATCGACGGTGTCGGCGAGCGCGGGGGCGCTGAGCATCCCCATGGCGAGGACGAGGCGGGGCAAGCGCCGCAACCGATTGGGCATGACAGTTCCTTGGTGTCGTGCAGATCACGAGCCGACCTTGATGGGCCGGCCTCCCCACTCGCAACCGCCGCACACTGTGGCTATGCCGCCCGATGCTTGAGACCAATCTAGGCCGGCCATCGCGCCAACGCTGTGAGATTGCGTCTACAGCTGTAAGCGGCTCGCAGGCTGCGCGCGCTGCAACGCCTGCAGGTCGAGCACGCGCACGCCGCCGTACTCGATGCGGATCCAGCCGCGCTGCTGCAGCTTCGTCAGCGCCTCGTTGACGCGCTGCCGCGACAAGCCGACCAGGTAGCCGAGTTCCTGCTGCGTGATGCGCAACAGCTCGCCGACACCCGGATACAGCACCGGGTGGAACAGCGCACCCAGGCTGCGCGCAACCTTGGTGTCCGGGTCGGCCATGCGGTCGATCTCGCGCGCGCCGATGAATTGCGACAGGCGCTCGTTCAACTGGTTCATCAGGTGGCGGTTGAAAGGGAGGCTGCGGTCGAGCAACCACTCGAAGGTGGCGATCGGCAGGCCGGCGACCACACTCTTCCTCAGCGCCTCGATGTTGTAGCGGTAGCTCTCGCGCTTGAGCAAGGTGCCTTCGCCGAACCAAGCGCCAGACGGCACGCCGGTGAAGGTGATCGGCGCACCGACCGCACTGTCGTTGCTCATCTTCAACAGGCCTTCGACGACGCCGAGCCACAGCGTGGCCGGCCGGCCGAGGCGGCACAAGACTTCGCCGGGCTCGGCCTCGGCGACCTGCATGTCCGAGGCGACGCGACTGCGCTGCGGCGCGTCGAGCAGCGGCCACCACGGCACGCGGTCGAGTTCGTCGGCCGTGGCGGCGCGCACGCGATGGCGCAGCGAGGTCGTCGTGTTGGACGTTGAATTCCGAGGGCCCATGCGCTGGTTTGTTGACGAAGAGCTGACGCGAACACCCTGGGAAAGTCCTTGCCGGGATAGCCCTTGGATTGTCGTCAGAACGACAACATGGCGTCAAACTTCTTCCTAGCATCGCGCTCCAACGGATTCACTCGTCACAGCGCTACACCCCCGTGCAAAACACTTTCCCCCGCCTGTTGCTGGAGCACGCCAAAGCGCGGCCCGACGCAGCGGCGTTGCGCGAGAAGGAGTACGGCATCTGGCAGGCGCTGACGTGGCGCCAGCTCGCGGGTCTGGTCAAGCAGCTCGCCAACGGCTTGGCTGCAGCCGGTTTGACGCGCGGGCAGCACATCGTGGTCATCGGCGAGAACCGGCCGCGTTTGTATGCGTCGATGCTGGCCGCGCAGTCGCTCGGCGCCATTCCGGTGCCGCTGTACCAGGACGCGGCATCCACCGAGTTCGTGTTCCCGATCGTCAACGCCGAGGTGGCGTTTGCGATCGTCGAAGACCAGGAGCAGGTTGACAAGCTGCTCGAGATCCGGCCGCAATGCCCGGGGCTGGCGCACATCTGGTTCGACGACCCGCGCGGCCTGCGCAATTACAGCGAGCCGGGGCTGGCGGCGCTCGATGCGCTGCTGGCCACGAACGTGCCGAATGTGTTCGACACCGAAGTCGCCAAAGCCGATGCGCACGACGTGGCGGCGATGTTTTTCACCAGCGGCACGACCGGCAACCCGAAGGGCGTGGTGCACAGCCACTTCTCGTTGCTGGACCGAGCCCAGGCCGGTGCGAAGTTCGACAAGCTGACGGCGCGCGAAGAGGTGCTGGCGTTCTTGCCGCCGGCCTGGGTGGGCCAGAACATCTTTTCGTACGCGCAGTGGCTGGCCTGCGGCTACGTCGTCAACTGCCCCGAGAGCGCGGCCACGGCGGCGATCGATTTGAAGGAAGTCGGGCCGACCTACTACTTCGCACCGCCGCGTGTGTTCGAAGCGCTGCTGACGAGCGTGACGATCCGCATGGAAGACGCCAGCGCCATCAAGAAGTGGCTCTACCGCCGCTTCATGGATCTGGCGCAGCGTGTCGGCCCCGCGCGGATGGACGGCAAAACCATCGGCGTCATCGACGCACTCGCCTACCAGCTCGGCAACCTGTTCATCTACGGCCCGCTGCGCAACACGCTCGGCTTCTCGCGCGTGCGCGTGGCCTACACCGCGGGCGAAGCCATCGGCCCCGACCTGTTCACCTTCTACCGCGCCATCGGCATCAACCTGAAGCAGCTCTACGGTTCGACCGAGACGGCCGTGTTCGTCTGCCTGCAACCCGACAACGAAGTCAAAGCCGACACGGTGGGCGTGCCGATCGAAGGCGTGCAGATCAAGGTCGATGACAACGGCGAGTTGCTGGTCAAGAGCAACGGCCTGTTGAAGGGCTACTACAAGAATGAAGCCGCAACGCGCGAGGTGCTCACTGCCGACGGCTGGTACCGCACCGGCGACGCGGGCTATCTCGACGCGACCGGCCACCTGAAGATCATCGACCGCGCCAAGGATGTCGGCCGCTTGGCCAGCGGCGCGATGTTCGCGCCCAAGTACATCGAGAACAAGCTCAAGTTCTTCCCGTACATCAAGGAAGCTGTGGCCTTCGGCGACAAGCGCGACAAGGCCTGCGCCTTCATCAACATCGACTTCGAAGCCGTCGGCAACTGGGCCGAGCGGCGCAACCTGCCCTATGCCGGCTACACCGATCTGGCTGGCAAGCCGGAAGTGAGCGCGCTGATCGCCGACTGCGTGAAGAAGGTCAACGCCGACCTGGCCGCCGACGAAAAACTCGCTGGCGGCCAGATCAGCCGCTTCCTCGTCCTGCACAAGGAACTCGATGCCGACGACGGCGAGCTGACGCGCACGCGCAAGGTCCGCCGCGGCGCCATTGCCGACAAATACCAGGTGCTGGTCGAGGCGCTGTACGGTGGCAAGACCGAGCAGTTCATCGAGACGGCAATGAAGTTCGAGGATGGACGCAGCGGCAGCGTGTCGGCGACCCTACAGATCGTGGACGTGCCGGTGCTGCCTGCTGTGAAGGCTGCCGCATGAACACGATGGTCGAACAAAGTGCAATGACCGCGCCGGCCGTCAAAGGCCGCCGCATCGGCGAGGTCATCCTCGAGGTCAAGAACATCAGCCTGGCCTTCGGCGGCGTCAAGGCGCTCACCGACATCAGCTTCGACGTGCGCGAGCATGAGGTGCGCGCGATCATCGGCCCCAACGGCGCGGGCAAGAGTTCGATGCTCAACTGCATCAACGGCGTCTATGTGCCGCAGCAGGGCACGATCAGTTTTCGCGGCAAGACCTTCTCGCACATGAACTCGCGCCAGGTCGCCGAGATGGGCGTGGCGCGCACCTTCCAGAACCTGGCGCTGTTCAAGGGCATGAGCGTGCTCGACAACATCATGACCGGGCGCAACCTGCGCATGAAGACCAACCTCTTCCAGCAGGCGATCCGCTGGGGCGCAGCGGAACGGGAAGAGAGCGAGCACCGCCTGGTCGTCGAGAAAATCATCGACTTCCTCGAGATCCAGGCCTATCGCAAGACGCCGGTCGGACGGCTTCCCTACGGTTTGCAGAAACGCGTCGATCTGGGCCGCGCCCTGGCGATGGAACCCAAGGTGCTGCTGCTCGACGAGCCGATGGCCGGCATGAACGTCGAAGAGAAGCAGGACATGTGCCGCTTCGTGCTCGACGTCAACGACGAGTTCGGCACGACGATCGTGCTCATCGAGCACGACATGGGCGTGGTCATGGACATTCAGCGACCGCGTCGTCGTGCTCGACTACGGCAAGAAGATCGGCGATGGCACGCCGGATGAGGTGCGTTCGAACCCGGACGTGATCTCGGCCTACCTCGGCACCAGCCACTGAACGCGATGGGCTTCTTCCTCGAAACCCTGATCGGCGGCCTGATGACGGGCATGCTGTATTCGCTGGTTGCGCTCGGCTTCGTGCTGATCTTCAAGGCCTCGGGCGTCTTCAACTTCGCCCAGGGCGCGATGGTGCTGTTCGCGGCACTGGCGATGGCACGCTTTTCCGAATGGATTCCCAAGGGCCTGGGCTTCGACAGCAAGCTGCTGGCCAACCTGCTGGCCTTCGCCGCGGCGATGGTGGTCATGGTCGCGGTGGCCTGGCTGATCGAGCGCCTGTGCCTGTCGCGCCTGGTCAACCAGGAGGGCATCACGCTGCTGATGGCCACGCTGGGCATCACCTATTTTCTCGACGGCCTGGGCCAGACGATCTTCGGCAACGACATCTACAAGATCGACATCGGCCTGCCCAAGGATCCGCTCTTCCTGTTCGAGTCGATGTTCCAGGGCGGCGTGCTGGTCAGCAAGGAAGACCTCTATGCCGCGCTGATCGCCGCCGCGCTGGTGGCGCTGCTGTCGCTGTTCTTCCAGTACACCGGCACGGGCCGCGCGCTGCGCGCCGTGGCCGACGACCACCAGGCCGCGCAGTCGATCGGCATTCCGCTCAACCGCATCTGGGTCATCGTCTGGTCGGTCGCCGGCTTCACCGCGCTGGTGGCCGGCGTCATCTGGGGTTCCAAGCTCGGCGTGCAGTTCTCGCTCTCGCTGGTGGCGCTGAAGGCGCTGCCGGTGGTGATCCTCGGCGGCCTGACGAGCGTGCCGGGCGCCATCATCGGCGGCCTGATCATCGGCGTCGGCGAAAAGGTCTCGGAGGTCTACCTTGGGCCGCATGTCGGCGGCGGCATCGAGATCTGGTTCGGCTATGTGCTGGTGTTGTTCGTCTTGCTCGTCAGGCCACAAGGCTTGTTCGGCGAAAAAATCATCGATCGCGTCTGACCATGTTGTATCGCGAAAACGGCCAGTTCAAGACCAGCTACCGCGCCGACCAGCAGATCTTCCCGATCGCGCAGGATCGCATCGTCATCGCCGCGCTGCTCGCATTCGCCTTCCTGGTGGTGCCGCTGACGGCGTCCGAATACATGTTCCGCGCCATCCTGATTCCGTTCCTGATCCTGTCGCTCGCGGCGCTGGGCCTGAACATCCTGGTCGGCTATTGCGGCCAGATCTCGCTCGGCACCGGCGCCTTCATGGCCGTGGGCGCCTACGCGGCCTACAACTTCCAGGTCCGCATCGAAGGCATGCCGCTGGTGGGCTCGATCCTGCTCGGCGGCCTGTGCTCGACCGCGGTGGGCGTGGTGTTCGGCATCCCGAGCCTGCGCATCAAGGGTCTGTACCTCGCGGTGGCGACGCTGGCGGCGCAGTTCTTCGTCGACTGGTCCTTCCTGCGCATCAAGTGGTTCACCAACAACTCGTCGTCGGGCTCGGTCAGCGTCGCCGGGCTCGAGGTCTTCGGCCTGGCGATCCAGACGCCGGCGCAGAAGTACCTGTTCTGTCTGGCTTTCGTGGGTCTGTTCGCGCTGCTCGCGAAGAACCTGGTGCGCAGCCACATCGGCCGCGAGTGGATGGCGATCCGCGACATGGACGTGGCGGCGGCCGTGATCGGCATCCGCCCGGTCTACGCCAAGCTGACCGCGTTTGCGGTCTCGAGCTTCATCGTCGGCGTGGCCGGCGCGCTGTGGGGCTTCGTGCACCTGGGCTCTTGGGAGCCGGCGGCCTTCAACATCGACCGCTCGTTCCAGCTCTTGTTCATGGTCATCATCGGCGGCCTGGGCTCGATCATGGGCAGCTTCTTCGGCGCCGCCTTCATCGTCGTGCTGCCGATCGTGCTCGACAACGCGCCCTACTGGTTCGGCATCCCGATCGACACCGCGCTGGCCTCGCACCTGACCAACATGATCTTCGGCGCGCTGATCGTGTTCTTCCTGATCGTCGAGCCGCACGGCCTGGCCAAGCTGTGGTCGATCGCCAAGGAAAAGTTGCGGCTGTGGCCGTTCCCACATTGAAGTTTCACAAGGAGGCATTTGCCATGAAGTTGAGCTTGAAGTCCCTCGCCCTGGCTGCGGCGATTGCCGCCTCGGCCTTGACCGGCCCCGCGTTCGCGCAGGACAAGGTCCAGTTCTTTCCCAGCCTGACCGGCCGCACCGGCCCGGTGGCGCCCAACGCCACCGCGTTCGCCAACGGCTTCGCCGACTACATGAAGCTGGTCAATGCGCGCGGCGGCATCAACGGCGTGAAGACCCTGGTCGAAGAATGCGAAACCGCCTACGCCACCGACAAGGGCGTCGAGTGCTACGAGCGCCTGAAGGGCAAGCATGGCGGCGCCACGATGTTCCAGCCGCTGTCCACCGGCATCACCTTCGCGCTGACCGAGAAGGTGCCCGCCGACAAGATCCCGCTCATCACCAGCGGCTACGGCCGCAGCGACTCGGCCGACGGCCTGACCTTCAAGTGGAACTTCCCGCTGATCGGCCACTACTGGGTGGCCGGCGACACGGTGCTGCAGCACATCGCCAAGAAGGAAGGCGGCTGGGACAAGCTGAAGGGCAAGAAGATCGCCGTCGTCTACCACGACAGCCCCTTCGGCAAGGAGCTGCTGCCGATCATCCAGGAGCGCGCCGCCACGCACGGCTTCGAGCTCCAGTTGCTGCCGGTGCCGGCGCCGGGCGTCGAGCAGAAGGCGATCTGGCTGCAGGTGCGCCAGTCGCGGCCCGACTTCGTCGTCATGCAGACCTGGGGCGTGATGACGCCTACCGCGCTGAAGGAGGCCATCGCCACCGGCTACCCGCGCGAGAAGATGTTCGGCACCTGGTGGTCGGGCGCCGAGCCCGACCTGAAGGACGTGGGCGCCGCCGCCAAGGGCTACAGCGCGGTGATGATGCAGCACGGCAACGAGCTGCAGTCGCCGGTGGCGCAGGAAATCCTGGCCAAGGTGCATGGCGCGGGTCAGGGCGTCGGGCCGAAGGAAGAAGTCGGCAGCGTGATCTACATGCGCGGCGTGGTCGGCGCGATGCTGGCCGTCGAAGGCGTGCGCGCGGCGCAGGAGCGCTTCGGCAAGGGCAAGGTCATGACCGGCGAGCAGGCGCGCTGGGGCTACGAGAACCTGAACCTGACGCAGGCCAAGCTCGACGCGCTGGGCTTCAAGAACGTGTTGCGCCCGGTGTCCACCAGCTGCAACGACCACATGGGCTCGGCCTGGGCCCGCGTGCACACCTGGGACGGCAGCAAGTTCGTCTGGGCGTCGGACTGGCTGCAGGCCGACGAAGCGATCATCAAGCCGATGGTGAAGAACTCGGCCGCGAAAGTACGCGGGTGAAAAGAAGCTGACCGCGCGCACGCCTGCAGGATTGCCAGTCGTGACCACCCCCCGGAGCGGCTCACGCCGCTCCCCCCTCGAGGGGGGCGGCGCCAGCGGACCGGCGAAGCCGGATCCGCGGCACCTGCTTGAAAGGACCGTTGCGGCATGAGCGCCGTTCTTCTCAACGTCAACGGCATCGAGGTCATCTACAACCACGTCATCCTGGTGTTGAAGGGTGTGTCGTTGCAGGTACCCGAAGGCGGCGTCGTGGCGCTGCTCGGCGGCAACGGCGCCGGCAAGACGACGACATTGCGCGCGGTGAGCAACCTGCTCGCCGGCGAGCGCGGCGAGGTCACCAAGGGCTCGATCGAGTTGCGCGGCGAGCGCATCGAGAAGCTGTCGACGTCGCAGATGGTCAATCGCGGCGTGATCCAGGTGATGGAGGGCCGCCATTGCTTCGCGCACCTGACGATCGAGGAGAACCTGCTCACCGGCGCCTACACGCGCAAGGATGGCAAGGCCGGCGTGGCGCGCACGCTCGACAAGGTCTACAACTACTTCCCGCGGCTGAAACAGCGGCGCACGTCGCAGGCCGCCTACACCTCGGGCGGCGAGCAGCAGATGTGCGCCATCGGCCGCGCGCTGATGGCCGAGCCGAAGATGGTGCTGCTCGACGAGCCGTCGATGGGCCTGGCGCCGCAGATCGTCGAAGAGGTGTTCGAGATCGTCAAGGACCTGAACCAGCGCGAGAAGGTGACCTTCCTGCTTGCCGAGCAGAACACCAACATGGCGCTGCGCTACGCCGACTACGGCTACATCCTGGAGAACGGCCGCGTGGTGATGGATGGCGAGGCGAAAAACCTGCGCGAGAACGAGGACGTGAAGGAGTTCTATCTCGGCATGGGCGGCGGCGACCGCAAGAGCTTCAAGGACGTGAAGAGCTACAAGCGGCGCAAGCGCTGGTTGTCATGAGCGCTGCACGGCCGCTCCGAAAGCGCTCGCGCCCCCTCGGGGGGCCGGCCCAGAGGGCCTTGGGGGCAACATGAGCTCGGATGATCTCGGCTTTGCGCCACCGCCGTTCAACGCCGACAACGCGCTGGTGACGATCAAGCGCGCGCTGCGTGACCTGAAGCTCGCCGAGCGCGGCAACGCGTACGAGCTGCGTGGCAAACGGGTGGTCGAGTTGGCCGTCGAGGGCGCAGCGATCAACGCCAGGCTGGCACGCCGCCTGATGCTGACACCCGAGTGGGACCGCCTGCCCGTGGCGTCCGCGGCCGATCAGCGCAAGCTGCTCGACGAGGTCAAGAAGCGTCTGTCGAAGTGGGAGAGCGAGGAGTGAACGGCCTGTTTTTTGACGCGCTCGAGTCGCGCGACCCGTCGGCGCGTGAAGCCGCGTTGATGGCCGCCTTGCCGGCACAGCTGCGTGCGGCGCAGGCCACGGCAGCGTTCGGCGACAGGCTGGCCGGCATCGATGCCGCTGCGATCACGTCACGCGCCGCACTGGCCGCCTTGCCGGTGACGCGCAAGTCGCAACTGCTGGAACGCCAGCGCGCTTCGGTCGCCACCGATCCGTTCGGTGGCTTCTCCGCACTCGGCTGGCGTGCGCTGCCACGCGCTCGCCGCGCACAGCGTGTGTACCAGTCGCCGGGTCCGATCTACGAACCGGAGTCCTCTGCGCGCGACTACTGGCGCCTGGCGCGCGCGCTGTTCGCCGCCGGCCTGCGCGAAGGCGACCTGGCGCACAACTGCTTTTCGTACCACCTCACGCCCGGCGGCTTGATGATGGAGTCCGGCGCCCTGGCGCTCGGTTGCACCGTCTTCCCTGGCGGTGTCGGCAACACCGAACTGCAACTGCAGGCGATGGCCGAGCTGAAGCCCGATGCTTATATCGGCACGCCGAGCTTCCTGAAGATCCTCGTCGAGAAGGCTGCCGAGACCGGCGTCAACATCGCGTCGGTGAAGAAGGCCCTGCTCGGCGGCGAAGCCTTTCCACCCAGCCTGCGCGACTGGCTTGCCGAGCGCGGCATCGCCGGCTACCAGTGCTACGCCACGGCCGACCTCGGCCTGATCGCCTACGAAACGAGCGCACGCGAAGGCCTGGTGCTCGACGAAGGCGTGATCGTCGAGATCGTGCGCCCCGGCTCGGACGACCCGGTGCCCGAAGGCGATGTCGGCGAAGTGGTCGTGACCGCGCTCAATGCCGACTACCCACTGATCCGCTTCGGCACCGGTGATCTCTCGGCCGTGCTGCCCGGCCGCTGCCCCACGGGCCGCACCAACGCACGCATCAAAGGCTGGCTCGGCCGCGCCGACCAGACGGCCAAGGTGCGTGGCATGTTCGTGCACGCCAGCCAGATCGCCGAAGTGGTCAAGCGCCACCCAGAGATCGCACGAGCGCGCCTGGTCGTCGAAGGCGAGATGGCCGAAGACCGCATGACGCTGTTCGCCGAAATCGCGCACGGTGCCCCCGAGGGCCTGGCCGACAGCGTGGCCAGCACGCTGCGCGACATCACCAAGTTGCGCGGCACCGTGGCCTTCAAGCGCCCGGGTGAACTCGCCAACGACGGCAAGGTGATCGAGGACGCACGCAGCTACCGCTGAGCATCGTCGTCACCGGTCGCGTCAGTGCCATGCCACAACGCGCCGCTCATGCTGCCCAACTGGTCGAGCTGACGCTCGACCTGCTGGCAATCGCCGCACACACGCAGATGCAGCTTGAGCGTCAACGACCGCCACACCCCCAGTGGCTCGTCGCGTCGCAACGACAACAGTTCAGCGGCCTGCTGGCAGGTGTGCTGCATCCATCCCATGGTGAACCTCGTATCTGGGGGACTTCCAGCCGGCGCCCGACTCCCCTCGTCGATCGAACGCCTGTTGCGTCAGTCGCGCAAAGCCCCTAAAACGTGACACATCTGCAGCGTAATTCATTACAGGCGACCGCGACTGACGCCTACCCGCTGCAGACCCACGCGCCATGGACACCACCCTTCTCGAATCCGAACTGCCCGCGCTGCGCCAGCGCTTGATGCGCCAGGCCCGTCTGGCGGTATACGACGGCGCTCACGCCGAAGACCTGGTGCAGGACACGCTGATCGCCGTCGTCCAGCAATCGGCCAGCTACCGCGGCGACGCCGCGCTGTCCACCTGGGCGATCTCGATCCTGCGCCACAAGGTCGCCGACTGGTACCGCTCGCCGACCGCCAGGCGCGAGACGCAGTTGCCCGATGCGGGTGAAGCGGCGATCGACGCCGCGCTGGCCGATCAGTTCGACGAGAGCGGCCATTGGCGCGAAGCGGTGCCCGAGTGGCAGCAGCCAGAACAAGCGAGCGAACGCAGGCAGATGATGCAGGCGCTCGACGGTTGCCTGTCCTGCCTGCCCGCGCAGACGCGGCGTGTCTTCATGATGCGCGAGTGGCTCGGCTTCGAAAGCGACGAGATCCGCGAGCGGCTTGGCCTGTCGGCCGACAACGTGCGCACGATCCTTCACCGTGCCCGCATGTCGCTTCGCGAGTGCATGCAGCAACACTGGTTCGCCGGCGGAAAGAAGACGGCACGCGCCTGAGAGGCACGTGCCGCTGACGCTGGTCAGTTGCGGCTTTCGCTGCCCGAACGCAGCGCCGCCAGGCGGTTGTAGCGCGCGGCTTCGGCACGCACCTCTGCGCTCGAACGCTCGCTCATGAACACGCTGCGCGGCACCCAGGTGTCGCCCATGAACACGTAGTCCATGCGGGCCTGCGAATCCTTGAGCTCGGCGATGACCTCGGCGCGCGTCCGCGTCAGCGGCGACGTGTACAGCGGCGCGACGCTGTCGCCCTGGAAGACGAGTTGCACCGCGGGCAGGTTGTCGGCCGAGGCGGCGGTCGGCGCGGACTTGGCGAACGAGACGGCGGAAACGACGGACAGGGCGATGGTGGCAAGAACGGCTTTCATGGTCTGGCTCCTGGAATGAAGTGAATCAGCGTTGAGAGACATCACGGACCTGCTTTGGAGGAACGATCCGCGGCAGCGTTGCCGGTTGGGCTCTGCTGTCCTCACGTCTGTCGCAAGCCACCTCGAAAACGTGACAGCCGTTTTCAGTACGCGCCGGCGTGGCGCCGCTCAGTTGTCTGTCTTGCGCGTCAGCAACTGTTCGACCAGCACGGCACGAGCGCGGCGCTGTTCCTCACTACCCTGGCGGTGCAACAGCGACTCGGCGACTTCGTAGCCGTAGAGCACGAAGGCTCGCGAACGGGCCTCGCTGCGCTCGAAGCCCAGTGCCGAGAACAGCTGCACGTGGTACGCGATGCGGCTCGCATCGGCTTCATCGACGGCGGCACGCGCCCGGTCGTCGCGCCGCGCCCAGGCGCGGATCGCCAGTTCGATGCGCGCCGCCTGCGCCGCGGCGCGGCCGCGAAACGGCAGCGAGATGACGTCGCGGATCTGCGCTTGCGGATCCGTGTGGGCACGCTCCAGCCGCGCCGTCAGTTGCTCGGTGGCGCGCTCGCGCCAAGCGGCGAGCACGCGCCGCAGCAGGTCTTCGCGATCGCGGAAGTGCCAATAGAAGCTGCCACGCGTGACGCCGAGCTGCTGCGCCAGGACATCGACACGGACATGGTCGATGCCCTCATTGACGAGCACCTGCGTCGCGGCTTCGACCCAGGTTTCGGGTGTGAGCTGCGCGCGCTCGCTGTCGGTGGCTGGCGCGCTGCGCGCCTTGACGCGAGATTTGCCGGGCGAGCGCTTGGCGGGTGGGGTCTTCAGGGCAGTCGGCATGGTTGACGAAATGATGCCATACACATCTGTACGGAAACCCGGGCAAACCCTGATGCGCTGCTGGCAACGAGCCCCTAGCATCCGCTCCAGACACATACACATGTGTATGGAGTGAGTCATGTCGCCTCCCGGCCTCTTCGACGATTCGAGCCAACTGGCACCGCCGCGCACGGTCAGAACCGATCTCGGCGGCGGCGCGTTCACGCTGCACCACCCGGAGCCGCTGGCGCCGTACGCGCGCTGCGTCGGCGAGTGGCTCGAACGCTGGGCGCGCGAGACGCCCGATGCGCCGGCCTTCGCCGAACCGGCGGGCAGCGGCTGGACGGTGCTGACCTGGTCGGCGCTGCGCCAAAAGGTCGGCGCGGTGGCGCAGTCGCTGCTCGACATGAAGCTGCCGGCGGGCCGGCCGGTCGTCGTGCTGTCCGACAACTCGCTCGACCATCTGCTGCTGATGCTCGCCGCGCTGCACGTCGGCCGCGCGGTCTGCACCGTGAGCAGCGGCTACAGCCGCTTGGCGCAACGGCGAGTTCAGCAAGATCCACGGCATCCTGCAAACCCTGCAGCCGGCGCTGGTGTACGGCTCGGATGCTTCGGTGTACGGCGCGCCGCTGGTCGGCTGCGGCGTCGAGGGCCTCGTCGCGGTGTTCAGCCAGGGCGCCGACAAGCATGCCGGTGCGCTGCCCTTCACCCAACTGCTGGAGACGGCTGAAACGCCGGCCGTGCGCGCCGCGTTCGACGCCGTCACGCCCGACACCCATGCCAAGTACCTGCTGACCTCGGGCTCCACCGGCCACCCCAAGGTCGTCATCAACACCCACCGCATGTTGTGCGCCAACCAGCAGATGCTGGCGCAGACGCTGCGCTTTCTGGAGCACGACAAACCGGTGCTGCTCGACTGGCTGCCGTGGAGCCACACCTTCGGCGGCAATCACAACGTCAACATGGTGTTGCGCAACGGCGGCACGATGTACATCGACGACGGCAAGCCGCTACCGGGCGCGATCGACAAGACCCTCGCCCACTTGCGTCAGGTGCAGCCCACGGTGTATTTCAACGTGCCGCGCGGCTACGAGATGATGCTGCCCACGCTCGAAGCCGATGCCGAGCTCGCACGTCGCTTCTTCGGCCCACTGAAGATGGTCTTCTACGCTGGCGCCGGCATGCCTGAAGCCACCTGGAAGCGGCTCGAAGCGGTGGCTGCCAAGGTGCGCAGCGAGCCGCTGTGGCTGACGACGAGCTGGGGCTCGACCGAAACCTCACCGGCCATCACCTTCGCCAACTGGAAGCTCGACCGCCCGGGGGTGATCGGCCTGCCGCTGCCGGGCGCTGTGGTCAAGTTCCTGCCCAACGGCGGCAAGCTGGAGATGCGCGTCAAGGGCGACCACATCTTCACCGGCTACCGCGACAACGCCGCCGCCACGAAAGACGCCTTCGACGAAGACGGCTACTACAAGATCGGTGACGCCGGCTATCTGCTCGACGAGAACGACAGCAACTCAGGCATCGTCTTCAACGGCCGCGTCGCCGAAGACTTCAAACTCACCAGCGGCACCTGGGTGTCGGTGGGAACGTTGCGCGTGCATGTGGTCAACGCGCTCGCGCCGCTGATCACCGACGTCGTCATCACCGGCCACGATCGCAGCGAGATCGGCGCGCTGGTCTTCGTCACAGAGGCCGCGCGGGCGCTGCCGGCCGACACGCTGGCCGAGCACATCCGCGCCGGCTTGCGGGCGATGAAAGCCGAGGGCGCGGGCTCGTCGCAAACGCCGACGCGCGCGCTGGTGCTGCCCGACTCGCCCAGCATGGCCGCCGGAGAGATCACCGACAAGGGCTACATCAACCAGCGCCTGGTGCTGCAACGCCGGGCTGCCGACGTCGAGGCGCTGTATGCGGCGCCGGCGGACGCCCGCGTGATCCGTCCTTGAGAAACCGCGATAGGAACCCCATGACACTCGAACCCCTGAACGCCCCGAGCGGCCCGCTGGCCGCGCTGCCGCTGCTCAAACTCGAACGCGCCGGCCCGGTGCTGCACGTGCGCCTGGCCCGCCCCGCCAAGCGCAACTCGATCAGCGATGAGCTGTTGGCGCAACTGCACACCGTCTTCGTCAACATGCCCAAGGACATCCGCGTCGCGATGCTCAGTGGCGAGGGTGAACACTTCTGCGCCGGCCTCGACCTCTCCGAAGTCAGCGAGCGCACCGTCACCGAAGGCATGTCGCATTCGCGCGCCTGGCATGCCTGCTTCGACGCCATTCAATACGGCCCGGTGCCGGTGATCGCGGTGCTGCATGGCGCCGTCGTCGGCGGCGGGCTCGAACTGGCTTCGTGCGCCCACATCCGCGTCGCCGAGGCTTCGGCCTTCTACGGCCTGCCGGAAGGCACGCGCGGCATCTTCCTCGGCGGCGGCGGCTCGGTGCGCATCACGCGCCTGATCGGCGCGGCGCGCGTCACCGACATGATGCTCACCGGCCGCGTCGTCGACGCCGCCGACGGCGAGCGCCTGGGCTTCGCGCAGTACCTCGTCGCCGACGGCCAGGGCCTGGCCCGGGCGTTGGAGTTGGCGCAGAAGATCGCCGCCAACGCGCCGCTGTCCAACTACGCGATCACGCAGGCGCTGCCGCGCATCGCCGACCTGCCGGCCGCCGACGGCCTGTTCATGGAGTCGCTGATCTCGTCGATCGCGCAGGGCGACGAAGCGGCCAAGGAGCGCGTGCGCGCCTTCCTCGAAAAGCGCGCGCACAAGGTGACGAAGGCGTAGGAGACAGCACCATGAACACCGCCGACCTGATCGCCATCGACACGCACACCCACCTCGAGGTGTCGTGCCGCAACCCGTTCGACAACTACGGCGAGGAGTTCGACCGCGCCGCCGACAAGTACTTCAAGTCGAGCCGGCGGCCGACGATGCAGGAGACGATCGACTTCTACCGCGAGAAGAAGATCGGCTTCGTCAACTTCACCGTCGATGCCGAATCGCAGCAGGGCCGCCGGCGCATCCCGAACGAGGAGATCGCCGAGGCGGCGCTGGCGAATCCGGACATCATGATCGCCTTCGGCTCAATCGACCCGCACAAGGGCAAGATGGGCGGGCGCGAAGCGCGCAAGCTGGTCGAGGAGTTCGGCGTCAAGGGCTTCAAGTTCCACCCGACGGTGCAGGGCTTCGAGCCGGCCGACAAGATGGCCTGGCCGATCTACGAGGTCATCAACGAACACAAGCTGCCGGCCGTGTTCCACAGCGGCCACTCGGGCATCGGCTCGGGCATGCGCTGCGGCGGCGGCCTGCGCTTGCAGAACAGCAACCCGATGCTGCTCGAAGACGTGGCGATTGCCTTCCCCGACATGCAGATCGTGATCGCGCACCCGTCCTGGCCGTGGCAGGACGAAGCGATCTCGCTGGCGATGCACAAGCCGAACGTCTGGATCGACCTGTCGGGCTGGAGCCCGAAGTACTTTCCGCCGCAGCTCGTGCAGTACGCCAACACGCTGCTCAAGGACCGCATCCTGTTCGGCAGCGACTACCCGCTGATCACCCCCGACCGCTGGCTCGCGGACTTCGAAGAAGCCGGCTTCAAGGATGCCGTGAAGCCGCTGATCTTGAAACAGAACGCGATGCGCCTGCTCGGCCTCTCGTAACCCACACCTACATCCCCTTAGGAGACACCTCGATGAGCACCACACGCCGCCACTTCATGATGCAAGCCACCGCGGGCGCCGCGCTCGTCGGCGGCTGGCCCGCCGCCCACGCGCAGCCGGTCGAGCAGGTGAAGATCCTCTACGGTTTTCCGGCCGGCAGCGCGGGCGACATCGTGGCCCGCCGCGTCGCCGACAAGCTCGCCGGCAGCGCGTACTCGAAGCTCCCGGGCATCGTCGAGAACAAGCCCGGCGCGGGCGGGCGCATCGCGCTGGACACCCTCAAGCAGGCCGCACCCGACGGCGCGACGCTGTGCATGACGCCCTACTCGGCCACGTCGATCTACCCGCACGTCTATACCAAGATGAGCTACGACGCCGAGAAGGACTTCATCCCGGTCTCGACCTCGGCGATCATCCACCACGGCCTGGCCATCGGCCCGCTCGTGCCGGCCAGCGTCAAGACGGTGAAGGACTACCTGGCGTGGTGCAAGGCCAACCCCAAGGACGCGAGCTACGGCTCACCGGCAGCAGGATCGACGCCGCACTTCATCGGCGCCCTGCTCGGCCTGAACACCGGCACCGACTTGAAGCACATCCCCTACCGCGGCTCGGTGCCCGGCATCACCGACGTGGTCGGTGGCCAGATCGCCTCGATGGTCACGCCCAGCGGCGACTTCCTGGCCAACCACAAGGCGGGCAAGCTGCGCGTCATCGCCACCTCGGGTGCCAAGCGCTCGCCCTATTTCCCCGACGTGGCGACCTTCGCCGAGCAGGGCCTCGCCGACCTGACGGTGGAAGAGTGGTTCGGCTTCTACGCCCCCGCGCGCACGCCGGCGCCGATGCTCGCCGCCGCCAATGCGGCGATCAACGCCGCGCTGCGTGACCCGTCGGTGATCGACGGCGTGGCGGCCGTCGGCCTGATCGTGCAGGGCTCGACGGCGCAGGAGATGGCTGCGAGCCAGAAGCGCGAGTTCGAGCGCTGGGGCCCGCTGGTCAAGAAGATCGGCTTCACCGCCGAGTCCTGAGTCGCCTTCACAGCGCAAGGGGTCGACATGGCCTACGACTACGTTGCCCCCTTGCGCGACATGCGCTTCGTTCTCGAGCGCGTGCTCGACGCACCGGCGTCGTGGGCGCGCTGCGAGGCCTTTGCCGACATCGATCTCGACACCGCTTCGGCGGTGCTCGAAGAGGCCGCGCGCTTCACCAGCGAAGTCGTGCTGCCGACCAACTCACCCGGCGACCTCGAAGGCTGCACGCTCGACGCGCAGGGCAACGTGCGCACGCCCAAGGGCTACCGCGAGGCCTATCGCGCGCTGGTCGAAGGCGGCTGGCCCGCGCTGCCGTGCGATCCGCAATGGGGCGGCCAGGGCCTGCCGTTGCTGGTCGATGCCGCGGTGCGCGAAATGATGGTGGCGTGCAACCACGCCTGGACCATGTACCCCGACCTGCTGCACGGCGCCTACGAAACGATCAAGGGCCATGCCAGCGATGAGTTGAAGGACCGCTACCTCGCCAAGGTCGCCAGCGGCGAGTGGCTGGCCGCGATGGCGCTCACCGAACCCGGCGCCGGCACCGACCTCGGCGTGCTGCGCACCAAGGCCCTGCCGCAGCCCGACGGTTCGCTGCGCATTTCCGGCAACAAGATCTTCATCAGCGGCGGCGAGCACGACCTCACCGACAACATCGTGCACCTGGTGTTGTGCCGCCTGCCCGATGCACCGCCGGGCACCAAGGGCGTTTCGCTCGCGCTGGTGCCGAAGATTCTTCCCGACGGCACGCGCAATGCGATGCATTGCGACGGCATCGAGAAGAAGATGGGCATCAAGGGCAGCGCCACCTGCGCGATGCGCTACGAAGGCGCGACCGGCTGGCTCGTCGGCGAGCCCAACCGCGGCCTGGCGGCGATGTTCCTGATGATGAACTCGGCGCGCCTGCATGTCGGCCTGCAAGGCCTCGGCCACCAGGAAATGGCGACGCAGAACGCGCTGCGCTATGCGCAAGAACGCGTGCAGATGGGCGTGCCGATCGTGCAGCACGCCGCCGTGCGCCACATCCTGCTGCGCGCCCAGGCCATGACCGAAGCACAGCGCGTGATCGCCTACCGCACCGCGTTGGCGATCGACGAGTCGCACCACCATGCCGATGCGGCGCAGCGCGAGGCCGCCGGCAAGCTCGCCGCGCTGCTGACGCCGATCCTCAAGGCCTTCGCCACCCACCACGGCTTTCAGACTGCGGCCGCGGCGCAGCAGGTCTTCGGCGGCTACGGCTACGTGCACGAGTACGGCATCGAGCAGCAGGTGCGCGACGCGCGCATCGCGATGATCTACGAAGGCACGAACGAAGTGCAGGCCATCGACCTGCTGCAACGCAAGGTGCTGGCCGACGGCGGCGCCACCCTGTTCGCGCTGCTGGAAGAGTGCGAGTCCGAAGCCGGCCGCGCCGCGCCCGAGTTCGCCGCGCCCTTGCGCGACGCCTGCGCCTCGGCGCGCGCGATCACCAGCCGCGCTGATCGACAACGCCAAGACCGACCGCGAGCTGGCGCTGCGCGCCGCCGACGACTTTCTGTTCGGCCTGGCGCACACGCTGCTGGCCTGGGCCTTCGCCGCCAGCGCACGCGCCGCCGCCGCCGAGCCCGATGCCGCCTGGGCGCAAGCCAAGACCGCGCGCATGCGCTACGGCATGCAGTGGCTGCTGCCGCAAGGCGCGATGCACTGGTCGCGCGTGGCCGCGGCGCGCGAACTCGCGCTGCCGGCGGTGCCGTGATCACACCACCGAGTCGCTGCGCGTCGAACGCCACGACGGCGCCGACGGCGTCTTGACGCTGAGCCTGAACCGCCCTGCCAAGCTCAACGCCATCGACGAGCCGCTCGCGCAAGCGCTGCTCCACGCGCTCACCGCCGCGATGACCGACGACAGCGTGCGCGCCATCGTGCTGCGCGGCGAAGGCCGCGCCTTCTGCGCCGGCCGCGACATCAGCCAGCCGCCGACGGCACGCGACCTCGAACTCGTGCAGGCGGTGGCCACGGCGATCGTTCACGGCCCCAAGCCGGTGGTCGCCGCCGTGCACGGCTGGGTCGTCGGCGCCGGCCTCGAATGGATGCTGTGCACCGACATCGTCGTCGCCGCCGACGACGCGCGCTTCAAGCTGCCCGAGGCCGGCATCGGCGTCTTCGTCACCGGCGGCGTCAGCGCCACGCTCGCCGCATCGGCCGGCGTGATGCGCGCCAAGGCCCTGATGCTGCTCGGCGACGCCTTCACCGCCGCCGACGCGCGGCAATGGGGCTTGGTCTGGAACGTGGCGCCGCGCGAGCAGCTCGATGCGCAAACCCAAGCCATTGCCCAACGCCTGGTTGCGCTCGAGCCGGCGGTGGTCTTGCGATTCAAGCGCGTGCTGAATCGGATGGGGTTGGAACGCTTCGATCGCGCGGTCGAAGTGGAGTCGGAGATGCAGAGAGAAGTGGAGGCGCTGCGGCGCTGATCACCGCTCGCGGCTATTGGCGTTGACGCCGAGCCGATGCTCTCGACTGAAAGCGAGCGTTGGATCGCCGTGCGCGAATGTCCGTGTAGGCGACGGAGGGAACGCTGAGCGCCGATGCGCGAAGGTTCCCTTCACTCGTTTCGCGGTCTTCCGAGCCGTCGCGCGGGATGTAGCTGATCGACCCGGAACAGTCGTTCGATCCAATCGGAAATGGACGTACCGCGCGCTGGATCCCGCTGCCGCATCACCTGACTTCCTGTGCCACAGGGGCGGCGTCGCCACACATCCACCACCGTTGAACGGAGGGCCGCAAGACGGTGGCCTGACGGCTCGGCACCGCAGGCAGGCCACGCACGACAGCTACACCAAGCTCGCGCAAAGGCTCCAGATCGACTGATGTGCCGCTGAGCCCTCCGCGTCTCAGCCACGAGCCGTGCTCGTCTTGCGCCGCGCAGGCGCGGCCAGCCGCGTCGGCGGCGCCGCGAGCGACGGCAGCGTGCGCCGTGACGCCAGCACCGTGTCGATGTCGCGACCGGCGTTGTCGATCAGCACCAGCGCCGCCTTGTGCGCGCGCGGCGGGTTGCGTGCGATCACGGCGTCGAGGATGGCGCGGTGGTTGGGCAGCGACTTGGCCGCGCTGTGTGGCCGCGCCGTCGACAGCTCGAAGCTGGTGCGCAGCAGCGCCGCCAGCGCCTTGCTCATGTGCACCAGCATGCGGTTGTGGCTGGCCGCGAGCAGCCCCTGGTGGAAGGCGAGGTCGTGGCGCACGTAGTCGCCGCCTCCGGCGATGGCCGCGCTCATGCCGGCGAACGCCGTCTCCAGATGCTCCAGGTCGGTGGCGGTGGCGCGCTCTGCGGCCAAGGCCACGGCGGCGGGCTCGACGACGCGACGAAGTTCATGCAGGTCGCGCACGAACTCGCGCGACAGACCGCCGCGGCTGTGCCAGGCAATCACGTCCGGGTCAAACCAGTTCCACTGGTCGGCCGGCTGGACCCGGGTGCCGACCTTCGGGCCGGTGGTCAGCAGACCCTTGGCCACCAGCGACTTCACCGCCTCGCGCACCACGGAGCGACTGACGCCCAGCGCCTCGCACAGCAGCGGCTCGGACGGCAGTGCGCCGTCGGCACCCCAGCGCCCGCCGACCAAGGCCTCTCCGAGGTGGTCGAGCGTGTTGCCCAGGACGTTCTTGATGCGCATGATCCGGATATCCACCCATTCTTGCCAGCCCGGTTCAATCATAAGATGATCTGACCATTGAGCCTTTCGGCGCCAGGGCTGTTTCGCGGCGCCTCTTCGTCACAACAAGGAGACACCATATGCCTTTGCGCAACCGTATTGCCCTGGCCGCCGCGTTCCTCATGGCCGGCGCCGCGCTGGCCGCACCGCCCAAGGTCGTCACGGCCGCCAACTCCGACCCGAAGTGCTTCGCGCCGTGGGCGTCCGGCACCAAGCTGTTTCAGTACCCGGCGAAGAAGGGGCCGTACCGCGTCGCGCTGGCCAACGGCTACATCGCCAACACCTGGCGCATCCAGATGATCAAGACCGCCAAGGCCTACGCGGCGCAACCGGAGGTGGTGTCCAAGCTGAAGGAGTTCAAGGTCGTCTCCACCGGCGAGGATGTGGCCGCGCAGATCGCGGCGATCAACAACTTCATCGACTCGGGCTTCGACGCGATCGTCGTCAACGCGCAGAACCCGGCCGCCTTCAAGCCGGTGATCAAGCGCGCCAACGACGCCGGCGTCGTGCTCGTGGCCTACGACAACATCCTCGACACCGAGGAGGCGATCAATGTCAACGTCGATCAGAAGGGCCTGGGCAAGTACTGGGCGGAGTGGCTGGTCAAGCACGTGCCCAACGGCGGCAAGGTGCTGGAGGTGCGCGGCGTCTCGGGCACCTCGGTGGACCGCGACCGCCACGACGGCATCCACGAGGTGTTCAAGGCCTCAGGCAAGAAATGGGACGTGGTCGAGGTGATCGGCAAGTGGGACGACCCGACCGCGCAGAAGGTCACCGCCGACGCCCTGGCGGTGCACAAGAAGTTCGATGCCATCACCGCGCAGGGCGGTGACACCGGCGTGGTGCAGGCGATGATCGACGCCAAGCACCCCTTCGTCCCCTTCGGCGGCGAGACCGAGAACGGCTTCCGGAAGTTCTGCGCCAAGTACGCCGGCCAGGGACTGAAGTGCGCCTCGGCCGGCACCGGACCAGCGCAGGTGGCGGTGGCGATGAAGGTCGCGATCGCGGCGCTCGAAGGCAAGGTGCTGCCGCAGGCGATCAAGCTGCCGCTGGCCAAGGCCGAGCATCCGAACCTGAAGGACGGCCAGGACTTCTACGAGAAGCAGTCGGACAACTTCTTCGTCGGCAATGCCTTCCCCACCTGCGGCATCAACTTCACGGCACAGGAGATCATGGGCCAGACCGAGGGCAACAAGTAGCTGTCGCGCAACCCGCAGCCATGCCGGCCGGAGTGTGGCGATGAGCGTGTTCGAGGTGCAACGCATCTCCAAACGCTTTGGTGGCGTGCGCGCGCTGCAGGAGGCCGACCTCGTGGTCGAGGCCGGCCGCATCCATGCCGTGCTCGGCGAGAACGGTGCCGGCAAGTCCACGCTGATCAAGATCATGTCGGGCGTGATGGCGCCAGACGAAGGCCGGCTGCTGCTCGACGGCCAGCCGGTGGCGTTCACGTCGCCAGCGGCGGCGGCCGCGGCCGGCATCGTCTGTATCTTCCAGGAACTCTCGCTGATCCCGGATTTGTCGGTGGCCGACAACATCTCGATCAGCAACCCGCCGAAGCGCTTCGGCCTGATCGACGCGCGCGAGCAGCGCCGCATCGCCGAGGAAGCGCTTGCGCGCGCCGGCGCGAGTGACATCCACCCGCTGGCGCGCGTCAAGGATCTGTCGCTGTCGCGGCGTCAGATGGTGGAGATCGCCAAGGCGCTGGCACGCCGGCCGCGGATCCTGATTCTCGACGAGGCCACGTCGGCGTTGGCCGCGGCCGACGTGAGCCGCATCGTCAAGGTGCTGAAACGCCTGCGCGCCGATGGCTTGGCGCTGATCTACATCTCGCACCGCATGCACGAGATCGCCGAACTTGCTGATGAGTGCACCGTGTTCCGCAACGGCCGCAGCGTGGCGCACTACGCTGCCGGTACGAAGACCGACCACGAGGTGGTGGAACTGATGATCGGCCGCGAGTACAGCGGCGTGTTCCCGGCCAAGCCGGCGCCGGCGAGCAACGACGCACCGCCCCGGCTCGAACTGCGCCACCTGCAGTGGGGAGATCGCCTGAACGACATCTCGCTGCGCCTGCGCGCCGGCGAGGTGGTGGGGCTCGGCGGGCTCGACGGCCAGGGCCAGCGCGAGCTGCTGCTGGCGTTGTTCGGCGTGCTGCGCGGCACGCGCGGCGAGCTGCTCATCGACGGCCGGGCGGTGCAGGTTGGCGCGCCAGACGCCGCCAAGCGCGCCGACATCGGCATGGCGCTGATTCCCGAGGACCGCAAGACCGAGGGCCTGATGCTGCCGATGTCCGTCGGCGACAACCTGTCGTTCGCCGCGCTCGGCGCGCTGTCGCGCTGGGGCATCGTCGATCGAGCCGCCGAGCGCAGCGCGATCGACCGCATGATGCAGCTGCTGGCGGTGCGCAGCGACGGCACCGCGGCGGCGGCAGGGTCGCTGTCGGGCGGCAACCAGCAGAAGCTGGTGATCGGCAAGTGGCTGCTGAACGCGCCGCGCATCATCCTGCTGAACGACCCGACGCGCGGCATCGACGTCGGCACCAAGCAGGAGATCTACCAGTTGCTGCGGCGCCTGGCCGACGAGGGCGCCGCGATCCTGTTCTATTCCACCGACTACGACGAGCTCATCGGCTGCTGCGACCGCGTGCTGGTGATGGTCGAGGGCGCGGTGCGGCGCGAGCTGGTCGGCGCCGAGGTCACCGAGCATGCGCTGATCAGCAGCGCGCTCGACCTGCCGGCCGTGGCCGCCGCCGCATGAACAGCGACTGGCCATTTCGCCTGCGCGAACACCGCGGCACCCTGCTCGCGTTCGCGGCCTTCGTCGTCATGTTCGTGATCTACGCCAGCAACCACCCGGCGGGCCTGACTGCCAACGTGGCGCAGACCGCGGCCAACAAGGGCGTGCTGCTGGCGATCGTGGCGATGGCGCAGACGCTGGTGGTGTTGACCTCGGGCATCGATCTGTCGGTGGGCATGGTGATGGTGCTGGCCAACTGCCTGGCCTCGCGCATCGTCGTCGGCTCGCCGCTGGAGGTGGCACTGGGCGTGGTCGGCGTGCTCGGGGCGGGGCTGGCGTGCGGTGCGCTCAACGGTCTGATCGTCATCGTCGGGCGGCTGCAGCCGATCGTCGCCACCATCGCCACCGGCTCCATCTTCTACGGCCTCGCGCTGGCGCTGCGCCGCGTGCCCGGCGGCGACATCGACACCACGCTCGGCGAGGCGCTGACCGGCCAGTTGCCCGGCGGCATCCCGGCCAGCCTGGCGCTGCTGCTGGCGCTGGTGCTGCTGGTGTGGTTGCCGTACCGGCGCTCCGAGGTCGGGCGCGCGGCCTATGCCATCGGCTCGGCCGAGGTCGCGGCCTACATGTCGGGCGTGCCGATCCGGCGCGCCAAGTTCGTGGCTTACCTGCTGTCGGGCCTGTTGTCGGCGGTGGCAGGTCTGTTCATCACCTGCATCACCTCCTCGGGCGAGGCCTCGGCGGCCAACGGCAACACCTACACCCTGTACTCGATCGGCGCGGTCGTGCTCGGTGGCGTGTCGCTGTTCGGCGGCTCGGGCAGCGCCATCGGCGCGATCTTCGGCGCGTTGATGTTCCGCACCATCGGCGATCTGCTGTTCGTGTTCGATCTCGAACCGCTGTGGCAGCCGTTGTTCCAGGGCCTGGTGCTGGCGGGGGCGGTGAGCCTGGGCGCCTTGCGCCTGCTGCGCGTGCGCAACCGGCTCGAACTCTATGGCTGAGGCCGCCCGCGCCGTGCGGGCCGGCCCGCGCCGGATCGATCCGGCCATCGCCTCGGCCTTCGGCTGCATCGTCGCGTTGCTGCTGGTGGGCAGCCTGTACTCGAGCAGCTTCCTGTCGCCCGAGTACCTGCTGCAGCAGCTGAAAGTGGCGTCGTTCCTCGGTGTCATCGCCACCGGCACCATGATCGTGATCCTGCTCGGGCACATCGATCTGTCGGTGCCCTGGGTGGTGGCCGTGGGCGGCATGATGGCCACCGCCGCCACGGGCTGGGGTCGGCTGGGCCCGGCGCTGGCCATCCCGGTGGGCGTGGGCTGCGGCGTGGCGCTGGGTCTGGTCAACGGCTTCGGCGTGGCCTACCTGCGCTTGCCGTCGATGATCGTCACGCTCGCGGTCAATGCGATCGCGCAGGGCTTGATGGTGCTGCACACCGGCGGCTTCTCGCCGCAGGATGCGTCGTCGGCGGCGATGCGCTGGCTCGCCACCGGCGATGGCCTGTTCGGCATTCCCAACGCGCTGATCGTCTGGGCCCTGATCGGCGCGGCCGCCGTGTTCCTGCTGACGCGCACCGTCTTCGGCCGCGTCGTCTATGCGATCGGCAACCGCGAGCGAGCGGCCTACCTGTCGGGCGCGAACACCCGGCGCGTGGTGCTGGCGAGTTTCGCGCTGGCCGGCGCGCTCTCGGCTTTCGGTGGCGTGCTCCTGGCGGGCTATGCCAGCAAGGCTGCGCAGGCGATGGGCGACGCCTACCTGCTGCCGGCGATCGCGGCCGTCGTGCTCGGCGGCACCTCGATCCTCGGCGGGCGCGGCAACTACCTGGGCACCGTCGCCGGCGTCATCCTCATCACGCTGCTGCAGTCGATCCTGTCGGTGATGCAGATCGAGGAGTATGGGCGCCATGTCATCTACGGCGGCCTGATCATCCTCATGCTGCTGCTGTACGGCCGCGGGCGCGGCCCCTCGGAGTGAACACATGGCCCACGGTCTGAGCGACAGTTTCCAAGCGATCGACCCACGGTTCCGGCGGCTGGCCTTTCCCAACGTGCACCTCGAGCGGCTGCACAGCGGCTGCCGGTGGGCGGAGGGCCCGGCGTGGTTCGCGGCCGGACGCTATCTGGTGTGGTCGGACATTCCGAACGACCGCGTGCTGCGCTGGGACGACACCGACGGCTCGGTCTCGGTGTTCCAGCAGCCGGCGATGAACAGCAACGGGCACACGGTCGATCGCGAGGGCAGGCTCGTGAGCTGCGAGCACCGCGGGCGCTGCGTCTCGCGCGTTGGTTTCGACGGCCGGCGCGAGGTGCTGGCCGAACGCATCGACGGCCGGTGCTTCAACTCGCCCAACGACGCGGTGGTCAAGAGCGACGGCAGCATCTGGTTCACCGACCCGAGCTACGGCATCGACTCCGACTACGAAGGCGATGCCGCACCGAGCGAGATCGGCGCCTGCCGGGTCTATCGGCTCGACCCCGGCAGCGGCCGCGTCAGCGTGGTGGCGAGCGACTTCGTGCAGCCGAACGGCCTGGCGTTCTCGCCGGACGAGTCGCTGCTCTACATCGTCGACACCGGCGCCACGCATGTCGACGGCGGCCCGCACCATGTGCGGCGCTTTCGCGTCGGCAGCGACGGCGCGAGCCTGTCGGGCGGCGAGGTCTTCGCCACCTGCCCGATGGGCCTGTACGACGGCCTGCGCACCGACGTGCACGGCAACCTGTGGCTGTCGGCCGGCGACGGGGTCCATTGCCATGCGAGCGACGGCACATTGCTGGGGAAGATCCTCGTCCCCGAGGCCGCGGCCAACGTCTGCTTCGGCGGCAGCAAGCTGAACCGCCTGTTCATCTGCGCCACCACCTCGCTCTACGCTGTTTACCTGAACACCCGCGCCGCCGGCCGACCGGCAGCCCAATGAGCTCAGAAGCTGAACGTCGTGGACGGCCGTTCCTGGCCGCTCCCAGACCCATGGGTTTCGCACGCGACCGTTCGCCGCGCACACATCGCGAACGTTCAGCGCGCTGACTCGACAGTCGCCTGTGCGGCCGTTGCCGACACTCGACGCGTGTCGATGGACCGTGCCGTCACGACTTCAGCAGACCGACGCGCAACAGTCAGGCGCAGCGCAGACGACGTCCCGCTTGCCTTACTCAGACGCCCCACCCGCCACCTCCCGCGCATGCGCCACCAGGCAGTCGAGCAGCCGGTCGAGCTGAGCCCGCTCGGCGCTGGTGAGGCAGGCCGTGATCTCGGCGTTGCGCCGCTCCACCACGTCCATCACGCGCTGCCAGACGCGCTCGCCTTTGGCGGTCAGCGTCAGCACGACGCCGCGGCCGTCGGTCGGGCTGGCCTGCTTGCGCACGAGGCCCTGATCGACCAGCGACTGCGCGGCGCGGCTGGCCTGGCCCTTGTCGAGGTTGGCCGCGGCCGCCAGGTCGACCACTGATAACGGCCGGAAGGAGCCGATGGCGCTCAAGCACCGCCCTTCACCGAGCGGCAGGCCGGCCTCGGCCAGGTAGGCGGTCTGGCTGACGCGGTCGGTCAGCTTGGCCAGCGTGTGCAGGCGAAAGGTCACTGTGCCGCCGAGGGCACGCGTATCGCGCAAGGAGTCGGAATCCGCCATGGCGAGAGAGGCTAGGCCGATCTGGTTGCGCGCGCAACTAAGTGAATTCACGGATGGCGCCGAGCCGATGCATCGCCGAAACTGGTTGCGTCCGCAACTAAAAAGCCGCGCGCCGGCTCCCGGCGCATGATGGCTGCCGGGCAGCCCCGTCCGATGGAGACCCTATGACCACCGCCAAAGCCTTCGCCAGCCAGGCCGACCTCGAAGAAAAGAAGGTCACCTTCGAGCAACTCTCGGAACATGCCTGGGCCTACACCGCCGAGGGCGACCCCAACACCGGCATCGTCATCGGCGACGACGCGGTGCTGGTGGCCGACACGCAGGCCACGCCGGCGATGGCCGCCGATGTCATCCGCCGCATCCGCGAGGTCACCGACAAGCCGATCAAATACGTGGTGCTCACGCACTATCACGCGGTGCGCGTGCTCGGCGCGTCGGCCTACCAGCCACAGCAGATCATTGCCAGCAACGACACGCGCGACCTGATCGTCGAGCGCGGCGAGGCCGACAAGGCCAGCGAGATCGGCCGCTTCCCGCGCCTGTTCCGCAATGTCGAGTCGGTGCCGCCGGGCATGACCTGGCCGACGATCACCTTCAGCGGCAAGATGACGCTGTGGCTCGGCAAGCTCGAAGTGCAGTTGCTGCAACTCGGCCGCGGCCACACCAAGGGTGACACCGTCGTCTGGTTGCCGCAGGAGCGCACGCTGCTGTCCGGCGACCTGGTGGAGTTCGACGCTACGCCGTATGCCGGCGATGCGTACTTCAGCAACTGGCCGAAGACGCTCGACAACATCGCCGCGCTGCAGCCGCTGGCCCTCGTACCCGGCCGCGGCCCGGCGCTGAAGGGTGAGGCGCAAGTCAAGGCGGGGCTCGACTCGACGCGCGCCTTCGTCAGCGACTTGTACGCCAGCGTCAAAGCGGGCGCCGCCGCCGGCAAGGACTTGAAGACCGTGTACCGCGAGACGCACGCCGCCTTGAAGCCGAAGTACGGCGCCTGGGTGATCTTCGACCACTGCATGCCCTTCGACGTCACACGCGCGTACGATGAAGCCACGCAGTACCGTGACCCGCGCGTCTGGACCGCAGAGCGCGATGTCGAGATGTGGAAATCACTCGAAGGCTGAGGAGACAAGCATGGCCCTCTTGCAACGCATCCACCACGTCGCCTACCGCTGCCGCGACGCCAAACAAACCGTCGAGTGGTACCGCCAGCACCTCGGCATGGACTTCGTGCTCGCCATCGCCGAGAACAACGTGCCCTCGACCGGCGCGCCCGACCCGTACATGCATGTCTTCATGGACGCCGGCCAGGGCAACGTGCTCGCCTTCTTCGAGCTGCCGAACGCGCCGCCGATGGGCCGCGACGGCAACACGCCGGAGTGGGTGCAGCACATCGCCTTCAAGGTGGCGAGCCTCGATGAGTTGCTCGCGGCCAAGGCACGCCTGCAAGCGGCGGGCATCGAGGTCATTGGCCCGACCGAGCACACGATCTTCAAGTCGATCTACTTCTTCGACCCCAACGGCCACCGCCTCGAACTCGCGGTGGACACGGCGACGCCGGAGATGAACCAGAAGCTCGACGCGGTGAAGTGGGACATGCTCGACGAGTGGGCCCGCACCAAGCGCGCGCCGCAGCATGCGGCCTGGATGCATCCGCAGAACCCGCACTGAGCGAGCGCCGTGCTCAAGACCTACACCTGGCCGCACTACGACTACCGGCGCGCGCCTGAACTTGCCGCGGCCGCACCGCGCCGCGTGCCGCTCGTCATCATCGGCGCCGGTCCGGTGGGCTTGTCGGCCGCGATCGACGCTGCATTGCGCGGCCTGCCGGTGGTTCTGGTCGACGAGGACGACACCGTTTCGGTCGGCTCGCGCGGTGTCTGCTACGCCAAGCGAACCCTCGAGATCTTCGACCGCCTGGGCATCGGTGAACGCGTGGTGGCCAAGGGGGTGACCTGGAACGTCGGCCGCACCTTCCACGGCGAGCGCGAGGTCTTCAGCTTCAACCTGCTGCCTGAGGCCGGCCACCACCGCCCGGGCATGGTCAATCTGCAGCAGTACCACCTCGAGCAGTACCTCGTCGAGCGAGCGCAACAGTTGCCGAACATCGATCTGCGTTGGCAGCACCGATTGGCGCAGGTCCATGCGCATGACGACGGCGTGCAACTCGACATCGAAACCCCCGACGGTCGCTACGCGTTGACGGCCGATTGGGTGATCGCCGCCGACGGCAGTCGCAGCATGATTCGTCGCCAGATGGGCCTGGACATCGAGGGCAAGGTCTTTCAGGACCGCTTCCTGATCGCCGACGTCGTGCTCGACGACGAGCCGTTCCCTCTTGATCAAACCGAGCGCCGCTTCTGGTTCGCACCCAAATTCCACGGCGGCGAGAGCGCGCTGATGCACCGGCAAGCCGACAACGTCTGGCGCATCGACTTCCAGCTCGGCTGGGACGCCGACCCGGAGGCCGAGAAGAACCCGGAGCGCGTGTGCCACCGCGTGCGCGCCGCGCTCGACCAGCAGGGCTTCGAGCACATCGGCTTCGAGCTCGAGTGGGTCAGCGTCTACACCTTCCAGTGCCGGCGCATGAGCAACTTCCGCCACGGCCGCGTGCTCTTCGTCGGCGACAGCGCGCACCAGGTTTCGCCCTTCGGCGCCCGCGGCGCCAACTCCGGCGTGCAGGACGCCGACAACCTGCTCTGGAAATTGAAGCTCGTCATCGACGGCGCCGCGCCGGCGTCGCTGCTCGACAGCTACAGCGCCGAGCGCATCGCCGCCGCCGACGAGAACATCCTCAACTCGTCGCGCAGCACCGACTTCATGACGCCGAAGAGCCGCAGCGCGCGCGTGCTGCGCGACGCCGTGCTGTCGCTGGCCGACGAGGTGCCGGCTGGCCGCGCGCTGGTCAACAGCGGCCGTCTGTCCGTGCCGACCTGGCTCACCAACTCGCCGCTGAACACGCCCGACGGCGAGCCCTTCGACGGCTGGATGGTGCCCGGCGCGCCGATGGACGATGCGCCGCTGCGCGGCCCGCAGGGCAACACCTGGCTGCTCGACGCGGTGAGCCAGGCCGGCACCGGCTTCGTGCTGCTGCACTTCGGCCGCGCCGACGAGGCCACGCGCCGCACCGCGGCCGAGTTGAAGCTGTCGCTCGTCGTGCTGATGGACGCCGCCGAACCGGCGCCAGACGCGCTGCACGACGAACAAGGCCTGGCCGCGCGCCGCTACGACGCTCGACCCGGTACCTGTTACCTGATCCGCCCCGACGCGCATGTGGCCGCGCGCTGGCGTCGCTTCGACGGCAGCGCAGTGCGCGCAGCGCTGGCACGCGCGACCGGAAACACCTGAGAAGGTGTGAACGAACCCAGCATGCCCGCTCGTCCCGCGCAAACGCACCCACTCGGCGTTGCAAATGCTCGCCGTAGCCCGAGCTACGGCTGCGCTTTGCGCCTTGATTGGGCGCGTTTGCGCGGCCCGCTCGGCCACGCCGGATTCATTCACACCTTCTGAGCCCGACGATGCCGCTCAACACCCAACCCAACTTCAGCGAACCCGGCGTGCGCCACCGCTGGGCCTACACGCCGGGCGATGCGTTCTACGACGCGCTGATCGCCGCGCACCACGGCCTCGCCGACGCGCAGAGCGAGCTGCTCAACGCGCGCCTGATTCTGCTGCTGGCCAACCATGTCGGCGATTTGTCGGTGCTGCGCGAAGCGATCGCCCTGGCGCGCTCAGGCGTCGCCGACACGGCCGCCGCCAGCAGCCCAGCCCCTTGACGCCTTCGATGGCAGCGCCAGGCTGCGGCTGAGTCAGCCCGCGTTCGCGCCAGCCAGCGCGTGCAGCTTCTGCGTCGTCGCCCAGTTCCTCGTCGTCACGGCCTTGCCCAGCCTGCCGAGCAGGGCCTCGGCAGCCTTGCTTTCGAGGATGCCCGCAGCGCAATACAGGTAAGCAGCATGGTGGCCAATGACGAAGCGCTCCGGCGGCTCGACCAGCGGCGCCAGCGCGGCCAGTCCGGCCAGTACTTCGGCGTTCGGCGTGAAAGCGACGAGCAGCCGCGACGGATCGATCGCCGGCCCGGCGATGATGTTCTCGCCCACCGCCGCCGCCATTTCGCGCGCCGACTTCACGATCACCGGCACCTCGACGCCGAGCTGCGCGGCGATCGCCGCAGCAATGTTGGCGGCGTGCTTCGTCGCCGACGTGCCGGCCGCGGAGAACACCGCGTTGCCGCTGTTGAGCAACGTCGCCACCTCGGTGCAGCCCAGCCCCAGCAGCAGCGCACGAAAGTCGGCCATCGGCACGCGCTTGGCCTTGCCGACATTGACGCCGCGCAGCAGCGCGATGAATCGCGGCACGGCGCTTCAGCCCGGTGGCGGCTTCGGCAAGCGCTGCGCGGGGTCGTAGAAGAACTCTTCCTCGGCGATGCGCTCGCCCTCCCAGCGCTGGTAGGCCAGCTCTTCCATGTGCGTGACGCTGCCGTCCAGCCACTCGAAGTCGAAGACCCAGCGAATCACGACATGCTCGCCGCTGACGAACAGCGGCCGGATGCAGCGCGATTGCACGGACCTGGCACGCGCCATGACCTTGCGCTCGTTGGCGACGTGCAAGTCGCGGCCGATGCGCGGCGGCGACTGGTTCTCGCGCATCGACGCGCCCTCGGTGTAGAACTCCTCGCAGGCCTCGGCATGCGCATTGGCTTCGACGCGCGCAATGAAGCGCTCGAGGGTGTCGGAGGTGGGCATCGGATCGACCGCCTGGCTGCTCAGAAACTCATGCGGGGCGACGGCGTGTTGGCCGCGGCCGGCAACCTCAGCACCTTCTCCAGCCGCACACCGTCTTCCAGGCCGAGGTACATGCCGACCACCGTGTCCTTCTGCTGGTAGCCGTGGCGGCGGTAGAAGTCGAGCGCGGCGCTGTTGTCGTGGCGCGCTTCGAGCTGCACTTGCGCAACGCCGGCCACGAGAGCCACTTGCTCCAGCCACAGCAGCACCGCACTGCCCGCGCCTTGCCGGCGTGCCGCAGGGCTCACGGCCAGCAGACTCAGATGCGCCGTGTCGTCGGCATAGACCATGATGCCGAAGGCCAGCAACGCACCGTTCTGCATGGCCACGCAGACGTTGGTGCGCGCGTCGGCGATCGCCCGCTGCACGCGCGGTGGCGTCCAGCGCCACGGCAAGCCGTGTTCGATCTCGGTGCGCGAGAGCGCGGCGATCGCGCGTGCGTCGCCCTGTGTGGCCAGCCGGATCTGCCAGAGCGACGCGCTCACGACGCCCTCACTTGTCCGGCGACGGTTGCAGCACGAACACCATGCCCAGCGCGCCGACGGTGACGGTGCGGTTGTTGACCGTGGTGTACGAGGCCACGCCGAGCGGGTGGTAGGTCGACGTGAACGCGGTCAAGGCGCCGACGCCGAGCGCCGCAGCGAGCGGGCTGCGCTCGGCCACGGCCGCCTTGATCTTGCTGCGATGCTGCTCGGCCGATGGGTTGAGCAGAAAGGCCGCTGCGGTCACGGCAGCGGTGACCAGCGCGGTGACGACGACGGCTTTGGTGGCCATGCAGTTCCTCTGGCGAACCTGCGTAGGTTACCGCGGCGATCGAACGCTCTGTGGCCTCAGTCCGCCTGGATGTTCTTGGCCTTGATGACCTGGCCCCAATACTCGGTCTCGCGCTGCACGAGTGCGCCCAGCGCCTCGGGGCCGAGGTAGCGGATTTCGATGCCGGTTCGGTCGGCCACGGCCTTGGCCTCGGGTGTGGCCAGCGCGGCCTTGACCTTCTCGGTCAGCGCCTGGATCACGGCCGGCGGCGTGCCGGCCGGCGCGAACAGGCCGACCCAGGCTTCGAGCTCGAAGCCGGCGAGGCCCGCTTCGGCCGTGGTCGGCACGTTCGGCAGGCCGGGGTGGCGCGTCTTGCCCGTCACCGCAAAGGCCTTCAGCTTGCCGGCCTGCACATGCTGCATCACCGACGGCGGCGTGGTCATGAAGACCTGCACCTGGCCGGCAAGCACGTCCTGGATCGCCGGGCCGGAACCCTTGTAGGGCACATGCGTCATCTCGATGCCGGTGGTCTGCTCCAACAGCGCGGTGCCGACATGCGACAGCGAGCCGTTGCCCTGCGAGGCGAAGTTCAGCTTGCCCGGATTGGCTTTGGCATAGGCGATGAAGTCCTTCAGGTTGTTCGGCGGCAGCGACGGATGCGCGGCGATGACGTTGGTGGCCGCGGTCAGCAGCGCCACCGGCACGAAGTCTTTCTGCGCCCACGGCAGCTTGGAGAACATCGACGGGTTGCCGACGTGGTACGCCGAGTACGAGATCAGCAGCGTGTAGCCGTCCTTCGGGGCGAGCGCCACCTGCTGGTAGGCGATGTTGCCGCTGGCGCCGCCCTTGTTCTCGATCACCACCGGCTGCCCGAGCAGCTTGCCCAGCGGCTCGCCGACCAGCCGCGCCGACGTGTCGACCACGCCGCCCGGCGGGTTCGGCACGACCAAGGTGACGGGTTTGCTGGGGTAGGTCTGCGCCATCGCGTGGGTGGCCAGCAGAGCGGCGGCAGCGATCAGGGTACGGCGGGTCAGGCGCATCGGATTGTCTCTCTCGGTGGGTTTGGAAAAGCGCTCGATCGTCGCCGAACGGCGCCGGCTTGGCCATCCCTCTGCACCCGCCGCGTCGAACGCAAGCGCAGGCTCAGGGCCGCGGGCGCGGCGGCAGATCGTGCTCGCGCAACATCACCGGCTCGATCGAGCCGCTGGCGACGCGGCGAAGCACCGCCGCGTCGATGTCGCTGCGATGCTTCTCGTACAGGGCCACGGCGTCGCTGCCGTCCGGCTTGGCATCGAAGCGGTAATGGAGCAACTGCTTGGTCAGGATGGCGCCGATCGGCGCGCCGCCCGGCACCTCCACCCAGAACCGCACGGTCTCCGAGTCTTGATGGAAAAACGGCGGCGGCAACGTGGCGCCGGCAGCCGGGTCGGTCACGATGCCGGCCACTTCTTGCGCGGCTGTGGTCTGGACGCCGTGACCGGCGTCGGCGTGCCTGTGCCCGTCGCCGGTGTCTTTGCCGGCGCCACTTGCTTGGGCTTCTTCGATTCCTTGTTGCCTTTGCTCATCCTGATCTCCTGAAGGGTTTTGCCGGCCACGGACGCGGCGGCGACTGCTCAGCCTTGCACACGACCGGCCCCGGCGTCGGTGCGCTGCCGCACAGGCGCGGCATTGCCCCTTCAGAAAACGGCGTGGTCGCCGCGCTCGAGTGCGACGGTCCCGCTGACCAGGCCGGCATAGAAATCGAACAGCGTCTCGGTGCCGGTCGACGGCGTGGCTTGCGCATCGTAGCGGCCAGTCGCGGGGTCGAACACCAGCATCGATTCGGTGGCGTAATAGCGGCCGATGCGCGCCAGCTCGGCCTTCGCCGCGAGCGCCGGCACGACATGTCCTGCCGTGCCGAGCACGCCGATGATCACGTCGAGCATCGCCACCGGCACCTGCCTGAAGCGCGGCGGCCGGCCGAGCAGCGCGAACAGGTGCTCGCCCTGCTGCCGCGGCGTGATGGCCGGGCCCGGCCCACCGATCGGCAGCACGCGGTTGTGGCGGCTCGTGTCGTCGAGGCAGGCCGCGAGGTAGTCGCCGAGATCGCCGTCGCTGATCGGCTTGCAGGCGGTCAGCGTGCCGTCGCCGAAGACCAGGAACGGCTTGCCCTTCTTGACCCGCTCGACCTGCCCCGACAGCGACTTGAAGAAGGCCGTCGGCCGCACGATCGAGTAGGCGAGGCCCGACTCGACGAGCACCTTCTCGAACGCCAGCTTGGCCTGCTGAAAGGCCAGCAGCGGCTTCTGCACGCAGATCGCCGACAGCAGCACCATCTGCGACACGCCCGCGCTCTTCGCCGCAGCCGAGCGCATGCACATGCGCCTGGTGGTCGATCGCCCACGCGTCCTTCGGCGCGCCGGTGCGCGAGGCCAGGCACGACACGAGCGCGTCGAAGCGCTCGCCCTGGAAGCCGTCGCGCGCCAGCGAGGCGGGGTCGGTGACGTCACCGAAGCGCACCGTCGCGCCGGGGAACAGCCGCGCGCTGTCATCGGGTGCGAGCGCCCCGTTGACCCCAGCGCGCGGGCGCACGAAGCAGACCACGTCGTGACCGCGCCGCAACAGCGCGCGCACGGTCGCGCGGCCGATGGTGCCCGTCGCGCCGAGCACGAAGACGCGCCGCGGACTCAAGCGCGCCGATCGCGGCTGTCGTCTTCGGTCAGGCGCACGCGACGCTGGCGCCACAACGAGTACACCCCCGTCAGCGCCATGATCGGCCACAGCGCAGCACAGACCAGCACCCACAACACCCGCGCGCCCAAGGTGCTGTCACCGGCCTGCGCCTTGCGGCTAGGCCCTTCGCTGAACAGATGCCGGTTGGAGAACGTCGCCAGGCCGAAGCAGGCGCCAAAGACAAAAAACAGAACGATCGTGGTGGTCACTGCGGCTCCCCGTGGTGCGAGTCTTACCCAACCCCAGTGCGAAGACAAGCCAACGCAAACCCAGCGCGCACTGCATCGGCGTCAGAACCGGCTCTCGACGCCGGGGGACCGCAGGCGCTGGTGGATCTCGCGCGCGTGGCTGACCCAGCCATGCGTCTCCCAGCGCCAGCGCATCAGCGCACTGCGGATCCACTCGTCGGCGGCGTAGGCGATCCAGATGCCGACCAGCCCATAGAGCTGGCCGAGGACGATCGAGCCGAAGCCGAGCACGAGCACGATCGAAGCAATCGCAAACGACGTCGGCAGGATGACGTCACCGGTCGAGCGCAGCGCGCCGAGCACGACGAGGTTGCCGACGCGCCCGGTCTCGAGCGCGAACGAAATCCACAGCAGCGTCTGCGCGGCCTGGATCACCGCCGGGTCGCGCGTGAAGATGCGCATGATCCACGGCGCACACAGCGCCGCCAGCAGCGCCATCGCGCCAGAGGCGAGCATGCCGTTGCGCAGCCCTTTACGCACCAGCAGATGAGCCGCGCGGAACTTGCCGGAACCGACGAGGTGGCCGACCATGATCTCGCAGGCCCAGCCGATGGCCAGGCTGATCAGCAGCACGTAGCGCAGCGTCTGCAGCACATAGGCCTGCGTGGCCAGCGCCGCCACGCCGAGCTTGGCCGCGGACGACAGCGACATCATGAAGGCTAGGCGGTAGGCCATGTCGAGCGACGCGCCGGGGATGCCGATGCGCAGCACCGGGATCAGCACGCGCGCCGGGCAACGCCACCAGTCGTGCGAGCCGGGCACGAGGTTCATGCGCTTGCGCCACAGCCAGAGATGCAGCGCCAGGCCGGTGGCGCGGCTGACCGTGAGCGCCATCGCGTTGCCCGCCAGGCCCAGGCCCTCCCAATCGCCGACGCCGAGCATCAGCGGGAAGGCCAGCGCCAGGTGAGTGGCGTGCATCAGGAACATCACGAGCAGCGTGTCGCGCCCGTGCAGGTGCGCGCGCAGGATGCTGGCCATCACCAGGTTGTAGGCTTCGAGCAGCGCGGCCACGGCGAGCAGCGGCAGGTACTGGCCGCCGAGTGCAGCCACCGCCGGTGGCGCGTTGAGCACGGCCAGCGTCCAGTCGCCGCAGAACAGCAGCCACAGCGCCGCCACCGTGCCGACCCAGGTGCAGCCGCCCAGGCCGACCAGGGCCGTGCGCCGCGCGGCTTCGGCGCGGCGGCCGCCCAGGCTTTGCGTGATCGTCACGCCGACGCCGAGGGCGAGCACGCGGAACAACACGAACAGCGATTCGAGCACCTGCTGACTCATGCCGAAGGTGCCGGCCGCCGCATCCGAAATCTGCGAGGCCATCCACAACGTCACCATGGCCACGCTGATGCCGACGAGGAACTCGCCCAGGATCGGACCGGCGATCGGCGTGAGGCGGGGGCGCTGCGGCCGGGCCATGCAGGACGTACGCTAGCGGATGAACTGGTCGACGTAACCCTCGCCCAATCCGACTTGCGTGTAGTGCGCGCGACACTTGTCGATGCGGGTGAAAACGTCGTCGAAGCCGGTGCACTGACCGTCCGGGTCGCAATAGATCATCGCGCCGTTGACCTGGAACATCGTGATCATCTCGTCGACATGCGGGTCCACCACCAGCGTGTGCGTCTCGCCCGGCGCCTCGTAGACGTAGCTGCCTTCGCTGGCCACCCAGTCGTGCTCGAGGTAGCGCCACTGGCCCTTGAGCACGTAGCCATGCACCGGCTGCGGATGGCGGTGCCGCGAGAGCACGCCGGCGCGGCGCACGCGCAGCAGGTTCATCCAGTAGCCGCGGCTGGCCGCGAGACAGAGCGGACGAAACCAGACGTTGGCATCCACCGGCACCCAGATGCGCTCGTCCTTCGGCACCACGTCGGGCACCACCAGCTCGGGCGGGCTCTCCTTGGGCATCGGGTGGCGATACGGTTGCCACTTGTCGGCGTCCATTGAACAGTCCTTTCAGGTGATGAGGTAGCCGCCGTCCACCGGCAGCACGACGCCGGTGACGAAGCGAGCCGCTGGGCTGGCGAGAAACAGCACCGGCCCGGCAACGTCGGCCGGCGTGCCCCAGCGGCCCATCGGCGTGCGCGCCAGGATCGGCGCCGATCGCGCCGGGTCGTCCTGCAGCGCCTGCGTCAGCGGCGTGGCGATCCAGCCCGGCGCGACGGCGTTGACGCGGATGCCGTCGGCCGCATAGGCAATCGCCAGACTCTTGGTGAGTTGTGCCACGCCGCCTTTGCTCGCGCTGTAGCCTGGCACCAGGCCGCCGCCGAAGAAGCTCAGCATCGACGCGGTGTTGACGATGCAGCCTCCGCGCGCCTTCAAGCCCGCCCGCGCCGCGGCGCAGACGCGCATCGTGCCGGTGAGGTTGATGTCGATCACCTGCGCAAAGGCCTCGGGCTCGTGCTCGGCGCTTCGGCGGATGATGCCGGCGCAATTGACAACCACGTCGAGTTCGCCCTGCGCGAGCACCAGCGCACGCACGGCCGCGTCGTCGCGCACGTCGAGCACGACCAGCTCAATGCCCTGCATCTCGGGCCGTGCGCGTGCTGCATCGACTTCTGCCGTGGTGGCGCCGGTGGCGGTGACACGCGCGCCGTCAGCGGCGAAGGCCTGTGCAATGCCGGCACCGATGCCGCTGCTGGCGCCGGTGACGAGGACGTGGCGGGAGATGGAAGACATCGGTGGTGGCGGCTGAACGAGGCCACAGCAGCATACGACGCACGGGCGGCACCCACCGCGCAGAGGGCTTCAGCGGCCGAAGCGGCCGAGCGATGACGCGCCAGCCGGCGCGTCGGGCAACCCGGCCTACACCGTGCGGGAAGTCGAGCGCTGCAGCAAACCGAATGTGGTCGAAGGCGCGAACTGCCGCGACGGTTGTGTGTCGGCAAAGCCGTCGGCCGGCAACGCTGGTGGCGCAGCCTCATCGAGCAGCTTGTTCAGCCGCGCGCGTGCCGCCGCTCCGTCATCCACCGGCGGCGCCGTGGACGCCCCAGGAGCCACCTGCTTGATCAGGTCGCGGGCCGCTGTCAGTTCACGCTGCAGGGTGGCGGTTTGCTGATGCGCGCCCTGGAGCAGCGCCGCGGCCGACTGCTGCGCGCGCTGGTAGCGCAAGCGCTCAGCCGCCAGGCTCTTCTGGTGCAGCCGGGTCATGACCTGCCACTGCACGAAGGCCACGACCAGCACGAGTGCTGCGGCGATGATCCAGGGGATGTAGGACTGCATTGACATCGAGGCCTCCTTGCGATGGCGCCCCGAGGAGAGGCGCACAGACGCAGTGCGTGACCGAATGTAGGCCGGCCCTGGCCGCGGTACGAAGGGCCTAGTTCACGCTTGGGCTCCCGCCCGCCCGGCCAAACGGCCAGGGCGGGCCGTTCTGCTACCGTCGCGCGCCATCCGCACGCTGCCCGGCCCGCCATGACGCCCGCGCCAGAACAACAGTCCCGCGACCTCTTCTTCACCGGCATCGGCCACTTCGAGGCCGGCCGGCTGAACGAGGCGCGCGAGTGCTTCGAACGCTGCCTGGCGCTCACGCCCGGCCGGCCCTCGGTGCTGGGCAACCTGGGCGTGACGCTGTTCCGCCTGGGGCACACGCGCGAGGCGCTGCCGCTGCTGCAGCAGGCCACGGCCGGCGAGCCCGGTTTCGGCGACGCCTGGGCGGGCTTGGGGCTGGCGCATGAAGCGCATGGCGATTGGGCGGCGGCGGTGCAAGCGCTGACAAAAGCCTTGGCCATCGCCGACAAGTCTCCCGCGCTGTGGCTGAGCCTCGGCCAATGCCAGGCGCGCCTCGGGCACGCGCAGCACGCGCTGCAGGCACTGGACCGTGCGCTCGCACTCGACCCGAATCTGGCCGCGGCCTGGAGCCTGCGGGGTGGCCTGCTGCGCGAGACGGGCCAATTCGACGCTGCGGCGCAAAGTTTCGAGCGCGCCATCGCGCTCGGCGCCGATCGCGAACTGCACGCCTACTACCTGGCCTCGGTGCGCGGCGGGCGGGCCCCTCCCGCCACCGCGCCGCGGCAGTATGTGGAGGCGCTGTTCGACGACTACGCGGCCGACTTCCAGGGGCACCTCGTCGAGAAGCTCGACTACCGCGGCCACGAGCTGCTGCTGCGCCCGCTGATCGACCAGCGCCTCGCCGGCCGCCGCTTGCGCACCGTGTTCGACCTCGGCTGCGGCACCGGCCTGTGCGCGCCGCTGCTGCACCCGCATTGCGACGCCATCGATGGCGTCGACATTTCCAGCGAGATGCTCAAGCAGGCCGCCAAGCTCGGCCTGTACCGCGAACTCGTGCATGCGGACATCGGCAGCTTCCTGGCCGGCACGACGCAGCGTGTGGACCTGGTGGTGGCGGCCGACGTGATGATCTACGTGGGCGAACTGTCGGGCGTGTTCCGTGACGTGGCGCGCCTGCTCGAACCCGGCGGCTGGTTCGCCTTCACGGTGGAGCTGCCGACGAGCGGCGATGAAGACCTCCAGCTGCTGCCGAGCCTGCGCTATGCGCACTCCGAGCGCCATGTGCGCCGGCTGGCGGCGCAGTGCGGTCTGGAGGTCGACGAGCTGAGGCCCGCGCCCCTCCGCCACGAGCAGGGCAAGCCGGTGCCGGGGCTCTACGTCACGTTGCGCCAGGGCGCCGAGCGCCGCTGACGCGGGATCGTCACGACGAAGGGCTATGGATGCGCAGCGCGGTACTCGGCGCGCTTGGTGCGGTGGGCCGCCAAGCGTTCCGGCGCGCCGGCCAGCCTGCGCTTGACGGAGCGCTTGGCGCGACGGACGCGATCGCGCAGCACGTGAAGCCGGGTTCGATGCTTGTGGGCGGCAATGTTCTTGGACAAGGCGAATCCTCTCGATGTGACGGTGACGCAGTGCTGCGAAGGAATTCGCCGGTGGTGCGCCAGATCTCGTTTCGCGCACCGACCGTGGGCCCCATGCGGTGTGACCCCGTCCCAGCATAGGCCCGCAGGGCCGTGGCAGCGGCCTATATCTTTTCTTGTTCGCAGAGAGGTCGATCGGGCGTCGAGGCGGCCGCGCGGGTTCGGCGCGTGAGGATGCCTCTCTAGCGAATCAGCCCGTTTGGGTGCGGCCCTCTAGAGATCCGCGGCCACACTCGGGTCACCTGATGAGCATTCATCGCAACGCACGGAGTCCCAAGCCCTCATGACCACCCAATACCTCAGCCACGTCACGCTCGAAACCCTCGAGAACTATCGCAACGCCGCCGCACAAGGCGTGCTGGCCTGCCGTTCGGGTGGCCGTCGTCTGATCGGCGCCGTCAACGGCGCGCTGCAGCAGCGCGTGTACCCGCGCACCGCCAAGCTCGCGCCGCGCGCCACCGCGTTCATGAACGGCGTGCGCGGCAACGTGACCCAGATCGTCACCAAGGGCCTGGACCAGACCGCCGCCGGCGCCACGACCGCGATCGAGTTCGGCGCCAACACCGCCGGTACGCAGGTGAACAAGCTGGCGAAGTTCGCGTCGAAGGTGGACAACACCGTCGTGGCCAACGGCCTGCAGACCGTGGCGCGCCTGACGATGCCCGGCGCCAAGGTGGCGCTGGCGATCTCGGGCAAGGTGGCCGCCGGCGCCGTGGCACTGGCCGACGCCGCTGGCGCGCGCCCGGTGCGCCGCGCCGCTCGCAAGGCCGCTGCCGCCCCGCGCAGCATGGCCAAGCGTGCGGCCCAGGCCGCGAAGGCGCCGCTGGCCAAGGCACGCCGCAGCGGCGTCGCCGTGAAGAAGGCCGTCAAGCGCGCTGTGCGCTGAAGCCAGAGCGGCCCTACCGCTCTTGAATCGCGGGTCGCGGCGACGCGACCCGCAGCGTCACCCGCGTGTTCTTCAATTCGTACAGGTAAGCGGCGCGGCAGGCCCGCCCCTGCGCGGTGGTGCGCAACAGTTTGTCGGCGTCGATGTCGGCGATGCGGCGACGCAGCTCGCGTGCCGTCTGCGCAGCGCCCCAGGCCGCCTGTGAAGCGCAGACCTTGGGCACCTCCGCGGCCGAGACCAGCGCGAGCACGAAGCGCGCGCAGCGCCCGCTGGCCGTGCGCAGCGAGTCTTCATGCGCCTGCACCGCTTTCGCGCGAGTCCCGCGGGCCAACCGGATGGCCAGGCTCACGGCGTGCAGCTCGCACGCGGCCGTCATGCGATTGAAGCGCGACAACAGCGCGACGTCCGCGTGCGCGCTCACCAAGTGGTCGTTGACCGAATCGACGCCGGCACTCGCCAGCCGCTGTTCGAGCGCGGCCACGAGTGCGTCCGCGGCCAGCGCAGATACCGGCAGAACGGCCGCAGCCGCGCACAGGGCGAGTCGGCAGAGTGCTCGCTTCAAGCGCCGAGCGCCGCCAGGTTCAGCGCGTGCGAGCGGCCAAGCCACAGCGCGCGGTCGCGGTGGTCGCCCAGCGCGTCGCCGGTGTTGGGGTGCACGAACACGTCCAGCGTGCCGTGGTTGAGCGTGAGCCACGCCACCACCGCCGCGAACTGTGCCGGCGCGAAGGCGAGCTGGTAGCTCCACATCGGGTGCGGGCCGACCGGCCGCTCGTGAAAGCGCCCCAACTCCATGCGCCCGGCCAGCGCCATGACGATGGTTTCGCGCAGCACCCATGCGGCGTCGCGGGTGGGCGCGTCGAAATAGATGTGGGCGTGCCAACTCTCGATGGTGGTGTCGGGGTCCAGCGGTGTCATGTCGATGGCGCCAAGCTCAGCGCGGTGACGACGATGCTACGCGGATGGGTCACTCAGCGCTGGGCCTCGACCTCGCGTCGCGCACGCCAGCCCAGCCCGGGCGTCACCGCCCGCGCCTCGCCCTCGCCCAGCACCTGCGGCTGCAGCAGGCCGCTGGCCACCGCCTCCTGCGCGAACTCGCGCAGCGTGCGCACGCGCGCGGCGGGCACACCGGCGTCGTTGAGCCGTTGCTCCCACGCGTCGGCGTCGCGCAGCGCCAGGCGCTCGGCCAGCAGCGCGCGGAAGCGCTGCGGATCGCGCGCGCGGGCGAAGCGCGGGCCGTCGTCGGCCGCGGGTTCGAGCAGCGACGCCGTCCTCGTCGTCCGGCACGCCCAGCACCTGCAGCAGCCGCGCCACCTGCGCCGGCGTGTTGGCGCCGATCGCGAGCCAGCCGTCGCGGCAGTGCAAGGTGTCGGCGGCCGGGCTGCCCGAGAAACCCTTGTTGCCCACGCGCGCGATGTCCTGGCCGGTGGTGAGCGTGTCGCAGGCGAACGTGTACATCAGCTGCAGCGCGCTCGCCCACATGCTCACGTCGAGAAAGCAGCCGCGGCCCGTGCGGTCGCGCTCGCGCAGCGCGGCCACCACCGCCAGCGCACCGAGGATGCCGGTGGCCGCGTCCACCACCGGAAAGCCGATCTTCAGCGGCGGGTCGCCCTCCTCGCCGGCCAGCATCGTCATGCCGGTCAGCGCCTGGATCACATGGTCGTAGGCGCCGCGCTCGCGTGCGCGCCGGGTCGCTGTGGCCGTAGCCCGAGATCGCGCAGTACACGATACGCGGGTTGATCGCGCACGCACGGCGTCGTAGCCCAGGCCCTTGCGCTCGAGCACGCCGGGGCGGTAGTTGTCCACCAGCACGTCGGCCTCGCGTGCCAGCGCCAGCACCTCGCTCGCAGCCCGTCGCGCGTGGCGAAGTCGCATCTCGAGCAGTTCCTTGCCGTCGTTCAGCGCGGTGAAGGCGCGCAGGCCCGACGCGGTGCGGCGCATCACGTCGCCGCCGCCCGGTCGCTCCACCTTCTGCACCTGCGCGCCCATCTGCGCGAGGTGGAAGGTGGCGAAGGGGCCGGCGATGACGTGGCTGAAGTCGAGCACGCGCACGCCGTGCAGCGCGCGCCGACAGCGGGGCGTGTTCATCAATTCCCGGTCGCGAGCTTCGCCGCCTTCACCAAGCTGCTCGAACTTGCCGGTCTCGCCTTCCATGAACTTGGTGAACTCAGCCGGCGACGCGCTCAGCGCCACCAGCGAGCCGGCCTTCTCGGTGTCGGCGCGCAGCGCGCCGTCTTCGTAGCGCCTTGGCCACCGCCTTGAACACGCGCGTCCACGACAGGCGCGGGCGTGCCGGCCGGTGCCCAGAGGCCGAACCAGGCGTCCACCGCCAGCTCGGGCGCGTTGAGCGCCTCCACCAGCGTGGGCACGTCCGACAGCGCCGGCATGCGCTGCGCGCTGCTCACCGCCAGCGCGCGCACCTTGCCGCCCTGCACCTGCGGAATCGCGGTCGACGCGATCGGGAACGCGAACTGCGTGTCGCCCGCGATGATCGACGGCACGATCTCCACCGAGCCCTTGTACGGAATGTGCTGCACGTCGAACGCCGGCATGCACCACCAGCGCCGCGGCGCACAGGTGAGCCGCACTGCCGATGCCGCCGGAGCCGTAGTTCAGCTTGCCCGGCGCGGCCTTGGCCGCGGCGATCAGGTCGGCCACCGTGCGATACGGCGAGGCGGCCGCCGACCACCAGCACCGACGGGCTCGTGGCCACGCGCGTGATGTGCGTGAAGTCCTTCAGCGGATCGAACAGCACGCTCGGCTGCATCGCCTTCTGCACCACGTGCGACGAGGCGCCGAGCAGCAGGTTGTAGCCGTCGGGCGCCATGCGCGCCACGTTCTGCGCCGCGAGGATGCCGCCGGCGCCGACCACGTTCTCCACCACCACCGACGCGCCGGGGCCGAAGCGCCTCGGCCAGCTTCTGCGCCGAGCTTGCGCGCCAGGATGTCGGGCCCGCCGCCGGCGGCAAAGGGCACCACGATCTTGACCGGGCGGTTGGGGTAGGCGCCGGTCTGCGCGAAGGCCAAGCCTGGCAGCGCGGCGCAGGTGATCGACAGAAAGCGACGGCGTCGAATCGTCATGCTTGTCTCCTTGTGTTTGGGCGCAACTTAGGGTCTGGCCCAGCATCACGTCAATTGAAATGGGTGGACCATCAATTCACCGATGGTTAACTCCGAAGCGGTCCCCTCCTCCTTGCTGCGCCGCCTGCGCCTGGCGCAGCTGCAGCTGGTGCGCATGGCCGGCGACGGCGCCAACTTCCGCAGCATGGCGCAGGCGCTGCGTGTGACGCAGCCGGCCATCACGAAGATGGCGCACGAGCTGGAGCAGACGCTGGGCGCGCGCGTGTTCGAGCGCGGCAGCGGCGGCATGCGCCTGACCGACCCCTTCGGCCACAGTGTGCTGGCGCATGCGCGGCGCGCGCTCGCGGCGCTGGACCAGCTGGCCGACGACCTGCCGCACTACCGCGACGCCGGCACGCCAGCACTGCGCATCGGCTCGCCCGCCTTCACCGCCGCCGTGCTGCTGGGCGGGCCGGTGGCGCAGTGGGTTCAGCGCACGCCCGGCGCGCGCGTGCTGATGACCGACGGCGTGAGCCCGCAACTGCTCGCCGCGCTGAAGGCCGGCGAGTTGGACTGCGTGGTCGGCAGCCTGGACGACGGCGCGGCCGGCAGCGACGACGACGAGAAGGCCCTGGCCGCGCTGCGCTTCGAGCCGCTGTACGACGACCACGTCACCTTCGTCACCCACCCCAAGACGCCGGGCCTGGCGCGCCTGACGCGCCTGGGCCAGCTGCAGGCGCTTCCCTGGGTGCTGCCGCCGCGCGCGTCGCAGGTGTGGACCGCGCTGCGCCGCGAGTTCACGGCCGGCGGCCACCACCTGCCGCGCGGCGTGGTGGAGACGAGTTCGATCCCGGCCATCGGCGCCATCCTGCGCCAGGCGCCCGGCGTGGTGGGCGCACTGCGCGCCGACGCCGGGCGCTACCTGGTGCGCAACTTCGGCTTCAAGGGCCTGCGCATCAGCCCGCGCATCGCGCTGCCGCGCGTGGGCATCGTGCGGCTGCGCGCGGCCGAGCCGTCAGCGGCGCTGGAGGCGCTGCTCGCACTGGTGCGAGCGGAGGTGAAGGCCTTGCTGACCGACGCGGCGCCACCGCGCCGCGCCTCGCGCTGAACGCGAGGAAGCCCGGCTCGGGGCGCGTGCCGCACCGGGCAGCACGTCCACCACGAAGTCCATCGACTTCCACTTCGGCTCCGGCGGCTCGTAGCCCGCGCGCGGCGTGTACTCCGACAGCTCGCTGCCAGCGCTGCGGTGGATGTAGCGCGGGCAGTTCGGGAAGATCTTCTGCGCGCGCACGCGCACGATGAGCTGCGCGCCCGGCAGCTCGGCCATCAGCGGGTCGTCGTCGCTGAAGCTCGCCACGCCATTCACGCGCAGCCGGCGCGGCGACTCGAAGTCGATGAACAGGATGCCGACCGACGGGTTGACCGCGATGTTGCCGAGGCTGCGGAACATGCCGTTGCCGTCGTAGTTGGGAAACGCCAGCTCGCTCGCGCCGGTGATGCGCACGAAGCCCGCCGCGCCGCCCTTGTACGAGCAGTCGGGCCGGCCCTGCGCGTCCGCGGTGGCGAGGAAGAACATCGTGCGGCTGGCGATGAAGTCGCGGTCCTCGTCGCTGAACGCGCTGCGGCCGAGCCGCTCGTCCAGCCGGTCGGCCAGGCGTCGCGCGTCGAAGCGGTCCTGCAGTGCGCGCATGCCGCTGTGGTATGTCGCGTAGGTCGCTCGTTCGTCCATGGCTCGCTCCTTCTCACGCTGCGCGCCGCAGCCATTGCTCCAATTCGACCATGGCTTGGTCGAACGTCAATGCCCTTCCTGACGCCTCGGCGGCGGCAAAGGCCTCGTCGCCGATCACGTCGCCGCGAGTGGGCGAGCAGCGGCGCCAGGTGCTCGAGCTCGCCGGGCTCGTGCCGGTAGCCCCAGGCCAGCAGCTGCCGGTCCGCGGCGCCCCAGAAGCGCGCGGCCACGGCATGGTCGCCCAGGCGCGACGCCAGGCCGACCGTGGCTTCGAGAAGGTCCACGCTGACCTTCTCTTGGCGTGCCAGCGGCAGGCATTCGATGGCGAACTGCCGTGCCTCGGCCAGTTCGCCGCGCGCCACGAGCAGGCGGATCAGGTTGTCGAGCAGGACCACATTGCCCACCCGGCCGACATGCAGGCGTGCCAGCCCCAGCGCCTCGCGATAGCAATCCTCGGCCTCTTCCAGACGCCCGGCCCGGTGCTGGTGCGTCGCGATGTTGTTGAGCAGAGTGAACAGCAACACGCCGTCGTCCAGCTGGCGCGCCAGCCCCAGGGCTTCCCGCTTGGCCTGCAGCGCCGGCTCGATGCGGTTCAGGGTCCCCATCGCGGAGCCGACCGCATTGAGCGACCAGGCCACGCTGCGTGGCGAACCAAGCTGTCGCGCCATCGCCAGGGCCTGCTGCGCGAAGTCCAGCGCCTCGTCGTAGCGCCCGCGGAACTCGCCCATCCTCGCCAACGCCCGCAGCGTGCCTTCGCGCGCGGGCGTGGCCGCCGCGGTGCGGTCGTGTTCGAGCACCGCACGCACCAGGCGGTCGCCCAGCTCGACGCTGTTCCAGCCCCAGTAGTAGCCGGTCGCGGCGGCCAGCCGCAGGCCCGCTTGCGGGTCGAGGCGGCCCTCGCAGCACCAGGTGAGCGCCGCGACCAGGTTCTCGTGTTCCTGCTTGAAGCGGCCCATCCACAGGTCCTGATCGCGCCCGCGCACCTGCGCTTCGGCCTCCTCGGCCATCGCGATGAAGTGGGCCACGTGCCGGCCTCGCGTGGCCTCGCCCTCGCCGCACTCGTTCAAGCGCTCCAGCGCGTACTGGCGCACGGTCTCGAGCATGCGGTAGCGCGGCCGGCCGCCCGCAACCTCGCGGTCGACCCCAAGCAGCGACTTGTCGTGCAGCGCGGTCAGCAGCGCCAGCGCCTCGTACTCGTCCGCGGTCTGCGCCACGTCCGCGGCAGCCTGCAGCGTCCAGCCGTCGGCGAACACCGCCATCTGGCGCAGCATGCGCTGCTCGGCCGGCGCCAGCAGCTCGTAGCTCCACTGCATCGCCGCGTGCAGCGTCTGGTGGCGTGGCAAGGCGCGGCTGCCGCCCGTGAGCAGGCGAAAGCGGTCGTCGAGCCGGGTCGCGATGTCGGCCAGCGGCAGCATCGTCACGCGTGCCGCCGCCAGTTCGATCGCCAGCGCGACGCCGTCCAGCCGGCGGCAGATCTCCGCGACCGGCGCGGCGTTGTCGGCGCCGACCTCGAAGTCGGGCATCGCAAGCTGCGCACGGTCGACGAAGACGCGCACGGCCTCTGCCGCCTGCACGGCGGCCAGGTCCGTCGTCGCAGGCAGCGACAGCGAGCGCACCGGATAGATCTGTTCGCCGGCCACGCCCAGGCCTTCGCGGCTGGTGGCGACGATCGTCGTGCGGCCGCTCGCCGACAACGCCTCCGCCAGCGCAGCGGCGCCGTCGATGACGTGCTCGCAGTTGTCCAGCACCACCAGCGTGGGGCTCGCGGCCAGGTGCTCGCGCAGCCGCTCGACGAGCGGTGCGTCGCCCTCTTCGCGCAGGCCGAACACGGCCGCGCAGGTGGAGGCGACACGATCGCCGTCCGTCAGCGGCGCGAGGTCCACGAACCACACGCCGCCGGCGAATGCCGCCCGCTGCTGCTGGGCCAGCTGCAAGGCCAGGCGCGTCTTGCCGCAGCCGCCGATGCCCGTGAGCGTCAACAGCCGCGCAGAAGGCAGCAGGCGCGCGAGGTCGGCCAGCGCGGCCTCGCGGCCGATGAAGCGCGTGCGCGCGGCCGGCAGGTTGTGGCGCGGGGCCGCAGGCGCATCCGGCGCCAACGCCGCGGCCGGTGCCGCGTCGCGCAACACCGTCAGCCGGTAGCCATAGCCCGGCAGCGTGGCGATCGCGCCCGCGCCGAGCAGCTTGCGCAGCGTGCTGATCTGCGTGGCCACGTTGTGCTCCTCCACCACGAGGCCGGGCCAGACCAGGTCGAGCAGCTCCTGCTTGGTGACGAGCCGCTCGTAGCGCTGCGCCAGGGCCAGCAGCACGTCGAAGGCCCGGCTGCCCACGGCCACCGGCTCGCCGCGCACCCGCAGCACCCGTTCGCCAGGGTGCAGCTCGAAGTGGCCGAAGCGCAGCGGCGCTTCAGCTTCGGCGGAGTGGGCCACGCGCCATTCTCCCGTGGCCGTGGTGCCGATTGAAGGCACGTCGGTCGCGTTTGAAAACCTTTGACGCCGCCTTGAGGACGCACCGCCGCGGGCTCGCCACAGTGGGCCACCCGCCACCCCAACCAGGAGCCCACACCATGTCCCACGTCGCCCAGCACCACACCGACTCCGCCCGCTACGCCAAGTGCATCGAGGTCTCCAAGCGCATCCGCTGGGACACCGACCGCGACGTGATCCGCGGCCGCGCGTTCGACTTCGGCAAGCCCTTCCTGCCCGACGGCCTGTCGAAGGCGTCGCAGCTCACCTTCCTGAGCGCCGCCGAGAAGCGCCTGTTCTCGCAGGTGCAGGGCCGCAGCTACGCCAACATGTTCGCGCTGGTCGAGCGCTTCATCGGCGCCAAGGTGCTGGAGCTGAGCCGCGGCCACTGGCTCGGCGACCAGGTGGCGCTGGAAGCGCTGGTGCGCCTGACCGACGAGGAGCTGAAGCACCAGGAAATGTTCCGCCGCCTGGACACGATGATGGCCCCCGGCATGCCGGCCGGCTACCGCTTCCTGCCGCAGCCCAACGACGTGGCGCAGGCCGTGCTGGCCGCGTCCACCTGGGCCGTGCTGGCGCTGGTGTGCGACATCGAACTGTTCTCGCAGGCGCACTACCGCAGCAGCATCGAGCCCGAGACGCAGATCGACCCGCTGTGGAAGGACGTCTTCCTCTTCCACTGGAAGGAGGAGTCGCAGCACGCCATCCTCGACGAGATGGAGTGGCTGAGCGAGAACGAGCGCATCACCCCTGCGCAGCGCGACCAGGCCGTGAACGAGCTGATCGGCCTGGTGGGTGCGGTGGACGGCATCTGCCAGATGCAGGCCCAGGCCGACGCCGACTACTTTGCCGAGGTCGCAGGCCGGGCCTTCGACGCCGCCCAGCGCCAGGCCCTCCACGCCACGACGCTCGCGGCCTACCGCTGGCAGTACATCGTGAGCGGTGTGCAGGACCCGCGCTTCGCCGAGCTGCTGGGCTCGATGATCAATGCCGAGCAGGGTGCGCGCATCCAGGCGGCGCTGGCACCGATCGTCGGCGCGGTGCACTGAAGCCGCGCCTGCGAGCCGCTCCTGGCGGACGATGGCCGGCGCGTCGCGCCGCCTCGTCCGCAGCCCGCCGGACCTACTGTCCGCTGAAGTTGGCGGCGACGAAGTTGCCCACCGGCGTGAAGAACATGTAGAGCGTGTCCTTGTCCTTGGCGGCCGGGTTCTTGAAGGTCACCTTCCACTCCTTGCCCTTCTTGCCGTCGACCAGCGCAATGCTGTCGTGCTTGACGGCCTGCCACCCGGCGTCGAGCTTGCCGGCCTTGACGAGGTTGTCCTTGCGCTGCGCGGCACAGCCGAGCACGGTGGCTTCGGCGGCCGGCTTGCTGCCGTGGAAGTGGCAGCTGCTGCCGGCGTCGGCGCGCGCGGTGGGCGCGGCCAGCGCCGCGGCGAGCAGGGCAAGGGCGATGAGGGACTTGTTCATGAGGTTTCCTTTCACTTGAGTTGGTTGCGGCTGTCGTCGGTGGTGTTGCTGATGTCCATGTCTTCGTGAGCGTGCCTGTGCTCGGCCGCGGGGAAGCGGAAGCTGTCCGGGTCGCTGTCGTGCTGGTAGCCGTGCAGCTGCATCAGCAGCAGGCCGACACCCAGGTACATCAGCAGCAGGTTGGCGGCGTAGCTGAAACGCGCGAACGAGGCGGTGTGGCGCCAGGCCGCGAGCAGCGACACCATCACCACCAGCGCCGCGATCTGCCCCAGCTCGACGCCGACGTTGAAGCTGAGGATGCGCCACAGCATCGCCCACGGATCGTCACCCAGCGGCAGCTGTTGCAGCCGCGTCGACAAGCCGAAGCCGTGCAGCAGGCCGAAGCCGAACACGGCAGCCAGCAGGTTGGGCGAGGCCATCTGGAACACGCGCTGGAAGCCACCGTTGTTGTCGAAGGCCTTGTAGATGACGGAGAGCGCGATCACCGCGTCGACCAGGTAGTAGTTCCAGGTGATCTTGAAGAAGGTGGCGAAGATCAGCGTGAGGAAGTGGCCGAGCGTGAACACGCTGACGAACTTGACGACGTCCTTGAACGAGGTGAGGAAGAACACCACGCCGAACAGGAACAGCAGGTGGTCGTAGCCGGTGAGCATGTGGCTGGCGCCCAGGCCCACGTACTGCAGGTAGCCGCCGTCGAGCATGCGCTGGCGGTCGGCGTCGGAAATGCCGTGCGCGAGCGCGGCCAGCGGCAGGGCCGCGAGCAACGCCAGCGGCGCAGCGCGGCGAAGCCATGGAGATGGTTTGGACATGAGTCCTCGCGTGGAGTGTGAAAGCACCCGAGTGCGCGACGAGCGCCTCGGTGCAAATCGACGCGGCGCCTCACGGCGCCTGGCGTGTCAGGCGCGCAGCGCGCTGGGTGGGCGCAGTGGGCGCTCGAGGACGATGGCCAGCGAGTGCGGCTCGGCGGCGGTCACGAGGACGTGCGGCGGCAAAGGGCCCAGGCCACCGGCTTCCGGCGCGCACCAGACCAGCGGCTTGGCGCCATCGCTCGCATGGTGATGCGACAGCTCTGCAGGCGCCGCGTCGTCCAGGTGCAAGGCGGCGTCTTCGTGATGGTGATGCGACACCGACTGCAGGTGAACCAGCTCGTGCGCCAGGCCCTGCACCGCCGGCTGCTGCGCACCTGGAACGGCCCAGACCCACCCAAGCGCGACGAGCACGAGGGCAAGCAGGTGGCGGCGAACCGTTGAAGACATGGCTGGGTGGGGTGGCGCTGGGCATTATCGCTGGCGGGGCTTCGGCTTCGGCTCTCTTCGGGCACTCGCACGACTTGATGCCAATCAGCCCGGGAGGCCGCTCCGCGCACTATGGTGCCCAGCGCTGCGGCGCGTTGCGCGCGGCCCTTCACAGGAGCCGGGATGAACCTGCCGTTCACCGTCGAACAGTTCTTCGAGGTCTTTGCTCGGTACAACGACGGCGTGTGGCCGGCGCAGTGGCTTCTCACCGCGCTGGCTCTCGTTGTCGTCGTACTGATCGTGCAAGGCAAGGCCTCCCACGGGCTCTGGATCGCCGCGGCGCTGTCGGCACTGTGGTCCTGGATGGCGCTGGCGTATCACTTCGCCTACTTCACCGCGATCAACCCCGCGGCCTGGGCCTTCGGCGCGGTCTTCCTGCTCGCGAGCTTGTGGTTCGCCTGGGTGGGCGTGGTGCAGCGGCGGCTGCGGTTCGCCATCGGACAAGGGTGGCGAGCGTGGACGGGCGTCGTGCTCCTCGCGTTTGCCCTCGCTGTCTATCCGCTGATCGGCCATCTGCTGGGCCACCGGTACCCTGCCGCGCCGACGTTCGGGTTGCCGTGTCCGACGACGATCTTCACGATGGGCACGCTGCTGCTGGCCGCCCCACCGGTGCCCCGGTCCGTGTTCGTGATCCCGGTGCTGTGGGCAGCGGTCGGCTCGGTGGCCGCCTTCGCGCTCGGCGTCTACGAGGACCTCGGACTGCTGGTCGCCGGCCTGGCTGCGGTGGTGGCCTTGGTGCGGAGTGGCCCTGGACCACGCGACAAGCCCGCGATTCCCTCAGAATCCGCTTGACGCTCGCGCAAGCCGCTGGCGTGTTGCGTTTAGCGCCCGGTGGAGCCGATGCACTTCTTGTGGCCTCACAACCTGTGGTGGATGCTGGTGCTGCCTTTGCTGCCGGCGCTCTACCTGTGGCTGCTGCGCCGGGGCGGCAAGCCGGCGCTCATGTATCCCAGCCTGCGCGTGGTGCGCGAGGCGGTGGGCCGCTCCTGGCGGCGGCATGTGCCGCCGGCCCTGATCTTCGTGGCGCTCGCGCTGCTGCTGCTGGCCCTGGCGCGGCCGACGGCGCCGGTACCACTGCCCTGGGCCAAGTCCACGATCCTGCTGGCGATCGACATCTCGCGCAGCATGCGCGTGCAGGACGTGCAGCCCACGCGCATGGTGGCCGCACAGGAAGCGGCCAAGGCGTTCCTGGCCGAGGTGCCCAAGCACATCGAAGTGGGCTTGATCACCTTCGCGGGCAGCGCTCAGGTGGCCCAGCGGGCCACGATCGACCGCCCCGCGCTCGTCGGTGCCGTCGACGCCATCCAGATGCAGATGGGCACGGCCATCGGCAACGCCATCGTGGTGTGCCTGGCCGAGCTGTTCCCGGACCATGGCATCGACCTCGGCGAGATGACCTTCGGCTCGCGCCGTCCACTGGGGACGACCACGCGCGGCCTTGACGAGAACAAGGCCGACAAGCCAGCGCCGAAGGAGATCACACCGGTGCCGCCCGGCTCCTACGAGTCGGCCGCGATCATCCTGCTCTCCGACGGCCGCCGCACCACGGGGGTGGACACGCTGGAAGCAGCGAAGATGGCCGCCGACCGCGGCGTGCGCATCTACGTCGTCGGCCTGGGCACGCCCGACGGCCACACAGCCCTGGGCGACGGCATGGCGATATACCTGCAACTGGACGAACCCACGCTGCGCCATGTGGCGCAGATCACCGGCGGCGAGTACCACCATGCCGGCACGGCCGAGAAGCTGCGCAGCGTCTACCAGCACCTCGGCTCGCGGATGCAGGTGAGCAAGCGCGACACCGAACTGACGGGCCTGTTGGCCGCGGCGGCGGCGCTGCTGCTGATGGCGGGCGCGGCGCTGTCGGTGCTGTGGTTCGGGCGCGTGGCGTGAGCGGCGGCGCCTCCTCGCGGGCTCCTAGCCGTTGAAGGAACGCCAAAGCTCTGTCTCGAGGAACCATCGTGGCAGTGTCGCGGCCTCGATCTCCAGCTGTTTGCCATCGACGATCTGGACCAACAGCTTGTGTCTGGACCCCGAGTTGTCGAACACGTAGGCGCGATGGGCAACCCCGCAAGCCTCGGTCATCAGCCCGATCGACCGCGCGTAGCGCTCACGGATCTTCTTCGCAGGCACAGCATGCCCGCCCTGTTTGACGCGGCGGCGCACTCGGTCCACATTGATCGCGGGGTCGTCGGTCGCCACGAAGTACAGATAGACGCGGTAGCCGCGATCGCGCGCTTCCTTCATGAAGTCGACCTTGTCGCGCGACGACATCACGGTCTCGAAGGTGAAGGTGTGCCTTTCGTCCAATAGCTCTCGCCGGATGGCGTCGGCCAGCACCGATGCCAGGTACGAGTTGTACGGTGCGGGTACACGCAGTTGCAGGGACGGATCGATCGTCATCTTCCCCAGCAGCGCATGCAGGCCGAGCGCCTGCGCGAAGGTCGAACTCCGCAGGTGCGCTTCGACACGGCTCAGAACCTCTGCCGGCTCGCCCGTGAGCCCCAGGCTCTTGAGGTCGAGCATTCCGCCCGTCTCGCGCAAGCCGCGTTCGATCTCGTCGGCGTTCACGAAGACGCCGATCCATTCCGGCTTGAGCTCGCCCTTGATAGTGCTCTTGCCCGATCCGTTGGGACCGGCCAGAACCCTCAGCCGCGACTGGGCGGCCTTCTTGCTGTCAGGCCGCTTCTTGCTTGGCACGCTTGAGCACGAGCCCGACCTTGACACGCTTGCCTGGCCGCAGCGCCTTGATCAGCGTCAACGTCCCGTCAACCTTGCGCTCGACCAGCGTGCCCTTGCTGGTCTTGACCACCACGGCACCGGTGGTTGCCAGGGCCAACTTGTAGGCCGCATGGCCCGACTTGGCCGCAAGCTCGGGGATGCGCCGCTCGGCCGCCAGCATCGCTGCTTCGGTCAGTTGGGGGCTGCGTCGTGACATGTCGCGGTTCATTGCGTTGAGCAGCAACAGTCTATCAGTCAGAGGATAGAAGCGCCTTGCAGCGCATCTCATCTCGCACGTCCCTCACCCGTCGATTTTCATGATTCAGAGGTCTGGACGCGGCGCGCCGGAAGCCCGCACCGCCTCACGCAGCCGCGGTTGCGGCGTCGATCACCTCGGCCGCCGCGCGGAAGGCGTCCACCGCGGCCGGGAAGCCGCAGTACACGCTGGCGTGCAGGAAGATCTCCTGCAGCTCCTCCTTCGTCACGCCGTTGTTCAGCGCGCCGCGCACGTGGACCTTGAGCTCGTGCATGCGGCCCAGCGCCACCAGCATCGACACGGTGACGATGCTGCGCGTGCGCAGGTCGATGCCCGGGCGCTGCCAGGTGTTGCCCCAGGCGTGGCGCGTCACCAACTCCTGCAGCGGCGCGGTGAACGGCGTGGCCTTGGTCAGGGCGTTGTCGACGTAGCTGTCGCCGAGCACGGCCCGGCGCGTGGCCAGGCCCTTGTCATCGAGGTTCATGGACTCTCCTTGGACGGGGGTCGCAGGATAGCCAGAAGCCCTCACCGCTCCGCCAGGTAATGCCGCGTCTCGATCGCGCTGCCCTCGCTCAGGTGTGCGCGCAGGCTCGCTTCCAGCTCGAGGTCGGCCAGCGTCTGGCGGCTGCGCTGGTGCAGGTAGTCGATCCAGCTCTGCACGATGAAGCGCTCCACAAACCGTTGCCGGTCTTCCAGGTCGCGGTACAGGCGCCAGAACACGGCGCCGTCGCGCTGGCGCGGGGCCTTGAGGCGCGCGACATCGCCGACGAAGGCGTCGACTGCCTCGGGCCGCACACGGTAGATCAGCTCCACCGCCACGGGGCCGGCCTCGGGGTCGGGCTCGTGGGCGATGAGCAGGTGTTCGAGCGGTGCCGGCGTGACCTCGAGGTCCGCACCCATGCGCAGCGGAAACGGCTTGGCCAGCAGCAGACCGGCCAGCATCGCCACCGTGGCCGCGAGCAGCGCGACGGTCAGGCTGGTAAGCCCGGCCACCGCACCCCACAGCGCCGAGCCGAGCGCGAAGGACCCGAGCGCCGACAGCACGTGCAGCGCCGCCGCGCGCGAGCGCACCCATGGCGGGGCACTGGTCTGCGTGGCGGTATTGAAGGTCGACATCACCGCCATCCAGGCCGCGCCCGACGCCGCCAGCGCGCAGTACACCGGCCACGCCACCGGCGACAGCGCCGACACCCCCATCGCGAGCGCGAAGGTCAGCACGCCGGCCACGATGAGCCGCTCCAGCCCGAGGCCGCTGCGCAGGCGGCCAATGAGCAGGCTCATGACCACGGCACCACCGCCCAGGCAGCCCATCATCAGCCCATAGCCCGAGGCGCCGCTGCCCAGCCGCTGCGCTCCGATGGCCGGCAGCAGCGCCCACAGCGCCGAGCCGGTGGCGCCGTAGGCCGCGGTGCGCACGAGCTGCGAGAACACGGTGTGCGAGTGCCACGCGTAGCGCAAGCCCGCGAGCGTGCCGCTCCACAGGCGCTCGGCCGGCAGGCGCCGCGTCGGGTGCGGCCGGGGCGGGTGGCGGCGGATCGTCCACCCGAGCGCGATCACGCCGGCGATGGACAGCGCCAGCACCGCGCTGCCCGCCCACGCGCCGGCGCGCAGCTCGCCCTCGACCACGAGCGCGAGCGCCTGCTCGGGCGAGCCCTGCACGTCGAGCGCGTCCGCCGCATCGCGGTGACCGGACGACACCCAACGGTGCAGCGCGGCGTACATCAGGCCGGCCAGCATCGGCCCCAGCGCACGCGCGGCGTTGTAGGCCGCGCTCATGGTCACGATGGCCTGCGGCAGGCGATCGCGCGGCAGGATCTCGCCGAGCATCGAGTTCCACGCCGGCGTGATGAGCGCCGTGCAGCAGCCGGCGACGAAGGTCAGCAGCAGCAGGCTCGCCGAGCCGGCCCAGCCGGCGAGCAGCAGCCCCACCAGCACCGCCACGGCCAGCGCCTGCACCGAGAGCGCGGCCAGCATCAGGCGGCGGCGGTCGGTGGTGTCCGCCAGCACGCCCGCCGGCAGCGAGAGCACGAACATCGGCAGGAACACCGCCGTCTGCACCAGCGCGGCGAGGAACGACGACCCGGTGCGCTCCACCGTGAGCCACGCCGCGACGGTGAGGTGCATCGCGTTGGCGATGAAGTAGGCGCCGCTGGCGAGCCAGAGGAGGCGGAAGACCGGATGGCGCAGCGCGGCCCAGGGGCCGTCGTCGCTGAAAGCGACAGGCGCAGCGGGCGCGGCGGCAGCGGTTCCGGACGGGCTCGGCGGATCGGAACTCATGACCCGAGGTTCATTGGATGCGCCTTGCAAGGTGGTCGGGGCTCAGGCGCGCCAACGCTCGCCCTCGCGGCGCGCGCGGCCCAGCGCTTCGAGCGTCTGCAGGATCTGCGGCAGACGCTTCTTCCACGGCCCGCGGCCGGTGAAGCGCTCGGCCAGGTCGGCTTCGGCCAGCGCGCCGGCGGTGCCGGCCAACACGTCGGCCACCGCACGCATCTGCTCGGGCAGCGCGGCCGGCCAAGCCTGCCGCGATGGATTGGCCTTGGCGGCCGCCACGGTCTCGGGCTCGGCCCCTTCGTCGAGCATGCCGTCGGGCATCTCGATGGCCTCCTGCGTGGGCACGGGTTCCGCCGCCGCCTGCTGCGGGTTCTGAAACTCGGGCCGCAGCCAGCGGATCGTGCCCTGCGCCTCTTCGGCTGCGCGCTTCGCGTTCAGCGCCACCAGGCGTTCGAGCAGCGCCTCGGTCCAGGCGCTGCGCGCGGCCTCGTCGGCCCAGGGCGCGGGGCCGAGGTCGCTCCAGCCATAGGCTTCGAGCACGGCGGCGTCGAGTTCGTCGTGCAGCGTGCGCAGCACGCTGACCAGGCCCCGCTCGTGCAGCGTCTTGTCGGCTTCCGTCAGCGCTTGTTCGCGGCGCAGCTTGTCGAGGACGTTGTAGAGGCCGGTCAGCGTGACCGACTCGTGCGCGGCCTGGCGGGCTTTGCGATGGGCGTCGAGTTGTTCGGCGAGGGTGCGGATGCGGTCCGCGAGCGCGGGCGTGAGGCCGGTGTCTTCGGAGGGGAAAGGAAACTTCTCAAAGCAAGTGGTCTTGACATACACGGGACGGTCTTCAAGCGTACTGCCAGCCGCCAGTGACCAAGCCAAGTGAACCTCAGCCGACAGCACGCCAAGCACAACAGCGTCTTGCGAAGCTATGGCGATCAACTTGTTGTCTGGCCGGATCGCCGCGTCTAAAAACTGAAATGTTCGATGCTTAGCAGTCTCGACTGTTGCGATGTACCGAGGGAGGCCGCGCAGTGCCGCTCGGAGTTCAGAGTTCTTGCGTCCAAACAGCCACCAATTTTCGCGGCGATACGCTTCTCGATTTGTATCGCGTTCAGGCTTTACGCGCTCAAGCACCCACTGAAATACAGAAGGAAACTTCGATCGAACTTCGGTCGCGCTTAACCCGTGAAGATCAATCACCAGTGCATTGCGCGACGTAGCCGTTAGGTCTCGCCCATTTCGGTACGGCAGGATGTACTGGGCCATCGCAGGCGTTGCGCCGAGCCCCAATCCGCGTGCTTGATCGTGCGTCACGATGAATCCTGCGCCATGCAGCTTCACGCCCGTATTCGAGATGCCGCGATTCGCAGCTAGCTGCAATGCACCGCCAACATTGGCGCCCAGTCTTAGGTCTGCGTGCAGCGAGCCACGCCTTTCATCGAGCCAGACGTCAACTTCGTCGCCGCCGGTCGCCCGCTCATCGCGTACCAAAAGTAGACGACCCTCCTCGACGGTCGCGGTGCCAACACTCATCGCAATCCGCACAGCCGATCCCTGGGCACTGTCCACCCACGGGTGGTCAGGAATCGCAAAGGCCAAGATTAATGGACTCTTCGCACTGAGGTGCGTTTCAATCACTCGCCGATTGAACGTCTGCCTCACGCTGTTCGTCGTGATCAATCCGAAGCGGCGCACCTTACTGTTGCGCACCAGCGCCGCAGCATGGTTCCACCAGTACATGACGAAATCGGCGCTCTCTGGCACCTCGGGCCAAGTGGCGCGCAGGGTCTGCGCATAGCCATCGCCGAGTGCCGCGCGCATCGGGCCGGCGCCGATGAACGGCGGATTCCCCACGATGAAATCCGCTGCCGGCCACTCGGCCCGCCGCGGATTCACGTACTTCCACTGCGGCACCTGCGCCGTCTCGTCGGGCACGTCCTCGCCGGTCACCGGGTGCGTTTTGACCGTCTTGCCGTCCCAGCGCGTGATCGGCGTGCCGTTCACGTCGAGCGCGATCTCCTCGCGGTCGTAGGCCAGCACCGCGTCGCGGCATTCGATGTTGCCGTAGTCGTGGATCACCGGCTCGGCGACGTGAGTTGTTGCCGCTGCGTGCGCACCTGCCATTGCAGCCATCCGATCCACAACACGAGTTCGGCCACGGCGGCAGCGCGGGGGTTCAATCTCTATGCCGAGAAACTGTTTTAGCGTGACGGTTTCGCCGTCGGCCAGCACGTCGGTGCCTTCTCCCAGCTCTCGCAATTGATTCAACACTTCGCCTTCGAGGCGCTTTAAGTGTTCCAGCGTCACGTACAAAAAGTTGCCGCTGCCGCAGGCCGGATCGAGCACACGGGTGGTGCAGAGCTGGTGATGGAACCGCCGAACCTCGCGCAGTGCTTCAGCCACTTTCCTCGCGCACCTTGCCTTCCAACGCCTCGGCCTCGCGCGCCAGCAGCACGGCTGCCGCCTGGGCGTTGGCCCAGTCGGCGCGCAGCGGCTCCATCACCGTGGGCAGCACCAGGCGCTCGACATACGCGCGTGGCGTGTAGTGCGCGCCGAGGGCATGGCGCTCGGTTGTGCTGAGCGCGCGTTCGAGCAGGGTGCCGAAGATGGCGGGCTCGACCTCTTGCCAGTTCGCGCTCGCGGCACGCAGCAGGCCATCGACTTGCGCGGCGCTGAGCGGCAGCACGTAGCCGCCGGCGTTGGCGCCCTTGAACAGCTTGCCGTTGAAGCGCAGCACGTCCTGCGCGATGGCGGCGTTGAAGCCGCCGCTGTCCATGCCGGCCCAGAACACGCGCAGCATGTTGACGAGGGTGGCCGGCTGCTCGCGGTGACCCTTCAACAACGCGAGAAAACTGCCGCTGCCGTCGGCGCTCTTCGGCAGCAGGCCCACGTCTTCAGCGAACATGGAAAACAGGCAGCGAGTCAGGAACCCCGCAACTTGCTCGGCCGGGTGGCCAGCGGCTTCGAGCGAACGTGCGAGCTCGGCCAGCTCTGCGGCCACCTGGCGCGTGACGCGGGCACTGACGCGCGAAGGGTCGAGCGAGAGCGGATCGGTCCACAGCGCGCGCAGACGGCCGCGCACGGCGTCGTCGGCCAGGTCGAGCAGGCGGATGCGGTGCGAACGCGGATCGGGAAAGGGCGTGTAGGTCGCGCCGGAGCGCGTGAACTCGGCATACAGCTCGATCACGTGGCCCACGTCCACCACAACGAGGAACGGCGGGCGCCCTTCCGTGGCCGGCAGCGCGCGCGCATAGGCCTCGGCCTGCGCGCGTGCACGCAAGCAGCGCATCGTCGAAGGCCTTGCTCGTGCTGCCCGTGGCGGCCGTGGCGACACCCGGCTTGAGCTTCTTCGACTCCCAGATGAAGCCGCCGCGCCGGTAGCAGTCGATGCGGCCGGCGCTGGTACTGCCGTCGCCATGCGCGAAGGTGACTGGCCGCTCGAACATGTAGTCTTGTTCGTCGGTCGCGTGCGGCCGGGGCACGCCGAGCAATTCGCACAGCTCGATGACGAAGCTCTGCGACGTGGACAGCTCGGAGGCGGTGACACCCTGCCAGCGTTGGATGAAGGCGCCGGCGGCAGGTGTCGTCATGGCGGCGGATGATAGGCGGCGGCAGGAGAGATGCAGTCGCGCAGAATCGCCCGGCGGGCCTCAACGTCGCCCGCCGACGCGAAGGCCTTGGCCTGACCTGGATCAAGGCCAGAGTCCGCGCGGCCTGCGAACGTGCACAGGCCCAGCCCGTGTGGGCCGACAGGCGCCAAAACAAAGCACGCAGGAGACGAGCGCGGTGAGCAAGACCCTGAACGCGGCGGCCCGCCGCCTGCGCGCCGTGGCGTTGCGCTTCGATGCCGACGGCGCCACGGCCAAGCGCGAGGCGCTGCGCCGCCTGGCGAGCGTGGCGCTGGCCGAGAGCGCCGCGTTGCCGCCGCTCTACGAAACCCTGCTGTTCCTGCGCGCTCATCCGAGCGACCGCGCGATGCTGGCGCAGGTCGAGGCCGAGTTTGCGCGGCTGGCGAGCTTTCTGCGTCGCGGCCGCGGCCAGCACGGCGCGCGGCTGCAAGAGCAGGGCCTGCCGTTCGTCGAGATGACGACGCGCTTCACGCACGACTGCCTGCGCTGGCTGCAGGGCCATCCGCATGGCCGCGTGGCGATCGACAGCTGGGGCGACGGCCACGCCGACCTGAATGCGATCCTCGCCCTGACGCTGCCGTCGGTCGAACGCAGCGAAACCACGGCGAGCCTGGACAACGCGGCGCTGCTGGCGGCGCTGCGCGTGCCGAGCAGCCGCCAGCTTGCGTTCGTGGTCAACGAGCTGTCGCGTCTGGACGCGCTGCCGTTCGTCAAGGACCGCCTGTTCGACGAGCTCGAACTGTTCGTGCGCGTGACGCCGACCGACCGGCGGTTGTCGAAGGCGTACAGCCGCCTGCCGATGCGCGCAGTGCACTTCCAGACCGACCTGCTGCGCCACTTCGACGCCGCGGCGCTGATGAACCAGCGCCTGCCCGCGGCGCGCACGCTCGCTGGCGATGCGCTCGGCGAGGTGGTGCGCGTGGTCAAGACTTCGCTGGTGCTGACCAGCCGCGAGACCGACCCGGGCACCTACATGGACGAGCGCACGCTGCGCGTCTGGGATCTCGAGCGCGGCTTGTCGGTGGCGATCTACGGCATGGTGCCGGCGCGGCAGCTGCCGCTCGAGTCGTACGTCGGCTTCACGCTGTTCAAGAACGGGCTGGCTGCCGCGTACGGCGGCGCGTGGGTCTTCGGCCCGCGCGCCGGCTTCGGCATGAACATCTTCGAGCCGTACCGCGGCGGCGAGTCGGGCTACATGATGTGCCAGGTGCTGCGCGCCTACCGGCAAACTTTCGGCGTTGATTTCTTCGAGGTCGACGCGCACCAGTTCGGCCTCGACAACCCGGACGGCATCGCCACCGGCGCGTTCTGGTTCTACTACCGCTACGGGTTCCGTCCGCTCGACGGCGCGCTGGCGGCATTGGCCGAGCGCGAGCGGCGCAAGATCGCCGCGACGCCGGGCTACCGGTCGAGCGAGAAGACGCTGTTGCGCTTGACCGGCAGCAACGTCGCGCTGAACTTCGGCGGCGCGGTGCCGGCGCATGTGTTCGACCTGACGGTGCCGGTGACGCGCATGATCGGCCGGCGCTATGGCGGCGACCGGCTGGCCGCCGAGCGCGACGCCGTGGCGAAATTCATCACGCAGACCGGCGCGACCCGAAGCCTGACGCAGGACCAGCAGCGAGTGCTGGCCGAGGTGGCGCTGGTGGCCGAAGCCAACGCCGTTGCCGACCGCAGCCAGTTGGCGATCCTGCGCAAGATGCTTGAGGTCAAGCCAATGGATCTGTGGGCTTACCAGCGCCTGTGGTTCGACTTCTTCGCGGCCACACCCGCGCGCAGGCGCCGAAAGGGCCAGGCATGAAGTACCAGCGATTCATCCGCGTCGTTCGACGACTTCTACGCCCATCCTGCAGCCGTGTTGCGGCGCGCGCGCACGGCGGTGTACTTCGAACCCGACGATGTCACCGGCTACCGCAGCCAGGCCGTGTTTCACGAGCACGGCGTGCGCGCGCGCCTGCAGCGCCTGCTCGGCCTGCGCATCGTGCGCTGGGACGCCGACCCGGCCGAGGGCAACGGCGTCTTCTACATGGGCTTGTCGCGCGGCCGGCAGCGCGAGGTGCCCGCCGTGCACTACGACCACCCGAGCGATGACGTGACCGCGGTCGTCTACCTGTCGCCGGGCGTGCCGGCGGACTGCGGCACCTCGCACTGGGTGCACCGGGCCACCGGCTTGGCCGATGCGCCGACCACCGCCGACGCGCGCCGCCTTGGCCGCCCGGTGGACGAATTGCGCCGCGTGCTCGAACGTGATGCCGGACCGCCGCGAGCGCTGGATCGAGATCGACCGCATCGGCTACCGGCCCAACCGCATGGTCGCCTATCCGTCGGGTGTGCTGCACTCGGCGACGCGGCACTACGGCGGCAGCGCGGCCAACGGACGCCTGTACCAGACGTTTCGCGTTGGCGTGGACTGGAGCACGTTGCGGCGGTGAGTCCCTGCGGGACTCGACGCGCGCCGCGCCCAGTCACCCCTTCGACTTGGACGCGAGGGGCGGGGCGAGTCGATACGTCGCCGGCGTCCGCGACAACTTGATCGGCGACGCCACGCCCTTGTACTCGCCGATCTCCACCACCATGCCGCGGTGCGCGGTGTGCGGGTCGGCCAGCGCGGACGGAATGTCGCGCGTCGGCGCACACGGCACGCCGGCGCGGATCAGGCGGTCGGCCAGCGGCTCGCAGTCGAAGGTGGTCAGGCGCGCTTCGAGCAAACGCTTCAACTCCACGCGGTTCGCCGAGCGCAGCGCGTTGTTGGCAAAGCGCGCATCGCTCGCCATCTCCGGCGCGCCGATCTGCTCGGCGAGCTTGGCGAACTGGCCGTCGTTGCCCACGGCCAGAAAGATCGGCACGGTGCGCGTGGCGAAGGTGTCGTAGGGGCAGATGTTGGGGTGCGCGTTGCCGCTGCGGCCGGGCACGCGGCTCGGGTCGAGCAGATGGTTGGCGGTGTGCGGGTGCAGGAAGGACAGGCCGCAGTCGTACAGCGCGGCTTCGACGAACTGGCCCTTGCCGCTCTTCGTGCGCTCGTGCAGCGCCATCAGGATGCCGAGCGCGGCGTTGAGGCCCGTGGCGATGTCCACCGCCGGCACGCCCAGGCGCACCGGCGTGCCGCCGTTGGCGTCGGTCTCGCCGTTGATGCTCATCATGCCGACCATCGCCTGCACGGCCGCGTCGTAGCCCGGCAGGCCGCCCTTGGGGCCGTCGGCGCCGAAGCCGCTGACGCGGCAGTGGATCAGGCGCGGGAACTTCGCGCTCAAGGTGTCGAAGCCGAGGCCCCACTTCTCCATCGAGCCGGTCTTGAAGTTTTCCACCAGCACGTCGGCGTCTTGCAGCAGCGCGAGCAGCGCCTCGCGTTGCGCCGGCTGCGCCAGGTCCATCGTCATGCCGCGCTTGTTGCGGTTCAGGCCGAGGAAGTACGACGCGGTGCCGTGCGCGTCGAACGGCGGGCCCCAGCCGCGCGTCTCGTCGCCCTGCGGCGGCTCGATCTTCAGCACGTCGGCGCCGTGGTCGGCCAGGATCTGCGTGCAGTACGGGCCGCCGAGCACACGCGAGAGGTCGATGACTTTCAGGCCCTCCAAGGCCCCTGCTGGTGTTGGGTTCATGCGGTGTTGCGTTTGGTGGATGCGAGGCCGTTGCGCTGCCGCCGGGTGTCGAGCGCACCCGACGCGGCCGCCCTGAGCAGGCCCTGGAAGGTGGGGCATTCGGCGTGACTGGGCGCACGGCATGCGGCTGCGTGGCGCAGCCCGCGGCTCATCGCCCGCAGTTGCTTGACCGTGGCGTCGATCTCGTCGGCCTTGGCGGCGAGCTTGCGCCGGTCGATGACCGCCTGGCCGCCGGGTGACAGCATGGACTGAATCTCGTCCAGCGAGAGCCCGGCCGCTTGTCCGAGTGCGATCAAGGCGAGTTGGTCCAGCACGGTGGGCAGGAATCGGCGCCGCGTGCCCTGCGGCCCGACGGATGCGATGAGCCCGCGCTTTTCATAGAAGCGCAGCGTCGACGCCGCCACACCGGCGCGCTTGGCGACTTCGGAAATGTCCATCGCAGGCCTTGACTTGAAGTTGACTTCAACTTCTATATTGACCTGCAGACGCTCTTCAGTCAATCGCAAAGGACTCTCATGACATTGCTGCACGACCTCACCACCATCGTCTTCATCGGCATCGGGGCCACGGCCGTCATGGACGTGTGGCTCTCGATCCAGAAGCGGCTGGGCGTGCGGACGCTGGCCTTCGCGTACATCGGGCGTTGGGCGGGGCACCTGCTTCGCGGCCGGTTCGCGCACGCCTCCATTGCCCAGGCACAACCCGTCGCGGGCGAACGCGCCTGGGGCTGGCTCATCCACTACGCGGTCGGCGTCGCCTTTGCCGGCATGCTGGTCGCGGTGCAGGGCCTGGGCTGGATGCGCAGCCCGTCCTTGCTGCCCGCCATCGCCGTGGGCATCGGCACGGTGGCCCTGCCCCTGTTCGTGATGCAGCCGGCGATGGGCGCGGGCTTTGCTTCGTCCAAAACGCCCACCCCGCTGAAGAACTGCCTTCGAAGCCTGGCCAATCACACCGTGTTCGGCCTGGGCCTGTATGTCTCCGCCGCCGCCGTTGCGCTCATCGCGCGATGAGTTTTTCACCACCACCCACCACTCACAGGAGTACTTCCATGATTCCCAAGAAATTTGCACCCATGCTGTTCGGCTTCATCCTCTCGGGGCTGATGTCCTTGCTGGTTTCCGGCATCGCGACGTTTCGCGCCACCGGCCCGATTCCCGACTTCGCGAGCCTGTGGGCCAGTGCATGGCTGACGGCGTGGCTGTTCGCGTTTCCGATCGTCTTGTTCGTCGCCCCGCTGGCGCGCAAGGCGGTCGAGCGCTTGACGCTGCAGCGCTGAGACCGCGCGGCCGACAGCGACTGTTCGTGCACCGCACAAGGCGACCCTGCGTATCGTCGTGTCCTTCACGGCGTATGCGCGTCGATGTGCGCGCGCAAGGCGCCGATGACCTGCGCATTCTGGTCTGTCATCAGCCAGTGGCTGGCGTCGGGCAGCTCGATCAGTTGCGCGCCGGGGATGCGCTCGGCGGTGCGGCGGCCGTTGGCGGGCGGGATCAGTTCGTCCTGAAGACCGTGCATGACAAGCGTCGGGCACTTGAAGCGCGGCAGGTCGAGGTAGGCCGACCAGCCGATCAGCGCATAGAGCTGCGCCTGGTAGTCGCGCGCGCTCGGCTGGTTGGCCAGGCGCACGAGCGCGTCTTCGTCGAACAGCGCGTCGGCGGTGTCGCGCGCGTAGGTGTAGGGGCGCATCGCGTGCAGGCTGTCTTCGGCGCTCATCGTCGCCTTGTCGAACAGCAACTGGCGCACCTTCGGCTCGGCCTGCACGGCCCAGGGGCCGCCGCTGTGCGTGCCCAGCAGCGCCAGGCTGCGCACGCGCTGCGGAAAGTCGATGACCAGTTGCTGCGCGATCATGCCGCCCATCGAGAAGCCGACCACATGCGCGCTGGCCTCGCCGGCCGCGGCGATGCACGGCCACCACGTCGGCCGCCATGTGCTGCACGCGGTGCACGACGTAGTGCTGCACCTGCGTCTGGCCGCTGCCGCGGTTGTCGATCAGGATCACGCGGTGGCTCTTGGCCAGTTGCGGCGCCACCCGGAACCACAGCGCCGAGCTGCAGCCCAGGCCCATGATGAGCACGACCGGCTCGCCCTTGCCGAGCGAGCTCCAGTGGATGCGGGCGCCTTCGCGGTCGACGAAGGGCATCAGGGGATGAGGATGGTTCTGCCGACGACCTTGCCGGCGATCAGCTCCTGCATCGCCGCGTTGGCCTCGGCCATCGGCCGGCGCTGCACGGGGATCGGCTTCATCTTCGTGCGCTGCACCAGCGCCACGAGTTCGCGCAGTTCGTCGAGCGTGCCGACATAGCTGCCCTGCAGCGTCAGCGGGCGCATCGGGATGACCGGCAGCGAGAGCGTGATGTCGCCGCCCATCAGGCCGCAGATGACGATGTGGCCGCCGCGTGCGCAAGCCGCCGTGGCCAGCGTGACGGTGGGCGTGGCGCCGACGAGGTCGAGCACCGCGCGCGCGCCGCCGTTCGTGGCGGCCTGCACTTGCGCGACGGCATCGGCCGCCTTCGCGTCGATGGCGGACGAGCGCGCCGGCCTTCAATGCGGCTTCGCGTTTGGAAGGATCGATGTCGACGACGATCGCACCCTTGCCGCCCATGGCTTTCAGCACCTCGATCGCCATCAAGCCCAGGCCCCCGGCGCCGATGATGACCACCGGATCGGTCTTGATGCGCTCGCCGAATTTCTTCAGCGCGCTGTAGGTGGTGACGCCGGCGCAGGCCAGCGGCGCGGCTTCGGCGTCGTCGAGGCCGTCGATGGCGACGAGGTAGCGCGCGTGCGGCACGATGACGTACTCGGCAAAGCCGCCGGGCCGCACGACGCCGAGCGACTGCGGCTTGATGCAGATGTTCTCTTCGCCGCGCTGGCAGGCCGCGCAGTCGCCGCAGCCGATCCACGGGTGGATCAGCACCGTCTTGCCGACCGGCGCGCCCTGCCCGCTGACCACCTCGCCGACGATCTCGTGACTCAGCGTCATCGGCGGCTTGATGCCGCGGTCGGCCAGCATCAGCTTCTTGCCGCCGCCGAGGTCGTAGTGGCCTTCCCACAAATGCAGATCGGTGTGGCACAGGCCGGCGGCCTTGACCTTCACCAGCACCTCGCTGCCCTGCGGCGCGGGGATGTCTTTTTCCACCAGCTCGAGCGGCTGGCCGTGGTGCATCACGCAATAACAACGCATCGGTTCTCCAACAAACTAAACGGATCGGGGCGCCAGCCACGCATTCAACGCCGGCCACATGCGCGTCTCCGCGCCGCGGCCGGCGACGAGGCCGACATGGCCGCCCTTGACGACGTGCTCGCTCTTGTCGCGGCTGCCTGCCAGCTTGACGAGGTCGCTCGCCGACGCATACGGCGTGATGTGATCGTCCTGCGCCAGCAGGTGCAGCAGCGGCTGCTTGATGTTGGCCAGCTTCGCGCGCTGGCCGCCGATCTGCCACGTGCCTTTGACCAGCTTGTTGCCGCGCAGGAAGTCATTGACCATCTGCCGGAACACGCCGCCGGGGAACGGGATGTTGTCGCTCTCCCATTTGCCCATGCGCAGGTTCGAGCGCACGGTGTCTTCGCTTGTCGATCTGGTTGAGCAGATTCGCCGCGCCGGCCAGCTTGCCGAAGGGGCGCAATGCGCGCAGCGTGTTCTGCACCCAGTCGGCCGGCACGTTGCCGAACTGTTCGATCAGCGCTTCTTCGTCGAAGCCTTCGCCCATCCAGGCTTTCAGCGACACCAGGCCATCGCCGTTGATCGGCGCGGCCATGCAGACCAGGTTTTTCAGCGGCGCTTTCGGCGTCAATGCGGCATACAAGACCGAGAGCAAGCCACCGACGCAGTAGCCGATGATCGACAGCTCGCGCTCGCCGCTGTCGCGCAGCACCGCATCCACGCACTCGGGCAGCAGGCGCAGCACATGGTCTTCGAGCGTCAGGTCCGTGTGCTCGCGGCGCGGCCGGCCCCACTCGATCAGATAGACATCGAAACCCTGGCGCAGCAGGAACTCGACCATGCTCTGCCCCGGCACGAGGTCGAGGATGTAGGGCTGGTTGACGAGCGAGGTGACGATCAGCACCGGCACGCGATAGACGCTGTCGGCGAGAGGCTTGTAGTGGTGCAGCTTCAAGGTGCCGCTGGCGTGGATGGTTTCCTTCGGCGTTACGCCCAGGGGCCCGGCCATGTCGGCAAAGTTTTCCGCCGCGATGCCCAGACGCGACAAGGCGCGCTGCATCGGGTTCGGCAACGCTTGCGAAGCGGCGGCTTTCACGCCTTGCTCTTCTTCGGCGCCGCGCGGGTGCGTGGCACGCGCACGACCTTGGCCGCGCCTTGCGTCACCAGAGCTTCGCGCAGCGCCACAACCTGCGCGCTCAATTGCGCCAGGCCATCCTCAATCTTGCCCATGCGCTCGTCGATCGCTTCGATGTCGGCACGCGTCGGCAGGTAGGCCGCAGCGAGCGCGGCCTGCGCCATCTCGCCGAACTGGCGGTGCGCCATGCGCGCTTCATCGACCTGCTTTTTCAGCACGCCGCCGCTGCGCTCGTCCTTGAGCAGTTGCGACACGGTGTCGCTCCACTGCGCTTCGGACTTGACGATCCAGTCGCGCCACATCGTGGCCGGGCTGAACTGGTTCCAGTCGATTGCGGTGACGTTCGTCTGTTCTGTGCTCATGGTTTGAGGATCGTGCGGCCACGGATGCGGCCGGCGCGCAAATCGGCCAGCGCATCGGTGGCCGTGGCCAGGGGTTGCGAGGTCAGTGGCAGGTTCGGCAGCGAACCGTCCTTGGCAATCGCCATCAGCTCCTGCATCTCGGCCAGGCTGCCGACATACGAGCCCATCACGGTCACGGCCTTCATCGACACCATCGCAGGAACGATCGGCGTCGAGCCGCCGAACAGGCCCACGCAGACCATCTTGCCGGCCTTGCGCAAGGCCGAGAAGCCGAAGTTGAAGGTCGCGCCGGCGCCGACGAAGTCGATCGCCGCGGCGACGCCGCCGGTGCTCTTCATCAAGGCCTTCAGCGCGCCGTCGGCGTTGGGGTCGATGAGCTCGCCAGCGCCGGCTTCGCGCGCGATGTCCCACTTGCTCTTGTCGAGTTCGACGACGATCGGCGGCGCTTCGAACAACTTGCGCGCCAGCCGAATGCCCGACAGGCCGACGCCGCCGGCACCGATGATCAGCAGCGGGTCTTTGGGTCCGAGCGGCGCAACCTTCTTCAGCGCGCTCCACGCCGTGAGGCCCGAGCACGCGTAGGTGCAGGCTTGCTCTTCGGCGAGCGAGCCGTAGTCGAGCAAATACTTCGGGTGCGGCACGCTGACGTGATCGGAGAAGCCGCCGTCGCGGTGGATGCCGAGCGCCGAGGGCTTGTTGCACAGGTGCTCGTTGCCGGCCGCGCAGAGCGAGCACGCGCCGCAGCCGATCCACGGAAAGACGACGCGGCGGTCGCCGACCTTGACGCCTTGCGCGGATTCCGTCGGGCCGACGGCGACGACGGTGCCGGCGATCTCGTGGCCGAGCGTGCGCGGCGGCTGCACGGTGCGCGTCATGTCGAGCTTGACGTCGCCGCCGAGATCGAAGTAGCCGTCGTGCAAATGCACGTCGCTGTGGCAGACGCCGCAGCTGCCGACCTTGACGATGACCTCGCTGCCTTGCGGCACCGGCGTGTCCCGAATGACTTGTGCCAACGGCTTGCCGAAGGCTTCGACCTGGTAGCTCAACATGTTTTGTCTCCTGTGGTGGTGTTCAAACGCCGAGGAAGGAGGCGAGCTCCGAACTCGAACGCAAGGACTCGGAGGCGCCGCTGAGCACGACCTGCCCTTTTTGCAAGACGATCGCGCGGTCCGACTGCGCGAGCACCTTGCGGTAGTCCCGATCGACGATCAGCGTGGCGATGCCACTGGCGCGGATCTCTGAAATCACCCGCCAGATGTCGGCCACGATCAGCGGCGCCAGGCCTTCGGTGGCTTCGTCGAGGATGATGAGCTCGGGCTGCGTCATCAGCGCGCGGCCGATCGACAGCATCTGCTGCTCGCCGCCGGAGAGCTGGTTGCCGAGGTTGTTGACACGCTCGGTCAAGCGCGGGAATGTTTTCATCACGCGCTCGTAGGTCCAGCCGCTTTTCGCGTCGCGCGCGGGCTTGGCCGACATGACGAGGTTCTCGCGCACCGACAGGTTCGGGAACACGCCGCGGCCTTCCGGCACATAGGCCACGCCGCGCCGCGCCACTTCGTGCGGCTTGCCTTTGGACAGGTCCTGGCCGAAGAGGTGGATGCGGCCGTCGCGCTGCGTCACGTGGCCGAGCAGCGTGCGGATCAGCGTGCTCTTGCCCATGCCGTTGCGGCCGAGCAGGCCGATGGTTTCGCCGCGGCCGATCGTCAGGTCGATGCCGTGCAGCACATGGCTGCTGCCGTACCAGGCGTGGATGCCGCGGGCTTCGAGGATGGGGTCACCGGCTGAGCGCCGGGCCGCCCCAAGCGAAGCCACACCCCCCTCGGGGGGCAGCGAACGAGAGTGAGCTTGGGGGTCCACGTTCGCCATGTCAGTGGCCTCCCAAATAAGCCGCCTGCACTTCGGCGCTGTTGCGAATGTTCTGCGGCGTGTCGCTCGCGATCACCATGCCGTTGACCATCACGGTGATGCGGTCGGCGATGCGGAACACCGCGTCCATGTCGTGCTCGACGAGCAGGATGGCGTGGCCGGCGCGCAGTTCGCCGAGCAGCTCCAGCATGCGGTCGGTTTCTTCGGCGCCCATGCCGGCCAGCGGTTCGTCGAGCAGCAGCACTTTGGGATGGGTCGCCAGGCACATCGCGATTTCGAGCTGGCGCTTCTGGCCGTGCGAGAGCAGCCCGGCTTCGCGATCGACAAAGTCGTCGAGCCCGGCGCGCGTGGCTGCCATGCGCGCGGCACTCGTGCTGGCTTCGCAGCGCTGCGCGTCCTGCCACCACTGCCACGCCTTCTGCGTGCTCGCCTGCGCAGCGAGGCGGCAGTTCTCGAACACGGTGAACGTCGGATAGATCGTGTTGCGCTGGTAGCTGCGGCCCAGACCGGCGCGTGCGCGTTTGGGCTGAGTCCATCGCGTCACGTCCTGGCCGAGCAGCTCGACGCTGCCGTCGCTCGGCGGGATCTCGCCCGACAGGATGTTGATCAGCGTGCTCTTGCCCGCGCCGTTGGTGCCGATCACCGCGTGCACCTGGCCGCGCTGCAGGTCGAGCGACACCTTGTTGACCGCGACCAGCCCGCCCCAGCGGCGCGTGATGTCGCGGCCTTTCAGTAAAATCTCACTCATGGCCGGCCTCCCCCAAGGCTTCGGCGCGGCGTGACGCGCGACCGACCAGCCGCTCGCGCCACTGGCCCGGCAAACCGACGAGGCCTTTGGGCAGCAGCGCCACGCTGGCGATGATGGTCAGCCCGAGGCCAAGGTGCCAATGCTTGGCGAACGCGCCGAAGATCGCTTCGCTCTTGAAGAACTCCTGCAGCAGTGCAAACGCAAAGGCGCCGATCAGCGCACCGCGCAAATGGCCGAGGCCGCCGAGGATGATCATGATCAGCACGGCACCCGACTCGTGCCAGCTCATCAGCTCGGGGTTGACGAAGCCGTCCTTGATGGCGAACAAGACGCCGCCGAGGCCGGCGATCGCGCCCGACAGCGTGAAGGCGGCCAGCTTGTAGGGGTAGGTCGAGAACCCGGTGGCCCGCATGCGCTGCTCGTTGACGCGGATGCCGGCGAGAGCGCGGCCGAAGCGCGAGCGCAGCACCAGGGCGAGGAAGCCGAACACCAGCACCAGCATCGCCAGCGTGAAGAGGTAGAACACCACCGGCTTGTCGAGGTCGAGCAGGCCGGCAACGCTCGGCTTGACGTTGAGATAAATGCCATCGGTGCCGCCGCCGAGCGGCGTGTCATGCACCACGTAGTACGCCATCTGCGCAAACGCCAGCGTGACCATGATGAAGTACACGCCCTTGGTGCGCAGCGACAGCGCACCGACGAGCAGCGCGTACAGCGCAGCGAGCAGCACGGCAACGGGCAGCAGCCAGAACAGCGACGCCGCATCGCTTTCGGGCGACAACTTCACCACCGCATAGGCGCCGATGCCGAAGAAGGCCGCTTGCCCGAAGCAGACGAGGCCGGTGCCGCCGACGAGCAGTTCGAGGCTCAAGGCGAAGATGGCGAAGATCATGATCTTGGTGATCAGATCGATACCGAACTTGCCTGCGACGAGCGGGTAGAGCGCCAGCGCACCGAAGGCGAGCGCGACGAAGAGAAGTTTGCCTTTGTCGATGTTTTGCATGATGGTCATCCCGCCTTGAACAGACCATCCGGCTTCCACAGCAGGATCAAGGCCATGAGCACGTACACCAACACTCCGGCCGCCGACGGCAGCAGCACCTTGCCGAAGGTGTCGACAAAACCGATCAGCAGCGCCGCCAGCAGTGCCCCGCGGATCGAGCCGATGCCGCCGATGACGACGACGACGAAGCAGATGATCAGCACCGAGTTGCCCATGCCGGGATAGACGCTGGAGACCGGTGCCGCGACCATGCCCGCCAGCACCGCGATCGCCACACCCGCGGCGAAGACCACGCGGTAGAGAAACGTGATGTCGATGCCAAGGCTTTGCACCATCTCGCGGTTCGTGCTGCCAGCGCGGATCATCATGCCCAGGCGCGTGCGCGTGAAGACGAAGTACATGCCCAGCGCCAGGGCCAGGCAGACGCCGCTGATGAAGAGCCGATAGACGGGGTACTGCTGCACGTCACTCAGCGCGATGCTGCCGGCCAGCAGCGGCGGGATCGCCACGCCGTGCACATCGTCACCGACCAGCAGGCTGCGCAGTTCCTCGAAGACGAGGATCAGGCCGTAGGTCATCAGCACCTGCTGCAGATGCTCGCGCTCGTAGAGGAAGCTGTAGAACACCCACTCGAGCACATAGCCGAAGATCACCGAGAGCACGAGGCCGACCGCCAGCACGGCGAAAAAGCCGCCGCCGAAGGTGCTGCTGACGACCGGCGACAGCGCATACGCCATGTAGGCGCCGATCATGTAGAAGCTGCCGTGCGCCAGGTTGATGACGCCCATGATGCCGAAGATCAACGTCAACCCGGAGGCGACGAGAAACAGCAGCAGCCCGTACTGCAGCGCGTTCAGGCACTGGATCAGGAAGGTTGCCAGGTCCATCGTTGAAGCCGATCGTTGTTGTCGTTGAAGGTCGGCTCGAGCCGACCACCTGCGGACACGGTGGCGTCAGCCACCGTGTTGAGAGTGGCGAAGCCTACAATTTGCAGCCGCGCCCGGGATCAGCCAATGCCTTGCTCGCGATGCCGACGTTCTTGTTCTCCTTGCCCACCACCTGGCGAAGATAAAAATCCTGCACCGGGTTGTTGGACTTGGAGATCGTGAACACACCGCGCGGGCTGTCGATCTTGGCGGCCTGCACCGCCTTGGCGAACTCGGCCGTCTTCTTGGCGTCGCCCTTGGTGGCATTCAAACCCACGGCCAGCATCTGCGCGGCGTCGTAGCCCTGCACCGCATAGACGTCGGGCTGCAGCTTGTAGGCTTTCGCATACGCCAGGCGGAAGGCGTTGTCGCGCGGCGTGTTCAGGCCGTCGGCGTAATGCAGCGCAGTGAAGATGCCGTCGGCGTCTGCGCCTTGCGCTTCGAGCGTGCCGTCGGTCAGGAAGCCGTTGCCGTAGAGCGGAATGGTCTTCTTCAGGCCTGCCGCCGCGTAGTCCTTGACGAACTTGACCGCGCCGCCGCCGGCGAAGAAGGCGAACACGCCATCGGGCTTGGTCGCAGCGACGTCGGTCAGCAGGGCCTGGAACTCGACGTTCGGGAACGGCAGGTTCAGCTCCTTGACGACCTGGCCACCCGCCTTCTCGAAGGCTTCCTTGAAGCCGGCGACCATCTCGTCGCCCGCGGCGTACTTCCAGGTCACGGTGGCGATCTTCTTGTGGCCGCGCTTGGCCACGGCTTCGCCGGTGGCGTAGCCGGTCTGCCAGTTCGAGAAGCTCGAGCGGAAGATGTTGGGCGCGCACATCGGGCCGGTGACGGCGCCCGCACCTGCGTTCGGCACGATCAGGATGGTGCCGCTGTCCTTGGCCACGCGTGCCATCGCCATCGCCACGCCGGAGTGCACGGTGCCGACGATGACATCGACGTTGTCGCGCTTGATCAGCTTGTTGACGTTGTCGGTGGCCTTGGCGGGTTCACTCTCGTCGTCGACCTTGACGAACTCGACCTCGCGGCCGCCGAGCTTGCCGCCCTGTTCGCTGACGTAGAGCTTGAAGCCGTTTTCGATGGCGGTGCCGAGCGACGCGAACGTGCCGGTGGCCGGCAGCATCAGGCCGACCTTGAGTTTTTGCCCTTGAGCGAAGGTCAGTGGCGCGACGAGTGCAGCGGCCGTGAGTGCGGCCAGGCGAATCAGTTTCATGTGTTGTCTCCAGTGGAATGGCGTTGTATGAAGGACGTGGCCGCCGCGATCACGCGCGCGGTCTGGTCTTTGTGCGGCGAGTGCCCGCAGTCGGGCAGCTCGAGCAGCTCGGTGTGCGGCACGCGTCTGGCGATGCCGCGGATCTGTTCGAGCGTGCCGTATTCGTCGTCGATGCCTTGCACGGCGAGCAGCGGGCGGGTGATCGATCCGATCTCCTGCTCGATCGACCACTGTTTGAACGGCGGGTGCAGCCAGATGTTGTTCCAGCCCCAGAACGCGCTGTCCGGGTCGTCGTGGTACTTGCCCAGGCGCTGGCGCAGGTCTGTCTGCTCATAGGCCGTACGCGCCTTGGCGATGCTCTCGACCGACAGGTCTTCGACCAGGATGTGCGGCGCGAGCACGATCGCGCCGGAGGTCTGCACGCTGAACTTCGCGGCGTAGAGCAGCGCGATCGAGCCACCGTCGCTGTGGCCGAAGAGCCAGGGCTTGTCGGTGACTTCAAGGGCTTGCAGCAATGCCGGCAGCACTTCGTGCGCCTGCCGGTGCATGAAGTCGAGGTCCCACGCTTCTTCGGCGGCGCGCGGCGTCGAACGGCCGTAGCCGGGGCGCGAATAGACGAGGCCACGCACGCCGGCCGCATCGCACAGGCGCTGCGGAAAGTCCTTCCACATCGCCAGCGAGCCCAAACCTTCGTGCAGGAAGACGACGAGCGGCGCGCGTCCCTTTGCAGTGGAGCGCTCGGGCGCGATCCACTGGTGCTCGATGCGCACGCTGCGGCCGGCCCAATCGACGGTGACGAACGCCGTCATGACAGCCCCTCGCCCGCGGCGTTGCGCGTGCGGTCCCCCGAGGGGACAGCCGCTGGCTTGGGGCGGCCCGGCGCGGCGCGGCTCTCACTTCGCCGCCTCTTCCCGTTCGCGCAGCTTGAAGCGCTGGATCTTGCCGGTGGCGGTCTTCGGCAGGTCGGCGACGAACTCGATGAAGCGCGGGTACTTGTAGGGCGCCAGGCGCTCCTTGACGAAGGCCTTCAGCTCGTCCTCGGTGGCCGACGCGCCCGCCTTCAAAACGACGAAAGCTTTGGTCTTGGTCAAGCCTTCCGCGTCTTCCTTGCCGATCACCGCGGCTTCGAGCACGGCCGGGTGCTGGATCAGCGTCGCCTCGACCTCGAACGGCGAGACGTAGATGCCGCTGACCTTCAGCATGTCGTCGCTGCGGCCGCTGTAGGTGTAGCTGCCGTCGCCGTTGCGCACGTACTTGTCGCCGCTCTTGGTCCAGCCGCCCTGGAAGGTGTCGCGCGTCTTGGCGCGGTTGCCCCAGTACATCATCGCCGCCGAGGGGCCGTGGATGTAGAGGTCGCCGGGTTCGCCGTCGGGCACCGCTTTGCCGTCCTCGCCGCGCAGCTCGACCTCGTAGCCGGGCACCGGCCAGCCGGTGGTGCCGTAGCGCACGCGGCCGGGCTGGTTGGACAAGAAGATGTGCAGCATCTCGGTCGAGCCGATGCCATCAACGATGTCGACGCCGAAGTGCTTCTTGAAGCGCTCACCGAGTTCGGCCGGCAGCGCTTCGCCGGCCGACGACACCAGGCGCAGCGCCACGTCGCCCTTGGCCGGCAGCTTGGGCGAGGCCAGCATGCCAGCGAAGCCTGTCGGTGCACCGAAGAACACCGTGGGTTTGACGTCACCGACCTTGCCGAGCCAGCGCGCGAAGGTGGCGTCGGGTGTCGGCCGCTCGGGCATCAGGATCGTCGTCGCGCCGACGCTCATCGGGAACGACAGGCCGTTGCCCAGGCCGTAGGCGAAGAACAGCTTCGCGGCCGAGAAGCAGACATCGTTCTCGGCAATGCCGAGCAGGCGCTTGCCGTACAGCTCGGCCGTCCAGTACGGGTTGGCGTGCGAATGCACGGTGCCCTTGGGGCGGCCGGTGGAGCCCGAGGAGTAGAGCCAGAAGCCGGGATCGTCGGCGCCGGTGGCCGCGGGCTTGGCCAGCGGTGCGTGCGACTCGATGAAACTTTCGAGATCGACTTCCTCGGGGCTCAAGGGAGCGACAGGCCGCGACACGATGACCTTGGCCAGTTCGTGATCGGACCGGGTCATCGCCGAGGCCAGGGCCGGCAGCAGCGCACCGGAGACCAGGGCGGCCTGGGCGCGCGAGTTCTCGAGCATGTAGGCGTAGTCGTCGGCGGTCAGCAGCGTGTTCACTGCCACCGGCACCAGGCCGGCGTACATCGCACCGAGAAAACTCACCGGCCAGTCGTTGCAGTCCTGCATCAGCAGCAGCACGCGCTCCTCGCGCCGCAGGCCGAGGGCGCGCAGGCCGGCGGCGATGCGGCGCACGCGCTCGGCCAGCACGCCGTAGCTGAGCGACCCCTGGTCGTCGATGAACGCTGCCTTGTCGGCGCGTTCTGCGTTGGCAGCGAGCAGGTGCTGGGCGAAGTTGAAGCGCTCGCCGGGTGCGGCGACGTCGGGGCTGTTCATGTCTTGTCTCCGAATGGCTTGTTCAGCGCGTGAATTCGATCGATCCCTGCGGCAGCAGGTACAGCACGAGGGCGCGGCCTTGGCTGACCGTCGGCCGGTGCGCGCTGCCCGCCGGGTACACGCACCAGCCGGCGGGCCGGCCGTCGAACCGGGCGTCGCCGTCGATCGGCATGATCAGGTCGATCTCGCCGTTCGGGTGCGTGTGGTGCGGGCCGGCAACGTCCTGCATATCCACAACGTCAACCGAAAAGCCCTGCAGGTCATCGCTCGGCTTGAAGATGCGGCCGTACTTGATGCCGCCGCCTTCGCGGTTGGCCAGCCAGCCTTCGGCAACGCCGCTGCGGCACGCCGCCTTGAGCGACTCGTAGGTGGCACTGCCGGCGCCATGGGTCTGGTTCAGCCAGGCGTCGAGATCGGCGTCGAGGTCGCGGCCGGCGATCTGCGCGGTGAGCTCTGCGATCTGGCTGCGGAATTCAGCTTGTGTCGTCATGCGTGTCTCCGTTGACCTTGCAGTTGGCTGCAAGATGAATTATTGTGCTTGCATGAACGATAGAGGCCAGCGGAGGTAGTGTCAAGCACTATATTGCATATGTCAGTGTTAACACCTAACAGAGACTTTGAAGAACAGCCGGCGCAGCCGATCGACGAGGCCGCCAATGACAAGAACCCGTTCCTCGTCGCCCTGGGTGAGCGAGTGCGTGCTCTGCGTTCGAGGCGCGGCATGACGAGAAAAGCCGTGTCGGTGGCTGCCGACGTGTCGGAGCGCCACCTGGCCAACCTCGAATACGGCGTCGGCAACGCGTCGATCCTGGTGCTGCTGCAAGTTGCCCAGGCCCTGCAGGTTTCGCTGACCGAGCTGACCGGCGACGTCACGACGTCGTCGCCCGAGTGGCTGATGATCCGCGAGCTGCTCGAGGGCCGGGACGAGGCCATGCTGCGCCGCGTCCGCGTCGTCATCGGCGAGATGCTGGGCACTGGCGGCGCTGCCAGCAAAGACGGCGGCGCGCGCAGTCCGCGCATCGCCCTCATCGGGCTGCGCGGCGGCGGCAAATCGACGCTCGGCGCGATGCTGGCCAACGACCTCGACGTGCCCTTCATCGAACTCTCGGGCGAGATCGAAAAGTTTGCCGGCTGCACCGTCGCCGAGATCCAGGCGCTCTATGGCCAGAACGCCTACCGCCGCTACGAGCGCCGGGCGCTGGAAGAGACGATCCAGATCTACAGCGAATGCGTGATCGCCGTGCCCGGCGGCCTGGTCTCGGACCCGGCCACTTTCAACGAGCTGCTGGCCCATTGCACGACGGTCTGGCTGCAGGCGACGCCAGAAGACCATATGAAGCGCGTCGTCGCCCAAGGCGACCTGCGGCCGATGGCCTCCAGCAAGGAGGCCATGCAGGACCTGAAAGGCATCCTTGCCGGCCGCGCCGCCTTCTATTCGAAGGCCGACTTCAGCCTCGACACGAGCGCCCAGCCGCTGGAACAAACCTTTGCGGCGCTGCGCCGGCTGGTCCGCGACGCACTGCAGATCGCCGGGTAAACCCCGATAAAAAATGCATTCCATTGCTTGACGCCCTCCGAATGCATGCACTATCATGCATTTCATCGACACCCGACCAATGCACAATAGTGCAAACAGGAGACCCAGATGAGCGACCAAGCCCCCCGCGTTGACTACCAGACCAGCCCCGCCCAGTACAAGCACTGGAAACTGAAGTTCGAAGGCCCCGTGGCCACCCTCGGCGCGGACTTCGACGAAAACGCCGGCCTGCGCCCGGGCTACAAGCTGAAGCTCAACAGTTACGACCTCGGCGTGGACATCGAGCTCAACGACGCGGTGAATCGCATCCGCTTCGAGCACCCGGAAGTGCGCACCGTCGTGCTGACGAGCCTGAAGGACAAGGTCTTCTGCTCGGGCGCCAACATCTTCATGCTCGGTGTGTCGAGCCATGCGTGGAAGGTCAACTTCTGCAAGTTCACCAACGAGACGCGCAACGGCCTCGAAGACACGTCAAAGCACTCGGGCCTGAAGTTCCTCGCTGCCGTCAACGGCGCCTGTGCCGGCGGCGGCTATGAAGTGGCCCTGGCCTGCGACGAAATCATCCTGGTCGACGACCGCAGCAGCGCCGTCAGCCTGCCCGAAGTGCCGCTGCTCGGCGTGCTGCCCGGCACCGGCGGCCTGACCCGCGTCACCGACAAGCGCAAGGTGCGCCATGACCTGGCGGATCTGTTCTGCACCAGCGTCGAAGGCGTGCGCGGCCAGAAGGCGGTCGATTGGCGTCTGGTCGATGCGATTGCGAAGCCTGCGCAGTTTGCCGCCAAGGTGCAGGAGCGCGCGCTGCAACTCGCCGAGACGAGCGACCGTCCGGCCAACGGCAAGGGCGTGGCGCTGACGCCGCTGAATCGCACGATCGAAGCCGATGCGCTGCGCTACGGCAACGTGACGGTCGAGATCGACCGTGCCAAGCGCCTCGCCACCTTCACGGTCAAGGCGCCGACGAAGGCCGTCGAAAGCGACATCGCGGCCATCGAGGCCGCCGGCGCAAACTGGTTCCCTCTCGTACTGGCGCGCGAACTCGAAGACGCAATCCTGTCGATGCGCACCAACGAGCTCGACATCGGCACCTGGATCCTCAAGACCGAAGGTGACGCGAAGGCCGTGATGGCGATGGATGAAGTGCTCGCGCGGCACGCCAATCATTGGTTCGTGCGCGAAACCATCGGGCTCCTGCGTCGTACGTTGAGCCGCCTCGACGTGTCGTCACGCAGCCTGTTCGCGCTGATCGAGCCGGGTTCGTGTTTCGCCGGAACGTACCTCGAATTGGCACTCGCCTGCGACCGCAGCTACATGCTCGCGCTGCCCGACGACGAAGCCAAGGCGCCGAAAATCATCGCCGGCGACCTGAACTTCGGCCGCTACCCGATGGCCACTGGCGAGAGCCGCCTCGGCCGTCGCTTCTACGACGAAGCGGATCCTTTGCAGGCCGTGCGCGCCAAGATCGGTCAGCCGCTCGATGCCGACGCCGCCTTCGCGCTCGGCCTCGTCACCGCCAACCCGGATGACATCGACTGGGCCGACGAGCTGCGCATCGCGATCGAGGAGCGCGTGGCGATGAGCCCCGACGCCCTGACTGGACTGGAAGCCAACCTGCGCTTCAACGGCAAGGAAAACATGCACACCCGAGTCTTCGGTCGACTCACCGCATGGCAGAACTGGATCTTCCAGCGCCCCAACGCCGTCGGCGAAAAGGGTGCGCTCAAGGTCTACGGCAAGGGCGACAAGGCCGCCTTCGACTGGAACCGGGTTTGAACATCGACACATCGACGACACACACACAGGAGTCAAGACCATGAGCGCCGGCATCAACTACAGCGAGAAGATCCCCAACAACGTCAATCTGTCCGAAGACCGCACGCTGCAGCGCGCGCTCGAGCAGTGGCAGCCCAACTTCATCAGTTGGTGGGACGACATGGGCCCCGAAGGCTCGACCAACTTCGACGTCTACCTGCGCACCGCGATCAGCGTCGATCCGCAGGGCTGGGCGCAGTTCGGCCACGTCAAGATGCCCGACTACCGCTGGGGCATCTTCTTGAACCCCGGTGAGAAGGACCGCAAGATCCATTTCGGTGACCACAAGGGCGAAGCCGCCTGGCAAGACGTGCCTGGCGAATACCGTGCCAACCTGCGCCGCATCATCGTCACGCAGGGCGACACCGAGCCGGCATCCGTCGAGCAGCAGCGCCACCTCGGCCTGACCTGCCCGAGCCAGTACGACCTGCGCAACCTGTTCCAGGTCAACGTCGAGGAAGGCCGCCACCTCTGGGCGATGGTCTACCTGCTGCACCGCTACTTCGGTCGCGACGGTCGCGAAGAAGCCGACGCCCTGCTGCAACGCCGCAGCGGCCAGGAAGACAACCCGCGCATCCTGCAGGCCTTCAACGAGCCCACGCCCGACTGGCTGTCGTTCTTCATGTTCACCTACTTCACCGACCGCGACGGCAAGTTCCAACTCTGCGCGCTGGCCGAGTCGAGCTTCGACCCGCTGGCCCGCACGACCAAGTTCATGCTGACCGAAGAGGCGCACCACATGTTCGTCGGCGAGAGCGGCGTCTCGCGCGTCATCGCCCGCACCTGCGCGGCGATGAACGAGCTGAAGACCGACGACGCCAAGAAGTTGCGCGCCGCCGGCGTGATCGACCTGCCGACGATCCAGCGCTACATCAACTTCCACTTCAGCGTCACCGTCGATCTGTTCGGCGCCGACGAGTCGAGCAACGCCGCGACCTTCTACTCCACCGGTCTCAAGGGCCGCTACGAAGAAGGCAAGCGTGTCGATGACCACGAGCTGCGCGGCCAGACCTACAAGGTGCTGACGGTGCAGAACGGCGCCCTGGTCGAGAAGGAAGTGCCGATGTTGAACGCGCTCAATGAAGTGCTGCGCGACGACTACATCAAGGACAGCGTGGCCGGCGTCGAGCGCTGGAACAAGGTCATCGAGAAGGCCGGCATCCCGTTCAAGCTGAGCGTGCCGCACAAGGCTTTTCATCGCAACATCGGTGCGCTGTCGGGCGCCAAGATCTCGCCGGATGGCCGCGTGCTCAGTGACGCCGAATGGAACGCGAAGAAGAACGAGTGGCTGCCGAGCGGCGAAGACCGCGCCTTCGTCGCCAGCCTGATGGGCCGCGTCGTCGAGCCAGGCAAGTTCGCCAACTGGATCGCGCCGCCGGTGATGGGCATCAACCGCCAGCCCGTGGACTTCGAGTACGTGAGATTTGGTTGATTTCACTCCCTCTCCCGCTTCGCGGGAGAGGGAGAGCAAGACGAGGAGACATACAACATGAACGCCGTCGCCGAAATCACCGTCCTCAAGCAGCACCTGATCGACCCCGAGATCTGCATTCGCTGCAACACCTGCGAAGCGATCTGCCCGGTCAAGGCGATCACGCACGACTCGCGCAACTACGTCGTCGATGCCGAGAAGTGCAACTTCTGCATGGACTGCATCTCGCCCTGCCCGACCGGCAGCATCGACAACTGGCGCATCGTGCCCAAGGTCAGCGCGTATTCGATCGAAGCGCAACTCGGTTGGGACAATCTGCCCGACGAGCTCACGCCCGACCAGCTCGCCGTGGCCGGCGTCAGCGCCGAGGCGGTGGCCTCCGCGGGGTCCGACATCGTCAGCACGCCGCCGCTGCAAGCTGCCGCGAGCGGCGAAGAAGCCTTCAACAGCGCGCAGTTCGGCGCCACCACGCCGCCATGGTCGGCCGCGCACGCCTACACCAACCTGTACGGACCGAAGACCGGCCCGACGACGGCCAGCGTTGTCGGCAACTTCAAGGTCAACGAAGCCGGCACCGAGAACGAAACCCACCACATCGTGCTCGACCTCGGCGCGATGCCCTTCCCGGTGCTCGAAGGCCAGTCGATCGCCATCATCCCTCCGGGCACCGACGCTCAGGGCAAGCCGCACCACGCGCGCCAGTACTCGATCGCCAGCCCTCGCAACGGCGAACGGCCGGGCTACAACAACCTGTCGCTGACGATCAAGCGCGTGCTGTCCGACCACCACGGCAAGCCGGTGCGCGGCGTGGCCAGCAACTACATGTGCGACTTGAAGGTCGGCGACAAGGTGCAGGTCATCGGGCCTTTCGGCACGAGCTTCCTGATGCCGAATCACCCACGATCGAACATCGTCATGATCTGCACCGGCACCGGCTCGGCGCCGATGCGCGCGATGACCGAATGGCGGCGCCGCCTTCGCCAGAGTGGCAAGTTCGAAGGCGGCAAGCTGATGCTGTTCTTCGGCGCGCGAACCAAGGAAGAGCTGCCCTACTTCGGCCCGCTGATGAGTTTGCCGAAGGACTTCATCGACATCAACTTCGCATTCAGCCGCACGCCCAACCATCCGAAGAAGTACGTGCAGGACCTGATGCGCGACCGCGCTGCCGATCTGGTGCCGCTGCTCAAAGACCCGAACACCTGCTTCTACGTCTGCGGATTGAAGAGCATGGAAGAAGGCGTCGTGCTCGCGCTGCGCGATGTGGCCACGCAAGCCGGCTTGTCGTGGGAGACGGTCGGTGCATCGCTGAAGAAAGAGGGCCGCCTGCACCTGGAGACCTACTGACATGCCCACCCCCGTAGCGGCTTCGCCGCACCCCCTCAAGGGGGCCGAGCCCGCGGCTCAAAGCCGACCTGCGTCGGCTTGGACGGGCCGAGGAGTGGCTGCGTCTCGCAGCCATGCGGCCTGCAAGGCCCGCCAGCGGCCTGGCAAAGCCAGTTCCGCGGCGGCTGCTTGACCACACCTGACATGCAAACACTGTCCATCACTCGCCGCAGCGCAGGCGTCGCGCAGATCACGATGTCGCGCGCCGAGGTCTTCAACGCCTTCGACGAAGCGATGATCGCCGAGCTCGATGCGGCGTTCGCTGCGCTGATCGACGACGACGGCGTGCGCGTGATCGTGCTCGCGGGTGACGGCAAGCATTTCTCGGCTGGCGCCGACCTGCAGTGGATGCAGCGTGCGTCGCACGCCTCGCAGGAGTGGAACCTGCAGGACGCGCGCAAGTTCGCGGCGATGCTGTCGCGCATCGAATCGGCGCCGAAACCGACCGTCGCGCGCGTTCAAGGCGCAGCGCTCGGCGGCGGCGTCGGTCTGGCGTGTGCGTGCGACATCGCCGTCGCCGCCGACAACGCGAGCTTCAGTGTGAGCGAGGCCAAGTTCGGCATCCTGCCCGCCGTCATCGGCCCCTACGTGACCAACGCCGTCGGCAAGCGCCACGCCAAACGCCTGGCGCTGACGACGACGCGCATCGGCGCGGCCGAGGCGCTGGCGATCGGCCTGGTGCAGCAAGTTGCGCCGCTGGCCGAACTGGACGCGACGGTCGATGCGACGGTCAAAGAGCTGCTCGCCGGCAGCCCGAACGCACAGCGCGAGATCAAGCAGCTCTTTGCGCAACTCGACGTCGGCCCGATCACGCCCGAAGTGCGCGAACTGACCGCACAAACCATCAGCCGCGTGCGCGGCACCGACGAAGCCAAAGAAGGTTTTGCCGCGTTTCTCGGCAAGCGGCCAGCGAACTGGATCCCGAAAACACAATGACCATCAAACTCCAAGGCACACCCGTGCTCGTTGTTGGCGCCGGCATCATGGGCGCCGGCATCGCGCAGACCGCTGCGCAGGCCGGCCACGCCGTGCTGCTGTTCGACACGCGCGACGGCGCGGCGCGCGACGCCAAAGCCAAGCTCGCGGCCACGTTCGATGGCCTCGTCGCCAAAGGCAAGGTCACGGCCGACAGCGCGCAGGCCACACTCGCCCGCATCGAGCCGCTGGCCCAGATCGACGGCGCGGCCGGCGTCGGCCTCGTCGTCGAAGCCATCGTCGAGAACCTCGACGTCAAGCGCGCCCTGTTCAAGCAACTCGAAGCCATCGTCGGCGCGCAGTGCGTGCTGGCCACCAACACCTCGTCGATCTCGGTCACGGCGATTGCCAACGGCCTGCAGCACCCGGCGCGTCTGGTCGGCATGCACTTCTTCAACCCGGTGCCGCTGATGAAGCTGGTCGAAGTCGTCAGCGGCCTGCACACCGAGCCGGCTGTCGCCGACGCCATTTTCGAACTCAGCGCGCATGGGGCAAGACGCCGGTGCATGCCAAGAGCACGCCCGGCTTCATCGTCAACCGCATCGCTCGGCCGTTCTATGCCGAGACCTTGGCGTTGCTGCAAGAGCAGGCCGCGACGCCGCAGGTGCTCGATGCCTGCATCAAGGCGGCCGGCTTTCGCATGGGTGCGTGCGAGCTGATGGATCTGATCGGCCACGACACCAACTTCGCGGTCACGAACTCGGTCTACGAGGCCAATTTCTACGACAAGCGCTATGTGCCGTCGCTGGTGCAGCGCGAAATGGTCGATGGCGGACTGCTTGGCCGCAAGAGCGGGCGCGGCTTCTACCGCTACCCCGATGGCGTGCCGTCATTGCCGGTGGCGCTGCACGAGGCGCCGCAGGCCGCGCGCGAACTCGTGGTGCACGGCGATGGTCCGATCGCCGATGCGCTCGAAGCCGCCGCGGCGCGCGCGCTCGACAAGCAGGGCTGGGGTCCGGCGCGCGAACGCGACAGCACGTGGACCGGCCTGGCGATCGACGGCGCGCTGCTGGTGATGACCGACGGCCGCACCGCCGCGCAAACCGCTGCCGACCTCGGCGCGCGCGACGTCGCCGTGTTCGATCGCCCACTCGTCTTGCCGTCGTCGCCCGGCACTGCGCTCGCGTTCGCTGTGGCGCCGCTGGCGAGCGCCTCGTGGCGCTCACAAGCCCCCGCCTGGCTGGCCGCACTCGGCTTCGCGCCGCTGCCGCTGGCCGATGCGCCCGGCCTCGTCGTCGCCCGCACCATCGCCATGCTGATCAACGAAGCGGCGGACGCGGTGCAGCAAGGCGTGTGCAGCCAAGCCGGTGCCGACGCGGCGATGAAGCTCGGCGTCAACTACCCCGCCGGGCCGTTCGAATGGCTCGCCACATGGAGCGCGCGCGACGTGGTGGCGCTGCTCGACGCGCTCGACCACCACTACCGCGGCGAGCGCTACCGTGCCAGCCCGTTCCTGCGACAGCAAGCATGACCCAGACCTTCAACCTCGGCCCGCACCTGCAGGCCTTCATCGGCACCGACGGCGTGGCCGAACTGGTCTTCGGCCCCGAGGGCGGCATGCCCTTCACCGACCAACAAGGCCACGCCGAACTCGGCACGATCTGGGCGCGGCTGGCGGCGGCGCCCGGCGTGCGTGCGATCCTGGTGCGCAGCGTCGGCAAGGGCTTCTGCGCCGGCGGCACGCCCGACGTCGTCCAAGGCATGCTCGACGATCACGCCGCGCGCCTGCGCGTGATGCGCGAGGGCCGCGCCATCGTGCAGGGCATGATCGATTGCGACATCCCGATCGTTTCCGCGATCAACGGCGCGGCCGTCGGCGCCGGTGCGGCGGTGGCGCTGCTGGCCGACATCTCGATCGCCGGCCACAAGGCCAAGATCATCGACGGCCACACCAAGATCGGCGTTGCCGCGGGTGACCATGCGGCCGTCGTCTGGCCGCTCTTGTGCGGCATGGCCAAGGCCAAGTACCACCTGCTGCTGTGCAACACCATCGACGGCGTCGAAGCCGAGCGCATCGGCCTGGTCAGCCTCGCCGTGCCAGACGATGAGTTGCAAGCCACGGCCCGCAGGATCGCGCTGCAACTGGCGGCCGGCAGCCCGACCGCGCTGGCCTTCACCAAGCGCAGTCTGAACCATTGGCTGCGCACCGCGTGGCCGGCGTTCGAACATTCGCTGGCGCTGGAGATGTTGGGTTTCTCAGGCCCCGACGCGCGCGAAGGTTTTGCGGCGATCAACCAGAAACGCGCGCCACAATTCGAAGGCCTCTGAACGACACGACACGCCATGACTCAAGCCTTCATCTGCGACGCCATCCGCACCCCCATCGGCCGCTACGGCGGCGCGCTGTCATCGGTGCGCACCGACGACCTCGGCGCTGTGCCGCTGCGCGCGCTGATGGCGCGCAATCCCAACGTCGATTGGGCCGCGGTCACCGACGTCCTCTTCGGCTGCGCCAACCAGGCCGGCGAAGACAACCGCAATGTCGCCCGCATGTCGCTGCTGCTCGCCGGCCTGCCCAAAGACGTGCCCGGCGGCACGATCAACCGCCTCTGCGGCTCGGGCATGGACGCGGTCGGCACGGCCGCACGCGCCATCAAGAGCGGCGAGGCCCAGTTGATGATTGCCGGCGGCGTCGAAAGCATGAGCCGCGCGCCCTTCGTGATGCCCAAAGCCGAGAGCGCGTTCTCGCGCAGCAACGCGGTCTACGACACGACGATCGGCTGGCGCTTCATCAACAAGCTGATGAAGGAGCAGTACGGCGTCGACTCGATGCCGGAGACGGCCGAGAACGTGGCCACCGACTACAAGATCGAACGCGAGGCGCAGGACCGCATGGCGCTGGCGTCGCAGCAGAAGGCCGTGGCCGCGCAACTCAGCGGCTTCTTCGACGCCGAGATCGCGCCGGTGACGATCGCGCAGAAGAAGGGCGAGCCGCTGATCGTCGTCAAGGACGAACACCCGCGCGAAACCAGCCTCGAATCGCTGGCCCGGCTGAAAGGCGTCGTCAAGCCCGACGGCAGCGTGACCGCCGGCAACGCCAGCGGCGTCAACGATGGCGCGTGCGCGCTGCTGCTGGCCAGCGAAGTCGCTGCGAAGCAGCATGGCCTGACGCCGCGCGCGCGCGTGCTCGGCATGGCCACGGCCGGCGTGGCGCCGCGCATCATGGGCATTGGCCCGGCGCCCGCCACACGCAAGGTGCTCGAACTCACCGGCCTGACGCTGGCGCAGATGGACGTGATCGAACTCAACGAAGCCTTCGCCGCGCAAGGCCTGGCGGTGCTGCGCGACCTCGGCCTGCAAGACGACGACCCGCGAGTCAACCCCAATGGCGGCGCGATCGCGTTGGGCCACCCTCTGGGAGCGAGCGGCGCGCGGCTGGTCACCACCGCCATCAACCAACTGCAAAAGACCCAGGGCCGCTATGCATTGGCCACGATGTGCATCGGCGTCGGCCAAGGCATTGCGATCGTGCTCGAACGCGTCTGACCCTCAACCCAACGGAGACAACCCCATGGCCAAGAACACACCCGACTTCGATCCCGCCAACCCCTTCGCCGCGCTGACGCGCAACCTCGAATCGTTCAAGGTGCCGGGCCTCGACATGGCGTCGATCGCCGAGACGCACCGCGCCGACATCGAGACCGTGACACGCGCCAACCAGGCCACCTACGAGGCCATGCAGGCCATCGCCGCCAAGCAGTCCGACATGCTGGCCACGGCGATGCGCGACGCGCAGCAGGCCACGCAGGCCTTCGGCGGCGCCGGCCTGACCAACGCCCACGAGCGCGCCGAGGTGGCGAAGAAGGCCTACGACAAGGCCGTGGCCGACCTCGCCGAGCTGGCCGAGATCACGCGCAAGGCGCAAGCCGACACGCTGGCCATCGTCTCCAAGCGCGCCGAGGAACAGATGGCCGAGTTCATGAAGCTGCTGACGCCGAAGGGCTGACGGGCGCCTCGAAGAACTCGCAAGGCGTGCGAAGCTGCTTGGAGCGGTACATCGCCACGTCGGCATTGGCTACCAGCGTGTCGCCGCTCGTGCCGTGATCGGGGTAGAGCGCGATGCCAATACTTGGCGTGATCTCGAGCTGCAGCGCACCGAGGCCGATCGGGTGCGCGATCGCCGTGCGCACGAGGCCTGCGATGCGCGCGACGTTCTCACGGCCTGTCGGATTGATCAGCAGGTAGAGGAACTCATCACCACCATTGCGGCAGACTGTGTCCTCGTCGCGCGCGTGGCTCAGCAGGCGCTGTGCCACGACCGTCAGCACCGAATCCCCGGCGGCATGGCCGTGGGTGTCGTTGATGATCTTGAAGCCATCGAGGTCCAGGAACATCACTGCCAACGTCCAGCCGTGGCGCTCAGCGCCCGCAATGGCCTGCGCCAGCCGGTCGTCGAACAGCGTGCGGTTGGGCAAGCCGGTCTTCTGGTCATGCATGGCGCGCCGGCTTGCCTCCCGCTCGGCCCGGCGCGACGTCTCCAGCGCAGCCTCGGACTCGACCAACGCATCGCGAGACCGGCTCAAAGCCTGCTCGACCTGCTTGACCTGCCCCATGCCGTGGGCCAGGTTGTCAGTGACCTGCTGCAGATCATCGGCGCACTCCTGCACCTTCTGCTCGACTGCCACGCCGTTCTGCAGCGCCTGCGTGGCCGGGAGCGTGGTCGCACCCTCGGCAATGCGAACTTTCACGCTGTCATTGGCTGACGCCAAGTCTTCGGCACAGGCTTCCACCTTGGCCTTGACGTCGTGGCTTTGATCCAGCGCCGCTTCCAGGGCGTTCAGGGTGCCAGAGGGGGTTGAGGCTTCGGTGAGAGACGATGTCATGGTGCACGTTGAAGAGCGCGCGCGGCAGCGGCGCAGGCGGCGGGGGTGGCAGTCGCAGGCGCGCGATTCCGATCAACGGAACCCTGCCTTCGCCCACTGTAGGAACCTCCCCAGGGCGCGTCTGTCGGACAGTGCCGCAACCGCGAGATCGAGTGCGAGAGGTTCGCGCCGTGCCGTGATTCCTCAAGCTGATCGTCTGCTGTTGTCCTGCATGTGCCTCACTGCGACTCGATTGCCTCCAGGCCGCGGTGGAAAGTCAGCGCGGATCGCCAAGGGCGATCCACCAGCGCCCTCAAAGACCGGGTCGCGCTAGTCGTCGAGTCTGTTGCACCGTTGGGGCCATACAGGTTGAGCCCAGCCGCCGTCACGCGAACGCTTTGAGCGGCGAATCACTTCTTGGGCACTTCCTCTGAAAGCCTCTTCGAGAGCGCTGCTCCCGCAGCCTTGCTCATCTCGACGGGCAACACTGCCCCGTTCTCGAACAAGAGCTCCACTCGCACCTTGCCTGTGGTTTCCGAAGGCGCCGCCGCTGCAGCCAGACAATCAAGCGCAGGCGCGGCAGCGCCTGGTGACTGTTCGGTCTTGTCGAGCAACGCAATGGCAACCGCCGGCGCAAGTTCTGTCGCGATGGCAACGTTGGTTGCAGACTTCTTGGCCCTTTTCGCAGCGACCGATTTCGACCGGACGCTGCGGGCTTCGGGGACCGCACTTTTTGCGCGCTTTGGTTTGGCGGCTGGCGCTCGAGACGAAGCAGTCATGGTTCATGTCCTCCGAGAAGGGTCAAAAATATACACGCTTTGATCGACCACTGACTTCCGCAGAGAGCATTGGCGATGGATTCCACTCCGATCGACGTTGCCATCGAGACCGTGCACGCCGACGGCGTCGAGCAGGAGCATCGGCAGATCCGACAGCGAGCACAGTGCGGCGCTCCAGCCCCGCGATAACCCCGTTGCCGGATCGGCAGCGCCACAGGCATGCTGTGGCCATTCACCCAGGAGCTTTTGCCCATGCGTTTCTCGCACCCCTTGTCAGCCGCCGCGGCCCTGCGCTGTGGCCGCACTCTCGTCCACCGCCTTCGCCCAGGCACAGCAGCCGCCGCTCAAGGTCGGCCTGATGCTGCCGTCCACCGGCACCTTCGCCGCGCTCGGCGACATGATCGAGCGCGGCTTCAAGCTGCATGTCGAAGAACAGGGCGGCAAGCTCGGCGGGCGCACGATCCAGTACTTCAAGGTCGATGACGAGAGCGAGCCGAGCAAGGCCACCGACAACGTCAACAAGCTGATCAAGCGCGACAACGTCGACGTCATCGTCGGCACCGTGCACTCCGGCGTCGCGCTGGCGATGGCGCGTGCGGCCAAGGACAGCGGCACGCTGCTGATCGTGCCCAACGCCGGCGCCGATGCGATCACCGGGCCGCAATGCGCGCCGAACATCTTCCGCAGCAGCTTCTCCAACTGGCAGCCGGGCTATGCCACCGGCGTCGTCGCCGCGGGCAAGGGCTACAAGCGGGCGATGACGATCACCTGGAATTACGCCGCCGGCAACGAGACCGTCAAGGGCTTCACCGAAGCCTTCGAAAAAGGCGGCGGCAAGATCATCAAGGATCTGTCGCTGCCGTTCCCCGGCGTCGAGTTCCAGCCGCTGCTGACCGAGATCGCGTCGCAGAAGCCCGACGTGGTCTTCGCCTTCTTCGCCGGTGGCGGCGCCGTCAAGTTCGTCAAGGACTACGACGCGGCGGGCCTGAAGAAGAGCATCCCGCTGGTCGGCTCGGGCTTTCTCACCGACGGCACGCTCGAAGCCCAGGGCGCCTCGGCGCAAGGCCTGATCACCGCACTGCACTATGGCGACAACATCGAGACGCCGCGCAACACGGCCTTTCGCAACAAGTTCGCCGTGACCTACAAGGTCAACCCCGACGTCTACGCGCTGCAGGGCTACGACGCCGCGCAGATGCTGGCCATCGGCCTGGCCACGGTCAAGGGCGACCTGAGCAAGAAGGATGCGCTCTACGCGGCGATGAACAAGGCGCAGATCGACAGCCCGCGCGGCAAGTTCACGCTCTCGCCGCAACGCAACCCGACGCAGGATTTCTACGTGCGCGAGGTCAAGGGCAACTACAACGTCGTCACCGGCGTCGCGGTGAAGGCACTGGCCGATCCGGGCCGGGGCTGCAAGCCATGATCCTGGAAATCGCCGAGATCCGCATCGCGCCGGGGCAACAGGCCGCGTTCGATGAAGCCATCGTGCGCGGCCTGACGACCGTCGTATCGCAGGCCAAGGGCTTTCGCGGCTGGAAGGTCAACAAAGGCATCGAGAGCCCCGAGCGCTACGTGCTGACGATCTTCTGGGACACGCTCGAAGACCACACCGTCGGCTTCCGCCAGGGCCCGCTGTTCGCGCAGTGGCGCGCCATCGTCGGGCCGTTCTTCGCGTCGCCGCCGGTGGTGGAGCACTTCACGCTGCTCGGCAAGTCGGGCGCGGAGTAGTCAGCGCCTCGGCAACGAGCACGCGGTTGCGCCCGGCGCGTTTGGCGGTCAGCAACTCGTCGTCGGCGCGCTTGAGCAAGGCCTGCCAATTGGTCGACACGCACAGCGAATCGGCCACGCCCGCCGAGAAGCTCGTGCCGGCATCGCCCACCGCACCCTGCATCAGCGACTCGACGCGCCAGCGCTTGAGCAGCGCGGCGATCTTGCGCCGCGCACCGGCGGCGTCGGTCTCGGGCATCAGCACGCAGAACTCTTCGCCGCCGTAGCGGCAGGCAACGTCGCTCTTGCGCAGGTTGGCCACGAGCACGCGGCCGAAGGCGGCGAGCAGGCGGTCGCCGGCATCGTGGCCGCGCTCGTCGTTGACGCGCTTGAAGTGGTCGAGGTCGATGATCACCGCGGCCAGCGGTTTGTGTTCACGCTGCGCCAGGGCCCACATCGCCGGCAGCGTGTTGTTCAGGTGGCGGCGGTTGAACAGGCCGGTCAATTCGTCGCGCGTGGCCTGCTGGCGCAACGCTTCCTGCAGCGCCTGCACTTCGCTCATCTTCTGCGACAGCGCCTGGTTGGCCGCTTCGAGCTCGGCGCGCGCGCGTTCGGTGGCGCGGCGCTGCGCGTCTTTTTCATCGAGCTGGTGCTGCAGCAGCAGCAGCTCGGTCTGCAGGGCCGCGGCCTGGTAGTGGGCACGCGAGGCCAGCTGCGCGCGCTCCTGCGACAGGCGCTGCCACTCGCGCACGGCGGCCAGCGCGCCGGCCGCATCGCCCTGCGCTTCGAGCACCTGCGACTGCAGCAGGTGCACGGCGCAGCGCACGCGCAGGCTGACGCCGAGGTCGCCTGCCGCGGCACGGTCGTGCGCAGCTTCGAGTTGCGCTGCGGCGCGCGGCAGATCGCCCTCGGCGCGGGCCAGCAGCGCTTCGGCCAGCGCCAGTTCGAGCTGCTCCTCGACGATCGGCTCGCGCTCGACTTCGCGCGCACGCTCGATCGAGCCGGCGCCCGAGCGCCACGTCGCCGGCGCTGAAGGCGGCAATGGCCATGGTCTCGAAATGCGGCGTCAGCGCGCCGCGTCCGCTGGCATCGGTGGGCATGGCGACGACGCGCTCGATGTCGGGCAGCACTTCGGCGGCGCGGCCGACTTCGGTCAGGATGATGATGCGATTGACCCACAACACGCTGGCCAGCCGTGGGTTCTTGGCGTGGTCGAAACGCGCCAGGCCGGCCTCGACATGCTTCAAGGCCTCGTCGTAGTCGCCGAGCTGCATCAGCTCATGCGCGAGGTTGCAATGCAGCACCGCGTCGTAGCCATGGCCGCGTGCCGGCGGCGCATCGCGCAGCGCCTGGTACATGTAGGCGAAGGCCTGCTCGGATTCGTTGCGCGCCGAATAGCAGCCCGCGATCGCGTTCAGCAGCAGGCCGCGCTGATCGTGGCGCAGCACGGCCAGGCCTTCGTCGCGCAGCGCCAGCACAAGCTGCAGCGATTCGTCGTAGCGGCCCTCGCGCCACAAGCCGCGCGCCAGGCCGGTCTGCGCCAGGATGCGGCCCGGCCCATCGCCCAGGCGCTCGAAGATCTGCTGCGCAGCACGCAACTCGGGCGCGGCAACCCGCGGCCGCGCGAAGTAGATCAGATGGAAGCCCCTTGCCAACCGCGCCCAGCCCTCGCCGGCGGCATCACCACGCGCCAGCGCCTTGGCCAGCGCCTGGTCGGCCAGTTCGATCGCGCGCGCCGAGTCGATGTGGAGCAGCTTCCAGGCCTGCTGCGCCAGGCGGCGTGCTTCACTGGTGCGGGCGGGGGTGGGAGAACCCATGCCGGGATTGTGAGCGTCGAGGGTGGCTTGTTGGACTGCGTGGCCTCAACACGATGGCGGATGAAGTGAGCACTGTGCACGGTCGCCGGCCGGGGCTGCACCTCTTGGAAAGGCGTCCCGCCAGTCGTAGCATCATCTCCCCGCTCAGGAGATGTCCATGGCCGCCGACACCGTTTGCACGCTCGTTCCCTACTTCAAGGTCAAGCCCGGCCAGCTCGCCGCGTTCAAGGCCGGCATGGCTGGCTTTGTGGAGCGCACGAAGTCCGAGAAGGGCTGCGTGCACTACGCGTTTTCTTCCGACGGCGACACCGTGCATTGCCGCGAAGGCTATGACGACGCCGCCGCCATGCTCGCGCACCTCGACAACGTCGGTGCGCTGCTCGGCGAAGCGTTGAAGATCGCCGACATCACGCGGCTGGAAGTCCATGGCCCCGCGGCCGAGATCGACAAGCTGCGCGGCCCGCTGGCTGGCCTGAAGCCGCAATTCTTCCTGCTCGAGCCGGGCGGGATTCGGCGCTGATTCCGGTTCAGCGCCAGGCGCTGGCGCGATCGAGCGCAGCGATGGTCGGCGCGTCGAGCACGCAGCGACGCGGCGCCAGCGAGCTCCTCGAATTGCGCCACCGACGTCGCACTGGCGATCGGCGCTGTCAGGCCCGGCCGCGCCATCTGCCACGCCAGCGCCACCTGGGCTGGCGTGGCGTTCAGCGCGCCCGCGGTTTCATCGAGCGCAGCCAGGATGCGAAAGCCGCGCTCGTTGAGATAGTCCTTCACGCCACCCCCACGCGGGCTCTTGGCCAGGTCGGCCTCGCTGCGGTACTTGCCGGTGAGAAAGCCGCGCGCCAGGCCGAAGAAGTTGATGACGCCGACTTCGCGTGCGCGCACCAGTGGCTCCAGTTCGGCTTCGTAGGGCTCGCGGTCGACCAGGTTGTACAGCGGCTGCAGCGTCTCGTAGCGCGGCAGGTCGAATCGCTCGCTCGCATCGAGCGCCAGCGCCAGGCGCGACGCCGTGAAGTTGGAGGCGCCGATGGCGCGCACCTTGCCGGCACGGATCAGATCGGCGTACGTGCCCAGCGTGTCTTCGAACGGCGTGGCCTTGTCGTCGTCGTGCGACTGGTAGAGGTCGATGTGGTCGGTCTGCAAACGGCGCAGCGAATCATCGACGGCCTGTCGGATCCACTTCGGCGACAGGCCCGTGCGGCCCGTGCCCTCTTCGCCCATCGGCTTGCCGACCTTGGTCGCGATCAACACCTGGTTGCGCTTGCCGCTCTTCTTCAGCCAGCGGCCGATGATCGTCTCCGACTCGCCGCCGGCGTGACCCGGCACCCAGCGCGAGTACACGTCCGCGGTATCGATCAGGTTGAAGCCGGCACCGGCAAAAGCGTCGAGCAGGCGAAACGACATCGCCTCGTCGGCTGTCCAACCGAAGACGTTGCCGCCGAAGGCCAGCGGCGCGGTGGAGAGGCCGGAGCGGCCGAGCGGGCGCAGGTTCATGCTCAACCCGTTGCCGCCGCGCCACCCAGAACGTGGCGCCCTCGTCGCCATAGCGCTCGGCATGCGGAACATCGCGCGCCAGCTCGAAGCCGTCGCCGGCCTTCAAGTGGCGCACCTGCTCGCCCTCGGTCAGCCAGAGCTCGCCGCGCGTGACCAGCGCCTTGACGGCGAACGGGTGGCGGTGTGTCATCGAGCACCTGTCCGGGCTGCCACTCGCGCACCAGCACTTCGTCGAAGCCTTCGGC
>CAVTWT010000002.1:0-277905 GCA_963738425.1 uncultured beta proteobacterium | reverse complement strand
CGTCGAGCGTGGTGCCGGGCGCCCTCGGCACCCGCGTCAAACTCGACGCCTTCATCGGCGACGCACCCGACGCCGTCAAGCTGGTGGACCGCATCTCGAACCTGGCCCTGGGCGCACCACTGCCGGCCACGCAGCGCACGGCCGTGATCCGCGCGGTCGAGGCCTTCAACAGCTCGGCCGACTCGGCCAACTGGCAGGCGCGGCGCGTGCACACCGCCGCCTTCCTGATCTACGGCTCCCCGAATTTCCAGATTCAGCGCTGAAGGACACGACATGAACAACGACCAACTGCTGCGCCGCAACTTCCTGCGCCGGGCCACGGCTCTCTCCGGCTCGCTCGGTCTGGCCGGCCTCGGCGGCCTGGCCGCGCTGGCACCGATGGGCACCGCGCGCGCCGCCGACTACAAGGCGCTGGTTTGCGTCTTCCTCTACGGCGGCAACGACGGCAGCAACACCATCGTGCCCACCGACGCTACCCGCCACGGTCAGTACAGCGCGGTGCGCGCCGGCATGGCGTTGCCGCGCGGCTCGCTGCTGTCGCTCGGCGGCAGCGACTTCGGCCTGCACCCGTCGCTGTCGGCACTGACACCGCTGTGGGCCGAAGGCAAGCTGGCGCCACTGTTCAACGTTGGCCCGCTGTATGCGCCGCTGACCAAGGCCGAGTACCGCAACGCCAACGCCGGCTCGGCGCTGGTGCCGGAGAACCTGTTCTCGCACGCCGACCAGCAACTGCTCTGGGAAAGCGCCACCACCGACGCGCAGGCGCGCACCGGCTGGGGCGGCCGCGCTGCGCAGCGCCTGGCGACCGCGAACCCGGTGATCTCCGTCGGCGGCAACGGCCGATTCGGCTTGTCGTCGACCGCGGTGCCGCTGGTGCTGCCCGAGCCCGGCGCCGTCTTCGGTGCCTACACGTTGGAGCCGAGTGACCAAGCCGTGCCACCGTTGCGTGCGCGCAAGGACGCGATCGACGCGCTGTATGCGCAGAGCGCTGACCTCACGCTTGTCCACCGCCTACCAGCGCCAGCAGGTGCGACGCGTTCGCGGTCTCCGACCGCCTGGGCGCGCTCGTCAAGCGCGCGCCGGGCGAGGCCGGCAGCAACGGCCGCCATCGACGCTGCCTTCGCGCCGATCACGACCGACGGTCGCATCAACACGCCGCTCGGCCGCCAGCTTTACCAGACCGCCAAACTGATCGACGCCCGGGCCACGGTGCAGGGCGACCGCCAGATCTTCTTCGCCCAGCAAGGTGGCTTCGACACGCACGGCAACCAGATCGCCGGCAGCGCGCTCGACGGCGAGCATGGGCGCCTGCTCAAGTCGCTCGGCGACGCGATGGCCTGCTTCCACAACGCGATGAAGGGCATCGGCCTGGCCGACTCGGTGACGCTGTTCACGCAAAGCGATTTCGGCCGCACCTTCAAACCCAACAGCAGCAGCGGCACCGACCACGCCTGGGGCAACCACCACCTCGTCCTCGGCGGCGCGGTGCGAGGCGGCAAGACCTACGGCACCTACCCGGCGCTGGCCTTGGGCGGCCCGGACGACGTCGGCGTGGACTCGTGGGAACAGCAGGGCCGCTGGATCCCGACGACCTCGGTCGATCAGTACGCGGCGACGCTGCTGGCCTGGTTCGGCGCCGACGCCAGCGCGCTCGACGCGGTGCTGCCGAACCTGCGCAACTTCGGCTCGGCCAGGAACCTCGGCTTCGTCTGAACTGAGGCCCCCGCAGCGCCGGACACCGCCTGTCCGGCGCCACTGCAGGCTGTCGGCCCGCGGCGGCAGGAGGTCGCGCGGGTGGCGCGGGCCAGTGGGCGAGTGGGTAGAGTGGAAGCACTCACCAAAGACCCGCCCCATGCCCACCGCCACCCTCACCAAACCCACCTGGGGCGAACGCTTTGCGCCGCTGGTCCGCGCCTTTCATGTCTACGCCGCTGGCTGGTGTCGATCAGCTGGAAGCGCTTCTTCCTGCTGTCGCTGCTGCTGCTGATCGCCGCCGGCATCCTGCAGAACATCCCGCCCTTCACCTGGACCATCTCCGAGCGCGTCGAGACGCTTGCCGAGCAAGGTCGTGGTGGTGCCACCGAAACCCCCGAAACCTCCGAAGGCGCCAGACGCCCCGGGCAAGAAAAGCGAGCCGCTGATCAAGATCGAGCGGCCGAAACAAGGCGACAAGGACTCGGTGGAAATCACGATCGGCGAGCATGGCGTGCGCATCACGCCGCGCACCGCACCGGCCGCGGCTTCAGCTGCCGAAGCGGCCGCGTCGGCAGCCAAGGCAGCCGAAGAAGCGCAGAGCCGGCTGCGCGCGATCGAAGACAAGAGCATCAAGATCGTCATCCCGCCGGGTACCGGCGAAGAGGTCAGGCGCGCCATCGAAGAAGCGCGCAACGACATCCGCGAGGCCATCGAAGGCGCCAAGGCCGATGCCGAAGAGGCCAGGCGCGACGCTGAAGAAGCGATGCGCGATGCCGAGCGCGCGATCGAAGAACTGCAGGGCGGCAGCCTGCGCACGCGCATCACGCGCACCAGCCTCGGCGAGGCGCTGCCGGAGCTGGCGTTCCTGTGGATCATCGCCTCGGCCATCCTCAAGGCCAGCTACAAGCGCCAGTTGCGCGCGCAGGCCGAGGCCGCTCAGGCCACCGAGGTCGCCGAGAGCGAACAGCTGAAGCGGCAGGTTGTCGAGGCGCGCATGGCGGCGATGCAGGCCCAGGTCGAACCGCACTTCCTGTTCAACACGCTGGCCTCGATCGATCACCTGATCGAAACCGATCCGCCGCGAGCGTCGACGATGCAGAAGAACCTGATCGCGCTGTTGCGGGCTTCGATGCCGACGATGCGCGAGGCCAACCACGGCGCGCCACGCGACCTGTCGCGCGAGATGGCGGTGATCAAGCCCTACCTCGAGATCCTGAAGGTGCGCATGGAAGAGCGGCTGACGTCACGCATCGAAGTGCCTGACGGTTTGCTTTCCGCCGAGTTCCCGCCGATGATGATCCAGAGCCTGGTCGAGAACGCGATCAAGCATGGCCTCGAACCCAAGCCTGAAGGCGGTGAGATCCTGATCAAGGCCGAGATCGTGCACGGCAAGTTGAACATCGTCGTTGCCGACACCGGCCTCGGATTCGGCAGGGCCGCGACGGCCGGCACCGGCGTTGGCTTGGCCAACATCCGCGAGCGTCTGCAGTTGCTGTACGGCCGTGAGGCCAGCGTCACCGTCACCGAGAACCGGCCCAGCGGCACGGTGGTGACGATCGCGGTGCCTTACCGCACCGTGACGTCCGGAGGTGCGAGCGCATGACGTCGGGGCAGCGCACCGCGCTGTGGATCGTCTTCTGGGCCACGCTGCTGATGGCGCTGGTTCTCGGCGCGTTCCTTGCGTGGCTGCTGACGGAGGTGCTGCCTCCCGGCACGGTGATCACGATCGACGACGAGCGCTTCGTGCTGCCCGCGTTCAGCGATGCCGGCCAGTGGCTGGTGGCGGTGCTGGGCGTGCTGGTGGCGGCGCTGGTGCTCGTGATCGTGTTGCCGATCGTCATCGGGCTCGCGATCGTCGTGCCGGTCGCGCTCGGCTCGCTCGGTCTCATCGCCGGGCTGGCGGCCGCAGGCCTCGTGCTCTGGCCTCTGTTCCTGCTCGCGCGCTGGCTGTGGAAGACCTGGCGCAAGCCAGCGACAATCGCGCCATGACGATCGCCGCCCCCCGTGCCGTGCTCGCCGACGACGAGCGCCTGATGCGTGAACAACTGCGCGCCCGCCTCGCCGAGGTCTGGCCCGAACTGCAGCTCGTCGCCGAAGCGAAAAACGGCACCGAGGCCGTGGCGCTCGTGGCGCAGCACCGGCCCGACATCGTTTTCCTCGACATCCGCATGCCGGGTCTCACGGGCGTCGAAGCCGCCAAGCAGATCGCGCAGATGGAGGTGGCCGACGACGAGTTGCTGCCCGAGATCGTCTTCATCACCGCCTACGATCAGTACGCGGTCGAAGCCTTCGAGCAGGGCGTGGCCGACTACGTGTTGAAGCCGGCAGAACGCGAGCGGCTCGCCGTCACCGTGGAGCGCATCAAGAAACGCCTGGCACAGCGCCAAGGCCATGACGACGATGCTGCACCGGCCGGCGCGCCGCTACAGCAGCTGCTGCAGCAACTCAGCGCGCAGATGAACCCTGGCGGCGCGCCGCAGCGCCTGCAGTGGATTCAAGCCAGCGTCGGCTCGGCCATCCAGATGATCCCGGTCGACGACGTGCTGTTCTTCATCAGCGACGAGAAGTACACGCGCGTGCAGACCGCCACGCTCGAAGCACTGATCCGAAAACCGATCAAGGAGTTGATCGACGAGATCGACCCGCAGCAGTTCTGGCAGATCCACCGCTCGACGCTGGTCAACGTCAAGGCCATCGCCGGCGTGACACGCGACTTCCGCGGCCGCCAGATCGTCAGCGTCAAGGGCCACAAGGAACAGCTCGAGGTCAGCCGCAGCTACCTCGGGCTGTTCAAGGGCATGTAGTCAGCTGCGAAGTTTGCCTTCGCGCGACACCATGCCGAGCTCGACGAAACTGCTGCCGTGGCGGCGGCTGGCGCTGTAGTTGACAGTGAAGCCGCCGGTGTCGTAGCTGCCGAGGGACTGCATCGAGGCCAGCAGGGCAGCGGCGTCGAGCGGCTTCTTTGCACGCCGCATCGCCTCCGTGAGGACTTTCGCTGAAATGCAGGCTTCGAGGTGGGTGCTGTTCATCGGCTGCGTGATGCCGGCGTCCTGCAGTGCCTTGGCGCACTCGCGCACGATCGGCAGGTTGGCATTCGGGTTGGGCACGACCTGCGCAATCGAGACCCCGGCAGCAGACTCGCCCGCGGCGTTGATGTACTGCTGCGCACCGACAAAGGACAGGCTCGATGTCGGCACGAAGGCGCCGCGCTTGGCCAGGCGCTTGCTCACCTCGGCCGCCGCACCGGACAGCGTGGTGTTGATGATGACGTCGGGCTTGTGCTCGCGCAGCTGGTCGATGTGGGCTTCTTCAACCGCCTGATTGCGCTTGAGCGACAGCGCGGACGGCGGCGTGCCACTCTGCTTTGCCAGGTAGGCCGCCACCACGCCGAAGTTCTGCTTGCCGACCTCGTCGTCATAGTGCACCACGACGACCTTCTTCATGCCCAGGCCGGTCCAGAAGGCGAGGATCTTCTCCATCTCCTCGCCGTAGGAGGCACGCATCGTGTAGACGACCGGCGGCGCCTTGCGCACCGGATCGGCGCCCGACAGCGGCGCGAAGAACAAGGTCCCGGCCTTGTCAGCCTGCGGCATCGCATCCAGGCTCAAGGTGGCCGACGCAAAGCCGAACAAGGCCACTGCGCGCTTGTCCTGCAGCAGGGCCTGCGTGTTCGCGCCCGCGGTCTTGCGATCGTTGACGTCGTCGAGCGTGACCAGCTCGATCGGCTTGCCGGCCACGCCGCCTCGCGCGTTGACCGTCTTGAAGTACGCCAGCGCACCGTCACGCACGTCGCGGCCCATCGCGGCGTTGCCGCCGGTCAGCGGTGCCGACTGTCCGATCACCCAGGCGTCCTGCGCCTGTGCGGCAACGGCAAATGCAGTCAACGCGGTGCAGAGGCTCGCCACCACGCTGCGCTGGAAAAACGACTGTGCGGACTGGGGTTGGAGTTTCATTGCGTGTGCTCACAAAGGAAGGGGTTGAGGGCGCGACACCATCTCGGAAGCGAATTCTGAAGTGCAGTCCCCCTGTTGCGGTCCCTGGTGCTCCGTCGCAGTGGCAGTGAACGTGAGAGATCGCACGCGACGACCTGATGCCAATTGCAAGCATGGCGAACACGAGGATCGGCGCGGTCGGCCGCCAGCCCCGCAGGGCAAGACCGGCGACGCTCAGGCCGTCGGCGTCGGTGCGGCCTTGGCCACCAGTTCGGCGCGCAGACGCTTCAAGCGCTCACGCGGGTCTTCCTTCTGCTTGCGCTCGTCGAGCTTCATCTCGGCGATGAAGCGGCTGGGCATGCCCGCCACCAGTTCACGGCCGCGCTTGCGGCGCTTCAACGTGCTCACCGCGAGCGTGGTGCGTGCACGCGTGATGCCGACGTACATCAGGCGCCGCTCTTCCTGCAAACGCTCGGCCGTCATTTCTTCGGCCTCGCTCTTGAACGGCAACAGGCCTTCGTTGACGCCGGCCAGAAAGACATGCGGCCACTCCAGGCCCTTGGCGGCGTGCAGCGTTGAGAGGGTCACCACGTCCTGCTCGTCACCGCGCTCGGCCAGGCTGATGATGATCGAGATCGTCTGCGCGACATCGAGCACGCTCCTCGGCTCTTCGGCGACATCACCGGCTTCGAGCGCCTTTTCGCCACCGCAGCGCCGCACGATCCAGTCGATGAAGTCGAGCACGTTGCTCCAGCGCGCAGCAGCGAGCTTCTCGCTGTCTTCGCCGTCGTAGAGGTGCTGCTCGTAGCCGATGTCCTTGAGCCAACCCATCAGCAAGGCACGCGCGGCCTCACCACCCACCGATTGCCGGGCGCGGTGTTCGAGGTCGTTGACGAAGCGGCCGAACTCATGCAGGCCGTCGCGCGCCTTGGCATTGACCGCGCCGCCGAGCGACTCGGCGAACAGCGCTTCGAACAAGCTGACCTTCCATTTCGATGCGAACACGCCGAGCGATGAAAGCGTCTGGTGGCCGATGCCGCGCTTGGGCGTCGTCACCGCGCGCAGGAAGGCCGGGTCATCGTCGTTGTTGACGATCAGGCGCAGCCAGGCGCACAGGTCCTTGATCTCGGCGCGGTCGAAGAAACTCTGTCCGCCCGAGACCTTGTACGGGATCTGCGCCGCGCGCAGCTTCTGCTCGAAGATGCGCGCCTGGTGATTGGCACGGTAGAGCACGGCGAAGTCGCTGAACCTGACCTGGCCGCCTTCGCCTCGCTTGGCTTGAATCAACGCCACCGCGCGCTCGGCTTCGTGCTCTTCGCCATCGCACTCCAGCACACGCACCGGGTCGCCCTGGCCGAACTCGCTCCACAGCTTCTTCTCGAAGATCTTCGGGTTGGCGGCGATCACCGCGTTGGCTGCGGCGAGGATCGCGCCGGTGGAGCGGTAGTTCTGCTCCAGCGTTATCACCTTCAGTCTCGGATAGTCCTCGGGCAGGCGCTTCAGGTTGTCGATCGTCGCGCCGCGCCAGCCGTAGATGCTCTGGTCGTCGTCGCCGACGGCGGTGAACAATCCGCTCTCACCGACGAGCGTCTTGAGCAGCTCGTACTGCACTGCGTTGGTGTCCTGGTACTCGTCCACCAGCACGTGCTCGAAGGTGGCGCGCCACTTGTGGCGTGCTTCTTCATCGCGTTGCAACAGAGCAAGCGGCAGGCCGATCAGGTCGTCGAAGTCCACGGCCTGGTACGCGGCCAGGCGTTCCTCATAGCGCTTCATCACGCGCGCCGCCACACGCTCGTCGTCGTCTTCGGCCGCGCCTTCTGCAGCAGCGGCATCGAGACCCTGGTTCTTCCACAAGCTGATCGTCCACTGCCAGCGCCGGGCGAGCTTGGCGTCGGTGGTGCCGCCGGCATCGCGCAGCACACCGAGGACATCGTCGCTGTCGAGGATCGAGAAATTGGGCTTCAAGCCGATGCGTTCGCCGTCGGCGCGCAGCAGGCGCACGCCGAGTGAATGGAAGGTGCTGACGACGAGCGACTTCGCTGCGCGGCCGCCCACCAGCGCCTTGGCGCGCTCGCGCATCTCGGCCGCTGCCTTGTTCGTGAACGTGATCGCCGCGATCTGCTTCGGCTCCAAGCCACTTTGCAGCAGTCGCGCGATCTTGTGGACGATGACACGCGTCTTTCCCGAGCCCGCGCCGGCGAGCACGAGGCAGGGGCTGGCGAGGTGGTGCACCGCTTCGAGCTGGCGCGAATTCATCGTGTCGGTGGTCATCGGGCGGCGCGATCATAGACAGCGCGCTGGGCCGATCATGCGACGGCAATGTGGTAGGACGCGCTGCGATACTTCGCTGCACCGATGCAGCCGATCCTCGCCGTCACCCTGCCATTCTTTGCCTTGGTGCTGATGGGCTACGCCGCGGCGCACAAGCGACTCTTGCCGGAGTCGGCCATCCCGGGGCTCAACGCCTTCGTTCTGTACTTCGCGCTGCCGGCGATGCTGTTCCGCTTCGGCATGAACACGCCGATCGGCCAGTTGTTGAACCCGGTCGTGGTGCTGGTGTCGATGCTGGCGTCGCTGGCCATCGTCGCCTTCACGATCGCCGTGACCTTGTCGCCGCGCGTGCAGATGAAGGACGCGGCGTTCGGCGCACTGGTGGCGGCGTTTCCGAACACCGGTTTCATGGGCGTGCCGCTGCTGACCGCATTGCTCGGCGCCACCGCGGCCGGGCCGGTGATCTGCGCGGTGCTGGTCGATCTGTTCATCACCAGCTCGGTGTGCATCGCGCTCGCCCAGGGACACGACGCCAAAGGCGAGGGCGCGCGCGTGGCGCTCGTGCGCGCCGTGAAGGGCGCGTTGTCGAACCCGCTGCCATGGTCGATCGCACTTGGTGTGGTGTGTTCGGTGCTGGGCTGGAAGCTCAGTGGTCCGCTGGCCACCATCGTCAACATGATGGCCGATGCTGCGAGCCCGGTGGCCCTGTTCGCGATCGGCGCCGTGCTCTGGCGCGCCGGGCAGCACGCGCACACACGCACGCCGCCGTCGCTGTACCTGCCGGTGGCTGCGATCAAGCTGTTCGTGCACCCGCTGCTGGTGTTCGCGCTGGCGGCGGGCACGCGCGCACTCGGTGCACCGATCGGCGCCTTCGAGATCATGGTGCTGACGCTGGCCGCAGCGCTGCCGAGCGCGAGCAACGTCTCGCTGCTGGCCGAGCGCTACGGCGCTGACAACGGCCGCATCGCGCGCATCATCCTGAGCTCCACGGCCGTGGCGTTCGTGTCGTTCTCTGCGGCGGCCTGGATGTTTGGCGCGGGGACGCGCTGAACACGCGGCACGCCAGCCAACTCCTTGCCGCTTGCGTGCTACCAATCGAAACAGCGCGGGCCTAGTTCACACCGCGCCGCGCGGCTGCCGTGCCACCCCTTGCAGCGTCAACGCCACGCTGCACACTGGCGTTGGTCATCGAACTGAATCAGCAAGGAGCCTTCGCATGGCGTCGAAATCCAGCATCACCCGCGCAGCACTCGCCGCGCTCGCCTTCACGGCGTCTGCCTCCGCCTGGTCGGCCGTCGATGTCGGCGTGGGCATCACGATCCGCGAACCGGGCGTGTACGGCCGCATCGAGATCGGCACCAACGCACCGCCGCCACCGGTGATCTACCGCCGGCCGGTGGTGATCGCCCAGCCCGCGGTTGTGGTTGCGCAGCCGCCGATGTACTTGTACGTGCCTCCAGGTCACGCCAAGAAATGGGGCAAACATTGCCATCGCTACGACGCCTGCGGACGGCAGGTGTATTTCGTGCGTGAAGAGTGGGTGCAGGCTCGCTACAACGAAACGCATCCGCGCAAAGGTCCACCGGTGCACGCGCAGGGCCACGGCCACGGTCATGGCAAGGGCAAGAACAAGCACGATGACTGACTAAGGACGGCCCCTTGCGCGCTGCGCGCGCACTCCCCCGTGGGGAGGCTCGGGCCGGACGCTTGGGAGCGGCCCGGCGCTGGCCCGAGCGCTCAGATCGCCAACGGATCGACATCCACAGCCCACCGCAACACACGGTGGGCTTTTTCTTTGCCCAGCGGCGTGAGCTGAGGCACCCACACGCCGAGAAAGCGCTGCAGCGCGGCGCGTGAGCGCGACTCGATGAGCATTTGCATGCGCTCGACGCCGGCCACGCGCGAGATCGGCGGCGGCACCGGCGGATAGACCATCACGCCGGCAGCTTCCGGCAATGCCGCCGCGGATTGCGCCGCGGCGTGCAGGAAGGCAGTCGCCATCGCGGCGTCCTTGGCTTCGGCGCGCAGCAGGGCCAGGCTCGCAAACGGCGGCAGGCCCGCGCCTTCACGGTCTCGCAACTGGCTCGCTGCGAACGCAGCAAAGTCATGCGTCGCCAGCGCGGCGAACAGCGGATGGCGCGGGTGCCAGGTCTGCACCCACATCTCACTCAGCGACCCCTGCGCCGCATCACGCCCGGCGCGCCCTGCAGCCTGCATCAAGAGCGCGAACAAACGCTCGCCGGCGCGAAAGTCGCTGGCGAACAGTGCGCTGTCCGGATTGACGGCAGCCACCAGCGTCATGCGCCGGAAATCGTGCCCCTTGGCCACCATCTGCGTGCCGACGAGCACATCGACCTCGCCGGCGTGCACAGCCGCCAGCTGCGTCTCGAGCGAGCCTTTCAGGCGCGTGCTGTCGGCGTCGATGCGAGCAATGCGCGCACCGGGCAGCAACGCCGCCAGATGTTCTTCGAGCCGCTCGGTGCCGCGGCCGATGGCGTGGATATCGAGGTTGCCGCACTCGGGGCAGGCCCGCGGCACGCGCTCGGTGAAACCGCAGTGATGGCAGCGCAGCGTGCGATCGACCTTGTGGAAGACACGCCATGCGCTGCAATGCGGGCAGCCGCTTTTCCAGCCGCAGGCGCCGCAGTGCAGCACGGGCGCGTAGCCGCGACGATTGAGCAGAACGAGGCTTTGTTCGCCACGTTCGATGCGCTGCTGCAGCGCGCCGAGCAGTGGCGGCGAGATGACGATCTCTTCGCCCTTGTTGCGCGGCAAGCTGCCCATGTCGACCACACGCACACGCGGCAGCGCCCCGCCACCGATACGCTCAGGCAGCGAGAGGCGCCGGTACGCGCCCTGCTCGGCGCGTTGCCAGGTTTCGAGCGACGGTGTGGCCGAGCCGAGCAGCACGGCAACGCCTTCGTTGTGGCCACGCCAGACCGAGAGGTCGCGCGCCGAGTAGCGCGCACCTTCCTGCTGCTTGAACGACGGGTCGTGTTCTTCGTCGACGACGATCAACCCCAACCGAGGCATCGACGCAAACACCGCCAGCCGCGTGCCGAGCACCAGATCGGCGTGGCCGAGGTGCGCGTCCAGCCAATGCTTTAGGCGCTGCGCCGGTGTCAGGGCGCTGTGCAGCGACACCAGTCGATGGCCGGCAAAGCGCGCCGCGAAGCGCGCTTCGAGCTGCGGCGTCAGGTTGATCTCGGGCACCAGCACCAGCACCTGCCGTCCGGCCGCGAGTGCGGCGGCCGCGGCTTGCAGATAGACCTCGGTCTTGCCGCTGCCGGTGACGCCGTGCAGCAGCGTGCAGCCGGGCGGCAATGCGGCCAGCGCCTGCGCAGCCGCCTGCTGTGTGGCATTGAGTGCAGGCGCAGCGGCATCGTCGTGCGCCGTGGTCGTGGACGGCACCAAGCGCCCGATCCGGCGCGCGAGCTGTGCCGCGTCGAGCTTGCGCAACTCGGGCGGCAGCACCGACAGCGCGAGTTCGCCAACGCTGCGCTGGTAGTAGCCGGCGGCAAAAGCGACAAGCTGCCGCCACGCCAGGGGCAGCGGCGGCATCGCATCGAGCACATCGCTCAGCGGTTTGATCTGAGCCGCGTCGAGGGCCGCTGTCGCTGACCGGTCCCAGACGATGCCTGGAACCTGCCGCTTGCCCAGAGGAACCCTCACCAACGTTCCCGGAAAGAGTGAGCGCTCGCAGTAGTAGTCCAGCGCGGCGGCCAGACCGGCGTGTTGTGGCGCTTCGACTGCGACCGCCACGACGACGGGACTGGGATCGTCAGTCTTCTCCAAGATACCGCCAATTTCTCGGTTCGGCTTCACAAAGAGCCGCTAAGCCCATGATTCGAAAAGGCAAAACGATCTTTCCACTGTTGATGTGGATAACTTTGTGCAAAAGCTGCCCGCAGACGCGCTAACTCGTTGATACGCCACACCACGCCTTGCTCTGCCCGATGCGGGAGCAGGCCAACAAGCTCAATGAAATCAAGCACTTGCAGCGACATAGGGGAATACCTGATGGCGCGGGTTGGTTGTCTTTTTCTAGAGCGCTCGCTCGGTCCGAGATGGGGATAAGTCAGCCTGAGCGCTCACTTACCTCGGACGGAATGCACAGCCTCACTTGGTCGCGCGCAGCGCACGCGAATGTCGGTGCACCTCATCGACGAGCACGGCCACGGCCTCGGGCGGCGTGTGCTGGTTGATGCCATGGCCGAGGTTGAAGATGTGACCGCTGCCCGGGCGGTTGGGGCCGAAATCGTCGAGCACGCGCCGCGCTTCTGACCGCACCGCAGCCTCGCCGCCGAACAGCACCATCGGGTCGAGGTTGCCTTGCAGCGCCACGCGGTCTTGCACGCGCTCGCGGGCGCGTTTGAGATTCACCGTCCAGTCCAGGCCGACGACATCGGCGCCGCTGGCCGCGATCTCCTCGAGCCACGGTCCGCCGCCTTTGGTGAAGACGATCGCCGGCACGCTGCGGTTCAGCTTGGCGAGCACACGCTGCGTGTAGGCCAGACTGAAGGCTTGGAACATGCCGTCGGCGAGCACGCCGCCCCAGCTGTCGAAAACCATCACCGCTTGCGCGCCGGCGTCGATCTGCGTGTTGAGGTAGGTAGCCACGGCCTCGGCGTTGATGGCGAGGATGCGGTGCATCAGATCGGGCCGCGCGTAGAGCATGGACTTGACGAGGCGGTAGTCGTCGCTGCCCGCACCTTCGACCATGTAGCAGGCCAGCGTCCACGGGCTGCCGGAAAAGCCGATCAGCGGCACGCGACCGTTCAGTGCGTGGCGGATCGACGTCACCGCATCGAACACATAGCGCAGCTTGGCCATGTCGGGCACGGCGAGTGCGGCGACGGCGGCTTCGTCGCGAACCGGCGTTGCGAAGCGCGGCCCTTCGCCCTGCGCGAACGACAGGCCCAGGCCCATCGCATCCGGCACGGTGAGGATGTCGGAAAACAGGATCGCCGCATCGAGCGGATAGCGCTCGAGAGGTTGCAGCGTGACCTCGGTGGCGTAGTCGACATTGGTCGCCAGGCCCATGAAGCTCCCCGCCTTGGCGCGCGTGGCGCAGTACTCGGGCAGGTAGCGGCCGGCCTGGCGCATCAGCCACACGGGCGTGTGCGTGGTGGCCTCGCGGCGGCAGGCACGCAGGAAGGTGTCGTTGATCAGGGGTGAGAACTTCATGCGGCAATCATAGGCGGCCATCGGACGCGTGCGCCGGGCTCAACCAGTGGTGGACGAGGGCCTGCACGTCGCGTTGCTGCGCGGCCTGCCAGAGCAGCGCGGCCGGGACGACACGCGTTGCCGAAGACGCCTCCGCGCTCGCCACGGCGATCGCCGCCGCCACCTTGGCGACCGTGTCGATGCGCACCGGCTGCTCGCGCTGCGGCACCATCCAGTGCAGTTGTGAGAGCATCCAGCGCGCCAGGCGCCGCGGCGCATCGAGGCCTGGCGTGGCGCGCTCGTTCTGTGCCATGCGCATGAAGACGAGCTGCTCGAAGCCGAGCGCTGCCACCGCCGCTTCGTCAAGCGAAGCCAGGCCCTGTTGCAAAGCCATCGGCAACAGCGACGGCGTGTGCGGCACAACGACGATCAGATGGCGCACACCAGCGCTGTGCAGCTGCCGAGCCAGGATCGGCAAGGTGTGTGGCTCGGGCTTCACGAACGCGGCCTCGCGGCCGTTGGCGGCGCGCTGGCGGTCGAAGACGATCAGCGCGCTGTCGGCGCCGAAAGCGGCCATCGCATCGGCCTGCACCGGCGCGAAGGCGTGCACCGCAGGCTGGATCGGTTGGTCAACCAGCGCGCCGACACGCTCGAAGCGCTGCGCGGCCAGCAGGTGTTCGAGCACGGCCGCGCCGAGCGCACCAGAGGCGCCGACGACGAGTGCGCGGCGAGGCGCCGCGGTCGTGCGCGGCGGCTTGGGGGACAGTGCGCCAAGCGCCTGTTTGACGTCGACCATGCCCCTATCATCGCTGTCAATGAAGCCCCTAGCTCGCTGCGCTCGCGTCCCCCGAGGAGAGCTTCATCGCCCGTGGCTCTTGATGAGGGCCACTGCGTGGGCCTTGGCGGCCCGGCCGCGATGACATGGCGCATCGTCCCGTCATCCTGATCGTTGAAGACGAGCCCGGCATTGCCGACACGCTGCAGTACGCATTGCGCACCGAAGGCTTCGAGCCGCGCTGGTGCGCGACCGGCGAAGCAGCGCTGACGCAAGCCGGCGACGCGGCGCTGGTGATCCTCGATGTCGGCCTGCCCGACCTCAGCGGCTTCGAAGTCTTCAAGCGCCTGCGCGCGCGCGAGCCGACGCTGCCGATCCTGTTCCTGACCGCGCGCGCCGATGAGATCGACCGCGTCGTTGGCCTCGAACTTGGCGCTGACGACTACGTGACCAAGCCGTTTTCACCACGTGAGCTGGTGGCGCGGGTGCGCACGGTGTTGCGGCGCAGCGCGCTGCCGGCCGCGGCAAGCGCCACGCCGCCATCGACACCGTTTGCCTGCGACGACGGCAAGCGCCTGATCCATTACTACGGTCATCCACTCGACCTGTCGCGCTATGAGTACGGCCTGCTGAAGGCGCTGATCGGCCGCCCCGGGTTTCGTCTTCACGCGCGAGCGCCTGCTGTCGCTGGTCTGGGACGACGACACCGACAGCCTGGACCGCACGGTCGATGCGCATGTGAAGACGCTGCGCGCCAAGCTGAAGACCATCGCGCCGTCGCTGGAGCCGATCCGCACGCACCGCGGTGTGGGCTACGCGTTGGCCGAGGATTTGCCGGCCAAGCAAGCCTGCAATGACGAAGAGAAACAGAGTCTTCGCCGCGATCCTGCTCGCGTACGCGATCGGTGTCGGCTGGCTGATGTGGCGGCTGCTGGCCGACATCGATCCGCGCTACCGCGAGTCGGCCGAAGAGTCGCTGGTCGAAACCGCGCACCTGATGGCCGCGCAGATCGAGCAGCGCTGGGTCGAGCGTGCGGCCACGCTGGCCGAGCCGGTGATCGACGTCGCCGTGTTGGAGCCGCTGTTCCGCGATCTGTATTCGCGCGAGCTCAACGCCAACATCTTCGGCTTCGAGAAAACCCGCTTCGAGCTGCGCATGACGGTGGTCGACGCCAACGGCCATGTCGTCTTCGACTCGCTCGGCCGCGAGACCGGGCAAGACCATTCGACGTGGCGCGACATCAAGCTCGCCCTCGACGGCCGCTACGGCGCACGCACCACACCCGACGTCGACACCGATGCGCGCACCGCGGTGATGTACGTCGCCGCGCCGCTGAGGCTCGACTCGCGCATCGTCGGTGCGGTCAGCGTCGGCAAGCCGGCGGAGAGTTTCGGCCAGTTCGTCGCCGCCGCGCGCAGGAAGACGATGGTCATCGGCGTGACCTCGGTGCTCGCCGTGGCGCTGCTGGTCGCCATCCTGTCGGTGTGGCTGGTGCGACCGTTCGGGCTGATCGCCGACTACGTGCGCTACGTGCGCGCGCAGCGCACGTTTTCCCTGCCGCGCCTGGGGCGGCGTGCTCTGGGCACGCTCGGCGCCGCCTACGACGAGATGCGCGACGCGCTCTCCGGCCGCAACTACGTGGCCGACTATGTGCAGACGCTGACGCATGAACTGAAAAGCCCGCTGTCGGCGATCCGCGGTGCTGCCGAACTACTGCACGAGCGCGAGATGCCAGCGCAAGACCGCGAGCACTTCGTTGCCAACATCGAGCGCGAGACGGCGCGCATCCAGGAGCTGGTCGATCGCATGATGGAGCTGGCCGCGCTCGAGTCGCGGCGTTCGCTGGAGCGCACCGAGCCGGTGGCGCTGCTCGCCTTGCTCGAAGAGCGTGTCGCCAGCGCACGCGCGACGGGCGCGCCGCGCTGCATCACGGTGACGCTCGACGCCGCGCAAGACGCTACCGTCGATGGCGACCCGCTGCTGCTGCAGCGCGCAGTCGGCAACCTGCTCGACAACGCGCTCGACTTTTCGCCGCCCAGCGGTCGCATCGAGGTCACGCTCGCAGCGCGGGGCCGCTTTGCCGAGGTCAGCGTTCGCGACCACGGCCCGGGCATCCCCGACTACGCCGACCAGAAGGTCTTCGAGAAGTTCTATTCGCTGGCCCGCCCCGGCTCGCAACGCAAGAGCACCGGCCTGGGCCTGCCCTTCGTGCGCGAGATCGCGGCACTGCACCAGGGCCGCATCACGCTGCGCAATGCCGACGGCGGCGGCGCGGTGGCGGTGCTGTCGCTGCCTGCCGAGCCTCGCCCGCCGGCCTGACCGCAAGGCCCAGGAAAACACGCAGGCACGGCCCTTGCAAGCCATCTTGCATACAAGTAAGGTATGCAAAGTCTGCACTGCGCCGGTGCGCCACGGCTCCGAATCGCACCACATCAACGCAATCCGCCCACAACGATGGCCCAACGGCGAAGCCAACACGCGAGTCCCGACGAGATGGCCGATCGCATCGTCGACGCCATCCTCGCCGGCCGCCTGTCGTCCGGCCAGCGCCTGGGCGAGCAGTCGCTGGCCGAGCTGTTCGGCGTCAGCCGCACGCTGGTGCGCGAAGCGCTGGCGCGGCTGTCAGCGCGCGGCATGGTCGAAGTCTCGGCGCGGCGCGGCTGGTTCGTCGTGCAACCGTCGCGCGAAGAGGCCGAGGAGGCCTTCCAGGCCCGGGTGGCCATCGAAACCGGGCTGCTGCATTCGCTCGATGCGGCACCGCCGCGGGCCGCGATCAAGCGCCTGAAGCAGCATGTCAGCGCCGAGCGGGCGGCGGTGCGCGCCGGTGAGCCGGGGCCGCGCAGCTACCTGCTCGGTGACTTTCATGTCTGCTTGGCCGATTGCCTGGGCAACGCCGTGCTGGCCGACATCCTGCGCGACCTGACCGCGCGCACGACGCTGATCGCGACGCTGTTCCAGTCCAACCACGACGCCGCGCAGTCCTGCGCCGACCATGCGCGCATCGTCGCTGCGCTCGAAGCGGGTGACCTGCCGGCCGCGCGCCGCCTGGCCCGCGAACACATCGAAGCGGTGGCCGGGCACCTCGGCACGCGCAGCGCGGCCTCGGAGCCCGTCCACCAGTTGCGCCGCGCGCTCGAAGGACCGGGCGCGACGCTGGCTGCCCCGACACCGCGCACGGCCCTTGCTAGCCCTGAACGTCAGCGTCACGCAAGGCGGGCGTCGGTCTGTTCACGAGTCTCGTTCCCTCACCCACCACAACACGCGCCACCCGTCGGCGCCGCCAGGAGAAAACCGCATGAATCGCTCTCGCCGCTGGATCGCACTCGCTGCGTTCGTTGCCGCTTCCTTGCCCCTCGCCGCGCAGGCCCAGGCCGCGCTCGACGAGGTGATGGCGAGGAAGCTGATCCGCATCGCCATCCCGACCGACTTTCCGCCTTACGGCTTTGTCGGCACCGACCTGAAACCGCAGGGCCTGGACATCGACATGGGTAACTACATCGGCGCCAAGCTCGGCGTGCCGGTGGAGCTGGTGCCGGTGAGCAGCGCCAACCGCATCCCCTACCTGCAAACCAAAAAGGCCGATCTGGTGATCTCCACGCTCGGCAAGAACGCCGAGCGCGAGAAGGTGATCGACTTCTCTGCCGCCTATTCGCCGTTCTTCCAGGCCGTGTTCGCGGCCAAGTCGATGAGCGTCAAAAGCGCGGCCGATCTCGCCGGCAAGACCGTCGGCGTGACGCGCGGCGCGATCGAGGATCTGGAGCTGACGAAGATCGCGCCGCCCACGGCCGACGTGAAACGCTTCGAGGACAACAATGCCACCGTCTCGGCGTTCGTCTCGGGCCAGGTGCAGGTCATCGCCACCGGCGCTTCGGTGGCCGGCAACATGATGGCGCGCAATCCGGCGATGAACACCGAATACAAGTTCGTGCTGAAGGACTCGCCGAACTTCATCGGACTGAACAAGGGCGAGGACAAACTGCGCCTGAAGGTCAACGAGATCATCGCTGCAGCCAAAGCGGCGGGCGAGTTGGACAAGATGGCCCAGAAGTGGCTGGGCCGTCCGGCCGGCGATCTTCCCAACTGATCGAGGCGCGGCGTGATCACGCTCGACTTCGGCGCCGTTCTTTCGCAGTGGCCGCAACTGCTGCGTGGCGCCGCGTTCACGGTCGGCCTGACCGCGGTGTCGGCCGTGCTCGGCGTGTCACTCGGCGTCGCCTGCGGTTGGGCGCGCGCGTGGGGTCCGGCGTGGTTGAAGTGGATCGTCGGCGCGTATGTCGAGTTGATCCGCAACACGCCGTTCATCGTCCAGCTGTTCTTCGTCTTCTTCGGCCTGCCGAGCCTGGGCGTCAAGCTCACACCCGAGATCGCGTCGGTGATCGCGATGGTGATCAACCTCGGCGCGTACGCGGCCGAGATCGCGCGCGCCGGCATCGAGGGCACACCGCGCGGGCAGATCGAAGCCGCGCGCAGCCTCGCGTTGAACGAGCGGCAGGTGTTCCTGCGCGTCGTGCTGCCGCCGGCGCTGGCGCGCGTGTGGCCTGCGATGACGAGCCAGATCGTCATCGTCATGCTCGGCTCGGCCGTGTGCGGCCAGATCGCGGCGCAGGAGCTGTCGTACTTCGCCAACCTGATCCAGAGCCGCAACTTCCGCGCCTTCGAGGCCTACATCGTCGCCACGCTGATCTATCTCGGTCTGGCGATTGCGATCCGTCAGCTGTTGAACTGGGCCGGGCCGAAGTTGATCTTCGGCCGCACGCCGCAGGCAGGGAGATAGCGCGGTGGTCGAGTTCACCCTCTGGGACATCCTGCGCAACCTGCTGCTGGCCGGGCGCTGGACGGTGCTGCTGTCGCTGATCGCCTTCATCGGTGGCGGGCTCGTCGGCTTGTCGTTGCTGCTGGCGCGTCTGGCCAAACTGCCCGGCGCTCAGCGCGGAGTGGCAGCCTACGTGCAACTCTTTCAGGGCACGCCGTTGCTGATGCAGCTCTTCCTCGCCTACTTCGGCCTGTCGCTGCTCGGCATCGAGATCTCGGCGTGGCTGGCGGCCAGCGTGGCGCTGACGCTCTATGCCAGCGCCTTCCTCGCCGAAATCTGGCGCGGTTGTGTCGATGCGATTCCGAAAGGCCAGTGGGAAGCCGCTGACAGCCTGGCGCTGAACTTCCGCGAAAAGATGCGCCACGTCATCGGGCCGCAGGCGCTGCGCATCGCGATCGCGCCGACGGTGGGCTTCCTGGTACAGGTCATCAAGGGCACGGCGCTGGCGTCGGTGATTGGCTTCATCGAACTCACCAAGGCCGGCACGATGATCACCAACGCCACCTTCAAGCCGTTCACCGTCTACGCGTGCGTGGCGCTGATGTACTTCGCGCTGTGCTGGCCGATCTCCGCCTACAGCCGCCGCCTCGAAAGGAAGCTCCGTGAACGCAGGTGAATCTGACCCCCAAGACGCCTCCGGCGTCGTCCCCCCGAGGGGGATCGTGCCGCTTGGGAGCGGCCCGGCGCAGCACATCGTCAAGGTCAGCGCCCTGCGCAAACGCTTCGGCGACAACGAGGTGCTCAAAGGCATCGACCTCGACGTGCAGCGCGGCGAGGTCATCGCCATCATCGGCAAGAGCGGCTCGGGCAAGAGCACGCTCCTGCGCTGCATCAACGGCCTCGAAGTCTTCCAGGAAGGTGCGCTCGAAGTCGATGGCCAGCCGCTCAAGCATGGCGACGCGGCGGCGATGCGCGCGCTGCGCCAGCACGTCGGCATGATCTTCCAGAACTTCAACCTGTTCCCGCACCTCACGGTCGGCCGCAACGTCATGCTGGCGCCGTCACTGGTCAAGAACCGCGCGGCCGGCGAGTCGGAAGCTGCGGCGCGCAAGCTGCTCGAACGTGTCGGTCTGGCCGAGAAGTTCGACGCCTGGCCGGATCAGCTCTCCGGCGGCCAGCAGCAGCGCGTGGCCATTGCGCGCGCGCTGGCAATGGAGCCGAGCGTGATGCTGTGCGACGAGATCACGTCGGCGCTCGACCCGGAACTCGTCGGCGAAGTGTTGAAGGTCGTCGAGAGCCTGGCCGTCGAAGGCATGACGCTGCTGATGGTCACGCACGAGATGAATTTCGCGCGCAAGGTCAGCGACCGCGTGGTCTTCATGCACGCCGGGCGCATCCACGAGATGGGGCCGCCGCAGACCTTGTTCGACTCGCCGCAGACGGCGGAGTTGAAGCAGTTCTTGTCAGCCTTGCACTGAGCGCGAGCGCGCGATGCCCCACTGAACTGAGAGGGCGATCGATTCGCGCTACAACGCCGCCTGAGTCAACGGTTGCGAAGGCGGGCTTTCGATGAGCAGTTTCAATCTCAACGGCAAACCCGTCACGGTGGATGCCGATCCGAGCACACCCGTCTTGTGGGCGGTGCGCGACAACCTCGGCCTCACCGGAACCAAATTCGGTTGTGGACTGGCCCAGTGCGGTGCGTGCACCGTGCACATGAACGGGCAGGCGGTGCGCAGTTGTTCGCTGCCGATCTCTGCGGCGGCAGGCGCGAGCATCACGACGATCGAAGGTTTGGCCGGCGACAACGTCGGCAAGGCCGTGACCGAAGCCTGGGTGGCGCAGGACGTGGCGCAATGTGGCTACTGCCAGAGCGGCCAGATCATGAGCGCGACCGCGCTGCTGAAGACGAACAAGAAGCCGACCGACGCGCAGATTGACGCTGCGATGGCCGGCAACGTCTGCCGCTGCGGAACCTACCCGCGCATCCGCGCTGCCATCAAACAAGCTGCCGCCGCGCTGGCTTGATCAGGGAGCCACCACCATGATCCTCGACAAGCTGATCGCCCAAACCGCAACATCCGAACTCACGCGCCGCCGCTTCGTCACGATGACCGTCGGCGGCGCCGTCGGTCTGGCGCTGATGCCGCTGGCCACGCCCGAGGCGCGTGCGCAGAACGCGCCCGATCTGCCGCCAGGGCAGAAGGCATTTCAACAACCGGCCGCCTTCGTCACCATCGACAAGGACGGCACGACCACCGTGCTCTGCAACCGCATGGACATGGGCCAAGGCATCGAGACCGCGCTGGCGATGATCTGCGCCGACGAGCTCGAGGCGGATTGGACCAAGGTCAAGACCGGCTTCGGCAATCAGAAGGGCAACTACATCGATCCCGCGATGGGCATGCACCTCACCGGCGGCTCGAACTCGGTGAAGAACAGCTACACGCAGTACCGCGAACTCGGCGCGCGGACCAAGGCGATGCTGCTTGCCGCAGCGTCGAAACAACTCGGCGTGCCGCCGGCCTCGTTGACCGTAGTCAACGGTGTCATCAGCGGCGGCGGCAAGAGCGCCACCTACGGCGAGCTGTTCGACGCGGCGATGAAGGAGGCGATTCCCGAACGCGTGGTGTTGAAGGAGCCGAAAGACTTCAAGCTCATCGGCAAGCCCACCGGCTTGAAAGTGTCGCGCGCCAAGAGCACCGGCACGCAGGCCTACAGCGTCGACATCAAGCTGCCGGGGATGCTGACCGCGGTCATCGTGCGACCGCCGGTGTTCAACGGCAAGGTGGCGAGCTTCGATGGCGCCGATGCGATGAAGGTCAAGGGCGTCAAGGCGGTGCTGCGGGTGGCGCTGGACCGCGGCGGTCAGGGCATCGCCATCGTTGCCGACGGCTATTGGCCGGCCAAGATGGGCCGCGATGCGCTGAAGGTGCAATGGAACACGAACGACGTGAGCGCCGTCGACAAGGCCGACACGACAAAGCTGATCGCGCAATACAAAGCGCTCGCCAAGAAGGCGGGCACGCCAGCGCCGGCCAAACACTTCGAGGCCGACGTGTCAGGCTTGGCCAAGGCGCCGAAAAAACTGACAGCCGAGTTCGTCTTTCCCTATCTGAATCACGCGCAGATGGAGCCGCTGGCCTGCACGGTCGATCTGCAGGACGACAAGTGCACCGTCATCACGGCGTCGCAAATGCCCGGCGTCGATGCCGGCGCAGTGGCCAGCGTCGTCGGCCTGAAACCCGAGCAGGTCGAGATCGTCGTGCAGATGGCTGGCGGCGGCTTCGGCCGGCGTGCCACGCCGACGGGCGAGTGGGTGCGCGAAGCCGCAGGCGTGGCCAAGGCGCTGGCACTGAACAACCAGCGCGCGCCGGTCAAAGTGATGTGGAGCCGCGAAGACGACATGAAGGCCGGCTACTACCGGCCGTTCACCGTGCACCGCGCCGAGATCGGTTTCGACGCCAAGGGCAAGGTGCTGGCCTGGGACCACCGCATCGTCAGCCAGAGCATCCTCACCGGCTCGCCGTTCGAGCCGTTCATGGTCAAGAACGGCGTCGACGCCACGACCACCGAAGGCATGCGCGAGCCGTACGACGTGCCGATGCAGCTCACCGTGCACCACCCAAAGGTCAACGTGCCGGTGCTGTGGTGGCGCTCCGTCGGCAGCACGCACACCGCGTTCGTCATGGAGACGCTGATCGACGAGATCGCCGCGGCGACGAAGCAGGACCCGGTGGACTACCGCATGGCGCTGATGGACGGCGACAAGGGCAAGCGCCACCGTGCGGCGCTGCAGCTGGCGGTTGACCAGAGTGGCTACGGCAAGAAGAAGCTGCCTGCCGGCACGGCGTGGGGCGTGGCCGTGCACGAGAGCTTCGAGTCGGTGGTGGCGTATGTGGTCGAGGCCAAGCTCACAGGCAAGGGCAAGGAGCGCAAACCGGTGCTGACCGCGGTGACGGCCGGCGTGCACTGCAACCTGTGCGTCAATCCGCGCACGGTGGAGGCGCAGGTCCAGGGCTCTGTGATGATGGCGTTGGCGACGACCTTGCCCGGCCATTCGATCACGCTCAAGGACGGCGTCGTCGAGCAGGGCAATTTCCACCAATTCACCCCGGCGCGCATCACCGACGCACCGCCGACGATCGCCGTTCACATCGTGCCAAGCAACGACCCGCCCAAGGGCATGGGCGAGCCCGGTGTGCCGCCGCTGGCGCCGGCGTTCGCCAATGCGATTGCGAAGCTGACGGGGCAGCGGCTGCGCGAGATGCCGTTCAGGCTGGCGTAGCGGCGACGACGCGCCGCCTCAACTCCGGATTCAAGCGCCGCAGAGCAAGCGTCTGAGGAAAGGCTGGAGGTGACCGAGCACGGCGTCTGGCGCTTCTTCTGCCAGCAGGTGCCCGGCATCGATTGGGGCACCTTCGACATGCAGTGCCCACTCACGCCAAGTCGCAATCGGATCAGGTGCCCCTGAACTCCACAGCACCTGCACGGGGCACTCGAGCTTGCGGCCGGAAGCCCGGGCCTCGCGGTCGTGCGTCAAGTCGAGGCTGGCGCCCGCGCGGTAGTCTTCCACCATCGCGTGGCGCACCGACTCTCTGGCGAATGCTGCGTGATAGCGCTCTCGCGCAGCGGCTGCGATGTGGGCCGGATCGAGGGCCATGCCACGCAGCGTCCAGTCGAGGAAGTAGGCCGGGTCGGATCGCAGCAGTCGCTCCGGCAGGTCATAGGGCTGCGCGAACAGGTACCAGTGGTAGGCCTTCAGGCCGAACTCCATGCCGGCGCGCTGCCACATCGCCTCGGTCGGGATGACCGTGAGAGAGCTGAAGCAGCGCACGGCCTGCGGGTGATCCAGGGCCAGCCGGTAGCCGACGCGCCCGCCGCGGTCGTGGCCGACGACCGCGAAGCGCTCGAAGCCGAGATCGCGCATCAGGGCCAACACGTCACCGGCCATGGCGCGCTTGCTGTACGCAGCGTGCGGCGGGCCGCCCGCAGGCCCGGTGCTGTCGCCATAACCCCGCAGGTCCGGCGCCACCACGGTGAAGTCCTTCGCCAGCGCCGGAGCGATCTGGTGCCATGCGACGTGGGTCTGAGGATAGCCATGCAACAGCAACAGCGGCGGGCCGCTGCCGCCCACCACGGCGTGAACCTCGGACTCGACGAGCCGCAGCCTGTGCGTTCTGAAGCCGGGGAACAGAGGGTCGTCGCTCACACCGTCTCAGTGTTCGTAGACCCGGTCGAGATCGGCAAAGCCCTTGACCTCGATCGGGTTGCCGCTCGGGTCGCGGAAGAACATCGTCCACTGCTCACCGGGCTGACCAGCGAAGCGCAAGTGCGGATCGATCACAAACAGGGTGCCGGCAGCGCGCAGCCGCTGAGCCAGCGCCTGCCAATCATCGGCCTGCAACACCAGGCCCAGGTGTGGCATCGGCACCATCGTGTCACCGACGCGGCCGGTGTTCGTCGTCGCGAACGGTTCGCCTAGATGCAGCGAAATCTGGTGCCCGAAGAAATCGAAATCGACCCAGGTTTCGGTACTGCGGCCTTCGGCGCAGCCGAGCACACCACCGTAAAAAGCGCGCGCGGCCTGCAGGTCGTGCACGTGATAGGCAAGGTGAAAGAGGGCGCGCATCGTGGATGCTTGGTGGTTTCATGGCATCGTAGCGTCATGTCGCGCTCGTGGAAGTTCATCACCGTCTGGTTGCTGATCGCAACCGCCTTGTTCCTGGCCGTGCAGGCGATGCAGCACCGGGCCGAGCGTTCTCGTTTCTCGTTCGACGCGGCGAGCGGGCGCATCGAGTTGAAACGTGCACCGGACGGGCACTTCTACTGGCCGGGCCGGATCAACGGCCTGGCGGTGGACTTTCTCGTCGATACCGGCGCCACCAGCACGGCGCTGCCGCTGGCCCTGGCGCAGCAGGCCGGACTGGTGCTCGAAGGCTCCGTGCGCTCGTCCACCGCCGGCGGTGTGGTCGATGGCCGGCTGGCCCGTGCCGATGTGTCGCTGCAAGGTGGTGTGGTGGCCGAGCGCTTGCGGGTGGGCGTGCTGCCGCGGCTCGAGTCACCGCTGCTCGGCATGGATGTGATTTCGAAACTGCGCCTGACCCAACGCGACGGCGTGCTGACGCTGGAGCCGATGCGATGAACAAACCCCTGCTGGCATGGCTGCTGAGTGTCGCGGCCCTGGCCTCGCTCGGCGCGCAGGCGCAACCCGCCACCGCCTGCCCGCCGCAAGCCGCGGCGCCGACACCGCAGCAGGTGAAGGACGCGCAGGCACAAGCCAAGGACCGCGGCTTCTTGTGGCGTGTCAGCAAGGACGGCCGCACGCACCACCTCTTCGGCACCATCCACGTCGGCAAGCTCGAATGGGCCTTCCCCGGTGCGAAGCTGCGCGCCGCGCTGGCCGATGCGCAGACGGTGGCCTTCGAGCTCGACCCGCTCGACCCCGCGGTGCAAAGCAGCCTGCGCAGCGCCGGCTCCGGCAGCGCCAAACTGCCGACGGCGCTGGACGAGCAACTGAAACGCGAGATCCAGCGCGCCTGCATCCCGGCACAGGCGCTGGCCGGCCTGCACCCGATGATGCAGGCCATGACGGCGATGATGATCGACGCCGCGCGCGACGGTTTGCAGGTGGCGTACGGACAGGAGTTCGTGCTCGCCGGCGCAGCGAGCGCGCGAAAGCTGCGCACGGTGTCGCTCGAAACGGCGGAGCGGCAGCTGGCGGCGATCATTCCAAACGACCCAGTGCAGGCCGAGCGCCTGCTCGCGTCGACGCTGGAGCAGATGCAAAGCGGCCTCGGCCGCCAAGTGCTGCTGCGCATGGCCGTGGCCTGGGAGCGCGGTGACCTGCAGGAGATCGAGAACTACGAGCGCTGGTGCGACTGCGTGAAGACAGATGACGAGCGCGCGATGTTGAGAGCGCTGAACGACGAGCGCAACCCGGCCATGGCCGAGCGCATCGAGGCCCTGCATCGCGAGGGCCAGCGCCTGTTCGTCGCCGTCGGCGCGCTGCACATGACCGGGCCCAAGGCGCTGCCAGCGTTGCTGCAAGCGCGCGGTTTTCGTGTCGAGCGGGTCGAGTTTCGCTAGGATCGCCGACAACAACACCAGGAGACACGCATGACCGACTCGTCGCAGAACTTCAGCAAGCTCGTTCCGGGGTTCGACTTCCTGCAGGGCCTGGTCAAGAACGCCGGCTCGGCGCTGCCGTCGATCGGCCAGTGGGTGGCGCCGACGCTGAACCCCGAAGAGCTCGAAAAGCGCATCGAAGAGCTGCGCACGGTGCAGTTCTGGCTGGAGCAGAACGCGCGCATGCTGGCCGCCACCATCCAGGCGCTCGAAGTGCAGCGCATGACGCTGTCGACGCTGAAGACGATGAACGTGCCGCTGACCGCGCTGCGCGATTCGCTCAAGGTGCCCGAGCCGATGGCGGCCATGGCCACGCCCGAGAAGAAGGCGCCTGCGCGCGGCGGCAGCCGCAAGCCATCGCCCGCCGAAGCCGCCACACCGGCGGTCGATCCGATGCAATGGTGGGGCGCGCTGACCAAGCAGTTCACGCAACTTGCCGCTACGGCAATGAAAGACAGCGCCGGTGATGCCACCAAGTCGCTCGCCGGCGCGATGGTGAAACAGAGTTTCGACGCCGCCGAAGAAACGCTGAAGAAGGCGGTACAGGCGCCGGGCAAGGTGGCGGGTGCCGTGGCCAAGGCCGCCGTCAAGACCGCGCAGACGGCATCGGGGGCGCGCAAGCGCAGCACCACGCGACGCTGATCTCCCAAAGGCTCACATGCCGCGCTTCATCGTCGGCCACGCCACGCACCCGGACTGGAAAGGGGCGCTGGCGCTGGCGGCGGGGCAGATCGACCGCCAGCAGGGTGGCGATGAGGCGGCGCTGGGCCTGGTGTATTTCACCGACCACTACGCGCCGCACGCGCAGGCGCTGTACAACGCCTTGCACGCGCGCTGGCCCGGCGTGGCCTGGGCCGGCACGGTGGGCATTGGCGTTTGCGCCAGCGGCATCGAGTACTTCGACGAGCCTGCCCTGGTGCTGATGCTGTCGACGCTGCCGCAGGGCCGCTTCCGCGTTTTCTCTGGCGCCAAGCCGCTCGGGCAGATCGAGCCGGCGACCGCGCTCGTGCACGCCGACGCCCGCGCGCACGAGCTGGCCGAACTGCTCGACGACCTGTCGGCGCGCACTTCCAGCGGCTACCTTTTCGGCGGCGTGGCCGCGTCGCGCACCCGCAGCTGCCAGATCGCCGAGGGCGTCTACGACGGTGGCTTGTCGGGCGTGGCCTTCACGCGCGACGTCGGCATCGTTTCGCGCGTCACGCAGGGTTGCCAGCCGATCGGCCCGCAGCGGCGCATCACCGGCGCCGAGCGCAACGTCGTCACCGAACTCGACGGCCAGCCTGCCCTGCAATGCCTGCTCGATGACCTGAAGCTGACCCTCGATGAGCCCCGCCAGGCCATGCTCGCGTTGCGTGGCACGCTGGTTGGCCTGGCAGCGCCGCGCGCGCCGCTGCCACTCAACGGCGGTGCTGCGGCCAGCACTCGCCACCGCGCCTTCGGTGACGACGTGCGCGTGCGCCACCTCGTCGGCCTCGACCCGGGGCGCCATGGCGTCGCGGTGGCCGACACGGTGGAGCCCGGCATGACGCTGGCCTTCTGCCATCGCGACGTCGCCGCCGCGCGCCGTGACCTGACGCGCATCTGCGCCGAAATCCGCGAAGAACTGGCGCCCGAGCCGGCCGAGCTGGCCACGGCGGTGGCATCAGCCCATGTCGCGCCTGCCCATGCCGCCTCGCGCATCCGCGGTGCCGTCTATGTGAGTTGCGCCGGCCGCGGCGGCCCGCACTTCGGCGCGCCGTCGGCCGAGCTGCAGATCATCCGCCACGCGCTCGGCGACGTGCCGCTGGCAGGCTTCTTCGCCGGCGGCGAGATCGGGCACCAGCATCTGTACGGTTACACCGGGGTGCTGACCGTGTTCACAGGTGACGCAGCCTGAGCAGACGGCCGCCGGTCGCCCGATTGCGCCGGCGCAATGCGCAGCACGAAGGGACCCCCACAATGAAATCATGAAGCCTCGTCATTCGATCGCAGCGCTCGCGTGTGCATGGGCCTTCCTGGCAGCAGCGCCGGCGCACGCGATGGCCGTGTTGGACGTGAGCTGGAGCGACGTGACCTGCGGCCTGATCGGCGCCGACGGCACACGCAGCCAGCAGATGTGCGACGGGCGTTCGTTCAGCGCGTATGTCGATCCGGGTGAGGCGGTCTTCGTCAGCGCGACGCTGCACTACCACTACAGCGACGACGGGCTGCCACTGCCGCCGGGCAATTGGGCCTTCCCAGGCAACCCAGGTGTCACGTATCGCATGACCGGCGAGGCCGGCGCCCTGTACTTGTACTCGAACCAGTGCAGCTCATTTCAGGAGTGCATCAACCGGCCCGTGGAACGCATCGACACCTTCAACCGCACGAGCACCCCGCTGATCCTGGGCAACAACGACGTCCCTGACAGCCTCACCGGCGAGTTGCAGCTGGTGGCCACGTCCGGCCAGTTGGCCACATGGCCCGGTGGCGCCACGCGCACCGCCTTCGTGGACGCGAGCGCGTACACGATTTCCGGCATCGCCCCGGCGGTTCCCGAGCCGGGTAGCTACGCGCTGATGCTCGCCGGCCTGCTGTCGATGGGCTTCCTTGCACGGCGCCGGTCCAGGCCCAACACCCTGCGCTACGCCTGAGCTTGGCGGCCGTTTCGCGCTGAACCGCATTCGTGTGTGCGGCGCAAAGCCATGCGCAAGCGCAGCGCGTTAGTGAGTCGTCGCGGCCCGGTACAGTCTGGGCACGATGAACGCCCGACTGCCCTCGCCAGCCGCAGAGCGCGCCGAACGCCAACAGGTGGTGGTGGCGGCGCTCGCCGCCGTGCTGCCGCCGCATGCGCTGCTCTGGCAAGGCGAAGACACGGTGCCATATGAGTGCGACGGCCTGACCGCCTACCGCCAGTTGCCACTGGCGGTGGCGCTGCCGGAAACCGAGGCGCAAGTCGCTGCGGTGTTGAAGGCCTGCCACGCGCTTGCAAGTGCCTGTGGTCGCGCGCGGCGCAGGCACCGGCTTGTCGGGCGGCGCGATGCCGCATGCGATGGGCGTGACGCTGGCGCTGGCCAAGTTCAACCAGATCGTCAAGCTCGACAAGACCTCGCGCACAGCGGTCGTGCAATGCGGCGTGCGCAACCTGGCCATCAGCGAAGCCGCGGCGCCGCTCGGCCTGTACTACGCACCGGACCCGTCGTCCCAGATCGCCTGCACGATCGGCGGCAACGTGGCCGAGAACTCGGGTGGCGTGCATTGTTTGAAGTACGGCCTGACGCTGCACAACGTGTTGAAGGTGCGCGGCTTCACCGTCGAAGGCGAGCCCATCGAGTTCGGCAGCGATGCCCTCGACGCGCCAGGACTCGATCTGCTGCCGCTGGTCGTCGGCAGCGAAGGCATGCTGGCGGTGACGCTCGAAGTGACCGTCAAACTCGTGCCCAAACCGAAACTCGCGCGCTGCATCATGGCCAGCTTCGACGACGTGCGCAAAGCCGGCGATGCGGTGGCGTCGATCATCGCGGCGGGCATCATTCCAGCGGGGTTGGAGATGCTCGACAAGCCGATGACCGCGGCGGTCGAAGATTTCGTCCACGCCGGCTATGACCTCGAGGCCGAGGCGATCCTGCTCTGCGAATCCGACGGCACGCCGGAAGAAGTGGCCGAAGAGATCGATCGCATGCAGGCCGTGTTGAACCGCTGCGGCGCAACGCGTGTCGAAGTCAGCAAGGACGAGGCGCAGCGCCTTAAGTTCTGGAGCGGCCGCAAGAACGCCTTCCCCGCGAGCGGGCGCATCAGCCCCGACTACATGTGCATGGACTCGACGATTCCGCGCAAGCGCCTGGCCGACATCCTGATCGCGATCGCCGAGATGGAAAAGAAGTACGGCCTCAAGTGCTGCAACGTCTTCCACGCCGGCGACGGCAACCTGCACCCGCTGATCCTGTTCGACGCCAACGATCCGGACCAGTTGCACCGCTGCGAACTGTTCGGCGCCGACATCCTGGAAACCAGTGTCGCGATGGGTGGCACCGTGACCGGCGAGCATGGCGTCGGTGTCGAGAAACTCAATTCGATGTGCGTGCAGTTCACGCCCGACGAGCGCGAACAGATGGAAGGCGTCAAGCGCGCCTTCGATCCCGCGGGCACGTTGAACCCGGGCAAAGTGATCCCGACGCTGCAGCGCTGTGCGGAGTACGGGAAGATGCATGTCAAGAAGGGCCTGCTGTCTTTCCCTGAGTTGGAACGCTTCTGAGATGTCGTTCGAGTCACCCTCACCGCAGAGGCGCGGAGAGCGCAGAGGTTCACAGAGGAATACAAGAATGGATTCCTCTGCGTTCACTCTGCGCCCTCTGCGCCTCTGCGGTGAATGAGGTTGGAAGCCATGGACGCTGCCCTCGCCCGCCTCGTCGATCAAGTCCAAACCGCTCGTGCAGCCAAAGGCGCGCTGCGCATCATCGGTGGCGGCACGAAGGATTTCTACGGCAACGTGCTGCACGGCGAATGGCTCGACATCAAACCGCTGACCGGCATTTCCAACTACGAACCGAGCGAACTCGTCGTCACCGTGCGCGCCGGCACGCTGCTCGAAGAGCTCGAAGCGACGCTCGCAGAGAAAGGCCAGCACCTGGCCTTCGAGCCGCCGCGCTACATCGCTCGCGGCACGGTGGGCGGCATGGTCGCCGCGGGCCTGGCCGGACCGGCGCGCGCCAGCGCCGGCGGCGTTCGCGACCATGTGCTCGGCGCGACCCTGCTCAATGGCCGCGGCCAGGTGCTGACCTTTGGCGGTCAAGTGATGAAAAACGTTGCCGGCTATGACGTGTCACGCGCTCTCGCCGGCTCGATGGGCACGCTCGGCGTGATCTGCGAAGTCTCGCTGAAGGTGCTGCCGGTGGCGGTGGCCACCGCGACGATCCGCTTCGAATGCGATCAGCCCGAAGCGCTGAAGCGCTTGAACGCCTGGGGCGGCGAACCGCTGCCGATCTCGGCCAGCGCCTGGTGGAGCGGCATGCTGGTGTTGCGCTTGTCCGGCGCACGCGCCGCCGTCGATGCCGCCCAAATGCAACTCGGCGGTGATGTGATCGACCCCCCTCTGGCCGCGGCGTTCTGGCGCGGCCTGCGCGACCACGGCGACGAATTCTTCGCCACGGCGGCGAAAGCCGAAGACAAGGGCGCTGCACTGTGGCGCTTCTCCGTGCCGCAGACCGCCGCACCGATCGCCTTGCAAGGCGAGCAACTGATCGAGTGGGGCGGCGCGCAACGCTGGCTGTGCACCAACGCTGGCGCGACACTGGTGCGCGACGCCGCCGTGAAAGCCGGCGGCCACGTCACACTGTTCCGCGGCAAGGACAAGAGCGCGGGCGTGTTCCATCCGCTGACCCCGGCGGTGCAGAAGATCCACCACGCGCTGCGCGACAGTTTCGACCCCGACCGCGTGTTCAACCGCGGCCGGCTTTACGCCGACCTCTGATGCAAACCACCCTCGCCCCCGAATACAAAGGCACGCCCGATGGCGAGACGGCCGAGGCGATCCTGCGCAAGTGCGTGCACTGCGGCTTCTGCACCGCCACCTGCCCGACCTACCAGTTGCTCGGCGACGAGCTCGACGGCCCGCGTGGGCGCATCTACCTGATCAAGCAGGTGCTCGAAGGCGTGGCGCCGACGCGCGCGACGCAATTGCACTTGGACCGCTGCCTGACCTGCCGCAACTGCGAGAGCACGTGCCCGAGCGGCGTGCAGTACGGCCACCTCGTCGACATTGGCCGCAAGGTTGTCGAGGCCAAGGTCGAGCGGCCGTTGATGGAGCGGCTGACGCGCACGGCCTTGAAAGAAGGCCTGACCTCGCCGTTGTTTTCGCCAGCGATGAAGCTCGGCCAGATGGTGCGCCCGCTGCTGCCGGCCTCACTGAAGAACAAAGTGCCCGCCAAGAGCGGCGAGCGCGCGCAGCGTTGGCCCACCCGCGCCCATACGCGCAAGGTGCTGATGCTGATGGGCTGCGTGCAGCCGGCGATGATGCCCAACATCAACGCCGCTACCGCGCGCGTGCTCGATGCGGCCGGCATCCAGACGCTGGTGGCCGACGACGCCGGCTGCTGCGGCGCGATCCGCACGCATCTGAACGACGCCGAGGGCGGTTTGAACGACATGCGGCGCAACATCGACGCCTGGTGGCCGCTGGTGCAGGGCCTCACGTCGGCCGGCACGGTCGAGGCGATCGTGATGAACGCGTCGGGCTGCGGCGTCACGGTCAAGGAGTACGGGCACCACCTCGCGCACGACGCGGCCTACGCCGAAAAGGCAGCACGCATCAGCGCGTTGACCAAGGACTTGTCTGAAATCGTGCCGGCGTTGCTGCCGGTGTTGCGGCCGCGCTTGCGGCGGCCCAAGGAAGGCATGCGCCTGGCATTTCATCCGCCTTGCACCCTGCAGCATGGCCAACAGTTGCGCGGCGGTGTCGAGAGCAGCCTGCGCGACCTCGGCTTCGAGGTGAACGTGGCAGCCAACGAGTCGCACCTGTGTTGCGGCTCGGCCGGCACCTACAGCGTGTTACAGCCCGAGCTGGCCACGCGCTTGCGCGATCGCAAGTTGGGCCACCTTGAACCCCTCGCGCCGACGATGATCGTCAGCGCGAACATCGGGTGCATCCAGCACCTGCAATCCGGCACCGCGACGCCGGTGCGTCACTGGGTGGAAGTGCTCGATGAGGCGCTGAGCTGAAGTTCAACCGATCGCCGTGCTGACGATCACGGCGACAGCAAAACATCCGCCGAGCACGCAGCCGGCAAGCACTTTGATCGCGGTGGCGGTGTCGTTCCACATGGTGATCTCCCTCTCCCCTTCGCTGATGCGCCCGTTGTCTTGAACGGTGTGCAGGCATGTTCGTCAAGCTGAGAGAAAAGCGCTGTGATCGATGCACGCGACGCACGTCGGTTACCGGTGGATCGGTGACGAGATGCTGTTGCGGCGCTTGCCGGCGCAAGCCTTGTATCCGCCGGTCAATGGACTGCGACGGACTTCACGCGCAGCGCCAACAGCACGCCCGCCACGAGCAGCACAACGCCGAGCAGCGTGAACAGGCCCGGCACTTCTCGCCGCAGCAGGAAAGCATAGGCCAGCGCGGCGAGCGTTTCGAACACGATCAGCTGCCCCGCCACCGCCGTCGGCAAGCGCTGACTCGCCGCGTTCCAGCACAAGGTGCCGAGCCAGGACGCGAACAGGCCGATCGAGAACATCAGGCCGACGAACAACAGCGGTGTCGGGCCGAACGGCATCACGAAGTCGGCGCCGCTGGCCGCGCTCCAGGCCCAGAACGCTGCGAAGCCGAGGGCCGACAGCGGCAAGGTCGCGATGCCTTGGGCCGTGGCCCAGGCTGTCGCCGAGCGGTCGGGATGCGCGCGCATCCAGTCGGCATTGCGGATCGGGTACCAGGTCCAGCAAGCGACCGCGGCCACGGCCAGCAGCGCGCCGACGGCATAGCGGCCGAGGTCGGCATTCTCATCGGCGCGCAGGCGCTGCAGCTCGACCTGGTTGACGCAGGCGATGCCGGCGGCGATCAGCAGCAGCGACGGCACGAGCTGCGCCCACGGCAATCGGCCATCGCGCGCGTGGTCGCGCAGGTTCGACGTGATCGCGATCACCACCGGCAGCGTGCCGATGATCATCGTCGGCAGCGGTCCACCAGCGCGCTGAATCGCGGCGGCCAGGCAGAGGTAGTAGATCAGGTTGCCGACCAGCGACAACTTTAGCGCCTCGATCCAGTCGCCGCGCGTGAGCTGCGCCAGGCGTGCGCGGCCGAACCACGCCAGCGGCAACGCGATAAGGCCGAAGGCGAGGTAGCGCGACACCGACAGCAGCGCGGCCGGGTAGTCGGGCAGCATCAGCGGCGCGACGAACACCAGGCCCCACATCAGGCCGGCGGCCAGCGAGAACAGCGTGCCGATAACATGTCGCGAGCCTACCTCCCCAATTCGTCAGCTCGAGTCCGCGATTGCTGCCGCAAGGGCACGCCAACACAATGCGGTGCATGAAAACCGCCTTCGCGCCAGTTGCTGCTGGCCTGCGCCTTCGCGCTGCCCGCGGCCGCCCAACCGTTGCCCGATGCAGCGTCGACCCAGCGCCTGCACGCCCTCTTCGACCGCTATTGGCAAGAAAGCGCGGTGCGGTTCCCCGAGTGGGCGACCTGGCGCTGCGACCACCGCTTCGGCTGACCGGTCACCGACGATTCGCCCGGCCGACCGCCGGCTCACGGCGCGGCGACGCGCGAACTCTGCGCCCGATAGCGTGCCGGCAGACACGCCCGGCCATCGACCGCGTCTGGCGCGACCTGGTCATCCACGGCAAGGCGCAGCACGTGGCCAGCGGCGCTTGCCGGCTGGCGCAGCTGCTCGCTGGTGTCGCAATCGGCGGCTGCCAGTCGCGCCTGGCCGACCTGCACAGGCGCAGCCCCGCTTCGATCAGCGCCGCTGCGGCAGTTGCTGGTGCGCCTGCCGCCTTCGCAAGCGTCGATAGGAGATCGTGCACCTGGCGAGTTTGGCGCTAGGCTGGGCAACGCGCGGCCGGTCCTCGAGCGCGTGTTGCAGCAGATCGACGGTCAGTTGCCGGCCGATGTGCCGCCTCGCCGTTCTATGCGCCTTTCAAGAATCTTGGCAGCGCCATCGCGGCAACGGAGCAGGACGCGCTGCGCGCGCAGGCGCGGCGAAGTGATCGAAGCCAGTGTCTATCCGGCGATGCGCAAGCTGCGCACCTTCGCGCAGGACGAATGCCTGCCCAAGGCGCCACCCGAGGCGCTCTGGCTCGCTACGCCGGCGGCGCGGCGGTCTATGCCGCGCTGGTGCGCGAACACACCACGACGGCCTTGTCGCCACGACAGATTCACGACATCGGCCAGACGCAACTCGCGCGCCTCCGCGGCGAGATGGAAACCGCGATGCGCGAGACCGGCTTCAAGGGCGACTTCAAGTCCTTCGTCGACTACCTGCACACCGATCCGAAGTTCTTCCACACCGGCCCCGAGGCCCTGCTCGCCGGCTACCGCGACATCGGCAAACGGATCGAGCCCGAGTTGCCCAAGCTGTTCGCCGAATTGCCGCGCGCGCCCTGGGGTGTGCGCGCCATGCCGGCGCACCTGGGTCCTGACGCGGCCGAGTACTACTCCGACCCGTCGATCGATGGCAAGCAGCCCGGCTGGTTCTACGCCAATGTGGTGGGCTGGCGCACACGTCCGATCTGGGGCATGGAGACATTGGTCGCGCACGAGGCCGTGCCCGGCCATCATTTGCAGGGGGCGCGTGCGATCGAACTCGGCGCCTTGCCCGACTTCCGCCGCGCAGGCGGCTACACGGTTTATGCCGAAGGCTGGGCGCTGTACGCCGAGACCCTGGGCGGCCAGCTCGGCCTCTACACCGACCCGCACAGCCGCTTTGGCCATTTGCAGTGGCAGGCCTTTCGCGCCGCACGCCTGGTCGTCGACACCGGCCTGCATGCCCTGGGCTGGACGCGCGAGCAGGCGATCGAGTTCATGATCGAGCGCACCGGCGTCGATCGCGAACAGGTTGCCACCGAGGTCGATCGCTACTACTCGCTGCCGGGCCAGGCCCTGGCCTACATGATCGGGCAACTGAAAATCGTCGAATTGCGTGACCGGGCGAAGGAAAAGCTCGGCGCGCGTTTCGACATCCGCCGCTTCCACAACGCCGTGCTCGACCAGGGCGCCGTGCCGCTGCCGGTGCTCGAACGCATCGTCGACGAGTGGATCGCGGCGCAGGCACAGCAGGCGAATGAAAAGGCCGCACGCGGAAGTCCTCCGCGTGCGGCCCGTTCGGTGCTGGCGCGTGCAGCGGCGCTTCAGCGCACCTTGCCCGCCTTCCACGCATTGAGCAGCGTGTCATAGGCGATGGTCTCGCCCTTCGGCTTCTCGTTGGCCAGCTTGGCCCACGGCGCGCCCTTGTCGCTCAGGTACTTCTTCGGGTCGCCTTTCGGATTGAGCTTGGGCGGGCAGTTGGCCATGCCGGCGCGCTCGAGGCGGCCCATCACGTCGTCCATCTCGTTGGCCAGGTTGTCCATCGCGGCCTGCGGCGTCTTTTCTCCCGTCACCGCCACGGCCACGTTCTTCCACCACAGCTGCGCCAGCTTCGGATAGTCGGGAACGTTGCCGCCCGTCGGCGTCCAGGCCACGCGCGCCGGGCTGCGGTAGAACTCAACCAGACCGCCGAGCTTGGGTGCCATGTCGGTCATTGCCTGGCTCTGGATGTCGGACTCGCGGATCGGCGTCAGGCCGACGATGGTCTTCTTCAGCGAAGTCGTCTTCGCAGTCACGAACTGCGCGTACAGCCAGGCCGCTGCCGTCTTGTTGGCGTCGTGGTCCTTGAAGAAAGTCCACGAGCCGACGTCCTGGTAGCCGTTCTGCATGCCTTGCTTCCAGTACGGGCCATTGGGGCCGGGGGCCATGCGCCACTTCGGTGTGCCGTCTTCGTTGACGACCGGCAGGCCCTTCTTGATCATGTCAGCCGTGAAGGCCGTGTACCAGAAGATCTGCTGCGCGATCTGGCCCTGCGCGGGGACCGGGCCGGCTTCGCCGAAGGTCATGCCGATGGCTTCCTTGGGCGAGTACTTCTTCATCCAGTCGATGTACTTGGTCAACGCATAAACAGCCGCGGGCGAGTTCGTCGCACCGCCGCGGGCGACCGAGGCACCGAGCGGTGTGCAGCCGTCGGCCGTGGTCCGGATGCCCCACTCGTCGACCGGCTTGCCGTTCGGGATGCCGATGTCGGCGGTGCCTGCCATCGACAACCAGGCATCAGTGAAGCGCCAGCCGAGCGACGGGTCCTTCTTGCCGTAGTCCATGTGGCCATAGATCGGCTTGCCGTCGATGGTCTTCACGTCGTTGGTGAAGAAGGCAGCGATATCTTCGTAGGCGCTCCAGTTCAACGGCACGCCGAGGTCGTAGCCGTACTTGGCCTTGAACTTGGCTTGCAGATCGGGCTTGGCGAACAGGTCGGCACGGAACCAGTACAGGTTGGCGAACTGCTGGTCGGGCAACTGGTAGAGCTTCTTGTCCGGCGCCGTCGTGAAGCTGGTGCCGATGAAGTCCTTCAAGTCCAGGCCCGGGTTGGTGAACTCCTTGCCGGCGCCTTCCATGTAGTCCGACAGCGCCAGGACCTTGCCGTAGCGGTAGTGGGTGCCGATCAGGTCCGAGTCGCTGATCCAGCCGTCGTAGATCGACTTGCCCGATTGCATCGAGGTCTGCAGCTTCTCGACCACGTCGCCTTCCTGGATCAGGTCGTGCTTGACGGTGATGCCGGTGATCTCGCCGAAGGCCTTGGCCATCGTCTTGCTCTCGTACTCGTGCGTCGTGATCGTCTCCGACACCACCGAGATCTCGTTGACGCCTTTGGCCTTCAACTTGGCCGCGGCGTCGATGAACCATTTCATCTCGGCGGCTTGCTGATCTTTGGACAGCGTCGACGGCTGGAATTCGCTGTCGATCCATTTCTTCGCGGTGGCCTCAGCGCCGGTAGCCGCAGGCGCGGCCGCAGTTGCAGCCGCCGTGGCCGCAGGTGCCGCTGCCGGCGCCGCAGCCTTGGGCTCTTCTTTCTTGCCGCAAGCGGTGAGCATCAACGCCACCGCCCCCACTGCTGAAAGCGAGTACATCGAAAGTGAACGTCTCATCTCAGGTCTCCTCTGAAACTTCCCGCTGATGGTTTGAGGCAGGTCCGGTTGGGAAGGGTGGCCGGCTGCCGTTTGAAATCGTGACGCTGTGAAATCGGCCGAGGGTGTGTTGGTTCAGCCCTTGCGCAAGATGAAGCCCAGCAAAAACATTGACAGCACAAAACTGATCCAGATCGACGGTTCGCTCGACAGGTCAAACCAGGCGACCATCTTCTCGCTGACTGCGACGAACGCCAGGTTCACATAGGCGGCCGCCAGCAGGCCGATGAACAAGCGATCTCCCCGCGTGGTCGCGATCGGCAGCCAGCCTTTGCGCAGCGTCGTCGGCGATTTGAGCTCCCACACCGTCATGCCGGCCAGCATCAGCACGATGCAGGTGAAGAACACCGCGACGGGTAGGGTCCAGGCCATCCAGTCGAACATCGTTGGCTCCCTTACACGCGGCCCATCGCGAAACCCTTCGCGATGTAGTGCCGCACGAACCAGATGACGATCGCGCCAGGCACGATCGTCAACACGCCTGCCGCCGCCAGCACGCCCCAGTCCATGCCCGACGCGCTGACGGTGCGTGTCATCACGGCGACGATCGGCTTGGCGTCGACACTGGTCAGCGTGCGCGCCATCAGCAGCTCGACCCACGAGAACATGAAGCAGAAGAACGCCGCCACGCCGACGCCGGCCTTGATCAGCGGAATGAAGATGGTGAGGAAGAAACGCGGGAACGAGTAGCCGTCGATGTAGGCCGTCTCGTCGATCTCGCGTGGCACGCCGCTCATGAAGCCTTCGAGGATCCACACCGCCAGCGGCACGTTGAACAGCAGGTGCGCCAGAGCCACTGCTATGTGCGTGTCCATCATGCCCAGCGTCGTGTAGAGCTGGAAGAACGGCAGCAGGAAGACGGCCGGCGGCGTCATGCGATTCGTCAGCAACCAGAAGAAGACATGCTTGTCGCCGAGGAACGAGTAGCGCGAGAAGGCGTAGGCGGCCGGCAGCGCCACGACGAGCGAGATCACCGTGTTGATGGCGACGTAGATCAGCGAGTTGATGTAGCCCGAGTACCAGGACACGTCGGTGAAGATGGTCTTGTAGTGATCGAGCGTGAAGTTCATTCGGCCACAGGCTGAAGGTGGACAGGATTTCCTCGTTCGTCTTGAACGACATGTTGACCATCCAATACACCGGCAGGATGGCGAAGACGAGGTAGGCGATCAGGAAGATCACCCGCTTCTTGAAGCGCTTGTCATCCATGGCCGTGCCTCCGTTTGAGTCCGCCGTGCCGACGCGCTGCATCCAGTTGTAGAGGATGAAGCACAGCAGCAGGATGATGAGGAAGTAGATCAGCGAGAACGCCGCCGCGGGGCCGAGGTCGAACTGGCCGACGGCCTTCTGCGTCAGGTACTGCGAGAGGAAGGTCGTTGCGTTGCCAGGCCCACCGCCGGTGAGCACGAAGGGCTCGGTGTAGATCATGAAGCTGTCCATGAAGCGCAGCAGCACAGCGATCATCAGCACGCCGCGCAGCTTGGGCAGCTGGATGTAGCGGAAGACCGCGAACTTGGAAGCGCCGTCGATGCTCGCCGCCTGGTAGTACGCATCGGGAATCGCGCGCAGGCCAGCGAAGCACAGCAGCGCCACCAGCGGCGTCCAGTGCCAGACGTCCATCAGCAGCACCGTCAGCCAGGCGTGTGTGGCGTTGCCGGTGTAGCTGTAGTCGATGCCGAGCGCGGCGAACGCAGCGCCCATCAGGCCGATGTCGGCGCGGCCGTAGATCTGCCAGATGGTGCCGACGACGTTCCACGGGATCAGCAGCGAGATGGCGACCACCACCAGCACGGCCGACGACTTCCAGCCCTTGGCCGGCATCGACAGCGCCAGCGCAATGCCGAGCGGAATCTCGACCAGCAGCACCGACAGCGAGAACACGATCTGGCGACCGAGCGCGCCTTGCAGATCGTCGTCGCGCATCACCGACTTGAACCACTCGGTGCCGACGAAGACGCGGCGCTCGGGCGAGATGATGTCCTGCACCGAATAGTTCACCACCGTCATCAGCGGCAGGATCGCCGAGAAGGCGACGCACAGGATCACCGGCAGGATCAGGAACCAGGCTCTTTGATTCACTGGTTTCATGCGACGAGTTCCTCGTCCTTGTAGAAGCAGGTGTGCGCGCCGACGAGGCCGAGCCACACCGTTTCACCGACCTTCGGAATGATCTGATCGGGGGCGAGTCGCGCGCGCACGATCGCGCCCTCACCGACCGTCGAGGTGACGAGCCAGTAGGTGCCGATGTCCTGTGCCTGCGTGACCGTCGCGGCGATCGCACCCGCGGCGTTCGGCGACGCGATCGTCACGTACTCCGGCCGCACGCCGAGTTTCGTTGCACCGTCAGGCGCGCCCGGCAACAGCGACGCCGGCAGGAAATTCATGCCCGGCGAGCCGATGAAGTGGCCGACGAAGGTGTGGCGCGGGCGCTCGAACAGCTCGGACGCGCTGCCGATCTGCACCGCGCGGCCGCGTGTCATCACCACCACCTGGTCGGCGAAGGTCAGCGCTTCGACCTGGTCGTGCGTGACATAGACCAGCGTCAGCTTCAGCTCGTTATGAATCTGCTTCAGCTTGCGCCGCAGCTGCCACTTCAGGTGCGGGTCGATCACGGTCAAGGGCTCATCGAACAGCACGGCAGATACGTCTTCGCGCACCAGGCCGCGGCCGAGCGAGATCTTCTGCTTCGCATCCGCCGCGAGGCCCGCCGCACGCATGTCGAGTTGCGCGCTCATCTCCAGCATCTCGGCGATCTTGCCGACGCGTTGCTTGATGCGATCGGCCGGCACACCGCGGTTCTTCAGCGGGAAGGCCAGGTTCTGCGCCACCGTCATCGTGTCGTAGATCACCGGGAACTGGAAGACCTGGGCGATGTTGCGCTGCTGCGGCGTCTTGTCCTTGACCTCGGCGCCGTCGAACTTCACGCCGCCTTGCGACGGTTTGACGAGGCCCGAGATGATGTTGAGCAGCGTCGTCTTGCCGCAGCCCGACGGCCCGAGCAGTGCGTAGGCGCCGCCGTCGTCGAAGGTCATCTTCAAGGGCAGCAGCGCGTAGTCTTCGTCGCGCTGCGGGTTGGGCTTGTAGGCGTGAGCGAGGTCGAGGTCGATGCGGGCCATGTCAGTACCGCCCGGCCGTCCGAAGGTACTGACGCACCCCCTCGGGGGGCAGCGAGCGCAGTGAGCGTGGGGGTCTCATGTCAGCCTCTCTCTTTCGATGGCGCGACGAGCAGATCGCCAGCGGCGTCGAACACATGCACCGCCGAGGGGTCGAGGTAGAGCGTGATCGGCGCGCCGAGGGTGAACTCGTGGACGCCGGTGAGTTGTGCGACCAGTTCGCCGACCGCAGTCTCGACGTGCACGAAGGTGTCGGAGCCCGAAATCTCTGCAAGTTCCACACGGCCTGGCAGCGCGACGTCGTTCGGCCGCTGCGTGACGCGCAAGGCGCTGGCGCGCACGCCGACGGTCAACGCGCCCTTGCCGGCTGAGGGCAACGGAATCGACAGGTTGACGCCGGCCGCCAGGCTGACGCCAAGCGTGGCGGCGCTGCCTTCGATCAGGTTCATCGGCGGGTCGCTGAACGCGCGCGCGACGCGGATCGACTTCGGCCGGTGGAAGACCTCGGCCGTCGGCCCGTATTGCAGCAACTCACCCGCATCCATCACCGCGGTGTAGCCGCCGAGCAGCAGCGCTTCGGTCGGCTCGGTGGTGGCATAGACGACGGTTGAATTGCCCGCCGCAAAAAGCTGCGAGAGTTCGTCGCGCAACTCTTCGCGCAGCTTGTAGTCGAGGTTCACCAGCGGCTCGTCGAGCAGCATCAGCGGCGCGTTTTTCGCCAGCGCTCGCGCGAGCGCGACCCGTTGCTGCTGGCCGCCGGACAACTCGGCCGGCAGGCGTTTCAGAAACGGCTCGATGTGCAGCTTGGCCGCCAGTTCGTTCACGCGCGCGTCGATGCCCTTTTCTCCGCGCAGCTTCAGCGGCGAGGCGATGTTGTCGGCCACCGTCATCGACGGGTAGTTGATGAACTGCTGGTAGACCATCGCGACGTTGCGCTCGCGCACCGGCAGGCCGGTCACGTCCACACCGTCGGCCTTCACGCGGCCCTTGCTCGGCACGTCCAGGCCCGCCATCAGCCGCATCAGCGTCGTCTTGCCGGCCTGCGTGGCGCCGAGCAGCACGGTCACGGCGCGCGGCACCAGCGTCAGGTCGAGCGGGTACAGGTGAGTCTGCGCACCGACGTATTTCTCGATGCGCTCGAGCCTCAGTTCCATGACGGCTCCAGGGCAGAGGCGGCGTGTGATGTTGTTGCTGTGGCCGCAACATCGCCCCAGTGTGCGCGGCACCAGGCCTCGACTGACGCGCGCTCGGCGAGGGTCAGGTGCAGGCCGAGTTTGGTGCGGCGCCAGAGCACGTCATCGGCACTCCTGGCCCACTCGTGGCGGTGCAGGTAGTGCAGTTCGGCTTCGAACAGGCCGGGTGCGACTTCGGTGCCCAGACCCTGGGACAGCAGTCCATCGGCACGCGAACCATAACCACGCGCCAAGCGGCGGCACAGCGGCGCCGGCAACTCCGGGTGGAGCTCGCGCAGGGCATCGACACAGCGCTCGAAGTCGGCCATCAATTCGGTCGATGCCTTCGATGCGAGATCTCCACCGGGCAGGGTCTGCCCCGCAGTCCACGCGCCGCGCGTCGTGCCCAACGGCGCGGCGAGCAGATCGGCAGCTTCTTCGGCGAGCTTGCGAAAGGTGGTGATCTTGCCGCCCCACACCGACAGCAGCGGCGCCTGCGCTACATCCAACTCCAGCGAATAGTCGCGCGTCACCGCCGACGGATCGCCGGACTCGTCGTCGAGCAGAGGCCGCACGCCGGAATAGCTCCACACCACATCGGCCGGCGCCACCGCGCGCTCGAAATAGCGACTGGCCTGTTCACACAAGTAGCTCGTCTCCGATGCATCGATGCGCGCTGCACCGATCGCGCCGTCGTGCTCAACGTCGGTGGTGCCGATCAGCGTGAACTCGCCCTCGTAGGGGATCGCGAAGATGATGCGCTTATCGGGGTTCTGGAAGATGTAGGCATGGTCGTGGTCGAACAGCTTCTTGACGACGATGTGGCTGCCCTTGACCAGGCGCAGTGATTTTCGCTGCGCCGCATGCGCGTGATCAGCGAGGAACTGAGCCGCCCACGGCCCGGCCGCGTTGACGAGCGCGCGCGCGGTCAACGCATGGGTCTCGCCGACGCTGCTCTGCAATTGCACCTGCCACTGTGATGTGCTTCGCTGCGCGTCGATGCAGCGCCAACGCGTCAACACGGTCGCGCCATGCTCGGCAGCGTCCATCGCATTCAGCACGACGAGCCGCGCGTCGTCGACCCAGCCATCCGAATACACAAAGCCCTTGGTGAAGCCGCGCTTGAGCGGCGCGCCAGCAGGATGTTGACGCAGATCGACAGTGCACGAACCCGGCAGCACTTCGCGGCGCGCCAGATGGTCATACAAGAACAATCCGGCGCGAATCATCCACACCGGCCGCATGCCCGGATCGTGTGGCATCACGAAGCGCAGCGGCCACATGATGTGCGGCGCGCTTCGGAGCAGCACCTCGCGCTCGGCCAGCGCCTTCCTCACCAGCGAAAACTCGTAGTGCTCGAGGTAGCGCAGGCCGCCGTGGATCAGCTTGGTCGAGCACGAAGAGGTGTGCGAGGCCAGGTCGTCCTGCTCGCACAGCAGCACCTGCAGGCCACGCCCGGCCAGGTCACGCGCGATGCCGGCACCGTTGATGCCGCCGCCGACGACGAGCACGTCGCAGCTCGCCGGCAAGGCATCGCCGGGGCGAAGCGGATGAGGGAGCGCAGCGTTCAAGAACCGAGCGTTGAGTTCGTTATTGCTCGTTTTTAGCCTTTACGTTTTCGTTTGGCACCCAGGATTTCCCGCATGAGCTTTCGAAATGCTTCGTTTAGCCTCGGTGCACATGAGCCCCCGCCCGGCCGCTCCGAAGGGGGCTCGCTCCGAAGTGCGCAGCACGAAGGTCAACAAATGAGCCCCAACCCGCGCCAGGCCGAGCTGGTCGAAGAAGTGCAGCGCCTGGGCGCGGTCTCGGTCGAAGCGCTGGCCGAGCGCTTCGGTGTCACGCTGCAGACCGTGCGCCGTGACGTCAAGCTGCTGTCCGACGCTGGTCTGCTGGCGCGTTTTCACGGCGGCGTGCGCGTGCCCAGCTCGACGACCGAGAACCTGGCCTACCGGCAGCGACAGCAACTCAACGAGACAGCCAAGCAGCGCATCGCGCGCGCGGTGGCCAAGAGTGTGCCCAACAACTGCTCGCTGATCATCAATATCGGCACGACCACCGAAGCGATCGCGCGCGCACTGATGCAGCACAAGGGCCTGCGCGTCATCACCAACAACCTGAACGTCGCGGCGATCCTGTCCGACAACCCGGACTGCGAAGTCATCGTCGCCGGCGGCGTGGTGCGCTCGCGCGACCGTGGCATCGTCGGCGAAGTGACGCTCGATTTCATCCAGCAGTTCAAGGTCGACATCGGCCTGATCGGCATCTCGGCCATCGAGGCCGACGGCACGCTGCGCGACTTCGACTACCGCGAGGTCAAGGTGGCGCAGGCCATCACGCGGCACTCGCGCCAGGTCTGGCTGGCCGCCGACCACAGCAAGTTCAACCGGCCGGCGATGGTGGAGTTGGGGCGGTTGGAGCAAGTGGATACGCTGTACACCGACGCCGAGCCGCCCGCGCCGTTTCCGGCGCTGCTGGCCGAGGCCGGAGTTCAGTGTGTGATCGCGGAATAGGGGACGCCCAATGCCTGACCATCTGCTCGCCTTAGACCAAGGCACCTCCAGCTCACGCGCGATCGTCTTCCACCGCGACGGCCGCATCGTGGCGATGGCGCAGCGCGAGTTCCGCCAGATCTTTCCGCAGCCCGGCTGGGTCGAGCACGACGCCAACGAGATCTGGGCGACGCAGCAGGCCGTGGCGATGGAGGCGCTGTTCAAGGCGCAGCTGAACGCCACCGACATCGCCGCCATCGGCATCACCAACCAGCGCGAAACCACCGTCGTCTGGAACCGCAAGACCGGACAGCCGATCGCCAACGCCATCGTCTGGCAAGACCGGCGCACGGCCGCGTTCTGCGAGCAGTTGCGCGCGCAAGAGGGCCTGGAAGCCGCGGTGCAGCACTCGACCGGCCTGCGCATCGACCCCTACTTCTCCGGCACCAAACTGCGCTGGCTGCTCGACCACGTGCCCAACGCGCATGTGCTGGCAGCGCACGGCGAACTCGCCTTCGGCACTATCGACACCTGGCTGCTGTGGAAGCTGACCGGCGGCCGCGTACATGCCACGGACGTCAGCAACGCTTCGCGCACGATGCTGTTCGACATTCGCCACAACACCTGGGACCACGAGCTGCTGAAGGCGCTGCACATCCCCGACAGCGTGCTGCCGCGGGTGTTCCCGTCGTCGCACGTGTTCGGCGAGACCGACGCAGCGCTGTTCGGCGCGCCGATCAAGATCGCCGGCATGGCCGGTGACCAGCAGAGCGCGCTGTTCGGACAAGCCTGCTTCAAGGCCGGCCTGGCGAAGAACACCTACGGCACCGGCTGCTTCATGCTGATGCACACCGGCGAGCGCTTCGAGTCGAGCGCGAATGGCTTGATCACGACGGCAGCAGCGCAGCCCACTTCGAAGCCTGAATACGCACTCGAAGGCAGCGTCTTCATCGGCGGCGCGGTCGTGCAGTGGCTGCGCGACGGCTTGAAAGTCATCCAGGGCAGCGGCGAAGTGCAGGCGCTGGCCGAAAGCGTGCCCGACGCCGGCGGCGTGATGTTCGTGCCGGCCTTCACCGGCCTCGGCGCACCGTACTGGAAGGCCGATGCGCGCGGCGCCATCGTCGGCCTGTCGCGCGGCAGCACGGTGGCTCACATCGCACGCGCGGCATTGGAGAGCATCGCATTCCAGAGCGCGGCATTGCTGCAGGCGATGGCGAAGGATGCACAACCGGTGGCGGAACTCAGAGTCGATGGCGGCGCCTGCGTCAACAACCTGCTGATGCAGTTCCAGGCCGACCTGCTCGGCATCCCCGTCGTGCGGCCGAAGGTCATCGAGACGACGGCGCTCGGCGCTGCCTACCTCGCCGGCCTCGCGGTCGGCACCTACAAGAACCTCGACGAACTCGCCGCGCAATGGCAGGTCGAGCGCCGCTTCCTGCCGACGATGCCACGCGAGCGTGCGGCCGAGTTGATGGTGAACTGGGAACGCGCAGTGCGGCAGACGACGGCGGCGTGAGCGACGAAGACATCGCGCAAGAGATCGTGCGCCAGTTGTCGCGGCGCGCGGCGGACTCGTCGATCTGCCCTTCCGAAGTGGCGCGTGCGGTGCAGGCCGATGAAACGGCGTGGAGGGCGCTGATGCCGCAGGTGCGCGAGGTGGCTGCGGCGTTGCGTAGAGACGGGCGCTTGCGAATCAAACGCGGTGACGTCGAGGTCAAATCCGAGGAATTGCATCGAGGTGCGATCCGCCTGGCGCGAGGTCCTCGCTTCGACTCGTGACCGGGCTCGCCTCGGCGGTGAGCTGGCATTTCCAGCGATTCCTCGACACCGGTTAGCGCTGCGTGGAGTCGCAGCGCGCGCGCATGCGAGCGTGCGTGAACGGCGCTTCGTTCGCATCACGCAGGGCCGCGTCGATGTGCCGAGCGACGATCTGCACCGCGGTGCCATCCGTCTGTCGCGCGGGCCCGACTTCAAGTCTTGATCGGCCAAAGCCAGCAGCATCGCAGCCCATTTGTCCGCGCTCACCAAACTCATAAGCTAAGAACTCTTGATTCGTTGCGCGCATGAGCCGTGCTGGCGAGACTTGTCGCTACGTGATCCTTGTGATGAGCTCATGAATTTTCAGCAGTTGCGCTCGGTGCGCGAGACGGTGCGGCAGGCTTCAACCTGACGCTGGGGCCGACGCGCTTCACACGTCGCGCCGGGCGTCAGCCGGCAGCTCAAGGAGCTCGAAGACGAGCTCGGCATCGAGCTGTTCCAACGCGCAGGCCGCCGACTGCTCGGGCTGACGCCACCAGGCGCCGCGGTGCTGCCGATCATCGAGCGGCTGTTGCAGGAGGCCGAAAACCTCAAACGCGCCGGCAACGATTTCGCCCAGTCCGATCGCGGCCTGCTCACCGTGGCCGCCACGCACACGCAGGCGCGCTATGCGCTGCCGCCGGCCATCCGTGACTTCCGCGGCGCGCACCCTCTTGTCAACCTGCACCTGCAACAAGGCTCGCCACGCCAGGTGGCCGAGTCGGTGCTGGCCGGTGAGGCCGATCTGGGCATCGCCACCGAAGCCTTGACCGAGTTCCCCGATCTCGTGGCGCTGCCGTGTTATCGCTGGACGCACCTGGTGGTGGTGCCGCGCGGCCATGCCCTGGCGAGCGAAGCCGCCGCAGGCCAGCCTGCTGACTCTGGAGCGCTTGGCCGAGTTTCCGCTCATCACCTACGAGCCCGGCTACACCGGGCGGCGCCACATCGACGATGCCTTCCAGCGTGCCGAGCTGCCGTTCGAGATCAGCCTGTCGGCAATGGACGCCGACGTCATCAAGACCTATGTCGATCTCGGCCTGGGCGTCGGCGTCATCGCCTCGGTGGCCTTCGACGACAAGCGCGATGCCAACCTCGTCGCCCTCGACGCCCGGCACCTCTTTGCCACCAACACGACGCGCATTGCCGTCAAGCGCGGCGCCTTTCTGCGCGCCTACGTGTTCGACTTCATCCAGACCTTCGCCGCGCCGCTGACACGCGAGGTGGTCGAGCGCGCGCTGGCGTCACCACCCGGTGAATTGTTCGATCGTTGAGACGGCCCGGCGAGCGCCTCGCCTCGTCGAGTCGACGCGGTCGGACACGCTGTCGCCGTTGAGGCGCCAGGTGTTGAGGTTCACAGGGTCGTTCACGGCCGGGACGCGGCTCATGGGTGGCTGAAGGCGGAGTGTGGTCGCCGCCCCGGCTCACGCGCAGCAGTTCGAACGGCGACAGCAGCATCGCCGCAGCGCAGTCGAGTTGGGCGGTATCCCGCCCATCGAAAAGCCATTACCTCAAACCCCTGATTTCTTCGTTGTGGAACGCCTGCCCTCTTACCCGTTTGGGCCATGGCAGGCGGGAATCTGGCTCCCTAGAGTGTCTCGTCTTGCGGTAGTAGCACCGCGACCACTCTGAAACCGAGGGAGAGACCCCATGCCCACACTCCGTAGTTCACTTGCGTTTGTGATCACCCTGGCAGCACTGGCCATCTGCCTGATCGATTCGCGCCCCGCGTACGCCCAACGGGCAGCCCTGAGGGTTGCGGACGTGCCGGAGGCTGTGGGTCAACCCATCAACGTCAGCAAGTCGCTGCTGCTCCAGGAACGCGAAGCCGCTCGAAGCGGCGCGGCGCGCGACGTCGGCGTGATCGTCCGACTGGCCGATGACTCGCTGGCGTCTTATCGCGGAGGTGTGGCCGGCCTGCGCGCGACCTCGCCTCGCGCACTGGGTGCGAAACGGCTGGACATGGGGTCGACCGACAGCCAACGCTACCTCGCCTATCTCGACACGCGCGCACAGGCGTTCGCCGCGCGCCTGAGTGCGAGGGTGCCGAACGCGAAGGTGACCCACCAGTACCGCGCCGGCTTCAATGGCATGGCGTTGCGCATCCCTTCGTCGCACATCTCCTCCGTCGCCGCGCTGCAGGGCGTGGCCGCGGTCTACGAGGACACGCTGCTGCAGCCACTCACCGACACCAGCCCGGCCTTCATCAACGCACCCGCGCTCTGGAACGCGCTCGGCGGGCAGGCGGACGCGGGCGAAGGCGTCATCGTCGGCGTGCTCGACACCGGCATCTGGCCTGAGCATCCTTCGCTGTCAGACCCCGATCCAGGCGGCAAGCCCTATGCGCGCCCTGCCCGGCCCGGCCCGGCGCCTGCCAGTTCAACACCGGTGCCAACGCGGGCGACGCGTTCGCCTGCAACAACAAGCTGATCGGTGCGCGTCGCCTCGATGGCGACATATGACGCGCGTCGTCGGTCTGCTGCCCACCGAGTACACCAGTGCGCGCGACGACGACGGGCACGGCACGCACACAGCCACCACGGCGGCCGGCAACCGCCAGGTCGCAGCCTCGCATCTTCAGCGCGCCCACTCGGCACCATCTCGGGCATTGCGCCCGCGCGCGCACGTCATGGCCTACAAGGTCTGCGGCGACCAGGGCTGCTTCGCCAGCGATTCCGTGGCCGCCGTCAACGCCGGCCATCGCCGACGGCGTCGATGTCATCAACTTCTCGATCAGCGGCGGCGGCAATCCGTACTCCGACCCGGTGTCGATCGCGTTCCTCGGGGCCTACGATGCCGGCGTTTTTGTCGCCGCCTCGGCCGGCAATTCAGGGCCCGGGCGCCGAACACGACCGACCACCGCGAGCCGTGGACCACCACGGTCGCGCGCCAGCACCACCAACCGCCAGTTCCAGAGCGTCCTCACGCTCGCTTCCAGCGACGGTGCGTCGCTGACCCTGCGCGGCGCAAGCGCTGACCAACGGCATTGCCGCAGCACCGCTGTTCGTGCGCCACCACCGACACGCTCTGCGCGGGCACCTTTGCCCCGCGGCTCGCTGGCCGGCAAGGTCGTTGCTGTGCCAGCGCGGCGGCAACGCCCGCGTGGACGAAGAGTTATCGACTGTCCTGCTGGGCGGCGCCGTCGGGCATGGTGCTCTACAACGCGATCGCTGCTCGGCCTGGCCACCGACAACCACTTCATCCCGTCGGTGCACCTGGAGGTCGATGCCGGCAATGCGCTGAAGACTTTCGTGGCGGCGCATCCCAACGTCTCGGCCGCCATGACGGCCGGCGCTGCGGCGCCCGCGCAAGGCGATGTCATGGCCGCCGTTCAGCTCGCGCGGTGGCACCGGGTTGTCGCTGGGCATCGCCAAGCCCGACGTCACCGCGCCCGGGCGTGCAGATCCTGGCCGGCGCCACGCCGACGCCGGCAACCCGCGATGGCGGCTTCGCCGGGCCAACTGTTCCAGGCGATCCAGGGCACGTCGATGTCGAGCCCGCACGTGGCCGGGGCGGCTGCGCTGCTGTTGGCGTTGCACCCGAACTGGACGCCGGGGCAAGTCAAGTCCGCCCTGATGACAACGGCGACCGGCGTTGTCTTCAAGGAGGATGGCGCCACGCTGGCCGACCCGTTCGACATGGGCTCGGGACGGATCAACCTGTCCAAGGCGGGCGACCCGGGTTTGCTGTTCGACGAGAGCGCCGCCAACTTCATGGCGTTGCAGTCGGCGCTGTGGACCGCCAACTACCCGAGCCTGTACGTCCCTGGCGTTCCTCGGCGCGATCACGGTCCAGCGCACGGTGCAGAACACGCGCAGCGCAGCGCGCGACTGGAAGCTGTCGGTGATCGGGCCGACCGACCTCAAGGTCACTGTTCCGACGACGATCAGCGTTCCGGCCGGTGGGTCCGCTTCGTTCAACATCGCGCTCGACGGCCGCGGCATCCCGCTGGGCGAGAAGCGCCATGCCGTGCTTGAGCTCAAGCGTTCGAATGAGGCAACGCTGCGCTTCCCGATTACGGTGGTTCGGGGCACGGCCACGGTGCCGTTGTCGAAAACCTGTTCGCCCCTGATCTTCGCGCAGGGTGATGCCACCCAGTGCACCATCACGGCCAGCAATGCGACGTTCAACCCAGCCACGGTCACGCTGACCGATGCGCTGGTGAACAACCAGCTTCAATTGGTGCCCGGCAGCGTGGTCAACGCCACCGAGGTCGGCAACGGGCTGCAGTGGAGCGGCACCCTGGCGGGTGCACAGCCGCCGAACGTGGGTATCCAGTCCGGCACATCACCGGCAGGCTATCTGCCGCTGCGGTTGTTTGGCATCACACCGATCGGCGGCGTGGGTGACGACACGATCACCAATTTCAACGTTCCAGGGTTCCTCTATGCGGGAGAGGCTTACACCCGCATCGGTGTGTCGAGCAACGGGTATCTGGTGGTCGGCGGCGGCAGCGGCGCCGACAACAGCATCACCAACCAGAACTTCCCGAATGCGGCGAGCCCGAACAACGTGCTGGCGCCTTTCTGGACGGACCTCAACCCGGCAGCGGCGGGCGCCGTGCGCATCGGGACGCTCACCGACGGGGTGAATACCTGGCTCGTGGTCGACTGGGAAGCCGTGCGCGAGTTCTCGCTACTTCGCCTGGCATCGTTCCAGGTCTGGATCGGCGTGAACGGACAGCACGACATCTCCTATGCCTACGGGACGATCCAGGGCAATGGCGACGGCGGCTTCCTGACCGTCGGTGCCGAGAACCGCTTCGGCAATCGCGGGGCAAACTTCTACTACAACGGCACGGGCACCTTGCCTGGCGCAGGCACAGAGTTGGTCGTCACCGCGACGCCGGGTGCGCCCGGCGAGACGCGGACCATCACCTTCAGGGCCATCGGCAAGAACAAGGGCCCGTGGAGCAACTGCGCGCAGATGACGAGCAGCGCCTTCACCGGCACCCAGATCGCCTGCGCCAGCGGAAACGTCACGGCGAAGTAGTCATTCGCCGCAAGCGGCCAGGGCCGGGCAGGTGAAAACCTCCCCGGCCCTTTCACGCGCGCCGCTCAGCGGGCACTTCCCGGCCCTGCAGCCCCCGCAGGAAGTGGCGCCTGCCGATCCGTGGCTTCGCACAGGAACGGCGCCCGCGATCCGCCGCCGTGATAGTGATGGAAGCGGCCGCCGACGCTCAATCTGATGTACACGCCGTCCTGCAGCACCTGCGGGTACAGCATGCCGGCCTTCGGACAGCCGAGGCTGCGGTCGGGCCAGACGACGGCACGCGCCTCGACGACGCACACCTGCGCCACGGCCACGCCCAGACGCTGTGCCAGGTCTGCCACGGCGCCGCTGATGAGCGGCTCGAGCGCAGGGTCGATGTTCACGGGCGGAGTGCAGGACACGGCGAGCGCCGTGGACACAGGTGGCCCGGCTGCGCTGACCACCAGCGCCAGCACCACCACGAGCTTGCGGCGACTCGCCATGCCCCAGTGTAGAAGGGCAGCCGCCGCATCGTCGGCGACTTCGCGCGGGCCAGCAGCGGAGGCCCTTTGACCCCTTGACTCGTCAGCGCAAGGCCGCAGCCACCGACGCTGCCATCAGCGTGGTCGGCCGGCCGATCAGTCGCGACAGCTGACGTCCTTCGTCGAACAGCGCGCCTTGCGAAGCCGCCACGTCCCAGCCCGCGATCGCCTGGGCAAAGCCCTCGGGCAGGCCAAAGCCCTTCAGCGCCGCGGCGTAGTCGGCCTCGGGCAGGTTCTTGTACGGGATCGCCTTGCCGCTCTGACGCGAGATTTCGGCCGCCAGATCTGCCAGCGTGTACGCGCTGTCGCCGGCGAGTTCGTACGTCTTGCCGTCGTGGCCGGGCGAGGTCAGCACCGTGACGGCCGCGGCCGCGTAGTCGGCACGTGCAGCCGAGGAGATGCGGCCTTCGCCCGCGCTGCCGATGAAGGCGCCGCCGGCCAGCGCACCTGCGATGGACCCGGTGTAGTTCTCCGTGTACCAGCCATTGCGCAGGAAGGTCCAGGCCAGGCCCGAGGCCTTGACCAGGCTTTCGGTTTCCTTGTGCTCGATCGCCAGCGACAGCGGCGAGGTGTCGGCGCGCAGCACGCTGGTGTAGACGATGCGCTTCACGCCGGCGCGCTGGGCCGCGTCGATCGCATTGCGGTGCTGGGCCACGCGCTGGCCGATCTCGGGCGACGAGATCAGCAGCAGCGTGTCGATGCCGGCCAGCGCGGCGGCCAGCGTGTCGGGGCGCGTGTAGTCAGCCTCGCGAGCGGCGATGCCGAGATCGGCCGCCTTGGCCGGCGTGCGCACGAGCGCGACGAGGCGCTCGGCCGGCAGTTGGGCCTTCAGCTGTTCGACGACGAGGCGGCCGAGCTGGCCGGTAGCGCCGGTGATGGCGATGCTGTTGCGGGAAGTGGTGGCGGTCATGGCAGTAATCCTCTTGAGTGATCGGTGCCGTCACTGTAGGATTTGCACTTACTTTTCGGAAGTACGCACATGAAGGTTAGTACCAAACGCCCTTCCCGCAAGCTGTCGCACCGCCTGCAGCGCGGCGACCTGCTGGCCGAGGCCTGCCCGTCGCGCGACGTGCTAAAGCACGTGACCAGCCGCTGGGGCGTGCTCGTCTTGATGGTGCTGGAGGGCGGCACCCACCGCTACGCCGAGCTTCGCCGCGCGGTCAGCGGCGTCAGCGAACGCATGCTGGCGCAGACCCTGCAATGGCTCGAAGGCGACGGCCTGGTGCTGCGCGTCGCGCACGAGGTGGTGCCGCCACACGTCGAGTACTCGCTCACGCCGTTGGGCCGCGACGCCGCCAAGCGCGTGCGCGGGCTGGCTGACTGGATCGAGGTCAATCTGCCCAAGGTGCAGGCCTTCCAGACCGAGCGCTCGGCGCGGGCGCAGCAGCGCGAGGCGCCGCGCAGCGCGTCGCGGGTGCATCGGCTGCGCTGAGTCGTCCACGACAGCGTCGCGATCGACGCTTCCGTCGCCTTCACCAGCGCGACGGCTTCCTTGACGCGACTGCGGATCTGGATGCGCGCCTCGGTCCACGGCAGCAGGTGCGCCGGTGGCAGCGGGCCGCCGAGGCCCGTCGCCGCTCACTTGTGGCCGGGCCTCGAACGCGACTCTTCGGCACTTGCCCGTCCTCCGGCAGGCCGCAGCGCGCGCACACGCCTGCGGCGTGAAGTCTTTCCTCAAGCGCCAGGCCACGGCGACGTAACCTGCTCAGGCCATTCGCACTGCGGGTCGCGCGTGCATTTTTCATTGCCGTATTCCACTTCAACCATGCCTCACCTCACTGCTTGATCTCGCGCCTCGCGACACTCGCCGCAGCATTCGCCCTCGCCGCCTGCGTTTCGATGGAGCCGCCCGAAGGCGCGCCGCGCAAGGAGAACGCCTTTGCCGCCACGGCGGCGGGTGAGCTGATTCGCTTCAACGCCGGCCAGCCATCGCGCGTGCTCTCGCGCGTCAACATCGGCGGCCTCGACAGCGGCGACCGCCTGGTCGGTATCGACTTCCGCATGTCGCGCGGCGTGCTGTTCGCACTGTCTGCGCGCGGCCGGCTGTACACGCTCGACACGGCCAGCGGCAAGCTGAGCGCCGTCGGCCCGGGCGTGGCGCTGGCCGCGGGTGACCAGGCTGTGGGTTTCGACTTCAATCCTGCCGCCGACCGCATCCGCGTCGTCACGGCCAGTGGGCGCAACCTGCGCCTGCATCCGGACAGCGGTGCGCTCGCCGCTGAAGACCCGGCCCTGCGTTATGCCGACGGCGATGCCGCCGCCGGTGCACCGGCACGCGCCGGCGGCGCGGCCTACACCTACAACAAGAACGACAGCAAGCTGACCACCAACTATGCGATCGACGTGGCCCGGGGCACGCTGGTGCGCCAAGGTTCGATCGAAGGCACACAACCCGCCGTCTCGCCCAACACCGGCCTGCTGGCCACGGTCGGCGCGCTGGGCGTCGGCGCGGTGGACGACGCCGCATTCGACATCGCCGATGTCAGCAACACCGCGCTGGCGGCGCTGCGACGCGGCAGCGTGACACGTTTGCACCTGATCAATCTCACCACCGGCGGCGCCACGGTTATCGGCCGCATCGCCGATGGACAAGCGCTGGCGGGACTGGCCATCGAGCCGTGACCGACACCGCGCCGATGCACCGACGCAAGTGGCTGGGCCTGTGTGCAGGCACGCCGCTGCTGTCGCTGCTGCCAGTGAACACGGGAGCGGCGGTGGCGGCAGCGCCACTCGACATCCGCGTCACCGACGCCGCCGGCAAGCCGGTGAGCGGCGCCGTCGTCTTCCTCGACTCGCCGCAGGCGCGCGAGCAGGTGCGGCCACTCACCGCGGCCGAAGTGGCCCAGACCGAGCGGCGCTTCGTGCCGGCGGTGAGCGTGGTCACGGTCGGCACGGCGGTGACGTTTCCGAACCGCGACACGGTGCGCCACCATGTCTATTCGTTCTCGCCGGCCAAGCGCTTCGAGATCAAGCTGTATGTCGGCACGCCGGCGGCGCCGGTGGTCTTCGACCAGCCCGGCATCGCTGTACTCGGCTGCAACATCCATGACCAGATGGCGGCGTGGATCGTCATCGTCGACACGCCCTGGTTCGGCCGCACCGATGACGCCGGGCGCTGGGCCGGCGCTGCGGCGCCGCCGGGCCGCTACACGCTGCGCGCCTGGCATGCCGGCCTCCCGGTCGGCGCCACGCCGGTCGAGCAGGCGTTGACGGTGGAGCCTTCGGGCACGCGATGCCAGTGGTCCGGCTGACGGCGCTGCAGACATGAACGACCCTGACAAACGATCGCTGTTCGAAGGCTGGCGCCTGTCGACGCGCATGGTGGTGCCGTCGCTGCTGCTGCTGCTGGCGCTGCAGCTCGTCGGCCTGGCGGTGATCCGCGGCGGCGTCGATGCCAATGCGCGCGCGCAGCTCGCCGAGCGGCTGGCGGTGAGCGAGCGCATCTGGGCGCGCCTGCTCGAACAGCGTGCCGTCAAGCTCGGCCAGGGTGCGGCGCTGCTGGCGGCCGACTATGGGCTTCCGCTCGGCCATCGGCAGCGACGACGAGGAAACGATCCATCTCCGCCCTCGACAACCACGGCGCGCGCATCGACGCCGGCCTGACCGCCCTGCTCGACACGGGCTCTGGCCGTGCGCACGGTCGCCCATGGCGACGACGCGGCGTTGCGCCCGGCCACGGCCGTGCTCGGCGCCATCGCGCCGCAACTCGCCAAGGAAGGCTCCGCGATCGCGATGGTCGGTGCACGGCCGTACCAGTTCGTGATGGTGCCGGTGCGTGCGCCGCTGGTCATCGGCTGGGTGGCGATGGGCTTCGAGCTCGGCCGCGGACCGATCGATGACCTGCATGCCGTGTCGGGCCTGCATGGCGTGCTGGTGGCGCTGGCCAACGACACGCCAGCGCGTGTTCTGCACACGAGCCTGGCCGCGCCGCTGGCCGCCGAGATGTTGGCGAGCCTGCAGGCAGCAGCACCGCGGCGCAGCCGGTGTCCGAAGCCGCGCTCGGCGACGCGCCCTACCTGCTGCGCACGGTGGCGGTGTCATCGAACGCACAGGGCCGGGTGCAGTTGCTGCTCGCCGGCTCGATCGACGAGGCGGTTTCGCCGTACCGCGCGCTGCAATGGACGCTGGCCCTGCTGACCTTGTTCGGCGTCGGGCTGTTCGGCGTCGGCAGCGCCTGGACCGCCGGCCGCGTGACACGGCCGCTGCGCGCTCTCGTGCATGCCAGCGTGCGCCTGGGCCGCGGCGAGTACGGCGCGCCGATCGCGCACACGGCGGAGCGCGGCGAGGTCGGCGACCTGGCGCGTGCCTTCGACCACATGCGGCTGAACATCGGGGCGCAGCAGCAGGAGATTCGCCAGCTCGCGTACTGGGACCGCCTGACCGGGTTGCCCAACCGCGTGCAGTTCCGCGACACCGTGCTCGCGGCCACGCAAGCCGGCCCGGACGACAACCTTGCCGTGATCATGCTCGATCTCGACCGCTTCAAGCATGTCAACGACGTGCTCGGCTACGCGTCGGGCGACCGCCTGCTGCAAGGCGTGGCCGAGCGGCTGCGCAGCGTGGTCCGCGACGTGGACACGATCGCCCGCCTGTCCGGCGACGAGTTCGCGCTGCTGTTGCCAGGCGCCGACGCCGTGCTGGCGCAGGACGTGGCGGCGCGCATCACCGCGGCCTTCGAGAAACCGCTGCAACTCGACGACCACACGATCGATCTGAGCGCGGGCCTGGGCATTGCGCTGTGGCCGGCGCATGGCCCCGACGGCGACACGCTGCTGTCGCGCGCCGAGGTGGCGATGTACGCCGCCAAGCGCCGCACCGCCGGCGCGCAGGTCTATGACGCATCGCTCGACAGTGCGAGCGCGCAGAATCTGTCACTGCTGACCGAACTGCGGCAGGCGGTAGAACAAGGCCAGTTGCGTTTGTTCCTGCAGCCCAAGGTCGATGTGGCCAGCGGCGCGCTCTGCGGCGCCGAGGCGCTGGTGCGCTGGCAGCACCCGACGCGCGGCCTGGTGCCGCCGATGGAGTTCATCCCATTTGCCGAGCAGACCGGCTTCATCCGTCAGCTCACGCTGTGGATGTTCGCCGAGGTGGCGCGGCGGCAATCGGCGCTGACGGCGATGGGCGTAGCCCGCGTCGCCATCAATCTCTCCACGCGCGACCTGCTCGATACCGAGCTGCCCGACAAGCTCGACGCGCTGCTGTCGCGCCACCGCGCCACCGCCTCGCGGCTGTGCCTGGAGATCACCGAGAGCGCGATCATGGACGACCCCGAGCGCGCCGAAGCCACGCTGCACCGCCTGGCCGAGCGCGGCTTCAAGCTGTCGATCGACGACTTCGGCACCGGCTATTCATCGCTCGCCTACCTGAAGCGGCTGCCCGTGCACGAACTGAAGATCGACAAGAGTTTTGTCATGGCGATGGAGCGCGACGCCAGCGATGCCAAGATCGTGCGCTCGACTGTCGATCTGGCGCATGCGCTCGGCCTGTCGGTGGTGGCCGAAGGCGTGGAGAACGCGTCGATCCTGAAGCAGTTGCAGACGCTCGGTTGCGACGATGCGCAGGGCTACCACTTTGCAAAACCGCTGGCCTTCGATGCGTTTGGGGCCTGGGTGGCGAAACACGCCGAGCGCAACGCCGTCGCGGTTTGAGTTCAGCCGCGCGGCGGTGGAGCCAGCATCCACTCATGCGCCGGGTCGTTGCGAAAGACCCATAAGCGCTGCGGGCCGGCCATCACGTTGAGGTAGTACGAGTCGTAGCCATGCGGCACGACGACCGGGTGGTAGCCGCGCGGCACCATGACCACGTCGTGGTCCTCGACCGCCATCGATTCGTCGAGGCTGCGATCGTCGGTGTACACGCGCTGGAAGGCGAAGCCCTGCGGCGGGTTCAGGCGGTGGTAGTAGGTCTCTTCGAGCTGCGTCTCGGTGGGCGGCGTTTCGCTGTCGTGCTTGTGCGGTGGGTAGCTCGACGAGTGGCCGGCCGGCGTGCGCACCTCGACGACGAGCAGATGCGCCGCGGTCGGGTCGTCGTGCGGCAGCACGTCGCAGATGAAGCGCGTGTTGCTGCCCTGGCCGCGCGTGCTGCGGCGCATCGATGCGGCGTCGAGGCGTTTGACTTGGCGCGGCGCGGTGTCGCACGGCGCGCTGCACAGGGCGACTTCGGCATCGGCGGTGGCTCGGATCGTGACGTGCTGCTTCGAAGGCACGTACACCGCGTCGGGTGCGCGGTCGTCGAAGACCTGTCGTGCGCGTGCCGAGGTTGGCGAACGATCTGGCCGCCGGCTTGCACATCGACCTTGCCCGCGAGCACGACGATGCACAGCTCGCGCGCGCCGGTGTCGAGCGCTTCGCTGTCGCCAGCGGCGAGACGCAGCGCGCGGAAGCCGACATGCGTCCAGCCGGCGCGCTCGGGCGTGACGTTGACGATCTCGCGGCCGTCGCGCCGTGCCTTTGGCCAGCAGCGGGCTCGTCATGACAACGCCATCCAAGCTGATCGCACGATGCGCTTCAAGGTCTCGTAGCCCTTCTTCGCGTAGGCATAGCTCGGCGCCACCGCCGGGTCCTGCTCGGCCTCGACGACGAGCCAGCCTTCATAGCCGGCGGCGTGCAGCGTGGACAGCACCGCGTCGTAGTCGATCACGCCGTCGCCCGGAACGGTGAAGGTGCCGGCGAGCACGCCGTGAGAAAACTCCAGCCGTCGTTGCGCGCCTTGGCGATCAGGGCAGGACGCACGTCCTTGCAGTGCACGTGCACGACGCGCTGCACGTGCTTGGCGAGCAGCGCGTTCGGATCGGTCGCGCCGCCGTAGTAGGCGTGGCCGGTGTCGAAGAGCAGACCGACGCAGGCCGGGTCGGTGAGTGCCATCAGGCGGTCGATGTCGTCGGGCGACTCGACATACGCGCCCATGTGGTGGTGGTAGGCGAGCGTGATGCCGTAGGTGGCTTTCAAGTGCGCGCCGAAAGCGTTCAGGCGCTCGGCATAGGCCTTCCACTGCGCGTCGTCGGCGAATCGCGGCCGGCGATCGAGCGGCGTGTCGATCTGGCCCTGCACCGTGTCCGCCACCTCGCCATAGACGACGACCTTGGCGCTGTTGAAACGCAGCTTGTCCATGTGGGCGTGGCAGCGCTCGCTTCTCGTCTTCCACGCGTGCCGCGCGCCAGCTCGCCGGAGTACCAACCCGAGACGCAGGCCAGACCGAACTGATCGAGCTTGGCCTTCAGCGCCGGCCCGTCCTTCGGAAACTTGTTGCCGAGCTCGAAGCCGGCGTAGCCGATCTCCTTGCCTTCGGCGAGCGCCGTTTCGAGCGGCGTCTCGCCGCCGAGCGACGGCAGGTCGTCGTTCATCCAGGAGAGCGGGTTGACGCCGATGCGCACGTTCCAGGTCATGACCGTTGCCTCTGTTGTTCCAGCCTCGTACTGTTCTACGCGCCATGCGCACTTCGGCGCGCGGCGAGACTTCCGGGATCGCCACCTCCCACCACGTGCCGCCGTCGTCGGTGGTGCGCCACGGCGTGGTGTCGATGACGATCACTTGCGTCGTGGGCGCCGCGCGCGCCGCGCGCATCGCGCTCTTCAGCTCGGCAACGTCCTTCACATGCACTGCCGTCGCACCGAGACTGGCCGCATGCGCCGCGAAGTCGATCGGCACCAGCGCGCCGCAGTCTTCGAGCAGGTTGTTGAAGCGCGGGCTGCCGCTGGCGATCTGCAGGCGCTGGATGCAGCCGTAGCCGCGGTTGTCGAGCACGACGACGATGAGCTTCAGCTTCAGCATCACCGAGGTCGCGATCTCGGAGTTGAGCATCAGGTACGAGCCGTCGCCGACCATCACGACCACTTCACGCTCGGGCTGCGCCAGCTTGACCCCCAGCCCACCAGCGATCTCGTAGCCCATGCACGAGTAGCCGTACTCGACGTGGTAGCCGCCGGGTTGCGACGTGCGCCAGAGCTTGTGCAGTTCGGCGGGCAGCGTGCCGGCGGCGCAGACGACGATGTCGTTGGCCGCCGAGTCGGCCGCCGAGTCGCGCACCGCACCGATGACTTCGGCGTCGTAGGGCAGCTCGCCTTGCTTGACCGGCGCCGTCGTGAGCTGCGTCACGCGCTCGCGCCACTGCGCGGCGAGTTGCGTCGCGCGTGCGGTCCATGCAGCGTCGGCGCGCCAGGCGCCGGGCCGCAGCGCGGCCATGACCACGCGCGCGTCGGCCACCACCGCGGCACCGCCCCACTTCGCCGCGTCGAAGGCTTGCACGTTGATCGACAGCAGCTTCGCTTTCGCGAACAGCGTGTGCGAGCCGGTGGTGAAGTCCTGCAAGCGCGTGCCGATGGCGATCACGAGATCGGCCTCGACCGCCAATGCGTTCGCGGCCGGCGAGCCGGTGACACCGATCGCGCCGACGTTGAGCGCATGGTCCCATGCCAGCGCACCCTTGCCGGCCTGCGTCTCGGCCACCGGCACGCCATGCGCGGTGGCCCATGCCGCCAGCGTGGCCGCCGCGCGGCTGTACAGCACGCCCCCACCGGCCACGACGAGCGGACGCTTCGCGGCGCACAGCAACTCGGTCGCAGTCGCGAGTTCGCGCGCATCGGGTGCCGGCCTTCGGATGCGCAACGGCGCCGGTCGCAAGAACGACGCCGGGCAATCGAAGGCCATCGCCTGCACGTCCTGCGGCAGCGCCAGGCACACCGGGCCGCAGGTCGCCGGGTCGGTCATGACCTGGATCGCGCGCGGCAGCGCATTCGAGGATCTGCTCGGGCCGCGTGATGCGGTCGAAGTAGCGCACGAGCGGGCGGAAGGCATCGTTGGCGCTGATGTCGCCGGCCGCGAAGTCCTCGACCTGCTGCAGCACCGGGTCGGGCGTGCGCGACGCGAACACGTCGCCGGGCAACAGCAGCACCGGCAGGCGATTGACGTGCGCCAGCGCGGCGGCGGTGAGCAGGTTGGTGGCGCCGGGGCCGATCGACGTTGTCACGGCCATGATGCGCTGGCGAAAGTTCGTCTTCGCAAAAGCGATCGCCGCGTGCGCCATCGCCTGCTCGTTGTGGGCGCGGTAGGTTGGCAGCTCGTTGCGGACTTGCACCAGCGCTTCACCGAGACCGGCCACGTTGCCATGGCCGAAGATTGCCCAGACGCCTGCGCAGTACGGTTCGACGCTGCCGTCGTCGTGCTCGATGCGCAACGCGGCGAGATGGGCGACGAGGGCCTGCGCCATCGTCAGGCGCACGGTGGTCAACGTCATCGTGTGTTGCTCCTGGTCTGCCGCCACGCTTGCACCAACTGGCCGAAGCGCGATGCGGCGCGCTCGATCAGTGTCGCGTCGTCGATCGTGCCGGCGAGCCATTCGCGGCTGGCCTCGCCCCAGATCGTGCGGCCGACCATGAAGCCGCGAACGATCGGGTGCGTGGCGGCAGCAAAGCCGTCGATCAAGCGCTCCATCGGCTGGTTCAGGCCGAGCAGCACGACGCCGCGGCAATGCGGGTCGCGCTCGGCGATCAGCGCGCCCAGAGCGGCCCACGACGCGGCCTGCATCGGCGCCAGCTTCCACCACTCCGGCTTCACGCCGAGGTTGTAGAAACGCTTCACGGCGCGCAGCACGACCGCGTCATCACTCGAATTCGGCGGAATGATTTCCAGCAGCAGCTCATGCCCACTGGCCCGCGTGGCCTGCCAGAGTTCTTGCACACGCTCTTCCTGCGCCACGCGCAGCGTCGCCTCGTCGTCCGGGTGATAGGCGACGAGGCACTTCACGACCTGCTCGCGCGGCCACTCGATCAGCGATGTGCCGATCGAGCGTGTGCCGTCGAAAGCGAGCGGCCGTGACCCAGGCTGCTCGACCGGCCGGCCGACCCACCAGCCGCGGCCGGTGGCGGCGCACAAGGCATCGAAGCCCCAGCGGCCGTCGATCAGCACACCGATGCGACCTTGCAAGCCATGTTCGGATTCGACCCGCTCGGCGGCCTTCAACAACAGCGACTTCAACACCGGCAGCCTCGACAGCGGCGCGCCGGCCTCGCGCGCCATCGCCTCGAATTGCGAGCGGTGGTCGAAGGCCATCACGTTGAGCTCGGGCCACGCCGGCCGTGATGCCGTCACGCGGTGCAGATGCGCGAGCAGCGGGTCGGCATCGACTTTGGGCAGTCGCTGGCCGCTGAACCAGTGATCCAACTCGGCCGGCGTCGGCATGGCGGGCGCACAGGCGTGGCGAGAGACCACGATCGCGCCGCACGCATTCGCGATGCGCGCTGCGCCGTGGAAGTCGAGGCCATCGAGCAGGCCCTTCATCAAGCCCGATGCAAACGCATCGCCGGCGCCGAGCACGTTGAAGACCTCGATGCGTTCGCCGACCGCCGTCGGCGCGTCGTCGAGCCGCGACGGCACCGCACCATCGATGAAGCAGCAGCCCTTGGCGCCGAGCTTGACCACCATCGCCGCGGGCGTGACCTCGCGCACGCGGCGCAGGTTCGCCAGAAGATCACCGGCCACGCCCCCGGCGATCCGGAACTCTTCTTCGGTGCCGATCAGCAGCTCGAACTGCGGCAGCACCGCTTGCAGACGCTCGGTCACCGCCGCGTCGGCGACGAAACGGTTGGCACCTTCGCCGCGCTTGGTCAGACCCCAGAGCACCGGGCGGTAGTCGATGTCGAGCACACGCGTCGTGCCGTGTTTGCCAGCGAAACCCAAGGCCGCGAGCGACGCCGCGCGCACCGTCGGCGTGGACAGGTGCGTGCCCGTGATCAGCAGCGCGCGGCAGCCGGCGATGAAGGTCTCATCGATGCGCGAAGCCTCGACCGCCATGTCGGCGCAGTTCTCGCGCACGAACAGCAGCGGAAAGGTGTCGCGGTCCTTGAGGCCGAGCAGCACGAGGCCGGTCAGGCGCTCGGGATCGACCTGCACCTGCGAGGTGTCGCAGCCTTCGCGCTGCAGCGTCTCGATCAAGGAACCGCCCCATCTGCTCGTCGCCGACGCGCGACACCATCGCCGCGCGCAGCCCCAACCGCGCGGCGCCGAAGGCGATGTTGGCCGAGCTGCCGCCGAGGTATTTTGCAAAGCTCGACACGTCTTCGAGCCGCGCGCCGACCTGCTGCGCGTACAGATCGACGGCGAGGCGGCCGAGGCAGGCGATGTCGAAGCGGCGACCGATGGGAAAACGTAGGGACATGCCGCGATTGTGGTCGCGGCGGCAGTCGGTGCAACATGGGCAGGAATGAATCCCCCCGAAACGGCTTCGCCGCTCCCCCCAGGGGGCGCCGCCAGCGGCCTGGCAAAGCCAGTTCCGCGGCGGCCGCATGGAGCTATTGATACCGAAAGAGCAATGCCATGAGTTACAACGTCGCCGTCTTCGGCGCCGGCCGCATCGGCCGCATCCACGCCGGCAACCTCGCTGCACTGCCCGGCGTGTCCCTGCGCTATGTCTGCGATCCGGTGGCCGACAGCGCAGCCAGCCTGGCACAGCAGCTCGGCGCTGCCGTGTCCACCCCCGAGGCCGTGCTGGCCGACAAGACGATCGACGTCGTCGCCATTGCCTCGCCAACCGACACGCACAGCGATCTCATTCACCGCGCCGCCACGGCTGGCAAGCACATCTTCTGCGAGAAGCCGGTGGACCTCTCGGTGCCGCGCGCGGTCGAGTGCGCCGCTGCGGTCAAGGCCGCGGGCGTGGCCTGCATGATCGGTTTTCAGCGCCGCTTCGACCCGACGTTTGCCGAAGCGCAGGCACGTCTGGCGCGCGGCGAGATCGGTGCGCCGGAGATGCTCGTCGTCACCAGCCGCGACCCCGGCGCCCCGCCGGCGCAGTACTTGAAAGGCTCGGGCGGCATCTTCCGCGACATGCTGATCCACGACTTCGACATCTTTCGCTGGATCCTTTGCACGGACATTGGAGACGGCGGCGACGAAGCCGCCACGCTCTACGCCACCGGCTCGGTGCTGGTCGATCCGGAGATCGCGAAGGTGCCCGACATCGATTCGAGCGTGGTCACGATCCGCACGAAGAAGGGGCGCCTGGCGCAAATCAACACCAGCCGCCGCGCCGCGTATGGCTATGACCAGCGCTTCGAGGTGCTGGGCTCGACGGGCATGCTTCAGTGCGGCAACGTGCGGCCGACCGAGGTGGTGCAGTCCGATGCGCAGAGCGTGCGCGCCGACAAGCCGGAGCACTTCTTCCTGCAGCGCTACCGCGAGGCCTACCGGCTGGAGCTCGCGCACTTCTTCGAGTGCCTGCAATCGGGGGCGACGTTCCGCACCACGATCGCGGACGGCGTGGCGGCGCAGAAGCTGGCCGATGCCGCAGCCCAGTCGCTGGCTTCCGGCGCCGTGGTGACGCTGTGAACACGGCGTCGCACCGCGGTACGCGCGCCGTCATCACCGGCGGCACGCAGGGCCTGGGGCTCGCGGTGGCCAAGCGCCTGGCGCGTGAGGGCGCAGACGGCATCGTCATCAGCGGCCGGCGCGCGGCCCTCGGCGAAGCGGCGGCGGCCGAGGTGCGTGCACTCGGCACCGAGTGCACCTTCGTGCCGGCCGACATGGCCAACGCCGACGACTGCGTGCGCCTGATGGCCACTGCGATCGCCGGGCTGGGCAGCGTCAACGCACTCGTCAATTCGGCGGCCACCACCGATCGCGGCACGCTGCTCGATACCACGCTGGAGATGTGGCAGCAGCAGATGGACACCAACGCGCGTGGGCCTTTCCTGCTCATGCAGGCGCTGGTGCGGCACCTGCTCGAACGCCAAGCAGCGGGCAGCATCGTCAACATCCTGTCGCAGTCCGCGCATTGCGGCCAGTCCTTCCTCGTGCCCTACTCGGCGTCGAAAGCGACGCTGGCCAACCTGACGAAGAACGTGGCGCAGTCTTTTCGCGCGCAGCGCATCCGCTGCAACGGCGTGATGGCCGGCTGGATGGACACGCCCGGCGAACATGCGATTCAACAAAGAGCGCACGCCGCGCCGGACAACTGGCTCGCCAAGGCCGAAGCGGGTCGGCCGATGGGGCGACTGGCCAAACCCGACGAGCTGGCCGGGCTCATCAGCTACATGCTCAGCGCTGAGTCCGGCATCATGACCGGCGCGCTGGTGGACTACGACCAGTGGGTACCCGGCGCGCAGCCCGAGTAGCCCCCGCGCGGGTTCCCCCCGTTCACCGCCAACTGCACTAGGCCCTAGCATGGCCAGACCCATGAGCGACAACGCCCGCCTCGACTTCTGCCGCCGCCTCGCCGCCGACGCCGGCCGCTTGGCGCACAGCACGTTCGGCCGCGCGGCGCTGTTGCCAGCCAAGGGCCGCCACGACGAAGTGACGGCGATGGACCGCGAGGTCGAGCGTGTGGTCCGCGAGCGCATCGGCCAAGCCTTCCCGCACGACGCCGTGCTCGGCGAAGAAGACGGCGCGAGCGCCGATGTGGCGAGCGCCGAGTTCCTGTGGATCATCGACCCGATCGACGGCACCGCGAACTACGCGCGCGGCATCGCCCACTACTGCGTGTCGATCGGCGTGCTGCACGACAAGGTGCCGGCGATCGGCGTGCTGCACGACCCGAGCCACGATCGCCTGTACTGGGCGGCGCGCGGGGCCGGCGCGTGGCTCGATGAGAACGGCGCCACGCGGCGCCTCGCCGTCAGCCCGATCGCCACACTGAGCGGCGCCACGGTGGAATGCGGCTGGTCGCTGCGCCGGCCGCAGGCCGACTACATCGCGCTGTTCGATCGCATGCTCAGCGCCGGTTGTGCGGTGCGCCGCGCCGGCTCGGGCGCGCTCGGTCTGGCCGACGTGGCCGCGGGCCGCACCGAAGGCTATGCCGAGCTGCACATCAACAGCTGGGACTGCGCAGCGGGCCTGTTGCTCGTGGCCGAGGCCGGCGGGCGCATCAACGACTTCTTTTCCGGCGACGGTTTGCTCGACGGCAACCCGATCCTGGCCGCCAACGCCGCACTCGCCGAACCGCTGGCAGCGCTGGCTGGCATCCCTTTGTCATGACACCGTAGGAGACGAACCGATGAAGACCCTTGTTGTACGCCGCACATTGCTCGCCACCCTGCTCGCTGCCGCCGGCGCGCCCTCGTTCGCGCAAGGCCAAGGTGAGCTGCTGCTCTATTGCAGCGTGCAGGAAGAGTGGTGCCGGCCGATGGCCGCCGCGTTCGAAAAAGCCACCGGCATCAAGGTGCTGATGACGCGCAAGAGCTCGGGCGAGTTCTACGCACAGATCAAGGCCGAGGCCGCAAACCCGAAGGGCGATGTGTGGTGGGGCGGCACCGGCGACCCGCACCTGCAAGCGGCCGAAGAGGCGTTGACCGACCCCTACGTTTCGCCGCAACTCGACAACCTGCAGGACTGGGCGGTGCGTCAGGCCAAGGCATCCAAGTTCCGCACCGTCGGCATCTACGCCGGCGCGCTCGGCTACAGCTTCAACACCGCGGAGCTGGCCAAGCGCAAGCTGCCCGAGCCGAAGTGCTGGGCCGATCTGGCCAAGCCGGTCTACAAGGACGACGTGCAGGTGGCCAACCCGAATTCGTCGGGCACCTCGTACACGATGCTGGCGACGCTGGTGCAACTGCTGGGTGAACAGAAAGCCTTCGACCTGATGAAGGCGATGCACAAGAACATCAACCAGTACACCAAGAGCGGCGCCGCGCCGGCGCGCGCTGCGGCCACCGGCGAGAGCCTGATCGGCATCACCTTCCAGCACGACGCGGTGACGCAGGCGGTGGGCGGCGCGCCGGTGAAGATCGTCTCGCCCTGCGAAGGCACCGGCTACGAGATCGGCTCGATGAGCATCATCAAGGGCGCCAAGAACCTGGCCAACGCGCGCAAGTGGTACGACTGGGCGTTGTCGCCCGAAGCGCAGGCCATCGGCGGCGGCGTGAAGAGCTTCCAGGTGCCGTCGAACAAGAAGGCTCCGATCCCGGCGCAGGCGCCCAAGCTCGGCGACATCAAACTGATCGACTACGACTTTGCTAAGTACGGCTCGTCGGCCGAGCGTACGCGGCTGCTGAAGAAGTGGGACGACGAAGTGTCGCAAGTTGCCGAAGTGATCGGCCGCGCGCGGCATCGCGCCGCTGCTGGCCACGGCCAGCGGCGCCGCGGTGCTGATCTTCCTCGGCTGGGGTTTTGCGCAGGGTGCTGCGGGCACGGCGTTCGGTGCGCTGCACTACGCCGCCTTGCTGGCGCTGGTTTTCCTCTTCGCGCGCTCGCTGGCGCGCAGCGGATTTTTCGTCGGCGACATCACGGTGGCCAACATCGTTGTCGTCATCGCCGCGCTGCTCGGCCTGTTCATCTTCTTTCCCGTCGGCAAGTCGCTGCTGGCGGCATTGCTCGACAACCAGGGCCGTTTCGCGCCGGGCGTGGCGATCGAACGCTTGCTCGCGCCCGACATCTGGAGCATCTCGTGCCTCGCCGGCGGCACGACCTGTGGCGTGGCGATCAACTCGGTGATCCTGGCCACCATCGTCGGCTTCGGCACGACGATCGTCGGCCTGGTGATGGCGCTCGCGGCGCAGCGCGGCGGGCAACGCTTCTCGGGCGCCTACCGCCTCATGGCCGTGCTGCCGATCGTCACGCCGCCCTTTGTGATTGCGCTGGCGCTGGTGGTGCTGTTCGGCCGCACGGGGCTGGTGACGAGCTGGCTCAACACGCTGTTCGACATCCCGCGCACGCGCTGGATCTATGGCCTGACCGGCGTCACGCTGGCGCAGTTGCTGACCTTCACGCCGATCGCTTTCATGATCCTGCACGGCGCGCTCGCCGCGGTGAGCCCGTCGCTCGAAGAAGCGGCGCAGACGCTGCGCGCGTCGCGCGCGCGCGTCTTTCGCACCGTGACCTGGCCGCTGTTGCGGCCCGCATTGGCCAACTCGTTCCTGCTCGGTTTCGTCGAAAGCCTGGCCGATTTCGGCAACCCGGTCGTGCTCGCCGGCAACTACGAGGTGCTGTCGACCAAGATCTTCTTCGCCGTCGCCGGTGCGCAGCACGAGCCCGGCCGCGCCGCCGCGCTGGCCACCGTACTGCTGGCCTTCACGCTGATCGCGTTCTGGCTGCAGCAGCGCTGGCTCGGCAAGGCGAGTTATGTCAGCGTCAGCGGCAAGGGCGACTCCGGGCTGCCGGCGCAACTGCCGGATGGTTTGCGCAGAGCCTGCGTCGGTTTCGCGATGGCGTGGATCGTCTTCACGCTGGCCTGCTACGCGGTGATCCTCGTCGGCGGCTTCGTCAAGGACATCGGCCGCGGCGACATGACACCGGTGATCGCGCACTTCAAAGACGGCTTCGCCATCGAGTGGCGCGACGGCGGGCCGGCCTTCGTCGGCTCGGCGTGGAACAGCTTCTTCACCACCGTCGAAGTGGCGGCGATCGCCGCGCCGCTCACGGCCATCGTCGGCCTGCTCGCTGCCTACGTCATCACACGTCAGCAGTTCGCCGGCCGGCGCGCCTTCGAGTTCCTGACGATGGTCGCGTTTGCCGTGCCGGGCACGGTGATCGGCGTGGCCTACATCGTCGCCTTCAACGTGCCGCCGATCGAGCTGACCGGCGGCCTGGCGATCCTGATCCTGTGCTTCGTCTTCCGCAACATGCCGGTGGGCGTGCGCGCCGGCATCGCGGCGCTGGCGCAGATCGACAAGAGCCTCGACGAAGCCTCATCGACGCTGCGCGCTTCGACCTGGCGCACGCTGACCAAGGTCGTGCTGCCGCTGTTGAAGCCCGCCATCGTGGCGACGCTGATCTTTTCCTTCACGCACGCGATGACCGCGGTGAGCGCCGTGATCTTCCTGGCCACCGCGAAGTACAACCTGGCCACCGTGTACATCATCGGCCGCGTCGAAGCCGGCGAGTACCCGCTGGCCATCGCCTACTCGACTGTGCTGATCGTCTTCATGCTCACCGTGCTGCTGCTGGTGCAGCGTTTCACCGGCAGCGTGAAGATCGGCCGGCGGGCGGCGGCGGAACTGGTGACGGGACATTGAGATGAACGACAACAGCAACAACACAAAGCAGCAAAGCCGGCGGCGTGATCTTCGACAAGGTCTCCAAGCGCTACGGCAACGTCACCGCCGTCGACAGCGTGTCGTTCACGATCGAGCCGGCGACGCTGGTCACGCTGCTCGGCCCCTCGGGCTGCGGCAAGACGACGACGCTGCGCATGGTGGCCGGGTTGGAAGCGATCAGCAGCGGACGCGTGCTGATCGGCGGCAAGGACGTGAGCACGCTCTCGGCGGCCGAGCGCGACGTCAGCATGGTGTTCCAGAGCTACGCCCTGTTCCCGCACATGAACGTGCTGGAGAACGTCAGCTACGGTCCGCAGTCCGGCGGCACGCCGCGCCCTCAGGCCGAAGCGATGGCGGCCGACAAGCTGAAGATGCTCGGCCTGTCGGGCATGGAAAAACGCTTGCCCTCGGAACTCTCCGGCGGCCAGCAGCAGCGTGTTGCGGTCGCGCGCTCGCTGGTGCTCGAACCGGCCGTGCTGCTTTTCGACGAGCCGCTGTCCAACCTCGACGCCAAGCTGCGCCGCCGCGTGCGGCAAGAGATCCGCGAGCTGCAGCAGTCGCTGTCACTGACCGTGCTCTACGTGACGCACGACCAGAGCGAAGCGCTCGCCGTCAGCGACCGCATCATCGTCATGGACGGCGGGCGCATCGCGCAGCAAGGCACGCCGCACCAGCTCTACCGCGAACCGGCCGGCCGCTTCATGGCCGACTTCATCGGCGATGCGAATCTGGTCGATGGTGAGTTGGTGGCCGATGGCTCGGGCCTGCGCTTTGCTGCGGCAGGCGTCGCGGTGCCGGTGCAGGCCGCGAATGCAGCCCCGGGCAAAGCCACGCTGGCGCTGCGTCCGCACCGGCTGCACCTGGTGGCGCCAGCGCAGGCGTTGCTGCAAGGCACCTGCAAACGCGCCGACTATCTCGGCAGCCACCTCGAAGTGCTGGTCGATTCGCCCTGGGGCGAATTGCTGCTGTTCGCTGAGGCCGAGACGCCCGCGCCGGCTGCTGGCGAAACGCTGGGGGTGGCCTTCGCGCCGGCGGATGCAATCGTGTTGCCGGGTTGACGTTCGCTCGCAACGGCGATCGTTACGGCTTCGGGTACCGGCTGAGGTGTTCATGGACGATCTGCAGCCGACCGTTCTCGACAACGAGGACTCTGGTTCCCCTGCCTTGAATGCGAAACGTCTGCCCATCCATCGAACCTTCCCAGTTGTAGGTGTACGTGGCGCTCGCACTCGTGGCATCAACGCTCAGCACCTGAATGTCGGTGAGGTAGAAGCGCTCCTTCTTGACGTTGGCGTTGCCCTTCCAGGTCTTCTCGAACGCGCCGCGCACGGCTTGCTTGCCGACAAAGTCGCCGTCGTTGAAGCGAAAGACCGCGTTCGCATGGACCAAGTCTTCGAGCAGGTCGAAGTTCTCCTTCTCGGCGATCTCTTCGAACCGGTTCAGAAATCGAACGATCGAGTCTCGGGTCAGGACAACTTCACTCATGGGAACTCGCTGCGCAGTACATGCTGCGCTCAGGACACAGAGTAGCGCCGTGGCGGCAAACAGCCGGGGGACGGGCGCCGAAGTGAGCATCGGCCGAATCTGAACACAGAGAACCCGGCGGCGACAAGCGCTTCGTCGGTGCACCGGATCACACCGGATGCTGGCGCAGGCGCAGCGCCATGAACACCGCACTGTCGCGGTAGGCGCCCAGCGCAGCCTCGTCCTGATAGCGCTGCATGCGGTTGTCGTCATGCGGCGTCACCTCGACAAAACCCGCTGAGCGGTACAGCGCATGCGCCGCCGCGAGGCTCTTCAGGCTCTCCAAGCGCACCACGTCACAGCCCATCGCACGCGCGTCGTCGAGCAAACGGCCGAGCAGCAAGCGCGCGGCGCCACGGCCGCGCGACGGCGGTTGCACATACATGCGCTGAATCTCCGCGGTGATGGCGTCGATGCGCTGCAACGCACCGACGCCGACGAACACCTGCTCCTCGCGCAACAAGTAGAAGCGGCCGTGCGGCGCATAGAACTTGTTGCGGTCGCCGATGTCGGAGGCCAGCATCGCCTCAGTGTCGAAGACGAGGCCATGGTGTTCGGCGGCCACGCCCGCCACCCACGACAGGTACTCGCCGACCAAGCGGCGCGCCGCCGCGGTGGTGGCGTCGTCGCCGATCGGCACCAGTTCCATCGCGCCCGTCAGATCACACGGCGCGGCGCGGCCGTTTGCACGTCACCGCTGTTGGGCGTGCCGGTGGGTTCGATCAGCAGCAGGTGAACTTCACCCACCGCGCGCGGCCGATGTTCGACGCCTTTGGGCACGATGAACATCTGCCCCGGCCCGAGGGTGACGGTGCCCTCGCGCCCGTCCCGCAAGTCGATCTGCAACTCGCCCTGCAGCACGAGAAAGAAGTCGTCGGTGTCGGCATGCGAGTGCCATTGGAACTCGCCCTGCACCTTGACCACCATCACGTCGTGGCCGTTGTACTCGGCCACGGTGCGCGGCGACCAGTGGTCGTTGAACAGCGTGAGCTTGTGCTGCAGGTCGATGGCTTGATGTGTCATGGCTCGTCTCGGCGTTGAGGGTCGTGCCAACTGTGCCAGACGGCCTCTGGCGCCGCCTCACCTAAGGCAACGCTGAAAAAGCCCCTCGCGGCGCGCGCATCTCTGCTTTGGGCGGTCTGCGGCGTTGCAAATCCTCGCGATACCTTCGGGTATCGCTGCGGTTTGCGCCTTGCAGCCCATCCCAAACCAGAGCGCGCGCATCCGCGGGGACTGCTTCAGCGTCGCCCTAACGTCTTTGCCGTTACTTGACCAACGGCCGCACGCTCGTGAAGCCGCCATCGACCGGGATCACCTGGCCTGTGATGCGCGACGCCGCATCCGACAACAACCATGCCATCGCCGCTGCCACCGTGTCGGCCGACTGCACGCCGCCGAGCGGGTACTGCTTGCCGGCGCCTTCGCGCATCGCCGGCACTTTCAACATGCCGGCGGTCATCGGCGTTTCGGTCATGCCGGGGGCGACGACGTTGATGCGCAGGCCCAGCGGCGCGTACGTGGCCGCGGCGCTGCGGGCCAGCGCTTCGACGCCGCCTTTGGCCGCGGCAATGGCTTCGTGGTTGGCGACGCCGATTCTTGCCACGACGCTGCTGGCGAACACCGCGGCACCGGGCAGCGATGACGCGCGCAACGCTTCGACCCAGGCGCCGAGCATGAACACCGCGCTGTCGAGGTTGATCCGCATCACGTCGCGATAAGCATCGGCGCTGGTGCGGTGCAGCGGCGCGATCAGCGTGCTGCCGACGCAGTGCGCAAGCGCGGTCGGCGGCGCGCCGAAGGCATCTTTGCACGCTGCGATGGCAGCGGCTGCGCCCTCGGGCGTCGTGGTGTCCGCACTGATGCGCGCATCGGACGGCACGTCGTGCATCTGTGATGCGTCGCGGCCGACGGCGGCGACGCGCCAGCCCTGGGTTTGCAGTTGTGCGCACAGGGCGCGGCCGATGCCGCCGCGGGCGCCGGTGATCAGTGCGATGTTGGATCTGGTCGTCATGCGAAGAGCCTTGATTGGGGATCGGCTTGTGCGGGTTGCTTGTTCCAGAAAGCCGAGAACGATCGGCAGCGTGTGGCGGGGTCGGTGAAGGCGCGTGGCATCGGCGCGAGGTCGAACGCATCGAACGCCGCTGCCAAGGTGCAGGTTGTGCAGGCCGCGAACGCTGCGCGCGGCGGCGAGTGAAGCATGCAGCGCTTCGCGCTCGCCGATCCAGCGTTGCGGCGTCATCGCCGTCATGCGCGTGCCGACAAAACGCCAACGGCGCTCGCTCCACGGCCACGCGCGGTGGAACGCGGCATCGAGCACGGCGACCGGCGTTGCGCCTTCGGGCGCGTCGGCAAGGGACCAGGGGTGCACGAGCCAGACGTCGCGGCCTTCGATGGCCGCTGCATCGGGCGCGGTGAAGCCGAGACCGGCCGGCGGCGCGTCGAACAGCGGCGGCTCGATCACCGCCTCATGTGCGCCCGGCTCAGCAGCCAACGCACGCGATGAATGCGCAGTGCGATCGAGCGCGTCGTAGCTCGTGTCGATCACCGTGCCCGCGCTGTGCCACGGCGCGTCCGCATAGCGCTGCACGTTCTCGGCGTTGAACAGGTACGGCTTGTGGCTGCCGGTGCCGGCGACCCATTGCCACGACAGGTGGTTGCTGGCCAGATCGCCATCGAGCAGGTGCGCGTAGAGCCAATCGGCGCCCGCGCGCCAATGCACCTTGCGCAGATGCACGATGTACGACGCGAGCCACATGCGGGCGTGGTTGTGCACGTAGCCGGTTGCGTAGAGCGCGCGCACGGCCTGGTCGATCGCCGGCACGCCCGTGCGGCCTTCGCGAATGTCGGCCGGCAGTTCGCGCGCGTAGGCCGCGTCAGGCAGCGGGCCTTCGTGCAGTGACTCGAAGATCGCCTCGCCGTCATGCCGCCACGCGTGGTGGAAGAACTCGCGCCAGCCGAGCTCAGACACCAGCTTGTGATCACGCCGCAGCGCCAGCGCCGCCGTCACGTCGGGCATCTGCAGGAATCCGTGCGTGAGGTAGGGCGATAGGCATGTGACGGCGCCGCTGAGATGGTTGCGCGTGCGCGCGTACTCGCTCGGGCGCACGGCGCGCAAGGCTTGCAGCGCGGCTTGCGGTGCGGGTGGGAAGGCGTCAGTCGACATGGCCGACCTCGCCGCGCCGGATCGCAGCGGCACGTTCGCTGACGCGCGCGCGCTCTTCCGCCGACACGCGCGCCAGGTTTCTCACCTGCATCACCGTGCGCGGGTTCTTGGCGAGCATGGCTTCGTGCCGCGTCAGGAAGTCCCAGTACAGCGTCGTGAACGGACAAGCCCGCTCCCCCACGCGCTCGCCCGGTTTGTAGCGGCAGCCCGCACACAAACTGCCGCCGCTCTGGCGCTCGATGTATTTGCCGCTGGCGATGTAGGGCTTGCTCGCCATCAGGCCGCCGTCGCCGGCCTGGCTCATGCCCAGCGTGTTCGGCAGCTCCACCCACTCCACCGCATCGACGTACACCGCCAGATACCACGCGTGCACCTGCTTAGGCTGCACGCCGTGCAGCAGCGCATACAACCCTGTGACCATCAAGCGCTGGATGTGATGCGCGTAGCCGTGCTCCAGGGTCTGCCCGATCGCGTCGGCCATGCAGGCCATGTCGGTCTTGCCGGTCCAGTAGAACTTGGGCAGCGGCTCTTGCGCATCGAGTGCGTTGAGCTCGATGTACGCCGGCATTTGCGTCCAGTAGATGCCGCGCACGAACTCGCGCCAGCCGAGGATTTGACGAATGAAGCCTTCGGCGCTTTGCAGCGGTGCGCGGCCAGCGCGGTACGCCGCCTCGGCCGCAGCGACGACTTCGCGCGCCGTTAGCAGCTTCAGGTTCAACGCCGCCGACAGGTGCGAATGCCACAGCCAGGGCTGCTTGGGCCAGAGCGCGTCCTCCCAGCGGCCGAAGTGTTCGAGCCTGTGCAGGGTGAATCCACGCAGCGCCATCAGCGCCTGCTCGCGCGTGACGGCCCAGGCAAAGCTGTCGAGCGAGCCGGGGTGCTCTGCAAAGCGCTGTCTCACCAGCGCAATCACGTCGCGCGTGATCGCATCGGGCTCGAAGCGCGCGCGCTCCGGCACCGCGCCGGGCCCGCCCTTGCCGAAGGATTCGCGGTTGTCGGCGTCGAAGTTCCACTGGCCGCCTTCGGGTTCATCGCCGTTCATCAGCACCGCATGCTTGCGCCGCATCTCGCGGTAGAAGTACTCCATGCGCAATTGCTTGCGTCCTTTCGCATGCGCGGCGAACTCGTGCACGGCAGAAAAGAAGTGGCGGTCTTCTCGGATGTCGAGCACGAGGCCGGCCTGCTTGGCCACGGCGCGCAGCGAAGCGAGCACGCGCGCGTCGCCGGGCGCTGTCATCGACCAGCGCGTCGGGTTGGTGTTGCGCGATCGCGGCTTGCAGCGCTGCGGCCAGCGTGGCAGGGCCTTCATCGAGCGATTGGTAGTGCAGCGGACGCCCCGCGTCGCGCAGCGCCTGCGCAAAGTGCCGCATCGCCGACAGAAAGATCGCAATGCGCGGCTGGCTCGACCAGACGTGCGTCGATTCCTCGGACGCCTCGGCCATCCAGACCGCGTCGCACGTGGCGTCGAAGCCGTCGAAGGCCGCTGCGTCGAGGTCGAGCTGGTCGCCGAGCACGATGATGAGGTGACGGAGCTTGGTCATGCGGTTTGGCCTTTCTTCTTGCGGCAGGCCTCGGAGCAGTAGCGCACCTCGCCCCAGTTTTTCGCCCACGCGCGGCGCCAGCTCATCGGCCGGCCGCAGACCGTGCAGGGCTTGCTCGGCAGCGCGGCTTTGTTGCCCTTGAAGGCGGTCACTCGAACAAGCTCCGCTGCGCCGTGTCGGCGGGCTGGGCGCGCGCGCGCTTCGTCGGCGGCAAGCCACTCTTGCGCGAGCCATGTTTGTCTTGTATCGCCTGCGCTTCTTCGCGCGCGGATGCCGTGCTGCGCAACGCATACAGGCGCTGCTTGGCGTGCGCCATCGCGCCACGCTCATCGACGATCGGCGGCGGGTAGGCCGCGCTGCCGATCTCCGGCACCCAGCGCCGGACGAAGGCGCCGCTCGCATCGTGATCGGCCGCCTGCTTGGCCGGCGAGTACATGCGCAGCGTGTTGATGCCGGTGGTGCCCGACTGCATCTGCATCTGGCTCCAGTGGATGCCGGGCTCGAAGTCGAGAAACTGCCGCGCCAGAAACAAGCCCGGCTCGCGCCAGTGCAGCCAGAGGTGATAGGCCGCAAAGCTGACCAGCATGGCGCGCATGCGGAAATTGAGCCAGCCGGTGGCGACCAGGCTGCGCATGCAGGCATCGACCATCGGGTAGCCGGTGCGGCCGGCGCACCAGACTTCGAAGTGCTCGCGGTTGACTCGGTCGAACGTCGAACCGGCGCCGCAAGCGTCGCCGGGGCGCAAGCCGTCGTACGCGCGCGCGAAGTTGCGCTGCTCGATCTGCGGCTCGTCCTCCAGCTTCTGCATGAAGTGGCAATGCCAGCGCAGCCGGCCAGCGAAGCCTCGCAAGTGATGGGCAAAGCGCTTCGACGCGGCATCGTCGCTGGCCGTCAGCGCCGCGATGCGCGCCACCGTGGCCTGGTGCACAGTGCGCATCGACAGCGTGCCGAACGCGAGGTGAGCCGACAAACGGCTGCACCCTTGCTCGGCGGTGAGCGGGCTCGACAAGGCCTGCCGGTAGTTCGCGCCGCGTTGCTGCAAGAAACTGTGCAACGTGTCCCGCGCCGCCGCTTCGCCGGCCGGCGGCAACGCACGGCTTTGCGCTGCGATGCCGAGTTGCGCAGGTGTTGGCAGGTCCGGCTGTTCGAGGCCGCCCACGCCGGCAAAGCCGGGCGGCGTTGTGATGAGCGGCGCGCTCGCGTGCCGTTGCCAGCGCAGCGCCCAGCCGTTGCGGCTTTTCAGCCGGCGCACGACGCCGGTCTGCGCGAACTCGGTCCACTGCACGCCGTGGCTGCGGCACCAGCCCGCCACCTGTTGGTCGCGCGCGTAGCTCCACAAAGGGCCGGTCTCTTCATGGCTGGCCAAATGCGTGAAAGCCAACTCGCGGCGCAGCGCGGTGAAGACATCGACCGCCGACCCCACGCGCACCAGCAGCGGCAGGCCGCGCGCTGCAAGCTCGGCCCGCAGCGGCGCCAGACTGGCGAGCATGAACTCGAGATGCTGGGCGTCGAACTCCGGGCTCGACAACCACTCGGGCTCGATCACCACCAGCGCCGCGGATTGCTCGAAGCCCGCGGCCAGCGCCAGCGGCGCATGGTCGTGAAGTCGCAGATCTTTCTTGAGCCACACGATACAAGCTGGCATCTGCCATATTCTCGTCCCGCGTGCGCCATGGCGTACGCACAAGGGCAAGGGGCCGTCCGCATGCGGCTGGCTATAGTCTTGCGCTTCGTGAATGTCAGCTCGAAAGCTCGTCGATGAAGCGCAGGCATGCCTTGACCCTGATCGCCTCTGCTGCCGGTGTTGCCCCCGCCCTGTCGCAGGCACAACAGAAGAAGCAGCCGGCCAAGCCGCCACTGCCACCGCCCACTGCCGCATCGGCTGCCGCTGCCGCCGAACTCAGCGCCGACATCGACCTGACGCGCGAGATCCTCGCCGCGCTGCACCCGGGCCTGCTGCGCTACAACAGCCAGATGCAGATCGACGCGGTGATGGCGTCGCTCAAACGCAGCTTTGCCTCGGCGCCCGATCTGACGCAGCGCTACCTCGTGCTGTCGCGCTTTCTGGCGACGCTGAAGTGCGGCCACAGCCATGCGAACTTCTTCAACCAGTCGCCTGCCGTGGTCAAGGCGCTGTTCGACAAGAAGTCGCGCCTGCCGTTCACGATGCGCTGGGTCGGCGAGCAGATGGTGGTCACCGGCGGTGATCTGGTGGCTGAGAAGTTGCCGCCGGGCACGCTGATTGGCGCCATCAATGGCGTGCCGGCCCGGACGATGCTGCAGGCCCTGTTGCCCTACGCGCGCGCCGACGGCAACAACGACGCCAAGCGGCGCAGCCTGTTCGCCCTGCGGGGCCTCACACGCTTCGAGACCTTCGACGTCTTTCACGGCCTGCTCTATGGCGAACCGCCGGGCGGTGTCTTCAGGCTCGACGTGCGCACGCCCGACGGCACGATCAGCACGATCGAGGTGCCGGCGCTGACGATGGACGAGCGCCATGCGCAACTGCCTGCCGCAGCGGCCGCGGCCGACGCGCCGGTGTGGGACTGGCGTGTCGATGAGCAAGGCGTTGCCGTGCTGACGATGCCCGGCTGGGCGCTCTACAACAGCCCATGGGATTGGCAAGCCTGGCTCACCGACAGGCTCGACGCGCTGGCCGGCGACAGCGCAGCGGGGTCTGCAAAAGGCTTGGTGGTCGACGTGCGCGGCAACGAAGGCGGGCTCGATTGCGGCAACCTCATCCTCGAACGCTTCATCAAGACCACCCACACGCAGCCGATGCGCCGCCTGGTGCGCTACCAGAAGACGCCGGACCACCTGAACCGCTACCTCGACACGTGGGACAACAGCTTCCGCGACTGGGGCAGCAACGCCGAGCCGTTCGACAGCCGCTACTTCGCACTGCCGGCCGGCGAAGCCACGCTGCGGCCCAAGGGCAAACCGCTGTCACTGCCGCTGGTGGTTCTGACCGATGCCGCCAACAGCTCGGCCACGTTCGCCTTCGCACAGCGAGTCAAGAGCAGCGGCGCCGGCAAGCTCGTCGGTGAGACCACCGGCGGCAACCAGCGCGGCATCAATGGCGGTGCGTTCTTCTTCGTGCGCCTGCCGGCCTCGGGCATCGAGTTCGACCTGCCGCTGATCGGCACCTTTGCGCCGCAACCGGCGCCCGACGCCGGCATCGAGCCCGAGGTCAAGGTGGATGTCACCGCGGCCGACATCGCCGCCGGACGCGACGCGCCGATGGAACGCGCGCTGGCGTTGGCCAAGGGCAGTTGAGCATCGGACGGCGACGCTGCTGACATTGCGCTGGCAGCAGCGGCGGCGCACGATCACATCTCGCTTTGCCGCCGAAAGGAAACGCCCTCATGAGCAACCTCACCCCGGTCATCCCGATCGACACGCTCGAACTGCAGCCGCGGCCCGACGCGTGGCAGCCCACCGGCGCCGCAGCCGGCAAGTTCCACGTCGAACGCGCTTCGCTGACAGAGCGCCTGGGCCTGACCACGCTCGGCATCAACGTCACCCGCGTCGCGCCGGGCAAGACGGCCTATCCGTTTCACAGCCACCGCTGCAATGACGAGCTGTTCTTCATCCTCTCGGGCGTTGGCGAGTTGCGCCTGGGTGAGGTGCGCCATCCGGTGAAGGCGGGCGATGTGATCGGCTGCCCGATCGGAGGCCCCGAGACGGCGCACCAGCTCATCAACACCGGCACCGAGCCCTTGCACTACCTGTCGATGAGCTCGAACCTCGACCCCGAGGTGTGCGAGTACCCCGACTCGCAAAAGCTCGGCGTCTGGGCGGGCGGCCTGACCTACATCACGCGCAGCAAGGCCCCGGTGGACTATTGGGACGGCGAGTAGGCCCGCTGGATGCGCCGTGCCGACCGCCTCTTCCAGATCGTGCAACTGGTGCGCGGTCGGCGCCTGTCCACCGGCGATTGGCTGGCCGAGCGATTGGCGGTTTCTCTGCGCACGGTCTACCGCGACATCGCCGACCTGCAGCGGCAGGGCGTGCCGATCGAAGGCGAGGCCGGCGTCGGCTACCGCATGCGCGCCGGCTTCGATCTGCCGCCGTTGATGTTCACGCATGACGAAGCCAAGTCCCTGGTCGCTGCCGTGCGGCTGGCCCAGCCGCGCCTGGACCCCGGCCTCGCCGCCGCGGCCGAGAACGCCTTGGCCAAGGTCATCGCCGTGCTGCCCGGCGACGTGCGCGCCGCTGCCGAAAGCCTGGCGGTGTACGCGCCCGATGCCGGCATCGACACGGCCACACGCCAGCGGCTCGAAGTGCTGCGCGGCGCGGCCGACCGGCGGCGCAAGTTGCGCGTCGACTACCTCGATCTGAACGACCGGCGCACCAGGCAACGCGTGTTGCGGCCCCTGGGCTGCTTTTTCTGGAGCGCCACGTGGACGCTGGCGGCGTGGTGCGAACTGCGCAACGACTTCCGCAGCTTCCGCGTCGATCGCATCGAAAAGCTCGATGTGCTCGATGAGCGCTTTCGCGACGAGCCCGGCAAGACGCTGGCCGATCTGTTCCGGCGTGAAGCCGCGGCAAGAGACTGCAAGGAGAACCCACCATGAGCACATTGCTCGGCCTGCGCACCGCGCTCTACCCGGCGCCTGATCTCGCGCGCGCCAAAGCTTGGTACACGCAGGTGCTCGAACAGGCGCCCTACTTCGACGAGCCGTTTTATGTCGGCTTCGAGGTCGGCGGTTTCGAACTCGGGCTGCTACCCGACGCCACGCCCGGCAGCACCGGCCCGCAGCCGATGTGGGGCGTGGCCAATGCCGACGCGGCTTATGCGCGCCTGCTCGCGCTCGGCGCGACGGCGTTGGAGGCGGTCAAGGAGGTCGGCGGCGGCATCAAGGTGGCGGCGGTGACCGATCCGTTCGGCAACCGGCTCGGCATCATCGAGAACCCATCGTTCGATCTGAGCAAGCTGCGCTGAGCCGCAGCGATCACTTCGCCCTTCGGTAGTGCCACCAAGGCAGCGCCTTCGTCAGCGCCAGCACCTCGCCGGCCTGCGCATGCGGCGCGCAACCGGCCAACGTGGTCAGCGCCGCGTGCCAGGGCGCGCTGGCCAGCAGCACACGCAAGCGCGCGACGGCCGCGCCGTCGAGCCACTCTTTCAGGCAGACGAGGTAGTAGTCCTCTTCGGCCAAGGGGACGAAGTGCAGGTTGAACTGCACCGCCGCCGCTTCGATGCCCACACCCACGTCGGCCACGCCGCTGGCCACCGCGGCGGCGACGGCGCCATGCGTGTCTTCGCACGGCCCATGAAAGCCGCCGATGCCCTCGGCGTCGAGCCCCGCTTCGTGCAGCAGGTATTCGGTGAGCAGGCGCGTGCCCGAGCCCGGCTGGCGGTTGACGAAGCGCAGCTTCGGTCGCACCAGATCTTGCAGGCCCAGCACCTCGTGCGGGTTGCCGTGCGCAACGATCAGGCCCTGCATGCGGCGGTGGCTGGCGATGAGCTTGTGGCGGCCTGGCTTGAGCAGCGATTTGAGCGCGCGCACGACACCGGGCGCCTTGGCAGCAGCACCTTGCAGCACGGGCACATGAAAGCCGGCCACGTCGCAGCGGCCATGCGCCAGCGCGCGCAAGGCATCGGCGCTGCCGGCAAAGCGCAAGTCGATGTGCAGGCCCTGAGCTTCCGCGCTGTCACGCAACAACGGCAACGCCAGGTCATGGCTCGCGTACAGCGTGATCACCTCGTGCTGCTCGTCGAACGCCAGCGCCAGCACGCGCTCGAGCTCGCTGCGCAGCGCCTCGATGTGCGGCGCCAGCCGATGGCGCGTGCGCGTTTCCGCCCACAGCAGCCGCTCGGCGAGCGGCGTCAGGCGCGCGTTCTGCCCTTTGACCCAGACCACGAGCGGCGCCCCGAGCGTGTCTTCCCATTGCTTCAATGCGCCCCAGGTGTGGCGGTACGAACTGCCCATCGCCCGCGCCGCGGCGCTGATCGAGCCGGTGTCGCGCAGTGTGCGCAGCAGATCGATCAGCGGATTGGCCAGCTCGGCGCCGCGCTGGCGCGACTGCGCGTCGGGCGCGAAGCGGTATTCGAGGTGGATGCCGCGGCGCGGCGGGGAGTCGGCCATGCGCTATTGTTGCCGCCATGATCCAACTGCACTACTTCCCCGGCAACGCCAGCATGACGCCGCACCTGCTGCTCGAAGAGCTCGGCGTGCCGTTCGAGTTGAAGCTCGTCGATCGCGCCAACAACGCGCACAAGTCGCCCGAGTACCTGAAGCTGAACCCGAACGGGCTGATCCCCGTGCTGGTCGATGGCGATCTCGTGTTGTACGAAACGGCGGCGATCGTGCTGCACCTGGTGGACACGCACCCGGCCGCCGGTCTCGCGCCCGCGGTGGGCACCGCCGAGCGCGCGCAGTTCTACAAATGGCTGGTCTGGTTGAGTGCGTCGCTGCAGTCGCAGATGCCGATCTACTTCTACACCGACCGCTATGTCGCGCCGGGCAACGCCAGCGGCGCCGCGGAGGTGAAGGCGGCGACCGAAAGGCGCATCGAAGGATTGATCGACCAGATCGACACGCAACTGGCCTCGCACGGCGGTCCGTGGCTGATGGGCGAGCGCTTCTCGGCGCTCGATCCCTACGCCTTCATGCTCTGCCGCTGGACGCGCAGCGCGCAGCGCCCGGCGCGCACGCTGCCGCATGTCGGGCCGTTCCTGCAGCGCGTGCTGGCGCGGCCGGCGACGCAGCGCGTGATCGCTGCCGAGCAGCTGTCGCAGCCCTGGGTCTAGGGCGACGCAGCAGACCGCCCAAAGCAGAGATGCGCGCGCCGCGAGGGACTTTTTCAGCGTTGCCCTACGTCAGTCCAGATCCTCGTGCAGGCACAGGATGTTGCCTTCGGGGTCTTCGAACCAGGCCGCCTTCTCGGAGCCGAGCACGCACACATGCTCCACCGTCTTCAGGCCGGGCAGGTCGTAGTCGGCGAAGCGCACGCCGCGCCGCTCCAGTTCACCGACCGCAGCGCCGATGTGCTCGACCTTGAAGCTGACGGCCGTGTGCGTGGCCTGCGTGCCGTCAGGCTTGGGGAACAGCGCCAGCTCGGTGCCGCCGCAGCGGTAGATGAACTTGCCGTCCGGCTTCAGGCCCTGCGGCACGAGGCCGAGTTGCTGCTCGTAGAAGCGGCGCGCGCGCTCCATGTCCTTGACCGGCAGCATGCAGGTGACCTGCGATGCGGCGAGCGGCGTCATCGCGGCGCTCCGGCAACGACCCAGTTCTCGATCGGTGCCTTGCCCTCGCGCAGCGAGGTCGCGGTGGCGTCCAGCTTGTCGCCGCGCACCACGCCCTTCCATTGCAGCTTGCCGTACTTCGGGCTCACCGTTTCGGCCTCGAAAGCGACCGCGTCGCCGGCCGCGCTGGCCTTGTAGGCCGCGTCCGAGTAGCCGTAGCGGTCGCAGGCACTGGAGCGGAAGCGCCCGCCCTGGAAGGTCAGCGTGTCGGCGTCGCCGGAGGTCTTGCCGCGCTCGAGGAACACGCCGTCGAAGCGGCGGCCGTCGAGGCTTGCGCCCTGCGCGGCGGCGGGCGCCGTGTGTGCAACGGCGGCAGCGCCCAGCGCAAGGGCAAGCGCCTGGCGGCGGGAGGGATCGATCGTCATGGTGGGCTCCTGCGCCCTGGTGGGTAGTGGGGCGTGCTCCAGTTGTAGGCGCCCGGAGGCGGCAGCGCGATGCGCAGGAATGCGTACGCGCGGCGAGGGCCTGTTAACGCTATCGAAGGGCTCGCGCCGTCTTGCGGGCCGGCGCCGCGTCGGCGCGCATGTCGGCCAACAGCCGGTCCGAGGCGGTGGCGAAGCGGCGTGGATCGCCGTACGAGCGCGCCATCATCATCGCGCCTTCGAGCGCGCCGACCAGCAGCGCCGCCACCTCGCGCGGCGGCCCGTCGAAGCGCAACTGCCCGCGCCGGCGCCCGCCGTCGAGCAGCTTGGCCAACCAGGCTTCGTTGAGGTCGAAGTAGTGCTGCAGCGTGCGCCGCATCGGCGCCGGCAGCGTGCCATGTTCGGCCGCCAGCATGCCGCACAGGCACATCTGCTCTTTGCCCAGCACACCGGCGTAGATGCGCGCGTAGCGTTGCAGGCGCTCGAAAGCGTCGTCCGTCTCGGCCTCGATGCGATCCAGCGCAGCGGCGAACTCCTGTTCGTAGCGCTCGATCAGGCGCTTGCCCAGTTCGGCCTTGCTCGGGTAGTGGTAGTGCAGGCTCGCCTTGGTGACGCCCAGCTCGGCGGCGATGTGGGCGTAGCTGAAACCGTTGAAGCCGCGCGTCTGCACCAGCCGCGAGGCAATGTCGAGGATTCGCTGAGCGGTGTCGGATTCGGCGGGCGTGACGGCAGCAGCGCGGCTCATGGAGTGCGATTCTAGGGACTTACCTACTGGTTGACAAGTACCTTACCTGTAGGTAAGTTCTGCTCCATGTGCTGCCCCGCATTGACCCTCGGCGCTGCGCTCGACTTCATCGCCGACGCCGCCGACGCGATCGATTCGATCGATGACACGGACGGCTTTGCCCGCTGCGGCATCGAGCGCCTGCCGGCGCTGGTGGCCTCGGAGCTGACCACGCTGTCGGTCTGCGATCTTGCGAGCGGCCACCGCCGCGTCGTCGCCACGGAGGCGCTCGGCGCCGAGGTGCTTGCCAGCTTCGACCGCCACCTGTGCGGGCATCCGCTGGTGCGCCACCACGGCTTCGACGGCGGCACGCGCACGCATCGCATCAGCGACTCGGTGCCGTGGCGCAGCTTCCGCCACAGCGCGCTGTACGACGAGTACTACCGCGTGATCGGCATCGATCATGCCGTGGCGCTGCCGCTGCATGTGGGCGACGGCTGGCTGGCGGGCTTCGTGCTCAACCGCCGCGGCCGCGACTTCAGCGACCGCGAGGTGGCGCTGCTCGACCAGCTGCGCCGCCCGCTGGCAGGGCTGTTTCACCGCACCGGCGCGCTGGCGCGGGCGCGCGCCGAAAACGCCACACTGCCGAGCACGTTGCCCGTCACGGCCCGCGAGCACGACGTGCTGTCGTGGGTGGCGGCGGGCAAGACCGATCGCGACATCGCGCAGATCCTGGCCATCAGCCCGCGCACGGTCCACAAGCACCTGCAGCGCGTTTACTGCAAGCTGGGGGTCGAGACGCGCACCGCCGCGGTGATGCGCGCGCTGGCCTCGTGAAGGCTGACCGTACGCAGGATTGAGCATTTCGCGCTGTCGTCGTTGCGCCTAGAACTGGCACAGGTTCAACCCAGGAGCAGACGATGAGCGCAATCCAAGCCACTTCCCAGCGCACCTTGGCCGTCGACGAGACGCGCCTGAACGCCTTCATGGGCAACTTCGTGCACGACCTCGGCGCGGTGATGCACGCCGCGACCATCGTCGTCGGCGACAAGCTCGGCCTGTACAAGGCGCTGGCCGAGGCGCCGCTGACGGCCGAAGCGCTGGCCCAGCGCACCGAAACCGATGCGCGCTATGTGCGCGAATGGCTGTCGGCGCAGGCCGCCAGCGGCTACGTCGAGTACGACCCGACCACCGAGCGCTTCAGCCTCAGCGACGAGCAGGCCTTCGCGCTCACGGTCGAGGGTGGCCCGGCCTTCATCCCGGGTGCGTTCGAGATCGCGGTGGCGCAGTTCAAGGCCATCCCGAAGATGGTCAGCGCCTTTCGCACCGGCCTCGGCCTGGGCTGGCACGAACACGACAGCGCCCTGTTCCACGGCACCGAACGTTTCTTCCGGCCGGGTTATGCGGCCAACCTGGTGTCGCAGTGGATACCGGCGTGCGATGGCCTGCTCGACAAACTCACGGCCGGCGCCACGGTGGCCGATGTCGGCTGCGGCCACGGCGCCTCGACGCTGATCATGGCCGAAGCGTTCCCGCGCTCGACCTTCGTCGGCTTCGACTACCACATGCCGTCGGTCGAGCAGGCGACGCAGGCGGCCGAGCGCGCGGGCCTGGCCTCGCGCGTGCGCTTCGAAGTCGCCAGCGCCAAGGGCTTTCCGGGCCGCGGCTACGACCTGGTGACGATGTTCGACTGTCTGCACGACATGGGCGACCCGGTCGGCGCCGCAGCCCATGTGCGCGAGGCGCTGCACAAGGACGGCCACTGGCTGATCGTCGAGCCCTTTGCCAACGACCGTCTCGAAGACAACCTGAACCCGGTGGGCCGCATCTTCTACTCGGCGTCGACCTTCATCTGCACGCCAGCCTCGCGCGCGCAGGAGGTGGGCCTGTGCCTGGGCGCGCAGGCCGGCGAAGCGCGGTTGCGGCAGGTCGCCACCCAAGGCGGCTTCGCGCGTTTTCGCCGCGCCACCGAGACGCCGTTCAACCTGGTGTACGAGGCGCGGCCTTGAGCGGTCTGCGGTCGCGCAGCGACTGGCCGATGTGGTCGTCGAGCAGTTTGAGACGCTGCGTGCGCTTTTCCTCGGCGTTCACTTCAGCGCCCGCGCCGACGCCTGTCCCATCGCCTCACTCCAATGCCGCGTCAGCGGCGTCATCGGCTTGGCGAGGATGCGTTCGTTGAGCAGCGCGCGGCCCATCGCCTTGCGGCCGGTGCCACGCGCGCACGCCGCGAGCAGGGTCTGGTCGATGACATCGCGCTGGGCGTGGCTGCCGCCGAAGCGCTGCGCCTGTTGGCGCACGGCGTAGAGCTGGTCGGCGGCGCTGTCGTGGTCGCCTTTGCCGAAAGCCGTCAGGCCGCGCGCGAGCGGCAGGCCGACTTCGCGCGCCATGGCGTGGTTGTCGCGCCGCGCATCGTCGCCGCTCATCGCGCGTTCGGCGCAGCGCGCGATGTGGTGCTCGGCGCGCGCCACGTCGCCGCCGGCGAGCAGCGCCATCAGCGCGTGCGTGTCATTGAAGGCGTAGTGACCCTGCATGTGGTGCTCGGCCTTGCACCACGCATGGCTCAAATCGCGGCAGCGCTCGGCCACGTCGGCGCCGAGCAGGTGCAGGCGCCACAGCAGCGAGGCGGCATCGACGCGCTGCAGGCTGATCTGCAACTGCTCGCCGCTCAAGTGGCCGTCGACGACGCGCAGCGTGCCGGCGATGTCCAGCCCTTCGAAACGGAACAGCGCGGTGTGCCACCACAGGTGCGCGGCAAAGCCGTTGCCTTCGGCCCAGGCCGGCTGGTGGTGGCGCAGCCACGCGGTGCCATCGTCGAAGCGGCCCTGCATGTCCATCACATGGGCCACGGCATGAATCGCCCACGGCGCGCGCGGGTCGATCGCCAGCGCGCGGCGGCCGGCTTCTTCGGCGGCGCTGAAGCAATGGTTCTCTTCGAGGCCGAAGGCCCACAGCCCGAGCACGTGGGGAAACAGCGGATCGTCTTCGTCCCACTCCGCCAACGCACGCGCCGGCCGCGCGCGCAGCGACGGCGCGTCGCCGCGGTAGAAGTCCCAGAGCTGCGCCCATTGCAGGGCGAGTGCGTCGCGCGGATGCTCGATCAGCAGCAGGTCCCAGGCGCGACAGGCTGCTGCCCAGCGACCTTCCTGGATCAGTTGCAGGGCTTCGACGTGCGCACGCTCGCGCGCTGGTGTGGAGGCCGTGAGCAGCGCACGCGCGGCGGCGAGGTGCTGCGAGGCCTCGTCGACCAGACCCGGCTCGGTGAGCGAGAACAGGAAGCCCGCCTTCATCGCGTGCGGCAGCGGCCACGCGGGATCGAAAGCAATGGCTACATCGAGATCGGACAGCGGCGTGTCGTAGAACGCCATCATTCGCCACAGCGCCGACTCGACCGCGTGGCGCGCGGCTTCATGGGTGCTGCCCGTGGGCAGTCCACGGTCGTCGAGAGTTGGCATGAGAGGCACTGTACTGCGAGCGACTACAGAGCCGGGTAGGGCCGCTGCAGCTCTCGCAACGGCTCGAACGCGCGCGCGATCCGCAGCACGCCGAGGTCGTCGTGGCGATGCCCGGCCAGTTGCACGCCGATCGGAAACCCGCCGATGCTGTAGCCCGCATTGAGCGCGATGGCCGGCTGCTCGCTGAAGTTGAACGGCAACGTGAAGGCGATGTGCTCGAACGGCCGCGCCGGGTCGTTGAGCGGGCTGGCGAACTCGGCAGGAAAACTCACCACGGGGCTGACCGGAGACAACACGAAATCGAATGCACGCGTGGCCGCCACCGTGGCGTCACGGATCGCACCCATCTGGCTGTAGCCGCGAAAGACCTGTTCGCCCGACAACGCCGCGCCGCCCGCCGCCCATTGGTGGATGTACGGCAGCACCTGCGATTGGCGCTCTGCGGACCAGGCGCTGATCTCCAGCCAGGCACGCATGCGCCAGAAGGCATCGAGGCCGTCGATCATCGCGCGCGTGGTGAACGGCGGCAGCGGCTCGACGATCGCGCCGGCCTGCTCGAACGCGCGCGCGGCGGACTCGGTGACGGCTCGCACCTCGGAGTCGAGTGCCATGCCCCAACCGGCGTCCAGCCAGAGGGCGATCCTCAGGCCGCGCAGGTCGATGTCGAGTTCGTTCCAGGCGATGCGCTGATACGGCAGGCTCATCGTGTCGCGCGCATCGGGCTGCGCCAGCACGCTCATCGCCAGCGCCGCGTCCTGCACCGTGCGCGTCATCGGCCCGGCGACGCGGCCGGCGTACGGTGGATCGATCGGGATGCGGCCCAGGCTCGGCTTGAAGCCGACGATGCCGCACCACCCCGCGGGCAGGCGGATCGAGCCTCCGATGTCGGTGCCGAGGTGCAGCGGACCGTAGCCGGCCGCGCTGGCCGCGGCAGCGCCAGCGCTGCTGCCACCGGGGTTCTTCGACAAGTCCCATGGGTTGCGCGACAACTTGTGAAAGCTCGACAGGCCGGACGACAACATGCCAAGGTCTGGCATCGTCGTCTTGGCGATGATCACCGCGCCGGCCTCGCGCAGGCGTGCCGCCGGTGGCGCGTCGGCCGCGGCGGGCACGAGGGGCGTGGCCGCGCAGCCCAGCGGCACCGGCAGGCCCCGCGTGGCGATGTTCTCCTTGATAGTCACCGGCACACCGTCGAATGGCAGCGCCTGGCCACGCTGCCAGCGGGCTTCGCTGTCGCCGGCCGCCGCGAGTGCCGCCTTCCCATCGAGCGCCCACAACGCCGCGACCTTCGGCTCGCAGCGCTCGATGTGCGCGAGCAGGTCTTTGCACACGTCCAGCGGCGACGTTTCGCCGCGCGCGTACAGCGCGAGCAACTCGGCAGCGCTGCAGTCGTGAAGCGCTGTCATCCCGCTCTGCGTTCAGGCAACGCGTACGTCTTCAGATACTTTTCCAACTGGCGGGCGGCGGTGCGCCTGACCTTGCCGCGCAAGAAACCCGACCAGCCGAGCATCGCACCCGTCATGCCGAGCGCCTGACGCGACCAGCGCCAGAAGTCGAAACGATCGCGCTTGCCGCTTGATCAGGCCTTGCGAGTCGAACTCGAACTCGGCGTCGATGATGTTGTGCACCATCCGCCCGGTGGCGGAGAAGCGGTAGGTCGGCTCCCAATGCGCGCTGTTCTCGGTGATGTCACGCACTTCGAGCTTCCAGTCCTTGCGGCCTTGCTTCTTGATGGCCTCGATCAACATCGACCACATGCCGCCGATCTGATGGCGGCCGCGCAGCGAGAACGCTTCGTCGTCGAAGTGCGCGTCGTCGGCGTAGCACTGCGCCATCGTCTTCGCGTCGAGCGCGGCGAACGCCGCATACAACTTCTCGATGGTTGCTTTGCTCATTGGAGCCCCCCGCTCGGTGAGTACACCGCCCGGCCCCCCGAGGGGGCGCGGGCCGGCTCGGGAGCGGCCCAGCGCTCGGCCCTCATTGCCAACTCACCGAAGCCATGTCGTTGGCAAAAATCGGCGACGAGGCCCACAGCCCTTTCAGCCCTTTCCTCGACACCGCCACCTGCGCCGGGTTGAAGATGTAGGCGTTGACCTGGTCGGCGGCAATCTTCTTCTGGATGTCGGCGAACAACTTCGCGCGTTCCTTCTTGTCGCCGGTGGCGGCGAAGTTGGCGGTCAGGTTGCGGAAGTCCTTGTTGTCGTAGCCCCAGTAGTAGGCCGTGTTGGTGTACTGCATGTAGTCCAGCGGCTCGACGTGGTTGATGATCGTCAGGTCGAAGTTGCCCTTGAACGTGCCGCCGAGCCACTGCGCCCACTCGACGTTTTCGATCTTCGCAACGATGCCGATCTTGGCCAGTTGTGCCGCGATGACCTCGCCGCCCTTGCGGGCGTACTGCGGTGGCGGCAGCGTCAGCGTGACGTTGAGCGGCGTTGCCACGCCGGCTTCCTTCAACAGCGCCTTGGCCTTCTCGACGTCGTACGGCGCGGCGCTGGTCAGATCGACATAGCCGGCGTCGGTCGGCGCGAAGTGGCTGCCGATCGGCTTGCCCAGGCCTTCGAGCACGCCGTCGATGAAGGCCTTGCGGTCGATGGCCTGCGCGATCGCGCGGCGCACGCGCACATCGTCGAGAGGCTTCTTCTTGTTGTTGATGGCCAGGATGCCCTTGCCCGCGGTGCTGCCGACAACGACCTCGAAGCGCTTGTCGCCCTGCAACTGCTTCAGCGCCTGCGGTGCATCGAGGCGCGGCACGCCGTCGATGTCGCCTGCCAGCAGCGCTGCCACGCGCGCCGCAGGGTCGTTGATGAAGCGGAAGATCACGCGCTCGAGCTTCACGCCCTTGGCGTCGCGATATCCCGGCCACTTCTTCAGCGACACCGACGTGCCCTTCTTCCAGTCGTCGAAGGTGAAGGGACCGGTGCCGACCGGCTTGGTGGCCGTGCCCGCCGCGCTCTTCGGATCGAGGATCACGGCGGTGTTCTCGCCCATGCGGAAGAGAAAATTCGGGTCGGCGTTTTCGAGCGTCAGGATCACCGTGTGCGCATCGGGCGTGTCGATGCGGCGGATGTTGTCGAACACCGCCTTCTTGGCCTTGTTGGTGCTCTTGTCGTCCTTGGCGCGCTCGAAGCTGAACTTGACGTCGCTGGCATCGAAAGCCTCACCGTCGTGGAACTTGACGCCCTTCTTCAGCTTGAAGGTGTAGCTCTTGCCGTCCGGGTCCATCGCCCAGCTCTCAGCCAAGAGCGGCACCACGCTGCCATCGACGTTGATCTTGGCGAGGCCTTCCAACACGTTGTAGTGAACGATCTCGCCGATCGCCGCGGCCGGCGCGATCGTCGGGTCCAGGCCCGTCGGCTCGAGCACCATGGCCAGCGTGACGCGGCTCTTGTTGCTCGGCTGTGCGTGCGCAGCGCCGAACGAGACGGCCGCTGCGGCCAGGGCGATGAGGGTACGGCGGGCGAGAGTCATGATGGGGCTTCCTCCTGAAATCAGCGCGGATGCTGCCACATTGGCCGCGGCACCGCTTCGATCAGCCGCTGCGTGTACGGCTGCTGCGGCGCATTGAGCACGTGGTCGGTGGCGCCGCGTTCAACGATCCGACCGTGCTGCAGCACGATCAGTTCGTCGCAGACCAGATCGACCACCGCCAGGTCGTGGCTGATGAACAGGTAGGCCAGGCCGAAGCGCTCCTGAAGATCCTGCATCAGATTGAGCACCTGGGCCTGCACGCTGACATCGAGCGCGCTCACCGGCTCGTCGGCGACGATCAGCCTGGGCTGCGTGACGAGTGCGCGCGCGATCGCGATGCGCTGGCGCTGGCCGCCGCTGAACTCGTGCGGGTATTTGTCGAGATCGGTCGCCGCGTTGAGGCCCACCGCGTCGAGCATCGCCGCGGCTCGCTCGCGCTGTTGTGTGCGCGTCCGGTGTTCGAGTTGATCGAGCGGCTCGGCCACGGTGCGTGCCACGGTCATGCGCGGGTCGAGCGAGCTGTACGGGTCCTGGAAGACCATCTGGAAGTGGCGCCGCGCCTGGCGCAAGCCGTCGCGGCTGAGTTGGTGCAGGTCGCGCCCCTCGAACGCAACGCTGCCTGAAGTCGGGGCTTCGAGCGCCATCACCAGACGCGCCAGCGTGCTCTTGCCCGAACCGGATTCACCGACGATGCCAAGCGTCTTGCCCGCATCGAGCGTGAAGCTGACGTCGTCGAGTGCGGTCAGCGTTGCCATCGTGGCGAATGGATGCGCGCGCGGCAGCGTGTAGTGCTTCGTCAGCGAAGTGACTTGCAGCAAAGCGTTCATGCAGCAGCCTCCCGCCAGCGAATGCAGCGCACCGCATGCGTGCTGCTCACGGCCTGTTCGCCCGGTGGCGCAGTCAGGCATGCATCGGCCACGAAGTCGCAACGCTCCGCGAACGCACAGCCCGCCGGCATCTCGTGCAAGGCCGGCACGCGGCCACGGATCGTGGCCAAGCGCGTGCCGCGTGCCAGGCCGATCCTCGGCCGCGCAGCGAACAGCCCGCGCGTGTATGGGTGCGCGCGACGTTCGAAGACCTCTTGCGTCGGGCCTGCTTCGACGATCTGCCCGCCGTACATCACCGCCAGGCGCTCGACGCGCGCGGCCATCACGTCGAGGTTGTGGCTGATCAGCAAGAGCGCCATGCCGCTGTCACGCCGCAGCTCATCGAGCAGGTCGAGCACCTCGCGCTGGATCGTCGCGTCGAGCGCGGTGGTCGGCTCGTCGGCAATCAGCAGGTCGGGCCCACAAGCGAGCGCGATCGCGATGACGATCCGCTGGCGCTGGCCGCCGGAGAGTTCATGCGGATAGGCATCGAGCCGTCTCGCGCGCCCGCGGCAGTTGCACGCGCTCCAGCAAGTCGCAGCGCTTCGGCGCGCGCCGCCGCGGCGTTCATCTGCTTGTGCAGGCGCAGCGACTCGGCGATCTGGTCGCCGATGCGATGAACAGGGTTCAGCGCCGTCATCGGTTCCTGGAACACCATGCCGATGCGGTCGCCGCGCAGCGCGCCCATCGCCTCGTCATCGAGCGTGGTCAGCTCGCGGCCGTCGAAGCGGATCGATCCCGTGACTTGCGCGCCGTCAGGCAGCAAGCCCATCAGTGCCAAGGCCGTCAACGACTTGCCGCAGCCCGATTCACCGACGAGGCCGAGCGTGGCGCCGCGGCTGAGCGTGAACGACACGCCACGCAGCGCGGCGCGGCGGCCTTGCGCCGTCGGCAGCGTGACGGTGAGGTCACGCACGTCGAGCAGCGGAGCGGTCATCGGGCGAGCAGATCGAGGTAGGCACCGGCCACGCGTTGTTCGCGCGCGATTCCCAGCTCAACCATCAACCGCTCGGCCACGGCCTCGCCATCGGCCGCGCTCTGGCCGTCGCGCAACACGACCTCGAGCTCCATGAAGTCACCGAGGCCGTGCACGCGGTCGAGGTGGACGCGTGTCTGGCCGATCATCAGCAGCCAGCGCGTCTTGCGCACGCGGCCTTGGGTGCCCTGCGCTCGAATCAGCGCTTCGCGCAACGCGGCCGGGTCGCTGGTCGGTGCACGCACGTAGTCGGAGAGCTTGGGACCTTCGGCGTCGGCGCGTTCGTAGTGGATCAGCTCGCCCGTGCCGTCGCCGAAGTCGCGCAGCTTCAAGCGGCCGTGCGCACAGGTGAAGAAGGTGTCGTCCTGCTCGATCAGGACTTCAGGGCCATCGGCCAGCGCACGAGCCCGCGGCAGCAGCGACTCGATGCTGCCGGGAGGCGGGCCTTGATCTCGACGTTACGCGCCATCGACTCCAGCGCCCGGCACATGGCAATCTGCCGCAGCGCCTGCTCGAAGACCTCGCTCGGCTGGCCGCCGGAGATCAGGTGCTGGCGGTTGATGACCACCGCGGGCACCGAGTGGATGCCCGCTTGATGCCAGAAACGCTCGGCTTCGCGCACCTCGTCGGCGAACTGATTCTTCTCCAGCACTTCGCGTGCGCGCTCGGCCGGCAGGCCGACTTGCTCGGCGAGTTCGAGCAGCACGTCGTGCGCACCGGGGTTGCGGCCTTCGCCGTGGTAGGCCTTGAGCAGCGCATGCTTCAACGCGCGTTGCTGCCCCCGGCGCCTTCGATGCCGGCCCAATGCAGCAGGCGGTGCGCGTCGAAGGTGTTCCACACATGCTCGCGCGTGCCGAAGGTGAAGCCCTCCGCCGCGCCGCGCTCGGCGATGCGCGCGCGATTGACAGCGAGCTGCTCGTCGCTCATGCCGTACTTGGCCTTCAGGTACTGCGCCGCGTTGGCGCCTTCCGCGGCCATCGTCGGGTTGAGTTCGAACGGCTGCATGTGCAGCTCTACGGCGATGTCGCCGCCTGCGCTCCAGCGCCCGTTCGAGCGCGTTCAGGCCGACGGCGCACCAGGGGCAGGCCACGTCCGATACGAAGTCGATCTTCAAGGGTTTCATCGTTGCCTCGCCAGCTTGGGGTCCAACAGATCGCGCAGCCCGTCGCCGAGCAGGTTCAGGCCCAGCACCGCCAGCGCGATCGCCACGCCAGGATAGACCGCCAGCAGCGGCGCCTGGAACATCATCGTCTGCGCCTCGTTGAGCATGCGGCCCCAGCTCGGCTGCGGCGGCTGCGTGCCCAGGCCGAGATAACTCAATGCCGCTTCGGCGAGGATCGCCAGCGCGAACTGGATCGTCATCTGCACGATCAGCACGTTGGCGATGTTGGGCAGCACATGGTCGGTGGTGATGCGCCACGCGCCCTTTCCTGCAGCGCGCGCGGCGAGCACGTAGTCGCGCGACCAGACGCTGTTGGCGGCGGCGCGCGCCAGGCGCGCGAACACCGGGATGTTGAAGATGCCGATGGCGACGATGCTGGTCAGCAGGCCTGGGCCGTAGATCGCGGTCAGCATGATCGCGGTCAGCAGCGCCGGGAAAGCGAACGTGAAGTCGCTGGCTGCGCATCAGCAGCTCTTCGACCCAGCCGCGCTGCGCCGCGGCCAGGCAGCCGATGGCCACGCCGAGCAGAACGCCGATGCCGACGGCGACGACGCCGACGGCGATCGAGTTCTGCGCGCCGACCAGCAGTTGCGAGGCGATGTCGCGGCCCAGGCTGTCGGTGCCGAGCCAATGCGCCGCCGAAGGTGAGGCGAGCTTGTTGGCGATGTCGATGTCGGCCGGCGGGTACGGGCTCCAGACGAGCGACAGCAGCGCTGCGGCAGTCAGCAGCAGCACGAGCAGCTGCACCGATGGCGAAGCTCGGATGTTGCAGCGAGCGCGACATGACAGCCCCTCGGCCGCGGTGTACCGCAGCCACTCCCCCACGGGGAGGAGCCGCTTGCTTGGGGCGGCCCGGCGCGCGCGGCTCAAGCATGGCGCGCCCGCAACCGAGGATCGACCACCGCATACAGCACATCGACGATGAAGTTGACGAGCACGACCACCGCCGCCAACAGCATCACCACGTCGCGCACCAGCACCAGATCGCGGTTGCCGATCGCCTGGAAGACGAGGCGCCCGATGCCCGGCAGCACGAAGACGTTCTCGACGATGATGGCGCCGGTGATCAGGTTGGCGAACTGCAGGCCCATGATCGTCAGCACCGGCACCATCGCGTTGCGCAGCACATGGCGCCACAGCACCTGGCGGCGCGACAGGCCCTTGGCGCGCGCGGTGCGCACATAGTCCTCGCGCAGCGCTTCGAGCACCGACGAGCGCGTCACGCGCGCCAGGATCGCGGCCTGCACGGCGGCCAACGACAGCGCGGGCAACAGCAGCGACGACAGTGCGGGCCAGACCCCGCCGCCCTCGTCTTCGGTCCATCCGGGGAAGCCGCCGGCGCTGACCCACTGCAACTGCACCGCGAACAGCAGGATCAGCAGGATGGCGAGCCAGAAGTTCGGCAACGACAAGCCGAGCTGCGACAGCAGCATGACGCCGGTGTCGCCGGCCTTGCGGTGGTTCGCCGCCGCATAGACCCCGGCGGCCAGCGCGACGATCACCGTCAACACCATCGCCAGCAGCGCCAGCGGCAGGCTGACGACCAGACGTTCGGCGATCAGATCGAAGGTCGGCGTGTCGTACGCATAGCTCGTCGCGCTCTGGCCTTGCAGCAGGCCGCCGACCCACGTCAAGTAGCGCGCCGCAGCCGGCTTGTCGAGGCCGAGCTTGGCTTCGAGCGCCGCCAGCGACTCGGGCGTGGCCGTGTCGCCGAGCATCACCTCGGCCGGGTTGCCGGGCAGGATTTCGAGCACGGCGAAGACGATCAGCGAGGCCACGGCCAGCGTGACCGCGAAGCTGGCGAAGCGCTGGAGCAGGAACCAGATCATGGGCGCGCCGGAGTATCCTGCATCGTCGCCTTTTCCGTGGAGCGGTCGATGCCAACGCTGCCTCTTCTCGACGCCACCGATCGTGTCTTCATCGCCGGCCAGTGGCGCGCCGGCGCGTCGCGCGAGACGCTGCCGCTGATGAACCCCTCGGATGGCAGCACGCTGGCCGCCATCGCGCGTGGCAACGCCACCGACATCGACGCCGCAGTGCAGGCCGCGCAAGCCGCGCTCGACGGCGAGTGGGGACGCCTGACCGCCGCCGAGCGCGGGCGCCTGCTGATGCGCCTGTCGGCGCGCGTGCTCGAAGCGGCCGACGACTTGGCGCAGCTCGAAGCGCTCGACGTCGGCAAGCCGCTCAAACAAGCGCGCAACGACGCCGTGGCGATGGCGCGCTACTTCGAGTTCTACGGCGGCGCGGCCGACAAGGTGATGGGCGAGACGATTCCTTATGCCCGGGGCACCACCGCGCTGACGCTGCGCGAGCCGCATGGCGTGACCGGCCACATCGTGCCCTGGAACTACCCGATGCAGATCATCGGCCGCTCGGTCGGCGCGGCGCTGGCGATGGGCAATGCCTGTGTGTTGAAGCCGGCCGAAGAAGCGTGCCTGACCGCGCTGGCGGTCGCGCAACTGGCGTTGGAAGTGGGCCTGCCCGCGGGCGCGCTCAACGTCGTGCCCGGCCTCGGCGAAGAAGCCGGTGCGGCGTTGACGGCGCACCGCGGCGTGGCCCACCTGTCGTTCACCGGCTCGGTGGCGGTGGGGCAACTCGTGCAAGCCGCGGCGGCGAGGAACACGATTCCGGTGACGCTCGAACTCGGCGGCAAGAGCCCGCAGCTCGTCTTCGCCGATGCCGATCTCGATGCCGCGCTGCCCTTCCTCGTCAACGGCGGCATCCAGAACGCGGGGCAGACCTGTTCGGCGGCGTCGCGCATCCTCGTCGAGCGCTCGCGCTTCGACGAAGTGGTGCAGCGCATGGCCGAGCGCTACCGGGCGCTGCGCGTCGGGCCGGCGATCGACGACCTCGATGTCGGGCCGCTGGTGTCGGCGCGGCAGCGCGAGATCGTCGAGGGCTATCTGGCCTTGGCGCGCGACACCGGCCTGAGCGTCGCCGCGCAAGCGCCGTTGCCGCGCGATCTGCCGCCGCGCGGCCACTACGTTGCGCCGACGTTGCTGGCGCCGGTGGATGCAGCGCAGCGCCTGGCGCAGGAAGAAATCTTCGGCCCGGTGCAGGTGGTGATCCCGTTCGACGGCGAGGCCGACGCGATCCGCATCGCCAACGGCACCGCCTACGGCCTGGTGGCCGGCGTGTGGACGAAGGACGGCAGCCGCGCGCTGCGCGTGGCGCGGGCGCTGAAATGCGGCCAGGTCTTCGTCAACAACTACGGCGCCGGCGGCGGCATCGAGCTGCCGTTCGGCGGCGTCAAGTCGTCCGGCCACGGCCGCGAGAAGGGCTTCGAGGCGCTGTACGGCTTTTCGGCGCTGAAGACGATTGCCATCCAACACGGTTGACGCAAAGGGAGCAGCGGCATGCGGTTGAAAGACAAAGTGGCGATCGTCACCGGCGCCGGCTCGGGCTTCGGCGAAGGCATCGCGCGCAAGTTCGTCGCCGAGGGCGCGAAGGTGCTGCTGGTCGATCTGCGTGGCGATGCCGCAGAGAAGAGCGGCTGCGGCGCTGGGCGGCGAAAACGTTGCTCGCGCCTGGCGCGCCGATGTCAGCAGCGCCAGCGACACGAAGAACATGTTCGACGCCGCCGAGCGCTTTTTCGGGCCGCTCGACATCCTCGTCAACAACGCCGGCATCGGCCACAAACCGCAGCCGCTCGAAGACTCTGGACGAGCACGACTTCGACCGCATCGTCGCCATCAACATGAAGGCGATCTACCTGGCGATGCGCGAAGCGGTGCCGCGCTTCAAGGCACGCGCGGCCGATGCGCGCGGCCTGCGCGGCGTGGTGCTCAACATCGCCTCCACGGCCGGTGTCAGCCCACGGCCGCGGCTGTGTTGGTACAACGCCAGCAAGGGCTGGGTCATCACCGCCACGCGCGCCGCCGCGGTGGAGCTCGCGCCGCAAGGCATCCGCGTCAACGCACTGAACCCGGTGGCCGGCGAGACGCCGCTGCTGGCCACCTTCATGGGCGAAGACACGCCGGAGATGCGCGCCAAGTTCCTGTCGACGATCCCGATCGGCCGTTTCTCGACGCCCGAAGACCTCGGCAACGCCGCCTGCTACCTGTGCAGCGACGAAGCCTCGATGGTCACCGGCGTGTGCATGGAGGTCGATGGCGGGCGCTGCATCTGAGGCCAGTGCCGGGCCGCCCCAAGCGGCCTCGCTCCCCTCGGGGGACGCGAGCGCCGCGAGCTAGGGGCTCTTTGCCTCAGAGCACGGCCGCAAACGCCACCGCCGTCCGCTCGACGTTCTTTGTGCTCAAGCCCGCCACGCACATGCGCCCCGAGCGCACGAGATAAACCGCGTGCTCTTCGCGCAGGCGGTCGACCTGCGCCGCACTCAGGCCGGTGTAGCTGAACATGCCGCGCTGGGTCAGGAAGTAGCCGAAGTCGCGGCCCGGCAGCTTGGCAGACAGCACGGCATACAAGCTCTTGCGCATCGCCAGGATGCGTTCGCGCATCGCTGCCACTTCGCCCTCCCATTGCGGCCGCAGCGTCGAATCGGTGAGCACGCGGGCGACGATGCCGGCGGCGTGGATCGGCGGGCTCGAGTAGTTGCGGCGCACGGTGGCCTTCAACTGTCCGAGCACGAGATCGGCTTCGGCCGCGTCACTGCAGACAAAACTCAAAGCGCCAGCACGCTCGCCGTACACGCTCATGCTTTTCGAGAACGAGTTGGCAACGATGAAGGTCATGCCTTTGCCGGCCATCAGGCGCACGGCGTAGGCGTCTTCTTCAATGCCGTCGCCGTAGCCCTGGTACGCCAGGTCGAGGTAGGGCAGCAGTTGCCGCTCGGCCAGCAGTGGCGCCAGTTGGTCCCACTGCGCGCGCGTCAGGTCGACGCCGGTCGGGTTGTGGCAGCAGGCGTGCAGAAGCACGATGCTCTTCGGCGGCAAGGCGCGCAACGCGTCGCACATGGCGTCGAACTTCAGGCCACCCGTCCTCGCGTCGTAGTACGGGTAGGTGTGGACGGCAATGCCGGCGCCTTCGAACATCGCACGGTGGTTGTCCCAGGTCGGGTCGCTGACCCAGACCTGGCTGTCGGGCAGCCAGCGGCGGATGAAGTCGGCGCCGACCTTCAGGCCGCCGCTCGAGCCAACGGTTTGCAGCGTGGCGATGCGCCCGGACTCGATGGCCGGATGCCCGGCACCGAACAGCAGCGCCTGCACGGCGTGCCGCATCGCAGCATCGCCCTCGATCGGCAGGTAGCTCTTGGTGCCGCCAGCGGCCAGCATCTGCGCCTCGGCCTCGCGCACGCTGGCCAGCACCGGGATGCGGCCGTCGTCGTCGAAGTAGATGCCGATCGACAGGTTGACCTTGTGCGGCCGGGGGTCCTTCTGGAAGGCCTCGTTGAGGCTCAGGATCGGGTCGCCTGCGTACGGCTCCAAATGACCGAAAACGCTCATGTCGCCTCCTTGGCCCTGCGGTCCGTCCCCCATGGCAGTGAAGGGGCCACCGTGTTGGCCCCGGGGAGCGAGCGTCTTCGGAACAGCCGTGCGACGCTCATGCCGCCAGCGCCTTCTCGATGTCCGCACGCAGCTTCTCCGGCTCGTCGTTGGGCGCGTAGCGCTTGATCACCTTGCCGTCGCGGCCGACGAGGAACTTTGTGAAGTTCCATTTGATGGCTTCGCTGCCGAGCATGCCGGGCGCTGCGGCCTTGAGCCAGTTCCACAATGGGTCGGCGCTGGCGCCATTGACATCGACCTTGGCCATCAGCGGAAAGCTGACGCCGTAGTTCATCTCGCAAAATGAGGCGATCTCGCCGTTGCTGCCGGGGTCTTGCGCGCCGAACTGGTTGCAGGGGTAGCCGACGACCACCAGGCCACGGTCCCGGTAGTCTTCCCACAGCTTTTCGAGGCCCTTGAACTGCGGCGTGAAGCCGCAGGCGCTGGCGGTGTTGACGATGAGAAACACATGCCCACGGCGGGCTGCAAAGTCGGCTGGCTTTCCGGCGATCGACGTTGACGAGAACTCGAACAAGGAAGACGGAGTCATGAGAACCTCTCTACGTGAAGCAAGGGTTTTCCCAAGCAACCGCCGTGGATCTGGCTCTGTCAGTCCACTGGCGGTGCCCCCTTGAGGGGGAAGCGGCAAAGCCGCTTCGGGGGTGGTCCAAATTCACGCATCGTATCGCCTCGAACATGCGGATGCGGTCTAGGGGGAGCCTTTCGTTGACAGCGCACCGGAGGCCCAGGAACATCGGCGGTGTGAGCGCGCTCCATCCCTCGACCCCTCCTTCCATGCCGATGCCGGTGCAGCGCGTGCTGCTGATCGGCTTTGGCGACTTCGAGCGCCAGGCGCTCACCTCCTACCTGCGCTTTTCCGGCACGCGCGTCCCGGCCTATGCGCAGGTCGACGACATCGGCTCGGCCGATTTCGTGATTGCCGATGCCGACCACCCCGGCGCCATCGACGAGGTCATGGCCGCCGACCGCGGCGCCGACACGGTCTACATCGGCTCACTGGCCCCCGAAGGCGCGCTGGCCTGGACGATGCGGCCGATCGACCCGTTGCAAGTCTTCCGCGAGCTCGATGCCGCCGTCGCGCTGCGCTTTTTCAGAAGTGCACCGCCGCCGTTGCACGCGACCAGCGGCCCGGTTCCGCTGGCCCCGCTGGCCGCCGACGACCCGCAGCCGCAGCGCCGTGCGACCGATGTCTCCACCGGCCCGCTGGCCCTGCTGATCGACGACAGCGAGATCGCGCTGCGCTTCCTGCAGCGCCAGCTGGCGGCGCTCGGGTTGCGCACCGAGACGGCGGTCGACAGCCAGACCGCGCTGACGCAACTGGCGCAACAACGTTTCGACGCCGTGTTCGTCGATGTCGACCTAGGCCCGGACAGTGCCATGGATGGCTTTGCGCTGTGCCAGCACTTGAAGCGCCAGCAGCGCCCGCATGGCACTGGCTTGCCGCCGCGCGTGGTCATCGTCAGCGCCCATGGCAGCGCCACCAACCGCGTGCGCGGCACCTTCGCCGGCTGCGATGCCTACCTGACCAAGCCGATCAAGGAAGAGACGATGCTCGGCGAGTTGCGCCTGCTTGGCTTGGTGGCGCCGGCAGAAAACGAACGGCTGCAGCGCAAACGCAGCAAGAAAGCAGCGCAGAAAGCCAGCGCTGAGTTCCACGACACCAGCGCTGCCGAAGACCCCGGCGAGCCGTCGGCGTCAGCGGAAGCCAACGAGCCGCACTGAGCGCGGCTCAGTGCGCGCTGCGCTGCTGCAGCGCCGCCGACATCGCCGCGGCAATGATCGCGGCACCGCCGATCAGCACACGCCAATCGATCGTGCCGGCGCCGAGCAGCACCGCCGAAACACTGGCAAACAAGACCTCGACGAGCATGATGACGGCAGTCGCGTTGGCGGTCAGGCGCGCTGCGCCGTATTGCAAGGCCAGATTGCTGGCCAGGAAGCAGGCGCCGAGCACCAGCGCCCCGGTGATCCAGCCCCAGGACAGCGGCGGCAGGCCCGGCACGATGCCACGGGCGCCGAGCAGCAGCGACAACAGCAGCGCCACCAACGCACCGCCTGAGAACATCGCCAGCGCACGCGCCGACTCGGAGCGTGCAGCCTCGCGCCGCAGCATGACGTTGTTGAGCGCGAATGCGAAGCCACCGACCACGCCCAGCCACTCGGGCAGCGTGCGCGGCACCGGCCAACCGGCGCCGTCCTGCGGCCACAGGATGATCAGCGCGCCGGCCAGCGCCAGCGCGACGCGCAGCAACGTGCCGCCGGTCAGCGGCTCGTGCAACAACAGCCGCGCCAGCAGCACCGCCCACAGCGGCATCAGATAGAACAGCAGCACCACGCGCACCACGTCGCCGATGGTCACCGCCCAGTTGAAAGCGGCGTTGGTGGTGCCCGAGGCCAGCACCAGCACCCACAGCGCCGGGTGCTTCAGCAGCTCGCGCCAAGCCGCTGGGCGCGCCAGCGTGATCACCGCCACGGCAAGCAGGTAGATCAGCACCGTGGCGGGCAGCGGATGCAAGCCGGCCGCTTCGAGCTGGCGAAACGGCCACCAGCTGACGCCCCAGGTGAAGGCGTTGAAGACCAGCGCCAGAGCTGCCGGCAAATTGCCCTGCCGAAGAGACACTCAGCGACTCACTGAGGCGCTGGTCACGCGTGCAGTCTCATGCAACCGCCGCGGATCTGGCTCCGCCAGGCCGCCAGCGGTGCCCCCTTGAGGGGGTGCGGCGCAGCCGCTACGGGGGTGGGCCACATCAATGCGGGTCTGAGCGGGCGATCGCGAGCAAGCGCTCGACCTCGTCGCGGTGCAGCACGGTGTTGCGCTGGTGCCAGCGCCGGATCAGCTCCATCGTGCCGGCGACGACGATGCCGAAGATCGTGATCGCACCGAACGCCGACAGGCCGAACTTCGTCATCGCGGTGTAGAACGCGCCCAGGCCGAGGATGCAGGCCTGCTCGTTGAAGTTCTGCACGGCGATCGAGCGGCCGGCGCCCATCAGGTTGTGGCCGCGGTGCTGCAGCAGCGCGTTCATCGGCACGACGAGGTAGCCGCCGATGGCGCCCAGGATGATCAGGAACGGCGCGGCCATCCAGACGTTGTTGATGAAGTTCATCAGGATCACCAGCAGGCCCATGCCGATGCCCAGCGGGATGACGCTGGTGGCGCGGTCCAGCTTCATGAACATCGAAGCCACGATCGCGCCGACCGCGGTGCCGACAGCGACCACGCCGACCAGGCTCGAGGCCTGCGTCGTCGAGTAGCCGAGCGCCGCACCCGCCCAGGCCAGCACGATGTAGCGCAGGTTGCCAGAAACGCCCCAGAACAGCGTCGTCGTCGACAGCGAAATCTGGCCGAGCTTGTCGGCCCACAGGCGCGCGTTGCACTGCGAAAAATCGCGCACCAGCGCCAACGGCCGGTCCATCGGCAGCAGCGGCGACTCGGTGCGCGGGATGCGCAGGTTGAACAGCGCCGCGATCAGGTAGAACAGGATCATCGAGGCGATGGCCGCTTCGGGGCCCGTGTCGATGCCAGTGTCGACGAGCGGCAGGTCAAAGCCGAGCAGCATCGGCGCGAACTTCGGCCCGATCAGCTGGCCGCCAAGCAGCACGCCGAGAATGATCGAGCCGATCGTCAGGCCTTCGATCCAGCCGTTGGCCTTGACCAGTTGCGACGGCGGCAGCAGCTCGGTCAGGATGCCGTACTTGGCCGGCGAGTACGCCGCCGCGCCGAGGCCGACGATCGCGTACGACAGCAGCGGGTGCGTGCCGAACAACATCATCAGGCAGCCGACGACCTTGATCGCGTTGGAGACGAACATGACCTTGCCTTTGGGCAAGGCGTCGGCAAAGGCGCCCACGAACGGCGCCAGCACGACGTAGAAGAGCGCGAACATCGGCACCAGCGCGGCGCGTTGCCACTCGGGCGCGCCGCCGGTGCGCAGCATCTCGACCGCAGCGACGAACAGCGCGTTGTCCGCCAGCGAGCTGAAGAACTGCGCCGACATGATGGTGTAGAAGCCACGTTTCATAGGCGGCGCAACGACTCGGTCTCCGTAATGAAATCGCCTCTGACGGGCGGGCGGGTTATAGCATGCAGCATCACCTCGTTACGATGCAGGCATGACCCCCCGACTTACTGCGTTCGCTGCCCCCGAGGGGGCGTCAGTGCCCTTCGGGCGGCCGGGCGGTCACTGATGCCGCGCCCGATCGAAGCCCTGATCCACACCGATGCGCTCGCGCACAACCTCGGGCGCGCTCGCGCCGCGGCGCCGGACGCCAAGGTCTGGGCCGTCGTCAAGGCCAATGCGTACGGGCACGGCATCGAACGCGCCTACGACGGCTTGCGTGGCGCCGACGGTTTTGCGCTGCTCGACCTGCAGGAAGCCGAGCGCATCCGCGCGCTCGGCTGGCGCGGCCCGGTGCTGCTGCTCGAAGGCGCGTTCGAGTTGCGCGACCTCGAGCTGTGTTCGCGCCTGGACCTCTGGCACGTGGTTCATTGCACCGAGCAGATCGACTGGCTGGCGACGCACAAGACGCACACGCCACACCGTGTGTTCCTGAAGATGAACAGTGGCATGAATCGGCTGGGCTTCAAGCCCGAGGCCTATCGCAGTGCGTGGGCGCGCCTGAGTGCGCTGCCGCAAGTCGGCGAGATTTCGCTGATGACGCATTTCTCGGACGCCGACGGGCCGCGCGGCATCGCGCAGCAGGTCACGGCATTCGAAGCCGCCACGCGCGACCTGCCGGGTGAGAGGTCGCTGGCCAACAGCGCGGCCACGCTACGGCACCACCAGCACGCCGACTGGGTACGCTCCGGCATCATGAGCTACGGCAGCGCGCCCGACTTCCCCGAGCACGACATCGCGCATTGGGACTTGCGGCCGACGATGACGCTGCGCTCGAAGTTGATCGCCACGCAGCGCTTGTCGGTGGGCGACAGCGTCGGCTACGGCAGCAGCTTCACGGCGAGCGAGCCGATGACGATCGGCATCGCAGCCGTCGGCTATGCCGACGGCTACCCACGCCACTGCGCGACGGGCACGCCGGTACTGGTGAACGGTGTGCGCACGCGCACCGTCGGCCGCGTCAGCATGGACATGATCGCGGTCGATCTCGCGCCAACATCCGATGCCGGCATGGGCAGCGAGGTCACGCTCTGGGGCGAAGGCCCGCGCGGCTCGCGGCTGGCGATCGACGAGGTCGCGCGCGCCGCCGGCACGATCGGCTACGAGCTGATGTGCGCGCTGGCGCAGCGGGTGCCGGTGCGTGTTGTCGAGGCTCGCCCCGATTGACGGCACCGGTGCTGCACCCACTACCATCGCCAACACTCACAACAAGGAGCTCACTCATGGGACTCATCGGCACCCTCATCGTCGGCCTCGTCGTCGGCGCGATCGCGCGATTCATCATGCCCGGCGAGCAGAAGATGGGGTGGATCATGACGATCCTGCTCGGCATCGGTGGCTCCTTTGCGGCCGGATTCGTCGGTCAGGCGCTCGGCTGGTATCAGGCCGGACAGGGCGCTGGCTGGATCGGCTCGATCGTCGGTGCACTCGTGCTCCTGTTCGCGGTCAACAAATTCACCAGCGGCAGCAAGCCGCCAGCGCAATAGCGCTAGGCGAAGTGACCTCGACGACGATCGCCGTCGACCCTGACGAGGTCACCGTCACGGCCGTGCGCGCGCAAGGCGCCGGCGGGCAGAACGTCAACAAGGTCTCGAGTGCGGTGCACCTGCGCTTCGACGTGCCGGCGTCGTCGCTGCCCGAGGACGTGAAGGCGCGCCTGCTGGCGCTCGACCGACACGCGCATCACGCAAGAAGGCGTGGTCGTGATCAAGGCGCAGGAGCACCGCAGCCAGGACATGAACCGCGCCGATGCGATGCAGCGCCTGCAGGCGCTGGTCGATTCGGTGGCGCGGCCGCCGCGCGTGCGCAAGGCGACCAAGCCGACCTTCGGCTCCAAGCAGCGCCGGCTCGAAGGCAAGTCGCAGCGCTCGCAGGTCAAGGCGCTGCGCGGCAAGCCGCGCGAGGCATGACAACCCCTCGCCCGCTGCGCGGGCACTCCCCCGAGGAGAGTCTCAGGCCCGACGCTTGGGAGCGGCCCGCGCTTGCAGCGTCGCCAGCACCGTCGCCAACGCGACGAACAAGCGAGCCGAAGACGCGGTTGACCCAGCGCATCTGCCGCGGCGTGCGCAGCGCCGCCAGCGCGCGCGACGCGAACGCGGTGTAGCCGGCGTTGACGACGAGGTCGGTGAAGGCCAGCGTCGCGGCGATGACGAGGTACTGCGGCACGCAGCGGCTGCGCTGGGTTCGAGGAACTGCGGCACGACGGCGAGCATGAACAGCGTGCCTTTGGGGTTGAGCGTGTTCAGCACCCAGCCGCGGACGACGATCGACCGATCGCGACGCTTCGCCGCACCGTCGGTCCCAGCCTGCAAGCCGATGGCCGGCGCGCGCCACTGCGAGATGCCCAGCCACAGCAGGTAGGCCACGCCGAGCCACTTGACGACGGCGAAGGCTGTCGATGAGGCGACGATCAGCGCGCCCAGGCCGGCGCCGACGAGCAGCAGCTGCGACCACAGGCCGAGCACCAGGCCGAAGGTGAGGCAGTAGCCGCGAGCGAAACCGTGCTGCAGGCCGGCCGTCATCGCGGCCACGGCACCGGCGCCGGGCGAGATGCTGATGGCCCAGGATGCGGCGAAGAAGGCCAGCCAGGTCGTCCATTCCATGGCCCGCGTTGTAGCACTGACAATGGATGCATGGCGAAGGAAGCGAAGACGGTTTTCACCTGCAACGAGTGCGGCGGCAGCAACCCGAAATGGCTCGGCAAATGTCCGCATTGCGGCGCCTGGAACTCGCTCGAAGAAACTGCGGGCGAGCCCAGCGGCGGCAAGCAGCACCGCTTCCAGTCGCTGGCCAAGAGCGCACCGGTGACGACGCTGGCCGAGATCGACGCCGCCGACGTCGCACGCACGCCGACCGGGCAAGAAGAGCTGGACCGCGTGCTCGGCGGCGGCATCGTGCCCGGCGGCGTGACGCTGATCGGCGGCGACCCGGGTATCGGCAAGAGCACGCTGCTGCTGCAGGCCGCCGACACGCTGTCGAAGCAGATGAAAGTCTTGTACGTCAGTGGCGAAGAAAGCGGCGCGCAGGTGGCGCTGCGCGCGCGGCGGCTGGGCTTGGACGGTTCGCGCGTGCGCGTGATGGCGGAGATTCAGTTGGAACGCATCATCGCCACGCTCGACGTCGAAGCGCCGGCGTTCTGCGTCATCGACTCGATCCAGACGCTGTACTCCGACGCGCTGACCTCGGCGCCGGGGTCGGTGGCGCAGGTCCGCGAGTGCGCGGCGCACCTGACGCGCACCGCCAAGGCGCGCGGCATCGCCGTCGTGCTGGTCGGACACGTCACCAAAGAGGGATCGCTTGCCGGACCGCGTGTGCTGGAGCACATCGTCGACACGGTGCTGTACTTCGAAGGCGACACCCACTCGAGCTTTCGCCTCGTGCGCGCGATCAAGAACCGCTTCGGCGCGGTCAACGAGATCGGCGTCTTCGCCATGACCGAACGCGGCCTGAAAGGCGTCAGCAACCCGAGTGCGATCTTCCTGTCCACGCATGGCGCGCCGGTGCCTGGCTCGTGCGTGCTGGTCACGCTCGAAGGCACGCGGCCGCTGCTGGTCGAAGTGCAGGCGCTGGTCGACAGCGGCGGCCCCAGCCCTCGGCGCTTGTCGGTCGGCCTCGACCGCGATCGTCTTGCCATGCTGCTGGCGGTGCTGCACCGCCATGCCGGTGTGGCCTGCCTCGATCAGGACGTGTTCGTCAACGCGGTCGGCGGCGTGCGCATCACCGAACCGGCGGCCGACCTGGCGGTGATGCTCGCCATCCAGGGCAGCCTGCGCGGCAAGGCCCTGCCGCGCGGCTTTATCGCCTTCGGCGAGGTCGGCCTGGCCGGCGAAGTGCGGCCGGCGCCGCGCGGTCAGGAGCGCTTGAAGGAAGCCGCCAAGCTCGGTTTCTCGATCGCCCTCGTGCCGAAAGCGAACGCACCGAAGAAGCCGATCGAGGGCTTGACGGTGCATCCGGTCGAGCGCGTCGAGCAGGCCATCGACATCGTGCGCGGGCTGTAGATGACGATGAAGCCGACTGTGGGTGGCGCCCTCGCCGTGGCGGCCTTGGTGGCCGGCTACTGGAGCTACGGCTGGCGCGGCCTCGTGCTGGCGCTGACCGTGATCGCCTTCTGGCTGCTGCTGCAGTTCAGCCGCACCCTGCGCGTGCTGCGCACCGCCGCGCAGTCGCCGCTGGGCCATGTCGACAACGCGGTCATGTTCAACGCCAGGCTGAGCGCCGGCCTGCGGCTGCCGGAAGTGATCGCCATGACGCGCAGCCTGGGCCGCACGGCCGGCGACCCAGCCGAGGGAGGACGCGAGGTCTTTGTCTGGCGCGACAGCGGCGGCGACGAGGTCGAGCTGACTTTCGTCAACGGCCGCTGCACACAGTGGTTCTTGCGGCGCAACGGCGCCGCTGCGGTCACGGACGGCGGCGACGGGTCGCCATGAAGCCGATGGCGGCCAGACCGGCCAGCATCAGCAGGTTCGTGTGCGGCTCGGGAATGGCGGGCAAGGGTTGCGTGCCGTAGATCGACGCGTGCGACAGACCGTTGCCAGCACCGTTGGGGTTGACGCTCACGCCCAAAGTGCTGAAGTCGATCGATGAGATCGGCGCCCCGTCGCCATCGAAGTAGTACAGGCTGAACGCATCGCCGGCCTTCAGCGAGCGCACGAACGGGCGGTCGAGGGCGGCGTCGAAGGCGAGCACGTCGGCCTGCTGGTTCTTGTCATTGCCCGAAAACGCCCCTGCGCAATCGGCCCAGGTTGGGTTGGTCAGCGACGCCGTGCATGCCGGCGCCACGGGCGTCAGCGCGGCTTGCGCGGCAAGGGCGGTGCAGAACGCAGCGGCGCCCAATGCCGCTCTCAAACTGCCTCGATATCGACTCACATGCTCTCCCGGGGAACACTGACGCGCTGGCGCGTTGCCGCTTCGGCAGTCTGATCTTCAACCGTGAATTGTTCGCGCCCCGTTACTTATGAGCAATCTGTGGGCGGCCCCGGTTTGGGGGGATGAGCCCGGCCGCCTCTGCAACAACCGCACGCCGACAACGCACGCGCAGCCTGCGAGCGGGTCAGCGCCGAGGCCTAGAATTCAATGCTTTCACCCTCTCGAGTGGTCCCATGTCGATGCATGACCGTGACGGAAAAATCTGGATGGACGGCCATCTGGTCGAGTGGCGCGACGCCAAGATTCACGTGCTCTCGCACACGCTGCATTACGGCTGCGGCGCTTTCGAGGGAGTGCGCGCTTACGACGCAGTCGGTGGCAGCGCCATCTTCCGTCACCGCGAGCACACAGAGCGCCTGTTCAACAGCGCCAAGATCCTGCGCATGAAGATCCCGTTCACGCCGCAACAGATCATGGAGGCGACGCGCGAAGTCGTGCGCGCCAACGGCCTGCGCAGCTGTTACATCCGGCCGCTCACCTGGATCGGTTCGGAAAAGCTCGGCGTGTCGCCCAAAGGCAACACCATCCACGTCATGGTGGCGGCTTGGCCCTGGGGCGCCTACCTCGGCGAGGAAGGCTTGAAGCGCGGCATCCGCGTCAAGACCTCCAGCTACACGCGCCACCACGTCAACATCACGATGACGCAGGCCAAGGCCGTGTCGAACTACACCAATTCGATCCTGGCCAACATGGAGGCGCTCGACGACGGCTATGACGAAGCGCTGCTGCTCGATGCCAGCGGCTTCGTCAGCGAAGGCGCGGGCGAGAACCTGTTCGTGATCAAGAAGGGCGTGGTCTACACGCCGGACCTTTCGGCGGGGGCGTTGAACGGCATCACGCGGGACACCATCTTCGCCATCTGCGGCGACCTGGGCTTGAAGCTGGTCGAAAAGCGCCTGACGCGCGACGAGGTCTATATCTGTGACGAAGCCTTCTTCACCGGCACCGCGGCCGAGGTGACGCCGATCCGCGAACTCGACCGCATCGAACTCGGCGCCGGCTCGCGCGGGCCCATCACCGAGAAAATCCAGAGCGCCTTCTTCGACATCGTCAACGGCCGCAATCCGAAGTACGTCGAGTGGCTCGACCGGGTATGAGCACGCAGGGCCGCCCCAAGTATTCATGCTCCCGCTCGGCGGGACCGGCCGAAGGGGGCCGTAGGGTGCATCAATGAGCATCGTCACCGAGACCAAAGGCACCGTACAGATCGGCCCGGCCGACCTGCACGGCGATCGCGCCGTCTTCTGCCCCAATCCCAAGATGACGCTGTGGAGCAACCATCCGCGGGTGTTCATCGACGTGCGAACGACGGGCCAGGGGCAATGCCCGTACTGCGGCACGCGCTACCAACTTGCCGCCGGCGCGGCACGCAGCGGCGGCCACTGACACATCGCCTTCCGCCATGAGTCGCGACAGCACGGAGTGGGTTGCGCTGTCGCGGCAAGCGCTGCTGCACCACGTCACGCACGGTGATGCAGTGCATGCGTTGTCGCTGCTGCGGCGCCATCTGGCCGACGAGCGGCACCACGCAAGCATCGGCTGGCTTGCCGATGGACAGCCGGTGTGGATCGACGACGTGGCGCCGCACCCCAACGCGGCCCTCAGCGCCGTGTGGGCCGGCACCCCTGCGCAACGTGCCGACGGTTGTTGGTGGTTGCCGCTGGACCACCTGTCGGCGCGCGTGGGCGTGCTCTGCCTGGCCGCTGCAGACGACGACGCGCTGGCGGCCTTCGAGCCGCTGTGCGAGGCAGCAGCCGCACTCGCTGCGGTCTGCGCCCGGCCGCAGCGCCTGTCGATCGATGACGGACTCTTGTTGCGCACGGCACTGCGCGGCGCTGGCACCTTTGTCTGGGAGTGGCACCCGGGCACCGACGAGTTGGCCGACATCGACGAGGGCTTCGAAATGCTCGGCTATCCGCGGGACCATTTCGCGCCGACACAAGCGAGCTGGAATCTGCTGATCCATCCCGACGACCTGGACGACAACCACGCCGCCTACCTGCGCCATGAGCGCGGTGAAATCGACCAGTACGAACATATCTACCGCGCGCGTGGTGCCGACGGCCACTGGCATTGGCTGCACGAGCGCGGCCGCATCGTCGAGCGCGCGCTCGACGGATCGCCGCGGCGCATGCTCGGCACGCAGACCGACATCACGTCGCAGCGCGAACTCGAGACGCGGGCCTCGGCCGACCGCGAACGCCTTGCGCTGATCGCACGCCATGTGCCCGGCGTGCTCTACCAGTTCATGCAGAGCGCCGACGGGCAGCTGGGCTGGTTCTCCTACGTCAGCGAGCGCTGCGAAGCCATCTTCGGCGTCGCCCCCGGCGAGCTGACGAGCGATGCCAGTGCGGTGCTGCGGCGCGTGCACCCGCAGTGGCGCGACCGCCTGCGCAGCAGCCTCGCCGCGTCGGCGGTGCACGGCGGGCAATGGCGCATGGAGTTTCCGATCCGGCGCCGCGACGGCGCCGACCGCTGGCTGCTCGGCACCGCCTCACCGCAGCGCCTGGATCAACCTGGCGAGACCGGCGGCACGGCGTGGTTCGGCTACATCGCCGATGTCACCGATCTGCGCGAACTCGAAGCGGCTTCGCGCGACAAGGCGGCGGCCGAAGCGGCCAGCCGCGCCAAGACCGAGTTCCTGTCGCGCATGAGTCACGAGCTGCGCACGCCGCTCAATGCCGTGCTCGGCTTTTCGCAACTGCTCGAGCTTTCGCAAACACCGCCGCTGGCCGGCTCCCACCGCCGGCCGGTGCAGCTGATCCGCGAAGCCGGCGAGCATCTGCTGACGATGATCGGCGACCTGCTCGACCTGACGCGCATCGAGTCGGGCCATTTGCGTCTGCAGATCGACAGCGTGCCGCTGGCACCGCTGGCCGACGAGTGCGTGGCCTTGCTGCAAGCGCAGGCGGCCAGCGCGCAGGTCCGCGTGGTCGGCGCGCCGGCCGCGGGCGTGGCCGTGCAGGCCGACCGCACCCGCTTGAAGCAGGTGCTGCTCAACCTGCTGTCCAACGGCGTCAAGTACAACCGTGCCGGCGGTGCCGTGACGCTGCGCGCGCGCAGCGATGGCGCGCACGCGGTGATCGAGGTCTCCGACACCGGCGTCGGCATCGCGGCCGAGCATCTGGCCCGCGTCTTCGAACCCTTCCAGCGCGGCGCGCACGGCCAGTCGTCGATCGAAGGCACGGGCATCGGCCTGGCCGTGTCCAAATCGCTGGTCGAGTTGATGGGCGGATCGATCGACGTGCAGAGCGCGCCGGGCAAAGGCTCGCTGTTCACCGTGCGCCTTCCCCTCTCCTAGAAACACGATCTCTACAATTGGTCGGATGCCGCAAGCCAAAGCCCGTTCCGCCGCCCTGATGGCGTCGGTGGAGGACATCGAGGCGCAGTTTTATGAAGCGCTGCAGCGCGGTGACATCGAGCGCCTGATGGCCGTGTGGTCGGACGACGACGAAGTGGCCTGCGTGCACCCCGGCGGCCCGCGCGTCATCGGCCACGGCGCGGTGCGCGCGTCTTTCGACGCGATCTTCGCCAACGGGCCGATTCCCGTGCGGCCGCAACAGGTGCGTCGCGTCGAGAACGCCGGCTGCTCGGTGCATCATGTGTTGGAGCGCGTGGACATCACGACCGCCGAAGGCACGCAGACGGCGTGGGTGCTGTCGACCAACGTCTTCCTCAAGACGACCCAGGGTTGGCGGCTGGTGCTGCACCACGCCAGCCCAGGCTCGCCGCGCGAAGCGCAGGAGATCGTGGCCGACGCGCCATCGACATTACATTGAACCCCCCCGAAGCGGCTTCGCCGCCTCCCCCCGGGGGGCCGAGCCTGGACACGAACAGTCCAGTGGACTGTTCGTGCCTGGCGAGGGGCGCGAGCACTGCGAGCGCGCGGCCTGCAAGGCCCGCCAGCGGCCTGGCAGAGCCAGATCCGCGGCGGCCGCTTGGACGACCGGCGTGCTTCGTCCGCTACCTTGCGCCGTGGTGGCTGCCGGGCGGTCACGCGCAGACCATCTGGCCGGCGCTCGTATCGCGCAAGTTCTCCGGCCCCACGCCGCACTACGTGCGCGAGCGCTGGGACACGCCGGACGGCGACTTCATCGACGTCGACATCCAGCGTGCGGCCCACGCCGATGCGCGCTGGCTGGTCATGTTCCATGGCCTCGAAGGTTCGTCACGCAGCCAGTACGCGGAAGGCTTCGCGCGCGAGGCGGCGGCGGCGGGACTGCACTTCGCGGTGCCGCACTTTCGCGGCTGCTCGGGGGAGCTCAACCGCGCACCGCGGGCCTACCACTCGGGCGACTTCGAAGAGATCGGCTGGATCCTGGAGCGGCTGCGATTGCGCAGCGCCACACCGCTGATGGTGGCCGGGATCTCGCTCGGTGGCAACGCGCTGCTGCGCTGGGCCGAAGAGGCGGGTGCGAGCGCCGCACGGACGGCACACGCCGTGGCCGCCATCTGTTCGCCGATCGACCTGGCCGCCGGCGGCCACGCCATCGGCCGCGGCTTCAGCCGACTGACGTACACGCGCATGTTCCTGCGCTCGATGAAGCCGCGCGCGCTGGCCAAGCTCGAACAGCACCCGGGCCTGTTCGATCGCGAAAGCCTGCTCGCCGCGCGCGACCTCTACGAGTTCGACAACCTGTTCACCGCGCCGCTGCACGGCTTTGTCGACACCGAGGACTATTGGGCACGGGCTTCGGCCAAGCCGCACCTGCACACGATCCGCATCCCGGCGCTGGTGCTCAACGCACGCAACGATCCGTTCGTGCCCGCGGTGTCGTTGCCTCGGCAAAGCGACGTCGGCACGCATGTGACGCTCTGGCAACCGGCGCACGGCGGCCACGTGGGCTTTGCCAGCGGCGCCTGGCCAGGTCATGTACAAACCATGCCGAACGCTGTTCTTGCCTGGTTGCTCGGAGCTGCATGACATGGACGCCATCGTCAAAGCCGCGCTGAAGAAGTGGCCCAACGTGCCGGCTTGCTACGGCTGGCTGGCGCTCGACGCGCGCGGCGACTGGTACATGCGCGATGACCGCGTGCAGGCCGCCGGCCCATTCCCGCGCATCAAGGGCAGCCGCATCGAGCACGACAAGCTGATCGAGTTCATCGAGCGCAACTACGAGCGTGACGATGCGAGCGCCGCCTGGTTCTTTCAGAACGGTCCGCAGCGCGTGTATGTCGAGCTCGAAGCGGCGCCGTGGGTGTGGCGCGTCGGGCCTGACTTTGGATTGACCTCGCACACCGGGCTGCCTGCCACCGCTGGCGGCGCGTGGCTCGACGAGCAGGGGCGCCTGTTCATCGACAGCAGCATCGGCTTCGGGCTGGTGCACACGCAAGACATGCATGAAGCCGCGCGCGCGGTCGAGGCCGGGGTGTGGCAGCCGCAAGCGCTGCACTTCGAAGCCATGGCCGCGCGCTTCGGCCATGTGCTGAGCCCGCAGGCCGCAGCGATCGCTACTTGACGCTGGCCAGCATGTAGGCGACGACGGCCTTGATCTCAGCGTCGCTCGCGGCGCCGGCTCCACCCTTCGGCGGCATCGCGCCCTTGCCTTTGATGACGCTGGCCGTCAGGCCATCGACACCCGCCGCCAGGCGTGGCGCCCAAGCGGCCTTGTCGCCGAGCTTCGGTGCATTGGCCACGCCTGCAACGTGGCACACCGCGCAGACGCTGGTGTACAGCGCCGGCACGGCATCGGCCTTGGCAGCAGCCGGCGCCGCAACGGCAGCGACGGCCGTGGTCACCGCTGCGGCAGCCGCCACGGGCGCGGCGGGTGCCGGCGTCGCAGCGGCCGCTGGTGCAGCCGGTTCTGTGGTTGCCGCTGCGGCCGGTGCAACGAACTTCGGCTCGGGCAGGTTGCCGCCAGCCTGGTTGGCCATGTGCACCACCGCGCGGCCGATTTCGTAGTCGCTGAAGTCGCCGCCACCCTGTGCACCCATCGAGCCCTTGCCTTTGAGCGCCGAGGTGAGCAGCGCTTCGTAGCCGCCCTTCAGGCGCGGCGCCCAGGCTGCGGCATCGCCGAACTTGGGCGCGTTGGCGACGCCGGCCGCGTGGCAGGCCGCGCACTGCGCTGCGTAGACCGCGCTGCCAGCCTTCATTGACGCCGGGTCGGAAACATCCTTGATCTCGACAGCGCCGATCTTTTGCAGCCGCGCCGCCACCGCCTGCTCGCTCATCCCGTCGCTGCCGGCAGCCGGCTTCTTCTGCGAACTGACGTAGTTGGCCAGCAGGATGATCAACAAGATCGGCACGATGAACGACAGCGCCACCGCCCAGATGAGCTGCTTCGGTGTCTTGATGGGGCCCTCGTGTGGCAGGTCGTGGTCGTCGTGGTGAGCGTTGCTCATGCCATCCTCATGCTGGTGTTTCGCTGAAGGTGCCGCAAAAAACATTGCGTGCACGGAGCACGCAAAGGCCGCGAATTATAGCGACGCGCCTCTTCGCGAAGGTGCGGCCGCTAGAATGCCGCTCCTCGCGCCCGTAGCTCAGTGGATAGAGTATTGGCCTCCGAAGCCAAGGGTCGCTGGTTCGATCCCAGCCGGGCGCGCCAAGCTGGGCTGGCCCTAAGGGCGACGCGTCACGCGCGGGCGCGAACCGCCACAGGTCGACGCACGTCGTGTCGGCTGACCGGCCGCGGTTCGGCGTACCAGGTGCGATGCCCCTGCGCGGCGGCGACGAGAAAATTCTCGAAGGCGCCATCGAAAGCATCGGCCTGCGCAAACTGCGGCAGCGCACCGGTGTTGAACGGCGTGCGCACGACGCGGTGCGAGGCCACCGGCAAGCCGTTGCCGGTGCGTGTCGGGCAAGCGCCGAAATCGTTGAAGGCGCCGTGCTGGCCGTGCGCCACCCAGACCGGCACCGGCAGTTGCCGGTAGCGCTCGATGATGCCGCGCGTGAACAACGCGCCGGCGACGAAGTCCAGCGGCGCATGGCGCGCGCCCGGCGCCTGCGCCGACAGCCGACCCTGTTCGAGCAATCGCGGATCGAAGTCGCTGCCGCCCCAGGTGCGCGACAGAAACCAGCGCATCGAGGCTCGCGTCGTCAAGGCGGCGAAGAGGCCCTTGCCGATGGTCGGGCTGCGCAGCGCGACGCGAACCGCATGAACCGCGCGCGTGCGGCCGCCCTCGTAGCGCTCGTCGACGCGCTCTTCTTCCATCCCGGTCGGGCTGATCAGGCTGAGCGTGCGCACTGCCTGCGGGTTGCGCAGCACGACCTGCGCGGCGAACTCGCAGCCCAGCGACAACGCCATCAGGTCCACCGGCCCCGGCGCGATGTGTGTCTGCATCCAGACGATCGCCGCGGCGATCGCCTCCTGCATCATCTCCGGGCTGTAGCCGACATCGGGCCGGTCAGCGGCGCCGAAGCCCGGCAGGTCGATCGCGACGACTGGCCGCCGCCGCGCCTGACGTTCGAAGATCGGCAGCATCTCGATGGCGCTGGCGGTGGCGTTGATGCTGTGGATCAGCAGCAGCGGTGTGCTGCCGCCCGGTAGCACGCCGCCGCCGCCCGCGGTGTTCACATACAGGCCGACGCGAACGTTGGCGCGCGTTGTCAGCAGGTCCTTGTCCGCTGCCAACGGCGCCCAGATGCGCTCGCCGTTGTCCAGATCACGCTCGTTGACAAAAGTGCGGCTGTTCATTGGCGCGGCTCCAGGGGGTGATATGCGCAGGGTCACAGCGCCGGCGCATCGCCGACGCGGGCGGGCTGACGGCCGGCGGCCAGCGCCACCATGAACGCCTCGTCGGCAGACGCGGCATTGCCGGCATCGGCCGACTCGGCCAACTCGACGTCAGCGAGCAGGCGAAACGCCTTGCCGTGATGCCAAGCCTCATCGATGAAGGTCAGCACGGCATCGTTGCCTGCCAAACTGCGCCGGGCCCTTGTGCCCGAGGGCAGCACGACGCCGTCCCACAGGCACGACGGCATCGCTTCGAACGTCGTCTCGACGGCCAACGATTCACCGCCCGCCGCCGTCACGCTGCCGAGCTTGCCGCCGACGAGGCGCGGCACGGCGTGGGCGGCCAGCAAGGCCGCGTGCAGCCGCAGCAGCGGTGCGGCATCGACGCCATCGGCAACGAGCAGCGCCACGCGCAGCGCGGTCACTGAACCGTCGCCGGGGCGCGCCTCGAGCGACAAGGCCGGTGAACGTGTCACTTCGGGCGTGACGTCGACATCCGTGGCCTTCGGCATGGGCTCGGGTACCGCGATGCCGAGACCGTCGGCCACCGCGGCGGCGAGCTTGGCATCGACGTTGACCAGCATCGACACCACGCGCTGCCGGATCGCCGGCGTCTGCACGCGCGTCAGTTCGAAGCGGAACGCCCCGATGATGTGTTGCTGCTCCACCGCCGACTGGCTGTTCCAGAACAGTTGGGCTTGCGCGTAGTGCTCGGCAAACTTCTGCGGCTTGCCGCGCAGCTTGTCGCCCGCGATCGGCTGCGGAAAGTTGACGAATCCCTGCGGCCCGGCCTGAAACGGGCAGCCGCCGCCGAGCGAGTTCGGCTCGTAGGCCACACGCCCGCGAGGCACGGCGCGGCGGTGCATGCCGTCGCGGCTGTTGTTGTGCACCTCGGCGCGCGGTGCATTGATCGGCAGCTCGTGGAAGTTCGGCCCGCCCAGGCGGCTCAGTTGCGTGTCGAGGTACGAGTGGTGGCGGCCGGCGAGCAGCGGGTCGTTGCTGAAGTCGATGCCGGGGATGACGTTGGCGGTGCAGAAGGCCACCTGCTCGGTCTCGGCAAAGAAGTTGTCCGGGTTGCGGTTGAGCACCATGCGGCCGACCGTGTGCACCGGCACCAGCTCTTCGGGCACGAGCTTGGTGGCGTCGAGCACGTCGAACGAGAACGCCTCGGCCTGGGCTTCGGTGAAGACCTGCAAGCCCAGGTCCCACGCCGGATAGGCACCGGCTTCGATCGCTTCCCAGAGGTCGCGGCGGTGGAAGTCGGAGTCGGCACCGTTGATCTTGACGGCCTCGTCCCATGACACCGAATGCGTGCCTGCCACCGGGTTCCAGTGGAACTTGCAGAACACGGTCTCGCCAGCCGCGTTGACGAGGCGGAAGGTGTGCACGCCGAAGCCCTGCATCGTGCGCAGGCTGCGCGGGATCGCGCGGTCGCTCATGACCCACATCAGCATGTGCGTCGATTCGGGCATCAGCGACACGAAATCCCAGAACGTGTCGTGCGCCGAACCGGCCTGCGGCATGCCGTGGTGCGGCTCGGGCTTGACGGCATGAACGAGGTCGGGGAACTTCATCGCGTCCTGGATGAAGAAAACCGGCATGTTGTTGCCGACGATGTCCCAGTTGCCTTGCTCGGTGTAGAACTTGACGGCGAAGCCGCGCACGTCGCGCGCGAGGTCCGCCGAGCCGCGCTCGCCGGCCACCGTGGAGAAACGAACGAAGACCGGTGTGCGCTTGCCGACCGTCGACAACGGCGCCGCCGCGGTCAGCTTCGTCAGGTCCATCGTGCATTCGAAATAGCCGTGCGCCGCCGAACCGCGTGCATGAACGACACGCTCCGGGATGCGCTCGTGGTCGAACGCAGTGATCTTCTCGCGCAGGATGAAGTCTTCGAGCAGCGTCGGCCCGCGCGCACCGGCGCGCAACGAGTTCTGGTTGTCGGCCACCGGAACGCCCTGGTTGGTCGTCAATCCGGCGCCATCGTTGCGCGTGCGCGCTGTGGCCAACGCGCTGCTGTCGTCGGTAGCTTTGTCGGATGCCGCGTCGAACGCACCCCAGCGGTTGCGGTCGTTCAACTCGGTGACAGTGCTGGCGCCATCGATGGCGTTCGATACCGGCATCGGCTGACCGGCCGCCACTTGCGCCTTGCCTTGCGCGTCCACATGCTCTAAGCGTTTCAAGGCGTTGAACGGGCAGCTTCCGGCCTGCTGTTGGCCGTCTGCGCGCTGCTGGGCAATGAGTTTCAGGTTGGCCTCGCCCACCTCTTCGGGCTTCGGCGTGCCTTGAGCAGGACCGGAGACCGTGGCGGCCAACGAGCCGGTTGATGCAGGCGCGCTTTTGGCTGCGTGCGAACGGGGTGTACGGGCCATGTCAGTGACTACCGCGCGCGGCCGCGATTGAACAGGTTGACGATTGCCAGCAGGATGATGGCACCGACCAGCGAGACCGCCATGGCGCCGATGCTGAATGCGTTCTGATTGATCGTCGGCAGGCCGACCAGCGGCGAGATCAGCCAGCCGCCGACGAGCGCGCCGACGATGCCGACCACAACGTTGAGGATGAGCCCTTGCTGCGCATCCGTGTTCATTACCTTGCTGGCGATCCAGCCGATCAGGCCTCCGATGACGATCCAGGCGATGAAGTTCATGGTGTGTTTCTCCGGTGGGTTGCGCGGCATTGATGTCGCACGGCAAGTCTGCGCAACAAGCTCGCTGCCCGGTGTAGGAGCAGGAGAGTGCATGCCGTGGGAGATCGGGCTGCTGTCCGACACGGCACGACGGCATATGTGGGCACAGTGGCTGCACACAGCACAAGGAGCCGCCATGACCGCCACCCCCGCCCAAACGACGCCACCCGGCGTTGCCGATGCGCCCACACCGAAGCTGCCGCACGAACGTGATCAGAGCGAGGGCGAGGTGGCGACGCAGCCGGACCCGAAAATCGTTCAGGCCAAGCGCGACATCGATGCCGGGCTGGTCGACACCGACATGCGAGCCACGCCAGGCCTCGACGCGGCGCGCCGCGAACAGCTCGTGCCGACACCGAAGCCGGCGCCAGACAAGAAAGCTTAGAGAGTCAGTGCTTCAGAAAAAAGCGAACGATTTCAGCCGAGGCGTCCGGCCCCTTTGGATCGGTGTACGAGCCGGCGGCACTGCCGCCGAACCAGGCGTGCGAGCCGCCGTGCACCACCCACTCTTCGACCGCGCTCTCGCCGTCGGCATCCAGGAAGCGCGTGACCGTGCAGCGCTTGCCGCCCTCGATGGCGGGGCCTCGGGTGAGGCGCTGCAACGGCGCGTCTTTCTGCTCGAACGCGGCCACCGCCTGGCCGACGACGGCTGCGCCATTGGCCGCCGTCACCGTCGCGTCGGCGTCGCCGTGAAAGACGATCGTCGGCACGGCGCGTGACGCAGGGCGCGGTGCTTGCGCCATCGCAGGCGCGCCGTGGCGGCCTTGCATCGCCGCAAACGCCGAAGGCACGTCGTGTGCCGCACCGGCGGGCAGGCCCGAGTGCGCGGCGACCGCCGCGAACAGGTCCGGATACTCGCGCCCGAGGATGACCGCCATCGCTGCGCCGGCGGACAGGCCAGCGACGAACACCCGACCGTCGTCGACGGCATGGGCGCGGGCCACTTCGGCAACGATGCCGGCCAGCAACGACGGCTCCGCGCCGCCCCTGTCTTGTTGCACACGCTCGAACCAGTTCCAGCAGTTGCTGCCGTTGGCTTTCGCCGTCTGCGCCGGATAGGCGACGAGAAAGCCATGCTGCTCGGCGAGCTGGTTCATGCGCGTGCCGGCGGCAAAGTCATCCGGGTTCTGTTTACAGCCGTGCAGCATCACGATCAGCGGCATCGGCGCGCCGCCTTTGCCCTCGTATGACGACGGCACGAACAGCTTGTAGCTGCGGCTGCCATGGGCGCTGGTGTGGCAACGGGTCACGAACTGGCCGGCGTCGGTGACGGCGGGTGGGTCGATGACGTCGATGACGTCGGCGAGGTCTGATTGCGAAGACGGCGCGAGCCCCGCCGAGCGCAGCGCGTTGTCGATGGTCTGACGGATGCTGTCGTGTCCGCCGGCGTTGCGGCGCAGTCCGGCGGCATCGAGTGCGCGGTCGATGACCTCGGTGATCTTGTCGGGTGAGGTAATGCTTTTCACGCGTGTTCCGATATGAATGCTGCGGTGCAACAATAATGCACCCTGCGGTGGCCTGCAAGGTAGGACAACAGGACATCGACGGCCTCGTTACCTCGTGTATGTGCGCTGCCGCACATCAGCGGTGAACCACGCCAGCAAGAATGCAAATTGCGTTCAGGAGCGGTCATGGTCGAGCAGTCAAACCAGCACCCACAGCCCACGCGGCAAGCCTTCGAGCGCTTTCAGGAAACGCTGGACACGCGCGGCGTGCGCCCTGCTTTGGCCTACATCGTGTCGCTGTCGGACTACCGCTTCATCAGCGTCTTCCAGTTTCGTGACGACAAGGCCACCGCTGCCTTGCACATCGACCGCGAGAACCCCGAGCAGTTGCGATCGGCCGAGGTGCCCGACACGGCCACCTACTGCTGCTACGTGCGCGACTCGCGTGGTGTCTTCACAACCGCCAACGCCATGCTCGACAGCCGGCTCGTCGGCCATCCGAAGCGCGCCGACGTGTCGGCCTATTGCGGTGTGCCGGTGATGGATGCCGAAGGGCAGTTGCAGGGCACGCTGTGCCACTACGACGTGGTGCCGCGCGACCCGGAGCAGCTCGACATGGCGTTGTTGATCGAGGTTGCGAGCGCATTGGCCCGCGGTGGCCATGTGCCGCCGTATCCCGTGAACGACGCCATCAACGATGCGGTGAACGAACCCGGTCAGCGCGCCGAGCAGACCGACGGGCAGCCGTAGTCGCGGCCGACCATGGCGCGGGCGAACAGGTAATTGGCGCAGGCGCGTGCGGTCAGGGCGTCGAGATCGACGAGGCCCTTGGCGTCGCACGGAAAGGCCAGCGCACGGCCACGGGCGAACAGCGACGGGTAGCGGATCTCGAAGCTGTCGTTGACGATCGATAGGTTCATGGCGGGCTCCTGACAGGCGCGCCGTTACCGGCTCGCATGCTTGAACAATAGGCGCGGCGAGGTCTGTGCGCTGTCGGACGAACGGCCCCTGCGGTGTGAGCGGACGCGCATCGGCGACCTCCTACGCAGGCAAGTTGCGGCGCCCTACACCACGCTGCCATTGCCGCCGAAACACTGCTGGCACTCAACAAACCGGAGTCGAGCCATGGCCAGCGTTTCTGAAATCATGTCCAGCGATGTGCAGGTTGTCACCCCCGGCGACACCTTGCGCGCGGCCGCGCAGCTGATGCAGGACCGGGATGTCGGCGCCTTGCCGGTGTGCGAGAGCAACACCCTGCTCGGCATCGTCACCGACCGCGACATCGCTGTGCGCGGCGTGGCCGGTGGCCTCGACCCCGACAAGGACGTTGTCAGCGATGTCATGACCGACGGCGTCGAGGTCTGCACCGCCGACGACGATGCACAGGACGTGATGCGCCGCATGGGCGAGCTGCAGGTGCGGCGCCTGCCGGTGGTGGGCAGCGATGGCCGTTTGGTGGGCATCGTCTCGCTGGCCGATCTGGCCACGCGGCAATCGGAGCACATCGATCGCACCGTGCGCGAGATCTCCGAGCCGAGCGCGGTGGCCGAGACATGACGCAGCGGGCACACGCGCGCACACGGCTTGGCCCACGCGTTCTCGTCACGTTGCTCACCTTGCCCCTGCTGCTGTGGGCCTGCAGCGAGCAGGCGCGCTTGCCCGAGGGCGCCGACAAGGGCGTGAAGCCGACGCTGCCCGACCCCAAGCGCACGCTGTTGCCGACCGTCAACATTGCGCCGGCCGTTGGTTGGCGCGAAGGGCAGACGCCGCAGCCCGCGCAGGGGCTGGCGGTGCGAGCATTTGCCAGCGGACTCGAGCACCCGCGCTGGCTGCATGTGCTGCCCAACGGCGACGTGCTGGTGGCAGAAACCAACGCGCCGCCGCGGCCCGAAGCGGGCCAGGGCCTCAAGGGCTGGGTGATGAAGAAAGTGATGGCGCGCGCCGGTGCTGGGGTGCCGAGCGCGAACCGAATCACGCTGCTGCGCGACACCGATGGCGACGGCACAGCCGAAACACGCAGCGTTTTCCTCGCAAGGCCTGAACTCGCCGTTCGGCATGGCGCTGGTCGGCGACCGTTTGTACGTGGCCAATGCCGACGCAGTGATCGAGTACCCCTACACCGACGGACAACCGCAGATCACTGCGCCGGGGCGAAGGCTCACCGACCTGCCCGGCGGACCGCGCAACCACCACTGGACCAAGTCGCTGATCGCCAGCGCCGACGGCAGCAAGCTCTACGCCACCGTCGGCAGCAACAGCAACGTCGCTGAACACGGCATGGCGGTCGAGGAAGGCCGCGCCGCGATCTGGGAGATCGATCGGGCCAGTGGTGCCAAGCGCTTGTTCGCCAGTGGCCTGCGCAACCCCAACGGCATGGCCTGGGCGGCTGACGGCACGCTGTGGACGGTGGTCAACGAGCGCGACGAACTCGGCAGCGACCTCGTGCCCGACTACCTGACGTCGGTCAAGGACGGCGGCTTCTATGGCTGGCCGTACAGCTGGTACGGCAGCCATGTCGATCCGCGTGTCACGCCGCCACGGCCTGACCTGGTGGCGCAAGCGATCGCACCCGACTACGCGCTCGGCGCGCACGTGGCGCCGCTCGGTCTGGCCGCTGCCACGCCCAGCCCGTTGACCGCGGCGCTGGCTGTGGCCGGCGCGCCCAGCGCTCCGATTGCCGCCCCTGCGGCCACCGCTGCCAGCGCGCTGGCTTCGTCAGCGCCGACGGCAGCCGCGCCGCCCGTTCACGGCATGTTCGTCGGCCTGCACGGTTCGTGGAACCGCGAGCCGTTGTCGGGCTACAAGGTCGTCTACGTGGTGTTCGAAGGCGACAAGCCGATCGGCTTGCCGCGCGACGTGCTGACCGGCTTCGTCAACGCCGAAGGCAATGCGCTCGGCCGGCCGGTGGGCGTGGCGATCGATGGCCACGGCGCGCTGCTGGTGGCCGACGATGTCGGCAACGTCGTCTGGCGCGTGATGCCGCGCTGAGCGGCACGCGCTCCGGGCGGTTTGCTCAGGCCCGCGGCAATCGCAGCAGCGCCCGCACGGCGCTGACGTCGAGGGGTTTGGCCAGGCAATGGTCGAACACGGACAGATCTGAGGCGGCGGCGCTGACCGCATGGCGCGCTCTGGTGATGCCGATCAGGATCAAGCCCTTGCGGTGCACTTCGCGCAGACAGCGCGCGACCTCGATGCCGTCGATGCGCGGCATGTCGATGTCGATCAACACACAGTCCGTGCGGTGCAGCGCCACCGCGTCGATGCCGTCCGCGCTGTCGTAAGCAACCTGCACGTCGCAGCCCTTGGCGCGCAAGGCGTCGGCGATCGCGATCCGCCGCATCGGCGCTGTTGTCGATGACGACCACACGGGTGCTGCGCAGCGCCGGACGCGAGAGCGGGGTCGAATGCAGGCCAGCTTGCATCGCCGTGCTCCTCAATCCGCGCCTTCGTCGCCGCCGAGCAGCTTGGCGCGGCGCAGCGCCAGCGCCGTGCCCAAGGCCGACAGGTCGAGTGCCGAGGCCGCCGCCGCGAACAGCTCGCGCTCTTCGAATTGCACATGCTGTCGCACCCACTGCGCGAGTTCGGCCACGGCCGCCGACGGATCGGCTTCGGACGAGGCGATGGCTTCGAGGCGCGCATCGATGCGCTGGTGGTCTGCGGCCGCACGCTCGAGCACATCGGCATCGATCCAGCCCTTCAGCGCCGGATAGAACAACTCGTGCTCGATGGTCTCGTGCGCGCGCAGCCGCACGGCCAAGCCGGCCGAGCAGGCCGGTTCGATCGGCGGGCGCGCTCCCATCCACCGACGCGCGCGCGCAGTCGGCCAGCAGGGCTTCGATCTGGCGGTGGTCGGCACTGAGGAACTGGACGGCGTCCTGCGTTGAGGGCGCGGTGATGGCGGCGGTTTGAGCGTTCATGCCGGCAACAGGGCAATCGGCGTTCCCGGCGTCCACGGACCAGGGCAGCAGGCACGCCATGTGCCCCTCGTGGGCCTTCCCTCCCACCCGCTCGACGAAAGGACCTTCCCATGGACAACGACTGACGTGATCAGCACGCTGAATGACCTGATCGAAACCTGCAAGGACGGCGAGTACGGCTACCGTGCATCGGCCGAGCATTTGCGCAATGCGGACACGCGCATGCGCTTTGCGCAAGCCGCAGACCAATGCAGCCTGGCCGCCAACCGGCTGACTGCGGAGGTGGTGCGCCTTGGCGGCAAGGCTGAAGCCGGTGGCTCGGTGGCCGGCGCCATCCACCGCGGCTGGGTCGCGGTGCGCGGCACGCTGTCGCAGCAGACCGACCTGGCAATCCTCGAAGAAGCCGAACGCGGCGAAGACCACGCACTCGAGAGCTATCGCAAAGCGCTCAAGGAGCCGTTGCCGGAAGTCGTGCGCAGCGTCGTGCAAACGCAGTACGAGGCTGCCAAACGCAACCACGACGAAGTGCGCCGTCTGCGCGACGACGCTCGCACCGTCAACGCCTGAATCGACCCGTTCACCTTCAACACCAAGGACACCGACATGACCACAGCGACCAAGACCCGCACCGCCAAATCGACATCCAAGTCGGCACCGAGCGATGCCATCGAGATGCTGATGAGCGACCACAAGGCCGTCAAGGCACTCTTCAAGCAATACGACAAGCTGGTCGCAGGCGACGGCGACACCGACGAAAAGCAGGCGATCGCACAGCAGATCTGCCAGGCGCTGACCGTTCACGCCCAGGTCGAAGAAGAGCTGTTCTACCCGGCCGCGCGCGAAGTGCTCGGTGACGACGAAGACCTTGTCGACGAGGCCGACGTGGAGCACTCGACGGCCAAGGACCTGATCGCGCAGATCGAAGGCTCGAGCCCGGACGAAGCGCTCTACGACGCCCAGGTGAAAGTGCTCGGTGAGTACATCGACCACCACGTCAAGGAAGAAGAAGGCGAGATGTTCCCCAAGCTCAAAAAGGCCAAGCTCGACACGAAATCGCTGGGCGTCGAGATGGCGGCGCGCAAGGACGAACTGATGGCCGAAATCACCGCCGAGACTTGACTAGCGCAGGCGTTCCGACGAGCTGAGGGCGGCGGCGTGTCCTGCGAGGTGTTCTCAGGCCGCCGCCGGCGCCGCCATGGCGCGCGAGCCGTAGCGTTCGGCGACCAGACGCGTGAACTCGGCGCCGATCAGAAAGACCTGCGCCGACCAGTACACCCAGACCAGCAGCACGACCAGCGAGCCGGCGGCGCCGAAGCCGCTGGCGACCGCGGTCGTGCCGATGTACAGCGCGATCAGCCATTTGCCGAAGGTGAACAGCGTTGCCGTCACCAACGCACCGAGCGTGACGTCGCGCCAGTGCACACGCACGCTCGGCATGAAACGGTAGATCATCGCGAAGCCCAGCGTCGTCAGCACGAACGCCAGTGTGGCATTGGCCGCCTGTAGCAGCCACGGCCAGCCGCCGAACAGCGGCGCCCACCAGCGGCCCCAGGCGGAGAGTCCGGCGCTGATGACGAGCGAGACCATCAGCAGGAAACCGATGCCGAGGATCAGGCCGAACGACAGCAACCGCGCCCGCAGCACCAGCCACCAGCCCCGTCCCGAGCGCACGGGCGCGCGCCAGATGTGGTCGAGCGAATCCTGCAGCTCGGCAAAGACGCTGGTCGCGCCGACCAGCAACAAGACGCCACCGATGAGTGCACCCCAGCCCGACTGCTCGCGCTGGCGCACGCTGGCCAGCAGGCCTTGCACGGCGGTCGCGCCCTCCGCGCCGAGCAGGCCCTGGAGCTGGCGAAAGATCTCGCCTTCCGCGGCGTCGGCGCCGAACACCGCACCGGCGACGGCGATCACGATCAGCAGCAGCGGCGCGATCGAGAACAGGGTGTAGTAGGCCAACGCTGCGCCCATCGTCGGCGCGCGATCGTCGAACCAGGCGACCACCGCATCCTTGGCCAGCGCTGGCAACTGCGCAGGGTGCAGCACCGCGCGCGGGCGAGGCAGTGAAACGGGAGGCACAGCGATCGTCATCGCTGCTCAGCGTATCGGCTGGCCAGCGATTGGCTGTCGGACAAGTCCTCGATGCGCAGGCCCGCGATGCGGCGCCGTCCTACAACGCATTGCGTGCACGACGGCTGCTCGGCAACGCGGCGCTGGCCGAGAGTGCAGACAAGCACCACCTTCATCGGTGCCGCAGAGAGAGCCTCATGGACAAGCAACACCCGCAGACCAGCCACGGCGTCTTCAAGCCGGTGGGCCACGTCGTCATTTCATTTCCGTCGGCCGAGGACCAGGCCAGCGCCGTGCATGCACTCGGCAGCATCAGCCTGTCGGATGAGGCCGTCACGGCCTATACGTCCGACGAGATGATCCGCCAGGTCGACACCGACCTGCAGAATGCCACGGCGCTGGCGTCGATGGGGCAGGAGCTCAACCTGATCAAGGCCCACCGCACGCTGGCCGAGCACGGCTACCACTTTCTGGTCGTGCAGGCGGCCGACGACGATCAGGCGCAGCGCATCGCCGACACCGTCAAACCGTTCAACGCCGAACGGGCGCAGCACTACGGCCACTTCATCATCGAGGAGCTGATCTCGCACCCGGACGACGAGCCGCAGGTGGCCGAGTCGCCCGACCGCGGGCTCGATGCACAAACACCTTCGGGCTTTGAAGACGAGCGCGCCTGGCGGCATCGAAACTAATCCGCCAAACTTCCCTCACCGCAGAGGCGCGGAGAGCGCAGAGGTCCGCAGAGGAAGACAACACGTGAACCCTCTGCGGACCTTTGCGTCCTCTGCGCCTCTGCGGTGAAGGAAACCGCATGGCCCCACGCGCCTCACGGCGGCGACGCTTCGCTACCGTATTCCTTCAACCGGTTGTAGAGCGTCTTCAAGCTGATGCCGAGCGCAGCCGCCGTGCGCTCGCGCTGGTGTTCGAAGTGTTCGAGCGTCGCCAGAATCAACCGGCGCTCGGTGTCGGCGAGCGAGCCGCCCAACGGCAGCGTGATCGTCGCTGCCGGATCGGCTGTGGGTGCGTGAGCCGGCGTGGCTGCAGCAGAAGCGCCAGCCGCCTCCACCGGCACATCGCGCGGCAGCCATTCGTCGCTGACCACGTCGCCATCGGACATGACATAGGCGCGCTGCAGCGCGTTGCGCAGCTCGCGCACATTGCCGGGCCAGCGGTAGGCACAGAGCTTGGCCGTCGCGGCGGCGGACAAACGGCGCGGGCTGCCTTCGCGCTCGCCGATGTCGGCCAGAAAGTGGTCGGCCAGCAGCGCCACGTCGTCGAGGCGCTCGCGCAGCGGCGGCATCGCGATCGGGAACACGTTCAGCCGGTACAGCAGGTCCTCGCGCAACTGCCCTTCAGCGACAGCGCGCTCCGGGTCGCGGTTGGTGGCGGCGACGACACGCACGTCGGCGCTCTGTTGCGTCGCCCCGCCGACGCGCATGTAGGTGCCGGTCTCGAGCACGCGCAGCAGCTTGACTTGCAGCTCGGGCGGCATCTCGGTGATCTCGTCGAGGAACAGCGTGCCGCCGTGGGCGCGCTCGAAAAAGCCGCGGTGCTGGCGCTCGGCGCCGGTGAAGCTGCCCTTCTCGTGGCCGAAGACTTCGCTCTCGATCAGGTTGGGCGAAATGGCGCCGCAGTTCACTGCCAGAAAAGGCTGCTTGCGGCGCCGGCTCAGGTCGTGCAGCGTGCGCGCCACCAGCTCCTTGCCGGTGCCGCTCTCGCCGGTGATCAGCACCGACACCGCCGTGCCGGCGACTCGCGCGATCTGGTGGTAGATGCGCTGCATCGGCGCCGAGCGGCCCCAGAGGTGGCCGAAGCGGCCGCTCTGGCCCCACTCGGCTTCGAGGCCGTCGATCTCGGCACGCAGCGCCGACGGCGGCATGACTCGCGACAGGATGGCCCGCAGTTGAGTCGGCGCGATCGGCTTGACCAGGTAGTCGGCGGCGCCGACGCGCAGCGCCTGAATCGACGTCTCCAGGCTGGCATGGCCGGTCACCAGCACGACCTGCGAGTGCGCCAGCAGCGCCGGATTGTCGAACAGCTCCATGCCGCTGCCGTCGGGCAGGTGCAAGTCGAGCAGCACGATGTCGGGCGCCTGCAGCGCGATCTGCCGCCGCGCGTCGCGCAGCGTGTGCGCGGTGGCCACGGTGAATTTTTCGTGGGCGACCAGCGCCGCCAGCATGGTGGCCGAATCGACTTCATCGTCGACGATCAGGGCATGACTCATCTCGCTACCTCACTTCAGGGTTGCGCCAACAGCTCGCGCAGGCGCTCGGGGTCGATCGGTTTGGCCAGGTGGCCGTCGAAGCCGTGGCGCTGCGCGGCGGCCACGGTCGGGGCGCCGCCGTAGCCCGAGACGGCGAACAGCTTGCCGGCATAACCGGCGCGGCGGCTGCGCTGTGCCAGCTCGTAGCCCGACAGGCCGGGCAGGCCGATGTCGACGATCGCCGCATCCGGCCGCTCGCGCAGCAGCAGCGCAAAGCCCTGCTCGCCGTCGGCAGCGCTGGAGACGGTGTGGCCGTCCAGCTCCAGCATCGACCGCATCGCCGACAAGGCATCTGCGTTGTCTTCGACCACCAGCACGCGGCGGGGCGCGCGTTGGGCGTTTGGCGCCGTGACACGAGTGATGGCCGGTGGCTCCACCGCAGGCAGGTCGATGCTGAACGTCGTGCCCTGCTCGCTGCTGCGCACGCTGACCTCGCCGTCATGCAGTTCGACCAGACGCCGCACCAGCGTCAGGCCGATGCCCAGGCCACCGGCGCGGCGGTCGAGCGGTCGCTCGCCTTGCACGAACAGATCGAAGACATGCGGCAGTAACGACGCCGCAATGCCGTCGCCGCGGTCGCAGACGTCGAGCAACGCCCGCGAGCCTTCTCGTCGCAGATGCACCCGAACCTCGCGACCGGCCGGCGTGTACTTGAAGGCGTTGCCGAGCAGGTTGGTCAGCACCTGCTCCATGCGCGTGGCATCGACCTCGGCCCACACCGCGTCCAACTGCAGTTGCAGCGGATGGCGCTTCGATTCGCCGGTGACGTCGAAGGCCGCGCAGACATGGCGCACCAGCGTCGCCAGGTCGAGCGGCCGTCGGTGCAGCAGCACCTTGCCGGAGACGACGCGGCCGACGTCGAGCAGGTCGTCCATCAAACGCGCCAGGTGCCGCGTCTGGCGGGCAATGATCTGGCGCGCGTTGGCGGCCAGCGCAGCGTCGCCCTGCACGCGCTGCAGCACCTCCACCGCCGACGCGATGGCGCCCAGCGGGTTGCGCAACTCATGGCCGAGCATGGCGAGGAACTCGTCCTTGGCACGGCTCGCCGCTTCGGCCTGCTGGCGCGCTTCGCGCTCGCTGGCCACCAGCGCTGCGCGTTCGTGCTCGGCGAGCTTGCGCTCGGTGATGTCCATCATCGCCGCCACCGCGGCGCGGCTGCGCCCGGCGTCGTCGAGCAGCGGTGTCGCGCGCGCCAGCACGTGGCGCGTGGCCCCGCTGCCGTAGCGCAACTCGAGCTCGACCGGACCCACCGGCTCGCCCAGCGTTGCAGCCCGTTGCAGCGGCTGCTCGTGCAGCGCCAGCGGCAGGCCGTGTTGAAAGACGCCGACCGTCGACAGACTGCCCGGCATCGGCACGGCCGGGCCGACCAAGGCGTTCATGGCGGGGTTGTGCATCAACTCACTCGGCGTCGCCTCTTCGGTCAACGAGACAAAGGCCAGGCCGATCGGCGTGCCGTTGAAGAGGGCCTCGAAGTCGTCGGCCTTGCGCTGCAGCGTGGCGCGCGACACGGCCTCGCTGCGTTGCGCACTGTCGAGTGCGTCCTGCAACTGTGCGATCTCGCGCACCACCGGCGCGGTGGTGAGCGGCTGGCCGTGGGTGGCCAGCAGACGCAGGGGCTCGGTCACACGCCGCGCCACCAGCGTCGCCAGCGCCAAGCCCAACAGCAGGCAGGCGGTGCTGGTGGCCAGCGCGGCCAGCGTGGCCCGGCGTTGTGCACGGTCGAGCGGCGCCGCCGGCACGCTGGCATCGACCGCCCAGCCCGAGTTGGGCAACGTCTGCCAGGCGGCATACGACGCGCCGTCTTCGACAAGCCCACTGCGCTGCGCACCCCAAGGCTGCGCCGCCATCGAGAGGATGACTTGCGGCGGCAGCGATTGACCGACGCTCGCCGGCACCTGCGAGCGCGCGATGACGCGGTGGTCGCGGCCGTAGATGCTGAGGAAGCCCCCCTGCGGTGGGCCGCCGGCCCGGGCCAGCGCTTGCCAGTGCGCACCATCGATCCAGGCACCCAACAGGTAGCGCGCGCCGCGCTCGGCCATGAAGGGCAACTCGACCACGGTGCCGGCGCGGCCATCGGCCTGCAGCAAGTTGGAGATCTGCACGGCGCTGCCGCTGCTGGAGGCTGGCGGCGCCGGCAGGCTCTGATCGCTGCTGTGGAAGAGCAGCGCACCATCGGGCGCGCGCAGGTAGACCTGCCGCCACGGCGGCCCGCGCGGATGCGCTTCGAGCGCGCGCATCAAGGCCGGCAGCCGGTCGTCGCGCGCGCCCAGGTGGTGCGACAGGGTGGTCAGCATGTCGATCGTCGCGCCGAGCTCTCGCTCCACCGACGAGGCCAGCGCGTTGGCCGAGCGCTGCAGCGTCTCGTCGCGTTGCTGCCGCTGCACGCGCAGGTCACCGGCGAGCTGCCAGACCAGCATCAACGCCAGCGGCACGCTGGCCGCCAGCATGACCAGCACCATGTACATGCCGAGCGACGCCGTGGGCAGAGCGCGCGGTTCGCGCGGCCCGCGACCCAGGCGCGGCCACCTCGGGTTCAACACAAAGCTGCGTGTCATGGCACTTTGGCCGGCGCGCGCCGACGCTGGTACCAACTCATCAGCGGCGTCGCCGACACACCGTGCAAGGCGATCGAGACCGCCAGACAGGCCAGGCAGGCCGAGATCACGGTTTGCGCCGCCGCCCCCTGCACGCCGCGCTCGAGCACGAACGCGAGGTAGAACAGCGAGCCGACGCCGCGGATGCCGAACCAGGCCACCAGGCGGCGCTGCATCGTCGGCAGCGCTTTGGGCGGCAGGCCGAGCAGGACGCTGGCCGGCCGCACCAGCAGCACCACGCCGAGTGCGAAGACGAGCACTTCGGCGCTCCACGAGACCCGTGTCAACGCGGCGCCGATCAGCAACACCATCAGCACTTCGGCCAGGCGCTCGCAGCGCGCGCCGAAGGCCTGCAGGTCCTTGCCGAGTCCGATGGCTTCGGGTTCGGCGCGGGTGGCCGGATGCTGCCGCAGCAGCGTGGCGCCACAGGCAAACACGGCCAGGAACGCCGAGGCATGCAGGGCCAGCGACAAACCGTAGACGAGCGCGATGGCGCCGAGGTAGATCAGCTCGTCGCCTTGCGAGTCGGGCTGCACACGCAGCCGCCGCAGCAGCGCCCAGCCGATGGCGCGTCCGCAGGCCACACCGAGCGCCACGCCGGCGATCACCGACCACAGCAGATCGACCTGCAACCAATGCAGGCCGTGGCTGCCGAGCTCCTGCAGCCCGACGAGCCCGAGCGCCAGCATCACCAGCGGAAACGCCGTGCCATCGTTCAACGCGCCCTCGACGGTGAGCGACAGGCGCAGCGCATCGCGGTCGTGCTCGCCGTGGGTCTGCACGTCCGACGCCAGCACCGGGTCGGTCGGGGCGAGGATGGCGGCGAGCAGAAACGCCATCGGCCAGGCCAGCGGTAGCAACCAGGCGGCCAACATCGTGGCCAGCGCCACCGCCCACAACATGCTGGTGGTGGCGAGCAACACCGGCACGCGCCAGGCCGCCCAGGTCGCGGCGACACGGATCTTCAATCCGATGGCGAACAGCGACAGCAGCACCGCGATTTCGGCCAGGATGCGCAGCAAGGTCGCATGGGCGATCAGGTCGAGGTCGGGCAGCGGTGGAACCGCCACCGACGCCGCCAGCCAGCCGACCGCCAGGTAAAGCAACGCCGGCGACAGCGGCAGGCGGGCCACCAGCGTCTGCGCCAGCGACATCGCCAGCAGGACCGCGCCGATCAGCAGCAGCGTGGCAATCAGCATGGATCGCGCCGGCAAGGCGCGGGCACACCCCTTGCCCACTCCTGATGGACCAAGACGGGACGTCGGTGCATCGCAGATGCGCAGGTGTGGCGTCGCGGCCCCTTGATTCCCTTTTCACCACAGGAGTTCATGATGCGTAAATCGACAAAGACGGTGGCTGGCGCTGCGGCACTGGCCACGCTGCTGGCGGGCGCTGGGCTATGCGCTGGCGCAAAACACCCAGACCCCAACTTCACCGGCAACGCAGAGCACGACGCCGACGCAAACCCCCACGACACCGGCGACACCATCGACGAACCCGGCCGCGACCCAGGTGACACCGGGCGCGCAGACGAACAGCCCGAGCCCGGCCGCAGCGAATCCCGGCATGCCCACATCGCCGGCCATGCCTTCGGACTCGAACTCGACGCAGCAGGCGCCGATGGACTCGAACCGTGCGACGCCGAGCGACGGCAGCACGCCAGCGCCACGCGCGGACCGCAACTGAGCGGCCGTTCGCCAGTGCGGTAGCCACACAGCGTCGCCACCGACGCGCGCACTGCCTGGCCCAAGGGCACCACCGTCGGTGGTGCCCTTGGCGCGTCCGCAGACAGGCACGGCGTTTCGAAGGGGCGTGATCGGGTCATGGTGCCGAACAGCGTAGGCAGCGCCCCGGCACACCGTGTCGGACAGGCTGAACGGTCGCTGTCGGACAACGTGCGCTTCTGCGCCGCGCGCAGCAGCAGGGGCCGCAACAGGGCCGACCGCATCGTGGGAACGTCGATTGCCATCGACAGCAAGCCAGACGTCCCTCGTTGCAAAGCCCTCACCGCTGCCTCAACTCAGGAGATCCACCATGTCCACCTCATCGTCCACCTTGGCCCGTTCGCTCAGAGACAGCGTCGGGCCGGACCTGCGCCTGGTGTCCGCCAGCGTGCTCAGGGGCCACAAGGTCTTCAATCGCAACGGCGAGACGCTGGGCGAGATCGACGAGATCCTGCTCGACGTGCCGCGAGGCCGCATCGCCTACGCGGTGATGGGCGTGGGCGGATTCCTCGGTGTCGGTGAACGCCGCGTTGCCCTTCCCTTCACCGCGCTGACGCTCGACACCGATCGGCAGTGTTTCCTGATGGATGCGTCGCTGCAGGCCTTCGAGACCGCACCCGCTGTCGACGAGAGCCGGTGGCCGCCGACGCCGGAGCTCGGCTGGCATGAAGAAGTGCATCGCTACTACGGCGCGCGCCCGTACTGGAACTGAGGAGCGATCACATGGGCACGTGCACCGTCTGCGGCAACGAGTCGACGCGCACCTTCGACATCATGTACGAGGGTGGCATCCTGACTTTCGACAGCTTCCAATGCGCGATCCACCGCTTGGCGCCGATGTGCAGCCACTGCGACTGTCTGATCCTCGGCCACATCGTCGAGTCGGAAGCGGCGATCTACTGCTGCGCGCTGTGCGCCCAGAGCGCACTGGCCAAGGCCATCGACGTCGACACGCCGGCCTGACCCGCGCCGACCGGGCGCAACAACTAGATGGCGCCACCGTGGTCGATCAGACCACGGTGGCGCCATCGCTCCAGCGCTTACGGAGTGACGAGTTCGTCGGTAGCGTCGCTGCTGTCGTCTGAACGCACCAGCAGCACGCGCACCGAGTTCGGCGTCAACGCCTCTTCGGGCAGCGCCACCAGCAGCCAATCACCATCGACCGGTGCCGTCACCGTGGCGTCGAAGAACGGCGTCTTGCTGCCGGCCGGCGTCAGGCGCAACCGGTAGGCCGCGGGGGCGATCTCGACCGAGTCGTTGCCACTGCTCGGCAGCACCTGTTTGAAGCCGAGATTGGCCAGGCGGGGCGTCGCCGTCGTCAGGTCGACGCTGGCGTCGGTGATGTAGACGTCGAACGGCTCCGCATTGGCCGCGGCATTGAGCACACGCACGCGCGCGTCGTCGCTGGTCAGGCTCTTGTTGTACGGATCGCGGATCGTCAGCAGCTCGGCACCACTGTCCGTCGGCAAGGCGACCACGGTGTACTTGTTGCCGCGGTCAGTGCTGAAGGCGGACGTGGCCAATTCGACATTGCCGCTGGCGGTGCGCAGCGAGAACGTGTAGTTCTCGGTGGCCACGTCGTAGTACTGGCTGCCGTACTTGTAGGCGACGTCGGTGGCGCCGGTCTCGGCGACGCCGTTGCGTTGCAGCGTGACGTTAGGACCACCGGGCACCGCATGAACGAAGCGCACCTTCGGGTCGGCGACATCGGCACGGTCGTCGAAGCTGTCGTCGTCCGAGCCGCCGCACGCGGCGAGCAGGCAGGCCGAGGCGGTGGCCATCAGCAGAAAACGCAGGCTTTTGGAAACTTTGATCATCGTGACACCTTGTCTTGAGTGGAGGAGTGCATTCGAGCGAGGGCTCCATTGCGCCGCCTTCATGGCAACGCGCGTGCCCGGTAGGCGGCGCCAACGCTTGCAGCAGCTTTTGCCGAAAGGCGGCCCCGCGCCGAGCGGCACGGCGATTGCCAGCAACGCCGGCAGAGCGCGCAACCGACGCGCGCCCACTTGTTTGACAGCCCTTGAAAGGATTCCGATGAACTCGTCACCCCATCGCCTGCGCAGCGCCATCGTGGCCACGCTCACCGTGGCTGCGGCCCTCACCGCCAACGCCCAGCAATCCAGCAGCAGCACCTCGGTGCTGCCGTACACCCAGCAGGGCTACATCGGCTTGAACCTCGGTCGCGCGGACTACTCGACGCGCTGCGGCGGCAGCCTGTTCTCGTGCGACAACCCGGACGTTGCGTTCAATCTGTACACCGGCGGCATGTTCAATCAATGGCTCGGTGTCGAATTCGGCTACGTCAACACCGGCAGTGCAGACCGTGCTGGCGGCCGAGCCAAGGCCCAGGGTCTGAATGCAAGCCTGGTGGCACGTGTGCCTGTCGGCCCGGTGCACCTGTTCGCCAAGGGCGGCACCACCTACGGCCGGACCCGCGTCACGGCCGACGCGTTGTCGCTCGTGCCCACCGGCAAGGCCAGCGGCTGGGGTGGCTCTTACGGTGCAGGCGTCGGCTACGACTTCGGCACCAACTCGACCGTCGTCGCCGAGTGGAACCGCACGGAGTACCGCTTCGCCAATGTCGGCCGCAAGCCCGTCGAGACGACGAGCATCGGCTACGTCTACCGCTTCTGAGCGGGGCCGCGATGCGAGCTCACACCGTCCCGCAGCCGCCGGTGGCCCCACCGACGCCACCGCTGCCATTGCCGGTCGGTGACCCACCGATCACGGTGCCGGGGCCGCCGATCAGCGATCCCCCTATCGAGCCGCCGCAGGTGCATCGGGCCGCGGCGGCATGCCATCAATCCACTTCCCTGGAGTGACACCACATCATGGGCAAATACTTCATTGGCTGGCTGCTCGGCGTTCCGGCGTTCGTGCTTTTGCTGGTCTGGTTTTTCTTCGGCTGAAGGATGCGCGTGCGGTAGCAATTGCCGCAACGCACGCCTGTCGGTTCGGCAATCCGTGCGACGCTGAGAGTGCGTTGTCGCGCTGCGCAGCCCGTGGTGTCGGACAACGCTGACGCCACGGCGCCTGCGGCACGATGATTGCAGCGCCTTCGATATTCGATCGGAGGTGTTCTATGGGTTCGATGCAACTGCACAGCGAGCAGCGACAGCAAAGCTCGCTCAGTCCGAAACTGCAGCACGCCGTGCGGCTGCTGCAAATGTCGTCGGTGGACTTTTCACAGGCGGTCCAACAGGCCCTGGGACGCAACCCCTTCCTCGAGGAGGTGGACAACGCCGATGCCATCACGGCCGACAGCGATGGCCAGGACGAGCCGTCTGAAGAAGACGGCGATCACGACACTTTCGCAGCCTCGATGTCGGCGGATGACGATGCATCGACCTCCGAGTCGCACGACGGCGCGAGCGACCGCGACCTCTGGCTCGCCGACCTTGGCGCCGGTCAACGCCGCAACGACGCGAACGACCTGAGCGCGCTCGACCATGTCGCCTCGCGGCCCACGCTGGCGCAACACCTGCACGCGCAACTTGGCGCGCAGCCGCTGCCACCGCGCGATCGCTTGCTGGCCCAGGTCATCGTCGAATCGCTCGACGACGATGGTTACCTGCGCACCGCGCTCGACGAGCTGAGCGGCCTGGCGGCGCTGTCGCCGGTGGCTACCGCGGACGAGATGGCGCTGGCGCTGCAACGCGTGCAATCGCTCGACCCGGCGGGCGTTGGTGCGCGCAACGTCGCCGAATGCCTGCGTCTGCAACTGCCGTCGATCGATGACGCGCGCATCCGCGATCTGGCCGAGCGCATCGTCGATGACCACCTGCACCTGTTGGCCGCGCGCGATGCGCCCGGCTTGGCGCGAGCGCTCGACTGCTCGCTTGCCGAAGCGTCCAGCGTCTGTGAGCGCATCCGCCAGTTCGACCCCCATCCCGGCTGGCGCCACGGCGCCAGCGACACGCGCTATGTCATCCCCGACGTCATCGTGCGCAAGGTTCGCGGCCGGTGGACGGTGACGCTGAATCCGGCCGTGGTGCCGAAGGTCAAGTTCAACCAGTTCTATGCGGATCTGTTTCAACACGCCCGCAAAGACGCGCACGACGGCGCTGCGCCCGCGCAGCATGAGCAGATGGCCGGTCACTTGCAGGAGGCACGCTGGACCGTGCGAAATGTCGAGCAGCGCTTCTCGACAATCCAGAGCGTGGCCGAGTCGATCGTGCGCCGGCAGGCGCACTTCTTCGACTACGGGCCGATGGCAATGAAGCCCCTGGGCCTGAACGAGATCGCGCAGGAGCTGGAGATGCACGAGTCAACCGTCTCGCGCGTGACCAACAACAAGTACATGGCCACCCCGCTCGGCGTGTTCGAGCTCAAGTACTTCTTTTCACGGGCGATGGTCAGCGCCAGCGGTGCCGCGTTCACAGGTACCGCGATCCGCGAGCTGATCAAGGACATGGTCGAACAGCGAGCCCGCGCAGTCGCCGCTGTCCGACGCCGAGATCGCGCGCCAACTCGTGCGGCAAGGCCTGTCCGTGGCCCGGCGCACGGTCACCAAGTACCGGCAGTTGTTGAAGATCGACGCCGTGGAGCGGCGGCGGCGTGGTGCTTGACCACCGTTTGCGCCACTGCCGGCGGTGGCGGTCAGCGCTTCACTGGCTGGCCGCCGACGCCGGTGGCATCGGTGCCGTGCTGGTCGACGGCGTGCTCGGCACCGGTGGATCGGCTGGCCGCTTCTCGCAGCCCGCAAACGCGGCGATGGCAGCCACCAGCAACACCGGCATCGTCAATCTGGATAGGTTCATGGTGTCAACTCCTGGCAGTGAAGGGATGCGCGGTCACCGTCGTCGGCCCAGCGCACTGTCACTGCGGCAAGGCACGTGCCCGAGTTCTTCCCGGTGTGGAACTGCCGTTTGCCTCTTGATGGCGACATGACCGTGACGACATGACCGACATGACTGCTTCGCGCTGGGCCAGCCTGTTGGTGCTGGCGGGCGCTCGCGCTGGCCGCTGGTGCGTGGGTCCATCAACGGCGACGGACAACCGCATCGCGTACGGCTGCATCAACGTGCCGGTGTCGTTCTACAGGCCGTGGTCTGGCCCGCGTTTTCGCGCGCACCGGGCATCGCCTGCGTGCTGCCCGACGCTTGGGGCCTTCAAAGAAAGCGCTCAGCCTGCCAGCGCCAAGCGGCCTTGTGGTGGCCCTGTCTCATCGCACTCTTCGGCCAACGCCGGCGGTTCGCCGGCGGCCACACCACCCAGTTCACACCAGCGCTGCAATGCCTGTTCAGCCGTGGTCGCCAGCGCATCGGCGCCGATCGACGCGGCCGTTTCGCCTTGCGTCGGTGTGGCCCCGGCTTGCCAGTGGACGACGACGATGCGCACGCTGGCGCTGCGCCGGCGCAGGTGCCGGCAGACATAGCGCGCCCGCGTACGCCAGGCTTCGGCGAGGTAGCTGACGAAGACAACGTCGACGCCGTCGAGATCGAGCGTGTCGATCGAGCGCGGGCTCAGGTCGGCGTCGGTCTTCACCGTCGCTGCGTGCCCGGCCGCCGACAGCGTGCGGGCGAGCATCTCGGCGGCGATCGAATCGAGCGCCGAGCGGCCGCCAATGCAGAGCAAGCGCGGCGCGGCCGGCGCGGGCTCCTCGCCGGGCGCTTCATCCAGATCGTCCAGCAGCACGCGCAGGCCGTCGGCCACACGCTCGCGGCGCTCGGCATCGGGTGTGGCCTCGGTCAACAGCAATGCCGGCAACGCGGCGTCGGCATAGAAGGCCGCGACCGAGCCTTCGCGAACCTGGTCGCGCGCCAGCTCGATCGCGTCTTCGACTTCGCCGGCCATCAGGCGCTGGTAGAGGGTGGTCGGTACATCGAACGCCGGCTCGTTGCCGAGCAGCAGGTCGAAGATGCGCAGCGGCCGCACATGGCGGCCGAGCACGACCAGGCAGACGGTGATCGGCGTCGCCAGCACCAGTCCGATGGGGCCCCAGACCACGGTCCAGAACGTCGCCGAGACCAGCACCGCCAGTGGCGACAGGCCGGTGCTCGATCCGTAGGCCCACGGCTCGATCAGGTTGTTGCTGATGAGCTCGAGTGTGGCCACCAGCGCCAGCGTCCACAGCAACATGCTCCAGCCCGGATCGACCGCGAAAGCCATCGTCAGCGGAAACAGCGCCGCGATGGCCGGGCCCGAGGTAGGGCAGGAACCGCAAGGCCCCGGCGAGCACGCCCCAGAGCAAGGCGCCGGGCACACCGATCAGCCACAAGCCCGATGGCCATCGGCAGCGCGTAGCCGAAGTTGACGAGCAACTGCGCGCCGAGGTAGCGGCTGACCCGCTGCGCGGCCTCGCCCGTCGCATCGCTCATGCGCTGCACGTCGCCGCCGGTCAGGCGCAGCAGGCGGTCGCGCAGCTCGTTGCGGCCGAGCAGGATGAAGATGAGGAAGACGAAGACGAGGCCGGCCGTCAGCAGCGGCGCCAGCACCGGTGCAATGAAGTCGCCGAGGACTTGCAGCGGCCGCGCGGGCGGCGCTTCCAACTGCACGCGCAGCGGTGCTTCGTTTTGATCGCGCTGCGGCGCTGCCTTTGAACTGCGCTGCGGCGTTGGCACCGCCTCGGAATTCTTTGATGGGTCGAGCGCCCGCCGCGTGGCGCTGAGTTCTCTTTCGAACATGTCGAACAGGCGCGCCGCGTTGTCGAGCACGCCGCGCTGCGCCAGGCCTTCTCTGAGGCCGCGCAGCTTGGACTGGATGGTCGATTGGTAGGTCGGCACCTCGCGGCCGAGCGCCACCAGCTGAGAGCCCGTGAACAGCGAGGTCACGCCGACGACACCGATCGTCATCGAGACGACGACGCTGACGGCAAGCCAGCGCGGCCAGCGCCAACGGCGCAACCGGCTGACCAACGGGTCGAGCAGAAAGCCGAGCAACGCGGCCAGCGCCAAAGGCACGAAGATCTCACGCCCGAAATACAAGGCGGCGATGACCAGACCCGCCGCCAACATGGCCAGCACCACCGAGAGATGGCGCTGATCGGCGGCGGCCGGCCGAGCAGAGGCAGCAGGGTCAACCATGACAGGACTGTGCCGCGGCGGCGCCTTGCCCCGTGCAGGCGCCCGGCGCAAGCCGGTGTAGGCCGCCGCTGACAAGCGCAAGCGCCGCACGCCGATATTCGCGCAGCGCGGGCCTGGGCACGCTCTCGTAACGCCGGTCAACAGCCGGCAACGCACGAGCCAACGCAAAGGAGGCCCCATGGAAAAGAAGCGCCTGGGCATCGCTGAACTTCGCCAACAGCGCGAAACCATCCGTCGCATCGCGGTCGGCGTGCTGGTGGTCGCGGTCGTCTTCATCCTCGCCTCCTGCCAGGCGCTGAAGCCCCGCGACGCAGCGGCGCCGCCGCAACTGGAGCCGGCGCAGATCACCGTCCACGGTCGTCAAGGCGCCGTCAGCGCGGCCGCACAGGCCAGCACCTTGACCGGGTTGAAAGCCGAAGGCAAGGCCGACCTGGCCGCGCACCACCTGGCCGTGCTGGCCGCCAATGGCGATGTCGACCTGGTTCGCGGCAACGCCGTCAAGCTGCTCGTCGATGGGCCGGCCACCTTCGCCGCGATGAAGGGCGCCATCGCCAAGGCGCGATCGCGTGTGCTGCTGCAAAGCTACATCGTCGAAGACCGCGGCGTGGCCGCCGACGTGGCGGCCCTGCTGCTGGCCGGCGCAGCGCGCGGCGTCAAGGTGGCGCTGCTCTACGACAGCGTGGGCTCGATCGGCACCGACGCCGCGTTCTTCGACCGTCTGCGCGCCGGCGGCGTGGCCGTCTGCGCGTTCAATCCGGTGAACCCGGTCGAGCGCCTGGGCTTCTGGGGCATCAACCGCCGCGACCACCGCAAGCTGCTGGTGGTTGACGACGACTGGGCCTACACCGGCGGCATCAACATCAGCCGCGTCTACGGCTCGTCCTCTTTCGGACGGCGCAGCAAGGCCAAAGAAGACAGTGCCAACCAAGACGGCTGGCGCGACACGCAGATCGAACTGGCCGGGCCGGTGGTGCCGGTGCTGGCTCGCGAGTTCGCCACGGCCTGGAAAGACCAGGGCTGCAACGGTGCGCTCGGTGCGCCGCCGCCGCCACGCACTGCCACGCCGGGCCAGCGTGTGGTCAAGGTGCTGGCCAGCGACCCGCGCGACGAGACCAACCGCATCTACACCTCGTTGATCCAGGCCATCGCGGCCTCGCAGCGCAGCGTCGCGCTGACGATGGCCTACTTCGCGCCGGGCGAGGAGTTCGCCGGCGCGCTGGCCGACGCCGCGCGGCGCGGCGTGGCTGTCGAGCTGGTACTGCCCGGCAAGAGCGACTCGGCGCTGGTGCTGCACGCCGGACGCGCCTACTACACACAGCTGCTCGACGCCGGCGTGCGCATCTACGAGATGGAGCACGCGCTGATGCATGCCAAGACTGCCGTCATCGACGGCGTGTTCTCCACCGTCGGTTCGAGCAACCTCGACTGGCGCAGCCTGGTCGACAACCACGAACTCAACGTCATCGTGCTCGGCGACGACTTCGGCCGCGAGATGGCGGCGATGTTCCAGCGCGACCGCGACGCCTCGCTGGCCATCGACACCGCCACCTGGTCGCAACGCCCCTGGTCGCGGCGCGCGCTCGAGCAGGCCGGGCGCATGGCCGAGCGCTGGCTGTAGGGGCCGTGGCCGCACGCGCTTTTTCAGGCCCGGTCTGCATCGTCATCAACGGCCGCGCCGGTGCGGCCGAAGGCGATGCACGGCGCCACGAACTCGACGCGGCGCTGCAGGCCCGCGGCCTGGCCTTTGAATTCTTCAGCGCCGGCAGCGGCGCCGAGTTGCCGGACTGCGCGGCGCGTGCCGTGCAGCGAGCGCAGCGCGAACAGGGCTTGGTGGTGGCGGTGGGCGGCGACGGCACCCTCAACACCGTCGCCCAGGCCTTGCAGGGCAGCGCGGTGCCCTTCGGTGTCTTGCCGGCCGGCACCTTCAACTACTTCGCGCGCGCCCACGCGCTGCCCGAAGATCCGGCGGGCGCGGTCGCGCTGTGGAGCGATGGACTGGCGCAGCCGGTGCAGGCCGGACGGGTCAACGAGCAGCTGTTCCTGGTCAATGCCAGCATCGGCCTGTACCCGAAGCTGCTGCGCGCGCGCGAAGAAGACAACGCGCGCCTGGGCCGCTGGCGCGTCGTCGCCGCCTGGGCCGCGCTGCGCACGGTGCTCAGCGAGAACCGCAGCATGAGCCTGGTCCTCGACAGCGCCACGCACAGCGAGCAGGTGCGCACGCCGACGCTGTTCATCGGCAACAACGCCGTGCAGCTCGAACAGTTCGGCCTGCCGCAAGCGCAGATGGCAGGGGATGGCTTGTTGGCCTCGGTGCGCGTGCGCCCGGTCGGCCGCTGGCAGCTCATCGGCCTGGCGCTGCGCGGCCTGATGGGCGCGCTCGGCCCTGCGCCCGAGGTCAGCGCGACGCTGGTTCGCGAGCTGCGTGTGCGCCTGGCCGGCCGCCGCGCCGGGCGGCCGCTGTCGGTGGCGTTCGACGGCGAAGTGCGGACGATGGCGCCGCCGCTGCACTTTCAAGTCGCCGCCGATCCGTTGTGGCTGATCAAGCCCGACCTCGCGGCCACATCAACCGCCGCCGCGTGACCACTGTTCTGCACATCTCGGACCTGCACTTCGGCACCGAGGTGCCGCAGGCCATCGAGGCGCTGGTGCGGCTGGCGCGCGCCCAGCCGCCGGACGTGCTGATCGTCTCCGGCGACATCACGCAGCGCGCGCGGCGCTCGCAGTTCGATGCCGCCCGGCGCTTCATCGAACGCCTGGCAGCGGCCCATGTGCTGGTGATCGCCGGCAACCACGACATCCCGTTGTTCGACCTGCCACGCCGCCTGCTGGCACCTTACGCCGGCTTTCGGCGTGCCTTTGGTGACGAGCTCGAACCGCGCCTGGAGACGCCGTCGCTGCGCATCGCCGCCGTGCACACCGCCCGCGCGTGGCGTCATGTGGTCGGCCACGTGGCGCCGGCGCAGGCTGCGCGCGCCGCGGCGTGGCTGGCCGAGGCGCCGCCGCGGGCGCTGCGCATCGTCGTCACGCACCAACCGGCACTGGTGCCCGATCACCAGGATGCCGCCCAGCGCTTGCGCGGCGGCGACGAGGCTTTGCTTCAGTGGAGCCAGGCGCGCGTGCACCTCGTGCTCGGCGGGCACATCCACCGGCCCTACTTCCAGCAGGCCTCTGCACCGGTGGACGCCGGACCGCACCGGCTGTGGGTGGCGCAGGCCGGCACGGCGGTTTCCCATCGCCTGCGCGCGCCCTACCCGCACTCGGTCAATCGGCTGCGAGAAACCGCACCCGGGCACTGGCAGTTGCAACGCTGGAACCTCGAGCCCGGCGCGACAGACTTCAGCTGGAGCGACACGCTGCTGCTCACCACCGATGCCGCAAGGCCATCGCCGCCAGTCAGCGACGCCTTGTCCTACGCGGCGCACGCGGCTCGTCCGACAGACCCGGCGAGCGCCGGTTTCTAGAGTGCAGGCATGGGCTCACAGCCCTTGACGTACCGGTTGCGCAGGGACCGGGACGACAAAGATTCACTCAGGCCTGCAACAAGGAGATTCGCATGAACTGGAACCGCATCGAAGGCAACTGGAAGCAAGTCAAAGGCAAGGTGCAGGAGCAGTGGGGCAAGCTCACCGACGACGATTTCGACGTCGTTGGTGGCCGCCGCGAACAGCTCGCCGGCAAGATCCAGGAGCGCTACGGCATCGCCAAGGACGAGGCCGAAAAGCAGATCGCGAACTGGGAACGCAGCGCGACCGACCGCTGGTTCGAAGCCGACACCGAACAGAAGGTCTGACCATGATGAACGCACGCCTCCACACGACGCAGATCGCGCTGCTCGTTGCCGCTGCCGCCTTGGCCGCAGGCTGCGACCGCGCGCCCACACAACCGACTGCTCAACCGAGCACGACGAGCACCGTCGGCGAGAAGGTCGACACGGCCATCGCCAAGACGGCCGACACGGCCAAGGACGTTGCCGTCACCGCCGCGATCAAGACCGAACTGGCGAAGGACCCCGGCCTCTCGGCGCTGTCGATCAACGTCGACACGACAGCCGGCCGGGTGCTGCTGAAGGGCAAGGCGCCTGACAGCGCCGCCGCCGAACGCGCCACCGAAATCGCTCGCCGCACCGAAGGTGTGGTCAGCGTCGAGAACCAGCTCACGGTCGAGCCCAAAGGCTGACGCCCAGGCTGAAACCGAGCAACCTTCACTTCAACCACAAGAGGACATCACATGAACAACATCCGAACCCTGGTCATCGCCACCGCCGCCGCACTTTCCGCCATCGTGCTGCCGGCCTGCAGCGTCACCCGCGACCAGCAGAGCGTGGGCTCCTACGTCGACGACGCGACGCTGACGACCCGCGTCAAGGCCAAGTTTGCCGAGGACACGACGGTCAGCGCGCTGGCGATCAGCGTCGAGACCTTCAAGGGCATGGTGCAGCTGTCCGGCTTTGCCAAGTCGGGCGAAGAAAAGTCGATGGCCGAGCGCCTGGCGCGCGGTGTCTCCGGCGTCACCGGCGTGAAGAACGACATCGTCATCCGTAGCTGATCCGCCACGCGGCGCGACCACTGACCACGGGTGTAGGCACCGTCCTACACCCGTTTTTGCTTTTGACAGACATCATCGCGTGTCGCCGTAGCACATTACAAACCGTCGGCATCCGCGCAGTTCTATGCTTCCCGTGAAGACCTTCATCGTCGAAGACAGCCCCATCATCCTGGACAACCTGGTGGCCACGCTCGAAGAGCTGGCGCCGGTGCATGTGGTCGGATCGGCGCCCGATGAAGACGCCGCAGTGAGCTGGCTCACCGCCGATGGCCGTGACGTCGATCTGGTCATCATCGACGTGTTCCTCAAGGCCGGCTCCGGCCTGGGTGTGTTGAAACGGGCTGCGCAGCGCAGCGTGCCGGGCAAGCGTGTCGTGCTGACCAACTACGCCACCAACGAGATGCGCAAGAAGTGCCTCGAGCTCGGCGCCGACCGCGTCTTCGACAAATCCAACGAACTCGACGACCTGCTGCAGTACTGCACACGCCTGGCCGACGGCGGCGCGGACACGGGCCCAGGCGCATCGACGTGACGTTGGCCGGCGTCTTCGGCCGCTGGCGTGGCAGGGCGTTCATCCTGCCGCTGGCAGCCCTGGCCGCGCTGCTGGCGCTGCTGATCAACGAAACGGCCTACCAGCGATCGACGACGGCGCTGGAAAGCCTGGGCGAGCGCGGGGCGGCACGGCTGCGTATTCACGCCGTCTCACGCGGCCTGATCGAAGTCGAGACCGGGGAGCGCGGCTACCTTCTGACCGGCCGCGATGAGTACCTGCAGCCGTACCGAGATTCGATCGGTACGTTGCGCGAGTCACTGATGTGGCTCGAGCGCTACTACCACGGCGACACCGTCGCCGAGCCCACCGTCGAAACGATCAAGGCCCATGCGGCCAGCCGGTTGGCACAGATGGAGTCGATCGTCTCGCTGTATGGACAAGGGCGCGAAGCCGCTTGGCGCGAACTGCTTCTGAGCGGCGTCGGCAAGGAACACATGAATCACATCCGCGCGGCGGTGGAGCAGCTGTTGGCGGTCGAGTCGCAGCGGGTCAGTGCCGAGCGCCAGCATGTCTTCGACTCGCTGCGTCTGTCGCGCATCGGCGTGTCGGCGATGGTCGCAATCAGTCTGCTGGCCCTGCTGATGTTCCTGCGCCAGAGCGCCACGCTTGACGCCGCGATGCGGCGTCACGCCACCGAACTGCAGGTCGAGCGCGACCATCTCGAGGTCGAAGTGGTGCACCGGACCACCGAGTTGACCCGGCTGGCCGAAGACCTGCAAACCGCGCGCGAAGACGAGCGCGGCCGCATCGCCCGTGAGCTGCACGACGAACTGGGGGCGCTGTTGACGGCGGCCAAACTCGACGCCGCGCGCCTGAAGCGCAGCCTGGCCGACGTGCAGAGCCCCGATATCAACGAGCGCCTGGCGCACCTCGTCGGCACCTTGAACGACGGTATCGGCCTGAAGCGCCGCATCACTGAAGACCTGCGCCCGTCGTCGCTCTCCAACCTCGGCCTGAAGGCGGCGATCGAGATCCTTGCCACCGAAGTTGGCCAGCGCAGCGAGCTGAAGATCGACACCGACATCGAGCCGTTCGAGCTCGACGAAGCGGCTGAGATCACGCTCTACCGCATGGTTCAGGAATCGCTGACCAACGTCGCCAAGTACGCCGAGGCGAGCGCGGTGGACGTGCGCCTGGTGCGCGAAGGCGATCAGATCATCGCCACGGTGCGCGACAACGGCAAGGGCTTCGATGCCAACCGCGTGCGCGGCAGCACGCAGGGCCTGGTCGGCATGCGCTACCGCGTGCAGGCACGCGGCGGTCGTTTGCAGGTCAGCTCGTCGCCAGGCCACGGCACAACGGTCAGCGCCGTGCTGCCGGCAAGCCCGCAGTCGCGCGCGGCGTAGCGCCGGCCCAGATCCGGCACAACGCCGATCTGTCGGCGCTGTCCGACACGCACTCGGCGCGGCGCCCGATGCAGCGCGCAGGCGTTGGCGACCACACTGAATGCATCGCAGCGAGTGTGCTGCGACGAATGCAACTCAGGAGAAATCGCCATGCTTCACTACGCTGTTGTCTTCTTCGTCATCGCGCTCATCGCCGCCTTGTTCGGCTTCACCGGCATCGCTGCCGGCGCCGCCAGCATCGCGCAGGTGCTGTTCGTCGTCTTCATCGTGCTGGCGATCGCCAGCTTCGTGATGAGCATGTTCCGCAAACGCTAGGCGTTTGCTTATCCACAACCCCCAAGCCAGGAGATCACCATGAACCAGACCGTCACCCCCACCTTGCACACCGCCACGCCCGCCGTCGATCGTGCAATCGACCGCATTGCCGACACCGCCGCCAGCGTGCCGCTGGCCGTCGAGCGTGCGGCCGAACGCGCCACCGAGGTGGCGCGCCATGGCACTCAGAAACTGCAGGAAGGCACGCAACAAGTCAAAGCGCAGCTGAACCAGGTCACCGACAGCGCGATTGCGTATGTCAAGGACGAGCCGGTGCGCGCGCTGCTGATCGCCGCGGCCGCGGGTGCCGCGCTGATGGCGCTGGCCGGCCTGCTCGGCCGCTCACGTCACTGACCGTTGATTCAGTAGCTGCTGCACACGGCTTCGCCATGCTTCACCCCATGCTGCGTCTCGCGCTGGCCCGGCCGGATCTTCTGGCCGACCACGCGAGCGCGTACGCCGAACTGGCTGCCGTCAGCGCTCGCGAGGCCGTGGCCGACTGGCAGCTGCGTCTGATCGGCTGGGGCCTGCTCGTCGCGGGGGTGTTGCTCTGCATCACCTTCGGCGGTATCGCACTGATGCTGCACAGCACGGTGCCAGCCGCACCGATGCCGTGGCAGCTGTGGGCCGTGCCGGTGGCACCGGCGCTGCTCGCCCTGCTGGGCGGGTGGCTGGCGCGCCGGCGCACGCACGTCAGCCGCGGCACATCGATCACCCAGCAGTTCGAGGCCGACCTGGCGCTGTTGCGAGCGCGCACATGACGACCGATCTGGCCCTGCAACGGCTCGCGGCGTCGCGCGCTTCTATCGATGCCGAGCTGAGAAAGATGCAATCGCCCGACGACGGCTCTTCGCCGCCGAGTGGCGGGGCAGCTTCAGGATGGCCGTTCTCCATGCCGGTGTTCGACACGGCGACACGTGCGCTGCGCCTGTGGTGGCGTCGCCACCCGGCGCGGCCGGTCGTCGACATCGCGTCCGATGCCGGTGCGCAAGCCTTGAAGCCGCTGGTGCGCACGCACCCGGTGGCGGCGGTGGCACTGGCGATGGCCGCCGGTGCGGCGATGGTCGTCTGGCGCCCGTGGCGCAGCCGCGTCACCGCGGCCGTGTGGGCGGGTCTGGGTGCGCAACTCACGTCCGGCCTGGTCAGCAGCGTCCTGCATCCCGGCACGCTCTCGGCGCTGCTGGGCAGCTGGGCGCGCCCGGCCTCGTCCTCTTCTTCCAACACACCAACACCACCCTCATCATGATCATCCGACTCACCACCTTCGCTGCCGCTGCCTGCCTGATCTGGCAATGGGACAACCGCCGCCGCGCCCAAGAGCAGCAGCGCGCACTGCAAAAACCCAAAGCCAAACCGGCCGAGGTCACGACCTGGGAAGGCGAAGGCGGCGCACTGCCGACCGTCGGCTCGCAGCTCGGCCCGGCGCCTTCTCACTCATGACCGCAGAGGCCGTCATCGAGTCGCCGCTGCTGGCGCTGCTGGCCGAATCGGCGCTGGTGGTCGAACGGCTCGCGGTCTCGGAACGCCGCCGCACCAGCGGCACCATGCACTCGTCCCGGCGCGCCTTGCTGGCCATCGAGCTGCGCTTGAAGCTCGAAGAAAAGGCGCTGCTGCCGCGTTTTCGCGAGCTCGGCCTGCCGGCGCTGGACACGGTCGAGAAACAAGTCGACCTCCTGCGCGAATTGTTGGCCGAAGCCTCGCATGGCGAACTGGCCCTGCCGAGCAACGCCCTGCTGTGGGCCGCGATCGAGCGCATGAGCACGCTGCACTTCGATGCCGTGGCACAGATGATGCTGCTGGCGCTGAATGACTCGCGGTTCGACGCTGACGAGGCGTGGCGCGATGCCGAAGACTACCGCGCCCGCTGGCGCGACGAAATCGCCGAGACCGGCGACATCGAAGACGAGGAAGCCGACCCGGTGGGCCAGGCTCCTCGCTGACTCTCACGAGATCGGATCCAACTTCCTTCACCGCAGAGGCGCAGAGAGCGCAGAGGTCCGCAGAGGAAAACGAGATTGAAATTCTCTGCGTTTCCTCTGCGTCCTCTGCGCCTCTGCGGTGAAGGAGACTCAAAAGCGTTTGGACGGCGCAGCGGCCGTTGAGTCGCTCACTGTTTCTCGAGCAGGTCGTTCATCTCATCGGCGTGCTCTTCCTCATCGGCGAGGATCGTCTCGAGCATGCGCCGCGTCGTCGGATCCTTGTCGCCGATCAGGCCGATCATCTGCCGGTAGGCTTCGACCGCCACACGCTCGGCGATGAGGTTGGCGCGGATCATGTCGCGCAAGGCCGACGAGGTGTCGTAGTCGGCATGGCTGCGTTCGAGCAGCGTCACCGGGTTGAAGTCAGGCTCGCCGCCCAGTTGCACGATGCGCTCGGCGATCTTGTCGGCATGGCCGGTTTCTTCGGTGGCATGGACCATGAACTCGGCCGCGATCGCCGGCGACGCCATGCCGCGCGCGGTGAAGTGGTGGCGCTTGTAGCGCAGGATGCAGACCAGCTCGGTGGCCAGCGCGTCGTTGAGCAAGCTGACGATCTGCTCGCTCCACGGGCCGATGCTGGGCGTGACCGCACCATCGTCGAGCTGCGTGCGCGCCTTGTCGAGCGCGCCTTCGTCGAGCGTCATGTCGGGGGAATTGTTCTTGCGAGCGCGTGCTCGCGCTGCGGGTCGGTGCATCCATTGAGAGCCTCCTGGGGTGGGTGGTGCGAGAAGCGCACTCCCCTACGGTAGGCAGGGCCCGCGCAAGCGGCGATCGGTGCGCGCCGCGGGGCGCTGTAGGACACAACGCCGCGCGGCGCAGCACGCAGCAATGGAAGCTTCCTGACTCAGCCGTAGGTCGGAAACCGCGCCGCGATCTCGCCGACCCTCGCGCCCACCCTGGCCTCGATGGCGCCGTTGTCGTCCGGACTCGCCCGCAATCCTTCGAGCACCTCGGCGATCAGGTCACCGAGGACTTCGAATTCGGCGACGCCGAGGCCGCGCGTCGTCGCCCCCGAGACGCCGAAGCGCAGCCCCGACATGACCTTCAGGTCGACGGCATCCGAGGGAATCGGATTCATGTTCGCGATGATGCCGGCACGCTCGAGGCTTTGTGCAGTCGGCGCGCCGGTGAGCCCCTTCGAACGCAGATCGACGAGCATCAGCGGCGTGTCGGTACCGCCGCCGACGAGGTCGAAGCCGTGGCGCTGCAGCCGGCCGGCAAGCGTGCGCGCGTTGGCCAGCACGGCCGCGGCGTAGTGCGCGAACTCGGGACGCAATGCCTCGCCGAGCGCCACCGCCTTGGCGGCGACGATCTGCAGCGAGGGTGTTCCCTGCAGCCCGGGGAAGACGGCGTTGTTGATGCGCTTGCGCAAGCCTTCGTCGTTCCACAGGATGATCGCGCCGCGCGGCCCGCGCAGCGACTTGTAGGTGGTCGTCGTGACGATGTCGGCGTGCGGGAACGGCGGCTCGTGCGCGCCGCCGGCGACGAGGCCGGCGAAATGCGCCATGTCGACCAGCAGCTTCGCGCCGCCAGCGTCGGCGGCGCGGCGGAAGGCAGCGAAGTCGAGCGCACGCGGGTAGGCCGAACCGCCGGCAATGATCAGCTTGGGCTGGTGTCGGCGCGCCAGTTCGATGACCTGGTCGTGGTCGATCAGACCGTCGCCGGCGCCCACGCCGTAGTTGACGACCCTGAACCACTTGCCGCTGAAGTTGGCCGACGCGCCGTGGCTCAAGTGGCCACCGGCGTTGAGATCCATCGACAGGATCGTGTCGCCCGGCTCGGCGACGGCGTGCAGCACGGCGTGGTTGGCCTGGCTGCCCGAATGCGGCTGGACGTTCGCGAAGCGACAGCCGAAGAGTTGGCAGGCGCGTTCGATCGCGGTGCGCTCGACGACATCGACGTTGACCGCGCCAGCGTGGTAGCGCTTGCCGGGGTAGCCCTCGACCGTCTTGTTGGTGAGGATCGAGCCCTGAACGTCGAGGACGGCGCGGCTGACGATGTTCTCCGAGGCGATCAGCTCGATCACGCCCCGCGTGCGCGCCTTCTCGCGCTCGATCGCCTGGGCGATCACGGGGTCGGTCTGCTCGATGCCGGCGGTGAAATACCCGGGCGGAAGAAGAGAGGCTGGGCTCATGTTCTGGGCGTCCTGAAGGGCAACTTCAAACCAGCGGCCGCGGCGGCGGCCGACCATCGCCGTAGACATCCGCCAGCCGCACCAGCGCCTTCACATCGCGCAGGTGCAGCCGGCCATCGACCAGCGCATGCAGCCCGCGCCGCTCCAGTTTGCGCAGCGTCTTGTTGGTGTGCACGAGCGACAGGCCGAGCGCATCGGCCACATGCTGCTGCGTCAGCGGAAACGGCACGCCGCCGGCGCCCTTGTCGGCCTGCAGCGCCGCGGCGCGCTTGAACAGCAGCACCAGCAAGGTGGCGATGCGCTCTTCGGCGCTGCGCCGGCCCACCGAAAGCAGGGTCTCGTCGACCACCGACTCCTCGTGCGCCGTCAGCCAGGTGACGTTGAAGCCCATCGACGGCTGCTCGCGGTGCATCGCCCACAGCGCATCGCGCTGGAAGACGCAGAACACGGCGTCGGTGAGCGTGACCACGCCATGCGCGGCGCCGTCGCCCATCTTCTGCTGCACGCCGATGAAGTCGCCGGCGAGCAGGAAGTTCAGGATCTGGCGGCGGCCGTCGGAGAGTGTCTTGAAGCGGAACGCCCAGCCGTCGAGCAGCGTGAACAGCGGCGCATCGACCTGGCCTTCGTGGATCAGCGCCGCCCCGGCCTCGAGTCTCTGCTCGCGCTTCTTCAGCGACTGCACCAGCGCCAGCTCGTCATCGCTGTGCGCCATGAACAGCGGCAGGGAGCGCAGCGGGCAGTCTCGGCAGGCAACTTCGGTCATGAATGTGGGCCTTGTCCTACAAGCCGTCGGACCTCGCACTGATAACTTCGAAGTCCGCGTCTTTCTAACATGAGTCGCAACAAATCAAATACGTCCACAACGCTCACCCGAGGCCGCCATGCTCAGCACCACCACGCCCCTGCTCGTTCCTCGCGGACTGCTCTTCGAAGACACCGAATCGCTGCTGCAGGAGCATGCGGCGTCGGCTGGGTCGTTCCACGCCGCCTGCCGCGACGGCTACCGCTGGCGCGGCCGTGCGCTGGGCTGGGCCGAGTTGATCGACGGCTTGCTGGCGCGCCGCTTCGTCACCACCTTGCTGCTCGTCGGAGCGCCGGCCCTGGCCATCGCCATCCTGGTCTGACACGGTGGCTTGGGCCACGCTCACCACGCCACACACGCTGACGACACTGCGCAAGGCGCTGCCGGCGTCACCGTCGATCCTGACCTCCTGGCTCGAACCGGCGCGCGGTCCACTGCAGCCGCCGCTCGACGCGCCGGCCTTGCCGGCTGAAGGGCAGACGCAGCACGGCGCCGCGCTGGCGGCCTCTCACCAGGTTCACCAGGCGCACACCGTCGACGGCGACTTCGGCGCGCCGATCATCATGCGTCTGCGCCGCAATGCGCTGGCCTTGCGCGAAGCGGTGCACCTGCTGGAGCGGCTGCGCCAACCCGGCGCGCCGATCGCGCCGGCCGCGCAATGGCTGGCCGACAACATCGCGCTGGTCGAAGAGCAACTCGAAGAAGCCACCGAAGCACTGCCGGCGCGCTACTTCCGCCGCCTGCCGGTGCTGACCGGCGGCGCCTCCAACGCCAGCCCGCGCGTGCACGACATGGCCTGGGCGTGGCTGCCGCGGGTGCATCACGCCTTCGATGCCACGCTGCTCGACGCCTTCTTCGACGGCTACCAGGACCAGGTCGAGCCGACCTGGGGCGAGTGGTGGGCGCTGCCTTCGGTGCTGCGCATGGTGCTGATCGAGCAGTTGCGACGCGTCGGCGAGCGCGTGGTCGCGGACCGGGCGGCGCGCTCACTCGCCAACTGGGTGGCCAGCGAAACGGGCGCCGCCGACCTGGCGCCCGTGGGCGCCGCACTCGGCGCGCTGCAACGCCGCGGCGCCGAGCGCACCTTCCTGCTGCAGCTTCACCTGCGCTGGAGCGAGCTCGCCGTCGACGACCCGCGCCGTGTCTGGCTCGCCGAGCACCTTGCCGACCCGGCCGCCACACGGCACGCCCAGCAGTCGGCCGAAGCGGCGCACGACGCCGACGTGTCGCAGGCGATGCGCTCCTTGCGTGCGGTGGCGCAGTTCGACTGGCGCGTCTGGATCGGCCAGCGCAGCCGCTTGGCGCAGGTGCTGCGCCAGTTGCCGACCTTCGCCGCCGAGAACGAAACGACGCAGAACCGCACGCTGCATGCGGTCGAGCGCTGGAGCCAGCGCAGCGGCATCGACGAGGTGCGTGTCGCGCGCGCGGTGCTGGCGCAGACACAGGCCGGCGCGGCAGCGGCCACGGCGCGGGCCACGCCCGTCGGCACCCGCGGCGGAACGCCGGGCGGCACTCCAGGCTATTGGCTCGAAGGCCCGGGCCGGCGCACGCTGGCCGAGTCGCTCGGCGTGGCACTGCCGCGAGAACTCGCCGCGAGCGATGCCTGGCGGCGCGCACGCCTGCCGTTGTACTTGACGAGCCTGGCCGCGGCCACGGCCGCCATCGCTGCGCTGACGCTGCGCGCCGATGCACCGCTCTGGCTGTGGCCGCTGATGCTGCTGCCGGCCTCGGAGATCGCGGTCTCGGCGATCCACCGCCTGATCGCCGAATGGATCGCACCGAAGGCCTTGCCGCGCCTGGCCTTCGAGGCCGGCATTCCAGCGAGCCAGCGCGTGCTGGTCGCCGTGCCCTGCCTGCTCGACGACACGGCCACGATCGACACGCTGGCCGCGCAGATCGAGCGCCAGCACCTGGCCAGCCACGAAGCGTGGGCGCAGTACGCCTTGCTGTCCGACCTGGTCGATGCGCCGACGCAAGTCATGCCGACGGATGCCGCGCTGCTGGCGCATGCCGAAAACGCGCTGCGGGTCCTGAACCAGCGCCACGGCCCGCTGGCCGACGGCGCGCCGCGCTTCGTGCTGCTGCACCGGCAGCGCCAGTGGAGCGACAGCGAGCGCTGCTGGATGGGCTGGGAGAGGAAGCGCGGCAAGGTCGAGCAACTGATCGATCTGCTGGCGGGCGGCTCTGCCGACGCCTTCGTCGCCATGTCGAGTCCGTCGGGCCTGTCGCGGCCGGTCTCGCCGACGCCTTACCTCGTCGTCCTCGACAGCGACACGCTGCTGCCACCGGGCACCTTGCGCGCGCTGGTCGGCATCGCTGCGCACCCGGCCAACACGCCGCGCATCGATGCAAACACGCGGCGCGTCGTCGAAGGCTACGGCGTGCTGCAGCCGCGTGTCGCGCTGCCCTTGCCGCGGCCCGGCAGCGCGACCTGGTTTCACACGCTGTCGGTCGGTCAGCCCGGGCTCGATCCGTACAGCGCCGCCAGTTCCGAGGTCTATCAGGACCTGTTCGAAGAGGGCAGCTTCGCCGGCAAAGGCCTGATCCATGTGCAGGCCGCGCACGCGGTCTTGTCGGGCCGCCTGCCGAGCGCCCAGGTGCTGAGCCACGATCTGCTCGAAGGCGCGCTGCTGCGTTGCGCCGCGGTCAGCGATGTGCCGGTGGTCGAAAGCGCCCCCGTGCACCCGGACGTGGCCTCGTCGCGCCTGCACCGCTGGGTGCGCGGCGACTGGCAGTTGCTGCCCTTCATGCTGAACCCGCGGCACTGGTCGGTGAGCGGCCTGAACCTGTGGAAGATGGCCGACAACGTGCGCCGCTCGCTGGTCGCACCGGCGTCGGTGGGCTTGCTGATGGCGAGTGCTGCCATCGGCACGCCGAGCCTGGCGGCTTCGTTGCTGCTGGTCGCCATCGCCCTGGGCATCGGGCCGCTGATCGGCGCGCTGGCCACCGTGGCCGGCGCCGACGACCGCGTCGCGCTGGCGCCGCTGGCCCGCCATGCCGGCCACGCGCTCGGCCGCGCGCTCGGCAGCACGGCGTGGCAGATCGCGCAGTTGCTGCAACAGTCGCTGCTGACGGTCGACGCCATCGTGCGCGCCCTGGTGCGCCAGACCATCACCCACCGCAGTCTGCTGGCCTGGACCACGGCCGCCGCCGCCGAAGCCGCGGCCTCGCGCGACGCTGGCACGCTGTGGCGGCGCCACCGCAAGGTCAGCGCACTGGCGGTCCTGTTGGCGGTGACGCTGCTGCTCGTGGCGCCGCAGGCGGCGCTGCCCGGCCTCATGCCTGGCCTGATGCTGTGCGCCGTCTGGGCGCTGTCGCCGCTGCTGACCTGGCGCGCGGCGCAAACGCGGCCGGCGGTGCAAGAAAGTCCGCTGACGGCCGAGGTGCGCGCCGATCTGCACGACATGGCGCGCCAGACCTGGCGCTACTTCGAGCACATGGTGACGGCCGAGCATCACCACCTGCCGCCGGACAACCACCAGCGGCTGCCGCATGCGCAGACGGCCGCGCGAACCTCGCCGACCAACATCGGCATGTACCTGCTGGCGGTGTTGTGCGCGCGGCGCTTCGGTTTCATCGGCCGCCAGGAGATGCTGCAACGCATCGGTGCGACGCTGGACACGTTGGACAGACTGCCCCGCCACCGCGGCCACTTCTTCAACTGGTACGACACGCAGACGCTGGCGGTGCTGTCGCCGGCCTACCTGTCCACCGTCGACAGCGGCAACCTGAGCGCGGCGCTGGTGGCGGTGTCCGGTGCCTTGCGTGGCCAGAGTGACAGCGGCTTCGACGACGCGGCCTGCGACGAGGCCGCGAAGGCCACGCTGCAGCGCAGCCAGGCCCAGCTCGGCGCCGCACGGCGGGCCGGTTTGTTGCCCGCCCTCGATGCCGTCGCAGCCGACATCGACGAGGTGCAGCGCCGCCTGGCCGCGCTCGACCACGAGGCCACGCTCGACGGCGAGCCGCCGCAAGCCGCCGAGCAGGCGCTGTGGCAATTGCTGGACCACCTGCGCACCTTGCGCTCGCTCACACTCGACGACGAGCCGTTCGTCGATGACAGCGCAGCGCTGGCGGAACGCGCCGAGCAACTGGCCTGGGCGCCGGACTACCGCTGGTTGTACGACACGCGGCGCGAGCTGCTGCACATCGGCGCGCTGCTCGACAACGCGAGCGGCGAAGAGCGCCTGGACATCAACCACTACGACATGCTGTGCTCGGAAGCGCGGCTGGCCAGCCTGGTGGCCATTGCCAAGGGCGACCTGCCGGCCCGGCACTGGGCACGGCTGAAGCGGCCGACGTTTGCAAAGGGCGCCGACGTCGGCATGCAATCGTGGTCGGGCTCGATGTTCGAGTACCTGATGCCGACGCTGCTGGTCGATGAGCCGGTGGGCAGCCTGCTCCACTCGGCCACGCAGGTCGCGGTGGCGATGCAGCGCGAGCAGGGCAGCGCCTGGCAGTTGCCTTGGGGCGTGTCCGAGTCGGCCCATGCCGAGCGCGATGTCTCGCTGGCCTACCAGTACGGGCCGCAGGGCACCGCGGCGTTGGCGTTGCGGCGCACGCCGGAGGACGAGCGTGTGATCGCGCCGTATGCGTCGATGCTGGCGCTGCAGGTCGCATCGTGGCAGGCCTGGACCAACCTGCGCCGGCTCGAAGAGGACGGCGCGCGCGACCGCTTCGGTTTCATCGAGGCGCTCGACCACACCGCGTCGCGCCAGCAGAGCGGGACCACGCAGCGCCGCGTCGCCACCTTCATGGCGCACCACCAGGGCATGTCGCTGCTGGCGCTGACGAACACGCTGCACGACGGCGCGGCGCGGCGCTGGTTCATGGGCCACCCGCAGGTCCGTGCGGTCTCGACGCTGCTGCACGAGCCGGTGCCGGCGATGGTCAAGCCGCTGCGGCCACCACCGGCGTGGATCGATGCCGGGCTCGACGAGCTCGCCGACTCGCCGCCGCTGCCGGCCCGCGCGCTGCAACCGGGCACGCGCGCACTGGAGCCGGTGGCCCTGCTGTCCAACGGCCGCTCGTCGGTGCTGCTGCGCCCCGACGGCGCGGGGTCCACGCACTGGATGGGGCTGGCTGTTTCGCGCTGGCGCGACGACGCGCTGCGCGGCGAGCATGGCTCGTTCATGTTCCTGCGCGTCGTTGGCGAACGTGAGCACGGCGCGCGCTGGCACTCGCTGACGCAGCACCCCGCGCCCGACCCGCGCGCCGAGTACCGCTGCGAGTGGCAACCGCATGCCGCCACCTTCGAGTCGATCGGTGCCAATGTGTCGACACGCCTGCGCGTCTGGGTGGCGCCGCAGGAAGATGTCGAGGTGCGCGAGATCACGCTCGAACACACGGGCGAAGGACCGGCGCCGATCGTCGAGCTGGCCTCGTACTTCGAAGTCGTGCTGGCCGCGCAGGCCGCCGACGAAGCGCATCCGGCCTTCTCGAACCTGTTCGTGCAGGCGCGCTGGGACGCCGACCTGCGTGCGCTCTGGTTCACACGGCGCGGCCGGCTCGAGGGCGATGCGACGGTGCATGCGGTGCACTTCCTGGCCGAGTCGGATGCCGACATCGTCGAAACGCGCGCAGGCACCGACCGCACGTACGCGCTCGGCCGCGGCCGCTCGGTTGCAGTCGCCGTGTTTTCATCGGCAGCCGCAGGTGGCCGACACCGGCCTCGACCCGATCGCGTCGATCGCCGTGCGCTGCATGCTGCCCGCGCGCGGACCGGTCAAACTGCGTTTTGCCACCGCGGTCTCGCACGACCCCGCGGAGCTGGCGCTGATCGTCGATCGGCACCGGCAGCGCGTGCATGTCGAGCGCGCCTGGCGCATGGCCTCGGCGCTGGCCCTGATCGCGCTGCGCGAGGCGCGCATCGATGCCCCCGCCTGGCATGCCTGGCAGCTGCTCTCCACGCCGCTGGCCCAGGCCCTGGCCCGGCCGCTGCCGTTGACGAGCGCCGCACCGAGCATCGACCGGCGCTGTCTGTGGCACCTCGGCATCTCCGGCGAAAAGCCGCTGCTGCTGGTGCGCGTGCCCGACGCCGACGGCCTGCTGCTCGCCGACTGGGTGGCGCGCGTGACGCCGCTGTGGGCGCGCGCCGGATTGTCGGTCGATGTCGTGCTGCTCGACACCGAACCGGCGTCGTACCTGCAGCCGGTGCACCAGGGGCTGGCGCGGTTGGCGCATGCCCATGGCGAGGCCGCGACACAACCGGCGCACAGCGCCTGCCGGCTGCACGTGCTGCGCACGCAGGACCTGACGCCACCGGAGCAGCAGACGCTGCGCGCGCTGGCGCGCGTGGATCTGCTCGCCGACGGCCGCGCGCCCGGCGCGGTGATGCACGACCTGCGGCGCTGGCACAGCGAAGCGCTGGCGCAAAAGCAGGTTCATCTGACGAGCGACATCGCCTGGGCAACGCCGCCAGCCGCCGCGGTCGCGGTCGATGTGCCCACCTTCGACAGCGACAACGGCGCCTGCCGCTTCACCGTCAGCGCCGTGCTGCGACCGCAACGCGCCTGGGCGAACGTGCTCGCCAACCCGGACTTCGGCGCCCATGTCACCGAAGCCGGTGGTGGCCACTGCTGGGCCCACAACAGCCGCCTGCTGCAACTCACACCGCCGTCCAACGACCCGCTCACCGACCCGGCTGCCGAGTGGCTGCTGCTGCACGACCTCGACAGTGGCCAGGTCTGGAACGCGTGGCCCGCGCCGTGGGGCGCAGCGGCCGTGCACTACACGGTCGAGCAGGGGCCAGGCTGGACGCGGGTCTCGCATGGGCACGACGGCATCGAGGTCTCGCTCGAGGTCTGCGTCGATGCAGCGACGCGCATCAAACAATCACATCTACAGCTGCGCACGACGACACGCACACAACGCCGCTTGCGCGTGATCGCCGTGGCCTCATGGCAGATCGGCGCGCGCTGGGCCGATCGCTCGTCGATCGCCACGGCGCCGACCTGGTGTTCCGAAAGCCGATCCGACGACGACGTGACGGTGGCGCGCTCGGCCCTGGCGCTGCTGGCCACGCAGACCGATGCCGGCACCGGCTTCGCCGACTCGACCACCTTCCTCGCGCTGCGCCCGCGCCGGGCGCAGCCAGCCTGGGCCTTCGACTGGACCTGCGACCGCCGCGAGCTGTTCGATGCGCGCGGCCGCGGTGTCGTGCCCGAAGCGTTCTGTCAGCGCAGCGGCACCGGCCTGGACCCGTGCGCGGCGCTGTCGATCGAGATCGATCTCGCGCCCGGTGCAGCGGAAGCGGTGACGCTGCTGCTCGGCCACGCCGACAGCCGCGAGGCCGCGCAAGCTCTGGCGGTGCAGGCCTGCGCGGTCGATCCGGCGCAACGCAGCGAGCGCGCGCGCGGCGCCTGGCGCGATCGCCTGGGTGGCGTGCAGGTGCACACACCCGATCCGCTGTTCGATGCGCTGATCAACCACTGGCTGCGCTACCAGACGCTGGCCTGCCGGCTTTGGGCGCGCGCGGGCTTCTATCAGATCGGCGGCGCCTACGGTTATCGCGATCAGCTCCAGGACGCGATGGCGCTGACCGAGCTCGACCCGCAGTTGCTGCGCCAACAGATCCTGCTCTGTTGCAGCCGCCAGTTCCGCGAAGGCGACGTCCAGCATTGGTGGCACCCGCCCGCGGGCGCCGGCGTGCGCACGCGCTTCTCCGACGACCTGCTGTGGCTCGTGGCCGGCGTGCTGCGCCACCTCGACACCGGCGGCGACGCGGCGCTGCTCGACGCGCCCGCGCCGTTCATCGAAGGCCGCAGCGTGCCCGAGGGCGCGGAGGACGTGTACGAAACGCCGCAGGCGTCGGCCGACACCGCCAGCGTCTTCGAGCACGCCGCGCGCGCACTCGACCGCAGCCTGGCCTTCGGTGCGCATGGCCTGCCGCTGATGGGCGCCGGCGACTGGAACGACGGCATGAACCGCGTCGGCATCGAGGGCCGCGGTGAATCGGTGTGGCTGGCCTGGTTCCAGGTCTCTTTGTTGGAGCCGATGGCCGCTCTGGCCGAGCAACGCGGCGAGGGCGACCGCGCGGTCCTGTGGCGCGGCGCACGCACGAGCCTCTTGCACGCGATCGAGAGCCACGGCTGGGACGGCGCCTGGTACCGGCGCGCCTTCTTCGACGACGGCAGCCCGCTCGGCTCGGCGGCCAACGCCGAGTGCAAGATCGATCTGATCGCGCAGGCCTGGGCGGTGCTCGCCGGCGGCGGCGATGCGGGGCGCGCACGGCAGGCCTTGCAGTCGGCGGCTGATCATCTGATCGACGACGCCCACCTCGTGCGCCTCCTGGACCCGCCGCTGGCCGATCAGCAACCCAACGCCGGCTACATCCAGGCCTACCCACGCGGCGTGCGCGAGAACGGCGGCCAGTACACGCACGCCGCCGCCTGGGCGTCGATGGCGTTTGCGCAAAGCGGCGATGCCGCGCGCGCCTGGCAGGCCTGGCAGGCGGCGAGCCCGGCGCACCGCATGAACGATGCGCAGCGCTTCAAGACCTACCGGCTCGAACCGTATGCGGTCGCCGGTGATGTCTATGGCCATGCGCCGTGGCGCGGCCAGGGCGGCTGGAGCTGGTACACCGGCGCCGCGGGCTGGCTGCTGCGCGCCGGTGTCGAGTCGCTGCTCGGCGTGCAGCGGCGCGCTGCGCTGGTGCGCTTCGCACCGATGCTGCCGCCCGAGTGGCCAACCGCCCAGGTGACGCTGCGCTGGGGTGGTCACGAGCATGTGTTCCACATCGTGCGCGAAGGCGACGCGGCCATCGCCGACAGCCGCACACTGGCCGCGCAGACCTGGCTCGATCTCGACACGCTGCACGAGAACACGCACTGGACGGTGCCCTTGCCGCCGCAGACGGGAAATCGTCCTACAGCGGCGGCGAACGGCGGCCCGCATCATGCTTATCCATCGACGGGCAGCACGGTCAGCAGCCCGCAGGAGCTTGCATCGTGATCCGCTTCAACCCTCGCCGAATTTCCACGCCCGTGATTGCGGCGGTGCTGTGCGCCGCCGTGGCGCTGCTGTCGTACCTCGCCCTCGTCGCATACGATGCCACCCACCCCACATTGCTCTGGCACTGACATCGAATGCGTTTGTTCTCTTGCCCGGTCTGCCAGCAGCAGGTCTATTTCGAAAACACCGTCTGCCTGGCCTGCGGCAGCGAGATTGCGTTTGCGCCGGACCTGATGCAGATGGTGGGCGTGGGCGGGTCGCATCGCACCTGCGTTCAGCGTCCCACCACCGAGGCCTGCAACTGGGCGATCGAAGCCAATGACCCGATCGAGCGCTGCCGCAGTTGCCGCCTGACGGATGCGTCGAGCGTCGTCAGCGCCGATGCGCTGCGCGCGCGCGCCGAAGCCGCCAAGCGCCAGGTGCTGTACACGCTGCTGCAGCTCGGCGTGCCCTTCGCACCCAAGCTCGGCGACGACGACATGCACGGGCTGCGTTTCATCTGGGCCTTGCCCGGCCCGTCCGAGCCGCTGTTCAGCGGCCATCAGAACGGCACGATCACGCTCAACCTGAACGAAGCCAACGACGCCCACCGCGAGGCCACGCGGGTGAGTTTCGGCGAGCCGCAGCGCACCGTGCTCGGCCATCTGCGCCACGAACTCGCCCACTACCTGCATCAACGCTTCGTCGACGGCTGGCCGGAGATCTCGACCTTTCGCGAGATCTTCGGCGACGAGCGTGCCGACTACCCCTCAGCACTGCAGCAGCACTACGAGCGCGGGCCCGCCGCCGATTGGCAGCAGCATTTCGTCAGCGCCTATGCCGGCTCGCACCCCTGGGAAGACTGGGCCGAGACCTGCGCGCACTACCTGCTGATGATCGAAGCCGTGGACACCGCGGCGGCGTGGGGGCTGCAGCTGTCATTGGCCGGCGGCGAGCACGTGCAGCCCGATCACTCGTCAGCCACAGCGCCGGTGGAGCACCTGGTGATCGATCATTGGCTGCCGCTGGCGCGCTTCCTGAACGCCATGTCGCGCAGCCTCGGCCTGGCCGACAGCTACCCCTACCTGATACCGCCGCCCGTGATCGACAAACTGCGCTTCGTGCAGGACATGCTCAGGGCGAAAGATCGGCGCGGGTGAGGATCGCGCGAAACACCGCCATCGCCTGATCGGCATCGCAGCGTTCGGGGCCGACCAGCAGGTCGAGCTCGAACGGCCCGCAGTAGCCGGCCTGCCAGCCCACGAGCGTCGTCGGTCCGGGGTGCGGCCGATCGACGAGCACGGTCATGAACTCGTGCCGCGGGTCCTTGGTTATCGACTGGCGCACGAGTTCGACCGACGCCGGTGGGCCTTCGAGCAACTGGCAGAAGCGGTGGCCGTCGAAGAGCAGCACACCGGTCAGCGACCGCTCGGCGTTGCGCTGCCGCGAAACCTGGCAGATGGCCGCGAACACGTCGTAGCGAACGCCGGCGACGAGATGGCTGAGGTAGAGCAGTTGATGGTTCGGAGCAGTCACGGGTCGAACGCTTCGTCGGGTTTTTGGACGGGGCAATGTAGGGGCGGCCCCGCCGTGCCGCCGTGTCAAAAGACATAACGCGGTAGGGGCGTCGTCCTACCGCAGCGCCGCGCCCACTCCGACGTGTCACGCGTCGACGCAGCAGCAGACTGAGGCATCCAAGCCATGGAGATGCCACCGATGAAAGTGCTGCCGCAAAACACCGACGAGATGCGCCGCCTGGCCAAGCACCTCGAGGGACAGCGCACGGCGATGCTGTCGTTCTCCGACGACCATGGCCAAATCACGGCGCGGCCGATGACGCCGCTCGAGATGGACGCGAACGGCGAGATCTGGATGCTGGCATCTCGCCAGCGGATGGCGCCGGTGTTCGTCGCCGCACTGCGCCAGTCGAACCTGACGTTCAGCGATGCAGAGAACTCGGTCTACATCTCGATCGCCGGTGTGGCCCGCCTCAGCGACGATGCACAACGCAAGGCCGAGCTCTGGAGCACGATGGCGCGGCCGTGGTTCCCCGGTGGCGCCGACGACCCCGACCTCGTGCTGTTGGCGGTGCAGCCGCAGCTGGCCGACATCTGGGACGGCCCCGACAGCGAGGTCATGCGCTTGTTGGCATTGACCGCGTCGCTCGTCGCCGCGCGGCCGATCGGCCTGGGTGAACACCAAGTCATCAAGGCTGGCCCCCAGGTTTTCCAAGCAGCCCCCCACCGCTGATCCTCGAACCCCCAAGGAGCCCTTCGATGAACCAACCTTCCAACCTCTTGCGTCTCGCCGCAACGGCTGTGCTGGCCACTGCCTTTGTCGCCGCTGGCGCGGCAACGCTCTCGCCTGCCACGTACGAGCGCGCCCGCACCGACCTCAAAGCCAACTACAAGGCGGACCGCGAGGCCTGCAATCAGCAAGCCGGCAACGCCAAGGACATCTGCGTGGAAACCGTGAACGGGCGCGAGAAGGTGGCGATGGCGCACCTGCAATACCAGCGCACCGGTGCCGCCAAGGACATGAGCAAGCTCAACGAAGCCCGCTACGAGGCGCGCTACGAAGTGGCCAAGGAAGTCTGCGACGACCAGGCCGGCAACGCCAAGAGCGTGTGCGTGGCCCAGGCCAAAGCCGCTCGCGACAAGGCCAAGGCCAACCTCAAGCTGGCCAAGGACGTGACCGAGGCCCGCCAGGATGCCAACGACACCAAGCTGAAGGCCGACTTCGAAGTGGCGCAACAGCGCTGCGACGCGATGAACGGCGACAGCAAGGACGCCTGCCTGGCCAGCGCACGTGCGCGCTTCGGCCAGTAGTTCATAGGCGCGCTTTGGTCAGGGACCTTGGCGCCTCGTTGCGCGAGGCCCCGCGCGCGACGGGCGTGCGGTCATGTAGGACACGTCTGATGTGAACCCCCCGGTGCGCCTGCTACGCTGATTGCCTCAGGAGGCACATCGAAACATGATCAGAGTGGCCATCGTCGACGACCATGCCATCGTGCGCACCGGCTTGCGGCAGTTCCTGTCCGAGCAGGTGGACCTTCGTGTGACCGGTGAGGCCGCCAACGGGCGCGAGGCGCTCGAGCTGGCGCGTGGCGGCGAGACCGACGTCATGCTGATGGACCTGTCGATGCCCGACCAGGGTGGCGTCGATGCGCTGGCCGCGATCAAGGCCCGCTTCCCGGATCTGCACGTTCTGATCCTCAGCGGTTTTCCGGAATCGCACTACGCGACCACGCTGCTGCGCCAAGGCGCCAGCGGCTACATCAACAAGGAAGCCGACCCGGAAGAGATCGTCAAGGCGATCCGCACCGTCGCCCTGGGCCGGCGCTACATCACACCGGCCGTGGCCGAAATGCTGGCCGACGGCATGGCGTCCGGCGGCGACCGCCCGGCACACGAGACGCTGTCGGAACGCGAGCTGCAGGTCTTCCTGCGCCTGGCCAAGGGCGAGACGATCGGCCACATGGCCGAAAGCATGTTCCTGAGCGTCAAGACCGTCAGCACCTACCGCACACGCGTGCTCGAAAAGCTGAAGCTCGCCAGCAACAGCGACCTGACCTACTACGCACTCAAGAACGGCTTGATCCAGTAGCCGGCCGGGCGTGGCGCGGTTCAGCGCGCGCTTCATCACGCACGCTCACCGCGTGCGTGTGACCTTCGACAAATGCGGCGGCGCGTCCGGATCGCGGCCGCGCGCACGGGCCAGCGCTTCGGCCAGCACGTAGAAACTCTGGATCGCGCACAGCGGGTCAAGCTCGGGCGCGGCAGCGTTGACCAGCGGCAGCGTGGCGTCGATGCCGTCGCCGGCAATCAGAACCTGAGCGCCGCGCGCGCTCAGGTCTTTTGCGAGTGTGATGAGGCCTGCCTGCGCCGGACCGCGCGGCGCAAAGACGAGCACCGGGTAGCCGGCTTCGATCAGGGCCAGCGGCCCGTGCCGCAACTCGGCACCGGAGAAGGCTTCGGCCTGGATGCCGCAGACCTCCTTGAGTTTGAGCGCAGCTTCCATCGCGATGGCCAGGCCGGTACCGCGACCGACGACGAACATGCGCTCGCTGCTCACGAGCAGTGGCACGGCGCGCTCAGCCCACGCATCGCCGAGCGCGAGCGCTTGCGCCAGGGCTTGCGGCAGCGTGTCGATCGCCGCCGCCAACACCGCGTCGTCCTGCCAGGCCGCGACCCAGCGCACGCCGGCGAGCAGTTGGGCGACAAAACTCTTGCTGGCCGCAACGCTGGTTTCTTCACCGGCGTGCAATTCAAACGGCCACGCCGCCGCCTGCGCGAGCGGCGAGTTGGCGGCGTTGACGAAGGCGGCAGTGAGCGCGCCGCGGGCGGCGAAGCTGCGCGTCGTCTCGACCAGATCGGTGCTCGCACCCGATTGCGAAAACGCCACCGCGAGCAGGCCCTCGGTCTGCAGCGCGGCGCCGTGCAGCGTGATCACCGACATCGGCAACGAGGTGACGAGCCGCCCCAGGCGCGCCATCACCAGGTACGCGGCGTAGTGCGCCGCGTGGTCGGAGCTGCCGCGTGCCAGCGTCAGCACCGCGCGCGGCGGCTGGGCGCGCAGCAGCGCACCGAATTCGGCATAGCGCTCACGGTCCAGCGTCAGCGCACGCGCGACGGCGTGCGGCGCTTCGCGGATCTCTTCAAGCAGCCGCGAGCTCGCCATGCACGGTGTCCCCTTCGACCATCACGCCCTGCACCGCGAGCTGCGCATCGCACTGCACGAGGTCGGCGTAGGCGCCGGGCGTGATCGCCCCGCGGTCTTGCAGTCCGAGGTAGCGCGCGGCGTGCGTCGACACCCGCTGCGCGGCCTGCACGAGCGACAGGCCGAGCGGGTCGACGAGGTTGCGCAGCGCCTGGTCCATCGTCAAGGTGCTGCCGGCGAGCGTGCCGTCGGCCAGGCGCACGGCGCCGAGGCACTTGCTGACGCGGTGGCGGCCGAGCATGTAGTCGCCATCGGGCATCGCCGCAGCCGACGTTGAATCGGTGACGCAGTACAGGCCCGGAATCGCGCGCAGCGCCGCGTGGATCGCACCGGGGTGCACGTGCAGCAGATCGGGGATCAGTTCCGCATGCAACGCGTGCGCCAGCGCTGCACCGGCGACGCCGGGCGCGCGGTGGTGCAGCGCGCTCATGGCGTTGAACAGGTGCGTGAAGCCGGCCGCGCCGTGGGACAGGGCTGCGCAGGCCTCTTCGTAGCTCGCCGCGCTGTGGCCGATCTGCACGCGGATGCCAGCGGCGACGAGCGCCGCAATCGCTTCGAGCGCACCGGGCAGCTCGGGGGCCAGCGTCAGCACGCGGATCGGCGCAATCGCGTGCAGCACGAGGATGTCTTCGATGTTCGGCGCCACCGCGAACGACGGTTGGGCGCCGAGCTTGTCGGGGTTGATGTACGGCCCTTCGAGGTGCACGCCGAGCACGCGTGACCCGCCGGCGGTGCGCTGGCGCATCGCCGGCGCGAGCGCGCAGAACGCCGCTTCGATCTCTTCGCGCGGCGCGGTCATCGTCGTTGCCAGCAGAGACGTCGTGCCGTGCTGCGCGTGCGTGCGTGCAATGGTGTCAATGGCCCCGCCAGCCTGCATCGTGTCAGCGCCACCGCCGCCGTGCACATGCAGATCGATGAAGCCGGGCAGCAGGATCGGCGACCGGCCGTCGCGCCACGCATCGTCCGGCGCCTGCGCGCCTTCGACGCCCGCAATGCGCGAGCCCTCGATCACCACGCGGCCGTGCAGCAAGCCCCGCGGGGTGACGATGAAGCCGTCGAAGGTTTTCATCATGCCGGTTGCGCGAGGTAGAACCATTCGTGACCTGGCCGCGCGTTGGGATCGGGGAAGACGATGTGGCCGTCGTGCTCAGCCGTCACGCGCGTGCCATCGGCGCGCGTGGCGATCAGCTCACCGGCGCGCAGCGCATCGAAGCTGGTCCACGTCTTCACGAAGCGATCGCCTTCATGCTCGCGATCGACCACCGTCATCAGGCGCAAGCGTTCCAGAGGCGCGGCCGGTGGCAACAGCGGCAGATCGGCCAACCCCAACAAGGCCACCGCTTGGCGGATCGCCCGATAGGCCACTTCCGGCCCAGTCGGGTCGTCATGCTGGCCGCATTCGAGCGTCACCGCGTAACCGCCTTTCGAGCGCATGTATTCCGTGGTGCCGATGCCGTAGCTCGGATCGGCATCGGGCAGGCCGCGCGCCCGGCGCCGCGCCGCGCCTTGTGCGTACGCGCTCATCCAGCCATCGACGATCCGCACCGGACCGAGATGCTCCGCCAGCCGGCCTTCCGCTGCCGCGTGCGCGAACGGTTCCAGCGTGCCGCGGTTGTCGGCCGGCCCGCGCATCACGAAGGGCTGGCCGGGGCTGCGGAACGAATGCAGGTCGAGCAGCACGTCGTGCGCGGCGAGCCACGGGCACAGGGCGTTGGCGATGTGGTCTTCGTAGGCCTGCGGCGTGTCGGTCGGCAACAACCGCCGATTCAGATTGCGCTCGCCCATGCGAGTGCCCTTCTCGTACGCCAGCGGATTGGTCACCGGCACCAGCGTCAGGCGGCCGCGCTCGACGCGCCAGCGACCGCCGTCGAGTTCGCCCAGCACGCGCTCGATGCCGCGCGTGCCCGCGGTTTCATTGCCATGCACCGCGCCGAGCACGATGAGTTGCGGGCCGGCGGCGAAGCCGGCGAAGTGGTGGGCTCGAAGCATGGGTGGCATTGTCCGGCCACACGCCGTCCCGGTCACACAGAGGTGTGCGCGGGGTGTTCCGGTTTGCCACAGGTCACGCGAGCACGCCTTCATCCAGTGTGAGCGTGCCCGCGCCCGCATCGAGCGTCACACCGGCACCCAGCGGCAGCGCGCGGTTCGGGCGGCCGTGGCCTGCGGGCCAGCCAGCGAGTACGGGCTTGCCCAAGCCGGCGAGATGCTCGCGCAGCACGGCGGTGGGGTCGGCGTCTTCGGTGAAGCTGCCGAGCAGGAATCCACTCGCAGCGTCGATGACACCGCTGTGCCGCAATTGCGTCAGCAGCCGATCGACGCGGTACAGCGCTTCGCTCACGTCTTCGATGAAGAGGATGGCGCCGCGCGCGTCGATGGCCCACGGCGTGCCACAAAGCGACGCCATCAGGCTCAGGTTGCCGCCGACGAGGCGGCCGCTGGTCGTGCCGCCGACGTGCCACGCACCGGGCAGCAATGCGGGCGCAAAGACCCGGCCGGCGGGCAGCGGATTCATCAGCAGCGCGAACAGCGCGGCCGCATCGTCTTCGGCGCCGTCGATGACGAGGTCAGAGGCCGGCATCGGTGCATGAAAACTCACCAGGCCCTCGGATTGCAGCAGCACGTGCAGCGCGGTGATGTCGCTGTAGCCGATGAAGGGTTTGTTGTGCCTGCGCAGCAGCGCAGTGTCGATCTGCGCCAGCAAGCGCGGACTGCCCCAGCCACCGCGCAGGCAGAACACAGCACGCACGTCGGCGTCGGCAAAGGCGGCGTGCAGGTCGGCCAGGCGCACAGCATCGTCGCCGGCCAGGAAGTCGTGCTGCGGATGCCGCGCATGGCAGCTCGGGTACAGGCGCGCGCGCAAACCAAAGCGTGCGAACAGCGGCTCGACCAACGCCACCCGCTCCGTTGTTGCCGGGCCTGCGGGGGCGATGACGCCGACGAGATCGCCTCGGCGCAGGGGCCGCATCACCCCAGCCACGGCGCCAGCGATGCGTCGATCGTGCGGGCCAGCGCCGGGATGTGCCACGTCGTCGCACAGTTGGCGGTGGGTGCGTAGCGCGTGCCGAGGTTGCTGAGCAGCGCGATCAGGTAGTGGCAACGGCGGTGCGGCGCGATGCCGCGCACGATGCCGGCGTCAGAAACATAGTTCTCCGTCGTACCGGTCTTGTGCGCGAAACGCAGCGTCGCCTGGTTCGACGCCGGGCGCACGTCGGGCGCGAACCGGTAGCCGCCGGCGACCACGGCGCCGTCGTCGTCGATCCAGCGCGACGGTAGTTGCGCCGGCAGGCCGGCCACCCAGCCGGGCTCGCCGGCCAGCGCGGTCGAGGACAGGACCTCGTGCAGCGCCTGCGCTTCCAGCCATTGACGCAGCTGGCGCTGGCTGTCGCGCGACAACAGCGGCGGCATGCCGGGCGCAAGCCAGGGCGCCGGCGGCGCATCGGCATCGAGCAGCCACAGCAGGCGCGCCGTGTCCCATGCCGTCATCTGCAACTGGCCGACGCCTGCGCCGGCGGCGTTGCCCCAGCCGCCGTCGGGCCGCGTGTTTTCGAAGCGCAGGGTCGGCAGGCCGTAGAGCGCGAACGCGTCGTGCAACGGGTCGCCGGCCGTGCCGAGCATGCCCGTGCGGTGCAGCATCGCCACCAGCGCCGAGGTCGAGTTGTTGCCGCTGACGGCGATCATGTCTTCGCCGAGCTGCGCGATGCTGTGCACCGCACCGTCGCGCTCGACCGGATCGTCCCACGACGCATCGTGCCGGTCCACCAGCCGCGCCACGCCCACCGCCACCATCAGCTTGGCCAACGACGCCGGGTACGGTGCGACGAAGCGGACCTCGCCGCGGCCCCACAGCGGCGGGAAATTCAGGCAATCCCAGTCCGAATCGGGCCACCAGGCGACGGAGCGCTGCTGGTCATCGCGCACGTCGGCGTCGAAGTGGACGTTGCGCACCGGCCCGCCGTCGCTGCCGATGTCGGCGATGACGCCTTGCGGATGCTCGCGCGAGAACAGCACGTTGGCCCAGACCGGCCGTGCCTGGCGCGGGAAGGCGATCAGCGCCAGGTCGATGCTCGGGAAATTCGCCACCTGCGCACCCTCGCGCATGGCGTCGGGCGTGAGCCAGAAGCGCTGCGCACGCACGGCGCTGAGCAGCAGTTGTGCGAGGCGGTCGTGGGTCATGTCAGCATTCCACGGCGCCCAGCGGCACCCTCGGCCCATGAATCGCCGGCACCCAAGCGACAGCCGCGGAACCGGCTTGGCCGGGCCGCTGGCGCGCCTTGCAGGCCGCATGGCCGCGAGACGCGGCCCCCCCTCGGCCCGTCCAAGCCGACGCAGGTCGGCTCGGAGCCGCGGGCCTCGGCCCCCTGGGGGGAGGCGCCGAAGGCGCTTCGGGGGGATTCATTTCCGCATCACACCAGATGGCAGGCGACTTGCCGACCCCCAAGATCACGCAGCAGCGGCGCTTGGCTGCGGCAACGTGCTTCGGCCCGCGGGCAGCGCGACGCGAAGGCGCAGCCGGGCGGCGGCGCGAGCGGGCTCGGCGGCTCTCCGTGGATCGGGATGCGCTGGCGGCGATCCACGGCGCGCAAGGCCGGCGTAGCGCTCATCAGCGCCTGGGTGTACGGATGCAGCGGCTGCGCGAACATCGTCGCCTTGGGGCCGCTTTCGACGATGCGGCCGAAGTACATGACGAGCACATCTTGCGCCACATGCTCGACCACGGCCAGGTTGTGCGAGATGAAGACGAAGGCGGTGCCGTACTCGTCCTGCAGGTCCATGAAGAGATTCAGGATCTGCGCCTGGATCGACACGTCCAGCGCCGAAGTCGGCTCGTCGGCAACGACGATGGGCGGCCGCAGCATCATCGCCCGGGCGATGGCGATGCGCTGGCGCTGGCCGCCGGAGAACATGTGCGGATAGCGGCCGAGGTGCTCGGGCTTCAGGCCGACGCGCGCCGCCATCGCGGCGACGCGCTCTTTTTGCTCCTTGTCGCCGAGCGTCGTGTTGAGCTTCAGCGGTTCGGCCAGCGTGGTGGCGATCGTCTGCCGCGGGTTCAGCGACGCATACGGGTTCTGGAACACCATCTGCACGCGCGGGCGCATCGCGGCGAGCGTGGCCTTGTCGGCCTGCGCGACATCGGCACCGTCGATGGCCAACGTGCCGCGCGTCGGCCGCTCGATCATCACCAGTTGCCGCGCCAGCGTGGACTTGCCGCAGCCCGACTCGCCGACGACCGCCAGCGTGCGCTGCGCGTCGAGCGAGAACGTGACGCCGTCGAGTGCGCGAACCGTTTGCGCCGGGCGCAGCCAGCCGCGGCGAACCGTGTAGTGGCGCGTGAGATCGGTGGCTTGCAGCAAAGCCGTCATTTATCGATCGGGAAAAAGCAGCGCACGCCGTTGTGCAACGCCGGCCGCTCGTTCTTGCAGCGCGCCTGCACACACTCACAGCGCGGCGCGAACAGGCAGCCGCGCGGGCGGTCGAAACGGCCGGGCACAACGCCACCGAGCGCATCGAGCCGGCGTGCGCCCTTGTTGTGTTCGGGCAGCGCCGCCAGCAGCGCCGCGGTATAGGGGTGGCGCGGCGCGTCGAAGAGCTTGCCCACGGCTGCCGTCTCGACCACTTGGCCGGCGTACATCACAGCGACGCGCTGCGCTTTTTGCGCCACGAGCGCCAGGTCGTGCGTGATCAGCACCAGCGCCATCTGCCGCTCGGCCTGCAGCCGCGCCAGCAACGCCATGATCTGCGCCTGCACGGTGACGTCGAGGGCCGTGGTCGGCTCGTCGGCGATCAACAGGCGCGGGTTGGCGGCGAGTGCCATCGCTATTCCCACGCGCTGGTTCATGCCGCCGGAGAGCTGGTGCGGATAGGCGTGTGCGCGGTTCTTCGCATCCGGCATCTCGACTTGGTCAAGCAGTTCGATGATGCGGCGACGCTGCTCTTCGCCGCGCAAGCCAAGATGCGTCGCCAGCACTTCGCCGATCTGAAAGCCGACGGTGTAGGCTGGGTCGAGGCTGGCCAGCGCGTCCTGAAAGACGATCGCGATGTCGCGGCCGACGATGCCGCGCCGCTCGCGCGAATTCATGTGCAGCAGGTCGCGGCCGTCGAAGCGGATCGCATCGGCACTGACCTTGCCCGGCGCTTCGACGAGGCCGAGCAAGGCCAGCATTGCTACCGACTTGCCCGAACCCGATTCGCCGACGATGCCGAGCACTTCACCCGCTTCGACGCTGAGGTCCACGCCATCGACAGCGCAGAAGTCGCCGAAGTCGACGCGAAGGTTGCGGGCTTCGAGCAGCAGGCTCATAGCGGGGGGCGCATCAGTTTCCTTCACCGCAGAGGCGCAGAGAGCGCAGAGGTGCGCAGAGGAATACAAGAAGACTTTTCTCTGCGTTTCCTCTGCGTCCTCTGCGCCTCTGCGGTGAAGGAGGTTCAACGACTTGCGTCATGACAGCCGCTTCAGCTTCGGGTCGAGCGCATCGCGCAAGCCATCGCCGACGAGGTTGATCGACAGCACGGACACCAGGATCGCCAGCCCCGGCATCGTCACCACCCAAGGCGCGCGCGCGATGTAGTCGCGGGCCGACGCCAGCATCGTGCCCCACTCGGGCAAGGGCGCCGGCACGCCGAGGCCGAGAAAGCCGAGCGCGGCGGTCTCCAGCACCGCGGACGAAAACGCCAGCGTCGCGTTGACGATCAGCGGCGCCAGACAGTTCGGCAGCACAGTGATGAACATCAGGCGCAGCGTGCCGGCGCCGGCGACCCGGCTCGCCGTCACGTACTCCTTGCCGATCTCGCCCATCGCCGCGGCGCGCGCCAGGCGCGTCGTGCCGGGCAGCGAGCCGACAGCGATCGCGATCATCGTGTTCAGCAGGCCCGGGCCGAGGATGGTGATGACGCAGATCGCCAGCAGGATGCCGGGCAGCGCGAGCAGCACGTCCATCGCCCGCATGATCGGCGGCGACAGCGTGCGCTCGTTGAAGGCCGCGACGAGGCCAAGCACGACACCGGGGATCAGCGCCATCAGCACGGACATGACGCCGATGGCCAGCGAGATGCGCGCGCCGTGCATCAGCCGCGACAGGATGCAGCGGCCGAGCTCGTCGGTGCCCAGCGGGTACAGCGCCATGCCACCGTCCTGCCAGAGCGGCGGCGTCAGCAGGTGCTGGCGAAATTGTTCGAGCGGGTCGTGTGGCGCGAGCCAGGGGGCGAACAGCGCAGCGATGCCGATCACCAGCAGCACCATCAAGGCGACCAGCGCGCCGCGATTCGCGCAATAGCCCTGCCAGAACTCTCGCAGCGGACTCTGCGGCACGGCCTCGACAAGCACAGCGGCCGTGCTCACGCTGTGTCCCGAATCCGCGGATCGGCCACGCCATACAGCAGATCAACAACCAGGTTCGCAGCAATGAACGTCAGCGCCGAAATCAGGATGCCGGCCTGCACGACCGGATAGTCGCGCCGGCCGATCGAATCGATCAGCCACTTCCCGATGCCGGGCCACGAAAAAATCGTCTCGGTCAGCACCGCGCCGCCGAGCAGCGCGCCGGTTTGCAGGCCGACGACGGTGATCACAGGGATCAGCGCATTGCGCAGGCCGTGCACGACGACCACGCGCCACGGAGACAAACCCCGCGCGCGCGCGGCGCGCATGAAGTCCTCGCGCAGCACTTCAAGCAGCGCGCTGCGCGTCATGCGCGCGATCACCGCCATCGGCACCGTGCCGAGCACGAGCGCCGGCAACAGCAGATGACGCAGCGCCGACGTGAACGCACCGGCCTCGCCGGACAGCAGACTGTCGATCAGCATGAAGCCCGTGCGTGCTTCGATGTCGTACTCGATGGCGATGCGGCCCGACACCGGCGTCAGGCCGAGATCGACCGAGAACACCATGATCAGCACCAGGCCCCACCAGAAGATCGGCATCGAATAGCCGAGCGTGGCCAGGCCCATCACGCCCTGGTCGATGAACTTGCCGCGGTTCAAGGCCGCGAGCGCGCCGAGCGTGACGCCGACGGCCAGCGCGAGCACGAGCGCTGCGAAGGCGAGTTCGACTGTCGCCGGGAACAGCGCAGCGAACTCGGCAGCCACCGGCTCGCGCGAGACGATCGACGTGCCGAGGTCGCCGCGCAGCGTCTGCAACAGGTAGCGTCCGTACTGGACGGCGATCGGCTGATCGAGCCCGAGTTGCGTTGTCAGCCGCGCATGCGCCTCGGCATCCAGCTTGCGCTCTCCGACCATGACCTCGATCGGATCGCCGGGCACGAGCCGGATCAGGAAAAACGCTGCGAGCGTGATGCCGAGGAAGGTCGGCAACAGCAGCGCGAGCCGCCGGACGAGAAACGCCGTCACGGCTGTGGCGGTGGTGCGCCCAACGCCGCCCAGGTGTCGCCGTCGGCATCGTCGAGCAGTTGGTCGGCGGTGGCCGCATCGACCTTGCGCTCGATGGCGACGATGGCGGTCTTGATGTGCCAGCCGCATTGCGCCAGCGTCTCGCGCGCCACGTCGATCGTGCAACCGGTGGCCAGCATCGTCAGGCGCTCGGCGCGCGCGATCAGCTTGTTGTTCGACGCCCGCAGATCGACCATCAGGTTGCCGAAGACCTTGTGCAGCCGCACCATCAGCGCGCTCGAGAACGTGTTGAGCGCGATCTTCTGCGCCGTGCCGGCCTTCAAGCGCGTCGAGCCGCTGATGACTTCGGCGCCGGTGGCCAGCGTGATGCCGATCTCGGCCAGCGCCGCCAGCGGCGAGCCCGGGTTGTTGGCGATGCCGATCGTCAGCGCACCGCACATGCGCGCGTGCTGCACCGCGCCGAGCACATAGGGCGTGCTGCCCGATGCGGCGACGCAGATGATCACGTCGTTTTCATTCGGGCCGAGGCGGTGCAGGTCCTGCGCAGCCTGCGGCGCGTCGTCTTCCGCGCCTTCGACCGCGACGTACATCGCAGGGTCGCCGCCGGCCATCAGCGCGCGTGCGCGGTCGCGCGGCCAGTTGAAGGTAGGGGTCAGCTCGACGCTGTCGAGCACGCCGAGGCGGCCGCTGGTGCCGGCTCCTATGTAGATCAGCCGCCCGCCGGCACGCAGGCGCGGCACGGCGGCATCGACGGCGCGTGCGATGTCAGTGGTGGCGGCGCGCACGGCGGCGACGGCATCGGTCTGGTCATCGACGAAGGCCGCCACGAGATCGGGCGTGGCGTAACGGTCCAGGCGCGGATGTTTGGCATCGGGCGTTTCGGTGGTGGCGGGCGCCGCGCGGGCGCGCGGCTTTTTCTTGTCGGCCATGGTTTCGATGCTAAACGGTGGGGATGCCATGCCGCGCGCCGCTGACGAGACGCCGGCCAAGCACGTCGGTGATATGTTCGAGTGGTGTGCGTCAGGTCGATGCACACAAAACCAAGGCGGTATGAACGCATGTGGCAATCCGCAGTTGGCACTCGACCTGACAACGCTGCTACGTCTCCCTACTTGGCCGGAATGTCAGCTGACAGTCGGGAACCGCGGGCGTAGACATCATTGCCTACAGCAGCGATGCATCGCTCTTCAAGGCATCCAGTTGGCACGCAGCAAGCGCAGCCAGACCACTGGCTTGTCGCTGGCGAAGTGCATGCGGTGGTTTTTGGGTGTATCAACAAGTCGAGCGAAGTCTCCACAAGCTGTTGCCTGATTGCCGCCGAAGTGCAGGCGCTCGCAAAGCGCGGCGCAATGCGGGCGAGTTTCCTCTGGCTTCAACCGACCGCTATGAGCAACGCAGTTCAAGGAAGCGTGGGAGCGCATGGTCATGGAGGCCTCGATGCCGCACATCGCTTCAATCGAGCGGACGCCTAACAGTGCGTCGTCAACCGCTGACCCCTCAATGCAGCACTGATGGACGCCTATCTCATCATCGGCAATCCCAACACCCGCAAGGCGTCGCTGGTTCGCAGCCTCACGGGCTGCTTCAACCGAAGCGTCCGCGACATCCAGATTCAAGGCGCGAAGACACCGCTGCGCTTCTACGCGCGCGTGGGCACGCTGCAAGACACCCGCACCACCGTTGAAGACTTCGTGGCCGAAGTGGGCAGGGCACGCTGTCAAGCCGTCCTCTTCTGCCTCACGCCGTCACCCACGGACCGGCCGGACGCGCAGGCGTACGTCGATGGCATCAAGGCGGCCGGTTGGCGCATCAAGGCGGTGGCCGTGCTCGGGCAAAACAGTGGCGGCGTTCGTGCTGCCAACCTGCGCCAGTATCCGCAGGCGCCCACGGCACCGATCAATGTCACCGCCCGCGAAGTCCGTGCCCAATTCGGCTGGGCGTGAGAGGCCGGGTATCTTGACCCGGCGCCTTCGGCCACGGTGAACGTGAAGACACTGCGGTCGTGTGTCGCCGCGTCACTGCTGGCGTTGATCCTTGCGGCGCCGAGCGTGGCGGCGGCATTCGACGACGCGCTGCCAGCGCCGGTGGCCGCAGCGCTCGCGCAGGCCGGCCTGCCGCCTGAAGCGTTCGGCGCCATCGCGATCCCGCAGACGTTCTGGGCACGCACGTGGCAACACCGCGCCGACGTGCCGATGCAGCCCGGCTCGGCGATGAAGCTCGTCACCACCCTCGTGGCGCTCGACCGCCTGGGGCCGAACCACCGCGGCCGCACCGAGCTGCACACCACCGGCGTGATCGACAACGGCGTGCTCGACGGTGACCTGGTGCTCGTCGGCGGCGCCGATCCGGATTTCGATCTGCCCGCGTTGTGGCAGCTGCTGTTCGAGCTGCGCCAGCGCGGCGTGCACACCGTCAACGGCAGCCTCGTGCTCGACCGCACGCTGTTCCAACCGGCGCGCATCGACATCGGCCTGCCGCCGTTCGACGAGGCACCGGAGTGGCCGTACAACGTGATCCCCGATGCGCTGATGTTGAACGGCCATCTGATGGGCCTGGCGCTGTCATCCACCGAGACCGGTGCGGTGACACCGCGTCTGGTGCCGCCGCTCGATGGCGTGAGTGTCGATGCCAGTGCTCTGGCGCCCACCAACACGGCCTGCGCCGATTGGGCCGAAGACTGGCAGCCGCCGCGCGTGAGCGAAACGTCGCCGGGCCAATGGCGCATCGAGCTGCAAGGCGGCTTCCCGCGCCGCTGCGAAGCGCAGGCGTCGTTGCAACTGCTCGACCGCAATGTGATCACCGAACGCCTGGTGCGCGCGGTCTGGACCAGCCTGGGCGGGCGCTTCACGGCCGCGCTCGGCAGCGTGCGCGAGGCCACATTGCCCGCGAACGCGCAGCTCATTGCGCAACACCGCTCGCGGCCCTGGGGCGAGGTGCTGCGCCACATGAACAAGGCCAGCGACAACGCGCAGACGCGGCTGTTGTTCCTGCAGCTCGGCGTGCCAGCGATGGCCACGAACCCCCAAGCGACGACGCTCGAGCTCGCTCAGCGCGATGTGCAGCGCTGGTTCGACGAACACCGCATCGATCGCAATGGCCTGGTGATGGACAACGGCTCCGGCCTGTCGCGCAGCGAGCGCATCGCGCCGCGCACGATGGCGCGCGCGATCGAGGTCGCGATCAACGGCAAGCACGCACCCGAGTTGCTGATGAGCCTGCCGGTGGCCGGCGTCGATGGCACGATGCGCCGCCGCCTGAAGGGCACGCCGGCCGAAGGCTGGGCGCGGTTGAAGACCGGCACGCTGAAGAACGTCACTGCGCTGGCCGGCACGGTGCGCGACACGCGCGGCGACACGTGGGTCGTCGTCGCGATGATCAACCACGACGACGCGAGCAAAGGCCGGCCGGTGCTCGATGCGCTGATCGAATGGGTCGCGAACTCGGGCGCACGCTGGCGTTGAGCCTTCTCCCCACTTTGTCGGTTGACTCTTAGCGCAACCGCGTGCACAGTCGCGCCTTCGTTTTGTTCAACCCGCCACAGGAGGACGCGCAATGACCCATCTGAACCTTGCCCCTTCGCTGGCCTGCACCGCCGCCGCCTGATCGCGCGCGCCCACGCACCCAAGTGTTCGTGAGGCCGTGACCGGCACCGGTCGCGGCAGCTAGCCAAAAGCTCTCTCTTCGTTTGCCGCATTCGCTGCGGCTTGGCTTTGCTTTGTCATCTCACGAACAGAACGCTGCGGCCCCTGGCTCACTTCGTTCGCTTCCCCCGAGGGGAGCGTATGTGGCTTGGCACGGCCCGGCGCCACACACATGATCGAACTGACTGATCTCGAACGCCTGCGCGCCATTGGCTTGGCGCCGCACATCCTGCCGCTGTTACCCGAAGTGCATGCCGACGACACGCTGATGCGCGTCGTCGAGGTGCAGCGTGACAGCGTCATGCTGCACGACGGCGACCACGCCGAGCGCGCACGCACGCTGCCGGCCTTGCACGCCGAGCTGAACAACGACGCGTTGGCCGTCGGCGACTGGGTCTATGCGCGGCGCAACCCACTGGCCGAATGGTGGGTGCATGCGCGCGTGCCGCCCGTGAACCAGATCGCGCGCCGCCTGCACGACGGCCGCGACAAGGTGACGCGCGTCGTGCTTGTCGCCAACATCGACACGGTGCTGATCGTCATGGGCCTGGACCATGACTTCAACCCGCGTCGGCTGGAGCGCTATCTCGCCTTCACGCGATTGGCGCGCGTGGGCGCAGTGGTCGTGCTGACCAAGGCCGATCTGGTGAGCGACGACGAGCGCGCTGCGCGCGAGCACGAAGCCTTGTCGCTGGTGCCCGCCGACGTGGCCGTGCTCGCGGTCAACGGCCAGTCCGCGCAAACGGCGTCAGCGCTCGAACCCTGGCTCGGCGCTGGGCAGACGTTGGTGGTGGTCGGCTCCAGCGGCGCGGGCAAAAGCACGCTGACCAACACGCTGATCGGCGCCGACGTGCAAGACACCGGCGGCCTCCGGCGTGGTGACGGCCGCGGCCGCCACACGACGACCGTGCGCTCGCTGCATGCGTTGCAAAGCGGCGCCTGCATCATCGACACGCCAGGCCTGCGCACGCTGCGCCTGGACGCGGACGCCGGCGACGTGGTGCAGGCCTTCGACGACATCGCCCGCCTGGCGCCGCAGTGCCGCTTTCGCGATTGCCGTCACGAAGGCGAGCCGGGTTGCGCGGTGCGCGAGGCGCTGGAACCCGCGCGGCTGAAGAACTTTCACAAGCTGCAGCGCGAGACGCAGCGCGATGCGATGAGCGCGCTCGAACGCAAGGCGCTGGTAGCCACCTGGAAAGCGCGCGGCAAGGCCGGCCGCGAGCGCGCGAAGGAGAAGAAACGCGTCTAGCGCTAGCGTCGTGATCGACGAGCTCGAGATCACCGGCTGCCCCGGCGCGGCGAGCACGAAGATGCCGGGCAGGCCCGCCGTCTCGAAGCCCAGGCTCGGGTTGGCGGCGAGCGTCGAGCCGGTCACCGACATCGTGCCGGTGAGGTTGTTGCTCACGTAGATGATCGCGCCGCCGCCTTCGTTGGCCGTGTTGTTGCGCATCACCGTGCCGCACAGCGACAGGTCGAAGGTGTTGCCGTCCATGTAGATGCCGCCGCCGTTGCCACCCCCCGGCGTGCCGGCGCGCTGCGGGTTGGCGCCGACGCCGATGGCCCTGTTGTGCGTGAAGACGCTGTTGAGCACCGCATACGAGGTGTCGATGCTCGACAGCCCGCCGCCGTTGGAGCAGACGTTGCCGTAGCCGTCGGCGCCGCCGAAGGTGCTGTTGACCACATACACCGGTGAGGCGCGCGACATTTCCAGCGCGCGCACCGCCGCGCCGCCGAGGTCGGGGCCGGTGGATTCGCACTGGTTGCGGAAGAAGCGCGAGTTGATGATCGACAGCCGCCCGCCGCGCGCGAACACGGCGCCACCGCCATAGACCTCTTGCAGACCGTAGCCCTGGCCGCTCGAGTTGCCATCGACGAAGCTGATGTTCTGCAGCGTCGTCTTCGGCGAGTCCTGGAAGTCGCAGTTCGGCGACGTCCACACCAGGTTCTGATCGCAGCTGTTCTGGTAGAGGATGCGCCGCGCGCCGCCGCCCGACAGCGTGACCTTGCCGCCGCCGTCGAGCACGAGGTCGGGCTTGTTGTTGAAGACACGCGCGGTGGCGGCCATGTTGATCGTCACCGGGTCGGCGCCGCAGTTGAAGGTGACGACGCCGCCGTTGGCCACAGCGGCCACGACAGCGGCGGAGGTGCAGCTCGCGGCTGTGCCGGTGCCGACGACGGTGGTGGGTTGAGAAACGCTTCTGGCCCGCCCGCCTGCGGGCACGGCGCAGGTGCCTGCAGGGTTGCCGGCGACAGGACCGCCGTCGGCGGGCGCAGGTGCCGGTGGTGTCGGCGCGGGTGGCGTTGGGGCCGGCGGTGTTGGCGAAGGTGTGGTGGGCGAGCTCGCCGGCGGCGACGGTGTGAGTTCGTCGGCGGCAGCGGGCGCTGGCGTGGTGCTGGCAGCGTCGCTGTTGTCACTGCCGCCGCCGCAGGCGCCGAGGACCATGCTGGCTGCAAAGAGAGTGGCCAGCAGGGCCACGCGTCGATCCATCGTAGAGCGTTGTTCAGTCTTGTGCATGGGCCACAGCCTAGAAGGCTCATCGCTGCCCCTGTTAGAGAACGTGTTGCGATGGCCGTTGCGAATGCGTTGCCCGTGGTCGGCACCACCGGCGAGGTGTGTCGCGACGGCGATTCGCAATGACACAGTCCCACACCAACTGCAACGCAACGGAGGGTGTTGCGCCACCCTCGAAGGCCACGTTGCCGCACTTGCCGGTCAGAGCAGCCGGTGTGTGAGTTGCCAGAGCACGGTCAGCCCGAGGACCCCCACCGCCGCCAGCACGCTGTAGCGGCGCCAGCTGGCATAGCGCTTGGCGCGCCTGTCGTCGATGAATTGCAGCGCATGGGTGAGCAGCGCCAATGTCAGCAGGATCAGGGCGAGCCCTGCCGCCCAAGCTACCGGGCCTCGCAGCGTGTAGTCGTGGCGGCGCCCCACGGGCAGCGTCAGTTGGCCCTCGGCCAGTGAAAAGCCCACGTACAGCCAGATCACCAGGCAGGCGATGCCGATGCCGACGATGCCCGCCACCATGGCATACCAGGGTTGGCGTTGATCGCCGCTCCGATCGCCGCTCTGATCGCCACGCACAACCGCGCTGCGCCCGCTACGAGACGGCGCAGTCCAGGCTGCGTTGGCCGAGGTCGCTGCCGTCGTGTCCGAAGCCGGCACGGCCGTCGCACGTGCGGCACTGCTCGACGAAGTTTGCCGCGGCGGCAACGTCCCGAGGCTGCGGGCGGGACCTGACAGCGGCGGCGATAGCGACGAAGGGGGCGGACGCACCATCATCAGCACCGACACGACCATGAGGCCCGCCGCGCTCAACACCCCGACCATGCCCGCCCCGAGGACGACGAACAGCGCCACCAGACCACCCCAGCCTGCCACCTCGCCGCCGCCCTGCGTCATCGGCCAGAAGATGGCGATCACCGCCAGCGACACCAGCAGCAAGCCCGCGAAGAAGACCAGGTGCCGAACGTTGAAGGTGCCGCGACGGCGCCACAACTGGAGGATCGCCGGAGCGATCAACAGCGTGAAGGCCAGCGCGGCGACAAAGTACTTCAAGCGCGGGCTACTCCACTCGCGGCAGCGCCAAGCGCACGGCCGTGGGGTCGCCGTGATTGAAGTGCCACCACTCGGTGGGGATGCCGCTGAATCCGCCAGCGTGCATCGCGGCGCGCAGCACTTCGCGCGCAGCGACGTGCTCGCGCGTGATGTTGCCGGCCGCGAGTTGCTCGGCTTCGAGCGCGGGATGAGACCGCACGGTCATCTCGTCGAAGCCGCTGCCCATGTCGAGTTCGCGGCCCTTTGCGTCGATGGTCACGTCCAGCAGCGTGACGTCGACGGCCATGCCGAAGCTGTGGATCGAGCCGCGCGCCGGGTCGGCGAAGTAGCGTGCAGCCGGCGTGCCCTTCACGTCGCGCCAGATCTCTTCCTGCACACGTTGCGGACGCAGCGCATCGAGCAGGAGCAGGCGCCGGCCTGGATGGTGCGCGGCGAGCCACGCGGCGGAAGTGGCGAGGCCTCGCGCCGCTTCGACGCGCAGCCACGCACAGTCGATGCCTCGGTAGAGCACGCGGCCATCGAAGTTGTTGCTGCCGGCGTAGCGCAGATCGACGGTGATGCCGGCGATCGTGTCGAGCCGGCAAAAAGACGGGTGCGCCGCGATGTCCTCGATCCGCAACGCCGTCATTCCCGGTAAACGCCTTCGAAGTCCATGCTGCCGTTGGGTGCCATCACAAAGCCCTTCACATCCTTTCGCAGCGGAATGTAGATGCTCGAATGCGCCATCGTGATCCACGGCCGCTCGCGCTTGAAGATGGCCTGCGCTTCGCGGTAGATCGCGTTGCGCTTCTCCGGATCGACCGTCGCGCGGCCCTGCTCGACGAGCTTGTCGAACGCCGCGTTGCAGAACTTGATGCCGTCGCGGCTGGCTGCGCAGGTCAGGTTCGGCGCCAGAAAGTCATCGGCATCGCCGGTGTCGCCCGACCAGCCGCTCATGTAGACATGGTGTTCGCCGTTGTTGGCGCGCTTCAGGTACTCGCCCCACTCGTAGGTCTTGATCGTCGCCTTGACGCCGATCTTCGCCCAGTCCTGCTGGATCATCTGCGCCATCAGCAAGCCGTTGGGGTTGGTGGGGCGCGAGATCGGCAGCGCCCACAGGTCGATCTCCAATTTGCCGGCGAATCCGTTTTCCTCCAGCAGCAACTTCGCGCGCTCCGGATTGAACTCGTTCTTGAGTTCGGTGTCGTAGCCGGCAATCGCCGGTGGGAACGCGCTAACCGCCTGCATCGCGTCACCGCGCGGGAACAGCACCTTGAACAACGCATCGCGGTCGACCGCAATGTCGAGCGCCTCGCGCACGCTGCGGTTGTCGGTCGGTGACTTCTTCAGATTGAACGCCAGGTAGCTGATGTTCAGCGCCTGTGTTCTTGAGGATCGTGACCTCGCTGCGTTTGTCGAGCGCGGCGATGTCGATGTCGCGCAGCGGCGCGGTGATGTGGCACTCGCCGGCAGCCATCTTCTGCACACGCACAGAGGGCTCACGGCTGATCGCAAAGATCAACTGCGTCGTCTTCTGCGCACCACCCCAATAGTCTTCGTGCGGCAGCAGGCGCACCACATCGTCCTTGCGGTAGCTCTTGAACTTGAAGGGCCCGCTGCCGACCGGCTGGTTGTTGATCGCGCTCGCGCGCCCTTCGGCGAGCAGCTTGCCCGCGTACTCGGCCGAGTGAATGCCGGCAAACGCGCCGCTGAAATAGCTGAGGAAGGCGACGTTGGCCTGCTTCAGCCGAAAGCGCACCGTGTAATCGTCAATGCGGTCGATGCCGGCGAGCATCTCCGCCAGACCGAGGCTCTGCGCATAGACATACGGCACCGCAAACGCCTTGTGAAACGGATGCTGCGGATCGGTCATGCGCCGGAACGTGAAGATCACGTCGTCGGCGTTCAACTCGCGCGTCGGCGCGAAGTAGGGCGTGCTGTGAAAGCGTACGCCGCGGCGCAGCGTGAACGTAAAACTCTTCGCGTCGGGCGTGATCTGCCACGCCGTCGCCAGCTCGGGTTTAAGTTGCGTCGTGCCGCGCACGAAACCGACCAGCCCGTTGAAGAGTTGCGACGTCACATTGCTCGTGCTCGTGCTGTCCCACAGGCTCGGATCGAAGCCTTCGGGACTGGCGTCGGCGCAGTAGACGAGGGGTTTGGCGTGAGCTGGTATGGCGCAGCTCAGCGCACTCCCCAAAGCAATCGCCATGAGACGCTTCACGGTGAGCGTCCTCGGATCAGTCCGCCGGCTTCGCCGCCACCTTGCCGAACTGCCAGAGCAGGAAGCTGTAGATGTCGGCGCGCTCGCTCGCCCGCTGCTGGGCCGTGCTGCCGATGCCGTGGCCGGCCTGCGCATCCAGGCGCAGCAGCACAGGCTTGCCGTTCGGGTTGGCCTGCTGCAGCCGCGCAGTGGCCTTGGCGCTGTTCCAGACATCGACACGCGGATCGTTCATGCCGTGGATCAGCAGCACCGCCGGGTACGCGGTGCCGTCCTTGATCTGGTGGTAGGTGCTCATGTCGAGCAGCGCCTTGAACTCGTCGGCGTTCTTGACCGTGCCGAACTCGCTGATGTTGGTGATGCCGTTGGCCGACTCTTCGGCGCGCACCGCGTCGAGCACGCCGACGTCAAAGATCGCGGCGGCGAACAGTTCCGGCGCACTGGTCGCCGCGCGGCCGACGAAGATGCCGCCGGCGCTGGTGCCCCAGATGCCGAGCGTGGCCGGTGAGGCGTAGCGCTCGGCAACGAGCCAACGCGCCGCGGCGATACCGTCTTTCCAGGTGTTGGCCTTGGTGGTCTTGAAGCCGGCCTTGTACCAGGCGTCGCCGAAGGCGCCGCTGCCGCGCACGTTGGCATAGGCCATCACGCCACCGCGCTCGAACCAGGCCGCATCGCGCGCGTCGAACCAGGCGCTGAAGGAGAAGCCGTAGGCGCCGTAGCCGACGAGCAGCGTCGGGTTGCTGCCGTCGCGGACCAGGCCCTTGCGGTGGATCAGGGCCAGCGGCACCAACGCGCCGTCGTGGCTGGGCACCAGCACTTCGCGCACTTCGAGTTCAGGCATGCCGGCCGGCAGCGGGTTGCGGCGCAAGCCGGTGTCGGTGGCGCGACCATCGGGGGCGACGGCGAGCACGCGCGAGGGGCCGGTCCACTGGCTGGTCACCACCCACGGCTCCCGTTCGGCTCGTGCGCCATCCGTGACCAGGAAGGTCGAGCCTGCGACTGCCGGCGCCACGTCGTGGCCCGCGCCGCCGCGGCGCAGGTCATAGCGCATGACGCGCGTGTTGAAGCCTTGGCGTTGCTCGGTGAGGATCGCGTCGCGGCCAACCTGAAAGTCTTCGAGCACGGCCTGCGCCGGCTCGGGCACGACGACGCGGGCACGTGCAAGCACGGGATTGGTCAAGGCCAGCGCCAGCACCTTGCCGCGCGGCGCGCCGACCGGGGTGCGCAGGTAGAGCGTGTCGCCCGACAGGCGCACCTGCACGATCTTGTCGGCGGCGTTGGCCATCGCGCGCCAGGCGATGCGGCCGCCACGCGTCAGCGCGGCCAGCGGCGCCACGAACAACTTGCCCTCAGGCAGTGTCGTGTCGGTGGTGCGCGCGATCATCCAGCGGCTGCCAGGCGCGAACATCACCTCGGCGACGTCGAGCCGGTCGAGGCGCAGTTCCTTGTTGACGAGCGGGCCGAACAGCGCCCGCGGCGCCTGCTTGGGGCGCGCGCGGTCGAGCAGGAAGACGGTGCTGTCGAGATAGGTTTCAGTGTCCGGCGCTTTCGCCGGCAGTTTGCGAAACTGGTTGAACGACAGGTAGCGGCTGTCGGGCGTCCAGTGCACGGCCTCCTGGTTGACGCGTTCGATCGGCGCGCGCAAGGCGCGGCCGCTGCCGGTGTCGAGCAGGTGCAGCGAAGCGTTCTCGGAGCCGCCGGCCGAGACACCGACGGCCAGCGTGGCACCGTCCCACGACGGCGCGAACCAGTTGATCGCGTGCGGCACGGTGCTGCCACCGGCCAGGGCCTGCGGATCGACCAGCAGCCGCGGCGCGCCTTGCAGGCCGATGCGCCGCATCAGCTTGAACTGCGCCTGACCGGCCTTGCGCTCGAGGTAGTAGATGCGCTCGCCAGGCATGCGCACGATGCTGCGCACCACGTCGCCCGATTCCTTGGACAGGGCCTCGATGCGCTGCGCGATCGCGTCGCGGCCGTCGATGCGCGCAAGTTGCGCTGCGGCAAACGTGCCCTGTGCCTTCAGCCACTCCTGCGTCGCTGGGGCCTTGACGTTCTCGAGGTTGCGAAATGGGTCGCTCACCACCACGCCGTGCAGCGTGTCGGTGACAGGCTCGCTCGGCGCCGCGGGCGGCGCGGCCAGCGCGCCGAGCGTGACCGAGCACAGCACGGCCAGCGGCAACAAGGATCGTGTGATCTTCATGGCATGTATCTCTTGCATTTCAGCGCCCACCGCTGACATCGAGGATGGCGCCGGTGGTGTAGCGTGCTTCGTTCGACAACAACCAGACGACCGCGGCGGCCACTTCATCAGCCGTGCCCGGGCGTTGCATCGGGATCAACGACGCGCTCTGGTGGGCGCGGTCGGGCTGACCGCCGGAGGCATGGATGTCGGTGTCGATGATGCCCGGCCGCACCGCGTTGACACGGATGCCCTCCTGCGCCACCTCGCGCGCCAGGCCGACCGTGAAGGTGTCGATCGCGCCTTTGCTGGCCGCGTAGTCGACATACCAACCCGGGCCGCCGAGCTTGGCGGCGACGGAGGACAGGTTGACGATCGCGCCGCCGTGCCCGCTGTGCTTCGTGCTCATGCGCTTGACCGCTTCGCGCGCGCAGAGGAACGAGCCGAAGACGTTGATCTCGAACATGCGCTGCAATCGCGCCAGGCTGGTCTGGTCGACGCGCGCCATCGCATCGACGATGCCGGCGTTGTTGACCAGGCCGCGCAGTGGCGGCAACTCGGCGTCGATGCGCGCGAACATCGCCAGCACCGCCGGCTCGTCGGCGACGTCGGCCTGCACGTGGATCGCACGCCGGCCGAGCGCGCGCACTTCGCGCGCCACGCGCTCGGCGGCGCTGCTGTCGCGCGTGTAGTTGACGGCCACGTCCCAGCCGTCGCGCGCGCAGGCCAGCGCGCAAGCCGCGCCGATGCCGCGCGAGGCGCCGGTGATGAGAACGGTGCGTGCGTTGTCTGAAGTCATGCGAACACCTGTCGATAGATCAGAAAGCCCGGCTTCTCGGCGACCCGGTCGTAGAGCCGCATGGCCGTCGTGTTGGTCTCTTGTGTCATCCAGTACACGCGCGAAGCGCCGCCGGCGCTTCGCCCGTTCGGCCACCGCCGCGATCAGCGCGCGACCGACGCCTTGCCCTCGCAGCGCAGCATCGGTGAACAGATCCTGCAGGTAGCAGTTGGGTCCGAGCGAGACGGTGCTGCGATGAAACAGGTAGTGCACGAGGCCGACGAGCCGGCCCTCGTGCTCAGCCACCAGCGCATGCACTGGTTCATAGGCGTCGAAGAAGCGACCCCAGGTCGCGCGCGTGATGTCTTCGGCCAAGGCCGTTGGTCCGCTGCGGCCGTAGAACGCGTTGTAGCCGTCCCAGAGCGGGCGCCACTGGGCCAGGTCAGCAGGGCGCCACCGGGCGCACGATCAGTGTCTGCGGTTTGTCCATGTGCCGATTGTCCGCCGGTCTCGGGGTTTGCGAGTCACACAGCGGTCATCGGCATTCGGACAATGCACAGACCTCAAGGAGGAGCCTGAATGGCCAAAGATTTCGATTCGATGGAAGACAGCAACCGCTCGGTCAACCCGAGCATTCACGACGTCAGCGACCCTGCCCGCCGTACCGTGCTGCGTGGCACGCTGGGCATGGCCGCCAGCGCGCTGTACGGGACGTTGGTCGCCGGCTGCGCCGGCCCTGCGGCCGTCGCGCGCGAAACACCGAACGCGATCGCGCCGTCGATCGGCTTCAAAGGCGTCGCCGTCGACGCGAGCGACAAGCTCGTCGTGCCGGAGGGCTATGTGGCCGAGGCGATCGCCGCCTGGGGCGAGCCGATCGGCGTGCCCGGCAACATGCCCGCCTGGAAGGGCGACGGCTCGCACACGGCCGCCGAGCAATCGGTACAGATGGGCATGCACCACGACGGCATTCACTTCTACCCGCTGGGCGGCAGCAGCACTCGCGGCCTCTTGTGCATGAACCACGAGTACGCCGACGATGGTCTGCTGCATGCCGGCGGCATGAACCCACTGGACGGCGGAGAAAGTGAAGAAGGCGCAGGCGGCGCTGGGCTGTCAGCGTGATCGAAGTCGAGCTGAAAGACGGCCGCTGGCAGATGGTGCGGCCTTCGCGTTACGCACGCCGCTTGACCGCGAATGCGCCGTTCGCGATCGGCGGGCCCTGCACGGGCCATCGTCTGATGAAGACTGCCGCCGACCCGGACGGCAAGCGCGTGCTCGGCACCTTCAGCAATTGCGCGGCCGGCATGACGCCCTGGGGCACCTACCTGTCGGGCGAGGAGAACTGCATCGGCAACTTCAGCCACTCGGGCGAGCCCAACGCGCACGAGAAGCGCTGGGGGCATACCCAAGGCGGGCTGGAGCCGCTGGGCCGCGCACGACGAGCGCTTCGATGCGGCCAAGCACCCGAACGAGCCGAACCGCTTCGGCTGGGTGGTCGAGGTCGATCCCTACGACCCGGACGTCGACGCCGGTCAAGCGCACCGCGATCGGCCGCGCCGCGCACGAGGGCGCGTGGGTCGCGGTGACCAAGGACGGCCGCGCGGTGGTCTACTCGGGCGAGGACGCGCGCTTCGAGTACATCTACAAGTTCGTCTCGCCGCGACAAGATCGCAGCCCGGCGGCGGCAAGGCCAACGCGACGCTTGCTCGACCACGGCACGCTGCACGTGGCGCGCTTCAACGCCGACGGCAGCGGCGCAGTGGATCCCGCTGATCCACGGCCAGAGCCCGCTCACGGCAGCGAACGGCTTCGCCGACCAGGGCGAGGTGCTGATCAAGACGCGCCAGGCCAGCGACCTGCTCGGCGCGACGAAGATGGACCGGCCGGAGTGGCTGGCGATCGATCCGCTGTCCGGCTGGGTCTATTGCACGCTGACCAACAACAGCTCGCGCGGCCAGCCCAACTTCCCCGGCGTCGATGCCGCCAACCCGCGCGCCAACAACGCCTTCGGCCAGATCATCCGCTGGCAGGAAGACCGCGACTTCGACGCCACGCACCTTCAAGTGGAACCACTTCGTGCTGGCCGGCGACCCGGCCAACGCAGCGCGCCGAAGCCAAGGGCAACATCAAGGGCGACCTCTACGCCTGCCCGGACGGCATCGCCTTCGACGCCCGCGGCGTGCTCTGGATCCAGACCGACGCCAGCGCCACGGCGATGTACAAGGGCGAGCTGAAGAACATCGGCAACAACCAGATGCTGGCCTGCGACCCGCGCAGCGGCGACACGCGGCGCTTTCTCACCGGCCCGACCAACTGCGAGATCACCGGCGCCACCTGGACGCCCGACGGCCGCACGATGTTCATCAACATCCAGCACCCGGGCGAAACGCCGAGCGAACGCAGCGACCCGGCCGAGCCGAACAAGTACTCGAACTGGCCCGACTACAAACCCGGCGGCCGGCCCCGGTCGGCAACGGTGGTGATCCGCAAGCGCGACGGCGGCGTCATCGGCACCTAGGCGGTCGAGCCCCAAAAAAGAAACGCCCGGCCGTTGCCGGCCGGGCGCATAAGTCCTCAAAAGGACGTCGTTGGGATCGGTGTCGCGCTCAACGAGCGCGGCATCAGACCAATGTAGTGAGCAAGCGGCGCCGAGGGCATCCCAAGTTCGTGGGAAGTTGGTGGTGCAACAACGACAATCAGCGCCATGCGTCGTCCTGGGAGCCCCAACGGCCCGGCCAGCCTGCCGGCTCTGACCGACCGCGAGCGCGAGCAGCTCGAAAACCTGCTCGACGCCCTGCCGGCGCCGCTGGAGCCACCCGACATCAGCGCGCTCGACGGCTTCCTCGTCGGCGTTCTGCTGCAGCCGAAAGCCGTGCCCGAGCCCCAATGGCTGCGCTGGGTGCACGATTTCGACGCCGGCCAAGCGGCGCCGCAGGGTCTTGACCTGACAGCCTTGCAGGCGCTGGTGCGCCGCCGGTATGCCGAGCTGGGCCGGGCCATCGCGGCACGCCGCTGGTTCGATCCATGGGTCTTCGAGCTCGAACCGGCTCCCGGCGAGGAGGCGGTGTCACCATCGGATGTGGTGCTGCCGTGGATCGCCGGTTTTGCCGCTGCGCTGGAACACTTTCCGGCGCTGCTGGACGGCGCAGGTGCCGAGGCGCGTGAGCCTCTGGCCACGCTGTTTGCGCACTTCGATCCCGCCGACCTGGAAGACGTGGACGATCTGGCCGAAGAGATCGCCACCGTCGAGCTGCCGGAGACAGCCGACGAGGCGGTGGAAGATCTGGTGCGCTGCACGCTGCTATTGGCCGATGCCATGCAGCCGCGGTCGCCGGCCACACCTCAGCGGCGCCCGGCAACGCGCCGCTGAGGCGCGCCAGCGACAGTCCCCCCGCATTCGCGTGTAACGCGCAACAGCGCTGGCTTTGCCGTGTATTTCTGCCATTCGCGGGCGGACGGCGCGGCAGACACTGGTCCTCACAAATGAACAACGCAGAACGCTTTCGCACACCGATCCACCACGGGAGAGCGCCATGACAACCCGCACACCACCGCGGCCCCCTTCACACCTGCAACGGCTGGTCGACGAACTCGAACCCGACACGGTGTTCGATGCGGCCGATCTGGGAACTGCCTTCGGCATGGAGTGCAGCCTGGCCGAGCAGGAAGCAGCCGACGACTTCGCGCCCAGCGAACTGTTGGGCGACTGAAAACAACAACGGCCAGCTTCACGCTGGCCGTTCGCCTTGAAGCGGCACGCCCCGGTGCCGCGACGGTCAACTTACTTCGGCAGGACGACGCTGTCGATGACGTGAATGACGCCGTTGTCGGCGACGATGTCGGTGGCCGTGACCTTGGCACCATCGACCATGACGCCGCCGGCGGTGGCCAGCGTCAACTCGCTGCCCTGAACCGTCTTGACCTTGCCGGCCTTGACATCCTTGGCCATGACCTTGCCCGGCACGACGTGGTACGTCAGTACCTTCGTCAGCGCCGCCTTGTCCTTGAGCAAGGCATCGAGTTGATCTTTCGGCACCTTGGCGAAGGCTTCATCAGTGGGCGCAAACACCGTGAATGGGCCTTTGCCCTTGAGGGTATCGACTAGGCCGGCGGCCTGAAGCGCCGTCGCCAAGGTCTTGAAATTGCCCGCAGCGACAGCGGTGTCGACAATGTCTTTGGCTTGCACCACGAGCACCGAGCTGGCAAGGGCCACGCCAGCAACAACAGACTTGAGAGTGAACATCTGAGCTCCTTTGAATGCGCACGCAGCGCTGAAATGGAAGCTCTAGGAGAGCTTTTCATACCAATTAGTTCATTACATAACTCAATGGTCTTGTAACGACCCGAAAGTACAAACAATGCCGTGGACGTCCGTAGCGGCACCTGCGGCGAATACACTTGGTCTCATGAGTAAGCCCTCATTCCGCGAAAAGGTGCTGCAGGCACGTGAAGACGCCATCGTCGCGTCGGTCAACCGCCTGCTGGCCGAGAAGGGCTTCGAGTCGATGACCGTCGACGAGGTGGCAGCCGACGTGGGCATTGCCAAAGCCAGCCTCTACAAACACTTTCCATCGAAGGAAGTGCTCGCAGCGGCGGCGATGGTCAGCGTGCTCGACCGGGCGCTGGCGTTCCTGGAGCAGGAAGCCGCGCGCGAGGCGACGCCGATCGAGCATCTGAAATCGGTGGCACGCTGGACGATGCAAGTCACGCTGGCCGGCGAGATGCCGTCGCTGCCGTCGCAGAACTCGACGCTGCGGACTGCGCTGACCCAGCACCGCGGCTACCTGGACCGCGTGATGATGGTCAGTGAACGGCTGGGGGTCTGGATCACGGCCGCGCAGGCCGCCGGGCAGATCGATCCGAAGTTGCCGCCCGAGGCGGTGCTGTACACGCTCTACGCGCGCGCCTGCGACCCGGTGCTGTCATTCCTGCGCGCCGGCGGGCAGTTCAGCGATGAGCAGGTGATCGAGGTCGTGCTCGCGACTTGCTTCGACGGGCTGAGGACGCGCTGACTACGCGCTGAGCGCTCAGCGAACGAGCAGGACCGGCACGCCGCACTGCGCCACCACCTTGGTGGCCACCGAGCCCATCACCAGATTGCCCAGGCTGCTGTGACCGTGCGAGCCGAGCACGAGCAGGTCGTACTTGCCTTTGTCAGCCATCGCCGCGATCGTGTCGGCCGCGTGGCCGTGCTTGGCCACGAACTCGGCGTTGAGACCCTGCTTGGCGAAGAACGGGCGGATTGGCTTGAAGACCTTTTCCGACTCGTCGTTGTAGTAGCTGGTGAGTACGTCCTTGCTGAGCACCGACGCGGCACGCGCCGGCACCGGCGGCACCACCGTGAGTACGGTGTAGGCGTGGTGTGCACCCAGCCATTCGTCGTGTGCGGCCAAGTAGGCCAGCATGCGCTTGGTGAACGAGCTGCCATCGGCGGCAACGAGGATCTTCATTGTGGGTCTCCGAGTCGGTCGCGAACTTTGAGTTTCGCACCCAGATCGCCGACTGGCCTGCGCGCGATCAAATTTCGATCAGCTTGCCCACGTCGTAGCCCTCGGTCTCGCCTTTGTCGGCCAGCCCGCGCGCCTGGCTGACGACACGCGTGCTGCGGCCATCGGCATGCGTGATGCGGTAGTCGTGCCGGCAATGCAGATGGCCGTGCAGCCACAGCGCCGCGCCAGGCAAGAGATCGTCGTCGGCATTGCAGAAGCTCGCCGTGCCGCTTTGGTTGCCGTAGCGCGGGTCGGCGCTTTGCAAGCTCGGCGCGAAGTGCGTGATGGCCACCGTCGCTTCCCATCGGCCTTGCGCCTCTTCAGCGAGTGCATTGCCCAGCCAGGCGCGGCAGTCGAGCGCTTCCCGGCGCACGGCCTCGGCGTCGAACGGCGCGCCGCCCTTCGTTGCGCCCATCACACGCTGGAAGTAGCGGCCAGCGCGCAGCGCGGACTCCAAGCGCGAGGGTCCGAAGACGTTGAAGTCGCACCAGCGCACCGTGCCGAGAAAGCGGATGCGCCGGCCGTCGGCGGCCTCGAGCACGAGCGCGTCGCGTTCGAGCAGCGTCAGGCCGAGCTGGTCACAGCGTTCGCGCAGCGCCGGCCAGGCGTCGTCGAGCTCGCGACCATCGAACTCGTGGTTGCCGGCGACGAACAACGCCGGCACCGGCCAGCTCGCAAAACGATCGAGAGAACTCCAGCCGCTGTCGATGTCACCGGCGAGCACGAGCAGATCGGCTTGCGGATGCGGCTCGGGCTCGAAGAATTCGGTTTCGAGGTGTAGATCCGAGAGCAGCTGGATCTTCATCGCGGGACCGCGCCGGGCCGCTCCCAAGCGAAGGCCCGCGCCTCCCCTCGGGGGAGTGCGAGCGCAGCAAGCGAGGGGTCGTCATTTCCCATGGCAGGCTTTGAATTTCTTGCCGCTGCCGCAATGGCACGGGTCGTTGCGGCCGACCTTCGGTATATCGCGCTTGATCGTCGCCACTGCAAAGCGCTGCTTGGCGGTCAGATCCCACAGCTCGACCGTCGCGTTGACGAGGTCTTCGAGGCCTGCGTCGAGGTCTTTGAGCGGCTGCTCGCGATCGAGAACGGCGATCAATGCCTTGTCTTCATCGGCTTGCGGCGGCAGGTGGCGGTAGATGCGCGACAGCGCCGCACCGACCGCGTCGTCGGCTGTGTCTTCGAGATCAGGAAAGCATTCCTGTGCCCACTGGAACCCCGCCGACCACGGCATCAACGCACGCGAGACCGCCGACTGTTCCTCCTCGTACTCGCTGACCGGCGGCAGTTGATCGACATCGACGATCACCGGGTCGAAGAAGCCGTCTTCGCTGATGCCGGCGTTGAGCGCGTCGCGACGCCGCTCGATCAGGTTCTTGCAGCGCGCCAGCCAGGCAGCGTCGGTGCTGTCGGGCAGCGCGCGGCGCTCGAAGTCGAACACCGGCGGCAACCACTCTTCGATCGGCACGACGCGCGGCTGCACCAGCACGCCCGCGAGGTAGCCGTCGAGCATCAGCACGTCGAGCGGCTGCAGCGGCTCGGGCGTGGCGTTGAGCAACTCGGCGAGTTGATCGAGTTCGGCGTCGTTGAGGTCTTGCTTCATGCGGCGCGATTGTCTCGTGCCGCGAGCGGGGCCGTCAGGACATCAGAGCTTGGCTTCGATGCGCGCCTTCGTCGCGTGCATTTCCTCGGGCAGGTTGCGCGCCAGCAGCTTGAACAGCTCGCCGTGAAGATCCATCTCTTCGCGCCAGGCTTCCGTGTCGATGCTCATCACGCTGCTGAACTGCTCGCGCGTGAAGTCCAGGCCCTGCCAGCGCAGATCGTCGTAGCGCGGGCTGATGCCGAACGCGTGCTCGGCGCCGCTGGTCGCACCGCCGACACGCTCCAGCATCCAGGCCAGCACGCGCATGTTCTCGCCGTAGCCGGGCCAGACGAACTTGCCGTCGGCGCCCTTGCGGAACCAGTTGACGCAGTAGATCTTCGGCAGCTTGGCGCCGCTGTCGGCGAGCGTTTTGCCGAGCGCGATCCAGTGCGCGAAGTAGTCGCTCATGTGATATCCGCAGAACGGCAGCATCGCGAACGGGTCGCGGCGCACCGCGCCGTTGCCGCCGGCCATCGCTGCGGTGGTTTCGCTGCCCATCGTCGCCGCCATGTACACGCCTTCGACCCAGCTGCGCGCTTCGGTCACCAGCGGCACCGTCGTCGAGCGGCGGCCGCCGAAGACGAAGGCGTCGATCGGCACGCCAGCCGGGTTGTCCCACTCCGGGTCGAGCGCTGGGTTGTTTGTGGCGGCCACCGTGAAGCGCGAGTTCGGGTGCGCGGCCTTGGCACCGGTTTCCTTGGCGATCGCGGGCGTCCAGTCCTTGCCCTGCCAGTCGATCAGATGCGCCGGCGGCGTGTCGGTCATGCCCTCCCACCACACATCGCCGTCGTCGGTCAGCGCGACGTTGGTGAAGATGGTGTCGCGCTGGAGCGATGCCATGCAGTTCGGATTCGTCTTCTCGTTGGTGCCGGGTGCGACGCCGAAGTACCCCGCCTCGGGGTTGATCGCGTACAGCCGGCCATCCTTGCCCGGCTTGATCCACGCGATGTCGTCGCCGATCGTCGTCACCTTCCAGCCGTTGAAGCCGGCCGGCGGCACGAGCATCGCGAAGTTGGTCTTGCCGCAGGCGCTAGGAAAAGCCGCGGCGATGTGGCGCTTGGTGCCCTGCGGGTCGGTCACGCCGAGGATGAGCATGTGCTCGGCGAGCCAGCCCTGGTCGCGGCCCATCGTGCTCGCGATGCGCAGCGCAAAACATTTCTTGCCGAGCAGCGCGTTGCCGCCGTAGCCCGAGCCGTAGCTCCAGATCTCGCGTGTTTCGGGGTAGTGGACGATGTACTTGGTAGCGTTGCACGGCCAGGCCACGTCTTTCTGGCCGTCTTTCAGCGGCGCGCCGACGGTGTGCACGCAGGGCACGAACTCGCCATCACTGCCGAGCACGTCTAGCACCTTGCGGCCCATGCGCGTCATGATGCGCATGTTGACGGCAACGTACGGCGAGTCGGACAACTCGACGCCGATGTGCGCGATCGGCGAGCCGATCGGGCCCATCGAAAACGGCACCACGTACATCGTGCGGCCGCGCATCGCGCCCTTGAACAGACCCGGCGTGCCGTTGTCGAAACCGTGCTGCAGGATGTTGCGCATGTCCTGCGGGTCCATCCAATGGTTGGTCGGGCCGGCGTCTTCTTTCTTCGCGCTGCAGATGAAGGTGCGGTCTTCGACACGGGCCACGTCGCCGGGGTCGCTGCAGGCCAGGTAGCTGTTGGGGCGCAGGGCAGGATTCAGGCGGCGCATCGCGCCGGCATCGACCAGCTGCTGGCACAGGCGGTCGTACTCGGCCTCGGAGCCGTCGCACCAGTGAACGTCCTTGGCTTCGGTGAGGGCGGCGATCTGCGCCACCCAGTCGACGAGGCGCTCATGGCGAACATGGGCCGGCACATTCAGGCGCAGCCCTTCCAGCAGGGGACGGTTCATTGGCGTGGTTCCAGGAGTCATGGTGAAGACGGGATTGGGCGAACCCCCGACCGCTGATCCGAGGCTCGCCCTATGCCGCGGCGCCATTGTCGGCTCGCCGTAACCACGCTGTAACCACGCAGAGCCGGGGGGTCATGCGTGTTCTGTATGGGTTCATGCAACGCACCATTACCCGCCGTTCACAATGGCGTGATGAAAGTCACGAGCGTCAATGTCGGCACCGCCAAGCGGATCAGTGTGGGTACACGTACGGTCATGTCGGCGATCGGCAAGCAGCCCGCCGCCAGCCGGGTCGGCGTGCTGCCGCTCGGACTCGTTGGCGACGAGCAGGCTGACCTGTCGGTGCACGGTGGTCTGTCAAAAGCGGTCTATGCCTACCCCAGCGAACACTTCGCCTTCTGGCGCACTGTGCGCGCACAGGCCGGTGTGGCGCTGTGGGACGCAACGCTCGACCCCGGCGCGTTCGGCGAAAACCTCACCCTCGCCGGGCTGACCGAAGACCGCACCTGGGTCGGCGACGTGCTGCGCTTCCCGCACTGCGCGCTGGCCGTGAGCGAGCCGCGCCAGCCCTGCTTCAAGTTCAACGCCGCGATGGGCTTCGCGCAGGCCGCCAAGCTGATGGTGCAGTCGGGCTGGTGCGGCTTCTACCTGGCAGTGCGCGAGCCGGGGACGATCGAAGCTGGAGAAACATTCGTGCTCGAACCCGGGCCGCGAGAGGTGCGCATCGACGAGTTGTTCCGCACAACGATGTCGCCGCGCCGGGTGTCATGAAGCGGCGCGCGCTGATCGTTGCCGGCCCGTTCGCGCTCGGCGGCTGCGGACGCAAGAAACCCACGGCGGGCGCGGCCTTGCCCGCCGGCAGCACCGTGCTCGCGCTCGGCGACTCGATCACCTTCGGCACCGGCGCCGACAGCGCTGCCGCCTACCCGGCGCAGCTGGCCGCGCTCGCCGGCTGGAGCGTGGTCAACGCGGGGGTGCCGGGCGACACCGCAACGCAAGCGGCGGAGCGGCTGCCGGCGCTGCTCACAGAGCACAAACCGGCGCTGGTCATCCTCAGCGCGGGCGGCAATGACTTCTTGCGCAGAGTGCCAGCGGCCGAGACCGAAGCGGCGCTGCGCAACGCCATCGGCCTGGCGCGTGAGGCCGGCGCGCAGGTGCTGCTGGTGGCCGTGCCGCAGCCGTCGATCGGCGCCGCACTCGGCGCGGGGTTGTCCGACCACCCGCTGTACGCCAAGCTCGCCGACGAGTTGAAGCTGCCGCTGCATGCCAACGGCTGGGCGACCGTGCTCGGGGACGAGAAGCTGCGCGCCGATCAGATTCACGCCAACGCGGCCGGCTACCGCGCTTTCGCTGAAGGTTTAGCAGCGACACTGCGCAGCATGGGTTACCTACAGAACTGATGCTCGCCTACCGCCACGCCTTCCATGCCGGCAACCATGCCGACGTGCTCAAGCACGTCGTGCTCGCCCAAGTGCTCGTGCACATGGCGGCCAAGGACAAGCCGTTTTCCTACATCGACACCCATGCCGGTGCCGGCGGCTACTCGCTCGCCAGCCGCTACGCCCAGAAGAACGCTGAATCGACGAGTGGCATCGAGCGCCTGTGGGGCCGCGACGATCTGCCCGCCGCGCTGACGCACTACGTGTCACTCGTGCGCGAGTTCAACGGCGGCGGCAAGCTCGAGCAGTACCCCGGTTCGCCGGCGATTGCGAACATGCTGCTGCGGCCCACCGACCCGCTGCATGCCTACGAATTGCACCCGACCGACGAGAAGATCCTGCGCGCGTATTTGTCGACGCGCAAGAATGCCAAGGTCGTGCTCGCCGACGGCTTCGCCGCGCTGCCGCACGAGCTGCCACCGCCGTCGCGCCGCGGTGTCGTGCTGATCGACCCGCCGTACGAAATGAAGACCGACTACGCACGCACGCTCGGCGCGGTGCGCGAAGCGCTGACGCAGTTCGCGCAGGCCGTGGTCCTGGTCTGGGTGCCGCAGGTGGCGCTGGTCGAAGCGCGCGAACTGCCGCGCCGCCTGGGCAACGCCGCCGCCGCGGCGCCCAAGGGCTGGCTGCAAGCCGGACTCACCGTGACACGCGGCGGCGACAAGGGATTCGGTCTGACCGGCAGTTCGATGGTGGTCATCAACCCGCCGCACGGCTTGGCCGAAACGCTGCGCGAAGTGCTGCCATTTCTGGCGCAGACGCTGGCGCAGTTCGACGGTGCGACGCACCGCTTGGACCTGCACGAGAAGTAGGGTTTACGGGACAACCTTCGCGCTTCGCGCTGCGGTGCGAGCCCCTTCGGAGCGGCCGGGCGGGGCTCACGCCTCCGGCACGCGCTTCAAATCCCGAAACGCCTCGAACAACCACGAGCGCATGCCGATCAGCAGCGTGTAGGGCCGCTTCTGATCGGCCGGCAGTTTCTGATCGGCCAGGTGCTGCTGCGCAAAATCCTGGGCCACGCGCGCCAGGCGCTCGTTGAAGGCCATCGCCAGACTGCGGCCGATCTGGCCGTGGACGAGCATGAGCATCTCGCCCTCGCCGTCGAAGCCGGTGTCGAAGTAGTCGTCGACCACATGCTGGCGGAAGTAGCTCATCACCGGACCGTTGGGGCGCCAGCGGAAGGTCTTGGCCAGCAGCAGGCGGTAGCGGTTCATCGGCCGCAGCTCGATGATGCCCAGGCGATCGAGCTTGGCCAGATAGGCCACGCCCTCGGCCTCGCTGAAGGTGTAGGTGGTGACGATCTGGTCGAAGGTCCACTGCGACATGCAGCAGATCGCCATCAGCAGCAGTTTCGGGTCGCCGACCACGGCCTGCTCCTGCTCGAGCCCCAACTCGCCGCGCAGCGGCTGCGCATCGGCAATGCGGCGCGCCAGATCGGCGAAATCCATCTTCAGCACACGCAGCACCTCGTCGATGCGCGACAGCGGCATGTCGGCCTGCGAGAACATGCGCTTGATGCTCGACTCGGCCATGTCGATGTGCTCGGCCAGATCGGCGTAGGTGATGTTGGCGGCCTTGAGTTCGGTCTTCAGGGCGGCGATGAGGTCTTTGGTCGATGACATGGCGCAAGCGTATCGCGTGGCAGTACCGGGCGGGCCGTGCAGAGTCGACGCTGGCGTTTTGCCTTGAAGCGTCAACCGGGCACCCGCAGCATGGCGTTCTGGTCCACTTCCGTATTGCCTGCGATGCCCCATCCCTCCGAAGCTCCCTACCTCCTGACCCGCCGCCACGCGCTGTGCTGCGGCGCGGCGGCCGTGGCGGGCCTGTTCACGTCGCTGCAGGCGCATGCGGCGCTGCCCGGCATCGACAACCCGTGCCGCGGCAAGCTGCCCGAAGCGCTGGCGCAGCACGATCTCTTGCGTGCCGCCTTCGAAGGGCTCGACGCCGCCGCACTGTGGGATGTGCACGCGCACCTGCTCGGCACGGGAGACAGCGGCTCGGGTTGCACCGTGCACCCGAGCATGAGCCAGTGGTGGCGGCCGATCGAGGTGCTGCGGCGGCACGCGATCTTGAATGCGGCCTGTGTCGGTGGTGATGCCCGTGCGGTCGATCTTGCGTATGTCGACCGCCTGCTGTCCCTCACCCATGATTTCCCCGCCGGTGCACGCTGGCTGCTCTTTGCCTTCGACAACGCGCATGGCGACGATGGCGCCGCGCAGCCCGACACGACCACCTTCCACGTGCCCGACCGTTACGCCCACAGCGTGGTTTCTGCGCATGCCGAACGCTTCGGCTTCGTCGCGTCGATCCATCCGTACGCGGCCGACGCCCTGCAGCGTTTGAACCGCGCCATCGCCGACGGTGCGTTGGCCATCAAGTGGCTGCCGAGCGCGATGAACATCGACCCGCGCGACAAACGCTGCCGCCCGTTCTACGACCGCCTGGCCGCCAGCCGCCTGCCGCTGATCGTTCACTTCGGCGAAGAGCAGGCTGTTCCCGGCGCCGGTCGCAACGAGTTCGGCAACCCGCTGCTGGCACGTGTGCCGCTCGAAGCCGGCGTGCGCGTGGTGATGGCGCATTGCGCCTCGCTCGGCCATGCGCAGGATCTCGACAAGCCGTCGGCGCCGCGCGTGCCGGCTTTCGATCTGTTCGCACGGTTGATGGACGAGCGTGCACACGAGTCGCTGCTGCTCGGCGACGTCTCAGCCGTGTTGCAGATCAATCGCAAGACCGAGGTCGCACGCACGTTGATCGAACGCGACGAGTGGCAACCGCGACTGCTGCACGGCTCCGACTACCCACTGCCCGGCATCCCCATCCTCACCCGCCCCCAGCGCCTGGCCGACGCCGGCTTGCTCGACGCCAAGGCGGTGCCGGTGCTGCTGCAGGTGCGCGAACACAACCCGCTGCTGTTCGACTTCGTGTTGAAGCGCAGCGTGCGCGCTGGCACGCGCAGCTTGTCGGCCAGCGTGTTCGACACGCGCCGGCACTTCGTGGCACCCCCGAAAGTGAGCATCGCCCGCTGATACCGGCGGCGGCAATCGCCGCCACTACGCGGAGTTCGATGGACAGCGACCCACCCGCCGCCGAGCATGAGGCTGTGTTCAACAACGCGCTCCTCGCGAGCCGCCACAGCACCGTGAGTACAAGTACCCGTCACCCCGCCCAACCGTTGATGGCGATCCGCCGCGACACCCGCGCCTGGCGTCTGCAGGTCTGGATCTCGTTCGCCGTCGCTGCCACGCTGTGCGCGATCGGCCTGTGCTGGCTGCCGGGGCAAGACCTCGATCGCGCGTTCATGGTGATGGGGTACGTGTTCTGCATGTCGACTGCGTTCGCGCTGTCGAAGTACATCCGTGACAACCAGCACCGCCAGGTCGACACGGCGATGTGGGGCAGCGTCGTCTGGGCTGGCTTCGGTTTTGCCATGGCACTCACCGGTTGGGGCCTGTGGCGCATGGAGATCAACCCGACCTACAAGGCCTACCTCGGTGTCGCCTGGTTGTTCCTGATCTCGTCGGTGTTCACGCTCGCCAAAACGCTGCGCGATGCGCACGAGGCCGATGTGCTCGAAGCGCGTATCCAGGGGTTCTCGGGCCGCACGGACGACGCGCCGCAAGACAACGTCAATCCTTGAGGAGATCTCTCATGTCCACCTTTCGCTTCACGCCCGCCGCCGCTGCGCTCAGCGCTGCCTTGATGTCCTCCGCTAACGCGCACTCCGAAGTCTCGGAAGCCAGCGCCTTGTCGCTGCTGCCAGTGGCGGTGTCCGTCGCCGCGCCGTCGATGATCCTCGGCGCCGGCGCCGTGCTTACGGTCGTCAGCATCCAGGCCTCGGCCACCGGCACGGTCTGGGTGCTCGAACGCGCGTCCGACGGCGCACGGGCCACGCTGCACTTCTCCGGCCACGTGGCGCAGGGCGCCGCGTTGTCGGTCGGTGGCGCGGTGATGGTGACGGCGCTCACGTCGGGCCATGTTCTCAGCGCTGCCGGCAACGCGATCGCCTTCATCCCCAACGAAATTGGCCGCGCGCTCTTGTTCAACGAGCGCATCACGCGATGAGCGCCCTTCATCGCCTGATCGTGACCACGGTGGTCACGGCGGCCGCCACCTGCGCGCAGGCCGGGCAAGCCTGCGAAACGCGACCGGCGCAAGTCAACGACGTTGTGCGTGGGATGACGCTGGCGGCTCACACCGCGTCGCAGCTCGACGCCACCGGCGCCCAAGTCGTCGTGTTGGCACGCGCGGGGCAGGACTTGTCGAAGTACGGCGTGACTTGGTCGCACTTTGGCTTCGCCTACCGCGAAGGCGACGGCCCACGATCGCACTGGAGAGTGATCCACAAACTCAACCAGTGCGGCACCGCCAACGCAGCGCTCTATCGCCAGGGCCTCGGCGAGTTCTTCCTCGATCAGCCGCACCGCTACGAGGCCGCCTTCGTCGAGCTCGCGCCCGAAGTCCAATCGCGCCTGCTGCCGCTGCTGCGCGACAACGCGCGCATCGATGACTGGCACGAGCGGCGCTACAGCATGGTCGCCTACGCCTGGGCCACGCGCTACCAACAGAGCAACCAATGGGCACTCGAAACGCTGGCCGGGGCAATGGATGCCGGTGCGTCGAATCGCCACCGCGCACAAGCCTGGCTGCAACTGCGCGGCTACGAGCCGGCCGCTCTGCGCATCGACCCGCTGACCCGCCTGGGCGGCCGCATGACACGGGCCAACATCGAGTTCGACGACCACCCGAATGCCAAGCGTTTCTCGGACCGCATCGAAACCGTGACGGTGGATTCGGTGTTCGTGTGGCTGCAGCGCAGCGGGCTGGGTGAGGCGCCAGTGGTCGTAAGGTGAACTGCGCGTGTTGAGTTGCCCAAATTGCCGCGCGCGGGTCACACCCGGAGCAAGCGACTGCGCGGTCTGTGGAGCGCTGCTGGCCCCCCAAGGCCGCAGCATGGAGCACAACGCACTTGCGCAAGTCCTTCGCTACGTCAGTAAGTTGTACGCAGCGGTCCTTGTCGCTACGGCACTGGTCGATGTCGTGATCGCCTACACCACAACCTACGGCCTTCGCGTCGGTACAGGGTGCAACTTCTACGATGCGCTACTCGTTGGAATCGAATGCCGAGGATTCCTTGGATCGGGCTTTGTGCAGATCACTCTGGGCCTGCCACTCCTTGTTCTCTACGTCTCCGCGCTGGTCCCTTCATGGCCGTTGATGCTTGTGCCCGCGGCGCTGCTCTGGTCTCCAGTGCTGTATCTTGTGTATGGCCTCTGGAAAAAATGCTGAGCGGCGCTGACAGCGATGGCCAGATTGTTGGTAAAGGGAGGGAGTCTTGATTTGAGTTCAACACATGCACCCCACAGCAGCCAGTTCGCGCTGCTCGGCCAGCGCCGCTTCGCCCCCTTCTTCTGGACGCAGTTCCTCGGAGCGGCCAACGACAACCTGTTCAAGTTCGCGTTCACGGTGCTGGTGACCTACCAGCTGACGGTGTCGTGGCTGCCACCGGCACAAGCCGGCCTCGTCATCGGCGCGCTGTTCGTGCTGCCGTACCTGCTGTTCTCCGCCACGTCGGGCCAGCTCGCCGACAAGTACGAGAAGACGACGCTGATCCGCTTCGTCAAGACGCTCGAGATCGGCATCATGGGGCTCGCCGCCTGGGGCTTCTACACCCAGAACGTGATCGCGCTGCTGGCCTGTGTGTTCCTGCTCGGCCTGCATTCGACGCTGTTCGGGCCAGTGAAATTCGCCTACCTGCCGCAGCATCTTTCCGAGCGCGAACTGACCGGCGGCAACGGCATGGTCGAGATGGGCACCTTCGTCGCCATCCTGCTCGGCAACGTCGTCGGTGGGTTGTTGATTGCCGTGCCGGTGGTCGGCGCGCACCACGTCGCGATGGCCTGTTTTGCACTGGCGCTGGTCGGCCGCGTGACCGCGCAGTTCGTGCCCGTCATCACCGGCCACCGACCCGTCGCTGCGCATCAACTGGAACCCGGTCACGGAGACGGTGCGCAACCTGAAGCTCGCACATGGCAACCTCGTTGTGTTCCGCTCGCTGCTCGGCATCTCCTGGCTGTGGTTCTTCGGCTCGGTGTTTCTGTCGAACTTTCCGGCCTTCGCCAAGGACGTGCTGCATGGCGACGAGCAGGTGGCGTCGCTGCTGCTCGTCGTGTTCTCGTTCGGCATCGGCATCGGCTCGCTGCTGTGCGAGGTGCTGTCGCCGCCGGCATGTCGAGATCGGCCTCGTGCCGCTCGGTGCGATCGGCATGACGGTGTTTGCGATCGACCTCTACTTCGCGTCGCGCGGCCTGCCGCCGTCGGCCACCATGACCTTGTCGCAGTTCGTGGGCATCGGCGCTCATTGGCGCGTGATGATCGACCTCGGCCTGATGTCGCTCTTCGCCGGCCTGTTCTCGGTGCCGATGTACGCGCTGATCCAGCTGCGCAGCGCGCCGACGCACCGCGCGCGCATCATCGCTGCCAACAACATCCTGAATGCGTTGTTCATGATCGCCAGCGCAATGATCGCGGGCGCGCTCCTTGGCGCTGGCTTCACCGTGCCGCAGCTCTTTCTTGTCGTCGGTATCGCCAACGCGCTGGTCGCCGCCTACATCTTCCTGCTCGTGCCCGAGTACCTGCTGCGCTTCGTCGCCTGGATCGCCACGCACCTGATCTACCGCTTCAAGGTCGAGGGCGACGAGCACATCCCGACCGAAGGGGCGGCGATCCTGGTCTGCAACCACGTCAGCTTTGTCGATGCGGTGCTGCTGATGGCGGCGAGCCCGCGGCCGATCCGCTTCATCATGGACCACCAGATCTTCCGCATCCCGGTCCTCGGTGCGATGTTCAAGCTCGCCAAGGCGATCCCGATCGCGTCGCAGAAGGCCGATCCAGCAACGTACGAGAACGCCTTCGCCGAAGCGCGCCGCGTGCTCGACGCCGGCGACCTGCTGTGCATCTTCCCGGAAGGCGCACTGACGCGCGACGGCCAGCTGCAGCCCTTCAAGGGCGGCATCATGAAGATCCTGGAAACGCATCCGGTGCCGGTCGTGCCGCTGGCGCTGACCAACCTCTGGGGTTCGTTCTTCTCGCGCGTGAATGACGGCAAGGCGATGACGCGGCCGTTCCGGCGCGGCGTGTTCACGCGCGTCGGCCTGAAGGGCGGCGCACCCATCGCGGCGGCGCAGGTCACGCCCGACGGGCTGCGCGATCGCGTCGACCAACTCCTGATGGCCTGACGCTGTGCTCGCCTCCCTTTCGCGCCAGGCCATGATCCGCATCGCGCCGTTCGCGATCTTCATGGCGCTGCTGATCGCGCGCAGCCTGGCCCCCGCCGACGGTGCCTGGGGGTTCGATCCGCAGTGGCTTTACGGCCTTTCGGTGCTTGCGGCCGGCGCGGTGCTCGCGATCTTCTGGCGCGAGTATGGCGAGCTGGCGCTGCAAACGCTGCCCGATGCGCGCGAGGGACTGCTGGCGATTGCGGCGGGCGCAATCGTCTTCGTGCTCTGGATCAACCTCGATGCGCCGTGGATGATCATTGGTGAGGCCAGCGCGCCGTTCAAGCCGCTCACGGCCACAGGCGCCATCGACTGGCTGCAGGTCGCCATCCGTTTCGTTGGCGCGGCGCTGTTGGTGCCGCTGATCGAAGAGCTGTTCTGGCGCTCGTTCCTGATGCGCTGGCTCGAACAGCCGGTCTTCCAAGGCGTGGCGCCACAACGCATCGGCGCTCGCGCCATCATCTTGTCCACCTTCGTCTTCACGCTCGCGCACACGCTGTGGCTGGCCGCAGCGATCGCCGGCCTCGTCTATGCGCTGCTGTACGTGAAGACCGGCAAGCTGTGGCTGCCGGTGATCGCGCACGCGGTCACCAACGCTGCGCTCGGCGTGTGGGTCGTGATGACGGGGAACTGGCAGTTCTGGTGAGCCGGCGCGGCCTCACGCCGCGCGCCGCCACCGCCTGACCTGCTGCGCCACGCGGTGCTTGACCACGCGTGCACTGCGCCAGACCCATGATGCGCGCACCTGTTCGACGATGGCGCCCTTCCACGCCACCCAGCGCGTGTACGTGCGCGCGAACCAGGGCAGTCGCATCAGCGACGGCTGTGTGAGTTGAAAGAGGCGTGCCAGCAGCGCCGTGCCGGCGACCTTGGCCAGCACCACCACGGCCAGGCCGAGCAGCGCCTGGCCATGCGCCATCAGCCACAGCGCGCCGAACTTCACCGGCAGCAGCAACACGCTCGGCGCAAAGAACACAGTGAGCGCGGCGTACGGCGGCAGCGCGGCGATGCGGCACTCGATCCAGGCCAGCGGCGCCCAGCGCATCAGCCACGCCATGGCACGCCTCGCCGGCTCCCAACCCCACTCTTCGAACAGGATCAGCAGCGCGATCGGCAGCGTGAGCAGCCGGCGCAGCCAGCGCGTGAACATCAGCCGTCCACACCGCGCGCGCGGTCGCGCTTGAACTGCACGCGCCAGGCCTCGAAACGCCCGCCATCGAGCGCCTCGCGCACCTCGCGCATCAGGTTCAGGTAGTAGTGCAGGTTGTGGATCGTTGCCAGCATCGGGCCGAGCATCTCGCCGCAACGGTCGAGGTGGTGCAGATACGCTCTGGAAAAACCATTGCACGCGTAGCAGGAACAGGTCTCGTCGATCGGCCGCGGGTCGCTCTTGTTCTTCGCGTTGCGGATGCGCAGGTCGCCGAAGCGTGTGAAGAGGTGGCCGTTGCGCGCATTGCGCGTCGGCATCACGCAGTCGAACATGTCCACGCCCTGCGCCACGCCTTCGACCAGATCTTCCGGCGTGCCGACACCCATCAGGTAGCGCGGCTTGTTCGCCGGCAGGCGGTGCGGCGTGTGCGCCATGATGCGCAGCATGTCTTCCTTCGGCTCGCCGACCGACACCCCGCCCACTGCGTAGCCCGGAAAGTCCATCGCCACCAGCGCGTCCACCGACGCTTCGCGCAGGCCCTCGAACATGCCGCCCTGGACGATGCCGAAGAGCGCGTTCGGGTTCTGAAGTCGCGCGAACTCGGTCTGGCAGCGCGCCGCCCAGCGCAGCGACAACTCCATCGACTCGCGGGCTTGGCGCTCCGTCGTCAGCGCGCCTTTGCTTTCATATGGCGTGCACTCGTCGAACTGCATCACGATGTCCGAGTTCAGCGCCGTCTGCACCTGCATGCTGACCTCGGGCGTGAGGAACAGCTTGTCGCCGTTGACCGGCGACGCGAAACGCACGCCTTCTTCGCTGATCTTCCTCATCTCGCCGAGCGACCAGACCTGGAAGCCGCCACTGTCGGTGAGGATCGGTTTGGTCCAGTTCTCGAAGCGGTGCAGCCCGCCGAAGCTGTTGATGACATCGACACCCGGCCGCAGCCAGAGGTGGAACGTGTTGCCGAGGATGATCTGCGCTCCCATGTCGTCGAGCGAGCGCGGCAGCACGCCCTTGACGGTGCCGTAGGTGCCCACGGGCATGAAGATCGGCGTCTCTACGACGCCGTGATTGAGCGTCAGGCGGCCGCGGCGGGCGTGGCCGTCGGTGGCCAGGAGATCAAAGTGCAACATCGGCGGCGATTGTCGCCGCGTGCCTTCAGGGCGTCAGAACGCGCGCGCGAGCTGCAACTGCAGGCGGCGGCCGTCGCGCCACAGCGCGGCTTGCAGCGCATCGCCACTGCCGCCGTCCGCCATCGTGCGGCCGGTCAGGTTGTAAGCGCTGGCGGCCAGCGTCCAGGGCATGCCGGTGGGCGTCCAGTCCAGTGTGGCGTTGAGCAGGTACTGCGCATCGAGCGCGCCGCCGTGCGCACCGACGCGCCACCACTCGAGACCGGCGCGGGCGCCGCGCATCGCCAGCGGCGTGGTCGCTTGCAGCTTGGCCAACGTACGCGGTGCATCGACCGCCACGGCATCACCACCGTCACGAGCGCGTGACGCCGACCAGGTCGCGCGCACTTGCCAGCCGGCATCGGCTGCGTACTCGCTGCCGAGCTCGACGCCGTCGCCGTTGGCGCGGCCGAGGTTCTGGAACCGCAGCGAGCCCTGCGCCAAGCCTGTCACCACCGCGTCGCTGGCCTGGCCGGCGTCGTTGCGGTACAGCGAGGCGGCCAGGCGCAGCTTGGCGGCGGCGCGCCAGTCCAGCGCCAGTTCCGTCGCGCGCAGGCGCTCATTCGCCAGCGACGGATCGATCTGCGGCACCAGCTCGCGCAGCGGTGACAACGAGGCGTTCGGCTCGCGGTACGCCACACCGTCGAGCAGCTTCACCTGCAACGCCGGCAGCGCTTGCCACAACAGGGCGGCCCGTGGCGCCAGCGCCTGCTCGCCGCCGGGCGAGCGATCGGCGCGCAAGCCGAAGACGAGACGCCAGCCAGGCCCGACTTGCCACTCGTCTCTGACGTAGGCCGCCAGGCGCAGATCGACCGGCGCCGGCGGGCTGCCGGCCGGGGCGACCAGGGCCTGCAGGTAGTGCTGCCCGAGGGCGCCCAGCGTCAACGCGTGGCCGGCCCAGCCCCGGAAGAGCCACTGCACTTCGCCATTCAACGCACGCTGCGGCAACGACTCACCGAGCGACACGCGCGCAAACCACGACGAGGCATCGTCCCGGCGGCGCCACTGCACATCGCTGGCGGCATAGGCTTGGCCGCGCGGCTGCATGGCGCTGAAGCGTGTGCCGGTGGCCGCAGCGAGTGCCGCATCGCCGGCGTCCACGATGTCCTCTTTGTCCTCTGTGTCTTGCGCGCGCGCGCCGGGCGCAACGGCCAGGCCGATCAGCAACACCGCTGCGGCGGTCGCGGCCGCAAGGGCGAATCGGTGGGGACGGCAGGCGCGCATCGTGGGCATCTCTTGCGCACGACGATAGGGTCATGCGCGCGCTTTGGCCTGCGCAATCAGTGGGCGAAGGACGCCCTTTTTTGTGTCACCGGCGCCGCAGCGGTGGGTGCCGTGAAGGACTACCGGCGGCGCACCAAAAGCATCGCATCGCCGTAGCTGAAGAAGCGGTACTGCGCGCAGGTGGCGTGGCGGTACAGCGCCATGACTTGCGCGTGGCCGGCAAAGGCCGAGACCAGCATCATCAGCGTGCTCTTGGGCAGGTGAAAGTTGGTGATCAGCGCATCGGCGACACGAAACTCGAAGCCCGGCGTGATGAAGATGTCGGTCTCGCCGCGCATTGCGCGCAATTCGCCGGTTTCACGCGCCGCCGATTCGAGCGAACGCACGCTGGTGGTGCCGACCGCGATGACACGCCCGCCCCGCTCGCGCGCTGCGCGCACTGCGGCGACACAGTCGGCGCTGACTTCGAACCACTCGCTGTGCATGCGATGGTCTTCGAGGCGCTCGGCACGCACCGGCTGAAAGGTACCGGCGCCGACATGCAGCGTGACCTGCGCCGTCTGCACGCCGCGCGCGGCCAGCGCTTCCAACAGCGGTTCGTCGAAGTGCAGCGCCGCCGTCGGCGCCGCCACGGCGCCCGGGTGGGTGGCAAACACCGTCTGGTAGCGGCGCTCGTCGTCGGCCTCATCGGCATGTGTGATGTACGGCGGCAGCGGCACATGGCCGTGGGCTTCGAGCAGCGCGAGAACGCCTGATGGAAAGCGCAGGTGGAACAACTCGTTGTCCGGGCCGGCGCGGCCGAGCACTTCGGCGTCGAAGGCGTCAGCGAAACGGACCACGCTGCCAGGGCGCGGCGACTTGCTGGCGCGCAGGTGTGCCCAGACCTCGTGCGTGCCGGGCAGCACCCGCTCGACCAGCGCCTCGACCGCGCCACCGCTCGCCGCCTTGCGGCCGTGCAGCCGCGCCTTGATGACGCGCGTGTCGTTGAACACCAGCAGGTCGCCCGGTTCCAGCAGCGAGGGTAACTCGCGAAAGACGCGGTCGATCGGCGTTGCGCCGCGGCCATCGAGCAGGCGCGATGCGCTGCGTTCGACGGCCGGGTGCTGCGCGATCAGCTCAGGAGGCAGTGCAAAGTCGAAATCGGCGAGCGTGAGGGTCATCTCAGTGGCGCCCGGCCGCCCGAAGCCACTGACGCCCCCTCGGGGGCAGCAAGCGCAGCGAGCGTGGGGCGCAGGTTCTCAGGCTGTACCGGCCTGAAGTGATTCACATGCCGAGATTGTTCCACGCCCGCTCAATGCGCCGCGCCACCCAGCACCTTGGCCGCGGCCAACTCACCGATGCGCTTGCCCATCGCTTCGCCGGCATCCGTGGCGCTGCGAAAGTGGATGCCGCCGTGCACACGTGCGTCGGAAACCTCGCGCACGAACTCGTCGAGCTTGTTCCAGCGCCGCGTCGCGCCCTTGGCCGTCGGGCTGTTGGTGGCCAGCGCCAGCGCGCCCGAGGGCGTATCGGCGTCGATCACCTGTGCCACCGCGGCGGCCAGGATGCTGTGGCCGCTCGGGTACTCGGGATGCAGCGGCGCGTCGATCAGCGGCGCCCACGAGGCCTCGCGCTGTGTCGCGTCGTGGCCATCGATGTCGGCGTTGCGGATCGCGGTGGCCGGGCGCCAGAAGTTGTAGTGGTACTTGGCGTCGAAGACTGCGATCAGCGCATCGTCCATCGCCTGCGCCGTTGCGGCGAACAGGCGCGCGTTGCGCGCCAGGTCGCGCTGCGGCTGCGACAGCGCCACCGAGCGCACCACGCCGTGGTAGATCGCCGGCAGCGAGTAGTCCCAGAAGCGCGCGGCGTCGGTCTGCTCGGCGCTGCGTTTGGCGCTGGCCTTGCCGCCGAGCGCCTTGACCTCTTCGAAGTCGCGCGCCCATTGCACGCTCGTCAGCGCCGGCGGCGGGCCGGGGCGGAACTGCGACGCGCTGGTCATGACCCAGGGCTTGCGCTGCGACCACTGCGGCACCGCCACGGCAGCCGTCGGCACGTAGGCACCGGGCGTGGTGTGCGGGCGGTAGGCCTCGGGCGTCGCTGCGCCGTCGTCGGCGCGCGCGGCGAGCACGGCATTCGCAGCCGCTTCGCCGGCAGCGATGCCGGCCTGCTTGGCCGAGCCGTCGGCAATGGCGGCAAGCGCGGCCTGCGCTGCGGCGTCGATGGACGCCTGCTGCGATGGCAGCAGTTTGGTCAGCGCAACGCGGTGCGCCGCTGCCAACGCGGCCTCGGCCGAGGCCTGGCGTTGCTGCGCGCTCTGCACCGCTTGCAGCGCGGCGGTCTGCACGATCGCCATCACGCGCACCGCGGGTGGCGTGCCGATCCTGGCTTCGGTGATGACCTCGCCGGACTTGATGTTCCAGTCGGTGACGGCATCGGCGCGGGCGCCAGTGGCCGCAACAGCGGCAACGGCGGACAGAACGAAGGGAATGAATTTCATGATGGTGGGTTCCTGTGGAGGGTGGTGAGGTCGGGAGTCAAAACGTCGGCGATGTCTCGGCGATCGGCGCCGATGCGTCGGCTTGCGGCGCGGGGTACTGGCTGCCGTTGGCGGCGGCAGGCAGGGACGCTGCGTGGCGTGGGCTGGCATCGGCGGCGGGCGCAGGAGGCGGCGCCGCCAAGGCCAGCCACGCCGCGAGCACGGCGACGAACAGCGTCGGCAGCAGCTGTCGTTGTTGATGGAAACGATTCATGGTTGGCTCCGATCGAGCGCTTGGTAGAAGTGGTAGTCGGCTGTGTAGGGCACGCGCAGCACCTGGCCGCCCGATGCGCAGGCACCCTCGGGCGCACGGCCGCCGCGGGTGTTGATGCGCTGGATGCTGCTGACCTCGCCGAACAGGCCGCTGCGGCTGCGGCCGTGGGCGACGAGCAGCAGCCACGGGATCGCGCCCGGCTGCGGCGCGTCGGCGCGGCGCTTGACCGCGCCGACGATGCGGCTGCCGTCGTGCGCCTGCCAGAACGGGCCGGCACCATGCCTGCCGGCGCTGCGGCCGTCGGCATCGAACAGCTCGGCCTCGGGGGCGACGAAAGTCCAGGCGCCGGCGCGGCACTCGTAGATCTGCACACCGCGCGCGGCGAGCGTGAAGACACGCTGTTCGGCAGGATCGGGCGCGAGCGCATCGGCTGGCGTGATCTCGACGGCCGCGACGCCGACCGACAGCGCCATAGCGCCGACGGCCAGCAGCGCAACGCCTGCCAGAAACAACAAAGGTCGGTTGTTCATGGCCGTCCTTCAGCGCTTGGTGACGACGACTTCGAGGTACTCGCTGGGCACCACCAGCGACGACGCGCCAGCCGTGTTCATCTGCTCGAGCAGTGCCGTCAGGTCGCGCTCCAGCGCGTGCTGGCCCGCAGCGTCGAGAGCAGCGAAGGCCTTGTGCGTCGGGCCGTAGAAGTCGCGGAAAACCTGGATCCAGTGCGCCGGCGAGGCGTAGCGGAAATTGAACAGGCGCCGCTCGCAGCGCATCTGCGCAACACCGTCGCCGAACAACTCGCGCAGATGGGCCTCGCTGCCCCACAGCACAGGCGACTTCAGTCCCGCTGGCGGCGCGACATAGACGCCGATCAGCCTGAACAGACGGCCGATGAAACTCTCGGGCGTCCAGTTGGCCAGGCCGATGCGTCCGCCCGGACGGATCACGCGCAGCATCTCGCGCGCGCTGCGCGCCTGGTCGGGCGCGAACATCACGCCGAAGGTCGAGAGCACGGCGTCGAACGCGCCATCGGCGAACGGCAGCGCCTCGGCGTCGGCGACCTGGAACATCACGTCGTGCAGGCCTTCGGCCTGGGCGCGAGCGCGGCCCTTGTCGAGCAGGCTGGCGACGTAATCGGTGGAGGTGACGTGCGCGAAGCGCCGCGCCGCCGCCAGCGTGGCGTTGCCGTTGCCGGCGGCGACGTCGAGCACGCGCTCGCCGGCGCGCACGTCGGCGGCTTCGGCCAGCGTCTCGCCGACGATCTGCAGCGTGGTGCCGACGGCGGCGTAGTCGCCGCTGGCCCAGGTGGCCTGCTGGCGCTGCTTGATCGCGGCAAAGTCGGGGGTGGTGGTCTTGGGGTCGAGGGTGGTGGTCGTGTTCATGAGGGTCAGACGGTTTCGGGTTGGAGGAAGGAAGGTGCGGCGATGTCGTGCCGCGTGGGTTCGACCTGCCGCAGCAGGAAGTCGGTGATGCGGCCGTTGACGACCGCGGGATCGGTCAGCGGGCCCATGTGACCGAGGCCGGCGAGCACGGCGTGCTCGGCAGCGGGCCAGGCGTCGCGCAGCAACTGGCCGATGCGCCGGGTGGCGGGCACGGTGGCCTCGCCGGTCAGCACCAGCCGCGGCACGGCGTGGCGCGCCAGCACCGGCCGCGGGTCGGGTGCGGCGCAGGCGGCGGCGAAGTGCAACGCCACGCTGTGCATGCGCGCCGCGATCGCCGCACGCCGCGGCGCGGGCATGCGCTCCCAGCTCTGCGCGCCGGACCAGAAGCCGACGAAGTGTTCGGCCGCGGCGTCGTCGCGGCCATGATCGAGATCGTCGCGGATCGCGGCGGCCAGCGAGCGCACCGACTCGGCCTCGGCGCGGCTGGCGCGGTCAGCGAGCAGGCAGCCGAACAGCACCGGCTCATAGACCGCGACGCTGCGCACCGCCTGCGGATGGCGCCGCGCCGCATCGAGCGCGACGGCGCCGCCGTAGGAATGGCCCACCAGGTGCACCGCGCCGCGGCGCTCGATCAGCGTGTCGATTGCCGCCGCCTCGTCGGCCAGCGTCAGCGGCGCGGTGCCGGACCACGGTGCGCGCGCGCCGTGGCCGTGCAGCTCGATCGCATGCACCTCGAAGTGCGCAGCGAGCGAGCGCGCCAGCGCATCCCATTGCCGCGCCGAGGCGGCGCTGGAGTGCAGCAGAACGAGCGTCGTCATTGCACCGACTCCAGGATGGGTGCCAGCGCGGCGCCGATGCGCTGCATCTGCGCTGTCGTCGTCAGCGCCTGCAGCACTTCGGCGAAGCGCGGCTCCTGCACGCCGCTGGCGATGTACTGCCAGCGGTAGGCGGCCAGCAGCGCGCGGCGCAGCGCGGCCTCGTCGTCGCCCGGCAGGGCGCGGCCGAGGTGGGCGAGGAAGTAGTCGGCGTCGGCGGCGGCCTGCTGCTGCAGGATGCCGTCGACCGCGCCGACCAGCGCGATCAGCCCGTTCACACCGGCGTCGCGTTCGGCCGCGTCGGCGCGCTCGTGCTCGCGGCGCCACTCCAGCTCGTCGAGGATGGCGTGCTGCGACTCCTCCTTCCAGTGGAACAGGAACACGTCCTTCCACAGCGGGCACAGAGCGCCCTCGGGTTCGATGCTGGCGCGGTAGTGAGTCAGCGTGAACAGCTCGATGTGCAGCGTCAGCGCCAGCACAGCCCAGTCCGGCTGCCCCAGCACCGCCGCGGCCACGGCGTTGGGATCGGCATCGAAGCGGTAGCCGGCGGGCATCTGCGCCGCGGCCATCGCCTCGAGGCGGCGGAACAGCGCCTGGTGCTTGAGTTCCTCTTCGGTCATGCGCACCAGCGCCTCGAAAGCGATCTGGTCGCCGAAGGCGTGGCGCTGGCCGAGCTCATGGGTCTTGCTGCCGATGAAGCGCTCGACCAAGCCGAACATGTTGGCGTAGGTGCGGCCCTGTACCTGCGACAGCAAGCGCGCTTCGGCCGCGCTGAGGAACGCCAGCGCGTCAGCGCGCGACAGGCCGTCGGGCAGGAACTTGCGCGAGGTGTCGAAGACACGGCCGCGGATCACATCGCGCTCGATCTCCCAGCGCACACGCTTGGAGGCGTCGATGGTCTTGGCGTAGCGCGCCGCGGTGGCGGCAGCGGGAGCAACGGGTTCGACAAGGGTGGTTTGCATGGTGTGGTCTTTCGAGAGTCAGCAGAACAGGTCGCGCCGGGCTTGCAGCGCCCAGACGCGGGTGGGTTGCGCGGCGCCGCGCAGCTCGGCGCCGAGCGAGGGGAGTTCGCTGCGGGTCAGGCCGAGATCGCGCAGCGCGCGGTCGTCGAGGTCGTGCAGCGAGGGTTCGAGCCGCGCGTTGCGCCAGGCCGCCCGGCTGCGTGCAGCCCATGCGACGAGGCTGTGCAGCGCAGTCGAGACGAGGCGCTGCCACTGCAGCGTGCGGTGGCGGCGTGCGGCCGCAGCGAGTTCGAGACTCGATGGCCGCGGCGCCTCGCCGGCGCGGCGCCGCGGCAGTTCGATGACGCGGCCGGGCGCGTGAGGATCAGGGAAGCCGGTGCGGCCGATCTGGCCGAAGCCCTGCGTGCGATGCGCAGGGGCCGTGGCGTTGGGGCTGTGAGCGAAAGCTTGCATGGAAGAAGTGACCTGTGAGGCGACTGGACAAAGCTCTGCCTGGCGCCGCGGGCGGCGTTCGGCTCGAGCCACTGGAGGGCCGCCGCATCGGTGTCGTGAAGACAGGCTCGTGGCGGCCGTACTGGTGCAATCGGTTTTCGCGCACCAAACCCGACATGAGGCCAAGAACTAGGGGGTCGCGCGCCGCGACAGCGCGAGGGGTTCGCGCTACCGGCGTCGCTTCAGCGCGTGTTCGCGCTCGATGTCGCCGCGCCGGACGCGCTGTCCGGCAAAGCGTCGCGGCTGCGGCGCGCCTGTTCGACCGCCGGGTGCTCGTTGCCGAGCGACTGGCTCAGGTGCAGCAGCGCAGCGTCGAACGATGACCGGGCGGCAGCCCGATCGCCGTTGGCGAGTTGGGAGTCGCCCTGCGCCAGCCGGCACAGGCCGACCAGATAGGAAGGCGCGCCAGGCTCGACGAAGGATTCGGCCAGCGCCAGCGCGCGTTGCAGCGCCGACGACGATGCGCCAGCTTGCTCGAGCGCCTGCTCGGCACGGGCCAGCCCGATCAGGGCCAGGACGTTGACCGCGAACTTGCCGCCGCCGCCCTTCTCGAATTGGGCCACCGCGGCGCTGAACTCGCTGCGTGCCCGCGCTGGATCGCGCTGCGCCAGCGCGATGCGGCCCTTGTAGTAGGCCAGCAGCGCCACGCGGCGGGCGTCGAACGCGGGGTGTGCCAGGAACGGCTTGACCGTCTCGAGTTGCGCGATCGCGGCATCGAGATCGCCGCTCTCGATGTGCAGGTCAGCGAGTTGCATCATCGCGTCGAACTTGACGCGATGTTCCTGGCGCGCGTCGGCGTTGCTGATCGTCGCTTCGAAGAAACGCCGGGCTTCCTCGAAGCGCGCCAATCTGAGCAGGGCGCCTGCATGGTTGTAGGTCACTGTCGGCGCGATGGCCGCGGCGCCCTCGATCGAGCTGCGCAACTCGATGGCACGCCGGTACAGCGGCTCCGACTTGATGATCTGGCCCTGGTAGTGCACCAGCCCCCAGTTGTTCAGCACGGAGGCGGCGGTGGCGGTGCGCTCCCTGCCCAGACGCTGCAGCGACACCATCAGGCGCTCGTACACCTCGTCGGCCTCGCGGTTGCGCCGCGCCAGGTAGTAGCCGTAGGCCAGCAGCGCCGGGCCATCGATGTCCTTGAGCGTGGTCGGTACCGAGGTCCGCTCCAGCAGTTCGATCGCCGCGGCCGCGTCGCGGATCGTCGGTTCCGCCTGGTTCGTGAAGAAGCCGAACGAGCTCGCGTGAATCAGGCATTGCGCGCGCTGCAGCGCATGCTGGGGCTCGTCGGGCAGGTCAGCGAGGGCCGATCGCATCGTCGCTTCGGCGGTCTTTGGTTGACCCTGGGCCATCTGCATCATCGCCAACGGACAGAGGGCGCGCGCGCGGACCGCGGGATCGGACTGGCGGCCGGCAATCGCCGCCGCCCGCTCCAGCAGCGGCACGGCCTTGTCCCAGCGCTCGGCCGCCATGTAGTGCTCGGCGACGCCGGCCAGCATCTCCGCCTGCAGCGCGGCGTTGTCGGCGAACTGCTTGTCGGCCAGGCGTTCGCCCTGTTCGAGCAGATCGCTGACCGCAAAGGCCTTGCCGGGCGGCGCCGCCGCACTGAGCAGGAAGGTCATGAACTCATTGGCCGCCACGGCGCGGCCGAGTTGCGTCAGCGCGATGTCGCGCTGCTTGCCTGCTTCGCGCGCCTGCCACAGCGTGCCGACGATGCCGGCGACCAGGCTGGCCGCCGTCAACGAGGCAGCGGTCACACCCAGCCGATGCCGGCGCACGAACTTGGCGGCGCGGTAGCGCCAGGTGTCGGCGCGCGCCGACACCGGCTCGTCGGCGAGCCAGCGCTGCAGGTCCGCAGCGAAGCCGGCGACGCTGGCGTAGCGTTCGGCCGGCGCCTTCTTCAGCGCCTTGGCGGCGATGTTGTCGAGGTCCCCGCGCAATGCCTCGCTGCGCCGCGGCTGCTCGCGCTGCGCCGCCTCCGACAGCCTTTGCGGCTCGGTCTCGACCACCGAGCGCAGGCGATCGACCGGCGTGTCGGTGGGCCTGGCCGTCGGGTGCGCGCCCGACAGCAGCACATACATCAGCACGCCCAGCGCATAGACATCGGTGGCGGCGGTGACCTCGCCGCCCTGCACCTGCTCGGGCGCGGCGAACTCAGGCGTGAAGGCGCGGCCGGCCAGCTGCGTCAACGCGGTCGGCGGCGCGGCGGCGGTTTCGTCGCCGAGCAGCTTGGCGATGCCGAAGTCGAGCAACTTGATGTTGCCTTCGGCCGTGACCAGGATGTTGCCGGGCTTCAAGTCGCGGTGCAGCACGAGGCGCCCATGCGCATGCAGGACCGCGGCCATCACCTGCAGCAGCAGGCGCACGCGCGCTTCGATGTCAAGGCGCCGCAGGTCGCAGTGGCGGTCGATCGGCTCGCCCTGCACATGTTCGAGCACGATGAAAGGCTGGCCGCCGTCGCCGACGCCGGCGTCGATCAGGTGCGCGATGTTGGGGTGCGACAGGCGCGCCAGCACCTGGGCTTCGCGCGCAAAGCGCTCGGCGCCGCCCTTGGCCGCCAGCGCGAGGTTGAGCAGCTTGACCGCGACATCGCTCTCGAAGCGGCCGTCGCTGCGCTGCGCGCGCCAGACGCTGCCCATGCCGCCGGCGCCGATCGGCTCGACCAGCGTGTAGGCGCCGAAGCGCTGCCCGGCGAGCGTGGGCGGCGTCTGCGGCGGCACGCCCGGCGCCGCGCCCTCGAGGAAGGCTTCGTCGTCGAGCGCTGGCTCCTCGGCCAGCAGCTGTGCCAGCTCGTCGGCCAGGCGCGGGTCGGCCGCGCGGCATTGCGCCAGGCGCGCGTCGCGGCCGGCAGCGTCGAGCTCGAGCAATTCGTCGAGCAAAGGGCTCAGCGTGGCCCAGCGTTGCGAAAAGTCGTCCTTCATCGCCAGGGAGATCGCAATCGCGCCGCGAAAGCCGTCACCCGTCCCGCATCACATGGCGCAGGAACAGCCGCGCCTTGTTCCAGTCGCGCTGCACCGTGCGCTCGGAGACGCCACGCATCGACGCAATTTCGGCGAAGCCGAAGCCGCAGAAGAACTTCAACTCGACCAGCTCCGCCAGCGCCGGCTCAACCGCGGCCAGCTCGTCGAGCGCACCGTTCAGCGGTTGCAGGTTGTCATCGCTCGCGCCGGCCTGCTCAGCATGTTCGGTGTCGAGCGAGGTGATGTGGAACTCGCCGCCGCGCTTCTGCGCCTTGCGCTCGCGTGCGTAGTCGACGATCAGCCCACGCATCGCACGCGCGGCGTAGGCAAAGAAGCGCGCGCGGTCGGGAAACACTGCCGCTCGCCCGCTCAAATCGAGATACGCCTCGTGCAGCAGCGTGGTGGCCCCGAGCGTCAGGCCCCAGGCGTTGGCGTGCAGCTGCTTGCGCGCCAGGCGGTGCAGCTCGCGGTACAAGGCAGAGAACAACTCCGCAGTGGCCCCCGTGTCGCCGCGCTCGGCCGCGGCCAGCGACTCGGCCAGCGCCCGCGCGTCGGCCGGCGTGTCGTCGCGGGGCTCGCTGTCGGAGGCCATCGCCGGATGCTGCCACGCGCGCCGCCGCGGCGCCATCCCCCAGCGGTTCAGCGCACGATGGGGTCCGTCGGCGCCTGCGCTTCGGCTGACGGCGGCGACGGCGGCGCAAAAGGCATCGCGCGTTGCACCGCGCCGTCGGCGCCGATGTGCTGCACATGGCCTTGCACGGCCCATTCGTCGTAGAGCCAGTCGTCGCCGCTCTTCATCAGGCCGGCCGGCGGCGCCAGTGTGGCCACCGGCACGCCTTTGAGCGCGCTGCTCATGTAGTCGATCCAGATCGGCAGCGCCAAACCGCCGCCGGTTTCGCGTTCGCCCAGGCTCTTCGGCTCGCCGTAGCCCATCCACGCCACGGCGACCAGGCTCGGCTGGAAGCCGGCGAACCAGGCATCGACGGCGTCGTTGGTGGTGCCGGTCTTGCCGTACAGATCGCTGCGCTTGAGTTGCGACGACGCGCGGGCGGCCGTGCCGGTGCGCGTGACGTCGTTCAACAGGCTCGCCGCGAGCCAGGCGTTGCGCGCCGGGACGGCGCGCGTGTCGTCGCTGAATGCTGCCGCTCGTGGCGCCTCGAACAGGACCTTGCCTTGCGCGTCGGTGATGCGCTCGATCAGCACCGGCGGCAGCAGCCAGCCGCCGTTGGCGATGACGCCGTAAGCCTGCGCCATCTGCATCGGCGTCACGCTGCCGGTGCCCAGGGCGAGCGTCAGGTTGTCGGGCTGCTTGGTGGCGTCGAGGCCGAAGCGCTGCAGCCAGTCTCGCGACGCGTTCACGCCGGTGTGTTGCACGATCCGCACACTGACCGCGTTGCGCGATTTGGCGAGCGCATCGCGCAGCGTCAGCGGGCCGAGAAACACGCCGTCGCTGTTGGCCGGCGACCAGCCGTTGGCCGCCGTGTAGGGCGCATCGTCGATCACCGTGCCCGGCATCACGCCCTGTTCGAGCGCCGCCGAATACAGCAGCGGCTTGATCGCCGAGCCCGGCTGCCGCCAGGCCTGCGTCACATGGTTGAACGACTGGCGGTTGAAGTCGAAGGCGCCGACGAGCGCGCGCACGTGGCCGCTCGTCGGATCGAGGGCGACGAAGGCCGCTTCGGCCTGCGGCCACTGGGAGATCGACCACGCCTTGCCTTGCTGCCCACGCGCCGCCGGCGGCGCAGCCTCCTGAATCACGCGCAAGATCGCACCACGCTTGATGGCCAGCGGCGACTTCGCTTTCGGCGACAGCCCGGCCTGCGCCCAGCGCAGCCCATCGCCGCCGAGCACCACTCGCTCGCCGGTGGCGAGTTGCACGCGCACTTCCTTGGGCGTGACCGCCAGCACGATCGCAGCACGCAGCATCTCGTCGTCGCGATGCTCCTTGAACGCGCGGCCGACGGCGGCTTCGAGTTCCGGGCCGTCGCCCGCCGGCAGCGCTTCAACATCCTCGACGCCACGCCACGCCCCCTTGCGGTCGTGGGCGAGAACACCGCGACGCACGGCGCTCCAGGCGGCGCGCTGGTCGGCCGCGCGCAGCGAGGTCGTGACCTTGATGCCGCTCGTATACGCGTCATTGCCAAAACGTTCGACCACCGCCAGCCGAGCCATTTCGGCCACATGCCCGGCATGCAGCACGCCCTGCCCCGACGGCTTGATGATCAGCTTCTCGGCGCGTGCGGCCGTGTGCTGGGCCTCGGTGATGACGCCGGTGACCCGCATGCGCTCCAGCACGATGCGCTGGCGTTGCGTCGCGCGCCCGAAGTCTTTGATCGGGTTCGCGTAGTGCGGGTTCTGCGGCAGGCCGGCGAGCATCGCCGTCTCGGCAATCGACAACTTGTCCAGCGGCTTGCCGAAGTAGGTCTGCGAGGCCGCCGCGAATCCATAGGCGCGCTGGCCGAGAAAGATCTCGTTCATGTAGAGCTCGAGAATCTTGTCCTTCGACAGCTTCTTCTCGAGTTCGAGCGCGATCAGGATCTCCTGCGATTTGCGTTCCGGTGTGAACTTCTGTTCGAGGAAGAACACGCGTGCCACCTGCTGCGTGATCGTCGACGCACCCTGGCGCATGCCGCCGGTCAGCAGCGCCACCGCGGCGCGTGCCATGCCTTTCGGATCGACGCCGCTGTGCTCGCGAAAGCGTGCGTCCTCGACTGCGATCACTGCGTCCTGCATCAACTTCGGCATGCGCTCGATCGGCACGAACTGGCGGCGCTCGGCGCCAAAGGCCGCGATCTCGACGCCGTCGGACGTGAGCACCATCAGCGGCAACTTGGGACGGTAGTTCAGCGCCTTGTCGAGGTTGGGCACGTCGAGCGCACCAGCCTGGGCACTGCCGGCGATGCACAGGGCGAGGACGGCAACGCGCAGCGAAGGCAGGCTCATGAGTGGATTATCGAAGCGACAATGAATCGATGGAGATGTCGGCCCCCCAACGCGCGATGGCCAGGCTCGGGCTGACACGCGACATCGATCTGGCGCTGCACGTGCCGCTGCGCTATGAAGACGAGACGCGGCTGGACCGTTTGGCCGACGCGCGCGAAGGCGCGACGCTACAGGTGGAAGCAACCGTTGCCGACTGTCGCGTCGAATTCCGCCCGCGCCGCCAGCTCGTCGTGCGGCTGACCGACGACGACGGTGAATCGCTGGTGCTGCGTTTTCTGAACTTCTACCCGTCGCAGCAAAAGCAGCTCGCGGTGGGGCAGCGTGTGCGCGTGCGTGGCGAGTTGCGCGGCGGTTTTCTGGGTCGCGAGATGGTGCACCCAGCGGTGAAGGCCGCCAGCACGCCGATGCCGACCGCGCTGACCCCTGTCTATCCGACCAGCGCGCAACTGCCGCAGGCCTACCTGCGCAAGGTGATTGCGTCGGCGCTGCAACGCGCGCCGCTGCAGGAAGTCTTGCCCGCGGAAACCTTGCCCGCGGGGCTGCCCACGTTGCGCGACGCCGTGCTGTTCCTGCACCAGCCGCCGCCCGGCACGCCGCTGGCCGCGCTCGACGACCGCAGCCACCCGGCCTGGCAGCGCCTGAAGTTCGACGAGCTGCTGGCGCAGCAGTTGTCGCAACTGGCCGCACAGCGCGAGCGTGCTAAGTTGAAGGCACCTGCGTTGCGCGCGCCGCAAGAGGGCTTGCACGTGAAGCTGCTCGCCGCGCTGCCTTTCGCGCTGACCGCCGCGCAGCGCCGCGTCGCCACAGAGATCGCCGCCGACCTGGCCTCCGGCACGCCGATGCACCGCCTGTTGCAAGGCGATGTCGGTTCGGGCAAGACGGTGGTGGCGGCGCTGGCGGCGACGATCGCGATTGATACCGGCTGGCAATGCGCGCTGATGGCGCCAACCGAGATCCTCGCCGAGCAGCACTTCAAGAAGCTCTTGCAGTGGCTCGAACCGCTCGGCGTGCAGGTGGCGTGGCTGACCGGCAGCCGCAAAGGCAAGGGACGCAAGCAGCAACTCGCGGCCGTCGAGTCGGGGGCGGCCGGCCTTGTGATCGGCACGCATGCCGTGATTCAGGGTGATGTGGTGTTTGCGAAGCTCGGCCTGGCGATCGTCGATGAGCAGCATCGCTTTGGCGTCGCGCAACGGCTCGCGCTGCGCGACAAGCTGGAATCTCAAGCGCTGGAGCCACACCTATTGATGATGAGCGCCACGCCGATCCCACGCACGCTGGCGATGACCTACTACGCCGACCTCGCGGTGAGCACGATCGACGAGCTGCCACCGGGCCGCACGCCAGTAGTGACCAAGCTGTTCGCAGAAGACAAGCGCGATGCGGTCATCGCCCGCATCCGCGACGAGGTCGCGCAAGGCAAGCAGGTCTATTGGGTCTGCCCGCTCGTCGAAGAAAGCGAAGCCTTGGAGCTGCGCGACGCGACGGCTACGCACCAGCAACTCACTGCTGCGCTGCCGGGTTGCATGGTTGGCCTGCTGCACGGCCGCATGAACGGCACGGAAAAAGGCGCGGTGATGTCGCTCTTCACCGACGGCACGATGCAGGTGCTCGTGGCGACGACGGTGATCGAAGTCGGCGTCGATGTGCCGAACGCCAGCCTGATGGTGATCGAACATGCCGAGCGCTTCGGCCTGGCGCAGCTGCACCAGTTGCGTGGCCGTGTCGGCCGCGGCGCGGTGGCGAGCGTGTGCGTGCTGCTGTACTCGCCGCCGCTGTCACCCACCGCCCGCGAGCGCCTGCGCGCGATGAGCGAAACGACCGACGGCTTCGAGATCGCGCGCCGCGATCTGGCCATCCGCGGGCCTGGCGAATTCATGGGGGCGAGGCAGAGCGGCGATGCGCTGCTGCGCTTTGCGGACCTGGCGCTGGACGGGCCACTGATCGACGCGGCGCGCAGCGCGGCGCAACGCCTGCTGGCCGAACATCCGCAGGCGGCAGCGGCGCAGGTGGAGCGGTGGTTGGCGTCGAGGGCGGACTACTTGAAAGCCTAGAGCATCGCCTGTGCTTGGGCCTTAGCGCAATCGGCAGGAGCCTGGAACCTGTCACCGTCGTCAGTTCAGGTCCTGAGAGCGCCATGGCGAAGCCTCGGCGCTGCCGGCGAAGCAGGCTTGCGTTCTCTGGCGCGAATGTGTATGATGATCATCATATGAAGCGATCTGCCCCCAGTTCCAAGGAGCTCACGCACGAGCGCATCGTCGATGCCGCCGCGCGGGCGATCCGGCGCAGCGGCTACAACGGCACCGGTGTCGCCGACATCATGAAAGATGCTGGCCTGACGCATGGCGGCTTCTACGCTCACTTCGGCTCGCGTGAGGCGATGCTCGCCGAGGCGGCCGACAGGGCCGGCAGGGAAAGCGTGGCCATCATGGAGCGCATAGCGGCCGCCGTGCCCCCGCAAGAGGCGCTCCCGGCCATGCTGCAGGCCTATCTCTCCAAGGCGCATGTCGAAGGCGTCGAAACCGGCTGCGCTGCAGCTGCCCTGTGCTCGGAGATCCCGCGCCAGGCGCCCGAGGTGCGGCGCGTCGCCACGCGTCGCATCAAGGAGATGATCGACCTCGTCGCCCGCCAGTCGCCCGACTGGGGGCAGCCAGGCGCGCATGAGCACGCCCTCGTGACCGTGGCCACGATGGTCGGCGCGTTGGCGCTGGCGCGGGCGGTCGACGACCCCAAGCTCTCCGACGCGCTGCGCGACGCGGCGCTGCAGCACCTCGCCCCCAATCCGGACTGACATTGACGCATGCAGCGGCGCCGATAGGTTCGAGCTTCAAGTATGACGATCATCATATTCACCGCAGGAGAACGCGCGATGAACACAGACTGGCTTCGCCAGGAAAGAGGCAACCATGAAAGCACTCACCTTCAAACGCTATGGCAAGTCACCGGACATTGGTTTCGCCGATGTTCCCCGCCCCACGCTGAAGCCCGACGAACTGCTGGTCCAGGTCCACGCCGCCAGCGTGAACCCGATCGACAACATGATCCCGACCGGGCTGTTCAAAGCCGTCCTGAAGTTCCAGCTGCCGGCCACGATGGGCAGCGATCTGGCCGGCGTCGTTGCCGAGATCGGCAGCGGCGTGACCCGCTTCAAGCCAGGCGATGCCGTCTTCGCCAACATCTTCGACCAGGGCACAGGCTCCCTCGCCGAATTCGCGGTGGTACCGGAGAGCGCTGCCGCATTGAAGCCGGCCAATCTGGACTTCGTGCAGGCGGCGTCGATCCCGATGGTCGGGCTCACCTCGTGGCAAGCGCTGAAGGAACGCGCCGGTCTTCAGGCCGGGCAAAAGGTGTTCATTCCCGCCGGCTCCGGCGGCGTGGGCTCGTTTGCGATCCAGCTCGCGAAGCATCTCGGCGCCACGGTGGGAACGACCACCAGCACGGGCAATGTCGAACTGGTGCGCAGCCTGGGCGCGGACGAGGTGGTCGACTACAAGACGCAAGAGTTCGAGATGGTGCTGCGCGGCTACGACGCGGTGCTGGGCACGGTCAGGGGTGATGCGCTGGAGAAGTCCATCGACATCGTCAAACCCCAGGGCACGATCGTCTCCCTGGTCGGGCCGCTGGACGCGGCATTCGCGCGCGCTCGACGGGTCAACTTCTTCCTGAGGCTCGTGTTCGGGTTAATGAGCCGCAAGATCGTGCGCCTCGCGAACAAGCGGGGAGTCACCTACTCGTTTCTCTTTGCGCGCCCCGAAGGCAATCAACTCGCCGCAATCGGCGCTCTCCTCGAGGCGGAGCGCATCCGGCCCGTGATCGACAAGGTTTTTCCGTTCGAGCGAGCCGCGGATGCGCTTGCCTACCTCGCCCAGGGGCGTGCCAAGGGCAAGGTCGTCGTACAGATGCGATAGCGAGTGAGACAGCGAGTGCCCGAGCCTCGCCGACGCCAGCCTTCATTGAATCCTTCAACCAAGAGAACAACGCATGACCGCCCAACCCTCCGTCCTCATCACAGGCGCCTCCACCGGCATTGGTGCCACTTACGCCGAGCGCTTTGCGCGCCGCGGCCACGACCTCGTACTGGTCGCCCGCGACAAGGCGCGACTGGACTCCCTCGCAGCACGCCTGCGCCAAGACAACGGCGTTTCCGTCGATGTGCTGCCGGCCGACCTCACCCAGACCAGTGACCTGATTTCGGTCGAGGCGCGCCTGCGCGATGACACCCGCATCGGCGTCCTCGTCAACAATGCCGGAGCCGCTCAGGCCGGCAGCTTCATCGAGCAGACACCCGAGGCCAACGGTCGGCTCGTCGCGCTCAACACGACCGCCCTCGTGCGGCTCGCCAGCGCGGTTGCGCCGCGGTTCGTGCAGGCCGGCAAAGGCGCGATCGTCAACATCGGCTCGGTCGTTGGCCTGGCGCCCGAGTTCGGCATGTCCGTCTATGGCGCCACCAAGGCCTTCGTGCTGTTCCTCTCCCAGAGCCTGAGCCTGGAGCTCTCACCCAAGGGCGTCTATGTCCAGGCCGTGCTTCCTGCTGGAACCCGCACGGAGATCTGGGAGCGGGCGGGCATCGACATCAACGCCTTGCCCGAGTTGATGGACGTGGGCGAGTTGGTCGACGCCGCGCTGGTCGGCTTCGATCGCCGCGAACTCGTGACGATCCCGCCCCTGCACAACGCCGCACGCTGGGATGCCCTCGACGCAGCGCGACAGGGCTTGCTTTCGGACATCAGGCAGTCGCAGGTCGCGCAGCGGTATCAGACAGCGGGCTGAAGCGCTGCAAGTGCAGTGAATGCACAACCAAGATCTACGCCGCCAGCGCCTTCATCTCCGCGTACAGGTCGGCCTTGCCCTCGAAGCCGATGCCCGGCAGCTCGGGCAGCGTCACAACGCTGTTCTCCACGCGCACGCCGTCGGGGAAGCCGCCATAGGGCTGGAACAGGTCGGGGTAGCTCTCGTTGCCGCCCAGACCCAGGCCGGCGGCGATGGCCAGCGACATCTGGTGCCCGCCGTGCGGCACGCAGCGCTTGGGGCTCCAGCCGTGCTCGCGCAGCATCTCCAGCGTGCGCAGGTACTCCACCAGGCCGTAGCTGAGCGCGCAGTCGAACTGCAGCCAGTCGCGGTCCGGGCGCATGCCGCCGTAGCGGATCAGGTTGCGCGCGTCCTGCATCGAGAACAGGTTCTCGCCGGTGGCCATCGGCTTGTCGTAGTGGCTGGCGAGTTCGGCCTGCAGCGCGTAGTCCAGTGGGTCGCCGGCCTCCTCGTACCAGAACAGGTCGTACTGCGAGAGTGCCTTCGCATAGGCCACCGCGGTCTTCAGGTCGAAGCGGCCGTTGGCGTCCACCGCCAGGCGCTGGCCGGGGCCGAGCAGCTTGAGCACGGCCTCGATGCGCTGGCAGTCCTCGGCCAGCGAGGCGCCGCCGATCTTCTTCTTCACCACGCTGTAGCCGCGGTCCAGGTAGCCCTGCATCTCGCGCGTCAGGCCTTCGATGCCCTGGCCGGGCCAGTAGTAGCCGCCGGCGGCGTAGACGAAGACGCGCGGGTCGGCCGCTCTGGCCGCGGCCGTAGCGCTCGGCCAGCAGGCGGTGCAGCGGCTTGCGCTCGATCTTGGCCACCGCGTCCCACACCGCCATGTCGATGGTGCCCACGGCCACCGAGCGCTCGCCGTGGCCGCCGGGCTTTTCGTTGCTCATCATCGCGGCCCACACGCGGTGCGGGTCGAGGTTGTCGCGCTCGGGGTCGCGCAGCGTGTCGGGCGGCGCACTCGCCTCGAGCACGCGCGGGATGAAGCGCTCGCGCATCAGCGCGCCCTGGCCGTAGCGGCCGTTGGAGTTGAAGCCGTAGCCAATCACCGGTTTGCCGTCGCGCACCACGTCGGTGACGACGGCCACCAGGCTCAGCGTCATCTTCGAGAAGTCGATGTACGCGTTGCGGATGGACGAACTGATGGGTCGCGTGGATTCGCGGATCTCGACGATTCTCATGATGCTTGGAGGGTCTCGGGTTCAGCGCGGCAGCGAGGCGCCGCCGCAGATCTGGATCTCCTGGCCGGTGATCGCCGCGGCCGCGGGGCTGAGCAGGTAGCTCACGAGTGACGCGACCTCGTCGGGTTGGATCAGGCGCCCGATCGGCGGCAGCACCGGCGTCACGTCGCGCCGCGCCGGGTCGTCGGTCATGGCGGTCTGGGTGGCCGCGGGCGAGACCACGTTGACCGTGACGCCCGAGGCAGCCACCTCGGCGGCCCAGCTGCGGGCCAAGCCCAGCAGCGCCGCCTTGGTGGCGGCGTACTGGCTGCGCCCCGCCTTGCCCTGCGCCACACGGCTGCCGATCAGCACCACGCGGCCCCTTCCGGCCCGCGCCATCGCGGGCAGCAGCACGTCGGCCAGGCGGATGGCGGCGTCGACGTGCAGGCGCCACATCAGCGTGCCGTCGTCGATGTTCAGCCGGCCGAGCGGGCCCACGCGCAGCACGCCGGCGGCATGCACCAGCGCATCGGGCGTGCCGAGCGCAGCGGCAGTGCGCTCGGTGGCCTGGGCGTCGGTGAGGTCCGCAGCCACGTGCGTGAACGCCGCGTGCGTGATCGTGGCCGGCGCACGGTCCAGGCCCGTCACCTGCCAGCCGTCGGCGAGCAGCCGCTCGGCCACCGCGCGGCCGATGCCGGAGCTACTGCCGGTAACGACCGCGCGCCGTGGCTCACTCGGCACGGATGTTCCCTTCGGTGATGATCTTCTGCGACTTGGCCATGTCGTCGCGCTGGAATTTCACGATGTCGTCGACCGTGCCGCCGTTGACGATCAGGCCTTGCGCGACGAGCTTGTCGCGCATGTCGCCGGCCAGTGCCTTGTTGGCCTCGGCATTGAGCTTGGCGGTGATGTCGGCCGGCATCCCGGCCGGGCCCCACAGGCCGTACCAGCTGTAGAACTCGTAGCCCGGCACGGCTTCGCCGACGGTGGGCACGTCGGGCAGCGTCGGCACGCGGGTCTTGGACGTCACCGCGACGATGCGCAGCTTGCCGGCCTTGTGGAAGTTCATCGCGCCGAGCAGCGGGTCGACGAAGCCCTGGATCTGGCCGCCCACCAGATCCTGGAACGCCGGCGCGGTGCCCTTGTACGGCACGATCGTCAGCTCGATGCCGCCGGCGCGCTTGAGCAGTTCGGTGGACAGATGGCCGGCAGAGCCGGTCGAGCCGATCGCGAAGTTCAGCTTGCCCGGGTTGGCCTTGGCGTGCGACATCAGGCTCGCGATGTCCTTGACCGGCAGGTCGTTGTTCACCGACACCGCGAGCGGTGCCTGCGCGACGAGCACCACCGGCGTGAAGTCACGGTTCACGTCGTACGGTGCGGTCTTCACCACCATCGGGCCGGTCGTGAAGGTCGAGGCGTTGAACAGCAGCGTGTAGCCGTCGGCCGGCGCCTTGGCCACCGCGTCGGCGCCGATGAAGCCGTTGCCGCCCGGCTTGTTCTCGATCACGAAGGTCTGCCCGGTCTGCTCGGACATCTTCTGCGCCAGCGTGCGCCCGATGAAGTCGAGCGTGCCGCCGGGCGGGAACGGGATGATCACCCGCACCGTCTTGTTCGGGTAGGCCTGGGCCCAGGCTGCCGGCGCCAGCGTGCAAGCGAGAACGGCGGCCACCGTGGCGCGCAGGAAGTGGGTTCGCTTCATGGTCTGTCTCCTGAGGTTGTGGTGTAAGTTGTCGGTGTCAGCGCTTGAGCAATCCGGCCTGCGCCACCGCGGCGCGCAGCACCTGCATCTCCGCCTCGGTGGGCGCCTCGGTCGGCGGTCGCACGGTCGCGTCGTCGATCACGCCGGCCAGCCACATGCCGGCCTTCATGCGCGCGTGCGCCTCGCCGGTGGGTTCGCCGCCGCCGTAGACCGCGTCCTTCAGCGGCGTGATCACGGCCTGGATCTGCATCGCGCGCTTCAGGTCGCCGTCCTTCACCGCCTGCCACAGGTCGGCGATCAGGTTCGGGATGAAGGTGGCGAAGCCGACCAGCGCGCCGTCGACGCCCTGCACCATCGAGGCCAGCAGGTACTCGTCGTGGCAGGTCAGGATGGCCTTGGATGGATCGGCCGCGCGCACCGCGGCGATGTCGGCGGCGTACTTGTTCATGTCGCGCTGGCCCACCTTGAAGGCCTGCACCGCCGGATGGCGCGCCAGATCGGCCATCACGGCAGCGGAGTACGACGCGCGCGTCCAGGCCGGGTAGACGTGGGCGATGAGGTCGAGCCCCGCCTCCGCAATGGCATCGAAGTAGTGGCGCACGTGGTCAGGCCGGTAGCCGAAGCGCAACCAGTGGTGCGGCGGCATCACGTCCAGCCCCGCGGCGCCGGCCTCCTTGGCCATGCGCGCGTGCACCTTGGCGTCGTCGATGCCTTCGCAGACGATCGAGCTGATCACCGGCAGCTTGCCGCGCAGCTCGCTGGCGACGATCTGCGTCACCTGGGCACGCTCGTGCGGCTGCAGCGAGAACACCTCGCCGGTGTGGCCGTTCGTCATCACGGCGACCACGCCACGCTGGGCAGCAAGCCACGACGCGAGGCGGCGCAGCGCCGGCTCGTCGATGCGGTGGTCGGGTGTGAACGGGCAGGCGATCGCGGGGATGATGCCGCGGTAGTTGGCGATGGTCGGCATGACAATGTCTCCTGGGGCGGGGTCAGCGGGCCGCAGTGTGCGGCGCGACCCGCCCATGTGCCAATGCTCATTTCGCCCCGCTTGATGCTTCCTAGGCACTGCCGATGACGATGAACCTGTCCTGGCTGGAGGACTTCCAGGCGCTGGCCGAGAGCGGCAACTTCTCGCGCGCGGCCGAGCAGCGCCACATGACGCAGCCCGCCTTCGGCCGCCGCATCCGCGCGCTGGAGGACTGGCTCGGCACGCCGCTGTTCGACCGCAGCGGCCACCCGGTCACGCTCACCGAGGCCGGCGAGTGGCTGCGCGGCACCGCGCAGCAGCTGCTGCAGCGCGTCGCGCGGCTGCCCGACGAGGCGCGCGCCGTCGCCGATGGCAGCGCGTCGACGCTGCGCTTTGCCGCCACGCATGCGCTGTCGCTGAACTTCCTGCCGGCGTGGCTGCGCAGCCTGGAGGCGCGCACCAGCGTCGGCCCGATCCAGCTCGTCAGCGACGTGGCGGCGCACTGCGAGGCGCAGCTGCAGCATGGCCGCGTGCAGTTCCTGCTCTGCCATGGTCACGAGCGGGCGCCATCGAGCCTGGACCCGGCCAGCTTCGTCTCGTGCGAGGTGGGGCGCGACGAGCTGCTGCCCGTGTGCGCGCCGGACGCGCAGGGTCGGCCGCGCTTCGATCTCGATGCCGTACCGCGCCGAGGCGCCAAGGCGGCGCTGCCGATGCTCGCCTACAGCACCGAATCGGGCCTGGGCCGCGTGCTGCGTTCGCTGCACGGCGCAGCGCTGGAGGCACCGGGCCGCGAGGTGGTGTTCACCGCCCACCTGGCCACCGTGCTGCGCAGCCTGGCGCTCGAAGGCCGGGGCCTGGCCTTCCTGCCGGCGAGCCTGGTGCGCGAAGACCTGGCCGCCGGCCGGCTGGTGCCCGCCGGCGGCGCGCGTTGGACCATCGCGCTCAGCGTGCGCCTGTACCGCCCCCGCGCCGCATTGAGCGCGGTGGCCGAGAAGTTCTGGGCCGCAGCCAGCCAGGGGGCAGGTTGAGCGCCGATGCGCTCACCCGCGGCAGCTACTTCGTCTTGTGCTTCGGCGCATCGTCCTTCGCGGCCGGCGGCGCCTCGTCATTCTTAGGCTGGTCGGCAAGCCACCCCTTTGAGCGTGCGGACGGAAGACGCCGGGCGCTTCTTGCAGCCCACGGCGATGGCGATCGGGCATACGGTGATGGTGAAGCGCTCCACGGCGCATGGCGCCCTCGGCACGTCGTGCGGGTTGGGCTGGCGAAGGACGGCAATGGGTCAAACGGACACCGACTGCTGGAACTCATCGAGAAGTCAAACGCGTGCGCGGTGCCTAAGTCAGCGCTTCAACTGCCGCAAGCGTCGGCATCGCCTCGATCGCCCCCCGCCCCGTCACCGACAACGCCGCCGCCGCATTCGCCCACCGGGCCGCAGCTTCCAACCCTTCGCCGCGCGCCAGCGCCGCCGCCAGCGCACCGGTGAACGTGTCGCCGGCACCGATGGTGTCGACCACGCGCATCGCATGGCCCGGAAACACCTGTAGCGCCGCGTCACGCTCGTACAGCGCGCAGCCGCGCGCACCGAGTGTTGCGATCACGGCGCGTGGTCCGCGGGCGAGCAGCGCTTGCGCGGCGATGTCGGTGTCGGCCACGCCGGCCAACGCCTGAAGTTCAGCTTCGTTCGGTGTCAGCAGGTCCGTGACCCGCAGCAGGGCGTCGGACAAGGGCCGCGCCGGCGCTGGGTTGAGCAACGTGATCGCGCCGCCCTCGCGCGCGATCTCGAACGCGGCCTGCGTCGCTTCGAACGGCACTTCGCACGAGGCCATCACCACCTTGGCGCTGCGCAGAAGCGCTGCGGCCGCATGCGCCTGGCGTGCGCCCAGCGCCGCGCCGGCGCCGGGCGCCACCGCGATGCTGTTGTCACCATCGTCGTAGACCCAGATCTGAGCCACGCCGCTGCGCTCGCCCGGCGCGATCTCCACGGCCGAAGCGTCGATGCCCTCGCGCGCCCACAGCGCCAGCGCCATGCGGCCGAAGTCGTCGTCACCAATGCGCGCGATCACCGCTGTTGCCGCACCCTGTCGCGCGCAGGCGATCGCGGCGTTGGAGCCCTTGCCGCCGGGCTGGATGTCGAAGGCCGAGGCCATGACCGTTTCGCCGCGCGCCACCGGCCTCGTCACACGCGACACCAAGTCGGCGTTGAAGCTGGCGATACAGACGACGTCGGCCATGTTGCTGCCGTTCATTTCAAGCCGTAGCCCATCGTCTGCGGCAGCCACAGCACGATCTGCGGCACCAGCGTCAGCAGCAGCAACAGGCCCATCAGCATGACGAGGAATAGCCAGCCCTCGCGCAGCATGGCCTTGATCGGGATGCCGGTCAGCGCATTGGTGACGAACAGCAGCATGCCGAACGGTGGTGTCACCAGGCCGATCATCATGTTGATGACGACGACGACGCCAAAGTGCACCAGGTCGATGCCGAGCAGCTTGGCCGCCGGCAGCAGCATCGGCACAAACACCAGCAGCATCACGGCGGTGTCGAGAAAGCAGCCGAGCACGAGGAAGACGAGGTTGACCAGCAGCAGGAACTGCCAGTCGGTGAGCTGCATGCCGGCGACCCACTGCGCCAGCGACTGCGGCACGCCTTCCGACGTGAAGGCATAGCTGAGCAGGAAGGCTCCGGCGATGATGATCGTGATCACGGCCGACGAGCGCGTCGATTCGACGAACACCGCCCACAGCGTGCGCCAGGTCAGCGCCCGATAGACGATGCCGGCCAGCAGCAGCGCATGCAGCGCCGCCACCGCCGCCGCTTCGGTGGGCGTGAAGGCGCCGCTGTACAGGCCGCCAAGCAGCACGATCGGCAGCGACAGCGGCAGCGCGCCGCGCAGAAGGATCTGCGGCCACATCGAGCGCGGCACCGGATCGTCCTTGGGCATGTTGCGGCGCGTGGCGATGATGTGCACGGCGATCATCAGCACGCCAGCCATCAGCAGGCCCGGGATCACGCCGCCGAGGAACAGCGCGCCGACCGACGTGCCGGAGACGAGCGCGTAGATCACCATCGGGATCGACGGCGGGATGATCGGGCCGATGGTGGCGCTGGCCACCACCACCGCACCGGCGAAGCCCGGCGTGTAGCCGGGCTTTTTCAGCATCTGCTTGATCGTCACCAGGCCCGGGCCGGCGGCGTCGGCAATGGCGCTGCCGCTCATGCCCGAAAAGACCACGCTGACGAGGATGTCGACCTGGGCCAACCCGCCGCGCAGGCGGCCGACGAGGATGCGGCAGAAGTCGAAGATGCGCTCGCTGATGGTGCCGGCGTTCATCAGGTTGGCGGCGAGGATGAACAGCGGCACCGCCAGCAGCACGTAGCTGTTGTACAGACCGTTCAAGACCTGCTCGGCGGCCAGGCCCATGTCCTGCTTCTTGAAGGCAAGGTAGGCGATGCCGGCGGCGAGCATCGAGAAGCCGACCGGTGCGCGCACCACCATGCCGAAGGCGAGCACGCCGATCAAGAGGGCGAGCGCCGCGGTCATGCCGAATGGCCTTCGGTCAGCGCGGCTTCATCGAGCGGCGCGCCGCGCAACAGCATCCAGATTTGCCAGACGCTGCGCACGACCAGCGCCACCAGCAGCGCGACGAAGGGCATGAAGACCCACGAGAACGGCAGGCCGAGCACGGGCGTGCCTTCGCGCCCCATGAAGCGCACGTAGTCCCAGCTGCCGGGGAGCGCCCAGGCCGCGAGGCCGCCGATCAGCAGCGCGCCGGCGATGCGCATGCCACGCCGCGTGCGCGGCCCCATGCCCTGATAGACCAGATCGAAGGCCACATGCTCGCGCGTCGGCACCATGAAGGCGCAGGCCCAGAGGATCACCCAGACGTAGAGCACGACGGCCAGCTCGTCGCTCCACGGCAGCGGCCGGTTGAAGCCGAAGCGCGCCGTGATCTGCACCAGGAAGACGACGAACAGGGCCGCGAACAGCCCGGCGCCGATGACATCGGCGCCGCGTTTCAGCCAGCGCTGCACGCGACGACCTACTTGGTGTTGTTGATGCGGTCGAGCATGCCGGCCGGCCAGGTCTTGGCCATGTCGGACGTGGCGTAGGCCGCCTGCACCGACTTGCGGAAGGCATCGACATCCGGCGTCGTCACCTGCAGGCCCTGCTGCTTGAAGAAGTCGACGATCTGCGCTTCTTCCTTGATGCGGTTGTCGTTGTTGAACGCGGCCGCAGCGTCTGCTGCCGCCTGCACCTTGGCCTGCTGCGCCGGCGTCATCGCCTTCCAGGCCTTGTCGGAGATGGCGATGAAGATGCCGTCGACCAGATGGTTGGTCATCACGATCTGCTTGGTGACCTCGTAGAACTTGGCCGCGCGCACGCTGGGCAGCGGGTTGTCCTGGCCGTCGATGGTGCCGGTCTTCAGGCCGAGATAGACCTCGCCGAAGGCCAGCGGCGTGGCGGTGGCGCCGAGCGCTTCGCCGAGAAACAGCCATTCCTTCGAACCCGGCATGCGCAGCTTCACGCCCTTCAGGTCGGCCGGCGTCTTGACGTTGCGCGCCTCGCGCAGATTGACCTGGCGCGTGCCGAGGTAGATCGGCGTCAGGATCGTCACTTCCATCTTGTCGCTGGCGAGCTTGAACATCTCCTTGCCGACCGGGCCGGCGAACACCTTCTGCTGGTGCTGCGGGTCGCGCACGATGTAGCCGGCGGTGAAGATCGAGAACTCGGGGACGATCTTGGCGATGTCGAAGGCCGAGATCGAGCTGAGTTCCAAGTTGCCGCGCGCCATCGCCGCCGGCTCGGTGCCTTGCTTGAACAGCGAGGCGTTCAAGTTGATCTGGACGTCGAACTCGCCGGGCGCGCTCTTGTCGAGCGACTCCTTGAAAACCGTCCACATCTTGCCGTGCCAGTCGTCCGGCACGGCGGGCGTGGAAATGCGCAGCAGGACCTTGCTCTGAGCGAAGGCAGGTGCGGCGATGGCGGCGCAGGCAGCGGCAGTGGCGGCGATCAGGCCGCGGCGCAGCAATGAAAGGGTCATGGTCGTTGTCTCCTTGTCGTTGGTGGTTCAGTCTTGGGAGGGGTCCAGGCCGAGCGCGGCCAGTTCGCGGCGCAGGGTCTCGAATCGGCCGGCGTCGAGTGCAGCCAGCGGCGGGCGCACACGCAACCAGGCGCTGTCGCCAGTCTGCGCGGCCATGATCGCCTTGAGAGCCGGGATCAACGCGTAGCCGCCGAGCCAGGCGAGCAGGCGCTGCACGCGCGCGTGCTCGGTGGCCGTGCGCGCGGCATCGGGCTCGGTGGCCAGGCGGTGGACCACGCGCGGCATGAAGTTGGCCAGGCCGCTGACGGCGCCGCGGCTGCCTCGCGCGGCCAGTGCCGGCAGGTCGAGTTCGTTGCCGACGTGCACACCGAGCGGCGGCATGAAGGCTTGCGCCAGTTCGAGCGACTGCGCGCGCTCGCACGCGCTGTCCTTGATAGCGACGATGCGCTGCGGCCAGCGCCGCAGCAACTCGGCGATGACGCCGTGCGACAGGCCCACCGCCGAGACCTGGGGGATGTGGTACAGCACGACGCGCAGCGGCCGGTCGGCCGTCGCGTCGAGCACCTGACGGTAGCCTTCGACGATGCCCTCGTCGCTGACGCCCTTGAAGAAAAACGGCGGCATCAGCAGCACGCCCCAGGCGCCGATGTCCTGCGCGTGGCGCACCAGCGCCAGCGTGTCGGGCACGGCGGCGCAGCTCACCGAGACCAGGATGCGTGACGCGGGCACGCCGCCGGCGATCAGCGCGTCGACCGCCGCACGCCGCTCGTCGACCGAGAACGACGGCCCCTCGCCGGTGGTGCCGAAGGGCGTGACGCCGGCGCAGCCGGCTTCGAGCAGCGCGCGCGCATGCGCGGCGAAGCGCCCGTGGTCGATCGCCAGCGTCTCGGTCAAAGGTGTCATCAAGGCCGGCCAGATGCCTTGCAGGCCGGGCGGATGGTTGTCAGCGGAGGTGGTCATGGTGTGTCTTTCGGCAGCGGCGGTCTCGGCAGGCCGAGCACGCGACGGTGCGAACTTTCGATGTGGTGGGTGAGTCGCTCGGCCACCTGCGGTGCGTCGCGGCGCTTCAACGCGGCGATGAACCACAGGTGCTCTTCCATCGCCGGGATCAGCACGTCTTCAGACAGCATCGCGCGCTCCAGGCGGATCAGTCGCACGCGCAGGCTGTTGACGCGGTACATCTGCGAGATCAGCGCGTTGCCGAGCGCGTCGATCATCAGGTCGTGCAGGCCCCAGTCGACCGATTGCGCGTCGCCGAGCAGCGCGGCATCGGCCGGGCCCTTGCGGGCGCGCGCAATGATGCGGCGGTGCGCCTCCTCGATCGCGGCGAGATCGGCGTCGGAGACCGTGGCGCAAAAGCGCACGGCGGCCTCGCGCTCGAGCACCAGTCGCAACTGGTAGGCGTTGTTGATCAGGGCCAGGTCGACATGCGCGATCTGCAGCCCGCGTTGCGGCACGGTGCGCAGCAGGCCTTCGGCCTCCAGCCGCGGGATCAGCTCGCGCACGGCGCCCAGCGGCATGTCCAGCAACTGCACCAGCTCGCGCTGCGAGATGAACTGGCCGGGCCGGACGTTGGCCTCCAGGATCTGCTGGCGAAAACTCTCGTAGGCCTGGGCGCGCAGGCTCTGCGGTGCGTTCATCTCCCCACCTCGCGCACAACGCCCTTGGCCAGCAGCACATTGCCGTAGGTGCGCGTCTCGCCGCACTGAAAGACCGCGAAGGCGCGCCCGGCGGCTTCATAGAAAGCGTGGCGTTCGAGCGCCGCCGGCGTGCGCTCGCCGGCCTGCGTCAAGGCGGCGCGGATCGCGGCCACTGCCGGCGGCACGGCATCGGCGTCGCCGATCACCTGCATCGTCCAGGCCGCCTCGGGCGTCCCGTCGTCGAGCGGCATCAGCGCCAGCACGGCATGCAGCAGGGCCGGCGCATCGGCGCCCGGCACCTGGACCAAGCGCGCACCGGCCTGGGCTGCGATGCGCGCCGCCGGGAAGTGCGCGTCGACGATGGCCAGCGTGTCGCCATGGCCCATGCTCGCCAGCGCATGCAAGGCGTCGGGCGTGAGCAGGGCGGAGATGTGCTTGAGCATGGCGGGTTTGCGGCGGATAGGCGGGTTCTCCCGCATCAACGCACTGACATGTTAGTCATAACATACCGACCCATCACCAGTGCAAACCCTAGCGAGCGATGAAACCTCTCTTCGCCTCCTGCGCTGACGGCACGACCCGTCTCGGCCTCGGCGGCGCGCCGCTGGGCAACCTGTTCGTGCCGGTGACCGACGCCGAGGCGCAGCGCGCTGCTCGACGCCGCCTGGACCAGCGGCTGCCGCAGCTTCGACACCGCGCCGCACTATGGCCATGGCCTGTCCGAGCAACGGATCGGCGCGGCGCTGAGGCAGCAACCGCGCGAGGCGTTCACGCTGTCGAGCAAGGTCGGCCGCCTGCTGACGCCGGATGCGACGGTGCCGCGCGAGCAGCATGGCTATGTCGGCGGCCTGCCCTTTCGCCAGCACTGGGACTACAGCGCCGCGGGTGTGCGGCGCAGCGTCGAAGACAGTCTGCGGCGGCTGGGCCTGGCGCGATTGGACGTGGCGTTCATTCATGACTGCGACGCGGCCACCCACGGCGCCAACGCCGATGCGGTGCGGCGGCAGGTGATCGACGAGACGCTGCCCGCGCTGCACGCACTCAAACGCGAAGGCGTGATCCGTGCCGTCGGCCTCGGCGTCAATGACGTGCAGATCGTGCAGGACGTGCTGCGCGAGGCCGAGCTGGACGTGCTGCTGCTGGCCGGCCGCTACAGCCTGCTCGACCACAGCGCGCTGCCCGAACTGTTGCCGCTGTGCCTGCAGCGCGGCGTGCGCATCGCGCTCGGTGGCGCTTTCAACTCGGGGCTGCTCGCCACCGGCACGCGGGGCGGCGGCGTGGCCCGGTTCAACTACGCGCCAGCGGCGCGCGAGTGGGTCGAGCGGACGGCGCGCATCGAAGCGCTGTGCGACAGCCACGGTGTGCCGCTGCGCGCTGCGGCGCTGCAGTTTCCGCTGGCGCACCCTGCAATCGACATCGTCATGGTCGGCGCGCGCAGCGCGGCAGAGTGGCAGGATGCGATGGCGATGGCGCAGCATCCGATTCCCGCGGCGTTCTGGCGCGACCTGCGCGCCGCCGGGCTGCTGCCCGACGAGGCGCCGACACCGCTGAAGCACGCATGATCGTCGACGCCCACTTCCACTGCTGGCGCCTCGCACGCGGCGACTACGGCTGGCTGACACCCGTGCTGGCGCCGATCTATCGCGACATCGAAGTCGAAGACTGGCAGCGCGAAGCGCAGCCGCAGGGCGTGACCGCGGGCGTGCTGGTGCAAGCCGCGCCGACCGAGGCCGAGTCGCGCTTTCCTGCTCGAACAGGCCGCGCATCACGAGGCCGTGCACGGCGTTGTCGGCTGGCTGGAACTGCTGGCGCACGACGCGCCCGAGCGCATCGCGACGCTGGCCGCGACGCAGCCCAAGTTGAAGGGCCTGCGGCCGATGCTGCACGACATCGACGACGCCGACTGGATCCTGCAGCCGGCGCTCACGCCGGCGCTGAGCGCGATGGCCGCGCACGGCCTGGTGTTCGACGCGCTGGTCAAGACAGCGCACCTGCCGCGCCTGCTCGCGCTGTGCGAGCGCCACCCGGCATTGCAGGTCGTGATCGACCACGGCGCCAAGCCCGCGATTGCCGGCGACCACTGGCAGCCCTGGGCCGACGGTCTGCAGCGTCTCGCACGCGAAACGACGGCCGTGTGCAAGCTCTCGGGCTTGCTCACCGAGGCGGGGCGGCACCCGCGTCGCGGTGCGGCGCAGCGCTGGGGCGAACATGTGCTCGCAACCTTTGGCCCGCAGCGCGTGCTCTGGGGCAGCGACTGGCCGGTGCTGGAACTGGCGGCGAGCTACCGCGATTGGTGGGACGACACGCAGGCGCTGCTGGCGCCGCTGGACGATGCCGACCGCGCAGCGGTGCTCGGCGCCAACGCGCAGCGCATCTACCGCCTCTGACGCCCGCGACCGGCCGTCAGGCGCCGAAGTGCATCTGGTAGTGCGCACCGTCGGAGAACAGGCACACACCCGTGCCCTGGGCGGGCGCGGTGATCAGGTACTCGCATTGCGCGCTCAAGCCCCGCGTGCCCGCGGCGTTGGCAATGCCGCGCTGGCCGCTGTAGCGGCGCTCGCCCACGCCCAGGACGTCGCTGTGGATGCGGCCGAACGCGGCATACCCGTTGTCAACGCGTGTGGCCTGGCCCTGCAGTGTTTCGCCGGCGTAGCCGACGCTGAACGTGCCGCGGCCGCCCTGCTGGTCGATCACCAGCGCGGTCAGCGCACCGCTCCTGTTGGCTTGCGCATTCAACGGGTACAGCCGTGCCGTCAGCACGGTGGCAGCGGGCGCGGGTGGCGGTGGCGGTGGCATCACGACCGTGGTTCGCGGCTGTGGTGTCGGGCAGCGGGTAGCCGATCGGCTGGCCGGTGCGGGGATCGACCGGCACGACGACGCAAGCCGTCAGGGCGCTCGCCGCCAGCGCCAGCGGCAACAGGCGAAGGGCGGTAGACCGGGTGGGCATGCAGACCTTTCGAATCGCGGCACATGCCGCGCGCCGCAGCTTGTGCCGCGCCGCGCCGGTCAACAAGCGCAGGGCGCGAGGTCGCTTGGCATGCACCCGCCGGTCTCGCGTGACGGCACTGCGCTATGCTTTTCTCACCATGACCCTCACCGAGTTGCGCTACATCGTCGCCGTCGCCCGCGAAAAACATTTCGGCCGCGCGGCGGAAGCCTGCTTCGTCTCGCAACCGACCTTGAGCGTGGCGATCAAGAAGCTCGAAGAAGAACTCGACGTCAAACTCTTCGAGCGCGGCGCCAACGAGGTCAGCGTGACGCCGCTCGGCGACGCCATCGTGCGCCAGGCACAGAGCGTGATCGAGCAGGCCGCGGCCATCAAGGAGATTGCCAAGCGCGGCAAGGACCCGCTCAACGGCGCCGCTGCGGCTGGGCATCATCTACACGATCGGGCCCTACCTGCTGCCCGAGCTGGTGCGCCACGCCATCGAGATGACGCCGCAGATGCCGCTGATGCTGCAGGAGAACTTCACCGCCAAGCTGCTCGACATGCTGCGCATCGGTGAGCTCGACTGCGCGATCATGGCCGAGCCGTTTCCGGACACGGGCCTTGCCGTGGCGCCGCTCTATGACGAGCCTTTCGTCGTCACGGTGCCGAAAGCGCACCCGCTGGCCAAGCGCAAGAGCATCAGCGCCGAAGAGCTGAAGCAGGAGACGATGCTGCTGCTCGGCACCGGCCATTGCTTCCGCGACCATGTGCTCGAGGTCTGCCCCGAGTACGCGCGCTTTTCGAGCGACGCCGAAGGCATCCGCAAGAGTTTCGAGGGCTCGTCGCTGGAGACCATCAAGCACATGGTGGCCTCGGGCATGGGCGTGACGGTGGTGCCGCAGTTGTCGGTGCCCAAGGAGCCGCCAGGCCTGGTGCGCTACGTGCCGTTCGACAAGCCGGTGCCGACGCGGCGCGTGGTGCTGGCGTGGCGCCGCACCTTCACGCGCTACGAGGCGATCGCGGCACTGCGCAATGCGATCTACGCCTGCGAGCTCGAAGGCGTGACCCGGCTCTCGTAGCGGAGAATCCCTATCGCCGCGATTGGCGCGCTGGCTATCGCCGCGCTCAAAGCCTTTGTCTGGACGCAGCGACGCGCTGTTTCTTAACTCTTCAGTGCCCCCGTCCACCGCCGCCACCAGGAGACCGCACCCATGACAACCGAAGCCAAGTGCCCGTTCAACCATGCCGCCGGTGGCGGCACCACGAACAAGGAGTGGTGGCCGAACCAGCTGCGTCTGGATCTGCTCGCCCAGCATTCGAGCAAGTCCGACCCCCTGGGTCAGAAGTTCGACTACGCCGAAGCGTTCAAGCGGCTCGACTACTTCGCGCTGAAGAAGGACCTGCTGGCGCTGATGACCGACTCGCAGGACTGGTGGCCGGCCGACTTTGGCCACTACGGCCCGCAGTTCGTGCGCATGACCTGGCACGCCGCCGGCACCTACCGCACCTCCGACGGCCGCGGCGGCGGCGGTCGCGGGCAGCAGCGCTTCGCGCCGCTGAACAGCTGGCCCGACAACGTCAACATCGACAAGTCGCGCCGCCTGCTGTGGCCGATCAAGCAGAAGTACGGGCAGAGCATCTCCTGGGCCGACCTGCTGATCCTCACCGGCAACGTCGCGCTGGAGTCGATGGGCTTTCGCACCTTCGGCTTCGCCGGCGGGCGCGAGGACGTGTGGGAACCCGACAACGACGCCAACTGGGGCAACGAGGCCGTCTGGCTCGACACCGGCAAGCGCTTCACCGGCAACCGCGACCTGGACGAGCCGCTGGGCGCGACGCACATGGGCCTGATCTACGTCAATCCGGAAGGGCCCAACGCCAGCGGCGACCCGGTGGCCGCGGCCAAGGACATCCGCACCACCTTCAGCCGCATGGCGATGAACGACGAAGAAACCGTCGCGCTGATCGCCGGCGGCCACACCTTCGGCAAGTCGCATGGCGCGGCGCCCGAAGCACACAAGGGGCCTGAGCCCGAGGGCGCGCCGCTCGAGCAGCAAGGCCTGGGCTGGATGAGCAACTACGGCAGCGGCCACGGCAAGGACACGATTTCCAGCGGCATCGAGGTCACCTGGACGACCACGCCCGCGCGCTGGAGCAACGACTTCTTCGAGCACCTGTTCAAGTTCGAGTGGGAGCTGACCAAGAGCCCTGCCGGCGCCAAGATGTGGGTGGCCAAGGACGCGCCGGAGATCATTCCCGACGCGCACATCCCCGGCAAAAGCACAAGCCGACGATGCTGACCACCGACCTGACGCTGCGGATGGACCCCGAGTTCGAAAAGATCTCGCGCCGCTTCCTGAACAACCCGCAGGCCTTCGCCGACGCCTTCGCGCGCGCCTGGTACAAGCTGACGCACCGCGACATGGGCCCGCTCGCCCGCTATCTCGGCCCCGAGGTGCCGAAGGAAGAGCTGATCTGGCAGGACCCGCTGCCCGCGGCCACGCTCGAGCCCACAGCCGCCGACATCGCCGACGTGAAGGCGAAGATCGCGGCGTCCGGCCTGACGGTCGCGCAACTGGTGTCCACCGCCTGGGCCTCGGCCTCGACCTTCCGCGGCGGCGACAAGCGCGGCGGCGCCAACGGCGCGCGCATCCGCCTCGCACCGCAGAAGGGCTGGGAGGCCAACACGCCGGGCGAGCTGGCCAAGGTGTTGTCGAAGCTCGAAGAGATCCAGAAAGCCTCGGGCAAGCTGTCGCTGGCCGATGTGATCGTGCTGGCCGGCGGTGTCGGCGTCGAGCAGGCGGCCAAGGCCGCGGGGGTGAGCGTCGAAGTGCCGTTCGCGCCCGGCCGCGTGGATGCCACGCAGGAGCAGACCGACGTCGAATCCTTCGCCGCCCTCGAACCCGTGGCCGATGGCTTTCGCAACTACTTCAAGGGCCCGACCAGCGTGGCCGTCGAGCACCTGCTCGTCGACAAGGCGCAGCAGCTCACGCTGACCGCGCCCGAGATGACGGCGCTGGTCGGTGGCCTGCGTGTCCTGGGCGCCAACAGCGGCGGCAGCAAGCACGGCGTGCTGACCGACAAACCGGGTGTGCTGTCAACGGACTTCTTCGTCAACCTGCTCGACATGGGCACCGAGTGGAAGTTGGCCGGTGGCACCTACGAAGGCAAAGACCGCAAGAGCGGCGCCACCAAGTGGACCGCCACGCGAGTGGACCTGGCCTTCGGCTCGAACTCGGTGCTGCGCGCGCTGGCCGAGGTCTATGCGAGTGCCGATGCGAAAGAGAAGTTCGTCATGGACTTCGTTGCGGCCTGGACCAAGGTGATGAACCTGGACCGCTTCGATCTGAAGTGACATCGCCACTCGGGCTGAGTGCGTCGAAGCCCTTCGACGCACTCAGCCCGAACGCTTCACGATCGCTTCAGATTGGCCGCCAGCAGCGCCGCGGCCAGGGTCACCAGCCATGAGAAGTAGACCCACAGCAGGAACACCGGGAACACCGCGAAGGCGCCGTACACCGCCTTGTAGGTCGGCAGCTTGAGCAGGTAGGCCGCGAAGCCGCGCTTGCCCAGCTCGAGCGCGATGCTGGCGACGAGCGCGCCTGCAAGCGCATCGCGCCGCCGGACACGCGTGTTCGGCACGAAGACGAACAGGCACGTCAGCGCGGCCCAGCCGAGCAGCACTGGCCCGAGGTTCAGCACGAAGCGGGCCGACGGCGGCAGCGGGCCGATCCAGCCCATCGACGCGCTGACCACGGCGGACGTGGCCCACAGGCTGGCGCCGAGCGCGGGCGGCCCGAGCACCAGGATCAACAGGTACAGCCCGACGCGTTTGAGCCATGGTCGGCGGCGCTTCACGTTCCAGATCTGGTTGAGCGTGTTCTCCACGGTCAACAGCATCGCCATCGCCGCTGCCAGCAGCAGCAACGAGCCGACCCACGGCAGGCCGCCGGCGTTGGTGGCGAAACGATGCAGGTGCGCGAGCACCGTGCGCGCAATCTCCGGCGGCAGCAGGCTCTTCAACAGCAGGTCGTCGAGCGCGGCCTCGAAGCGGCCGAACACCATCGGCCAGCGCGCGAACAGCGCCAGGCCCACGGCCAGCAGCGGCACAACCGACAGCAGCGTCGCGAACGTCAGGCTGCCCGCCGCCTGCGGCAGGCGCTCCTGGCGGGCGCGACGGAGGAAGTGGCGGAGGAAAGGGAGCATGCGGCGTGTCGAGTTCAGCAGCGCGAGCGAGATGGGTAGGTAAGGCGTGACGATTGTGGCCAAGAGGAAAACGCCGCGCGACAGCGCGACCGTGCTATGGCGGGCATGGCCACAAGCAAATGGTCCGCGCGCAGCAACGCTGGCAAACTCTTCGACCAGTTCAGCAAGGAGCCTCGCCATGGCCAAGAAGACCACCACCGCCCTCACCCCCAACATCGGCATCAGCGAGAAAGACCGCGCAGCGATTGCCGGCGGCCTGTCGAAGTTGCTCGCCGACACCTACACGCTGTACCTGACGACGCACAACTTCCACTGGAACGTCACCGGGCCGATGTTCAACACGCTGCACGCGATGTTCATGGCGCAGTACACCGAGTTGTGGAACGCGGTCGATCCGGTCGCCGAGCGCATCCGCTCGCTCGGCCATGCCGCGCCGGGCTCGTACGCGCAGTTCGGCAAGCTGAGCTCGATCGGCGATGCGCCGGCCAAGCCGCCGAAGGCAATGGAGATGGTGCGCATCCTGGTTGAAGGCCACGAGGCCGTGGCCCGCACCGCGCGCAGCGTCTTCCCGCTGGCCGAGAAGGCCGATGACCAGCCGACGGCCGACCTGCTGACGCAGCGGCTGGACATCCACGAGAAGACCGCCTGGATGCTCCGGTCGCTGCTGGAAGAGTAGTCAAGCGCGCAACATTCACTCCCTCGAACTTGGGAGGATGCCCTCTTCGGGGGGATGCGCGGCGCCAAGGCGAGGCGTTCACTGGGGTCATGAGGCCCCCACGCTCACTGACGCTCGCTTCCCCCCGAGGGGGCGCTCAGTGGCTTCGGGCGGCCGGACGCCACTGACATGCACCGCCGCACCCAAACACGTCCCGAGGAGTGGGCCAACGCCGCCAGCCACGCGGTGGGTGTGTTGCTGGTGTTCGCCGCCGCGCCGTGGTTGACGCAGGCCGGCGCTCGCCAAGGCGGCGCGCTGGGCGCCGCGGCGATGGGCGTGTTCGTGTTGACGATGACCCTGCAGTACGGCCTTTCGGCGCTGTACCACGGCTTGCCGCCCGGCCGCGCCAAGCTGTGGGCACGCTCGGCCGACCACGCCGCGATCTACCTGCTGATCGCCGGCAGCGCGACGCCGTTTGCGCTTGGCCTTCTCGGCGGTGATGCGGGCGCAGCCACCTGCGCACTGATCTGGGCGCTGGCGATGGCCGGGGCGTGGCTGAAGATGATGCGCCGCTTGACGAGTGCACGGCTGTCCACGGGCCTGTACGTGCTCTTCGGCTGGCTGGCGGCGCTGTTGTTGTGGCCGGACCTGCAGCACATCGACCGCACGGCGATGCTGTGGCTGGTCAGTGGCGGCGCGGCCTACATGGTCGGCGCGGGCTTCTTCGTCTTCGACGCGTCGCTGCGCTTCGGCCACTTCATCTGGCACCTGTTCGTCATGGCGGGCAGTTCATGCCACGTCTGCGCCGTGGTCTGGCCGTCGATCGGCTGACCACTCACTTCTCGATGTCGTCGATGTGCTTCGGCCAACTGGCGTGCAGCAGCTTCGACAGCGCACGGTCGGCGAGCAGCTTGCCGCCTGTCTGGCAACGCGCGCAGTAGTGTGTTTCGTTGTTGCGCATGCACGATACGCTGCACTTTGCTGCCGCAGACCGGGCACGGCTCACCGTAGCGACCATGCACGGCCATCTGCGGGTGGAAGGCCGTCACCTTGGGCGGCCAGCCCGAGTGGCTCTGCGCCTCGCTGCGCAGACGCTCGGTCCACTCGCTCATCACGGCGCGCGTGGCGTCGAGCAGTCGTTGCGCGGCGGCAGCGTCCAGGCTGCGCGTCAACATGACCGGCGACATGCGCGCGCGGTGCAGGATTTCATCCGAGTACGCATTGCCGATGCCGCTGAAGAGCTGCGGATTGGTCAACGAACGCTTGAGGGTGTGGTTCTCGGCGGCGAGCTGCGCGGCGAACTCGGTGGCGCCGCAGTGCATGACGTCGATGCCACCGGGGTCCATCGCGTCCAACGCCGCGCGGCCCGAGACCAGGTGCAGCGACGCGCGGCGCTGTGTGCCGGCCTCGGTCAGCGCCAGCGTGCCGCCGTTGAACTCGAAGGTCGCCAGCGCCGTCTTCGACGGCGGCTTGCCGCCCGCAGCGTGCCAATGCAGCCGGCCGGCGATCATCAGGTGCAGGACGAGGAAGAGTTCGCCTTCGAGCGCGATGACGACGCGCTTGCCCAGGCGTTCGATGCCGACCACCGGTTTGTTCTCGGCGCTCGACACAGGCGGCACCGCCGTGCGCAGCAGGAACGGGCTCGCCACCCGCACACGCTGCAACACGTCGCCGCGCACTTTGGCGGCGAGGCTCTCGGCGTAGACCGTGATATCCGGCAGTTCAGGCATCGCGCCAGTCTGCCACCGGGTCATCGCCGTCGCGCCGCCGCAGCGATAGTGCTACTGTGAGGGCCGCACCATGAAACGTCTTCCGACCCGCGACCTGAGCCTGTTGTCGCCGCTGGCACCCGAGCTGGCGAGCACGATCGCGCGCGTGGCCAGCGACATCGCGCTGGTGATCGACGGCGACGGTGTCATCGTCTCGGTGGCCGAAGGCGCGGCGCCGCTGGCGCCGGCGTGTGCGGCCTGGGTCGGCCGGCCCTGGGCCGACACCGTCAGCGCCGATTCGCGGCGCAAGGTCGAGCAGATGCTCGAGGAAGTGGGCGAAAGCGGCATTGGCCGGCGGCGCGAGATCAACCACCCCGACGGCGACGGCGGCGCGATTCCCGTCGCCTGGTCGGCAATCCGTCTCGGCGATGGCGGCGCCGTGGTGGCGGTCGGCCGCGATCTGCGCGCGGTGGCCGCCATCCAGCAGCGCTTCCTCGACGTGCAACAGGAGCTGGAGCGCGCCTACTGGCAACGCCGCCAGGCGCAGTCGCGCCAGGGCCTCCTGTACCAGGTGGCTCACGACGCGATGTGGGTGCTCGATGCGACGACGCTGCAGGTGCTGGAGGCCAACGACCGCGCACTTGCGCTGCTCGGCACAAACCGGGCGGGCCTGGTCGGCAGTGCGCTGATCGATCGGGTGCCGGCGGCTTCGCGCCCGGCGGTCGGCGAATTGCTGACCAGCGCGCGTGCCACAGGGCGTGCCACCGAAATCCACGCCCGCCTGACGAATGCCGCGCCGCCGGTGGACATTGCGGCCACGCCCTTCCGCGCCGGTGAGGGTCAGCGCCTGCTGCTGCGGGCGCGGCGCGACGAACCCAACGACGATGCCCTGCTGGCGCTGGCCGCCGCTGCCGACGCCACGGCCCTGGTGGTGGTTGACGCCGCGTCGCGCGTGGTTTGCGCCAACGCCGCGTTCGTGCTGCTGATGCAGCGCGGCGACGAATCGCAGATCGTCGGCCGCGCGCTCGGCGATCTTCTGGACGACCCTGGCGCGACGTGGTCGAGCTTGCTCGCGCGCGCGCGGCACGAAGGCCTCGTCGCCCGCGAGCCCATGGCGCTGGCCAGCGCCGAAGGCGAGGCCGTCCTGGTCTGCGCCACGCTGATGGCCGAAGGCGAACAGGAATGCGTTGGCCTGGCGATCACAGCCCGGCCGCGTCGGAGCCATGACAGCCCACTGCCGATCGACCTGCTGCTGCAATCCCTGCAAAGCATCGTGGCCCAGCTCGGCAGCGTGCCGCTGACCGATCTGCTGGCCGATGCCGGGCAAGCCACCGAACGTCACCTGATCGCGCTGGCCCTGCGCCGCGCCGGCGGCCTGTTGCCGGCAGCCGCCTCGCACCTCGGGCTGTCTGAGGACGACCTGACGCGCCGTTTGCAGCAACTGGGCCTGTCCGGCAGCGATCCCGCAGCGGCGGATTGAGACGCTCATGGCTGCGCCGGTGAATCTCGAGGTGCCCGACTTCGGCCGTGCCGACCTCACGAACTGCGAGCGCGAACTGATTCACCTCGCCGGCTCGGTGCAGCCGCACGGTGCGCTGCTGGTGCTGCGCGAGACGGATCTGACGGTGGTGCAGGCCAGCGGCAATGCGGCAGCCGCTGCTGGGCAGCGGGCAGGAGCGGCTCGTCGGCCGCCCGCTGGCCGCCCTCGGTGGCGATGTCGCCGAACGCGTGGCGCATCTGCGCGCGACGACCGACCTGGCCGAGCCCGTGGCATTGCAGTGCAGCCTGATCGACGCCACGCGCACGCGCCGGAGCTTCGAAGGCGCCCTGCACCGCCACGTGGGGGGCGGTCTGGTGCTCGAGCTCGAGCCGAGCGATCAGCCGGCGCCCGGCATCCCGGCCGCCGTCGAACTGGCCTCGCCGCAACTGCCGGCGGCGCTGTCGTCGGCGGTGCAGCGCTTCGGCGCCGCGCCGACCGTGGGCCTGCTCGCCGACGCCGTGGTCCAGGTCTTCCGCGAGCTGACCGGCTACGACCGCGTCATGGTCTACAAGTTCGATCCCGACGGCCACGGCAAGGTCATCGCCGAGGCGCGCCACCCGCGGCTGGAGTCGCTGCTCGGCCACCACTACCCGGCCACGGACATCCCGCAACGTGCGCGCGAGCTGTACCTGCGCAACCGCGTGCGCATGCTGGTCAACGTCGACGATGTCCAGTCCGCACTCGAACCGCCCCTGCTGACCGAGACGAAGGCGCCGCTGGACATGTCGCTGTGCGGCCTGCGCAGCATGTCGCCGATCCACCTTCAGTACCTGCGCAACATGGGCGTGACGGCCACGCTGACCGCATCGCTGGTGCGCGACGGCCGCCTCTGGGGCCTGGTGGCTGCCCACCACTACTCGCCGCGCTACCTGCGCTACGCCCTGCGCGCGGCCGCCGACCTGCTGGCCGAGGTGGCATCGACGCGCATCGCCGCGATCGAGAACTACGCGCATGCCCAGGTCGCGCTGATGGTGCGGCGGCTTGAGTTGCGTCTGGTCGAAGCCACCTCGACCGAAGGCGACTGGCGCCTGGCCCTGTTCCGCAACCCGCGCACGCTGCTGCAACCGCTGGAAGCCACCGGTGCCGCGCTGTTCCATGACGGCGAACTCCTGACCTCCGGCGAGGTGCCCTCCACGCCCGAACTGCGCGCGCTGGCGGACTGGGTGCGTGCGCAGCCGCAGAGCGACGAGCCTTTCGCCTGCGCCTCGGTCGGGCAGAGCGAACCCGGCGCTGGCGAGCCTGACGCCCACGGCCAGCGGCGTGCTCGCAGCGCGCCTGTCCACCGACGGCGCCGACTGGCTGATGTGGTTCCGCAAGGAACAACTGCAGTCGATCACCTGGGCCGGCGACCCGACCAAGCCGATGGTCAACAACAACCCGCTCGAACTCTCACCGCGACGCTCGTTCGCCGCCTGGTCGGAGATGGTGCGCGGCACCGCGGTCCCGTGGTCGGGCACGGAGCTGGCGCTGGCGCGGGCGATCGGTGCGGCGCTGGTGGACATCATCGTCCAGGTGCAAGCGGTGCGGCTGCTGATCGCCGAAGACCAGCTGGCGCAGATCCGCGCCACCGTGGCCGGTTCGCGCGAAGCCGTGCTGGTGGCCGACACCGGCGCGCGCCTGCTGTTCGCCAATGCCAGCACCGCGTCGCTGCTGGGCGCCGTGCCGGCGGCGGGCCGGCCGGTCGCGGACCTGTTCGTGCAATCGGCGCTGCTGCGACAGGCCTTCGATCAGCTGCGCGCCGCACCGCAAAGCTGGCGCCGCGACCTCGACCTTGTGGGCGCCGACGGCACACCGCCGACGCCGGTGGCGGTGCGGGCCGAGATCGTGCACGGGCGCGACCGGCGCGCGCTGGGCTGGATCGTCACGCTGCAAGACCTGCGCGAGACGCGGCGTGCCGACGCGGCGCGACAGCAGCTGGAATCGTCGCTGCGCCAGGCCGCGCACCAGCCTCAGCGTGAGGCCGACGAGGTGATCTCGGCCATCCTGACCAACGCGAGTCTGGCGGCCATGGACATCGCCGATGCGCGCGGTGGCCCGCCGGTGGCGCCGCTGCTGCAGGAGTTGGAAGCGTCGACACGCCGCGCTGCGGCGCTGTACGCACAGATCCGCAGCTTCAACGGCTGAGAAGGTGTGAACGAACCCGACATGCCCGCTCGTCCCGCGCAAACGCACCCACTCGGCCACGCCCGATTCATTCACACCTTCTGAGCTGCTCGAACAGCTCGATGTGGCGGCGGAAGGCGGTGCGGGCCTCGTCGACGATTGCGTCGCTCTCGGCCGGGTTCGGCTGAACGGCATCGAGGCCGGCGCGAAATGCCTGGCGCAGCGCCTGCACTTCGGCTGGCGATCCGAACTCGTAGAAGCGCGTGCCGGCATCACCTTGCAAGCCGAAGTGCTGTCGCAGCCCGCGAGCGAGCTGTTGGCCGCCGTAGAGGTCGCCGAGGTAGCGCACATAGGCGTGGGCGACCAAGCGCAGCGGATCACGCGCGGCCAGCCCGTTCAGCTGCTGCGCGTAGTCGATCGTCGCCGCAACGAGCGCTGACTGGGCCGGTGGGTCAGACGCTACCAAGGTTTCGAGATCCTGCGCGATGCGCGCCGAGCGCAGCAGCGGCTGGGCGGTGGCGAAAGCCAGCCGCGGGTCGGATCGATGCCTCCCCAGTGCCGCTTCAAGCGCCGCATACACCGCCTGCAGATTGCGCAGCAGCGCCACGTAGAGGCCACGCTCGATCGTGCCGCCGATCAGCGCGCCCATCAGCGCGCTCGCCTCGGCTTGTCCGTGCAGCGCACGCGTCTCGCGCTGCAAGCGCTTGGCAAGACCTTCGCGAAGGGGCATGTCCATCGGCCGATCATGCCGCATCGGGATAATCGCACCCATGTCCGATATCGCCACCGAAGTCCGCCGCCGCCGCACCTTCGCCATCATTTCCCACCCCGACGCGGGCAAGACCACATTGACCGAGAAGCTGCTGCTGTTCTCGGGTGCGATCCAGATCGCGGGCTCTGTGAAAGCACGCAAAGCGGCGCGCCATGCGACCTCCGACTGGATGGAGATCGAGAAGCAGCGCGGCATCTCGGTAGCGTCATCGGTGATGCAGATGGAGTACCGCGGCTGCGTCATCAACCTGCTCGACACCCCCGGCCACCAGGACTTCTCGGAAGACACCTACCGCGTGCTGACCGCGGTCGATGCGGCGTTGATGGTGATCGACGCCGCCAACGGCGTCGAGCCGCAGACACGGCGCCTGCTGCAGGTCTGCCGCGCCCGCAACACGCCGATCCTGACCTTCGTCAACAAGATGGACCGCGAGGTGCAGGAGCCGCTGGCGCTGATGGACGAGATCGAGCGCGAGCTCGGCATGAGCGTCGTGCCCTTCACCTGGCCGGTCGGCATGGGCAAGCAGTTCCACGGCGTGATGGATCTGCGCGAGGAGCGCATGCGCGTCTTCGTGCCGGGGGCAGACCGGCATCACGACGCCGACGAGATGTTGAAGGGTCTCGACAACCCGGCCTATGCCGAACGCTTCGGCCCCGAGTGGACGCAAGCCGAGCACGACATCGAGTTGGTGCAAGGCGCTTGTCCGCCGTTCGATGAAGACGCAGTTTCTGCAAGGCAAACAGACGCCGATGTTCTTCGGCTCGGCGATCAACAACTTCGGCGTCAAGGAAGTGCTCGACGCGCTGGTCGATCTGGCGCCGCCGCCGTCGTCACGCGCCGCCGTGCAGCGCCTTGTCTTGCCCGACGAGAAAAAATTCAGCGGCGTCGTCTTCAAGATCCAGGCCAACATGGACCCGGCGCACCGCGACCGCATCGCCTTCGTGCGTGTCGCCTCGGGTCACTTCGAGCGCGGCATGCGGCTGAAGGTCGTGCGCAGCGGCAAGGAGTTGCGGCCGAACACGGTCGTGTCGTTCCTCTCGCAGCGCCGCGAGCTGCTCGACGAGGCCTTTGCCGGCGACATCATCGGCATCCCGAACCACGGCGTGCTGCAGCTCGGCGACACGCTGACCGAAGGCGAGGCGCTGCACTACACGGGCTTGCCGTTCTTCGCGCCGGAGATGTTTCGCAGCGTCGAAGTCGCCGACCCGCTGCGCACGAAGCAACTCAAGGCCGGCCTGACGCAGCTCGGCGAAGAAGGCGCGATCCAGGTCTTCCGGCCGGTGGCGGGCTCGGTGCTGCTGCTCGGCGCCGTCGGCCAGTTGCAGTTCGAAGTCGTCGCCCATCGGCTCGAACACGAGTACGGCTGCAAGGCACGTGTGATGCCGTCACGCTTTCAGATCGCGCGCTGGGTCACTTGCGACGACGACAAGGAGATGGCGCGCTTCATCGACGCCAACGCCCACCGCGTCGCCCACGACGCCGTCGATGCGCCGACGCTGCTGGTCGAGTACGCGCCGGAGTTGCGAGCGATCGAGACCAACTGGCCGAAGATCAAGTTCCACACGATGCGCGAGCATGCGGGGCTGGTCTTTCACAAAGCCGGCAACGGCTGAGGCGCTCGCCGAGCGAGTCGTCAGGCCAACGCCAAAAACAGCGGCGAACCCAGGCTCTCCATGCCTTTGGCGAGCAACGCCCCGGCGTAGATGGCGTTGGCCTGCACACCAGATGTGACGGGCTGTGCCACCGGCGACACCTGAGGGCCGCGCTTTGCAGATGAGGTGTGATCGCCGCAGCGGCCGACTGGCCGACCTCGCCCCACGAGCGGCGGCGGCCCTCGGCACGCGAGCGGTGCTTGCTCTTCAGCTCGGACAGGTCGCGCAGTTCGAGCGGCAGCGCCAGGCGAAATGCCTGAGGCGTGACATGCACTCCATTGAACTTCTTCCAGAACTCGTCGTAGGAGTTGCGAAAGCCCGACTCGTACTTCGGTTCGTACGACAGCTGGGCGGCGTGATGCACGGCGTGCAGGTCGTACATGCCCAGGCCTGGCTGATGCCGCTCAGCGCAGCCAGGCAAAAGTAGGGCGGCGAGTTCTGCTTGAAGCAAGCACGAAACGTCGCCAGCTCCGGCCAGTGGTGCGTTTGGCTGCGGGTGATGAAGATCGTCGGCCCGCTGTGGCGGCCGAACGTGGCGCCATCGGCCCAGATGAAGTTCATGTTGATGAGGCAACGCCCATCGGCGATCAGCTGCAGGCCCAAATCACCTTCAACGGAGCCATGTGGTGCCAGGCCGAAGCGCATCGCGAACTGATGGCCATCGACCTCGGCCGCCCACAGCAAGAAGCCTTCCGGCGAGTACACCTGGTCCAGCATCGCCTCATTGAAGGTCTCGCCTTCAAAGCGGTAGTGATAGAGCGCGGCCTCGAAACGCTGCGCCCACGAAAGGCCCTGGACCAGGTAGCCCGGGTGCGAGATGAAGTGGAACGGATCCCAGGGCTCGCCGTCCACGCCACGTTTGCGTTCGACCCGTTGCAAGTAGCCGTCGGCGGCCATGCGGCGCATCAGGCCCGGAAGCGCCAGCACCCGCAGTGACCCTAGCGCCCGTTTGAGCGCCGCTGGCCAGCCCCTGGCCCGGCGGAAGTCAGCAAGCATGGCCAAAAATGCGCGAGCGAACGAGATCATGCGGGGGTCGCAGGGCCAGGCAGGGTGGGCAATACGGGTGGGAGGCGGCTTTTGGCGGCGCTGGCAGCTTAATGCAGAGGAATTGGTTACAGCCCCCCTTGCTGCGGTGGTTGCGCACAACGGCATCCCCGCCGGCCGCGGCCCTGAATAATGACGGCGTGCCGCTGACCCCCCCCTTGCCGCCCCGCCTGCCGTTGTACCTGGATCTGATCCGCTGGAACCGGCCCGCCGGCTGGCTGCTGCTGCTGTGGCCGACGCTGTCGGCGCTGTGGATCGCCGCCGACGGCTTTCCCGGCTGGCACCTGCTGGCCGTGTTCGTGCTCGGCACGGTGCTGATGCGCAGCGCCGGCTGCTGCGTCAACGACGTTGCCGACCGCGATTTCGACCGCCATGTCAAACGCACCGCGCAGCGCCCGGTGACGAGCGGTGCGGTGTCGACGCGGGAAGCGCTGGGGCTCGGCGCCGTGTTGGCGCTAGCCGCTTTCGGCCTCGTGTTGACGACCAACCCACCGACGATCCTGCTCTCGTTCGCGGCGCTGGCGATCACGCTGGCCTACCCTTACGCGAAGCGGTTCGTCTCCATGCCGCAGGCCGTGCTCGGCGTGGCCTTTTCGTTCGGCATCCCGATGGCCTTTGCGGCCGTGCTGGGCGGCAGCCGCTGGGCCGTCGACGGCGTGCCGTGGTGGGCCTGGGCGCTGATGGCGTCGAACCTGTTCTGGGTGCTGGCCTACGACACCGAGTACGCGATGGTCGATCGCGACGACGACCTGAAGATCGGCATGAAGACCAGCGCCATCACCCTCGGCCGCTTCGACGTCGCCGGCGTGATGGCGTTCTACGCGGTGCATCTGGCGTCATGGGCCTTGCTCGGCCGGTTGATGGGCCTGGGAACGTGGTTCTACGCCGGTGTGGCCGCGGCGGCGGTACAGACGCTGTGGCACTTCACGCTGATCCGCACGCGCTCACGTGACGGCTCCTTCAAAGCCTTTCGCCTGAACCATTGGGTCGGATTTGCGCTGTTCGCCGGCACGGCGATCGACTTCGCGCTGCGCTGAACCCAGCTGGCGTCAGCGGCCGAGTTCCTCTGCACGCGCGCGCGCGGCATGCAGCGCGCGCACGACCGCGTCCTTCACCCCACTGGCGTCGAGCGACGTGATCGCTGCATGCGTCGTGCCGCCTTTGGAGGTGACGCGCTCGCGCAACGTGGCCGGCGACTCGCTCGACTGCATCGCCAGTTGCGCCGCGCCGGCAATCGTCTCCTGCGCCAGGCGGCGCGCGGCCTCGGCCGGCAGGCCCATCTGCGTGCCGGCGTCGACCATCGCTTCGAGCAGGTAGAAGACATAGGCAGGTCCTGAACCGGACAGCGCAGTCACGGCGTCGAGGTCGGCTTCGGCGCCGAACCAGAGCAGGTTGCCAGTCGGTGCGAGCACCCGTTCGACGGCCGCGCGGTCGTCGGCGCTGGCGGCGTCGCGCGCAAACAGGCCGCTGATGCCTTTGCCGATCAGCGCCGGCGTGTTCGGCATCGCGCGCACAACACGCTGACTGCCGGTGGCCTCGACGATGGCGTCGCTGCGCAGGCCTGCCATCACCGACAGTTGCAGCGCGTGGCTCACATGCGGCGCGCAGGCGGCGGCGGCTTCAACAAAGCTCTGCGGCTTGACGGCCCAGACCACCATGTCGGCATCGCGCAATGACGCATCGGCCCGCGCCAGCAGCCTGACGCCGGGCCGCGCAGCGGCAATGCGCTGGCGCTGCTCGTCGAACGGCTCGACGACAGTGATCGACTCCGACGGCCAGCCGCCCCACAACAAGCCGCCGAAGATGGCGCCGGCCATGTTGCCGCCACCGATGAATGCGAGACGAAGTTGGCTCATGGATGCAGTTTAGGTCGCGGCATGAGCGGCGCAATGGTGGGCCATGCAAAGCCGGCATCAACACGCTTCCAAAGCGTCCCCGCCTCGGCCTACAGTGCTGCACCCACCGGCGCGCGGCTCACGAGGCGGCGCGCCACTGGCATCCAACATCAAAGGAGACCTTGACCATGAATCTCAGCTACGTCAGCAACCACCCCGACAGCCCGTGGAGCGTTTACCTGATGCAGGTCGATCGCGTGGTGCCCTACCTGGGCAAGCTGGCGCGCTGGTCCGAGACCCTGAAGCGCCCGAAGCGCACGCTGATCGTCGACATCCCTATCGAGATGGACGACGGCTCGATCGGCCACTTCGAGGGTTTCCGTTCGCAGCACAGCCTGACGCGCGGCCCTGGCAAGGGCGGCGTGCGCTACCACCCGGACGTGACGCTCGAAGAGGTGATGGCGCTGGCCGCCTGGATGACGATCAAGAACGCCGCCGTCAACCTGCCCTATGGCGGCGCCAAGGGCGGCGTGCGCGTCGACCCGAAAAAGCTGTCGCTGAAAGAGCTGGAAAAGCTGACGCGCCGCTACACCAGCGAGATCGGCCTGATCATCGGCCCGCAGCAGGACATCCCTGCGCCGGACGTCAACACCAATGGCCAGATCATGGCCTGGATGATGGACACGTATTCGATGAACACCGGCGCCACCGCCACCGGCGTCGTCACCGGCAAGCCGATCCATCTCGGCGGCTCGCTGGGACGGATCAAATCGACCGGCCGCGGTGTCTTCGTCACCGGCCGGGAAGCCGCGAGACGCATCGGCTTGAAGCTCGACGGCGCGCGCGTTGCCGTGCAAGGCATGGGCAACGTCGGCTCGTCGGCGGCGGAGCTGTTCGGCCAGGCCGGCGGCACGATCGTTGCGGCGCAAGACCACACCGGCAGCATCTGCAACGCCAAGGGATTCGATTTGTCGCTGCTGATCCCACACATCAAGGAAACCGGCGGCGTCGGCGGCTTCAAGGGCGCCGAGCCGATGGACAACGAATCGTTCTGGGACGTGCCTTGCGACATCATGATTCCCGCCGCGCTCGAAGGCCAGATCACGCCCGCGCGCGCGCAGCGCATCAAGGCCAAGCTCGTGCTCGAAGGCGCCAACGGCCCGACCAGCCCGGCGGCCGATGACATCCTCGCCGACCGCGGCATCCTCGTCGTCCCCGACGTGATCTGCAACGCCGGTGGCGTGACCGTGTCCTACTTCGAGTGGGTGCAGGATTTCTCGAGCTTCTTCTGGAGCGAAGACGAGATCAACGTGCGCCTGGACAAGATCATGGTCGATGCGCTGAAGAAGATCTGGGACACCGCCGATCGGCACAAGACGACGCTGCGCACGGCGACGTTTGCGGTGGCGTGCGAGCGGATTCTGATGGCGCGCGAGGAGCGCGGGCTCTACCCGTAACGCTACTTCGAAGCCGCCGGCGCCGGCGCGCTGGGTGCGCTCGGTGCCACCACCACGGCGGGTGCCGCAGCGGGCGTCGTCGGCACACTCACCCCCGGCCCGATCGGGATGTCCGGGTTGATCGTCACCTTGCTGACGAAGTGGCGCGTCTCGCCGAAGCAGGTCGTCGGCAGGCCGACCTTTTCTTCATAGTGCAGCGTCACGCGCTTGCCGGTGGCGGCGCTGACCTCTTTGGCAACGGCGTCGTTGTGCACGGTGAAGTAGAACTTCTCGACCGCGCTGCCGGGCAGCGACACCAGCGCCAACTCGCCCTCCCAGGTCTTGCAGACCCAGCCCTTGTTGGAAAACTTCTGCACCCAGCCAGCGCGCTCGCCGCTCGAATAGCTCCATTGCAGCGCGAGCCAGAAGTAGGCGGCGGCGAGCAGCGCGATGACGAGCAGGGCAGCGAGAAATCGGATCAGCATGGGCGGCAGCGGCTCGGTAGGTCGGACAGACCCGCATCCTCGCACACCGTTGCCGTGGCTACGATGCTGGCCTGCTTGTCAAAGAGAGGACGCCATGCTTCGCCGTTCGTTGATCACCGCTGCCGCCGCACTCTGTGTGGCGGCGCCCGCCCTGGCGCAAAACACCTGGCCGGCCAAGCCGGTGAAGATCGTCGTTCCCACGGGGCCTGGCAGCTCGCTCGACCTGATCGTGCGCGCCATGAGCGAAAAGCTCGGCGCGCGCTGGGGCCAGCCGGTGGTCGTCGAGAACAAGCCCGGCGCCGGCGGCATGCTCGGCATGGACGTCGTCGCCAAGGCGACCGACGGCCACACGCTGGGCATTGGCTTCAACGGACCGATCGCGTTTGCGCCCTTCCTCTACCGCAAGATGCCGTACGACCCGGCGAGAGATCTGCTGCCGGTGGTGATGACGACGTCACAAGCCAACGTGCTCGCGGTCAATGCCGACAAGGTGCCGGCGAAAACTGTGGCCGAGTTCGTGACCTGGGCGAAGGCACAGGGCGGCAAGGTCAACTACTCGTCACTCGGCAACGGCAGCTCGGCGCACCTGACGATGGAGCTGTTCCTGGCCGAGAGCGGCGTCAAGGCCACCCACATTCCGTTCAACGGCTCGCCTCCGGCCGCGATGGCGGTGGCGCAAGGCGAGGCCGACGCCACCTTCATGGTCGCGCCGGCGCTGCTGCCGCACGTGAAGAACAACAAGGTCCGCCTGCTCGCCGTGAGCTCGCGCGAGCGGCCGGACTCGTTGAAGGAGGTGCCGACGCTGGCCGCCTCCGGCTACCCGAACGTCGAGTCGCTGGCCTGGAACGGGCTGTTCGCCTCGCCGGGCACGCCGGATGCCGTGGTCACGCGCATCAACGCCGATGTCAACGAAGCGCTGAAGGACACTGCTGTCAAGAACACGCTCGACGCCCAGGGCCTGACGGCCGTCGGCGGCAGCGCCGCCGACTTCAAGCGGATCATTGACGCTGAAGTGAAGCGCTGGGGACCGGTGATCGACAAGCTCGGCGTCAAGCTGGATTGAGCTTGTAGACGGCAGCGCGCATGGGGACCAGACTCTTCGAGCAGATCCAGCAGGAGCACGGCGAGTGGACGGCGATGTCGATCCACCTCGGCGACAACCGCTACACGCCTAACCGGCAAGCAGCGCCGCGTTGCCGCCCGCAGCCGCCGTGTTGACGGTCAAGGTTTGCTCAGCCGCCAGTCGCCACAGCGTGGCGCTGAGGTCGCCGATGAACAGCGGCACGATGGCGCCACGGCGTGCGGCCAGGCGCTGGCGTAACGCGGAAGCCAGGCCCGGCTCGGCGATGACGCCCTGCACGCGGTCGTCGGCGGTGATCGCGGCGACGGCGGCATCGAACGGCGCGTCGATGACCTGCACGGCGCCTGCGGGCAGCACACCGGCGCGCTGCCAGTAGATGAACACGCCCTCGGCCTGTTCGCGAGCAGCCGGCGGCAGTGCGATCAGCAGCGTGTTGCCGGCGGCCAGCGCGGCTTGCCACTGCATCTGCGTGGCAGCGTCGGCGGACGTGGCGATGCTGGCGATGACGCCGCGGCTGTGCAGGCGCAGCTCGTTGCGCTCACCGGTGGGGCCTGGCAGGGTCTGGATAGCGAGCTGCTGCCGCGCTTGCACCGCGAGCGCCGAGGCCCGCACCGCGTCGAGCCAGGCGCAACGCGTGTCGAGCGTGGCCGAGTTCCAGCCACTCGCTTCGGCGCGCGCGAGGGCGGCGTCGAGCGACGCCGGTGGCACATCCGGCCAGCGTCAACGGCACGGCGGTCGGTGAAGCCGTCGCCGCGAAGCGCGTCAGGTAGTGTGGCCCTCCCGCTTTGGGGCCGGTGCCCGACAAGCCTTCGCCGCCGAAAGGCTGCACGCCGACGACCGCGCCGATGATGTTGCGGTTGACATAGACGTTGCCGACGCGCGCCCGGTCGGCGATGCGCTCGGCACGGCTGTCGATGCGCGTCTGCACGCCGAGCGTCAGGCCATAGCCGAGGGCGTTGATGCGATCGACCAGTGCATCGACATCGCCCGACCAGCGGACGATGTGCAACACCGGGCCGAAGACTTCGTCTTTCATGTCTTCGAGCCGTTCGAGCTCGAAAGCGATCGGCACCTGGTGCGTGGCGCCGGCCGCACCGCGCGGACTGGCGGCGACGAGCTTGGCGCTGCGCAGCAGGCGCTCGACGTGGCGCGCGATGCCGGCGTGGGCCTCGGCGTCGATCAGCGGGCCGACGTCGGTGGCCAACTCTGCCGCATCGCCGACGCGCAACTCGGCCATCGCGCCGGCGATCATCTCGATCACGCCATCGGCGATGCTGTCCTGCACGCACAAGAGTCGCAGCGCCGAGCAGCGCTGGCCGGCCGAGCGGAAGGCGCTCTGCACGACGGCATCGACGACCTGCTCGGGCAGCGCGGTGCTGTCGACGATCATCGCGTTCAGGCCGCCGGTCTCGGCGATCAGCGGGCGCAGCGGGTCGCCGCTTTGGGCGAGCGTCCTGCTGATGACCTGCGCCACCGGCGTGCTGCCGGTGAAGGCCACGCCCACCGTGTCTTCGTGCGCCACGAGCGCAGCGCCGACGGTCTCACCAGGGCCGTGCAGCAGCGCCAACGCGTCGTGCGGCACGCCGGCGTCGTGCAACAACTCGACCAGCCGCAGTGCGACGAATGGCGTTTGCTCGGCCGGTTTCGCAGCGACGCTGTTGCCGGCGGCGAGTGCGGCGGCGACCTGGCCGCAGAAGATCGCCAGCGGAAAGTTCCACGGGCTGATGCAGACGAAGACGCCGCGTCCTTGCGGCGCGTGCTGTTCGGCTTGGTTGGCGTAGTAGCGCAGGAAGTCGACTGCTTCGCGCACCTCGGCCACGCAGTCGCCGAGCGTCTTGTGCCCTTCCTTGACGAGCAGGCCGCAGAACTCGGGCAGGCGGGCGTCGAGGGCGTCGGCGGCACGGCGCAGGATGGTGGCGCGCTGCGCCGCGGCCGTGGCATTCCACGGGGTGAAGCCACGTGAGAGGCGCGCCATCGCGGCGGCAACATCAGCCGCGCTGGCTTCTGGCACGACGCCAACTTGCGCGGTAGCGATGGCCGCGTCGAGTGGCGCGCGCTCTGGCAAGCAGGCCAAGTCAGCGCCGGTCGAGTTGGGCCGCGTGTCTTGCGGCAGCGCGTACAGATCGCGCGGCAACGGCAAGGCTCGCGTTTCGATGCGCGACAGCGGCGAGGCCAGCAACTGTTCGGGCGGCACGTCGTCATCGGCCAGTTGGTGCACGAACGACGAGTTCGCGCCGTTCTCCAGCAGGCGGCGCACGAGGTAGGCCAGCAGGTCGCGGTGCTCACCGACCGGTGCGTAGATGCGCAGCGGCAGTTTCGGGTTCGACGTCAGCACCTCGCGGAACACGCCCTCGCCCATGCCGTGCAGTCTTTGAAACTCGAACTTTGCGTTGGCTGCGCGCGCCATTTGCGCGATCGCCGCGACCGTCGCCGCGTTGTGGCTGGCGAACTGCGGGTAGATCGCATCGGCATGGCCGATCAGCGCGCGCGCGCAGGCCAGGTACGCGATGTCGGTGTGCTGCTTGTGCGTGAACACCGGGTAGGCGGCCAGACCCTGCTCCTGCGCGCGCTTGATCTCGCCGTCCCAGTACGCACCCTTGACCAGGCGCACCATGAACTGCAGGTGGTGCGCACGGGCGATGCGCGCGACGTCGTTGACCACTTCGAGCGCGCGCGTCTGGTAGGCCTGGATCGCCAGGCCGAAGCCGCGCCAGCTTGGGTGCTCGGCGGCGATGCGCGCGGCGAGCGTCTCGAAGACCTCGAGCGAGAGTTCGAGCCGGTCGCTCTCTTCAGCGTCGATCGTCAGGTTCATGTCGGCGCGTGCTGCGGCGTCGATCAAGGTCCAGACACGCGGCACGAGTTCGGCAAAAACGCGATCGCGCTGGGCGTCTTCGTAGCGCGAAAACAATGCCGACAGCTTGATCGAGATGCCGTCGGTGTGCTCGGGCCCATCGCCGCGCAGGCCCTTGGCGATGGCCGCAATCGCGTTCTGGTACGACGCAAGATAGCGTTGCGCATCACGCTCGGTGCGCGCGCCTTCGCCGAGCATGTCGTAGGAAAAGCGCAGCGTCGGCTGCGCACGCCGCGCCGATTGCGCTTCGGCCATCGCCTCGCCGATGTGGCGGCCGAGCACGAACTGGCGGCCAAGCAGCTGGATCGCGCGCACCGTCGCGGCGACCACCGTCTTGCTGCCCAGGCGCGACAACAGTCCGCCGCCGGCTTCTTCGTGCGGCAGGAAGTTCTTCGACAACGCGATGGCCGTGCTCGACAGGCTGGCCAGCATGCGGTGTGGGCCGCCATCGGGGGCTTCACTGAAGTCCGCGCGGCCGAGTTGATCCGCGGTCAGCGCGATCGCGGTCTGCGCATCGGGCACGCGCAGCAGCGCTTCGGCCAGCCGCATCAAGGCCAGACCTTCGGCGCTGGTGATCGGGTATTCGCGCAGCAGCGACTCCATCGCCCAGAACGGCGCCGGCGTGGAGCGCACGCCCTCGACCCAGGGCTTGGCGGTGGCCATCACGGCCGGCCAATTGAGCCCCTCAAGCGACGCCAGCGACGCGTCGACGACGGCCGCTTCGTCACGGTACGGATAGGGCAGGCGGGGCGTTGTCATGAGTCACCTCGGTGGCGTTGGATCACAAGCGTAGCGGTGGGCACGCTGAATGTTGTTCTGTCATGAGCCTTGTTCCTGGTGAAGAATGCGGCCATGGCCTCCGACGCGCCCTACCCTCTGGATACCATCGACCGCCGCATCCTGCGCGAGCTGCAAGCCGATGGCCGCATCACCAACCTGAAGCTGGCCGAAGCGGTGCATCTGTCGCCAACCGCCGTGCTGGAACGCGTCAAGCGGCTGACGCGCGACGGCGTGATCCTCGGCTACGAAGCGCGGCTGAACCCGGCCCTGCTCGATGCCGGGCTGATGGTCTTCATCGAGGTCCTGCTCGATCGCACGCTGCCCGACGTGCTGAATCATTTCCGCGCGGCGGTGCAGGCGCGCCCGGAGATCCTGGAGTGCCACCTCGTCGCCGGCGGATTCGACTACCTGCTCAAGACCCGTGTCGCCGACATGACGGCTTACCGCGCGCTGCTCGGCGACAGCATCTGGTCGCTGCCCGGTGTGCGCGAGACGCGCACCTATGCGGTGATGGAAGAGGTGAAGAGCACGACCGCCTTGGCGATCTGAGATTCAAGCTGCCTGGCCAGCGCCGGGCCGCTCCCAAGCCTGTCCTGAGCTTGGTCGAAGGGCGTCCGGCCAGGCGCTTTCCTCGGGGGAGTATGCGCGCAGCGCGGGAGGAGCTGTCATCTCTCGCCAAAGATCGCACTGCCGACGCGCACCATCGTGCTGCCCTCGGCGATCGCAGCTTCGAGATCCGCACTCATGCCCATGGACAGCGTGTCAAGGGCGAGCCCTTGCGCGCACATCGACTCGAACAGCTCATGCAGGCGGCGGTGCGGAGCACGCTGGGCGGCGATGCCTTGCGCAGGCTCGGGAATCGACATCAGGCCGCGCAGGCACAGCCGCGGCAATGCCGCCACCGCCTGCGCCAGCGCCGCCGCTTCATCCGGCGCCACGCCCGCCTTGCTCGCCTCACCGCTGACGTTGACCTGCACGCAGACCTGCAGCGGCGGCAAGTGATCGGGACGCTGCGCCGACAAGCGCTGCGCGATCTTCAGCCGGTCAACGGTGTGCACCCAATCGAACGCGGCGGCCACCTCGCGTGTCTTGTTGCTTTGCAGCGGCCCGATCAGGTGCCATTCGAGGGCCGGCCGCAGATCGGCCAGCGCTTCGATCTTGGCCAAGGCTTCCTGCACGTAGTTCTCACCGAAGGCGTGCTGGCCCGCGGCATGCGCCTGTCGCACCGCGTCAGCGCCAAAAGTCTTGGCGACTGCCAACAGCGTGACGCTTTGCACGGGACGCTGCGCGAGTGTGCAAGCGTCGCCAATGCGCTGTCGGAGTTGTTGTAACTTGAGCTCGATGCTCGCCATAATGGTTTGAGACTACTTCATCAAGAAACGACGCGCTCGCATGGACATCACCCAGCTGCTGGCCTTCTCGGTCAAGAACAAGGCCTCCGACCTGCACCTGTCAGCCGGCCTGCCGCCGATGATCCGCGTGCACGGCGACGTGCGCCGCATCAATGTCGACCCGCTCGAGCACAAGCATGTGCACGACATGGTCTACGACATCATGAACGACGGCCAGCGCAAGCACTACGAGGACACTCTCGAGTGTGACTTCTCGTTCGAGATCCAGGGCCTGGCGCGCTTTCGCGTCAACGCCTTCAACCAGAATCGCGGCGCCGGCGCGGTCTTCCGGACGATTCCGAGCAAGATCCTGACGCTCGAACAGCTGAACGCGCCCAAGGTGTTTGCCGAGCTGTCGCTGCGCCCGCGTGGCCTGGTGCTCGTCACCGGACCGACCGGCTCGGGCAAGAGCACGACGCTGGCCGGCATGGTGAATCACCTCAACGAAAACATGTACGGGCACGTGCTGACGGTCGAGGATCCGATCGAGTTCGTGCACGAAAGCAAGAAATGCCTGGTCAACCAGCGTGAGGTCGGGCCGCACACACTGTCGTTCAACAACGCGCTGCGCGCCGCGCTGCGCGAAGACCCGGACGCCATCCTGGTCGGTGAAATGCGTGATCTGGAAACGATCCGTCTGGCGCTGACCGCCGCCGAAACCGGCCACCTGGTGTTCGGGACACTGCACACCTCGAGCGCGGCCAAGACCATCGACCGCATCGTCGATGTCTTCCCTGCGGCTGAAAAAGACATGGTGCGGGCGATGTTGTCGGAGTCGCTGATCGCCGTGATATCGCAAACGCTGTGCAAGCTGAAGGACGGCTCGGGCCGCGTCGCCGCGCACGAAATCATGATCGCCACCTCGGCGATCAAGAACCTGGTCCGCGAGAACAAGGTGGCGCAGATGTACTCGGCCATCCAGACCGGTCAGAGCCTGGGCATGCAGACGCTCGATCAGTGCCTGACCGAAATCGTGCGGCGCAACATCATCTCGCCGGCTGAAGCGCGCGCCAAGGCCCGCGTCCCCGAAAACTTCCCTGGATAAACGAGCGGCATCACCATGGAACGCGATCAAGCCTCCAAGTTCGTCAACGACCTACTGCGCCTGATGGTCAGCCGCAACGGCTCGGACTTGTTCCTTACTGCCGACTTCCCGCCAGCCATCAAGGTCGACGGCAAGATCACCAAGGTCAGCCCGCAGCCGCTGACCGGCCAGCACACGATGGCGCTGGCGCGCTCGGTGATGAACGACAAGCAGGCGGCGGAGTTCGAGAAGACGAAAGAATGCAACTTCGCCATCTCGCCGACCGGCATCGGCCGCTTTCGCTGCAACGCCTTCGTGCAGCAGGGCAACGTCGGCCTGGTGATGCGCACGATCCCGCAGACCATTCCGACGATCGACAGCCTGGGCCTGCCGCAGGTGCTCAAGGACGTGGCGATGACCAAGCGCGGGCTGGTGATCTTCGTCGGCGCCACCGGCTCGGGCAAGACGACCTCGCTGGCCGGCATGGTCGACTACCGCAACGAGAACTCATTCGGCCACATCATCACCGTCGAAGATCCGGTGGAGTTCGTGCATCCGCACAAGAACTGCATCGTCACGCAACGCGAGATCGGCATCGACACCGAAGACTGGTTCTCGGCGCTGAAGAACATGCTGCGCCAGGCGCCGGACGTGATCCTGATGGGCGAAATCCGCGATCGCGAGACGATGGAGCACGCCGTGGCCTTTGCCGAGACTGGCCACCTGTGCATGGCGACGCTGCACGCCAACAGCGCCAACCAGGCGCTGGACCGCATCATCAACTTCTTCCCCGAAGAACGCCGTGCGCAGTTGCTAATGGACCTGTCGCTGAACCTGCGCTCGCTGGTCTCGCAGCGCCTCCTGCCGCGACAGGAAGGCAAGGGCCGCATCGCCGCGGTGGAGATTCTGCTCAACACGCCGCTGATCGCCGACATGATCTTCAAGGGCGAGGTCGGTGAGATGAAGGAGCTGATGAAGCGCTCGCGCGAGCTCGGCATGCAGACCTTCGACCAAGCGCTGTTCGATCTCTACGAAACCAACCTCGTCACGTACGAAGACGCGCTGCGCAATGCCGACTCGGTCAACGACCTGCGGCTGCAGATCAAGCTCAACAGCCAGCGTGCGCGCTCGTCGGACCTGGCAGCAGGCACGGAGCACCTGTCAATCGTATAGTTCGGTCGCACACAACAGTAGACACGGCCTCTGACGAGGCCGTGCTCTTTTTTGGAGCCCCGATGAGCACGTCGAACCCGAAGCAGTACTCGCCGATCGCGCCGCAGCACGTTGCCTTTCTCGGCCTTGGCGTGATGGGGCTGCCAATGGCCGGCCACCTGGCGCGCGCTGGCCATCGCGTCACCGTCTTCAACCGCACGGCAGCCAAGGCCCAGGCCTGGGTGGCAGAGTACGGCGGCAAGTCCGCGCCAACGCCCCGCGAGGCCGCCGCCGGCGCGTCGATTGTCTTTGCCTGCGTCGGCAACGACGATGACCTGCGTTCTGTGGCGCTCGGCGACGACGGCGCGTTTGCCGGCATGCGCCGCGAAGCGATCTTCGCCGACCACACGACTGCCTCGGCGGCGGTGGCGCGCGAGCTGTACGCCGCGGCGCGGCAACGCGGCTTGCACTTCGTCGACGCGCCGGTGTCCGGTGGACAGGCCGGTGCCGTCAACGGCGCGCTGACGGTAATGTGCGGTGGCGATCAGGACGCGTTCGAACGCATGCAACCGGTGGCGCTGGCGATGGCCAAGGCGGTTACACGCATCGGCGAGTCGGGTGCCGGCCAGCTCGCCAAGATGGTCAACCAGGTCTGCATCGCCGGCCTGGTGCAAGGCCTTGCTGAGGGCATCGCGTTCGGCCAGAAGGCGGGCCTGGACATGAAGCTCGTGCTCGAGGTCATCGGCAAGGGCGCAGCGCAAAGCTGGCAGATGGACAACCGCGGAGCGACGATGGCGGACGACCAATTCGACTTCGGTTTTGCCGTCGACTGGATGCGCAAAGACCTCGGCCTCGTGCTCGACGAGGCGCGCGGCAACGGCGCCAGGCTGCCGGTGGCCGCGCTGGTCGATCAGTTCTATGCCGACGTGCAGGCGATGGGCGGGCGGCGCTGGGACACGTCAAGCCTCATCAAGCGACTGAAGTAGTTAGCGGGCGCGCTACTTCTTCTGATCACCCAGCGTCGCCAGTTCAGCCTCGGTCAGGATCTCGAACACGCGCACGACCTTCTGCACGCCCGAGATGGCGCGTGCCAGGTCGGCCGCGCGCGACGCTTCGCGTTCGGTGACACGGCCCAGCAGATAAACGGTGCCGCGCTCGGTGACCACCTTGACCGCGCCGGATTGCAGATCCTTCGCATCGACATAGGTCGCCTTGACCTTGCTCGTCAGGATGGTGTCGTTGGAGCGCGCGGCGAGCGACGTCGGGCCCATCACCGCCAGGTCGTTGACTGTCGAGCGCACGTTCTCGATGCGCGCGATGGCCTGCTCGACCGCCACACGGTCGGCCTCGGTCGCCACCTCGCCGGTGATGAGCACCATGCGGTTGTAGCTCGTCGTGTTGACATGCCCGCGGTCGGCAACGGCTTCGCGGATGCGCGCGACCGCCTTCAGCTCGATGTTCTGGTCTTCGAGTTGCACGCCCGCCGTGCGGCGATCGGTCACCACCAGGGCCGTGCCGACGGCGCCGCCGACGGCCAGCGCGACACAGCCGCTGAGCGTGGCTGCCGCAACGGCAGCGCTGACGGCCAATGTGAGGGCGCGTGTGGCACGCAGCGGCGCAGAGCGGTTGGTTTGTTTTGCGATGTTCATGCGGAATCCTGTTCACCCATCAATTGCAGATCCAGCGCGTCGGCCATGCAGTGCAGGACCAGCGCGTGGCACTCGACGATCCGTGCCGCACGCTCGTGCGGCACGGCAATGTGCACATCGGTTTCACCGAGCAGCTCGGCAATGCCGTTGTCGGCCCCGGTGAGTGCGATCACGCTCATGTCCTTGGCCAACGCCGCCTGCACGGCCGCGATCAGCGGCGTCGGCGAGCGGCCCGCGGCCAGCGCGATCAGCACATCGCCAGGCACGCCGAGTGCGCGCACTTCCTTGGCCAGCGCCTGGTGAGGCTCGGCGCCATCGGACAGCGCTGCCATCACCGCGCCTTGCTGGCCCAGCGCCATTGCGGCCAGCGGCGGCCGGTTGCGCTCGAAGCGGCCGACCCACAGTGCCGCGGCATAAGGCGCCAGCGCTGCCGTCGCGCCCCCGCCCACGATCAGCACCTTGCCGCCGGCGGTGATGCAGCCCAGCAGCGCCGCCACCGCTTGCGCGATCGGTCGCGACAGTGTGTCGGCGCTCTGCGAAATCAAGTCCGCAGACTCGAAGAATTGCTGCTGAATGCGCTGCTCAAGCATGAACATGGATCATATGACAGCGACCTGCACGCTCGGTTGCTGTTCAGTGCATCAGCTGGCGTCAAAGGCTGCCTTCAACCACTGCAGGCTTTCGCCGTCAATCGCAACCACATCGAAACGGCACGGCGGCACAACCTGCAAGGTCGCGAGGAAGCGTTGCGCTGCGAACACGAGGCTCGCCCGCTTCGATGCACTCACGCTCGCCGCCGCGCCGCCGTGCCTGGTGTCGGCGCGGGCGCGCACTTCGACGAAGACCAGCGTGCCATCGCGCTCGCGGCAGATCAGATCGATCTCGCCGCCGCGCGCGTTGGGGCCGCGCGCGACCCGATAATTGCGCGCCAGCAGCGACAAGCCGGCACGCTGCAAGTGCGACCACGCGCGGTCTTCAGCGCTTTGGCCCAATGCCTGACGTGCCGCCTGGCGTGTTGTGTTGCGAGAGTTACCGCGGGAGAACAGAGTCATCGTTGCGTCGAACACGTCCTTGCCCGCGATCATCGCCGAGGCGGCGGCCGCTGCGGCTGGTGCGCAGCAGTATCCGGCGAGCGCGCTGTATGTCGTGGCCACACCGATCGGCAACCTGGCCGACCTGACGCTGCGCGCGGTGCATGTGTTGCGCCTGGTCGATGCCGTGGCCTGCGAAGACACGCGGGTGTCCGCCGGCTTGCTCAACCACCTCGGCCTGCACAAGCCGCTGATCGCACTGCACGAGCACAACGAACGCGAGGCGTCGGTGCGGCTGATCGAACGCCTGGCACGTGGCGAGCGTGTGGCCTATGTCAGCGATGCCGGCACGCCGGCGGTGTCGGACCCGGGTGCAGCGCTGGTGGCCGCCGTGCAGGCCGCCGGTTATCGCTGTGTGCCGGTGGCCGGTGTGAGCAGCGTCGTGGCCGCGCTGTCGGTGGCCGGCGATGCTCTGGCGTCGGCTTTCGCTTTCGTCGGCTTCGCGCCGAACAAGGCGGCCGAACGCCGCGCTTGGCTTGCTGCTTTGGCCGCACGCGGCACTGAGTCGATCGTGCTCTTCGAGGCGCCGCACCGTGTCGCCGCGCTGGCGGGCGCCCTGGCCGAGGCCATGCCCAAGCGCCGCGTCACGCTGGCGCGGGAGCTGACCAAGCAGTTCGAGGAGGTGGTGACGATCGACGCCAGCGCGGCGCCTGCGTGGCTCGAAGCCGATGCCAACCGCTCGCGCGGCGAGTTCGTGATCGTGCTGCACGCCATGGCTGCCGAAGAACCTGCAGCGCTCGACGCTACGGCCGAGCGCACCTTGACGCTACTGCTGGCCGAGCTGCCACTCAAGCAGGCCGTGGCGCTAGCCTCGGCCATCACCGGCGCGCCGCGCAACGCTCTTTACGAGCGGGCGCTGGCGCTGCGTGGCGAGACTTGACTCAGGACTTGGTGCCCGTGCGGTCTTGCGCGTCGTGCTTCTGGCGGTAGATGTGTCGGCTGGTCTTGTTCTGCGCCTTGGTCAGCTGCTTCTTTTCTTGCGCGGTCACAACGCCATCCGCCTTGGCTTTGTCTTCGGCCTTGTTGACCATGTTCTGCTGGCGATTCATGCGGCGCGCTTCGCGCTTGGTCAGCTCGCCCGAGGCGATGCCCTTGTCGATGCGCTGCTCCTGGTTGGCCTGGCGCTGGTCGATACGCGGCGTGTCGGTGCCGGCAGCAGTGGCGGCAAAGGCTGACAGGGCAAGCATCGCAGCGGCAGCAAAGCTCTTGTTCATGAGGACTCCTTGGGTATTGGTGATCTGGGGTGACGGGTTTGCGCAAGGCGCTCCCCAACAACGCCTGGCAACTCGGCCGGCGGACGCATGTTCGTTGCCCCGGCGTAAAGAACGGTGAAGCGCGGACCATGCCCACGCCGCCACCCGTGCAATGCATCACGCTCCTAGAATGGTTCGCATGATTTCCCGCGAACCCACCCTTGAACGACTGGCCGTTGCCGAATCGCTGCTGCTCGGGCCCTTTGGCCTGACCGAACGCCATCTGGCCGCCGCGCTGGCGACGATGGCCGAGCACCGCATCGACGATGCCGATCTGTACTTCCAGAGCACGCGCCACGAAGGCTGGAGCCTGGAGGAAGGCATCGTCAAGAGCGGCAGCTTCTCGATCGACCAGGGGGTCGGCGTGCGCGCCGTTGCCGGTGAGAAGACCGCATTTGCCTACAGCGATGACATCTCCGAAGCCGCGCTGCTCGACGCCGCACGCACGGTGCGATCGATCGCCGCTGCGGGGCAAAGCCGCCGCGTCAAGGTCGGCGGGGCGCCTCAAGTTGCATCCAGCCACGTGCTGTATGCACCGACCGACCCGATCGGCACGCTCGACAGCACGCAGAAGGTGGCGCTGCTCGAAAAAGTCGAGCGCTTGGCACGCGCCAAGGACCCGCGCGTTGTGCAGGTGATGGCCGGGCTGGCGGCAGAGCACGACGTCGTGATGGTGGCGCGCGCCGACGGCACGCGTGCCGCCGATGTGCGACCGCTGGTGCGTTTGTCGGTGACCGTCATTGCGGAGCAGAACGGCCGCCGCGAAGTCGGCAGCGGTGGCGGTGGCGGCCGTTTCGGCCTCGGCTACTTTCAGGATGATGTGATCGAGCAGTACGTCGATCACGCCGTCAACGCCGCGCTGACAAACCTCGAGAGCCGGCCGGTGCCTGCCGGTGAGACAACCGTCGTGCTCGGGCCGGGTTGGCCCGGCATCCTGCTGCACGAAGCCATCGGCCACGGCCTCGAAGGCGACTTCAATCGCAAAGGCTCCTCAGCGTTTTCCGGCCGCATCGGCCAGCGCGTTGCCGCCAAGGGTGTCACCGTGCTCGACGACGGCACGCTGCCCGACCGCCGCGGCTCGCTCAACGTCGATGACGAAGGCCAGGCCACGCAGCGCACGGTGCTGATCGAAGACGGCATCCTGAAAGGCTACATCCAGGACGCGATGAACGCGCGGCTGATGAAGGTGCGGCCGACCGGCAATGGCCGCCGCGAGAGCTACGCACACGTGCCGATGCCGCGCATGACCAACACCTACATGCTGTCCGGCGACAAAAGCAAGGACGAGATCGTCGCCAGCATCAAGCGCGGGCTCTACGCCACCAACTTCGGCGGTGGTCAGGTCGACATCACGAGCGGCAAGTTCGTGTTTTCGGCCAGCGAAGCCTTCTGGGTCGAGAACGGCAAGGTCCAGTACCCAGTGAAGGGCGCGACGCTGATCGGCAGCGGCCCCGAGTGCCTGACCCGTGTGGCGATGATCGGCAACGACATGGCGCTGGACACAGGCGTCGGCACCTGCGGCAAGGAAGGGCAGAGCGTGCCCGTGGGGGTCGGCCAGCCGACGCTGCGCATCGACGGCCTCACCGTCGGCGGCACGGCATAGGCCGAACGCTCAGCGGCGGATCTTGCTTTCGCGCACCGGGTGGCGGGCCACTCGGCCGAATGCCACATCGCGCGCTTGCGGCGCTTCGCGGCCGGTCGCCGTGCTGCCACAACTGCCCGTGGCGCGGTGGTTCAGCGCCGCGGCGAGCATGCCTTCGTTGCTGTCGCCGAGCGCGCGGCTGAAGTCGTCGGCCACGGCGCAGGTTGCCGTGGGGGTGAAGCCATCGGCGTAGTCGCCGAAGCCCAGTTGATTGACGCCCTTGAATTCGATCGGGAAGTACGAGAGGCCGCAGTTGTCCTTGGCGGTGAAGCCATAAGGCTTGCCGCAGGTGGTGCCGCCGACAAGGATGACGTCCACACCGACGCCGCGCAGGCCGTTGACGATGGCCTCGCTGGCTGAGCAGGTGCCGGGGCTGGCCAGCACATAGACGCGGCCGAGGTTCAGCGTCGGCAGCGGTGTGTTCTCGGTCGTGCCGGTGTTGGCGATGCCGCTGGCCACGTTGTAGAACGGCGTGTTGTTGTCCGGGTCGTTGGTGTCGGCGACACGGCGATCGCTGAACTGCAGGCGCTCGAAGGTCTTGCTGGCGGTGCGGGCGCTACCCGCCACCATGTAGCCAATTTCGCTGGCGATGTAGAGAAAGCCGCCGCCGTTGTAGCGCAGGTCAAGCACAAGGTCAGTGACGCCCGCCGAGGCGAGCTGCGTGAAGGCGCCGACAAGCTGGCCCTCTGCCGGCAGGATGTGATCGTTGAAGGTCATGTAGCCGACGCGGCCGCTCGGCGTGTCGATCGTGCTGACGTTCTGCACCGGTGTCTTGGTGATCTGCGCCGCCCTCAGCGTCACCGAGCGCTGCACACCGGAGACATCGGCCAAGACGAAGTCGTAGTTCTGCCCATCACGCGGCGAGAAGATGCCTTCGTTGATCACCGCCAGGCCAGCAGCCGTGTTGTCGTTGATCGAGACGCCGTTGATCGAGACCACGGTCATGCCGCGCGTGACGGCTGCGGTCGCCGCGGGCGTGCCCGGGTCCACGTAGGCCACTCGAGCCTCGCGCGTCGTCGGCGTCGGATCGCTCGTGATCCATTCGGCACCGAAACCGGCGACGATGCCCGACCCCGACAGTTGCTCCCATGCCAGGGTCGGATAGGTAAAGCTGAACTCGTCGCGCAACTTGCCACTGGCCGTACGTTGACGCGACTTCAGCGCCTGAAAGTAGTTGTCCAGCGAGTCGGTCACGCTGGCCAGATTGAAGTTCGGATCGGCCGTGTTCACCGAGGGGATTTCGCGGTACCAGAGGTAGGCCTCGTCCATGTAGGAGCGCACCCAGCGCCGCTCGGTGTCGAGCGTGGCCGTTCGCCTGGCCGCCGGCGCCAGCGAATTGTCGGCTGCGCACTGTTGGGCCAACGACGAGGAAGCCTGCAGGCCGCTGCCGCCGGGGTTGCTGCCCTCGTTGCCGAAGGGCGGCGTGCCAGCATCGGCCCCCCCGCCGCCGCACGCGCTGAGCAGGGCAGCCGCCAACAGGGTCATCAGGGCGGTAGAGCGCACTGTGGGCCGCGAAGCGCGAAGCGAGAACGGCATATGAGGTCTTCCTGACAGCGGGTGGGATTCGGCGATTCTGCCGCGAGCGGCAGCGGCAATGGTTGCAGTGCGCGGCTCGCGTGCTACATTGCCCCCCGTGAATACGCGTCCCCTGCCTTACTTTTTTGCCTACTTTTGGTTCTTGCCCCACACGGCGGCTGGAGAGGCGAAAGCGTAGGCAAGCAGCACGCTCCCCCAGACAAACCGCCGGCAGCCCCGGCGGTTTTTCTTTTTCCGCAGCCCGAATCAGTCGTCACAGGAGTTCCCGATGAACCCACCGTCCAGCCCCACGCCGCCAAGCGTTGCCGACAGCAGCACGGAGGTGCCCTATGGCTACGCGCTGTCGGAGAAGACCAGCCGCACCGACGACCAGCGGATCAAGGACGTGACACCGCTGCCGCCGCCGGAGCACCTGATCCGCTTCTTCCCGATCGCCGGCACGCCGGTCGAAGCGCTGATCGGCGACACGCGGGAACGCGTGCGCCGCATCCTCAACGGCGACGACGACCGGCTGCTGGTGATCATCGGCCCGTGTTCGATCCACGACCCCCAGGCGGCGATGGAGTATGCGCGCAAGCTGAAGGCCGAGCGCGCCAAGTACGCCGACACGCTCGAAGTGGTGATGCGCGTGTATTTCGAGAAGCCGCGCACCACCGTCGGCTGGAAGGGCCTCATCAACGACCCGTATCTCGACGAGAGCTATCGCATCCACGAGGGCCTGCGCATCGCGCGCCAGTTGCTGCTCGACATCAACCGCCTGGGCGTGCCGGCCGGCAGCGAGTTCCTCGACGTGATCAGCCCGCAGTACATCGGCGACCTGATCTCGTGGGGGGCGATCGGCGCGCGCACGACGGAGTCGCAGGTGCACCGCGAGCTGGCCTCCGGCCTGTCGGCGCCGGTCGGCTTCAAGAACGGCACCGACGGCAACCTGAAGATCGCCATCGATGCGATTCAAGCCGCGTCCAAGCCGCACCACTTCTTGTCAGTGCACAAGAACGGCCAGGTGGCGATCGTCGAGACGCGTGGCAACAAGGATTGCCACGTCATCCTGCGCGGCGGCAAAGAGCCGAACTACGACGCCGCCAGCGTGGCGGCGGCCTGCGCCGAGATCGAAGCCGCCAAGCTGCCCTGTCGCCTGATGATCGACACCAGCCACGCCAACAGCGCCAAGCAATACCAGCGCCAGGCGGACGTGGCGCGCGACGTCGGCGCGCAACTGGCGGCCGGCAGCCGCTGCATCTTCGGCGTCATGGTCGAGAGCCACCTCGAAGCCGGCGCGCAGAAGTTCACCCCCGGAAAAGACGACCCGGCGCAACTCACTTACGGCCAGAGCATCACCGACGGCTGCCTCGGCTGGGGCGACTCGGTGGCGGTCCTGGAACAGCTCAGTGCCGCTGTTCGGGAACGGCGAAAGCGAAAGTGAGTGTGCACCCGCAGCCGCTGAAAGTTGCTTGGGTTGGTGTGCCAGGCCCAGCAGCCGCCTTGGGGACTCAGTCTCTGCCCCAGATCGACACGGGCTGCGGCGCAAAGCTGATCCGCCGCAGCTCCTCGATCCGTTCGCCGGGCCAGCCGCGCCAAGCCATGCGGCCTTCAATCAGCTCGTAACCCAACAGCGCGAACATCCGATCACCGAGAAAGATCGGCCTGGCATTGCCGTACCAGTCGACACAGCTGGCTTGGCATTGATCGCCGCGTCCACTGCCGGTTTGGGACGATCTCAACTCGCCCACCGGCTTCAGGCCGAGGGCCGCGGTTGCGCAAGAACAGCACCGCCGCCGATTCGCCGCGCGCGCCGCGCGTGCCCTCCTTGGGCGCCGATCACCGGCAGACCGATCACGCCATCGTCTGGCGCAGTTTGCACGGTAGAAAAAGCCGTGCGTGCGGGTTTCGCCCTGGGCCGCATTCGGCTGTACATGGCTGTCCACCCGCTGAGCTTCATTGCCCGACAAGCGAAGGCTCGTGAAATGCAAGTCTCTGCCGGCATTGCCGACCAGCACCGCGTCGCGGCCCAGTGCCTCGATGCGCTCGACGCCATGGCCCAGCGTCAACGGCTGAGCTTCGCCGCGCGCCGCAAATCGCAGCGCCACCGCGTGGTGGCCCGCGCCGCCGGCCGGCGTGCCGTAGAGCAGCCAATCACCGACAAACCGGTTCTGCAGCGTGTGCCCCGGCATTGAAGGCAACGGCCTGTAGGCGCCACGCGGGGCGCTGTCAGCGCCGTCGCCAAAGGTCGACAGCGGCACGCGCAGCAGCGCCAAGTCGCCCGCGCCGCGCTCGGCGTTCCACATGCCGTCGCCGCGCGCATGGGCACGCAGCAGCACGTTGAGGTGGCCGCCTTCATCTTCGAGGAACGACATCTGGTCGATCGGTGCACCGGTGGTCTTGAGCATGCTCGGCAGCGCGCCGTCGAGCGGCAGCCTGAAGACAGCGCTGCGCGGCATCGGCGCCGCCACCGATCGGCGCTGCCACTCGGTGGCCCAGACATAGACGCTGCCCGCCGAGACGTAGAAGACCCGCCCGGGCGGTGCCAGAACGGCACTCGACTCGCAGCGCATCTGCGCCGGGCGCGCGAGATCACACGAGGTCACGGTGTGCAGCGCCGCGCCGCCGTTCATCGGGTCGATCTCGTCGTCGCTGCGGTAGATGCGCGTCGCCGGCAGGATGCGTTGCCATCCGTTGTTCGGTGAGTCGGGCGTCGCCGCATTCCAGCGCCGCCACTGCGGCATGAACTGCTCGGACTGAAGCGCCCCGGCGTGCAGGCGCGACGGCGTGTAGAAGACCAGCCGGCTGCCGATCAAGCGGCTGGCGTAGTTGCGCGACGAGTAGTAGTCGTGGCTCTTCAGGTGGTGCGTGGCGCGGTAGGTCAGCGAGCCGTCGTCGCCGAGCTCGAAGAGGCCGATCTCGGTGCCGCCACGCGCGTAGCTGTAGCCGACGACGACGACCGTGCGTTCGTGGATCAGCAGCTCGTCGTACCACGCGCCGTTCGGGTCACTGCCCGGCGCGTAGGCGTTGTGCATCGCCATCGGCTTCAACTGCTCGCCGCCCGAATCCGAACACGCACCGTGAACAGCCGGCCGCGGCGCAGGATCACCAGGTGCTCGCCGACCCGCTTGACGATGCCGCCCTCATCGACGCCCGCGGTCTGCACGTTGGTGATCGACTCCGCGCCAGCCTGCCCGGCGGCGCTGCTGTCGGCCGCGGCCTTGGCGGCCACTGCCGGCGCGGCCGCCTGAGGCAACATCAGGTTGCCGCTGCTCAGCTCGCGCCGCCGCTCGAGCGCCGAGCGGGCCTGGCTGCGCCAGCGTTCCAGCAGTTCATCGAACTCGCGTTCGCTGGCGAACGGCTTGAGCGTCGCCCGCGGCTCAGTCGAGGCGTGGGCACTGACCAGGACGCAGCTCAGCACGAGGATCCCAAGAACACGCATCATGCGTCTCCATCAGTCGTTGATGGAGGCTGATACGCGCGTCGCTGCAAACCGGGGTTAAGCGCCCTGCTGCTTTAAGCGCTCACTTTGCCAATAGACATCGTCGCCACCCTTGCCATCGAGGTTGGCGCGGTTGAGCACGCGCGCCAGCACGAACATCAGGTCGGACAGGCGGTTCAGGTACTGGCGGGGCTCGGCGCGAACCGCATCTTCAGCCGACAGCGCCACCACCGTCCGCTCCGCGCGGCGCGCGATCGTGCGGCTGACGTGGGCGAGTGCCGCGCTCCTCGTGCCTGCGGGCAGGATGAACTCGGCGAGCCGGGGCAGGCTGGCGTTGTAGTGCGCCAGCGCGCTCGTCGAGCCGCGCCACGGCATCGCTCTTCAGCAACTCGAAGCCGGGGATCGAAAGCTCGCCGCCGAGGTTGAACAGCTCGTGCTGGATGACCACCAGCAGCTCGCGCACGTCGTCCGGCAGCGGCTCGGACAGCAACACACCGAGAGAGGAATTCAGCTCATCGACATCGCCCATCGCATGCACGCGCAGCGTGTCCTTGCGCGTGCGCGTGCCGTCGCCCAGGCCGGTGCTGCCGTCGTCGCCGGTGCGGGTCGCGATCTGAGTCAGGCGGTTGGCCATCAGTGGCCGCCCGGCCGCCAGAAGGGCACTGGCGCCCAAGGGCCACAAAGTGGCCCTTGCAGGGCCACGGGGGCAGCGAACGAAGTGAGCGTGGGGGCCACATGTGGTGATGCTACCTACAATGAAGACGCCACTGTCGCCTTGGAGGTGATCGAGATGAACGCGCCCCATGATCTGTTGCCCCGTGTCGAACGCCGGCCCGTACCGGCGGCCATGCTGGAGGCGCTGCGCGCGCGCTTCGGCGACCGCTGCTCCACCGCCGCTGCCGTGCGCGAGCAGCATGGCCGCGGCGAGTCGGTGTACGACGCGGCGCCACCGGAGATGGTGGTGTTCTGCGAAGGCACCGAGGAAGTGGCGTTCGTCGTCTCGCAAGCGGCCGCCCATGCGCGTGCCGGTGATTGCCTTCGGCGTCGGCTCATCGCTCGAAGGCCACCTGCTGGCGGTGCAAGGCGGCGTCAGCATCGATCTGTCACGCATGAACCGCATCGTGCGCATCAACGCCGAGGACTTGACGGTGACCGTCGAGGCCGGTGTGACGCGCGAGCAGTTGAACCGCGAGATCAAGGACACGGGCCTGTTCTTCCCGATCGACCCCGGCGCCAACGCCACGCTCGGCGGCATGGCGGCCACGCGCGCCTCGCGGCACGAACGCGGTGCGCTACGGCACGATGAAGGAAAACGTGCTCGGCCTGACGGTGGTCACCGCCGACGGCGAGGTCATCCGCACCGGCACGCGGGCCAAGAAGTCTTCCGCCGGCTACGACCTGACGCGCCTGTTCGTCGGCAGCGAAGGCACGCTGGGCGTGATGACCGAGGTCACGCTGAAGCTCTACCCGCTGCCCGAGGCGGTGAGCGCGGCGGTGTGCTTCTTCCCGAGCATCGACGCCGCGGTGCAGACGACGATCGAGATCATCCAGATGGGCGTGCCGATCGCGCGCTGCGAACTGCTCGACGCGAATGCGATCCGCGCCGTCAACAAGCATTCGCACCTGACGCTGCGCGAAGCGCCGATGCTGCTGATGGAGTTCCACGGCAGCGAGGCCTCGGTCGCCGAGCAGGCGGCCACGGTGCAGGAGATCGCGCGCGGCCACGGCGGCGCCGACTTCGAATGGGCACGCACGCCCGAGGAGCGCACGCGGCTGTGGAAGGCGCGGCACGAATCCTACTTCGCGGCGCTGCAGATGCGCCCGGGCTGCCGCTGCCAGAGCACCGACACCTGCGTGCCGATCTCGCGCCTGGCCGAAAGCATCAACGAGTCGATCGCCGAAGCCGAGGCCTCGGGCATCCCGTACTGGATCGTCGGCCATGTCGGCGACGGCAACTTCCACCTCTCGTACCTGATGGACCCGAACGACGCCGCCGAATGCGCGGCAGTCGAAGACCTGAACGTGAAGATGGTGCAGCGCGCGCTGCGCCTGGAAGGCACCTGCACCGGCGAGCACGGCATCGGCCTGCACAAGATGCCCTACCTGCTCGACGAGGCGGGGCCGGCGCGGTGGCGATGATGCGCAATATCAAGCGTGCGCTCGACCCGAAGAACATCATGAATCCGGGGAAGATCTTTGCGCTCTGATAGGGGCGAAATCCGAGCGATAGCGAGCAACGGCGGCGGAGCATGACGATGAGTTCGATCCTGCGCAGTGTGGGCATCTTGATCCTGGTGGCGCTGGCGCGCCTGCGGCGGTGGCGGCGGCGACGACGCCTCGGCGTCGTCGAACATCACTGAGGACAACTACGCCAGCTTTGCCGGCCCTTTGGCGCGCGCTGTGATCCGTGGAGGCGAATCCACTGAAAGCGGCGGCAGCTTCAACTTGAACGGCACCATCGTCATCGACGGCGACGGCTATGCCATGTCGAGCACGACATTGCGCTTCGACGTTGGCTCGAACCGAGCCGAGGGCTCGGTGACATTGCGCGACTTCCTCGGCAACAAGTTGACGTTGCGTGCGAGGGGCGACACGTTCGACCTCGAGTTCCGGCCATTCGGCTCGCCGTTCCCGCTGATCATTCCGGGCTTTCTGTGGAGCGTCTTCCGCCTGCCGGGCTGAGCGTCGCCTGCGCGCCGACGAGCGCGCCACCTGTGGTGCGACTCGACGGTGCTGCGCGGTCGCCACCGCTGACAGCGCCGGTGTCTAGCCGGTCAGCGTCGCCGGCCGCAACGCCGGGCGTCAAGGCGTGCAAGCCCAAGGCCAGCAGGCCGGCGCCGATCAGGCGGCCCAGGTTCGGAATGTTCATCGAATGGCTTCCAACGAGAGAGGCTGTTGCTATCGATCGGCACGCTGCATCGCAGGCCGCGGCGCCAGTTCGAACGGAACTCTAGGGCGACAGGGGTGCGCTGTCGCCAGCGCAGGTGCGGGGCCCTCCCTCGGCTGCGGGGTGGCAAAGGACGGCCCGTACGCTTCGATACGTCGATGACGCTCTTTGCCGTTTCAATGCACCCACCTGATTAGCGAGCAACCTCAGCAGGCTCACGTGCGCGAGCCTATTGAGACCGAGGATGGCCGCATCCGACCTGGAGGCGTGCCATGAAGATGAACCGAGTGCAGTTTCAAGCTGGCCTTTCGATGCCTGAGTTCTTCGAACGCTATGGAACCGAAGCGAAGTGCCGCCAGGCGCTGGCGGCGGCGCGCTGGCCGAACGGGTTTGTCTGCCCGGGCTGTGGCGGCGCGGCGCGCACCAGCTACGAGCGCGCTGGGCTGGCCTACTGGCAGTGCGGCTGTTGCCAGCACCAGACCAGCCTGATCAGCGGCACCATCTTCGAGGCCAGCAAGCTGCCGCTGTTGCGCTGGTTCCTGGCCCTGCAGTTGCTCAGCCAGTCCAAGAACAACGTCTCGGCGTTGGAGCTGCGGCGCCAGCTCGGCGTGAGCTACCGCAGCGCCTGGCTGATGAAGCACAAGATTCTGGAGGCCATGCGCCTGGCCGAGCAGGACCGGCGGCTGGACGGCCGCGTGGAGATCGACGACGCCTACCTCGGCGGCGAGTTCAGCGGCGGCAGCACCGGCCGCGGCGCCGACAACAAGGTGCCCTTCGTGGCGGCCGTGCAAACCACCGCTGCCGGCCATCCGGTGTACACCTGCCTGCAGCCGCAGCCGCCCACCAGCCAGGCCATGGTCGAATTCGCCGACGCTCACCTGGGTGCTTCCACCGTGGTTGTCTCCGATGGGCTGCGCTGCTTCATGGCTGTCACGCAGCGCGGCATCCGGGCACGAGCGCACCTTGGTGCGTCCCAACGTGCATGGCAGGGCCGCTTGCGTCAAGCTGGCGCAGTTCAGGGCCGTCAACACCCTGCTGGGTAACCTGAAGAACGCCATCAACGGCACCTACCACGCCTTCAACTTCGCCAAGTACGCTCACCGCTACCTCGCCGAGTTCCAGTTCCGCTTCAACCGCCGCTTCGACATGACAACTATCCTCAACAGCCTGCTCGCCAGCCTCCTTGCCGCACCGCCGTCGCCAGAGCTTCGATACTTCGTGACTGCTCTGGTTGCTCGCTTCAAGTGCACCCATGAAAATCAAGATCAAGCGCCGGGTGGTCAGCTTGCTGCTGCTGCCTGCGCTGCTCGCCGGTTGCGGCAGCAAGACCTGGCGCAGCGAGCCGAAGACCCAGATCGCGCTGTCGGAGCCCGGAGGCTCGGGCCTGGCCAATTGCTCGTCACCGCTCGGCGTGGCGACGGTGACCGAGGCCGACACCAACGCGCAGGCCCTCAGCTCGGCTGGGCTGCCCCGCTCGATGGCGCCGCTGATGCGCCAGGTGTTGCTGCAGTCGCGCTGTTTCACGGTCGTCGAGCGCGGTGCGGCGTTCAGCGCGCTCGAAAACGAGATCCGCATCCGCGAACAGCAGGGTCAGGACCGCCGGGCACAGCTCGCGGCGATGAAGGCGGCCGATGTCGTCGTACGTTCCGAGATCGTGTTCATGGAGCAAACCGGTGGCGCCAAGGGCGGCATCGGCGCCGTGCTGCCGAACTGGATCGGCGGCGTTGGCGGCGAGGTCCGCCAACGCGAAGCCATGATCGTCATGACCGCCGTCGACACCCGCACCAGCGAGATCCTGGCATCTTCGTTCGGCCGCGGCGCCGAGTCGTCCGCGGGACTGGGCAGCCTGTTGCTGGCCGGCGGCGTGCTGGCCATCGAAGGCGGCTGGCTCGACTCGCCGCAGGCCAAGCCGGTGGCGGCGGCGCTGGTCGATGCGTGGAATCAGTTGCTGCCGCGGCTGGCGGCGGCCAGGGAAGTGCCGGCGGCAAAGTAGCCGGCAGGCGCGCTGTCAGGAGCTTTCCGCGCTCGGCTCCACCGCCCAACGCTGCGTCACATCGCCGTCGCCATCGACCGATTCGAGGTGAACCGGGAAGCCCCACAGACGCG
>CAVTWT010000001.1:0-121474 GCA_963738425.1 uncultured beta proteobacterium | reverse complement strand
TCGAACAGATGCGGTGAGTCAGTTGACGAAGCGCGCGGGTACGCGCGCCGACCGAACCCCTGTGCTCCTCGCCGCCGCACAGGCGCGCCACCGCACACCCGCCCACAGCTTGGCGAGGCACCGGGGTTCTTTGTGAGAGTAGGTCACAAGCCGGGCATCGAGCCCGGCTCGCGCCCGGTGAGCGCGCCTGCGGCGCGCGGCAAGCCGCGGGCTCGATGCCCGCGGCTTGCCAAACACCCTCCCCCAAAACGTTCGATCCGGCAAGGATTGGGGCCGGCCGCTGCCGGGCTGCGTATGCGACGGCGAGGAACGCAGCCCCGGAGTTGGCGCGCGTACCCGCGCGCTTCGTAGACTGACTCACCGCATCTGTTCGAGCGCAACGAACGCAGTGAGTGAAGCGAGTTATGCGGTGCGACTCCGGGGCGAGTACCACAGCGGACCCCGCGCAGCGGGGCGTCGAATCCGCAGCCCGGCAGCGGCCGGCCCCAATCCTTGCATTCGGCACACCACAAGCGAAGCACAGTACTTGCCTCGGATTTTTTGAACCGCAACGGCCGCCGCCCGCACTCATTGGCACTCGACGCCCAAGGAGCTGTTGCATGACGATGACCCTGGTGAAGATCGACGACGACACGCTCGGCGTTGATGAGTTCCTGCGCACGCTCAAGCTGAGCGGCCAGTTCGAAGGTCTGATCGAACAACTGGTACGTGACCGCCTGACGGTGCATGCGGCCAAGCGCCACGGCATCAAGGTCTCGGAGCACGAAATCCAGGAGCGTGCCGACCAGTTCCGGCGCGTGCGCAGCCTGCATCGGGCGACCGACACCAACAAGTACTTCGACGCCATGCGCGTCGGCCTCGACGAGTTCGAGGCCTTCATCGCCGACGGGCTGTACCAGGAAAAGATGATGCAGCGGGTGTGCAACGACGAGGCCGTGCAGGCCTACTTCAAGATGCACTCGCCCAAGTTCGACAGCATCGAGGTCAGCCACGTCGTGGTCGACAGCGAAGGCAAGGCCAAGGAAATGGTCTCGGTGCTCGCCGACGACCCGGACAGCTTCGACGAGATGGCGCGCGAGTACTCGATCGCCGACACCCGCGACGAGGGCGGCAAGATCGGCAAGGTGCTGCGCGGCTGCCTGCGCTCCGACATCGAGGCCAAGGTCTTCAACGCCGGCGTCGGCGAGCTGCTCGGCCCGTTCGCCTCGCCCGACCGCAGCACCTTCGAGATCTTCCGCGTCGATGCGCGGCACCCCGCACGCATGGACGACGACACCGCCACCGAGGTGCGCCGCCTCCTGAAAGAGGGCTGGTTGCACGCCCGCGCGCAAGAACACGTGATCGAAGCCTGCTGACCACACACCTCAGGCCGTCGGCCGGGAGAACAACAACATGACGTCTTCGCACGCCGACCTGCTGGCGTCGGCCGAGCTGTTCTCGGCCTTCACGCGCGACGAACTCGAACACCTGGCCGCCGGCGCACAGTCGCACCGCCTCGGCTTCGGCGACACCGTCTGCAACGCCGGCGATGCGGCCGAGGGCCTGTTCGTCGTCAAGTCCGGGTCGATCCGCGTCTTCACCGAAGAGGCCGGCAAAGAGATCAGCATGGGCGTGCGCAAGGCCGGCGAGGTCTTCGCCGAACTCGCCATGCTGCGCGAGGGCCGCCACGAATCGTCGGCGCGCGCCTCGGCCAAGACCGAGCTGCTGCTGATCCCGCGCAGCGTCATCGCGCCGATCCTCGCGGCCAACCCCGCGGCGCGTGCCTTCGTCGCCGGTCGCGTCGCCATCAGCTCGGCCGGCGGCCTGATCAGCCAGTGGTTCGACCTGCGCGGCAAGGTCGACAAGAGCGAGCTCGAAGGCCTGATCCGCAGCGTCGGCGTCAAGCTGGTGGGCGCGGGCAAGACCATCCTCGAGCAGGACGGGCGCGAGGACCGGCGCCTGTACGTCGTGCGCCACGGCGAGGTGCGCATCGTGCGCCGCGAGGAAGGCATCGACTACCCGCTGGCGACGCTGCGCCAGGGCGACACCTTCGGCGAGAAGGCCTGCCTGATGCGCCAGGAGCAGGCGGCCTCGGTGGTGGCCGCCAGCGACGCCGCGCTGCTGGTGATTCCCGAGAAGACGGTGCAGTTCCTGCTCGAACGCAACCCCAAGCTGCGCGAGGCGCTGCAGGCGCGCGTGCAGCTGCTCGACCGCGAACTGCAGCGCCAGAAGGCGCTGGCAGAGCGGCGCCGCCTGCCGCAGATGCTCGACCTGCAGTCCAAGCCCGCGCTCGGCGAGAAGCTGATCCAGCGCTTTCCGCTGGTCGAGCAGGCCGAGGAGATGGATTGCGGCGCGGCCTGCCTGGCGATGATCTGCAAGCACTACGGCATCAACATGACGCTGGGCAAGCTGCGCGAGCTGGCCAACGTGACGACGCAGGGCGCGACGCTCGACAGTCTGGCGCGCACCGGCGAATCGCTCGGCTTCACCACGCGCGCGGTGAAGTGCACCTTCGATGCGCTGCGCGGGCTCGACCTGCCGATGATCGTGCACTGGGAGGGCTACCACTACGTCGTGGTCTATGGCTGCTCCGAGCGCCAGGTCTGGATCGCCGACCCGGCGCTGGGCTTTCGCAAGCTCAGCCTCGAAGACTTCGAGCGCGGCTGGAGCGGCACCTGCCTGGCCTTCACGCCGGGCCAGGACATGGCGCAGATCGCCGCGTCGCGCTCGCCGTGGGTGCGCTTCGCGCGCTACCTGGTGCCGCACCGCCGCATCCTGATCCACCTGTGCATGGCGACCTTCGTCATCCAGATGCTGGGCATCGTGCCGCCGGTGATCATCCAGAACATCCTCGACGGCGTGGTCGTGCACCAGAACGTCAACCTGCTGCACCTGCTGATCGGCGGCCTGGTGATCTCGCAGGTGTTTTCGCAGCTGATGGCGATGGTGCGCGCCGCGCTGGCCAACTTCATGGTGCGCAAGCTCGACTTCACGATGATGTCGCAGTTCTTCAAGCACACGCTGTCGCTGCCCTACTCGTTCTTCGCGACGCGCAAGACCGGCGACATCTTTGCCCGCTTCCAGGAGAACCACACCATCCGCGCGTTCCTGACGGAGTCCACCGTCACCACCGTGCTCAACCTGCTGATGGTGTTCATCTACTTCACGGTGATGTTCCTCTACAACGTGAAGCTGACGCTGCTGCTGATCGTCTTCGTCGTGCCGATCCTGGCGCTGACCGTGCTGGCCACGCCCAAGGCCAAGCGCTATGCGCGCGAAGTCTTCGGCGCGTCCACCGACGCCAGGTCCTTCCTGATGGAATCGCTGGGCGGCGTCGAGACCATCAAGGGCATGGGCAGCGAGCGCCCGGTGCGGCTGAAGTGGGAAAAGAAGTACGCCAAGTCGCTCGAAGTGCAGTACCGCGCGCAGACCTTCAACATCCTGGTCGGCGCGGCCGGACAATTCTTCCAGGCCGCCACCACGGTGGCCATCCTCTGGGCCGGCGCCAACCTGGTGCTGTCGCGCGAGCTGACGATCGGCCAGCTCATCGCCTTCAACGCGCTGATGGGCAGCGTGCTGGGGCCGCTGATGGGCCTGATCGGACTGTGGAGCCAGTTGAACGACGCCGCGGTGGCGATGGAACGCCTGGGCGACGTGCTCGACATCGAGCCCGAGCAGAAGGCCGGTGACCTGGCCTCGCGCGTCGTGCTGCCCGAACTGCAAGGCGACATCAAGCTCGACGGCGTGTACTTCCGCTACGGCGACAAGGACACCTCCTACGTGCTGGAGAACATCAACCTCGAGATCAAGCCGGGCGAGCTGGTGGCCATCGTCGGCCGCAGCGGCTCGGGCAAGACGACGCTGGCCAAGCTGCTGGTGGGCTTCTACCCGCCCAGCGAAGGCAAGATCATGGTCGACGGCTACGACATGAGCACGATCGACAAGGAGTACTACCGGGCGCAGGTCGGCTACGTGATGCAGAGCAATTTGCTGTTCTCCGGCACCGTGGCCGAGAACATCGCCAGCGGCGACGAGCGGCCCGACCGGCGTCGCATCGAGGAAGTGGCGCGCCGTGCCGACGCGCACGCCTTCGTCAGCAAGATGCCGCTGGGCTACGAGCAGATCGTCGGCGAGCGCGGCATGGGGCTTTCGGGCGGCCAGATCCAGCGCCTGTGCATCGCCCGCGCGCTGTACCATGATCCGCGCCTGCTGGTGTTCGACGAGGCCACCTCGGCGCTGGACACGCAGTCCGAGAGCAACATCATCGCCGGCATGCAAGACATCCTGGAGGGCCGCACCGCCGTGATCATCGCGCACCGGCTGAGCACGATCATGCGTGCCGACAAGATCCTCGTGCTTTATGAAGGCGGGGTCGTCGAGCAGGGCAAACACGAGGAGCTGCTGGCGCGCCGCGGCATGTACTACGAACTGGTGCAGAAGCAATTGAGCGCGGCGTGATGAAGATCCTCGATCAGGACCCGGGCAGCATCGGATCGTCGACGCTGTCCTACGCCGGCCTGATCGAGCGCATCGAGATCCTGCGCTCGGCGCTGCGCTGGGCCTCCAAACTCGAGCGGCCCGAGATCGAGAAGCTGCTGCGCCAGGCCAGCGCGCTGCGCGACGAGGTGATGCAGCTCTCGCACAAGGAGCGCTTCGTGCGCGCCGCCGCGGCCGAGCCGACGCGCGCCAACGTCTCGCAGCAGCAGCGCCGCCAGGGCCTGCTCGACCGCAGCTTCGTCTTCGAGGGCACTTTCGGCGACAACCCGAAGCTGCTCGAAGCGCTGGAGATCGCCGAGAAGGCCGCACCCACCGGGCTGCCGGTGCTGATCGACGGCGAGAGCGGCACCGGCAAGGAGCTGATGGCCAAGGTGATCCACGCCAACGGCGATCGCGCCGACCGGCCGTTCGTCTCCGTCAACTGCGGCGCCATCCCCGAGAACCTGATCGAGTCCGAACTGTTCGGCCACCGCAAGGGCTCGTTCACCGGCGCGTCGAACGACCGCAAGGGCAAGTTCGAGAGCGCGCACACCGGCACCATCTTTCTCGACGAGATCGGCGAGCTGCCGCTGTCGGGCCAGGTCAAGCTGCTGCGCGTGCTCGAAGCGCACGAGATCCAGCGCGTCGGCAGCGACGAGCCGATCAGCGTGGATGCGCGCGTCGTCGCCGCCACCAACCGCGACCTGCGCAAGCTGTGCGACGAAGGCAAGTTCCGCGAAGACCTGTACTACCGGCTCGGCGTCATCCACGTCACGCTGCCGCCGCTGCGCGAGCGCAAGGACGAGATCCCGCTGCTGTTCGAGTTCTTCGGCGACGAGGCCGCCGAGGCCCTGAAGCGGCGCCCGATCGAGATGACGCGGCGGCTGCGCCGCTTCCTGCTCGACTATGCCTACCCGGGCAACATCCGCGAGCTGCGCAACATCATCTACCGGCTGTCGTGCCTGGCCGGGCCGAGCGCCGACATCGAGCACCTGCCCGCCAACATCCGCCCCGCCGCGCCGGCGCGCGGCGAACGCGAGGCGCCGGACGGCGGCGAGCCGACGGCGACCAACGGGACCGCGCTCAGCGAGGCCAAGCGCGTGGCCAGCGACCTGGCCGAGCGCGAGTTCCTCGAACGCGGGCTGCAGGAAGTGGGCGGCGCCGTGACCGAGCTGGCCAAGCGCTGCGACATGAACCGCTCGCATGTGCAGATGCTGCTGAAGAAGCATGGGCTGAAGTCGAAGGACTTTCGCGCGACGGTGCGCGGCGCGGGCTGAGGGGACTCGGTCGACGAGGAGCGTCTGAGTGCGGGCGACCGAGGGTGGGCGACCGAGGGCGGGTGCAGCTGCACCTTTGTCGTCGCCGTCGCCCGTCGCCGTCGGCTTCTACCGCATTGAGGGCCGTGGGGTCGGCGTGTTGAATGTTCGCGATGTGCGCGCATTGAGCGTTTAGGCGCGGTACCTGTGCGTCGCTGAACGGCCATGAGGGAACAGGTGAGCACCACTCGGTGAAGGTCAGCAACCTGCGCTGAACCGGTCATCGATGTCGCCGAACTAGGCGACAGGCCTCGACGCACGGCCGCCCTTCGCACGTATCGGCAGCCGACATCCGAAGAACCGACGATGGACCGACGATGGACCGATTTCGAGCCCAGAACAGCTCCCCGACAAGAGCGAAGGTGCGAACTGGATAGTTGACTGGACGGCCTAGCGCTTCTCAGTTACCCAAGACCTGATGGTTACGTTACGTCGTCAGACTTGGGCTCCAGGTTACGGGACCCAATCCAGCCTCGAGCGTCGTCTGCCCTTACTTTCTGTCAGCGTCAAACTACTTCGGGTCGCCGCTGGACACCATCGTGTTCGTGATGTCGGTGACCATGGACTTCAAATCCAACTGAGCGTGAACCACGGCTCGCTCGGACTTGATGTGATCCGGCAGTTTCGGAATATATTCAAGTATCTGATTTGCGAATGCAAGGAGCATTTTTCTCCCAAGGGGGCCCAAGTCTGCTTTTCGAGAATTATAAAAATTTAAGTAGAGTTTGGCGACGTTGAAAGGTGCAGTTGATGTTTCAACACGAACCTGAGCGAGAAGCAATTTATGTCCGTCGGAAAGCTCAAGCAAAGCTGAATTTATCTCCTGAATCATCGAGCTATGCCGTATTAGATAGCGAGCTTTAACATTATCCATGTGTCGAGTATGGTAGCCGCTCCGCTTCTGCGCATGGGCGTACGCCGCGTCCAAAAATAGTTTGGCCTTCGGTAAGTCATCTGCCCTGTCCGACGCTAATCGTGCGATTGCATATTGAAGCCAAAAATGTGGGTGAGTTTGGGCTGATCGCAGATTTTTGATCGCCTCGTAGAACAGGATTAGCGCATCTCGCTTGCCACGATCTGGCAACATTTGCTGTAGCGTCGAAAAAGTCACAAGATTCTTATATATACCAAAATACAACTGACTATCTCTACCTAGATCATGCGCATTTTCCGCAATCTTTATAAACCGCTTAATCAATGCTTTCGCATCAGAAAATGTTATCAACCCGTGCCTAGCAAGGACCGAAGATCGCGGAATTATGCTGCCACTACCCAACGAGAGCAGCTCTTTGACGATGGGGTTTCTGCGGAACTCAATTGAGTAAAGATAGTTACTATTTAACAACTCGGAGATAACGGATTCACTGGGGCGACTGAATCCAAGGAGTGAAAGCACGCTTGCTGCCACCATTACATCCGACGTAGGGGAATCATCTTGAAAGGAATCGAACAGTGCTTTGAATCGCTGTTGGACTGCTGGCGACTTTACAATATCAAGTAGCACCGCAGACATCTGCCTATCACAGTCGACTTCCAGGTATTTAGTCTTTCGCTCTGCACTCCAAGCATCTCTCTCACCCCAGAGTTTATAGGTTGAAAGTATATGGTTTAACTCTGGCAGATCACCTCGCGCTAGTTGGTCAAGTTCAAACTCGATAGTTGACCCAGCATCTAGGATACTCAGAAGATCCTCGCCAAAGACCTCATGTGACGAGGTCTTGGCCGAAAGCAGAAGGATCAACCCATCAGGTCGCTTTAGTTGAATTAACTTCAGCTCATCAAGTCGACTTGCATAGTTTTCGACAACGAGGGCGATATTTGATTCCAAGGAACAAATATATTCTATCTCGCGTGCGACATCGTCCGCGTCATCGCGGAGCCAGAAAACACGAGTGCCCAATGATTCCAGACTACACGCAATACCAAGGAGAAAAAGTGTCTTTCCATTGGCCATATCGGCGTGAATGACGACATTCTTTGTGTCTGCGCGAATGGCTGCAAGTACGTGCTCGTGACGATCTCTTTTAATGAAGTATGGAACTGAAGGATTTCCGCTCAGCTTGTCTTGTATATATTGAGTTCTTGGCTCGCCTTTAAGTATTAGATCAAATAGATAATCATCTCGAAAGGCGTCTGCCGTCTCTGCAGGTTTCAATTCCTCAAATGCGAAAAGAACTTTCTCTGTGTCCTGTGGAATATATTTTGCGCTTATCAGAGCAACTTCTTCAAGAAAGCCATCCAATCCTATTGGAAAAACTTCTCCGAAGTCTATTTGGAGCGAGTTAAGTATCTCATCTTTCGTCTTTCCTTGGCGCTCAATGAATATTGTCTTCAGTTTTGCTGCGTCAGCCGAGAATATTATTCTCTGGATATCTAAGTCGTACATTGAATAGCCGATGAATATGCAGGTACGACAAGTTTCAAGTGCGCGACGAAAGAGAAATGACCAGTTTGATTTGGAGAATGATTCAGTTAAATAGCTGGTGTTCGTGAGTTTGAAGCTAGCGTTTAATTCTTCGGAGTTGAGCGTTTTTATAAAGCCGTTGATGTGGACGACTGAGTTCTTCTTTGCCGTATATTCTCTAGAGTCAAGGTTGCAAGTAATTGAAGCGATGGTTCGTTTTCGTTCCGCATAGGCTCGCTCCAGCACATCGTCGTAGTTGGTTGTATAGATTGCCTTCCAAGGTAGATCAGCAATCTTTCTATGAGATTCTGAGACCTGTGCCGCGGTAAACAAACCTTGAAGGGTTTGGACAAGTTTGTGGTCAGACACAGCTTTTCTATATCGCTGTGCAGCAAAGTTCAGTTCGTCCGTCGGTGGGTTTAGGCCTGCCAGTCTAGATAGATGCAGGGCAAGTTCTTTGCCGGTTAGGAACTTACTCCCCTCGACTGGGTTCGCTCCAGCCGAAAAGCCGGAGCCAAGAAACAGCAGGGCGTTTCCGTCCAGCACGTGTTTGATCGCCGTTTGCAAATCCATTTGGCGCTCTTCCTCGTGAGTGCAGGCTCCCGTTTAAGTAACACGAGGGCCTAGGGATAAAGATGCAGGATCGTAACGGTGCATCCCGGCCGTGACCACTGGCCTTGGCCAGATCGGTCCTCATCGGTGCAGTGGCCGCTTGACAGAGATGACGGCAAGGGCGGCTCTTGGCCGGCACCGCCCCAGAGCAGCGGAGGCTGAGGGTCGGCTGAACGCCGGATTGCCGACGCGGGGGGGCAGTGGTCGCGAACGCACCGATGGGTCGATCTTGCACATACGTCGCGACGGCTTGAATGATCGCGATGTGATCACAGCGAACCTTCGCGCGCCGGCGTTCACAGCTCCCTCTGTCGCCGATGCTGACCTCGAAGCCCTGCGGCCCTTGGCATTCGCTTGCCGACGTTCACTTCCGATCGAACGAACGCGAAGTCGCGTCAGCCGCCCTTCATCACCGGCAAGATCACCGTCCGGTCCGGGCTGCACAGGTCTTCGGCGTGCACCACCACCGCCGTGATGTTGTCGTGTCCGCCGTGCGCCAGGGCCTGCTCGATCAGCATGTCACAGGCCTGGCGGCAGTTGCCGGGCAGCAGCGCCTGCTCGATGGCCGCGGCGCTGACTTCGTTGCTCAGGCCATCGCTGCACAGCAGGAAGACATCGCCGTCGATGATCTCGATCGACACGTCGTCGAGTTCCAGCGTGTCGGCGCCGCCGAGCGCGCGCGTGATCAGGTTCGGCGGCGGGCGTTCGAGCGTGGCGTCCGCGGCGTTGGTGTGCAGCGCGCGCACGGCTTCGAGCTGGCTGTGGTCGCGCGTCAACTGCCGCAGGCACCCCGCACGGTGCAGGTAGATGCGGCTGTCGCCGGCCCACAGCCCGGTGCAGCGCCGGCCCGCGGCGAACAGCGCGGCGATGGTGGTGCCGATGACGGGCACGTCGCGCCGCTCGGCCTCGGCGCGCAGGCGCTGGTTGGCTTGCAGCAGTTGCTCGCGCGCGAGGGCGACGATCTGTTCGAGCTTGCTTGCGTCAGGCGGGACAGGCAGGGCAGGCAGCTCGCTGAGCGCGCGCACCGCCAGGCGGCTCGCGAATTCGCCCAGCGCATGTCCGCCCATGCCGTCGGCCACAGCCCAGATGCCGCGCTGCGGCAGCTCGAGGCAGGCATCTTCGTTGACGGCGCGCACGCGGCCCGGATGCGAACGCAGCGCCGAGGTCCAGCGAAACGACGCGGTGTTGTCGGTGGCGCTCACGGCCAGGCTCGGCAACCGCTCAAGGCAGTGTCGGCAGGATGATGCGGCGCGAAGTCGAAGTTGAAGCCGGCCTGCCCCGCGTTGACGTTGATCTGCGAGTTGGGCGCCGAGTTCTCGACGTTGATGTTCTGGAACTGCAGGGTCAGCTGTTCGGCGATCAGGTTGATCTGGTTGAAGACGATCGGCGCGACGCGCGCGCTCTCGGGCGAGAAGGGCCGGAACGCACCGAAGACCCACGCCGCGCCGCCGCCGCCCTTGATCGCGGCGCGGGCCTTGTAGTCCAGCGCGCGGCTCAATGGAAGATCGTTGATGGTGGTCGTGGCCATGATGGGTCTCTCGGGGTTCCGGCTTGATCGTCGAAGAAGCGGTGAGGCCGCAGGGCCCCACCGCTTTGCACAACGGCCTGATCAGATCAGGCCGCGCACGAAGCCCAGCGCAAAGGCGAACTTGTCGCCGTTGTTCTGCTTCGTCTCGATGCTGGCCGTCTGGTCGGCATCGACGTCGACGAAGACGTTCTGCGCCGAGCCCGGGCCGGCCAGCGCCGCGACGGGCACGAACACCTGCTGGCCTTGCAGGAGGTTGGCAACGTCGGCATTGCCTTGGCTGCCGCCGCGCACGGACGCCATGGCGGCGCTGTCGAGTTCGGTGGTGGTGGACAGGTCTTTGATGGTGAGGTTCATTTCAGTTCTCCGAAGGGTGGTGGTTTGAGAAGGGTGGAAATTCAGAACATGCGCGGCAGGCCGAGCAGGAAGCTGAAGCGGTCGCCGTTGTTCTGGCCCGTGTACATCGACGCGTACTGCGATGCGTCCACGTCAACGGTGGTGTTCTGCGACGAGCCCGCGCCCGTGCCGGCAGCGACCGGCACGAGGACGTTCTGCAGTTGGCCGATGGTGTGAACGGCGCCGTTGCCTTGGGCGTCGCCGCCGCGCACGGCAGCGCGCTCTTCGCAGCTCAGTTCCTTGGAAACTTCGAGGTCTTTGATCGAGAGGTTCATGTCAGTGCTCCTGGAGGGGTGGTGGGGTGGGTTGATGAATCAGCGCGTGAACATCGGCAGGCCCAGCAGGAAGCTGAAGCGGTCGCCGTTGTTCTGGTGGGTCTGGATGGTGGCGTCTTGCGAGGCGTCGACGTCGACATCGACGTTCTGCGCCGAGCCTGCGCCCGTCAGTGCGGCCACGGGCACGTGCACGTTCTGCATCTGGATGATGTTGTGAACGCCGGCGTTGCCTTGGCTGCCGCCGCGCACGGCAGCGCGCTCTTCGCAGGACAGTTCCTTGGAAACTTCGAGGTCTTTGATCGAGAGGTTCATGTCGTTTCTCCGTAGAGGGGTGAGAGGTTGGGGTCGGTGATGAGCTGGTGCTCGAAGGTACATATCGCAAGCGCTGTGCCAACTCCGCATGCACGCCGCACGAACTTCGCGGCACGAACGCCAAGTGCTTGAAAACAAAAGCGAAAAGAGTTGCGCAGCGAGTTCGCGTGCAGTTCGCGGTGGCGCGCGATGCGCATCGAACGATGGTTGCGGCCCAACATCTCGAGAGCGAAACGTTGGTTGAGCAACGACACACGATCGATGCGCATCGACGACACCACGTGCTTCACAGACGGATGACGCGATCGGTGGGCACCGGGTCGCTCGCATCGGGGTTGTAGCCGCACGGCGGGAACGAATCCATCGGCATCGCAGGCATCACGGGCATGGCCGGCATCGCGGCGATGGGCCACGGCCACGGCATGCAGCCGCCAGGCGCGATGTCGGGGCCGGCAAGCCTGCTCTCCCCGCCTTGCACGGCGGATGCGGCTTCACGATCGAGTGGATGGGCGAGGGACAAGTCTTTGATGAGCAGTGAGGTCATGGCAGTTCTCCAGGGTGAGTGAGAGGATGGGTCGAACGGATGGGTTGAACAGAGCGAGTGGTGTGCTCGCTCGAGTTGGATGACCGCAAGCCATGTGCCACACCGCCTGCGCGGTGCGGCCACGGGCGCAGCACCGCGGTCGATGGCTGCAGGGCCGACATCGAGCGATCGAGATGTCGGTTCAGTGGCAACACTCGCGACACTCGCGAGCACTCGCGCTTAGCGCCGCCATCCACTACATTGCGTTCGCAGGAGGTGCTCCATGGCACACATCACCATCAAGGATTTGCCGCTCGACGTCGAGCTCGATCGCCAGGCGATGGCTGCGATCGTCGGCGGTTCGCGTGCAGGCCGTGCAAGCCGTGCAATGGGCTTGCAGCAGCGCGCTGCGCAGCATTCGACGGTTGTCGGCGGCAGCAGCCGGATCGTCGACTACCCGCCCGGCTTCGCGCGCGTCGCACCGCGCACAGCGAAGAGCTGAACGTTCAGCGCGCCGCGATCACCTGAACGCGACGCGAAAGCGGGCCTGCGCCACGCCATCGGCCGCGTCGCGCGCAAAGGCGCTGCCGATCTCGTCGAGCGAGCCGGCCGGCAGCGGCGCGAAGTCGCTGCCATAGAGCGGCGGCCGGCAGTTCGCCGGCCATGTCGCGCTCGCTGGCGAAGCAGGCGATGGTCTCCATCACCCTGCGCGAGTTCGCCACCAGCTCGAAGCCCATGCGGCCCGGGATCTCCAGCGGCTTGTCGGCTCGCACCAGCGCGCTGGGGTTGAAGCGATTCGGATAGAAGCGCACGACGCGCCGCGCTTCGTCCTGCAGATAGCAATAGACGTGCGCATCGTGGCTCGGCGTCACGCGCAGCCTGATGCGCTCGCCGGGCTTGAAGCGATGCGTGGCCTGCGCCGGCGCGAGCGCAGCGTCGGCGCCGGTCAGCGCCACGATCGTCAGGCTGCGCGGCGCGGGCGTTTGCGCACGCGCAGGCAGGTTCGGCGGCTGCGCAACAGCGACCTGCGACCTGTGCCGGCTCGTCCGGCATCGCCGGCGTGACCGATGCGACCGATGCAGCCGGCGCGATGCCGGCCTCGGCGGCCGGTGATGCCGGTGCTGCCGCGTTCGTCGGCGAAACCGGCATCGGCGACGGCCCCGCGGCCCACAGCGACTCGGGCAGCGACAGCAGCGGCCACAGTGCGACGCCCCCCGCGCCGAGCGCGATCGATGCCAGCACCGCGACACCGGCGTGCAGGCTCCAGCGCGGCAGTGTCGGCCGCATCGCCACCAGGCTGCGCCAGCGGCGCTTGTCCGACGCGCGCCGGCGTGGGCCGTCGCCGCCCTGCACGCGCTGCGCGCCCTCACGACCCGGCAGGCGCTGCGCGCCCTCAGCCCGGCAGGCGCTGCGCGCCCTGACTACCTGGCAGGCGCTGCGCGCCCTCACTGCCCGGCAGGCGCTGCGCGCCTGCGAGCACCGGGTTGATGACGGTCCTCGACGACAACAGCATCTCGCTGCGATCGGGCGGCGGCGCGATCGCGAGTTCGGTGCGGCAGGCATCGAGCGCACGGGCGAACTCGCCGACGTTCTGGAAGCGTGCCGCCGGGTTCTTGTCGAGCGCCTTCATCACGGCGGCCTGCACCGGCGCCGGCACGTTGGCCACCAGCGTGTCCAGCGGCGGCGGCGCCTGATCGAGCTGCGCCTTCATCAGCTCGAAGTCGTTGTCGCCGTCGAACGGCGCGCGCCCGGCCAGCAGGGTGTAGAGCACGATGCCCAGCGAGTAGATGTCGGAACGGATGTCGGCGGGCTTGCCGCGAATCTGCTCGGGCGCCATCGATCGCGCCGTGCCGGCGACATGGCCGTGGCGCGTCAGGTGCTCCTGGCTGTCGAGCGCGCGGGCGATGCCGAAGTCCATCACCTTCACCTGGCCGTTGTCGGCCAGCATGATGTTGGCCGGCTTGATGTCGCGGTGCACGATGCCGCAGCCATGCGCGTGCTCGATGCCGGCGAGTGCCTGGCCGAACATGACCAGCGCCCGCTCCACCGGCACCGGCCCGCCCGAGCGGATGAACTCGTCGAGCGAGATGCCGGCGATGAACTCCATCACCATGAACTGCTTGTCGCCTTCGTGCAGGAAGGCATGCACGCCGGCGACGTTGGGGTGGCTGAGCTTGGCGTGCAGCTGCGCCTCGTGGCGGAAGCGCTCGAGAAAGACCGGGTCGGCCGCCAGCTCGTCGCGCAGCACCTTGATGGCGACGTCGCGCTTGAGCATCACATCGACGGCCTTGAAGACCTCGCCGACGCCGCCCACGCCCAGACGCTTGGTGACCAGGTAGGAGCCGATGCGCCCCCCCACCAGGGACTGCGCGCCCGCATGCGGCAGCCGTGGCGCCGCTGCGGTGCCGTCGCCTGCGCTGGCGGCCATCAAGCCTGTGGTCCAGTTGGCTGCGCTCATATCACTCCTGAGGCCTCAAGGGCCTGTTAACGCTATCGGAGGGCTCGCGCCGGGCCGCCGCAGGCCACAGGGCTAGGCGCGAACGAGGCCGCGTGCTTTCAGCACGCAACGAGTGAGCAACAACGCCCTGTGGCCTGCGGCGGCCCGGCCCAAGGGTGATCTCACCCAACAGCCGCCAGCGGCGTTGCAAATCCTCGCCATAGCAGCGGCTATGGCTGCGGTTTGCGCCTTGCTGGCGGCTGTTGGGTGAGTCACGCGAACCCTCCGATAGCGTTAACAGGCCCTAGGAAGGTGAGGCCATGCCGGGTGCCCGTGCGGTGCACACCCGTCGATCAGTTGCAGCGGCCGGCGGCACGGTTCACTCTTTCTTGCACATCGCTTGAACCGAAACCGAGACGGCTGCAACTCATCGGCAACCCCCTAGCTTGGAGAACGCCATGACCCGCCCTCGCCCGCTTGCCTGCCTGCTCTTCGTGCTCGCCGCCGCCACCGCTTCGGCGCAGGAGGTGCGTCAGTACCGCCAAGGCGATGCGGTCGATCCGCGCGAGGTCGCGGCGATCCTGGGCCAGACGCCCGGCGCCGCACCGGCCATGAAGATGCGTTCGATCCGCCTGCTCGGCGACGTGTCCCCCGCCGCTGCCGCCTCCCCCGCCGCAGCGCTGTCGCTGCCGGTGCAGTTCGCCTTCGACTCGGCCGACATCCTGCCTGCCGCGCGCAAGCAGCTCGACGCCCTGGCCGAAGGCATCCGCCTGCTGCCAGACGCCAAGGCGGTGGTCATCGAGGGCCACACCGACGCCGTCGGCAGCCCGCAATACAACGAGCAGTTGTCGGTGCGGCGTGCCAACGCCGTCAAGCGCTATCTCGTCGCCGAACACCGCCTCGAAGCCGGCCGCCTGCGTGCCGTGGGCAAGGGCGAGCAGGAGCCGCAAGCCGGCCACGACTCGAGATCCGCGGAAAACCGCCGCGTCCAGTTCCGCGGCGAGTGAATCCCGCAAATCGCACCCAGCAACGGGAAAGCGCTGTTCAGCTCCATCGCCGTCCAATTACCATGACCCCATCTCTTTCCTGCGCGGCCATCCCAGCGCGCCCGACATGGAAAACGACGAGGTCATGGGGCTCTTGCAGCGCATCGAGCGCGGCGACGAGGGCGCGTTTCGAGAGCTCTACCGCGCTTTCTCGCGCCGGCTCTACGCCTACGTGCTGAGGCAGCACGGCGACCCCGCACAAGCCGAGGAAATCGTGTCCGACACCCTCTACGAAATCTGGAAAGCGCCGGGCAAGTTCCGCGGCGACGCGCAGTTCAGCACCTGGCTGATCGGCATCGCGCGCAACAAGGTGCTGATGGCCTTTCGCTCGCGCAAGCCCGACAGCGTGCACGACGACCTGGACGACGTGGCCGAGAGCGTGGCCAGCGACCAGCCGGGCGCCTTCGAGCAACTGGCGCAGCACGAGCGCCAGGAAGGCGTGCGGCACTGCATGAGCAAGCTGTCGGCCGAACACCGCGAGTGCGTGCACCTGGTGTTCTACGAGGGCATGGGCCTGGCCGAAGTGGCCGTGCTGCAGGCCTGCCCCGAAAACACCGTCAAGACGCGCCTGTTCCATGCGCGCAAGAAACTGACCAACTGCCTGCGGCTGCTGCTGCAGCGCGAAGGTGGAGACCACCTCGCCGGAGCCGCACCATGATGAACACCCGATTCGACGAACTGCTGCCGTTCTATGTCAACGGCACCCTGGCCGAGGCCGACCGCGAGTGGGTCGACGCGTACCTGCGCGAGCACGCGCAGGCCGCAGCCGAGCTCGACGGATGCCGCACGCTGCAGACCCGCATCCGCGCCGACGTGCCCGCCGTGTCGAGCGAGGTCGGCCTCGAGCGCGCCCTCGGGCGCATCCGCCGCGAAGGCCCGGCGCCGCAGCAAGCCCGCCGCGCCGCCACGCCTTCGCGGATGGAGCGGCTGGGCGCATGGCTGTCGACCCTGGTGCCGCAGCCCGTGCTGAAGCCGGCCTTCGTGGCTGCACTGGCCGTGGTCGCGGTGCAGGGCGTCGTGATCGTTCAGATGGCCGGCGAGCAACGACGACGACGCCAGCCTGATGCGCTCCGTGCCGCCTGGCCAGATGGTCGAGCAAGGCCCGTACCTGAAGGTCAACTTCAAGGGCGACGCGCGCGAGGCCGACATCCGCATGCTGCTGGTCGAGGTGCATGGCAGCCTGGCCGCGGGGCCGGGCCAGCTCGGCGATTACTACGTGCGCATCGCAGCGCCGCAGCTCGACGCGGTGACCGACAAGCTCAAGGCGAGCGCCATCGTCGATGCGGTGGCGGTGGTCGACGCCTTGCCGGCTCGGCCCTGAACCCAACGAGCCCGCCCATGATCTCGCGCCGCCGCCTCTGCACTTCCGCCGCTGCGCTGCTCGCGATGGCGGGCGGGGCTCGCGGCGCCGCCGCCGCGCCCCCCATCGAGCGCCAGGTGGCACTGGTGATCGGCAACGCCAGCTACCGTGTCGGCGCGCTCAAGAACCCGGTCAACGACGCGCAGGCGGTGGCCGGCGCGCTGCGCGGCCTGGGTTTCGACGTGGCGCTGCGCGAGAACACCTCGCTGCGCGAGATGATCGAGGCCTTCCGCCAGTTTTCGCTCAACGCCCGCTCGGCGCGTGTTCGCGTCGTGTACTACGCCGGGCATGGCGTCCAGGTCAAAGGCCGCAACTACCTGCTGCCGGTGGACACCGAAATCCGCGCCGAGGACGAGGTGCAGGCCAAGAGCGCCGACTTGAACGAGTTGCTCGAGCGCCTGGGCGCGCTGCCGAACGGCATCAACATCGTGATCCTCGATGCCTGCCGCAACAACCCGTTCTCGGGCGCCGAAGTCCTGGGCCCCGACGGCCGGCGCCTGAAGTTCCGTGGTGCGACGCCCGCGGGGCTGGCGCCGGTGGAAGCGCCGCTGGGTTCGATGGTCGCCTTCTCCACCGCCCCCGGCGGCGTGGCGCTGGACAACCCGAGCGAGAAGAACAGCCTGTACACCAAGCATCTGCTCGACCACATGCGCTCGCCCGGCCTGCCGGTGGAGCTGCTGTTCAAGCAGGTGCGGCTGTCGGTGGCGCGCGAGACCGGCCGCGTGCAGGTGCCCTGGGAGAGTTCCAGCCTGACCGGCGACTACTGCTTCCGCCTCGGCCCGCAGGGCACCTGCAGCACGGGGCGCTGACGCCGGCGCAGTTTGGCTTGAACCGCCGGCGGCGCCGGTGCAACTCAAGGGGGACAACGATCCACCCCTGCGGAGCACCCCATGAACGCCAACCTCCAGATCACCCAGCCGGCAGCGCGCCACGAACTTCGCTTCTCGTCGCTGTTCGACGAGGGTCGCGGCCTGTCTTTCCCTTGCGATGAGCAAGGCCACGTCGACATCGACGCGCTGACCACCCGCGCGCGCCTGAACTACCTGTACGCGCGCACGGTGATCGGGCGCGAGTTCTCGATGCCCGCGGTGCGCCCCACGCTGCACTGAGCGCAGGCTCGCTGCTCGCACCGCGACGGCGTACCATCAAAAACAGGAAAAGCACGCCGAAGATCGGACCCGCAATGACCCGACTGCGAACCCTGCTGCCCCTGCTGGCGCTCGCCGTGGCGGCCTGCGTGGCGACACCGCCGGTCGAGCCCACGCCGCCGGCAGCCACCGCGTCGAGCGAAGCCCCGCGCATGCGCTCGGCGCGCACCGACGGCGCCTGCCCGAGCGAGTTCTCCGGCACCTGCTACCCGGTGTGGTTCGGCACCAACCGCAAGCCGCTCGACCCGGCCGACCCCGGCAAGGGCTTCGGCGCCGAGACCGACGAACGAGTCCACTTCGGCAAGCGCATCGTGCGCATCCCCTCCAGCCACCGCACCGGCGAGCTCGGCTCGCCGCTGTGGAAGCGCCTGCTGCTGCAGGTCGACGACCGCATCAGCGTCGACCCGGCCACCGTGATGGCGCGCGACGCGTTCACGCGCGACGTGCGCAAGTTCCTCGCCGGGCTCGATCCGAGCGACCGCAACGTGCTGGTCTATATCCACGGCTTCAACACCGGCTTCGACGACGCCGCGCGGCGCGCCGCGCAACTGGGCTTCGACCTCCAGGTGCCCGGCATCACCGTGCTCTACAGCTGGCCCTCGCGCGGCAGCTTGTCCGGCTACGCGGCCGACCTGGCGGCCATCGAAGCCAGCGAGGCGCAGATCGCCGACTTCCTGATCGCCGTGTCGGCCCTGGCCGACCGCGGCAAGGTGCACATCATTGCCCACAGCATGGGCAACCGCGGCCTGCTGCGCGCGCTGCACCGCGCCACCACGCAGGCGGCGATGCGCGCGGGCACGCGCTTCGGCCAGATCTTCCTGTCGGCACCCGACATCAGCACCGATGTGTTCCGGCAGCTGGCGAGCGTCTATCCGCAGATGGCCGAGCGGACCACGCTGTACGTTGCCGACCAGGACAAGGCGCTGGCCGCGATCGAGTGGCTGACCGAAGGCGGCCGCGTCGGCGGCGCGCCGCCGGTGCTGGTGCTGCCCGGCATCGACACCGTGCGCGTGCGCGGCTCGAGCCTGTTCCGCCTGGGCCACAGCTACTACGCCGAGGAGCCCGACGTGCTGCGCGACATCCGCGCCCAGCTCTACTGGGGCGAGTCGCCCGAGCGCCGCCGCGCGCGCTTCGGCTGGCCGGTGCCCGACGGCGCGCCGGAGTCGCGGGGAGCCTGGGTGATCGGGCGCTGAGTGCCGGTCTCGCCTTAAAGCAACGGTTTGATCGGCAGGATCTGGTGCAGGCGCACCTTGCTGCGCTTGGCGAGCGTTGCGTGCTGATCCGGATCGTCGGTGGCCGTGTTCCGGCTGTTGCCCGGCGCCATGTCGCGCAGCGCGCTACAGCGGCAACCAGCTCACCCGGTCGAGCACGCGCCGCATCTCGACGTGGCTGCGCTTGAACAGTCGGATCGTCACGGTCTGCGCGTCGATCTCCAGCATGCCGAAGTTGGAGCGCTCAGCGCCGACGACGACGGCGTCGCGCACCGCCGCGCCGGAGGACGTGGCTTCATGCAGCGGCAAGCCGCCGGTGTAGAACGCATCGAGCCGGTTGCGGTGGATGTCGCCGCTCAGCACCAGCGTACGCTGGTTGGCGGCAACGCCCTCGAGCCAGTCGAGGTCGCGCGGGTAGCGCTGGTAGCCGGCAATCGTGGAGCCGCTGGCCCAGAGGTGCAGCGCCTGCGGCGGCGCCGCGGTGATGGCCTGCTCGAATCGGTCGCGCTGGGTTTGGCCGAAGAGCGTGCGACGCGATTCGCGCACGCCCCAGGTGCCGGTGCGGTGGCTGCGGCCGTCGCTCAGGTGCAGCATCAGGTCGGCCGCCAGCGGCAGGCTGGGCGTGCCGAGTTCGGGCTGCGCCGGATCCCAGAAGCGCGCGTCGTTGTAGAACGCGGGGAACGAGCCGGGCGCCAATTGCTGTGCCAGGGCGATGCGCAAAGCTTCGCGAAAGGCCGTGGTCAGGCGCAGCTTCTCGCGGTGCGCCGGCTGGTCGGCGATGCCCATCGCATCGTTCCATAGAAAGTCGTGGTCGTCCCAGATCGCATGCACCGTGCCCGGCGGCATGGCGCCGACGAGAGCCGCGAAATCCGGCTGCGCGATGAGCTCGACGTGGAGCGCGAACAGGTGCTGGGCGAACTCGTCGTCCGTCATCAGCTGCGGCGCATTCGGCCCGAGCACGTCGAGATAGAAGATGTCGCCGAGCAGGACAAGGTGGTCCGGCTGCTGCTGCGCGATGCGGCCCCATACCGGCTGCTGTTGGAAGACGCGGTTGAACGCGCAGGAAGCAAAGGCGATGCGCATCGGAGACCCCCGGTTTCAGCGCCTCAGGCGCATTGCAGCGGCGTCGCCGCTCGCGGCGTGCGGGCGGCGATCGCGTCCCACTCGCCGATCATCTGGTCGGCCACGCGCAGCGCCACGGCCGAGATCGTCAGGGCCGGGTTGACGCCGAGCGAGGTCGGCAGCATCGAGCCGTCGGCCACGTACAGGCCGCGATAGACCGCGCGCGGCGCGCTGTCCTTGCGATAGACGCGGCCGGTCTCATCGACCACGCCGGCGGCGACGGACTCGCCCATTGGGCAGCCGCCGAGCGGGTGCGACGTCAGCACCACCGGCTTGACGCCGGGCAGCGCGCCGTCGGACAGCGGGCTGATGAAGCGCGCCTGGCTGCCGGGCGGGCGCAGTTGCTGCGCGAGCTTGTCGAGCGTGCCTTCGATCGTGCGAAAGATCGGGTCATCGACGAAGCGCTGCTGGTTCGGGCGGCTGGCGCGCAGGCGGTCGTCTTCGAGGCGCAGGCGGCCGTCGGCAGCGTCCTTGCCCTGGGCCACGACGCACATCAGGCGCGCCGTCAGCTCATCCTCGGCCTCGGGCCGGTCGGCGCTCAGGTCGGCCGCGCCGGTGGCGCCGTAGGTGCGCGTCGGCGCGCTCGCAAAGATGTCGTTGAGCGCCTTCAGGCCGTTGCCCAGGGCCTCGATCCAGCGCTCCAGCCCGTCGCCCTGGGCCAGCCGGTTCATGACCTCGACGCCGTGGCCGGTGAGCGCCGACAGCGAGCGCGGTACGCCCTGATCCTCGACGTTGTGAAACTCCTTGCCCTGCGGCGAATCGGTGCGAAACCACGCGAACGAGGTCGTCACCGGCCCGTAGGTCAGGTTGACGCGCTCCTTGGTCTCGGCGAGAAAGGCGATGTGGTCGCCGTTGCTGGCAAAGCCGTCGCCGAGCTTGTCGCTCAAGGCGTGCAGGCCGCGTGCGCCTTGCGATTCCTCGCTGCGCTGGCGCGAGCGCAGCAGCAGCTCGGTGGTACCGAGGCTGCCGGCAGCGAAGACGACGCGGCCGGCCGTGACCACCTGCGGTTGCGCCGTGACGGCGGGGTCGGCCGCCGAGCGCTGCAGGTAGTGCACGCGGTACGAACCATCGGCCGACTCCGACACATGATCCACCTGGGCCAACGCACGCAACTGCAGCGCGACGTGGCGCAACACGCACTGGCCGTCGGCCGGCGCGCCGGGCTCCAGGCTCTTGGTGTCGAAGGTGCCGTAGATCGCGCGCTGCAGCTGCTTGTTCAGCGTCTGCCCGGCACCAGGCAGGCAGCCGACGTTGCAGCGGCCGTGGCGCTCGCAGACGTTCGTGCCGACCGGCTTCTGGGCGCGCGAACCGCCGATGTCCATGTCGTTGATCGACAGGTCCACCGCGCCGTACACCGCGGGCTTGAGCTGCGCGACCGCGGTCTGGAACACGCGCGCGCGGTCGATCAGTTCGCCCTCGTTGTCCTTGATCGCGCGTGCATCGCCGACGGCAATGCGCAGCAGCTTGCGATCGCTGTCGAAGCGCGCCACCTGCTGCACCGATTTAGGCAGGGCCCAGCCGGGTGCGCGCGTCAGGATGTTGCTCGGCCCGGTCAGCCCGGTCGCCGCCTTGTCCTTGCCGGGCATCAACGTCTCGACGCCCTGCGTCACCGCCTGCAGGGCGCGACGGTAGTAGCGGCCGCGTTGCGCCGCGCCGACGCTGCCGCGCCAGGCGGCGGGCCAGCGCGGGTCGTCGAACAGGATCTCCGGCGGCCGCATCAGGATCTTCGAATAGACCAGCGAGCCGCCGCCGACACCGCTCGCGCGCAGCACCGAGATGCCGTCGTTGTGCAGGTTGAACAGGCCGTGCTTGCCGATCGGCGCGAAGTCGAACAGGCCTTGCGGCCGGCTCGGCGAGTAGCGGCAGCGGCGCAACAGGTCGAGCATGCCGCGGTAGTCGGCGAGCGAACTCCACTCCTGCGTCGGTTGGCCCTTGGCGATCAGGAACTCGCGCGTCTTGACCTGCTTGTCCTGGATGGTTTCGGTGGGCGTGGTCCACCAGGTGCCTCGCTCCAGCATCAGGATACGCAGCGGTGTGGCCGGCGGGCGGGCCGCGGCCAGGCGCGCCTCCATCGTGTAGGCCACAGTCAGCGCGGTCATGGTGCCGCCAAAGCCGCTGCCGATCACGACCAGATCGAAGTGCTCTTCCGACGCCGGCCACTGCACGTGGCGCAGGCTGCCGCAAGCAGCCAACGGTGCCACCGAACCGCCGAGGCCGAGGCGTCCAAGCATGTCGATGAACTTCCGGCGTGTGCTCATGGATCACTGCCACTGTCCGAGGGAATGCGAAGCTAGCGCTGCGTGAGCGTGGCGTACACCCCTAGCGATGTTTGCGGGATGTAAGCGTTGCGCGCCCCTCGGCGGCCAGCGGCCACCCGGTTTCGTCGCTCAACACACGTCGATACGGCTGTACTTCGCCCCGAACTGGCCCAGCGCGCCGATCTTCGCGCAGGCGATGCGCCGCCCCTGGGCAGCGCGCAGTACCTCATCCAGCGTCGCCACAGTGAAACATGCGGGCCAAGCGCCGGTCTCAGGCGGTGTCATTCAGAGCAGCGGCTTGATCGGCATGATCTGGTACAGGCGCACCTTGCTGCGCTTGGCGAGGGTTGCGTGCTGATCCGGATCGTCGGTGGCCGCGTTCCAGCTGTTGCCCGGCGCCATGTCGGTTTCGATCGAGGCTTCCACCGCGCGCGCCAGCGCCTCGTCGTGGATGATCACGCCGACCTCGGTGTTCAGGTTCTGCGAACGCGGGTCGAAATTGAAGGTGCCGATGTAGACCGTCTTGCCGTCGATCACCAGCGTCTTGGCATGCAGCGAGAAGATGGGCGCGATGCGGCTCACGGCCGAGAGGCGCTGCACCAGTTGCTGCTGCACGGCGGGCGCCGGCTTGTACTCGTAGAGCTGCAGGCCCATTTCGAGCAGGCGATCGCGCTGGTTGCGGTAGCCGCTGAAAGCCGGCAGGTTGTCGGTCGAGGCCAGCGAGTTGGTGTTGATGCGCACCGCAACACCGCGCGCCCTGATCTCGCCCAGCAGCGCCAGCGCTTCGTCCGAGGCCACGAGATAGGGCGACTGGATGACGACGCGCTGCTTTGCACCCTGCACCAGCCGCGCCAGCGCGGTGCTCGTCTGCCCGCCGCCGCCGAGGCGGAACGCGCTTGTCGTTCTTGCCCGGCTTGTCGCTGATGAACTCGACCTCGGTCCAGCGCATCTGCTGCGCCAGACGTGCAAAGGAGGTCGGCGTGGCGTCGATGGCCGCCCTGACCTCCGGCGCGAAGTTCTCCGGCGACTTGGCGTAGGCGTGCAGCTCGCGGTAGACCTGCTGGATCTGTTCGTCATCCACGCGAACGTTCTTCTGCATCAGGCCCAGACCGTCGTAAAGCTCTTCGACCGCGATGCTCAATTCGCTGCCCCAGAAGGTCTCGAAGTTGGCCTGCATCGCCTTGACGGCCACGCCCAGCAGCAGCGCGTCACGGTCGCGGAAGTTGTACTCGTGGTTGTAGTCGAAGTACTCGGCCGCCATGTTGCGCCCGCCGGTGATGGCGACCTTGCCGTCCACCACCAGCGTCTTGTCGTGCATGCGCTGGTTGACGCCGCGGAAGTCCGTGAGCACGTTCTGCAGGCGCTTTTGCAGCGGCACGCCGACGGAGGTCTGCGGGTTGTAGATGCGGATGTCGATCAACGGATGCCGCGCCAACGCCAGCAGCGCCTGGTCCGGCGCGTCGATCAGCAGGTCATCGACGATCACGCGCACTCGCACGCCCCGATCGGCCGCACGCAGCAGCGCCTCCGCGGCCAGGATGCCGATGTTGTCGGTGCTCCAGATGAAGTACTGCACCTCGATCGACTGCCGCGCGTTCTCGACCAGCCAGGCCCGCGCCAGCAGCGCTTCCGCGCCGGTGTCGAGCACATAGACGCCGGTCTTGCCGGCATGGGCGGCGATCTGGGCGTCGATGAACGCGGCGGGCGCGTCGTCGGCGGGCGCTGCCGCACCAGCCCAGCCGGCAAACAAGGTCAGGACCGCGGCGATGGCACGGCGTCGGGTGGTTCTCGTCATGCGCTCCATTGTGATCGGCACGCAGACACGCAAGGACGGCGTGAATCCGCCCGCAACCGAGCGACACTCATGCCTTCATCGAGGAGCTTCCACCATGGCGACCCAGCAACCGACGATCATCTACACGCTGACCGATGAAGCGCCGATGCTGGCGACATGGGCCTTCCTGCCGATCATCCGAGCGTTCACCGCGCCGGCCGGCGTGCAGGTCGAGACGAGCGACATCTCGGTGGCAACGCGCATCCTGGCCGAGTTCCCCGAGCACCTGAGCGACGCCCAGAAGGTGCCCGACACGCTGGCCGAACTGGGGCGGCTGACGCTGCTGCCGGACACGAACATCATCAAGCTGCCCAACATCAGCGCGTCGGTGCCGCAATTGACGGCGGCGATCAAGGAGCTGCAGGCGCGCGGCTACAAGGTGCCCGACCTGCCGGAGAGCCCGAAGACCGACGCCGAGAAGGCGCTGCGCGCCCGCTACGCCAAGATCCTCGGCAGCGCCGTCAACCCGGTGCTGCGCGAAGGCAACTCCGACCGCCGCGCGCCGATGGCCGTGAAGCGCTATGCGCAAAAAAATCCGCACTCGATGGGCGAGTGGAGCCAGGCCTCGCGCACGCATGTCTCGACGATGAAGGGCGGCGACTTCTATCACGGCGAGAAGTCGATGACGCTCGACAAGGCGCGCGACGTGCGCATGGAACTGGTCACGCGCGACGGCCGCACGGTGGTCTTGAAGCCCAAGGTGCCGCTGCTCGCCGGCGAGATCATCGACAGCATGTTCATGAGCAAGAAGGCGCTGTGCGCGTTCTACGAGCGCGAGATGGAGGACGCGCGCAAGACCGGCGTCATGTTCTCGCTGCACGTCAAGGCGACGATGATGAAGGTCTCGCACCCGATCGTCTTCGGCCACGCGGTGCGGATCTTCTACAAGGACGCCTTCGCCAAGCATGGCGCGCTGTTCGAGCAGTTGGGCGTCAACGTCAACAACGGCATGGTCAACCTGTACGACAAGATCGCCACGCTGCCGGAGGCCGAGCGCGAGCAGATCGTGCGCGACCTGCACGCCTGCCACGAGAACCGGCCCGGAGCTGGCGATGGTGGATTCGGCCAAGGGCATCACCAACCTGCATGCGCCCAACGACGTCATCGTCGATGCGTCGATGCCGGCGATGATCCGCAGCGGCGGCAAGATGTACGGCGCCGACGGCCGCCCCAAGGACACCAAGGCCGTGATCCCGGAGAGCACGTTCGCGCGCATCTACCAGGAGGTCATCAACTTCTGCAAGACCAACGGCAACTTCGACCCGGCGACGATGGGCACGGTGCCCAACGTCGGCCTGATGGCGCAGCAGGCCGAGGAGTACGGCTCGCACGACAAGACCTACGAGATCGCGGAAGACGGCGAGGCGCGCATCGTCGACAACGCCAGCGGCGAGGTGCTGCTGGTGCAGAACGTGGAGACGGGCGACATCTGGCGCATGTGCCAGGTCAAGGACGCCGCGATCCGTGACTGGGTCAAGCTGGCGGTGACGCGCGCGCGCAACTCGGGCACGCCGGCGCTGTTCTGGCTCGACCCGTACCGCCCGCACGAGAACGAGCTGATCAAGAAGGTGCAGACCTACCTGAAGGAGCACGACACCAGCGGCCTGGACATCCAGATCATGTCGCAGGTGCGCGCGATGCGCTACACGCTGGAGCGCGTGGTGCGCGGGCTGGACACCATCTCGGTCACCGGCAACATCCTGCGCGACTACCTGACCGACCTGTTCCCGATCATGGAGCTGGGCACCAGCGCCAAGATGCTGTCGATCGTGCCGCTGATGGCCGGCGGCGGCATGTACGAAACGGGGGCCGGCGGCTCGGCGCCGAAGCACGTCAAGCAGCTCGTCGAAGAGAACCACCTGCGCTGGGATTCGCTCGGCGAGTTCCTCGCGCTGGCGGTGTCGCTCGAAGACCTCGGCATCAAGACCGGCAACGCCAAGGCCAAGCTGCTGGCGAAGACGCTCGACGCCGCCACCGGCAAGCTGCTCGACAACAACAAGAACCCGTCGCCGCGCACCGGCGAACTCGACAACCGCGGCAGCCAGTTCTATCTGGCGCTGTACTGGGCGCAGGAGCTGGCGGCGCAGAGCGAAGACGCGGCGCTGCAAAAGCAGTTCGCGCCGCTGGCACGCGCGCTGGCCGACAACGAGGCGAAGATCGTCGAGGAGCTGAAGGTGATCCAGGGCCAGCCGGCCGACATCGGCGGCTACTACCTGGTCGATGCCGAGAAGGCGAAAGCGGTGATGCGTCCGAGCGCGACGTTGAATGGCGTGCTGGCGGCGGCGGGGGGCTAGCTAGGGCGCGGCCTGGGTCTGTGGATTGAGAAACGATCGGCGGATGCTGCGGGTTGCAGACGCGTGTTGACTGCGCAGCAACCCGGCCGACAATTTAACGCGCACAACAAGATGCACGACTCCAAGCCAGCCAGCTTACGCAGCACACAAACTGCTTACGCCGCAGTATCGCGGTCTGAAACACGTGAGGTTTCCATGCCCACAGACAAGCGCTCCTGCATGGCAAGGGCGCAGAAACTACTTGCCGAACCCACAGCGGAGAACTTGCGCTATGCCGCACTGGAACTGCGGCTCTGCATTGAAGCGCTTACGTATGAAAAGCTTCGTGCCTTCTCGAACATGGTGCCGGAGACAGTGGTAGCAACTTGGCAACCGCCCCAGGCTGTCAAGGCCCTCCTTGAGTTTGAACCTACAGCTGATCGCAGTTTCACCCTCTTTGCCGGGGTCGAGGAACAACCGGGCGTCGCGTCCAAGAACATGCAGTACGTCGGCCAACACACCGCGCTACGTCTCACTTGGCTTCGCAAGCACTATCACAAACTTGGCAGCCTTCTGCATTCTTCCCAGGCGCTGGCGTCTGCGGCTTCGGACACAGCTATCACCGCGTCCTACTTGAAAGAGGTTGTCGCGGACCTTGCTGAGCCGCTGAGCGGCAGCATCACCGGTGGAAGCATCAGGACAGTCTTTGCGTTTGAGTGCAGCAAATGCAGAAGGCACGTCGTCTGCAACAAGGAAGCAGTCGCCAAAACGCGAAAGGCTGTTTGCTTCAATCCCCAGTGTGGCGCTGAGTACTTCGCAAACATCACCGCTGACGACAACGCAACGTTCCAGCTTATGGTCACGGCGTTCGACTGTTCCCAATGCAAAGAAGCCATCCCCGTCGAGAATCGCAAACTCGACATCGGCGTCGAGTTTGCGTGTCATGCCTGTGGCAAGAAGCACCGAATCGCCAACCGCCAGTGGCTCTATGGCCCCGAGGAAACCTGACCATTCGTTCAAGCGGACGCCTGGCGGCACCGCCTAACTCAAACGTAAGATTTCGTCCCCCTGCTCTGGCATCCACGTCATGTGCCGAAACATCCGAACGTTGTTCAACTTTGAACCGCCAGCCACCGAGCTCGAGATCCGTGATGCGTCGCTTCAGTTCGTGCGAAAACTGAGCGGGTTCAGTGTGCCTTCCCAAGCGAACGAGAAAGCCTTCGAGCATGCGGTCGCGGCCATCGCGGATGAGGCGAGGACGCTGATCGCTTCGCTCGTCACTACCGCGGAGCCGAAGGATCGTGCGCTCGAGGCGGCCAAGGCAAAGGCGCGCTCGGCGATCAGGTTCGGCGCCCAACCCACGGGTCGTGACCGTTGAATGCGGCTCGCGTCTAGAGCAGCACGATGTCGTACTGCTCCGGCGTCAGGCTCGGCTCCACCGACAGCGAGATCGGCTTGCCGATGAACTCCGACAGGCCGGCCAGGTGCTGGCTCTCTTCGTCGAGCAGCATTTCGACCACCGACGCGTTGGCGACGACGCGGAACTCCTTCGGGTCGAACTGGCGCGCCTCGCGCAGCACCTCGCGCAGGATGTCGTAGCAGACGCTGCGTGCGGTCTTCAGGATGCCGCGGCCGTCGCACGTGGGGCACGGTTCGCACAGCATGTGGGCCAGGCTTTCGCGGGTGCGCTTGCGCGTCATCTCGACCAGTCCGAGCTGCGTGAAGCCGCTGACCGTGGTGCGCACGCGGTCGCGCGCGAGCTGTTTGCGGAACTCGCCGAGCACGCTTTCCTGATGATCCGCGCGCGTCATGTCGATGAAGTCGGCGATGACGATGCCGCCGAGGTTGCGCAAGCGCAGCTGGCGCGCGATGGCGCCCGCCGCTTCGAGATTGGTCTTGAAGATCGTGTCGTCGAAGTTGCGCACGCCGACAAAACCGCCGGTGTTGACGTCCACTGTCGTCAGCGCCTCGGTCTGGTCGATGATCAGGTAGCCGCCGCTTTTCAGGTCGACGCGGCGCGCCAGCGCGCGGCGGATCTCTTCGTCGATGTTGAACAGATCGAAGATCGGCCGCTCGCCGATGTAGTGCGTGAGCTTTTCCACCGCGCCCGGCGTGAAGGTGGCGCCGAAGGTGCTCAGGTGCTCGAACTGCAGTTTGGAATCGATGCGGATCGCCGCCGTTTCATCGTGGGCCAGATCTCGCAGCACGCGCTCGGCCAGCGTCAGGTCCTGGTGCAGCAATGTGCCCGGTGGCGACGCATAGGCGCGCTCGCGGATGCCAGCCCAGGTCTTGCGAAGGTAGGCGATGTCGTCGGCCAGCTCGGCGTCGGAGGCCTCTTCCGCGTTCGTGCGCAGGATGAAACCGCCGCCCGCATAGGCCTCACCCGCCTTGCCGGCAAGCGCGGCCAAGCGCTCGCGCAGTTGCTCGCGCAACTCCGGCGAGCCGATCTTCTGGCTGACGCCGAGGTGGTTGTCCTGCGGCAGGTGGACCAGCATGCGCCCGGCGATGCTGACCTGCGTCGACAGCCGTGCGCCCTTGGTGCCGATCGGATCCTTCACCACCTGCACCGTCAGCGCCTGGCCTTCGAACAGCTGGCGCTCGATCGGCACCGGCGTGGCGTTCGCCGCGGCTTCGCTGCGGCCATTGCCGTTGTGCCCGTTGTGCAGATCGGCCACATGCAGAAACGCCGCACGTTCGAGCCCGATGTCGATGAATGCGCTCTGCATGCCCGGCAGCACGCGCGCCACCTTGCCCTGGTAGATGTTGCCGACGAGGCCCCGTTCGAGCGCACGTTCGAGATGCAGCTCCTGCACCGAGCCGTTTTCGACGACCGCGACACGGGTTTCGTGCGGTGTCCAGTTGATGAGGATGTCTTGCAGTGCCATCACAGCAGTCTATGCGGATAGATGGTGCGCTACGTTCGCCCGCCGCAGCAGCGCTGCCGTCTCGGCGAGCGGCAAGCCCATGATGCCGCTGTAGCTGCCTTCGATGTGTGAGATCCAACCGGCCAGGGCGCTCTGGATCGCGTAGGCCCCGGCCTTGCCGAAGGGCTCGCCCGAATCGATGTAGGCGTCGATGACTTTCGGCGGCAACGCGGCGAAGCGCACGCGCGAGATGCTGAGCGCTTCGAGCCGGCGCGTGCCGGTCCAGACCGCCACGGCGCTGAGCACGCGGTGCGTGCGGCCGGACAGCGCTCGCAGCATCTGGCGCGCATCCGCAGCATCGGCGGGCTTGCCGAGGATGCGTCTGCCGAGCGCGACCGTGGTGTCAGCGCAGAGGATCGGTGCAACAGACAAGCCGCGCCGCTTCAAGCGCTCGCGCGCGGCGTCGAGCTTGGCGCGCGTGACACGCTGCACATAGATCGAAGGCGTTTCGCGGTGGCGCTCGGCTTCGAGCACTTCGGCGTCTTCGCTCGCATCAGCCAGCAGCAGTTCGTACTCTGCGCCGATCTGATCGAGCAGCTGACGGCGGCGCGGGCTTTGCGATGCCAGGTAGACAAAAGCGTGCATGCAGCTATTCGCGATGGTAGGGATGGCCAGCCGTCACCGACCAGGCTCGGTACAGCGCTTCAGCCAGCATCACACGCGCGAACGCGTGCGGCAGCGTCAGGTCCGACAAGCGCAATGTCTCGTCTGCGCTCGACTTGAGCGTGGCATCGAGACCGTCAGGCCCGCCGATCACGAGCGCGACATCACGCCCGTCGCCGAGCCAGAAGCGCAGGCGTTCGGCCAGTTGCGTCGTCGTCCGGCGCTCGCCGCGCTCGTCGAGCACCACGCGGCGCGCCCCTTTGGGCACGGCAGATTCGATGCGCTCGGCCTCCGCGGCCATCATCGCCGCCACGGTTTTGCCACTCGTGCGCGGCTCGGCCTTCACCGCCTTGAGTTCGAGCCGGCATTCGGCTGGAAAACGTTTGGCGAAGTCGTCGTAGGCGCTGTCGGCCCAGGCGGGTTGACGCTGGCCGACGGCGACCAGCACCAGCTTCATGCCTTGCGGCGGGGGGCCGTCTTCTTGGCCGGCGCCTTTTTTGCTGGCGCTTTCTTTGCCGGGAGCTTGTGCGCAAAGGGCCTCTTCGCCGCAGCCGCCTTCTTCGCCGGCGTCTTCTTGGCCGCGACCTTCTTGGCAGGCTTGTGCTCGGACGATGCTTTCGGCAGCAGCTTGACCTCAGCGCCCAGCTTGACCTTCACCGATTTTTCGCCCCACAACTCTTCCAGGTTGTAGTACTGGCGGATCGCCGGCTGCATCACATGCACCACCGCCGCGCCACAGTCGACGATGATCCACTCGCCGTTGTCTTCGCCTTCGGTGCGCAAGACCTGCATGTCGCGCGACTTGACGCTGTCGCGCACGCTCGCTGCCAAGGCCTTGGTCTGGCGGTTGCTGTTGCCCGAAGCGACGATCACGCGCTCGAACAGCGGCGACAGGTGCTCGGTGTTGAAGACGCGGATGTCGTGCGCCTTCACGTCTTCGAGGCCATCGACGATGGCGCGTTGCAGTTTGCGGATGTCCATTTAGCTCCTACGGTACAGACCGTGTTGGGCAATATAGCTGGCCACTGCGGGTGGCACCAGCGAGTCGATCGATTGGCTGCGCGCGACTCGCGCGCGTATGTCGGTGGCGGAGATGTCGAGCATCGGCAATGGAACGACGCGGTGTGGCGTGCGCAGCACCTCGGCGTTCACCGCCGGCATGAGGCCGGGCCGGTTGGCCACGGCGAGTGTGACCAAGCCCAGCAGTTCCTGCCAGCCGCGCCAGGTGTGCAGGCCGGCGTACTGGTCAGCGCCGATGACGAGGAACAGCGCGGCGTCGGCATGCTGCGAGCGCAGCGTCCGCACCGTGTCGAGCGTGTAGCTCGGGCCTTGCCGCTCGAGCTCGAGGCGGTCGAGCACGAAGCGCGGCTCGCCGTCGATCGCCGCGCGCACCATGGCTTCACGATGCACGGCGTCGGTGATCGTGCGCGCCTTCTGCCAGGGTTGACCGGCGGGGATCCAGCGCAACGCATCAAGCTGAAATTCTTCCAGCGCCGCGCGCGCCAGCGCAACATGCGCGTTGTGCGGCGGGTCGAAGGTGCCGCCGAAGAGGCCGAGGCGCTTCAGATCCACTCGCGCGGCCGCAGGAAATCGCTGTACAGGCTGGCCTCGGGCGTGCCCGCTGCAGGCTGCCAGTCGTAGCGCCATTTGACGATCGGCGGCAGGCTCATCAGGATGCTTTCGGTGCGCCCGCCCGACTGCAGGCCGAACAGCGTGCCACGGTCCCAGACCAGATTGAACTCGACATAGCGCCCGCGCCGGTAGGCTTGGAAATCACGCTCGCGCTCGCCATACGGCATGTTGCGGCGGCGCTGCACGATCGGCAGGTAGGCGTTGAGGAACGCGTCGCCGACTGCCCTCTGCATCGCAAAGCTCTGCTCGAAGCCTGGCTCGGAAAAATCGTCGAAGAACACGCCGCCAACGCCGCGCGGCTCGTTGCGGTGCTTCAGAAAGAAGTACTCATCGCACCACTGCTTGAAGCGCGGGTACTTGTCGGCGCCAAAAGGCGCCAGCGCGTCGCGGTTGGTGCGATGAAAGTGCGCCGCGTCCTCTTCGAAGCCGTAGTAAGGGGTCAGGTCCATGCCGCCGCCAAACCAAGTCACCGGCTCGTGCCCCGCATGCGCGGCGGCGAGCATGCGCACATTCATGTGGACTGTCGGCACATACGGGTTGCGCGGGTGAAAGACGAGTGACACGCCCATCGCCTCGAACGGCGCGCCCGCAAGCTCGGGCCGATGCTGCGTGGCCGACGGCGGCAGCGCGGGGCCGCGCACATGCGAGAAGCCGACACCGCCGCGTTCGAGCAGCACGCCCTCTTCCATCAGGCGCGTCACACCTTCGCCTTGCAGCTTCTCGCCAGGCGGCTTCTTCCATTCGTCGCGGATGAATTGGCCTTGTCCATCTTCGGCTTCGAGCGCGCTGACGATGCGCTGCTGCAGTCCCAGCAGGTACTCCCGAACGCGGCTCACGGCATCGCTCATGGTTTGACTTCCTTTGCGGGCGGCAAGCGCACCGGGCCGGCCAGCTCAGGCCGTTTGCCTCGCCTGCTTGACAGGTATTCGGCAATCACCGCCATGTCGTTGTCGGTGTCGCCGCTCAATCGGATGAACCGCTCGAAGCCGATGACTTTTTCTTCATAGTCGAAGTACACCATGGCCAGAGGCACATCGGCTTGATGCGCAAGGCGATAGAAACCGCTGCGCCAATGCTCCTGGTAACCGCGCGTGCCTTCCGGCGCAATCGCCAGCCACAGGAACTCGTCGCGCTCCTTGGCCAGCTTCACCCGTTCGACCATCTGTTCGACCAGCCCGCGCGGGCTCTTCCGATCGACCGATATGCCGCCCACCCAGCGCATCCAGGCGCCGAACAGCGGCACCTTGAACAACGAGTCCTTGCTCCAGAACGATGCCGGGAAACCCAGCGCCCACTTGGCCAGCAAGCCGACCGGGAAGTCCCAGTTCGACGTGTGCGGGTAGACGATGGCAACACCTTGTCTCGACGGCAGGCCGGTGAACTTGATCTGCCAGCCAGTGGCATTGAAGAGGCGGCGGGCGAGCGCATTGCCGTGCAATTGCACGGAGCGGTCCTTGATCTCAGTGGGGACGACAACCACCGGTACCTTATCGCGCCTTCAACGCGCGGTGCCCGATGTCGCGCCGGAACTGCATGCCGTCGAATCGGATCGGTTCCAGCGCCGCATAGGCCCGCTGCTGCGCCGCACGCAGCGGGTCGCCGAGCGCGGTGACGGTGAGGACACGGCCGCCGCTGGTGACGAGCGCGCCGTCGGCGCGGCGCGTGGTGGCGGCGTGGAAGACCTGCATATCTTCAGTGGTAGCAGGAATGCCGGCGATGGTGTCGCCTTGGCGCGGACTCGCCGGGTAGCCGGCCGAGGCCATGACAACGCCGAGTGCGCTGCGGCGGTCCCATTGCAGTTCGATGTCACGCACGCCGAGGCCGTGCACGTCGGTGGCGGCCATCAACAAGTCGAACAGATCGCTCTTCAGGCGCATCAGCAGCACTTGGGCTTCGGGGTCGCCGAGCCGGGCGTTGAACTCGACGACACGCGCCTTGCCTGTGCCGTCGACCATCAAACCCGCATACAGAAAGCCGCCGAACGGGTGGCCGTCGGCCGCCATGCCCTTGATCGTCGGTTGGATGACCTCGCGCATCACCCGCGCGTGGACCGCGGGCGTGACCACCGGCGCGGGCGAGTACGCGCCCATGCCGCCGGTGTTGGGGCCGGTGTCGCCGTCGCCGATGCGCTTGTGGTCCTGGCTCGTCGCCAAGGCGAGTGCATGCTGGCCATCGGCCACGACGATGAAGCTCGCCTCCTCGCCGGCCATGAACTCTTCGATCACGACCCGCGACTGGCCGCTGTCGTCGGCCAGCATGAAGTCGATCGCCGCATGCGCTTCTTCGGCGGTCATCGCGACAACGACGCCCTTGCCCGCCGCCAGGCCGTCAGCCTTGATGACGATCGGCGCACCGTGCTTGTCGAGATGCGCATGCGCGGCCGGTGCGTCGGTGAACACCGCATAGTGCGCCGTCGGGATGCCGTGGCGCTGCATGAAGTCCTTGGCGAACGCCTTCGAACTTTCGAGCTGCGCCGCAGCGCGCGTCGGGCCGAAGATGCGCAGGCCGCGGCCGCGAAACAGGTCGACCACGCCGGCGGCCAGTGGCGCCTCCGGACCAACGACGGTCAAACCGATCTTTTCCTGTGCCGCAAAGTCGGCCAGCGCCGCCAGATCGGTGATCGGCACGTTGATCAGCGTGGAGTCACCCGCCGTGCCGCCGTTGCCCGGTGCCACGTAGACGCGCTGCACCTTGGGCGATTGCGCGAGCTTCCAGGCCAGCGCGTGTTCGCGTGCGCCGTTGCCAATCACCAGCAACTTCATTCAGCGATCTCGGCGTTGTGATAGAGCTCTTGCACGTCGTCCAGATCTTCGATCACGTCGAGCAGTTTCTGCATGCGCGTCGCGTCGTCACCCGTCAGCTCGATCGGCGTTTCGGCGCGCATCGTCACCTCGGCGATCTCGGCCTTGAAGCCGGCCTTCTCCAGCGCGTTCTTCACCGTCTCGAAATCGGCCGGCGGCGTCAACACCTCGATCGACCCGTCTTCGCCCGTGACCACATCTTCGGCACCGGCATCGAGCGCGGCTTCCATCAGCTTGTCTTCGTTCGTGCCCGGCGCATAGATCAATTGCCCGCAATGCTTGAACTGGAAGGCCACCGAGCCTTCGGTGCCGAGGTTGCCGCCGTACTTCGAGAACGCATGCCGCACTTCGGCGACGGTGCGCACACGGTTGTCGGTCATCGTGTCGACGATGATCGCCGCGCCGCCGATGCCGTAGCCCTCGTAGCGGATCTCTTCATACGAAACCCCTTCCAGGTTGCCGGTGGCCTTGTCGATGTTGCGCTTGATCGTGTCGGCCGGCATGTTGGCCGCCTTGCACTTCTCGATCGCCAGGCGCAGCCGCGGATTCATGTTCGGGTCACCGCCGCCCTGGCGTGCGGCGACCATGATCTCGCGGATGACGCGCGTCCAGACCTTGCCGCGCTTCTCGTCCTGGCGGCCTTTGCGGTGCTGGATGTTGGCCCATTTGGAGTGACCGGCCATCGTCTTCGTGCTCAAGTTCGGGAGCGGGGATTCTAGTGGCCCCGTAACGTTGAAATGGGAGTCGAGGAACGTGCGGGACGGGGTGCGATGCAAGGCCTGAGCAGGCGCAGCCTGCGCTTCGCTTGGCTCTGGCGCAGCGATGCCCAGAGGCATCGCGAGCATTTGCAACGCCGCAGCGTGCCCCGTATCGCACGGGCAGCGATTTCCGATTTCAGCGTTACGGGCCACTGGAGGTCGGCGTTGACGTGGCCGGCGCGCATGCGGACACTGCCGCCATGAGCCCGCCCGGCCGCCCGAAGGGCGAATTGACCGCAGTGCGAAGCACGCAGGCTGCCTGATGAGGCCGCGCACGCCCCGGGCGACGATCGACGAAGCCGAACTCGCGGCCATCTCGCCGACCCTGTTCGCCCGCCCGGCGCTGTGGCGCGAACTCGCACTGCCGCCGGACGCAGCGGCGCAGGCGGTCCAGGCACCGTGGACGGCCTACTGGTCGGTGCGCCTCGGCCCGCTGGAGGACTTCGCCGCCGCGCGCGCGACGCTGGCGGCGGCCTGCGATGCGTTTGCGGCGAGCGGCGACCACCTTGGCGTGTTGCTCGCCGCCGCGACCGCGATCGAGACCTTCTACTTCGATGAGACCGAACTGCTGCCGATGGACGCGTGGATCGCGCGCCTCGACGCGGCGCTCGCAGAAGCGCCGGGACCGGCGTGGCCGAACGAGGAGTGCGCCGCCGAAATCATGGCCTGCGGTGCGGCGATCCGCCTGCGCCAGCCTTCGCATCCGCGCTTGTCCGAGTGGGCTGCGTTGGCGCCGCGCACCCTGCCGCGCGTCGCGCGCGTGCCATCGCGCACCAAGTACGCCGCGGCCGTGGCGCACTACCACCTGTGGCGCGGCAAGTTCGGCGCCGCCGCGGTCGTGTTCGACAACCTGCCAGGCGCCGACCTGTCGCTGCTGCGGCCGCAGGAGGCGCTGGTCTGGCTCGAGGGGCTGGCCGCGTTCTCACGCTTCACTGCGCAGTTCGAGCGCGGGCGCGAAGCGGTGCGGCAAGCGCTCGCGCTGGTTGAGCAGCATGCGATGCGCACCGAGGTCTATGGCGTCAACGCACTCGGTGCCGCAATCGAGCTGGCCGCGCACGACGCGCCGGCGGCGCAGCGCCACCTCGACGCGATGCGCGAGACGCTGGCCGAACGCTCGCTGTCGGACCAGACCGGCTACTGGCATCACTGTGCCGGCTTGGCGCTGTTGCGCGGCGATGCGCAGACCGCGCTGGCGCTGGCCCGCGGCACGCTCGAACAGTCGCAGGCCGTGGGCGGCGCCTACCGCAGCGTGGCGCACCGGTTGAGCCTGGCCTGCGCGCTGCACGGCGTCGGCCACCACGCCGCGAGTGTCGATGCGGCGCAGCAGACGCTCGAGGCCGCGCGCGCGATCGACGCGACGCTCGCCGTGTTTTCCGCCGGTCTGCTGCTGTCGCATGGGCTGCAGCGCCTCGAGCGGACCGATGAAGCCGATGCGGCGCTGGTCGAGGCCCTGCACTTGGGCGCGATCAACGACTTCGCGACCACCAGCGGCTGGTGGCTGCCGCAGGTCGTTGCCGAGCGGCTCGCACACGCGCTGCGCCGCGGCATCGAGCCCGGGTACGCGGCCCGCTGGGCGCAGCGCGCGCGCCTGCCCTGCCCCGACCGCACGCTCGAGGCGTGGCCGTGGCCGCTGGTGGTGCGCGGCTTCGGCGAGTTCGGCGTCTGGCGCGACGGCGTGCCGATCACCGCCAGCGGCTCGCGCGTGCCGCAGCGCCCGCTGGATCTGTTGCGCGCGCTGCTGGCGCACGGCGGCGCGTCGCTGCCGGTGACCACCGCGCTCGACTGGTTGTGGCCCGACGCCGACCACGAGCAACAGCGCAAGTCGTTCGACGCCGCGCTGCTGCGACTGCGCCGCACGCTGGGCGACGACAGCCTGCTGCTGCTCGACGGCGGCCAGCTGCTGCTCGACCGCACGCGGGCCTGGACCGACGTGGCCGCGCTGGCCGACGGCCACTGGGAGCCTGCGCACCGGCGCCGATGCGGCGACGCTGCTCGCGCAAGCCGATCGCCTGCTGCACCTGGCGCGCGCGCCGCTGCTCGACGGCCTGGACGCGCCCTGGGCGCTCGGTGCGCGAGAGCGCACGCGGCGCCGTTTCGTGCTCGCCCTCGGCCGCTCTGGCCGAAGCGCTGGAAGCCTTGGCGCCGGCCGAGGCCTGCCGGCTGTACGAACGCGCGCTCGAGGCCGATCCGCTGGCCGAGTCGCTGGCGCGGCGCCTGATCCGCGCGCAGATCGCACGCGGCGAGCGCGCCGAGGCGCTGCGCGCGTGGCATCACTGCAAGGCCATGCTGGCATTGCACGGCGCCTCGCCTTCGAGCGAAACGATGGCCGTCGTGCGCGAGGCAGCGCTCGCCTTTTGACGCACGTCTCCCCAGTTTGAAGGGTCGCAGCGCGTCGCGGTAGGACGGCGGTAGGAGCGCCCCTCGCAACCTGTCTCCAGCGCGGAAACCCGTTTCGCGCACCCACCCTGGAGACCGCAATGAACTTCTGCAAGACCACCGGCTGCACCTTGGCAGCCTGCGCCCTGGCCGCCGCGCTGGGCGCCTGCGACGGCGGCTTCGGCGACGAAGCCACCGCCTGGCTGCTCGGCAAAGTCCCGACCCCTGCCCCGTCCTCGGCGGCACCACCGCTGCTGGACGACGAGGGCCACCCCACCTCGGCCCCACTGCAAGCCGTACCGCGGCGCGGCGACGAGATGATCCGCAGCGGCCTGTACGCGCTGCGCGCGCAGGCCCAGGCGCTCGAGCGGGCGTTGGGCGGCGACGTCGTCTGGATCGACGACGGCTGCTGCAACGACGACTTCGGCGTGCCCGATGCCCACCTCGCGCTGGGCATGACCGCCGGGACGATGGCCGCGCGCGACCTGAACCACAACGCGCCGGTGTTCGTTGCGCTGCGCGACCGCCGCCAGGGTGCCGCCCTGGCCGACCGGTTCGCCGCCGCCGGCTACACGCGCGTGTTCCTCGTGACCGACTGATGCGACAAGGAGACCACCATGAATCGCAAGCAAAACCCTCTGGCCACGCTGCTGGCCGCCACCACCGTCGCCTTGGCCTGCCTCGGCGCCGCCACCCTGGTCCATGCGACGAGCCCCGACCTGAGCCGCCTCGACCCCGATCGCCTCGAGCGCCTCTTCTGGGACTGCGACGCGCGCGCGACACAGGAGGTTCTGTCGCCCGGCGACGGGGCGATGTGCAGCAGTGTCAGCGACATGCTCAAGCTGCGCCTGTTCAATGGCGACTTCGAGCGCATGCTCGGCTGGTGGCGCACGCACAAGGCCGCCGAGTACGCGCTGCGCGGCGTCGGGGCGGCCTCGGCCGAGACGACCGTCGAGTTCGACGAGGCTGCGCTGCAGGCGCCTTGAGCGCCGCGCAGGCCGCAGCGCGCGCACAATGCTTGCGCTGCGCCGCCGTGTTGCGGCAACGGCGCCAGCGCCCGTCCTTTTGCCGCAGAAGGATGCACAACATGAACTGCAAGCCCCAGCGTGATGGCCCCCAGGCAGCCAGCGGATCGAGCACTGCCGGCCGCGACCCGGCAGGCAAGCCGAAGAAGTTCCGCGTCTTCGGCACCGACACCACCACCGGCAAGAAGGTGACGATCGTCGTCACCGGCGACGATCCGGCCACCGGCAGCGTCATCAGCGGCGTCGACGTGGTCAGCGGCAAGACGGTCACGCTGAAGGTGTCGGGCCGCGACCCGGCGAATTAGGGCCTGTTAACGCGATCGGTCGAGGGCATTGGATAGACTGGCGCCGTCCCACCACGGAGCCTCTTCCATGCCCGAGCCGATCCTCGTCGCCAAGCACGGCACCATCGAGTGCCACCTGCTGCCCGCGCTGGCCAACCGGCACGGCCTGATCACTGGGGCCACCGGCACCGGCAAGACGATCACGCTGCAGAAGATCGCCGAGAGCTTCAGCTCGATCGGCATTCCGGTCTTCATGGCCGACGTCAAGGGGGACCTGACCGGCGTCAGCCAGACCGGGCAGCTGCCCGACAAGGTCGCCAAGATCTTGAAGGACCGCGGCCTCGATGCGCCGACGCCGATGCAATGCCCGACGATGCTGTGGGACGTCTTCGGCGAGCAGGGCCACCCGGTGCGCGCCACGGTGTCGGACATGGGCCCGCTGCTGCTCGCGCGCATGCTCGATCTGAACGAAACCCAGGCCGGCGTCCTGAACCTGGTCTTCAAGGTCGCCGACGACAACGGCCTGCTGCTGCTCGATCTGAAGGACCTGCGGGCGATGCTGCAGTACTGCGGCGAGAACGCCAAGCAGTTCACCACCGAGTACGGCAACATCAGCGCGGCTTCGGTCGGCGCGATCCAGCGCGGCCTGCTGCAGATCGAAGAGCAAGGCGGCGACAAGTTCTTCGGCGAGCCGATGCTGGACATCAACGACTTCATGCAGACAGAAAAGGGCAAGGGTGTGATCAACATCCTCGCCGCCGACAAGCTGCTGTCGTCGCCGCGCCTGTACGCGACCTTCCTGCTCTGGATGCTGTCGGAGCTGTATGAGACGCTGCCCGAAGTCGGTGACCTCGACAAGCCGAAGATGACCTTCTTCTTCGACGAAGCGCATTTGCTGTTCAACGAAGCGCCGAAGGTGCTGCTCGAGCGCATCGAGCTGGTGGTGCGCCTGGTGCGCTCGAAGGGCGTCGGCGTGTACTTCGTGACGCAGAACCCGCTCGACATTCCGGACAGCGTGCTCGGCCAGCTTGGCAACCGCGTGCAGCATGCGCTGCGCGCCTTCACGCCACGCGATCAGAAGGCGGTGCAGTCGGCGGCGAGCACGATGCGCGCCAATCCGAAGCTCGACGTGCAGACCGCGATCACCGAACTCGGTGTCGGCGAGGCGTTGGTCAGCTTCCTCGACGACAAGGGCCGGCCGAGCATCACCGAGCGCGTCTTCGTGCTGCCGCCGGGCTCGCGCATCGGGCCGATCAATGCCGACGAGCGCAAGGCGCTGCAGGCCTCGTCGCTGGTGGCCGGCGTGTACGAGAAAACGGTGGACCGCGAATCAGCGTTCGAGAAGTTGAAGGGCCGCGCCGAGGCGTCGGCCGATGCGGCGCCCAACACCGCGGCGACAAAAGCTGGCGCCCCGCCTGCGAAGCAGGAAGCGGGCGGCGGTTTGTTGGACGGTTTGAAGGGCGCCATCTTCGGCAGCACCGGCCCGCGTGGCGGCAAGCATGAGGGCTTGGCAGAATCGGCCGCTCGCAGCGCGATGCGCAGCGTCGGCTCGGCGGTCGGCCGCGAGATCGTGCGCGGCGTGCTCGGCTCGTTGCTCGGCGGCGGGCGCCGGCGTTGACACGGCAGAGGGTCGCCATGCACTTCGTCATCTGGATCGCACTGGCTGTGGTTGCGGTGTTGCTGGCGGCCAGGGTCGGCGCTTTCTCCGGCAAGCCGCCGGCGAACATCGGCGTGCGCGACGGAAAGTTGAAGCCGCCGGCCAAGACGCCCAACAGCGTTTCCAGCCAGGCCGACTTGTGGCCCGAAGCGCCGTTGAAGGACGAAGCCCGGATTGCGCCAATCAACTTGCAAGGCGACGGCAAGGCAACGATCGCCAAGATCGCCAAGGTGGTCGAAGACCTGCCGGGCTCGCACATTGTCGAGCAGAGCGACAACTACCTCTACGCCCAATTCACGACGCCGCTGCTGCGCTTCGTCGACGATGTCGAGTTCTGGTTCGATCCCGCAGCGGGCGTCGTCCAGGTGCGCTCGGCCTCGCGCGTCGGCCGCAAGGACTTCGGCGTCAACCGGGCGCGCGTCGAGAACATTCGCGCTCGCCTGGCCACCGCCGCTTGACGGCCACGCGGCGCTGTTTCGCGCCGCCGCGCGCCGTTTCGTCGCTGAGTCCTCGCCCGGATTGCGAAGCCCGAGGATGATCGCGCCGCGAACCATGAACAAGGCGCTCGACTCCCTGCCCCGCCCGCTGGCCTTCGTGCTGCGGCACCTGCTGATCGGCGTGCCGCTGGCAGCGTTCATCGCGCTGTTCCTGTCGATCGCGTTCAACGACAGCTTCGTCAGGAACTTCGTCTATTCGCTGTGCATCGGCCTGACGTGCCAGTTCATCATCGACCTTGGGCGGCGCGGCGCAGCGCGCGCGCTGCAGCACTTCAGCCGAGACGGCGATGCCACACGGCGCAGCGGCTGGCCGGGCTGGCCGATCACCCTGGTCATCATCGTGCTGGGCGTGTGGCTCGGGCTGAACCTCGGCTACGCGCTGGCCGGGCGCCTCCTGGGGCAAGCGATTCCCACGCCGGGCCTGCACGACGTCCGCACACTGTTCATCATTGTCTCCGTCTGCCTGCTGGCATCGGTCGGCTTCACCATCGTCTCGTGGGGCCGCGCACGCCTGTCGGCCAGCGACGCGCAGGTGCAGCGTGCACAACGTGCGGCGGCCGAGACCCAGTTGAAGCTGCTCGAGTCGCAGCTCGAGCCGCACATGTTGTTCAACACGCTGGCCAACCTGCGTGTGCTGATCTCGCTCGACCCTGTGAAGGCGCAGGCCATGCTCGACCGCCTGATCGCCTTTCTGCGCGCCACGCTGGGCGCCAGCCGCGTCGGCATGCACCCGCTGACGGCCGAGTTCGAGCGCCTTGGCGACTATCTGGCGCTGATGCAGATCCGCATGGGGCCGCGTTTGCAATACGAGTTCGATTTGCCCCACGATCTGCGAGACGCCATGGTGCCGCCGCTGCTGCTGCAGCCGCTGGTGGAGAACTGCATCACGCACGGGCTGGAGCCCAAGATCGAAGGGGGGCGCATCGAAGTTCGCGCCTCGCGCGACGGCGCCACGCTCGTGCTGACGGTGCGCGACAGCGGCGTTGGCCTGCAGCCCTCAGCGACCACGCAAGGCACGCGCTTCGGCACGCAGCAGGTGCGTGACCGTCTGGCGACGCTGTATGGCACCGCTGCGACATTCACGCTCGAGCCTGCCACCGGCGGCGGTACCGAGGCCCGCATCACCTTGCCGCTGAAAACAAGCTCATGAACATCACTGCGCTGATCGCCGAAGACGAACCGCTGCTGGCCGAAGGCTTGAAGCAAGACCTGGCCGCACTGTGGCCGCAGTTGCAGATCGTGGCCAGCGTCGGCGACGGCGCTGCGGCGGTAGAGCGCACGCTGGTGCTGCGGCCGCAAGTCTGCTTCTTCGACATCCGCATGCCCGGCATGAGCGGGCTCGAAGCGGCGCAGGCGCTGGCCGAAGACTGGCCGGACGGCACGCCGTTTCCGCTGCTCGTCTTCGTCACTGCCTACGACCAGTACGCGCTCGCCGCCTTCGACGCACAAGCGGTGGACTTCGTTGTCAAGCCGGTGCAGCGCGAGCGGCTGGCGGCCTGTGTGGCGCGGCTGCAAGCGCGGCTGGCGTCGCGCGGGCCAGCTGCCGAAGCGCTGCAGCAGTCCGTCGATCAACTGCGTGCCTTGTTAGGCAGCACGGCTCTGCCTGCCACATCACGGCTCGAAGTCATTCAGGCGCAGGTCGGTCAGACCGTTCACCTGGTACCGATCGACGAGGTGATCTATTTCGAAGCCGCCGACAAGTACGTGCGCGTCATCACCGTCGACAAGGAGCACCTGATCCGCCTGTCGCTCAAGGAGTTGCTGCCGCAGCTCGATCCGCAGCGCTTCTGGCAGGTCCACCGCGGCACGATCGTGCAAGCGCGGTGCATCGCGCAGGCGCGGCGCGAAGAGTCGGGCAAGGTCACGCTGTTCCTGCGCGGGCGCACCGAAACGCTGACAGCCAGCCGGCTGTACGCGCACCTGTTCAAGGGCCAGTAGCCTTCGCTCAACCGGCGGTGCGTTGCGCCGCCGCGCTGGCCGCATCGAGCCACTGGTCGCGCTGCGCTGCCGTGATATCGAAGCGCTGCGAGAACAAGCGCGGGCCATGCGCCACCATCAACAGCGCAATGCGCGCGGCATCGCCATGGCCGCCGTCGGCCAGCCGCGCCAAGCCATCGAACGCAGCGCGAAAGTGCTGGTGCGCATAGGCATCCATTGCCGTGTCGAAGGCGGTCGGCGGTTGGGCTTGCGCCGATGGTGCCGCCAATGTGATGGCGGTCAGCCATGAACGCGCGGCGATGCTGAGGTTCATGTCGGCTCTCCTTCAACGGTCGTATGCGGCCACCGATGCGCCGGGCTCCTCTGGCGCGTGCCCGACACGGCTCCAATCAACGCCGGAGTCGAGTGCGGCCACACGCTGCGTCGGCGCACCGGCGGGTGCAGGCGCGGTATCGACCCGCACCGGCTCGGGCAACGGCTCGTCGCTCGCACCGGGTGTCTGCACGGCGACCAGCAACACCGCCATGGCGGCGCCACCGGCCACACCCAGCAACACCGTGCCGCGGCGGCGCAGAGCGCGATCGGCTGTCGAGTGTTCGAAGGAGGTTGTCATCGCAGGCTCCTGAAGTGGATGAATCCACTTTAGGCAAGCGACGCCGCCGCCGCGTCTGTCGAAAGCCGGGGCCCGCCTACGCCTGTTGGGCTATGCCCAGCGCGCGAGCGCGGATGACCGCCTCGGTGCGATTGCGCACCTGCAGCACGCGCAGGATGGCGGCGATGTGGATCTTCACGGTGCCCTCGGTCAACCCCAGTTCGCGCGCGATCGACTTGTTGGGCTCGCCCCGCTGAAGGCAATGCAGCACGTCGAGCTGGCGCGGCGTCAGCTCCAGCGATGGTGTCGCTGGCGGCGCCGTCAGCAGGCGCGAGGGCACATAGGTGCCACCCGACTGCACCAGGCGCAGCGCGCCGAGCAGCACTTCGGAGCGCTCGCTCTTGGGGATGAAGCCGACGGCGCCCGCTGCCAGCACGGCGCGGATCGTCGCCGCATCCTCCTGCCCGGAGGCCACGACCACCGGCAGCGTCGGCGCGGCCTCGCGCAGGCGGCGCAGGCCAGCGACGCCGTCCATGCCAGGCATGTTGAGATCGACCAGCGCCAGGTCGGCGTCACCCTGAGCGGCCAGACGCAGCAGGCCTTCGAGGTCGCCGGCCTCGCGCACCTGCACATCGGCGGCAAGCTGCTGCACGGCGCGCGCCAGGGCATCACGCACCAGCGGATGGTCATCGGCGATGAGGACGTTCATGCGATCGAAGCCTGGCCATCGAGTGCTGTCACGCTCTGCGCCAGCCAACTGCGCAGGCGCGCGGCCGGCACCGGCTTGGCCAGCCAGGGCAGGCCGCTGTTCTGCATCAGTCGTACGCGCTCTGGCGCCGAGTCGCCACTGACCAGCAGCGCGGGCAGCTCATCGCCGTAGGCCGCACGCAGGCGCGCGATCTCGCCCAGGCCATCGCGGCCGCCGCGCAGGCGCAGATCGGCCACCACTGCCGCGGGCACATCGCCCTGCCCACGCGCGCATGCCATCGCCTCGTCTGCGTCGGCGCCGTCGCAGACGCGGCAGCCCCAGCCCTGCAGCAGCGTGCGCATCGCGTCGCGGACCTCGGCATCGTCTTCGATCACCGCCACGGCCAGGCCCTGCAGCGGCAGCTCGGCATCGGTGCGCTGCGGCGGCTCGATGGCCTCGTCGGTGGCAGGCAGGTCGAGCGCAATGCGCGTGCCATGGCCGAGCCGCGAGTGCAGCGCCAGCGGCAGCTTCATCAGTTGCGCCAGGCGGCGCACGATCGACAGGCCGAGGCCGATGCCGCCGCGGCGGTCGCGCTCGGGGTTGCCGGCCTGGTAGAACTCCTCGAAGACGCGCTCGCGCTCTTCGACGGCGATGCCCGGCCCGGTGTCCCAGACCTCGACGCGCCAGCTCGGCGACGTGCTGCCTGCCGCGCGAGGCCGGCAGGTGACGAGCACGCCGCCGCTCTTCGTGTACTTGACCGCGTTGGCGATCAGATTGCGCAACACGCGCTCGACCAGCAGCGGATCCGACCACACCACCGCGCTGCGCCTTGCCGCCGACGCGCGCCGAAAAGCGCAGCGCGCGCGACGCCGCCTCGGGCGCAAACTCGTCGGCCAGCCGGTGCAGCATCGCGCCGAGATCGAAGGCGCGCGGCCGCGGCACCAGCGCGCCGGCATCGATGCGCGAAATGTCGAGCAGCGCGGTCAGCAGCGAGTCGAGCGCGGCCACCGAGCCTTCCATCCGATCGACGATCTCGCGCGCGGGCGCTTCCAGCGGGCGATGGCGCAGCGAGTCCATGTACAGCCCGAGCGCGTGGATCGGCTGGCGCAGATCGTGGCTGGCCGCGGCCAGAAAGCCGGTCTTGCTGCGGTTGGCCTTCTCCGCCCAGTCGCGCGCGCTGCGCATGTGATCGAGCGCGGACGAGAGGGCCTTGCTCTGGCTGGCCACCCGCGACTCGAGGTCGCGGTTGAGGGTTTCGAGCGACTCGTTGGTGCGCACGAAGCGGTCGATCAGGAACCAGGTAACGAGGACGACGAAGGGCAGCCCGGCAAACGGCGCCAGTTGCACCGGCAGGTTGTCGTCACCGAAGGCGAAGACCCACCAGTCGCGTGCGCCCAGACCGGCGGCCGCCATGCCGGCGACGACGAGCAAGGCGCTGTCGATGCTGCGCCGTCGCAGCGCACTCACCGCCACTGCAGCGAGGCCGGCGAACGCCACCAGCACCATGCCCAGGCGCAGCGCGGTGCCGAAGCTGTCGCCAGCGCCGACCGCCACGCCCAGGTAGAGCCACAGCGGCGCCAGGGCAGCAGCCCAGAGCAGGCCGCGTTCGGTGCGGCGCGGCTGATACCCGGCAAAACGCAGGCTGAAGATGGCCAGCATGGCGACGACGAAGGCGTAGAGCGCTGTCCACCAGACGCCATAGTGGGGCTGGGGCAGCACCGGGTGGGACGACACGGTCCACGCCGTGTGCAAGCTCCAGGCGACCGCTGCGATGCCGAAGTGCAGATAAATGCTCTCGCCTCGCCGGCGCACCCAGATCAGCAGCACGCTCAGCCCGAGGAAAGCCATCATCGCCGACGCCACCGCCGGCGCCGTCGACATCCACAGCGTCTTGTCGTTGCGCAGCTCGTGCAGGGTGTCATAGCCACCGAGCGTGACCTTGGAGATGCCGGCATGGCGCGCGCTGCGCACCGTGATCTCGAGCATGTTGCCGGCGGGCAGCAGCAGGCAAGGCGGCAGCGAGAGCAGGCGCTGGCGCTTGCTCGAGCGCGGCTCCGGCGTGAGCGGCTCGGTGATGGTGTCGAGCAGCTTCTCGCCATTGAGCGCAACGCGCAGATGGCCGAACACGCCCGACAGGTAGAGCGACTGCGCCGCCGCCTCCACCGGAACGCGGTAACGGCGTTCGACGAAGGCGTCGCCGGGACCCGGCTGGGCGGCATCCGGCAGGCTCACACGCTCGGCGCGGCCATCGGCGCCGATGCGCTCGGCGCTGTCGATGACCATGGCCGGCTGCGCAGGATCGAACGACACCGAGCGCTGCGCCGCAGGCGTGCACAGCCCCGTCTGCTGTGCCAGGACCTGCGCGCAGGCAACGGCCAGCAGCAGCGCTACCGCGGCGCGGCGGCGCAGCGACAGACTCAGCAAGCCGGTGCCCATGATGCAAGGCCGATTCGACTCTCAAGTGGCGGCTCCCGCAAGCCGCCTGCACCCTGCCACGCCTTGATCTTCAGCCGGCCCGCAACGTGCCGACCGGCACGGTGGCCGCCAGCGCGAGGGATCACGGCGTCATGCGCCGAGCGGCGTGGGCTGCGGCTGCTGCGCGGCCTCGGCGTCGGGTGAAGTCGCCAGCGGGGTGTCAGGTTCGGGCATGAAGGCGACCAGCAGGCTCAGACCGAGGACGCAGATGACCAGCGCCAGTGCCGCCAGCGTGCGCGCGCCTCGTGCCGTATCGGCATGGTCGGACCGGGCAGGAAGCGAGTAGCGGGTGGTCATGTCGAGTTCCTTCGATGAACCGCCGCGGCAATGGCGCCGCGGCATGACTTCAATGTAGGAACTGCGCGCTTCGCCTGCGCCTCTCGTCCGACCGAGGGCGTGGCGTCAATCGGCATCGGTCGAAAGGCCTAGAGAAGCCCGTCGATAGAATCGATCGCATGTCCGAACCGAACGCCAGCGCGGCGAAGCCGACCAACTTTCTGCGTCAGATCATCGAGCGCGATCTGACCGAGCAGGTCAACGAGGGCCGCCGCTTTGCGGGTTCGCCAGGCGACGCGGCGCATCACGCCGCCGGGCCGCTCGATGCCGCGAAGATCCGCACGCGCTTCCCGCCCGAGCCCAACGGCTATCTGCACATCGGCCATGCCAAGAGCATCTGCCTGAACTTTGGTCTGGCGGCCGACTACGGCGGCATCTGCCACCTGCGCTTCGACGACACCAACCCGGAGAAGGAAGAGCAGGAGTACGTCGACGCGATCATCGAAGCTGTGCATTGGCTCGGCTTCGATTGGAACGCGGGCGGTGTCTCCCACCTGTTCTACGCCAGCAGCTATTTCGATTTCATGGCGCGTGCCGCCGAAGCGCTGATCGACGACGGCTTGGCCTATGTCGATGAACAGACGGCCGAGCAGATGCGTGCCACGCGCGGCGACTTCACGACGCCCGGCACCAACAGCCCGTTCCGCTCGCGCAGCGTGGCCGAGAACCGCGCGCGCTGGGCCGAGATGAAAAGCGGCCGCATGGAAGACGGTGCGGCCGTGCTGCGCGCCAAGATCGACATGGCCTCGCCGAACATCAACCTGCGCGACCCGGCGATCTACCGCATCAAGCACGCCACGCACCACGCCACCGGCGATGCGTGGTGCGTCTATCCGATGTACACCTTCGCGCACCCGATCGAGGACGCGCTGGAGCGCATCACGCACAGCATCTGCACGCTCGAGTTCGAAGACCAGCGGCCGTTCTACGACTGGCTGCTCGAACACCTGGCGCGACTGGGCCTGCTCGCCACGCCGCTGCCCAAGCAGTACGAGTTCGGCCGCCTGAACATCAAGGGCGTGATGACGAGCAAGCGCAAGCTGAAGGCGCTGGTCGATGAAAAGCACGTGTCGGGCTGGGACGATCCGCGCATGCCAACGATCTTCGGCCTGCGCCGGCGCGGCTACACACCGGCCTCGCTGCGGCTGATGGCCGAGCGCACGGGGGCCTCGAAGACCAACATCTGGGTCGACATGTCGGTGCTCGACGGCGCGCTGCGCGAAGATCTGGAAGGCCAGGCCGCGCGAGCGATGGCCGTGATCGATCCGCTGAAGCTGAAGCTGACGAACTGGTCCGAGGTCGTGCCTTGCCGCGCACCAGTGCATCCGCAAAAGCCGGAGCTGGGCCACCGCGAATTCGGCTTCGGCCCCGAGCTGTGGATCGAGCGCGACGATTTCGCCGATGTGCCGCCCAAGGGCTTCTTTCGCCTCTTCCCCGGCAACAAAGTGCGCCTCAAGTACGGCTACGTCGTCGAGTGCACCGGCTGCGAGAAAGATGCGGAAGGCAAGGTGACTGCGGTGCTGGCCACGGTCGTGCCCGACACCAGGAGCGGCACGCCCGGCGCCGACGCGGTGAAGGTCAAGGGCACGATCACCTGGGTCGGCGTGCACGATGCCGTGCCCATTGAGCTGCGCTTGTTCGAACGCCTGTTCACCGAAGACCAACCCGATGCCGACGGCAGAGACTTCCGCAGCGTGCTGAACCCGGCGAGCCGGCGTGTCGTGCACGGCTACGTCGAACCAGGCGTTGCATCTTGCGCGCCGGAAACGCGGCTGCAGTTCGAACGCCACGGATACTTCGTTGCCGATCGCGTGGACCACCGCGCCGGACAGCATCTCGTTTTCAACCGCATCACAGGACTCAAGGATGGCTACAAGTAAGTTGCTCTTCATTGCCGCGGCGTGCCTCGCCACTTCCACGGCGTTTGCGCAAGCAGCGGCGCCCGCTGCCGGCAGCGGCCTGGTCTACAAGTCCCTCAAGGACGGCACTGGCCCCTCGCCCACAGCCACCGATGTCGTCAAGGTTCACTACCGCGGCACGCTGCAAGACGGCAAGGAGTTCGACAGCTCGCACTCGCGCGGCCAACCCGCCGAGTTTCCGTTGAACCGCGTCATCAAGTGCTGGACCGAAGGCGTGCAGAAGATGAAGGTCGGCGGCAAGGCGCAACTGACTTGCCCGCCGGGCATCGCCTACGGCGAGCGCGGCACGCCCGGCGGCCCGATCCCGCCGAACGCGACGCTGAACTTCGAAGTCGAGTTGCTGGGGATCGCCGGCAAGTAGCCGCTACTTCGGCGGCGCAGCGTAAGGCGCGCCGCCGACGGTGAGGCCGGCCTCGCTCAGCTTGCCGGCTTTGGCGGCGCGAATCCCGCGCACGCGGGCCATCAGGTCGGCCCAATCCTTGAAGTTGCCGTCCTTGTCGCGCGCGGCGAGGATGGCAGCGGCCAGTGGCGGGCCGACGTGGCGCAACTGTTCGAGCTGGGCGCGATTGGCGCTGTTGGCCTCGACCGCCGACGCGCCGCCTGCGAACAACAGCAGCAACGCCAGCAGCAGCGTCTTCACACTGCCACCGCGGGCCGGCTGAACACCTTCTTGCCCAGCGTCACGACAATCAGCACCAGCGCACCGGCCGCAATGCCGACGCCAGCATTCCCCAGTGCCTCCATCACTGGCTGCAGTGCACCACCCGCCGCAGTGGCGAACGATTGCACAGCATGGTGCAGCACGGGCACCCCGTGTACGACGATGCCGCCACCGACCAGGAACATCGCCGCGGTGCCGGCAATCGACAGCGCCTTCATCAGCCACGGCGCCACGCGCACGATGCCGCGACCAAGCGCTGCCTGCGCGCCACCGCGCTGGCTCAGATACAACCCCAGGTCATCGAGCTTGACGATGCCCGCGACGAGGCCGTAGACCCCCACGGTCATCAGCAGCGCAATGCCGACCAACACCCCGACCTGCGTGCCCAACGGCTGGCCGGCGACCGTGCCCAGGGCGATGACGATGATCTCGGCCGAGAGAATGAAGTCAGTGCGGATGGCGCCCTTGATCTTGTCGCGCTCGACCGCGGCGAAGTCCACATTGGGATCGACCAGCGCGTGAGTCAGCTCAGCGTGGTGCGCTTCGTCTTCCGCCTTGCTGTGCAGGAACTTGTGGGCCAGCTTTTCAACGCCTTCGAAGCACAGGAACAAGCCACCGACGATCAACAGCGGTGTGATCAGCCAGGGCACGAAGGCGCTGATGGCCAGCGCCGCCGGCACGAGGATCGCCTTGTTGACCATCGACCCCTTGGCCACCGCCCACACCACCGGCAGTTCGCGCTCGGCCCGCACGCCGGCCACCTGCTGTGCATTGAGGGCCAGATCGTCGCCAAGCACGCCGGCAGTCTTCTTCGTGGCAATTTTTGTCAGCACCGCCACGTCGTCGAGGATCGTGGCAATGTCGTCGAGCAGGGTGAGCAAACTTCCAGCGGCCATGCGGGCAAGCTTAGCGCAGGCCCCTGCCACCCCTTGGAAGCACCCTCCGGCGATGGCGGCCGAAGGCGGTCATGACGCCCGGGGAAACAACCGCTTACCAATCCGACGGGGCGCGCCTGAGCAAGATTTGTCGCTTCGCTCGACTGCGCAACACCGGTGCCTTGCCCGCCCGGGCGCCACGCTCTAGCCTTGGCAGCAACTTCCCATAGCGCCCGCTCTGCTTCACCCATGGACCTCCTGGAACAACCGCATTGGATCGCCGTCGTCTCGGCAATCGTGGCCGCGCTGTTGACATGGATCCTGATGCGCCGGCGCACGCCAGCCGCCGCCGTGCCGCAGCGCGAAGAAGGCCTGGACACCATCCAGGCCTGGCCGCCCCAGGCCGTGCGGGTGATGACGCTGGGCGAGCGCCAGGCTTATGAAGTGCTCAAGCGCGCTCTGCCCGGCCACGTGATCTTGTCGCAGGTGCCGCTGTCGCGGTTCATCAGCGTGCCGACACGCAACCCCTATCAGATGTGGTTGCAGCGCGCCGGCCGCCTCGCGGTCGACTTGCTGGTCTGCGACTACAGCTCGCGCGCGGTGGCCGCCGTGGAAGTGCGCACTGCCGATGAGTCCAAGCGCAGCGCCAAGCGCCATCAGCGCCTGGTGCAAGTGCTGCGCGCCGCCGGCGTGCAGGTCTTGGAGTGGGATGAAGACGACCTGCCCGACGTGGTCGATGCGCGCGAGCTGTTCATCCCGAAGAGCAACGTCAAGGAAGCGCCGACGAAGATCGATGCGGGCGGGCGTCGCCTGCTGCCGGTGCCGGAGATCGCGGAAGTCCTCGCCCATGGCGACGCTACCGACTACGGCCAACTCGAGCCGGTGCCCTCCGCGTTCTACGACGATCTGGACGATCCGCGCGTCGCCCGTCAGGCAGCGTAGATCGCCGTCACCTCGGGCTGCGCAAAGTCGCGGCCGACCAGGGCGCGCGCATACAGGTAGCTCTGGCGTGCGCGGTCGCTCAGCCGGTCGAGGTCGATGCAGCCATCGGCATCGCAGGCAAACGCCAAGGCGCGTCCTTCCTGGAACAGCGAGCGAAAGCGCAACTCGAAGCTGCCGCGGCCGCGTGCTGCGAAGCTCTGGGATGGGCTGGCGTTCATGGCACAAGACTCCTTGTCCGATCGCATACGAATCAATCTAGGCCTTGCGCCCACGAACCGCGATCGGTGCAGTTCGGCGCCGCATGTCAGTGAGTCGTCAACGCGCGTGTCAGGATTGCGCCTACAGGCGACGGAACCACCGCATCTGTTCCACGTCACACTGCGGCCCGCGGATGCGCCTGTAAGGCATGGCAGGCGACGGCGACAGATGCGCATCGATTCACAGCAAGGAGAAGACCCCATGACACGTCGTGACTGGCTCGGACTGCTTTCCAGCCTCGGTTTGGCCTCCAGCGCCTCGGCGCAGCCGAGCAAGCCCGGCGCCGCCACTCCGAAGATCGAACCGCTGCTGCTGACCGATGCCGAGTGGAAGAAGCGGCTCACGCCGGCCCAGTACAACGTGCTGCGCGAAGAAGGCACCGAGCGCGCGTTCACCAGCCCGCTCAACGACGAGAAGCGGCAAGGCACGTTCCACTGCGCCGGCTGCGACCTGGCCCTGTTCTCGAGCCAGATGAAGTACGACAGCGGCACCGGCTGGCCAAGCTTCTTCACCACCCTGCCCGGCGTGTTCGGCACCAAGCGCGACTTCAAGCACGTGTTGCCGCGCACCGAATACCACTGTGCGCGCTGCGGCGGCCACCACGGCCATGTCTTCGACGACGGCCCAAGGCCGGGCGGCTTGCGCTACTGCAACAACGGCGTGGCACTGAAGTTCGTGGCGGGGGCCGCATGAAGCGCCTGCTGATCGCTGCAGCCACGATGTTGGTGCTGATCTCGGCCGCCGCACAAAGCACGGCCACCGGCCCGGCCCCGGCGGGTTTGGCCAAGGCGACGTTTGCCGGCGGCTGCTTCTGGTGCGTCGAAGCCGATTTCGACAAGGTCCCGGGCGTCAAGTCCACGACCTCGGGCTACATCGGCGGCAAGGTCGCCAACCCGAGCTACGAGCAGGTCTCGGCCAAAACCACGGGACACACCGAAGCTGTCGAAGTGGTGTACGACCCGAAGGTCGTCAGCTACGAACAGCTGGTTGAGTACTTCTGGCGCACGATCGACCCGACGACCAAGGACCGTCAGTTCTGCGATGCTGGGTCGCCGTACCGCACCGGCATCTTCGTGCAGGACGGGCAGCAGCTTGCCGCTGCGCAAGCGTCGTTGACCAAGCTTGAAAAGACCAAGCCCTTCAAGGAGCCCGTGGTCAGTGAGATCACCTTGGCCGGGCCGTTCTATGCCGCCGAGGAGTACCACCAAGACTATTACAAGAAGAATCCGGTGCGATACAAGTACTACCGCAACGGATGTGGCCGCGACGAGCGCCTGAAACAGCTCTGGGGCGCCCTGCCGGTGCCGCCCGCCGTGACCGACGGCACACCCACCAAATAGGCGCTGCGCAGGCGGCTGGCCGCGGCCTACACTGCGGCTATGAAGACCATCGCCGCCGCCACGAGTTGGGTCCTTGTTGCACTGAGCGCCGCCGCAACAGCGTCCGCACAAACTGCCCCGGCGCCTGCAGGCTCGGCGCCGGTGCCCGCGACTTCAACGGCACCGCCGGCAGCACGTGCAGCCAACGGTCTGCCGCCAGCGAGCGCGGTGCAAGCGTGTGAACTTTCGGTAAGGGCAACGCTGCGCAACGCCCGCGGCGCAGCGGCCGAGGTCAGCTTCAATGCACCGCCGGCCGCCTTGCCCGGCAACGCCGACGGCGGCGATCTGCTGTTGCGCGGTGCCGGCCGCGCGCGCTCGGGCGGCAATAGCCGCACCTTCACCTACAGCTGCACCTACGACAGCAAAGCCGGCAGCGTGGCGGGCGTGGTCTTGCGTGACGCTGCACCGGCCGACGAGCGTGCGGCCGCGGCGCCGGTGCGCACCGTCGAACCGGACCTGAGCCAGATCTCACCGGCCGTCTGCGAGTCGGCCGCCGCATCAGCCTTGAAGCGCCGCTGGCCGAACGTCGGCCGGATCGCTTTCAACACCGACACGCGCTCGCTGATCCAGGACAGCGCCGGTACGGCGAAGCTCGAAGGCCAGGGTACGGCGCAACCGCAACCCAGCTCCGACCTCAGCGCGCACTTCCGCTACCAATGCGCGATCGACGCGGCCAGCGGCCGCGTGCTCGCGCTCCGACTGGTGGACTGACCGCGACGGCCGCTCAGGCCAGCGTCGGGCCGCTCCCAAGCGTCGGCCTGAGCTTCCCCTCGGGGGAGTGCTTGCGCAGCAAGCGAGGGGTCTTCATCTCGCCGCAACTTCGATGGTGCCCTTCATCGTCGGGTGCAGGCCGCAGACGTAGGCGATGTTGCCGGCGGCGTCGAACTGCATCGTCGCGCTCTGTCCCTTCAGCATGACCTCACTGCGTTTGCCGTCGGCGCCAACGAGCGTCACCTGATGCGGTGTGTCGTCGGCATTGGTCCAGGTGACCTTTTCGCCTGCGACGACCTTGAGCGTGGTCGGACCGAACGAAAAACCTGTGATCGAGACATCGGCCGCGCCGCTCTTCAGCGCCACCTGCGCTGAACTCGGGAAGGTGCCCTTCAATTTGGCGAAGTTGGTCAGGAACTCGTCCTTCGCAAACGGCAGGTGGCACTGGTAGCAAGCCGTCAGGTTGGCCTTGTCGTTGGGCTTGCCGTCCGGGGTGAAGGACTGGTATTGCCAGTCGCCGTTGCGGATGGCCGCCGGGATGTCGTCGCCAAAGCCCTTCTTCTTCTGCTGCACGTTGACCGCAGCGAGGTTGCCCTTGATGAAGCGTCCGTTGGCATCTCTCAATGGAACGCCGTTGGCATCGACTTGCGCCATGTACGCCGCCAGCGTGAGCACCGCGCCGTCGGGCACCGGCTTGCCTGCACGCACGGCCTCGATCACATCCGGCGTCGTGTAGAACTCGCGGTACTGCTTGGTGTCGGGCCGATCGACCGTGGCGTACATCGTGCCCTTGGCCCAGTTCTCCGGAAACGCCACCTTGTTCGGTCCCGGAGGGACCAGCGCCGTCTGACCCACCGCGACGCATGCGACGCCCACACCCACCACCAGCGCCGCACGGCGCACGACAGACTTGCTCATCACCTACTCCTTTGTTGCGGCACGAGGCCGCAGACTGCTACGCAGCAGCGGCCGTCCTGGATGCAGCAATCAGTTCGTGGCGAAGCAATAAAAGCGACCGGCGCCGCCGGTGCGGATCAAGGCCTCCTGGCTGCAGCCGACCGACGGGTGCGAGAAGTTCCAGGACTTGGCCCAGTTCTCGGGCAGCGGGCCGATGCGGTCGTGGTGGCCTACGATGGCGGAGCCCTCGCCGCTCTTGGTCCAGGCACCGCAGGTGGTGTCCTGCTGCGGCGCGAAGGCCGTGCCGTCGGCGCGTGAGCCTGTCAGGATGTCGTGTTCGTTCGGCGTGTCGCCGCGGCCCTTAATGACGCCGCCCTTTTCGTCGAGCGCCGTCTCCTTGCTGATGTTGTTGCCGTTGTGCAGGTGGGCGAGATCGCGCGCGATCATCTGGCCCTTGGCGTTGAACCACGGCCCGTTGCCCACGCGGTCACGCGCGTTGACCGCCGGCACCGCCGGCGCTGTCTGTGTGGCAAAGGTCGGTGCGACGCTGAGATAGGCGCGCCAGGACTTGGCGCCCGCGCCCGCCACGCCAGAGGCCGCGGCCAGCTTCTGGCAATGCGCATCGGCGCCGGCCAGGCCGCCCAGATCGGCGCCCTTGCCGCTGCCCACGCTGGTGATGAAGAAGCTCATCGGCCCGGTGGCTGTGGCCATCGGCGCGCCGCTCGGCGCCGCGCAACCGGCGAACAGAACCGCAACGGCGGTGGACTTCAACGCAACGAGGGGAAGCAGTCGCATGGGTGATCTCCTGGGTTTGGGGTACACCGATTACGCGGCAGACGCGCCAGGCCTTGCTTGGGGGCTTCCCTGATGGTGCGGAAAGCAAAACGCCCTGCGAGCAGCAGGGCGTTGGCGTGATGCAAACGGCGCGAAATTATTTCTTCGGCGCTGCAGCGGCTTCTTCAGCCTTGGCCTTGGCGTCTTTCTTGTCGGTCTTCACGTCGGCTTTCGCATCGACCTTCTTGTCGGCCGCCGGCTTGGCCGCGGCAGTCGCCGCAGCAGGGGCAGCCGCAGGCTTGTCGTCCTTCTTCGCCGCAGGTGCGGCTGGCGCCGCAGCGGCCATCGGCTTGTCTTCCTTCTTCGCTGCGGGCGCAGCGGGGGCAGCAGCAGCCGTCGGCTTGTCTTCCTTCTTGGCCGTGGGCGCTGCGGCCACACCCTTGAAGGCCGAGCCGTTGACGGTCATGCCTTCGGCCGAGAACTTGGCGGCGTTGGCTTCGCCAATGCCCTTGACGCGCTCGACGAGGTCGTTCCAGTCCTTGAAGTTGCCCTTCTTGCGCTCATCGAGGATCTTTGCCGAAATGCCCGGGCCGATGCCCTTGATGCCATCGAGATCGGCGGCGGTGGCCTTGTTCACGTCGACCGCGGCAAACGCCGTTGCCGCCAGCATGGCCATCAGGGCGGCCATCAAACGCTTGATCATTGAAGCTTCTCCTCAGGGGGTGAGTTTTTTGCGCGGGGTGAACAGGCTGCGCGGCCCGGGCGGCAGGGGTTTGCCGGTCACCATCCAACGTGCGTCGTCGAGTTGGGACGACAAATTGTCGCTCACAAATTCTTAGGGCTTGCCCTTGCTCGGCTTGGTTCCGGGGCGTGGCGGCAGACCGGTGTGCTGGGTCAGCAGCCTGCCTCTCGCGGGTTTCGCGGGTTTGGCGGGCGTCGAGTTCTTGCGCCGCGCGCTCGTGTAACCGCCGTCGGTCGTCGGCTGGTAGGTCGGGATGAGGTGGTGCTTGCCATTGCCGATCAGGTCGGCGCGGCCCAGGGTCTTCAACGCATCGCGCAGCAGCGGCCAGTTGTTCGGGTCGTGCCAGCGCAAGAAGGCCTTGTGCAAGCGGCGGCGGCGGTCGCCGCGCACGACATCGACCTTCTCCGCGCGCTGCGGAATGCGGCTGATGCCTTTCAATGGATTCAAGTCGGTGTGGTACATCGCCGTCGCCGTGGCCATCGGCGACGGATAGAAGGTCTGCACCTGGTCGGCCTTGAAGCCGTTCTTCTTCAACCACAGCGCCAGGTTCATCATGTCCTCGTCGCTCGTGCCCGGGTGCGCGGCGATGAAGTACGGGATCAGGTACTGCTTCTTGCCGGCCTCCGCGCTGAACTTCTCGAACAGCTCTTTGAAGCGGTCGTACGTGCCGATGCCGGGCTTCATCATCTTCGACAGCGGCCCACCTTCGGTGTGCTCTGGCGCGATCTTCAGGTAGCCGCCGACGTGGTGCGTGACCAGCTCTTTCACATACTCGGGTGACTGCACTGCCAGGTCATAGCGCAGGCCGCTGCCGATGAGAATCTTCTTCACGCCGCGCAATTGGCGCGCGCGGCGATAGAGCTTGATCAACGGGCCGTGGTCGGTGTTCAGGTTCGGGCAGATGCCGGGATAGACGCAGCTCGGCTTGCGGCAGGCGGCTTCTATCTCGGGGCTCTTGCAGCCGATGCGCCACATGTTGGCCGTCGGGCCGCCCAGGTCGCTGACGACGCCGGTGAAACCCTTGACCTTGTCGCGGATGTCTTCGATCTCGCGAATGATCGAGTCTTCGCTGCGGCTTTGGATGATGCGGCCTTCGTGTTCGGTGATCGAGCAGAAGGTGCAGCCACCGAAACAGCCGCGCATGATGTTGACGCTGAACCGAATCATTTCCCAAGCGGGAATCTTCGTCGGGCCGTCGTGGCCTCCCGTCTCGTCGGCGTAACGTGGATGCGGGCTGCGCGCGTACGGCAGGTCGAAGACGTGATCCATCTCGGTGGTGGCGAGCGGGATCGGCGGCGGGTTGATCCAGACGTCGCGCTCGCCGTGGCGTTGCACCAGCGCGCGCGCGTTGCCGGGGTTCGTCTCGAGGTGCAGCACGCGGTTGGCGTGCGCGTAGAGCACGGCGTCGGACCTGACCTGCTCGTAGGCCGGGATGCGGATCACCGTCTTGTCGCGTGGCGGCATCTTCACGGCGCCGGTCTTGCGCGAGACCGGCATCGCGATCGGCGTGGCACCTTCTTCCTTTGCACACGACTGGCCCTGCGATGCAGCAGCCTCGCTCGTCGTCAGGTACGGATCGATGTGATCGTCGATCCGTCCCGGCAGATCGACGTCGGTCGAATCGATCTCCATGAAACCCTGCGGCGCAAACGCGTCACGCACCATGAACGCCGTGCCGCGCACGTCGGTGATGGTTTCGATCGGCTGCTTCTTGGCCAGGCGATGCGCGATCTCGACGATCGCGCGTTCTGCGTTGCCGTAGACCAGCAGATCGGCCTTGCTGTCGGCCAGCACCGAGCGCCGCACCTTGTCCTGCCAGTAGTCGTAATGCGCGATGCGGCGCAGGCTGGCTTCGATGCCGCCGATGACGATCGGCACGTCCTTGAACACTTCCTGCACGCGCTGCGTATAGACCAGCGTGGCCCGATCCGGCCGCTTGCCACTGACGTTGCCGGGGGTGTAGGCATCGTCGCTGCGGATCTTCCGATCGGCCGTGTAGTGGTTGATCATCGAATCCATGTTGCCGGCGGCGACACCGAAGAACAGCGTCGGCCGGCCGAGCGCGCGGAACGATTCGAGGTCGTTCCAATCCGGCTGCGCGATGATGCCGACGCGAAAGCCCTGCGCTTCGAGCACGCGCCCGATCACCGCCATGCCGAAGCTCGGGTGATCGACATAGGCGTCACCGCTGACGATGATCACGTCGCAGGCGTCCCAGCCGAGCACTTCCATCTCGGCGCGGCTCATCGGCAGAAACGGCGTCGGGCCGAAGCGCTTGGCCCAGAACGGCCGATAGCCGGTCAGCGCGCGCGCGGGCGTGGGAGATGACGAAACTGCGGTGTTCACCTCGGTATTGTCCCCTCTACACTGCGCCCTCCCTCAAGACCCCACGACACCATGGCCGAGGACAGCGTCAAGAAACCGGAAGACGAGGCGAAGAAAGAGCGCGAGAAAAAAGCCGTCGAAGCGCGGTTGGTGCAGTCGCCCGTTGTTTCCAAGGGCAGCGTCAAGACCGCTGGGGGCGACAAGCTCGGCTACCTCGCCACCTGCGAGTACCTGCCGGTCGTCAAGCGGACCTTCGGCAACGAGCGCGGCGAGCCGGAAGCGGCGATCTTCACGACCGCCTACGAGCTCGAAGGCGCCAGCGCCGCGACACGCCCGGTGTGCTTCGCTTTCAACGGCGGTCCCGGCTCGTCGTCGGTCTGGCTGCACCTCGGTGCCCTCGGGCCGAAGCGCGTCGTCGTGCCCGACGACGGCAGCATGCCGACGCCGCCCTATGCCGTCAGCGACAACCCGCTGACCTGGCTCGCGCATTTCGACCTCGTCTTCATCGACCCGCCGCACACCGGCTGGTCGATCGCTGCGGGCGACGACGCGCGCAAGACGCTGCTCTCGGTCGACGGCGACGTGGCCGCGCTGACCGAAGTGATGCGCGGCTGGTTGACACGCCACAAGCGATGGGGCTCCAAGATATTCCTCGCCGGCGAAAGCTATGGCACCACGCGCGGCGCAGCGCTGGCCGAGTCGCTGCTCAACATCAATGTCGCGTTGGCGGGCGTGATCCTCGTCTCGTGCGCGATGGATCTGCAAAGCCTCGTCTTCGCGCCGGCCAACGACCTGCCTTACGCGACCTTCCTGCCCGGCTTGGCCAATGTCGCGCAGTTCCACGGCAAGCTGAAGGGCGTGCTCGGCGCATCGTCGCAAGCCGCGCGCCAGGCCGCCGAAGCCTTCGTGCAGGAAGACTACCTGCGCGCGCTGCATGCCGGTGCGCGCCTGTCGGGCACCGAGCGCAAGCGCATCGCCAAGCGCATTGCAGAACTCACCGGCTTGTCGCAGGCCCTGGTCGAAGCGCAAAACCTGCGCATCAGCGATCAGTGCTTCTTCTTCGAGTTGCTGCGCGATCAGGGCAAACAGGTCGGCCGCCTCGATGCGCGCGTCACCGGCCCGATGGCCGCGCAGCGTGGGCGCGAGTTCGAGTTCGATCCCGGCATCGAGTCGATCGCCGCGCCCTACGCCATGGCCACGCTGGCCTACTTCGGCGACACGCTCGGCCTGACCGAGCCGCAGCGCTACGAGCTTCTCAACATCGACACCAACAAGGCCTGGAACTGGAACCGCGGGGAAGCTCAAGGAAACGCCTACTGCTCGACCAGCCCGGACCTGTCTCGCGCGCTGCGCCGCAACACCCACCTGCGTGTCTTTGCCGCCAGCGGCCGCTACGACCTCGGCACCCCCTACAGCGCCAGCGACTGGTCGCTCGCCCAGCTCGATGTGCCGCCCGAAGTGCTGGCGCGCGTCGAACACCACTACTACGATGCCGGCCACATGATGTACACGCGCCAGGCCGATCTGGAGAAACTCGAACGCGACCTCGCCGCGTGGCTGAAGGCGGCGTGAGGATGGGCACGCTGCATGCCTACCGCGCAGCGAACGAATCTACCCAAGCGACCGCCGCGGAACTGGCTCCGCCAGGCCGCTGGCGGTGCCCCCTTGAGGGGGAGCGGCGAAGCCGCTTCGGGGGTGGGCTGTGCCAGCACTTTCTGACACATCTGCTTCGCGCGCAGCGGGCACCATGCTGAGTTGACTTCACACAAACCACCACCATGCTCGACACGCTCTGGCCCTTGATCACCGCGCCCTGGACCTTGCAGCCCGACACGCTGCTCGGTGCCGCGCTGCTGGCCGTGATTGCCGCGCTGGCCGGGGAAGCCGTGTGGCGCGTGCTGCGCTGGCCGCGGCTGGTCGGCTATGTGATCGTCGGCACTGCCCTGGCCCTGTCGGGCCGCGGCGCCGAAGGCGACGAGCCCGCGCTGCGCGTCGTCATCGACGGTGCGTTGGCGCTGCTGCTTTTCGAAGCCGGTGCGCGGCTGCGGCTGAAGTGGCTGGTGCGCAACCCCTGGCTACTGGCCACCAGCGTGGCCGAATCGCTGCTGACCGGCATCGTCGTCTTCGCGGTGCTGTCGTCGTTCGGCCTGCCGACGGAGGTGGCGACGCCGTTGTGCATCGTCGCCGTCTGCGTCTCGCCCGCGGTGCTGCAACGCGTGGTCGGCGAGTTGCATGCCGCCGGCCAAGTCACCGAACGCCTGTTGACGCTGGCTGCGCTGAACACGCTGTATGCCGTGCTGGCGATGAAGCTGCTGTCGGCCGGGTTGCTGCTGTCGGACCCGCGGACTTGGCTTGAAGCGCTGTCACCGGTGATGTTCTCGTTCTTCGGCTCGATCCTGCTCGGCGCCGCGCTCGGCGAAGGACTGGCGCTGATCGCGCGGCGCTTCGATCTGCGCGAAGACAACTCGATCGTGCTGCTGCTGTCGGCGGTACTGCTGGCCCTCGTGGTCGCCAAGACGCTGTCGCTGTCGACGCTGCTGGTGCCGCTGCTCGCCGGCATGTGGCTGGCCAACCGCAGCGAGCGGCCGTGGGTCTGGCCGCGCCACTTCGGCAGTGCCGGCAGCGCGCTCGTGCTGGTGATGTTCGTCGCCGTGTCGTCGGCGTGGACGCTCGACGCGCTGGCGGCGTCAGCCGGCATCGCGCTCGCGCTGGTGATCGCGCGCGGCCTGGCCAAGGGCCTGGCGGTGCTCGCATTAGCGCGGCCGAGCGGCCTGGGCATCGGCCAGGCGGCGTGCCTGGCCATCAGCCTGACGCCAATGTCGGCCACCGCCTGGGTGCTGACGCTGGATTTTGTGGCGCGGCACCAGAATGTGGGCGCACAGATGATGCCGGTGCTGCTGGCGTCACTGGCGCTGCTCGAACTCGCTGCGCCGCTGGCGGTGATGGCGGGTCTGCGTGCGGCGGGTGAGGTCGATGCGCGCCCTGCCCGTGCGGCCAAGACATCATGAGCCTCGGCGACTTCACCGCCAGCCGCGCGTTCACGCTCGGCGTCGAGCTCGAGCTTCAGATCGTCAACCGGCACGACTACGACCTCGCGCCCGGCGCAGCCGACCTGCTGCGCGTGATGGCCAAGCGCAAAACCAAGCTCATCGCCGACGTCAAGCCGGAGATCACCAGCTCGATGATCGAGCTATCCACCGGCATCTGCGAGCGCCACCGCGACGTCATCGATCAGTTGCTCGAAGTGCGCGACGCATTGGTCGAAGACGCCGGCAAACTCAACTTGCGCCTGGCCGGTGGCGGCACGCACGCGTTCCAGGACTGGAGCCGCCGCCGCATCTTCGACACGCCGCGCTTCCAGCAGGTCTCGCAGCTCTACGGTTATCTGTCCAAGCAGTTCACCGTCTTCGGCCAGCATGTGCACATCGGTGTGCCCAGCCCCGACGAAGCGCTGTGGCTGCTGCATGCGATGAGCCGCTTCGTGCCGCACGTGATCGCGTTGTCGGCCTCGTCGCCCTTCGTGCAGGGCACCGACACCGGCTTTCAATCGGCGCGCCTGAACTCGGTGTTCGCCTTTCCGCTGTCGGGCCGCGCGCCGTTTCACCTCAGCTGGGAATCGTTCGGCGTCTACTTCGAAAAGATGCGCCGCACCGGCGTCGTCGAGTCGATGAAGGACTTCTACTGGGACATCCGCCCCAAGCCCGAGTTCGGCACGATCGAAGTGCGTGTGATGGACACGCCGCTGACCGTCGAGCGCGCCGCAGCGATCGCCGCCTACCTGCAATGCGTCGCCCGCTGGCTGATGCGCGAGCGGCCGTTCGAGCCGCACGAAGACGACTATTTGGCCTACACCTACAACCGCTTCCAGGCCTGCCGCTTCGGCCTCGACGGTGAAGTCGTCGATCCGGCGACGGCAATCCATCGGCCGATCCGGGAGTTGATCCTGGAGACGATCGACGCAGTGGAGATGCACGCCATCGAGCTGCATGCCGAGCGCGGGCTGACGTTGCTCAAGGAAGCGCTCGCCCAAGAGCCGAGCACCGACGCCGCGTGGCTGCGCGCGGCGCAAGACAAGGAGCAGTTCCTGCCGGAGGTGGTACGGCAGCAGTGTTTGCGGTTCGAGGGTGCCTAGACGCCGACGAAACCGCCCCGTTCGGGCGCAGCCGCCCACTTTTCAGGCTGAGGCTCCAATCCTTTCGCACTGGACCGCTCCAGAATTGCAGCCGCGGCTTCACCGAGCCGAATGCCCAGTTCTCTCTCGGCGGCTTGCACACCAGCGTCGCCAAGATCCGCGGAACATGCGAAACGCACAAAAGGCTCCCACTCAACAGAGAACTGCTCAACCAGTATGCGTGCGAAGTCGTAGGACAGCTCGTTGCCCTGATCCGTGCGCAAGAACGACTGTCCCGACCAGAACTGCTGCAATTCCTCCGGTCCCCAAAATGCCTTGTGGCGTTTGTGCATCTGCGCGGCCGACGGCTGCGATCGCGGGTCATGCGCCGCAGGACACAAGCGACGCTCGGTGTTGACGGCCAACCCTTCGTTGAGCCAAGCAGGAATCGGCAGATGCGACAGCAGCGCATGCGTCGTCTCGTGGGCAATCACTGGCTCCAAGGCCTGCAATTCACCTTTTACGGCGACAAAGTGCGAACAGCCAGCGTTGATGAACATGCCACCCGAGAAAGCAAATTCGCCGGATTCGGGGTAATGATGTGACACGTACCGGTAGTAGGTTTCCTCATCGTCGAAAAGCACAACGATGTCGTGGCCCCAGCCGCCTGTCATGGCGATGCCGTCGAGAACACGCAGGACCCGCTGCTCGGTGCGATTCACGAAGTCCAGCGCGGCCTTGGCCGCACGTTCATCGAGCGAACACAAGAGCAAAGTGCCATCCGACTCACGAAGCTCATGGCTGGCTCCCAACGCAACGCGAAGGTGGTCGAGCCATGCCCTCTCGCAGAGACCCCAAGCGTGGTCGCGTTGCGCTTCGTCGGACAGTGTCGCGACCCACTCGCTGACGGCGTGCCAGTCCAGATGCGGCAACCGTTCTGCGAAGGTCAAGCGCTCGACAATAGGAAACTGCCCCCCAGCGACTTCGACAGAGTCCGGCGGCTCTTGGATGGCAATGCGCCCTTTGCCTGCGTCGGCTGGAGCCTGTGAAAACAACGCCGACAAGACACGCTTGAACATCGCGTAGCCTCAGGGGTCGCGCACATCGCCCACCGGATTGGAACCGAAGTCGGCACGGTGCAGATAGCCAATGACCTTCGCCGCCGCTGCGGCCGGCGAATCGAGCTTGCCCCCGCTCTTCATCTGCACGAACGCCTCACGATCCGGAAACGCCTTTGCATCCGCGCCGCGCAACTGCACCTGCATGTCGGTATCGATGACGCCGGGCGCCAGAGAACAGACCTTCGCGCCGTTCGGCTGCAGCGCTTCTTCGAGTGCCTGCGCGCGGGCCAGATTGTCGAGAGCGGCCTTGACGGCGCAGTACGGTCCAGACGAGGCCATGCCGCGACGCCCGAGGCCGGAAGAGATGTGCAGCACGCGGCGCAACCCTGGCCACGTCTGTGTGGCACGCAGAAAGGCGGCGGTCAGCACCAGCGGTGCTTCGAGGCCGACGCGCGCGGCCTTCGACAAGGCTTCAAAATCGACGGCCGCCAGCGGCGCCGGTTCGGTCAGCATCGCCGCGTTGTTGATCAGGCTCGCGCTCGCGAAGCGTGATGGATCGAAAGCACCGAGCCAGCTCACGAGTCGCTCGGCCACAGGCACCGGGTCGGCAAGATCGCAGGGCCATTGTTCGAGACCCGCCGGTGCGTCTGGCGCTTGACGCGACAGGCCAAGCACGGTGTGGCCCGGGCGCAGCAACTGTTCGGCCATCGCACGGCCGAGGCCACGCGAAGCGCCGGTGATGATGTAGAGGTGTTGGTCCATCGCGCGAGGATAGCCCGCGCGCAATTCAGGCCACGACCACCAGCGAGTACTGCGCGCTCAGACCGTCGCTGCCCGCGACATAGGCAGACGTGACCAGCGCGCGGTCTTCTGCCGGCAACCGTCGCCACACACCATCGCGCGCATTGCCCGGGATCGTCCTGCACGTAGAGCTGCGTCGTCAGCAACTCGCGCGTGCCGAGCTTGATCTTGGCGTGAATGTGCGGCGTGCGGCCGCTGTAGGCCACGGGCCGCAGCGTGCGAAAGCGCCAGCGGCCTTCGGCATCGACAGCGACGCGGCCGAAGCCCTGAAAGGCCGCGTCGGCCCGGCCGCCGTCTCGCGGGTGGTGGTAGTGCCCGTCCTGGTCGCACTGCCAGATCTCGATCGACGCGCCGCTGACGACACGGCCATCGGTGTCGGTCAACGTGCCTTCGACCCAGGCCGCCTGGCCTTTGCCGTAGCGCAGATTGCCATTGGCCAGCAGGTCGGCGTCGCTGTCGGCGGGCAATTTGTCCGGATAGAACGGGCCTTCGGTTTGCGAGGGCGTGGCGCGGCGCGGGCCGCTGGGGGTCGCCGCGCGCAGATGCAACGCCGGCATCGCAAAGAAGGCAGCGGTGGCGACGAGACGCAGACTGCGGCGGCGGTTGAGCAGGATGTTCATGGCTTTGGGAGTCGCGGCGGCGACTCGAGTTCCAGTCAGAACGGCAAAGGGCTTGTGATCATCAGTGTGCGCGCGTCGGCAGGGTGCGGCAAGCGCAGCTCGCAGGCGTGCAGCAGCAGCCGCGGCGCGGTGACGGCATGCGCATAAAGCGTGTCACCGACGATCGCATGGCCGATCGCCGCCAGATGCACGCGCAACTGATGAGAGCGGCCCGTCACCGGCTCGAGCTGCAGCCGCGTCGTGTTCGTCGTGGGGTCGCGAGACAGCACGCGCCACCTTGTCAGCGAACGTTTGCCGCGTTCGTGATCGACCTTCTGCCGCGGCCGGTTGGGCCAGTCAGTGAGCAATGGCAGGTCGATCTCGCCTTCGTCGCCCCGCACCTCGCCGTGCACGACCGCCTCATAGCGCTTGGCGACGCGGCGTTCGGCGAAGGCGATCGACAACGCACGCTGCGCCGACGCGCCGCGTCCAAACAGCATCACGCCGGAGGTGGCCTGGTCGAGCCGGTGCACGACCAGCGCGTCGGACAGCACAGCCTGCACGCGCGCGGCCACGCAATCGCGATGGGCTTCTCCGCGGCCGGGCACCGACAGCAGCCCCGCCGGCTTGTCCACCGCGAGCAGCGTGTCGTCTTGATACAGCCGGATCAACGCCTCCATGCACAGATTGTCGATGCGCGCCTCCATCGTGGTTAACGCAGCTCGCACACAATCGCATCACGATGAGTGCAATGCGTTGGCGCCGGTGGGCGCTTTTGTTTGCGTCCACGGCTGCCGTGGCGGCGCCCGCGCGCAGCCAGCCTGCCGACGCGCCACCGGCGCCGCCGCCTGCACCGTCGCCAGCACCCGCCGACACGCAGCGCATCGAAATCACTGGCGGCCGCGCCAGCGACAGCGAGCAGCGCCGCCAGTCCACCGCCGCCAAGATCGTCATCGGCCGCGACGAGATCGAGCGCTTCGGCGACAGCAACACGCTCGAAGTCCTGAAGCGCCTGCCGGGCGTGACGGTGCCGGGCGCGCCCGGCCGCGGCGGCGCGCCGCGCATGCGCGGCATGGGCGGCGGTTTCACGCAGATCCTGGTCGACGGCGAACGCATCGCGCCCGGCTTCTCGCTCGATTCGATCCCGCCGGAGCAGATCGAGCGCATCGAGATCCTGCGCGCGCCGACCGCCGAAACCGGCGCCCGCGCCATCGCCGGCACGATCAACATCGTGCTGCGCGAAGGCTTTCGCAAGAAGGTCAACGACGTCAACGTCGATCTGCAGACGGAAGCCGGCAAGCTCTCCGGTGGCCTGGCCTGGACGCGCAATCACAGCTTCGGCGGCGACTGGGTCCTCAACAGTTCGCTGTCGATGTTCCAGCGCAACTTCATCAACGAGAGCACATCGCGTCGTACCGACGTGGACAACGACACGGGCGACGTCGTGCTCGAACGCGACGGCACCTCCCGCAGCGTGACTGGGCGGGCAGGACTGCATGCCGCGGCGCGGCTGCAGTGGCGCGGCCAGGCCGGCGAGAGCTTCCTGCTCAGCCCGATGCTGATCGCCAGCAAGCCGACCACGAACTCGGTCGGCACCTTGACCAACGCACCGCTCGACTACGCGCGCAGCCGGACCGACAGCGACGGCCGCTTCACGATGCAGCGTCTGAACGCCAACTACAACCACCGCTTGGGCAACAGCGGCCCGCGTCTGGAGTGGCGCGCCGGCGTCAGCCAAGGGCATTGGCAAGGCGACAGCGATCGGCGCGAGTTCGACGACGGCGGGGCACTGGTGCGCAGCATCGACGAGCGCACCGACAACCGCGACCGCGGCGCCACGTTGGGACTGAAGGCGTCGATGCTCGCCGGCGCCGGCCACCAACTCGTCTCCGGCCTCGAGTTCGAGCGCAATCGCCGCATCGACGGCAAGACGACGCTGATCGACGGCGTGCCGCAGCTCACCGAGTTCGGCGAGAACCTAGAAGCCTCGTCGCGCCGCTACGCGTTCTACGGTCAGGACGAGTGGTCGATCACGCCGCAGTGGGCTGTGCATGCCGGGCTGCGCGTCGAAAGCATCACCACTCGCGGAGAAGGGGCCAACGGCGTCATCGACGTCAACAGCAGCCGCGTCGCCACGCCGCTGCTGCACACAGTCTGGAAGTTCAATGAAACCTCGCGCGACCAGGTGCGGGCCAGCCTGACACGCAGCTACCGCTCGCCCAACCTCGGCCAGTTGATCGGCCGGCCGTCGGTGAGCCGCACCGACCCGGCTCCCGGTGCCAACACTGAACTCACGGCCGACAGCGCGGGCAACCCGGCGCTGAAGCCCGAGGTGGCGATCGGCATCGACCTCGCCATCGAACGTTACCTGGCCGACGGCGGTGTGCTCTCGGCCAACCTCTTCCGCCGCCGCATCAACGACCTGATCCGCAGCGTCGTCGCGCTCGAAGACGTCAGCTGGTCGCCCGGCCAGCCGCGCTATGTGTCGAGGCCGCAGAACATCGGCAAGGCGACGACACAGGGACTCGAGCTCGAAGCCAAGTTCCGATTGGATCAACTGATCGACGACGGCCCACGTACCGAAGTCCGCGCCAACGCCTCGATCTTCCGCTCGCGCGTCGATGCCGTGCCCGGACCCGACAACCGTCTGGCGGAGCAACCCGGCGGCACGCTCAACTTCGGCGTCGACCATCGCTTTCGCGGCACGCCACTGACACTCGGCGGCAACCTGAACCACACGCCGGGCTACCGCACTAGGCTCGAAGCCGACCGATTCATCGTGCAGTCGGAGAAGAACGTGCTCGACGCCTATGCGCTGTGGACCTTCAGCCCGGAGTTGAAGTTGCGCCTGTCGCTGTCGAATGCATTGGCGCCTGACACAACCGGCACGACGATCGTCGATAGCGCGGCACTCACCGAAACCAATCGCACCACCACCCGCTCCTTCATCAACACGCAGTTGCGGCTGGAGATGAAGCTGTAGAAATGCAATGGCCGTCGCTTGACGGCCAAATAGAAAAGGCCATCTTGAGTGGAGAAATAGAAAAGGCCACGTGAGTGGCCTTGGCACTTCGGCGACGGTGACGGGTTCCGCTGTTCCGCCCAGTATTGCGGTCGATTGCTCGCCAGAAGTGCCAGCATTGTGCCCGCCCTTCGGTGACGCGGGCGTGACAACCGGGTGCCGAGCACCCCCTAACTGCGCTACCCTTGCGCCCTTTTTCACGACAACCCGACGTGTCTGTATTTGCCCGATTTGAAGGCTTGATAGCAGCGTACCCGAACGACGCGGTCAAGCCGTGGCCGGACAAGCTGCTGCCGTTCCTGTGGGCCTGCACCCAGGGCATGCGCCCGCACCTGCTGCTGATGACGCTGCTGGCGGCGAGCATCGGCGCCTTCGAGGCGCTGCTGTTTGCCTTTCTCGGCCGCATCGTCGATTGGCTGGCGGCCGTGCAGCCGGCGCAGTTGTGGCAGGTGCACGGCAACACGCTGATGTGGCTCGGCATCGCGCTGGCCGCCAGCATGGTGCTCACACTGTTGTGGGCGCTGCTGCGCTTCAACACCATGGCCGGCAACTTCCCGATGCGCCTGCGCTGGCAGTTCCACCGCCTGCTGCTCGGCCAGAGCATGAGCTTCTATCAGGACGAGTTTGCCGGCCGCATTTCCGCCAAGCTGATGCAGACCGCGCTGGCCGTGCGCGACGTCTGGATGATCGGCGCCGACATCCTGATCTATGTGCTGGTGTACTTCGCCACGCTGATCGGTGTGCTCGCCGGCTTCGACGCCTGGCTGCTCGTGCCCTTTCTGTGCTGGCTGGGTCTGTACCTGGTGAGCCTGCGCTACTTCGTGCCGCGCCTGGCCAAGGTGTCGCAGCAACAAGCCGATGCGCGCTCGCTGATGACCGGCCGCATCACCGACACCTACACCAACATCGCCACCGTCAAGCTGTTTTCTCACGCGCACCGCGAAGCCGCCTACGCACGCGCGGCGATGGGCGACTTCATGGACACCGCTTATCGCCAGATGCGCCTGGTGACGATGGTCGATCAGATCAACCAGCTGCTGTCGGTGCTGCTGCTGGCGGCGACGACGGGCTTGTCGCTGTGGCTGTGGTCGAAAGGCCAGGTCGGCGTCGGCGCGGTGGCCGCGGCCGGCGCAATGGCGCTGCGCCTGAACGGCATCTCGCACTGGATCATGTGGGAGTTGTCGTCGCTGTTCGAGCATGTGGGCACGGTGGCTGACGGCATGGGCATCATGGCCAAGCACCACAGCGTGATCGACCGCGCCGATGCGAAACCGCTCGAAGTCAGCCGTGGCGAAGTGCAGTTCGATGCCGTCGGCTTTCACTACGGCTCGGGCATCGGACAAAGCAAGCGCGTCATCGAAGACTTCTCGCTGACGATCCAGGCCGGCGAGAAGATCGGCCTCGTCGGCCGCTCGGGCGCGGGCAAGAGCACCGTCGTCAACCTGCTGCTGCGCTTCTACGACATCCAGCAGGGCCGCATCCTGATCGACGGCCAGGACATTGCCGGCGTGACGCAGGACAGCCTGCGCGCCGGCATCGGCATGGTGACGCAGGACACCTCGCTGCTGCACCGCTCGGTGCGCGACAACATCGTCTACGGCCGCCCGGATGCCGGCGACGAGCAGATGCGCGCCGCCGCGGTCAAGGCCGAGGCGCAGGACTTCATCGACACGCTGGTCGACCCGAAGGGCCGCAAGGGCTACGACGCGCATGTCGGTGAGCGGGGGGTCAAGCTCTCCGGCGGGCAGCGCCAGCGCATCGCCATCGCGCGCGTGATGTTGAAGGACGCGCCGATCCTGCTGCTCGACGAAGCCACCAGCGCGCTCGACAGCGAAGTCGAGGCCGCAATCCAGCAGAGCCTGTACAAGCTGATGCAAGGCAAGACCGTCGTCGCCATCGCACACCGGCTGTCGACCATCGCGGCGATGGACCGCCTGATCGTGATGGACAAGGGCCGCATCGTCGAACAAGGCACGCACCGCGAGTTACTGGCCGCGGGCGGCATCTACGCGCGGCTGTGGGAGCACCAGAGCGGCGGCTTCCTCGGCGAAGAGGCCGACGACGAGACGGCACTTGGGATCAAGTGATCTGAGCGGTTCGTATCGCTCGAGGCCTGACCCACTACGTCAGCAGCAACTTCGTCCCGGCGACTGCCAACACCGCCGCCAGAAAGCGCTTGATCACCGGTGCGGCAAACCGCTGACTCCCCAGGCGTGAGCCGATCGCACCACCCGCGCCCGCGGCCATCAGCAGCCAGGGGATGAAAGCCGGCCATGGCGCAACGGTGGACAACGTGCCGAGCATGCCCGATGCAGAATTGATCAGCACGAACGGCGCCGACACGGCCGCCGCCTGCTTGGCCCCGGCCCAACCCATGAACAACAACAGCGGCGTCAAGAAAATCGCGCCGCCGGTGCCGGTCAGGCCCGCGAGCAATCCGATGGCGGCGCCGGCGAAGAGCGCAGCACGCCAGCGGCGGCGTGGTGGGCTCGACGGTGCCGCTGCCGGCCGAGCGCGCGAAGTGAACCGCTGAGTACAGGAGCACCACGCCAAGCAGAATGTTGAACACCTTGACCGGCAACACAATGCCCCCGCCAATGAACGCGGCCGGCACTGCCAACACCACAAAAGGCCAGAACAGGCGCCACTGAAAGTGCCCGGCGCGAACGAAGTGCCACGTCGCAATCGACGCGACCAGTATGTTCAATGTCAGTGCGGTGGGACGGATGGCAGCAGGCGCCAAGCCGAACAGCGTCATCAGCGCGATGTACCCTGACGCGCCAGCGTGACCGACTGAAGAATAAAGGACCGCGATGGCGAAGATGCCCGCGATCAACAGTGACAGTTCAAGCTCAGACCCCACACCGAGCAGTCTAGAGCCTGCGGCCGGTCCGTATGATGCGCGGCCCATGGCCTTCAAACCCTTTCGCACGCTGCTGCGCGTCTTTGTCACCGGCGCGCTTGCAGCGCTGCCGCTCGCCGCCACGGCCCTGATCTTTGCCTGGGCCGCCGGTTTCCTGATCCGCTGGCTGGGGCCGGACAGCGCCGTCGGTGGCGTGCTGGTGTCGATCGGCCTGGGCGTGGGTGCTTCCCAGGTGGTGGGCTACGCGATCGGCGTGGCCATCGTCGCTGCAGCGGTCTTCGGGCTCGGCCTGCTCGTCGAAGCGGGCCTGCAACGCAGCTTCGCATCGGTGGTCAACGCGCTGCTGCTGCGCATCCCCGTGGTCGGCACGGTCTACGACCTGATGAAGCGCATGGTCGGTCTGGTGCGCGCGCAGGACGAGAACGGTGACGGCATGAAGTCGATGAGCGCGGTCTGGTGCCACTTCGGCGGGCCGCAGGCCGAAGGCAACAGCGTCGCTCTGGCGCTGCTTGGCAGCGACACGCCGGTGATGATCAATGGTCAGCGTTGTGTCGCGGTGCTGATTCCGACGGCGCCGGTGCCCGTGGGCGGCGGCCTGCTGTATGTGCCGGAGCACTGGATCACACCCGCCGACGTCGGCGTGGAAGCGGTGACGAGCATCTACGTCTCGATGGGTCTCACGTCGCCGCAGTACTTGCCGAAAGCAGACGCGGTCGCCAAGCTGAAGAACGACGTCACGGCCCCTGAAACGCCCCCGCGCGCAACGTGATCACCAGCGTGTCGCGGTGGCCGATGCGGTTGGCCTCCGTCGGCTGGATCGGCGTGCTCTCGTGGATCACACGCGCGTCGTCGAGCAGCAGCATCTGCCCCGGCTGGCTCATCGTGAAGCGCTGACCGGCCGGGCCGTCGGCATCGAAGACCCGCGTCTCGCCGCCCTTGACCCCATTGCGCGCCATCAGCATCACCGCGACAAGATCGACACCGTCGCGGTGCGCGCCTTCCGGCGTCGGCCGGCCGATGCCACCAGCCGTGTCGATGCGGAACTGGTGGGCTTCCGTGTACCAGGCGCGTGTGTCACCCCGCAGTGCGCTAGCGCGCTGCGCCAGCATCAACAACAAGCGCTGCCACAGCGGATCGGCAACGAGGCTCGTCTCCAGCGGCTGGAACCAGCGCTCGATGCCGCCGTGCAACGCGTTGTATTCCACCGGCTGCCAGTGTGCACGGTGCGGCGCGGCGACGATGTTGTCGCCCTCGATCACGAACGAGCCATGGCGGCGCTGCCGGTAGCGCCCGCCATCACGCAGGTACTGGTCGGGTGCGAGGCGGTTCCAATACGCCGCCCAATTCGCAAGCGCACGCTCGGCCACACCGGGCATGACGCCCAACAGCGTGTGCAGCTGTGTCGTGTCGACGACCGCAAAGCCGCGCTGCAACAGCGCGCTGTCAACCTCATCGGCCGCGGTCAACGGTGGCGCCATCGTTGAAATGCTCATGGCGCGATGGTGCCATGAGCCAGCAACGCGGCGGGATCAGGCCAGCGCCGGGCCGCTCCCAAGCGGCCTGAGCTCCCCTCGGGGGACGCGAGCGAAGCGAGCTTGGGGCTGTCAGGTCAGACGTGCAAACCGATGTTCAACTGAGCCGCCATCGTCGTCGACCAGTCGGAGGGCGCCGTTTGAGCCGCGTCGACCACGCCCTCGAGCAACAGGCGATCTCGCATCGCCTCCGCCGGCATCGGCCGCGCGAACAGGAAGCCCTGCATCGAGTCGCAGCCCAGCGCCTGCAGCGCTTGATGCTGCTCGGCCGTCTCCACGCCTTCGGCGGTGACATGCAGCTCCAGCGCATGCGCCAGCTCGACGATGGCGCGCACGATGGCCGTGTCCTGGCGCAGCTTCGGCACATCGCGCACGAACATGCGGTCGATCTTCAGCGAGTGCAGGCGGAAGCGCTTCAAGTAGGCCAGCGACGAGTAGCCCATGCCAAAGTCATCGATCGCCAGGCGCACGCCGGCATCGACCAGTGCATCCATCTTGCGAAGGCTGTCCGGTGTCGGGTCGAGCAGCAGCCCTTCGGTCACCTCCAGCTGCAGCTGCCGCGGCGGAAAGCCCGTGGCCTCGAGTGCCATGAAGACGTGGCGCACGAAGTCGGGCTCGGCGAACTGGATCGGCGAGACGTTGACCGACAGCGTCACGGGCATGGCGCCATGGGCCGCCCAGCCTTGCACGCGTTTGCAGGCCTCGCGCAGCACCCACTGCCCCACCGGCACGATCAAGCCGGTTTGCTCGAGCACCGGAATGAACTCGCCCGGCGAGACGACGCCGCGGCTCGGATCGTTCCAGCGCAGCAAGGCCTCGACGGCGCCGATCGACGTGCCGCCGGCATCCATGATCGGCTGAAACGCGAGCTCGAATTCACCGCCCTGCAGCGCGCGCCGCAAGGCCATGTCGAGCTCGAGCTGCTGTTGCGTGTTGACGATCATCGACGCTTCGAAGACCCGGTAGCGGCCGCCGCCGCCCGACTTGGCCGCGCGCATCGCCGCATCGGCATGGGCCAGCAGTTGATCGGGTGCGGTGCTTTCTCCGTCGGCCCCGGCCAGCGCAATGCCGATCGACACGCTGACCTGCGTCTGGCGCTGCGCGATCACCAGTGCCGGTTCGATCGCGCGCAGCAGGTTGCGCGCCATCACCGCAGCGGCCTGAGCGCCGGCCAGCGTCGGCGAGTAGACGGCAAACTGGTCGCCGCCCAGCCGCGCTGCGGCGTCGTTGCCTTGCAGCGCACCGCGGATGCGTGCCGCCACGGCGCGCAGCAACTGGTCGCCGGCACGCTGACCGAAAGACTCGTTGATGAGGCGGAAGCGGTCGAGGTCGATCAACAGCACGCCAACGCGGCGCGCACCCGCATGCCGTTCGGCGTCGAGCCCGCGCTGCAGGCGTTGGCGCAGGCCAGCGCGGTTGAGCAAGCCCGTCAGCGGGTCGATCATCGTGATCGAGCGCAAGCGCCCTTCGGCCTTGCGCAGCACGCCCACCGAGCGGCGGACGACGAGCTGCCAGGTCAGCAGCGTCGCGCCGAGCGACAGCGCAGCCACCAGCATCGTCGCCTGCAGCACTTCGAGCAGTGATTCGCTGACGCGGACGGCCGCCACCGGCCCTGGCCTCTCGACTGGCACCGTGGCACTGATCAACAGGCGCGACGAGGAGTGGGGCCGGCCGGCCTCGGCCAACACGCGTCCATCGGCCGCGATGGCCTCACGCCATTGATAGGAGCCATCGACGCCCGTGTTCAGCAGTGTCTGCAGCGACAGGCTCTGCGCCTCGGCGCCATGGCGACCCATCGTCCAAGCTAGAGAACTGGCCACTGCACGCACTTCATGCCGTTCCAGCAGCACACCCGCGATCGCCGTGAACAGCGGTGGCAAGAAGGCCAACGCCAGCAGCCCGATCAACAACAGGCGCGTCGTTGCGCTGGCCATCGAATGCGCGGCGCCAGCCGGGTGGACTGCGATGTCGCCATGCGGCACGGGGGCGCTGGGCAATGGATCCTGCTGGCTGCTCATCATGGCAAGTCCTCACGCGCCGACGCGTCGTTGGCCGCCCGTCCGCTCGCAAACAGCGCCACACCGTTGCCGCCGCCGCGGCGCACCCGGTTCATGGCCTGCTCCGCGCGTTCGCCCAGCGTGGCGGCCCCTGGCGCGCTGGCCGGCAAGGCATCGACGCCGGCGCTGACGCGCAGGCTGCGCGGCGCCGCACCTTCGATCACAGTGGCGAGCGACGCCTCGACGCGCTCGCGAAGGTGCTCGGCCAGCGCCTGGCAGTCCTCGATGCCCATGCCCGGAATCAGCAGCGCCACCCGTCGCTCGTCCAGCCGCGCCACGGCAGCAGAGGCCGGCGCCGACTCGCGGGCCCAACGCGCCAAGGTCACCGACGCAGCATGCAGCGCAGCGGCGCCGTGGCTTTCCAACAGTTGCTGGTGATGGTCGATGCCGACCATCACACAGCCGAGCACGCGATCCTCGGCGCGTGCGGCTTCGCGCAGGCTGCGCAGTGCTGCGACATAGCCGTTGTCGTTGAGGCAGCCGCTGTCGGCGTCGAGCTGCGTGGCCGGCACGAAGGCCCTCGCCGGCGTCTCGAATGCCGGCATTTCAACGCGGTTGCGGCCACCGCGCTTGGCGCGGTAGAGCGCCTGGTCAGCGCGCTCGATCAGCACGGCCGTCGACTCGGCCTGCCGCGACAGCATCTCCACGCCGACGCTGGCCGTGACGCGCAGACCCGGCACCTCGCGCACGGCGGCGCCGCACTCGCGCTCGATGCGCGTGCGCACCCTCTCTGCAAACTCGGCCGACGCCGTAGCGTCGAGGCCGCTGACGACAATGCAGAACTCCTCGCCGCCCCAGCGGCACAGCAGGTCGGTGCCACGCACCGACTCCTGCAGCTTGCGCGCCACCTCCTGGATGACGCGGTCGCCGACGCCGTGGCCGTGTGAGTCGTTGATGTTCTTGAAGTTGTCGATGTCGACCATCAGGCAGGTCAGGTGGCCGCGGGTGCGCACGGCGTCGCGCCAGGCGTCGTCGAAGGCGGCGTGGAAGGCGCGGCGGTTGAGCGCACCGGTCAGCGGGTCTCGTGTGGCCAGACGCTCGAGTTCGATATTCTTCTGCTCGACCTCCTGCTTGGAACCGGCCAGCGCCGTCATCGCGTCGCGCAGCGCTTCGTTGGCACGGTGCAGCGCCGACATGTCGTTGACGGTGACCATGCAGCCGCGCACGGCGCCACCGGCATCGCTGATCGGCGCGGCGTTGAGCACGAGCTGGCGCTTGTCGGCGCCCTGCCCGGCTTCGAGCGCGGTGCCGGCATTGGGCATGCGCTCGGCCATCGCCCGCGACCAGGGGTGCTGAGCCGCATCGGCGGGCAGGCAATCCGCCAGCCACGGCAGCGCGGCCAGGCTGCCACCGGTCGGCACCTCAGCCAGTTGTGGATGCAGCCCGCGAAAGGCCTTGTTCGACAACATGACACGGCCGCGCGAGTCGAGCACGACGACGCCCTCGGCCATGGCGTCGAAGGCGCCCTGCACACGCTCGGGCACCACCGACGCCGGGTCGAGATGCTGCAAGGCCCGGCGCATGTAGAGGCCAAACACCAGCCAGCCGGCGACGCCGACGAAGAGCAGCATCTGCACCAGCGGCTCCTTGAAGAACGCCAGCACCGGGTGCGTGTCGTCGGCGGCAAAGGCCATCTCGACGCGGCCCCAGCGCTGGCCCTGCGCGGACAGCGGCACCGTGATCTGCTCGGGCCGCGACTGCTCCTGCTCGTCGAGCTTCCAGCCCTGCACGTGCGCTGCGGTGTTGACGGCCAGCGTGCCGTCGGCGCGGCGCACGCCCACCGAGCGCAGACCGTCGGTGCGGGCGACGATGGCCGTCATGGCCTTCTCGATCTCACGCGGGTCGTCGCGGCGCAGCATTTCCGCCAGCTGCACCGCCAAGGCCTCGCCCACCGCCTTGCGCACAGCGCGCTGCTGCGCGCCACGGTCTGGCATCGTGTCGAGAAAGAGCGAACCGAGGATGACCAGGGTGCTGCACAGCGCCACCAGCGCCATCGTCATTTGGATCAGGGGGCTGGGTCTTTTCATTTCGTCAGCAGCGCAGGGCCGCCCAAGTGCTGACGCATCCCCTCGGGGGACGCGAACGGAGTGAGCTGGGGGTCGTCATGTCACAAAGCGCGACTCGCCGAACATGCGGCTGGTGTTGGAGAACAGGTCATCGACGAGGCTGTCGCGACGATCGGGCTCGGCATCGTCGTCCTGCGAATCGGCGCCGAGGCCATCGTCGTCTTCGTCCTCGCGTGCCGGCGCCAGCACCGGCAGCAGATCGACGTGGCGCCAGGCCGGGATGCCCATCAGGATGCTGGTCAAGAGACCGCCGCTGCGCGTCAGCCACCAGACGAAGCCGGCCGTCAACGTGGCGCTGGCCACCCGCACCGGGTCCTGCACAGCAGCGGCCAGCGCCTGCTGCGCACTGCGGCCGCGGGCTGACGCTTCGTCGCCGGCCTCTGTTTCAAGCGACGATCCGCGCAGGTTCAACAATCCGAATCGAGGCGCCTGGCCGTCGCCGACCTGCTGCATCAGCAGCCCGTCGAGCACGGCATCGCTCCAGCCGCCAACGGCCGAGCCGCGGGCGCCGAACGAGACGCTGGCCACGACCACCGGCGCGTCATCGCTCAGTGGCCGGCCATAGGTTCTGCGTGCCGACCCCGCGTCCTCGTCCTGCTGCTGCGCACCGGCACGCGCCGCGCCGACGAGCCCGCGCGATGCCGGCGCTTCGGGCGCGTCGCGACCACCGGCACTCTCGCGCTCGGTGGGCGGCGCGGGGTTGGTCGGCGGCAATGCCAGCGACGGCGCGGGCACGGGCTCGAACACCACGGAGGGCGGCAGCGGCGGCGTTGGCGTCGTGGGCGGCACGACCACGGGCAACGCTTCGGCCACATCGCGCAAGGTGACGACGATCTGCTGCTCGGTGCGCAGGCCCTGTGCATCGGTGACGCGCAGCAGCAAGGTGTGGCTGGGCGCCGTCTCGAAATCCAGCACCGCGCCCGCGGCCACCGTCAGCCGGCCGCTCGACGGGTCGATCACGAAACGGCCATTGCCGTCGTTGACCAGCGTGAACGTGAACAGGTCGCCGGCATCGGGGTCGCTGGCGGTGACGATCGCCACCACCGTGCCGGCGCTGGCCTGCTCGGTCAACAGCGCGGCGGCCGGCGCAATATTGCCTGGCGCTTCGTTGATGCCGCTGACCGCCACGGCAATCGCCTGTGTGGCGACTCCACCATTGCCGTCGTCGACACCGACCACGAGCCGATAGATGTTGTCGAGATCGGCGTCCGACGGCGCCTCGAAATCAGGCGCCGTCGCAAAGCGCAAAGCACCGGAGGCCGCGTCGATCGCGAAGTGCGCGGCATCGGCGCCACCCATGATGGTGTAGGCCGGGATGCCGCCATCGACATCGCTGGAGGTGACGGTCGTGACCGCCGCCTGGTTCTCGGCCACGCCGACTGCCGCCGTGGCATTGCCGCCGTCGCTGGTGATTACCGGTGCGTCGTTGACGTTGGCGACCGGGCCGAGCGCGGCGCTGGTCAGGCTTTCAGCCGTCCCGTTGCCGTCGGTGTAGGAGACCACGACGCGGATCGTTGTGCCGACGTCGGCATCGCCGAGCGTGTAGGTCGATGCCGTCGCGCCGGCGACGTTGACACCGTTGCGCTGCCATTGGAAGCTGAAGGCGCCAAGACCATCGGCGTCGGCGATGGTGGAGGTGTCGGCGCTGAGGGTCTGGTCCTCGGTGGCCGCACCGCTCACCACCGGAGCACCGCTCGGTGCATCGTTGACGTTGGCGATCGGGCCGACGGCGGCGCTGGTCATGGACTCGGACGTGCCGCCACCGTCGGTGTACGAGACCACGACGCGGATCGAGGCGCCGACATCGGCGTCGCCGAGGGTGTAGGTCGATGACGTTGCACCGGCGATATTCGCGCCATTGCGCTGCCATTGATAGCTGAGGGCGCCCACACCGTCGGCATCGGCGATCGACGAGGCGTCTGCCGTCAGCACCTGGTCTTCGCTGGCGGCGCCGCTCACCACAGGCGCGCCGCTCGGCACGTCGTTGACGTTGGCCACAGGGCCGACCGCTGCGCTGGTCAGACTCTCGGCCGTGCCGCGCGCGTCGATGTACGAGACGATGACGCGGATGGTCGCACCGACGTCTGCGTCGCCGAGGGTGTAGGTCGATGCGGTCGCGCCGGCGACGTTGGCGCCGTTGCGCTGCCATTGGTACGAGAAGGCGCCCAGCCCGTCGGCATCGGCGATCGACGTCGTGTCGGCGCTCAAGGTCTGGTCTTCGGTGGCCGCGCCGGTGACCACCGGTGCACCGCTCGGTGCGTCGTTGACGTTGGCGACCGGGCCGACCGCCACGCTGGTCAGGCTCTCGGCGGTGCCCTGGCCGTCGGTGTACGAGACCACCACGCGGACCGTTGTGCCGACATCGGCATCGCCGAGCGTGTACGTGCTGCCGGTCGCGCCGGCGACGTTGCTGCCGTTGCGCTGCCATTGATAAGAGAACGCGCCCAGCCCGTCCGCATCGGCGATCGATGAGGTGTCGGCAGTCAGCGTTTGGTCTTCGGCAGCCGTGCCGGTCACCACCGGCGTGCCCACGGGCGCGTCGTCAACGTTGGCGACCGGGCCAACAGCGGCGCTGGTCAGGCTCTCGGCCGTGCCGCGAGCGTCGGTGTACGAGACGACCACGCGGATGGTTGCGCCAACATCGGCGTCGCCGAGCGTGTAGGCCGAAGACGTGGCGCCGGCGACGTTGCTGCCGTTGCGCTGCCACTGGTAGCTGAATGTGCCCAGCCCGTCGGCGTCGGCGATGGCCGAGGTGTCGGCCGCCAGTGTCTGGTCCTCGGTTGGCGTACCGCTCACCACGGGTGCACCCGTCGGCGCGTCGTTGACGTTCGCAACCGCTGCGGTCGCGGCGGAGGCGATCGACTCGCTGGTGCCATGGCCATCGGTGTAGCTGGCGGTCACCGTGATCACTTTGCCGACCTCGGCTTCGGTGACGACGTAGGTGCCGCCAGTGCCCACCGTGCTGCCGTCGGCCTGCCACGTGTAGGTGATCGCGCCGAGGCCGTCGGCGTCGGCCAGCGTGTTGCTCGCGGTCAGCGTTTGGCCTTGGGTCGGCGTGGTGTCGTCGATCGTGACGTTACCGGTGGGTGCGTCGTTGACGTTGGCGACTGCTGCAGTGGCGGCGCTGCTCACGCTTTCGCTCGTGCCGTGACCGTCGGTGTAGCTGGCCACGACGGAGATCACCTTGCCGACTTCGGCTTCGGTGACGACGTAGGTCGATCCCGTGCCGACGGAGGCGCCGTCGGCCCGCCAGGTGTAGGTGATCGCGCCCAAGCCATCGGGATCGGCAAGGGTGTTGCTCACGGTCAGCGTCTGTCCTTGGGTCGGCGTGGTGTCGTCGATCGTCACCGAACCGGTCGGGGCGTCGTTGATGTTCGCCACCGCTGCCGTCGCCACCGATGTCACCGCCTCGGCCGTGCCGTGCCCGTCGGTGTAGCTAGCGGTCACCGTGATCACCTTGCCGACTTCGGCTTCGGTGACGAGGTAGGTCGATCCCGTGCCCACGGTGGCGCCGTTGGCCTGCCAGGTGTAGGTAATGACGCCGAGGCCGTCGGCGTCGGCCAGCGTGTTCGATGCCGTGAGAGTCTGACCCTGGGTCGGCGTGGTGTCGTCGATCGTCACGCTGCCCGTCGGTGCATCGTTGACGTTGGCGACAGCGGCCGTCGCAGCACTGCTGACCGCCTCGGCCGTGCCGTGCCCGTCGGTGTAGCTGGCGATCACCGTGATCACCTTGCCGACTTCGGCTTCGGTGACGACGTAGGTGCCGCCAGTGCCAACGGTGGCGCCGTCGGCCTGCCACGTGTAGGTGATCGCGCCCAGCCCGTCGGCATCGGCCAGCGTGTTGCTCGCGGTCAGCGTCTGGCCTTGCGTCGGCGTCGTGTCGTTGATCGTCACGCTGCCCGTCGGCGCATCGTTGACGTTGACGACAGCGGCCGTCGCAGCACTGCTGACCGCCTCGGCCGTGCCGTGCCCGTCGGTATAGCTGGCGATCACCGTGATCACCTTGCCGACTTCGGCTTCGGTGACGACGTAGGTGCCGCCAGTGCCCACGGTTGCGCCGTCGGCCTGCCACGTGTAGGTGATGACGCCAAGCCCATCGGCGTCGGCGAGCGTGTCCGATGCCGTGAGAGTCTGGCCCTGCGTCGGCGTGGTGTCGTCGATGGTCACCGAGCCGGTGGGTGCGTCGTTGATGTTCGCCACCGCTGCCGTCGCCACCGATGTCACCGCCTCGGCCGTTCCATGTCCATCGGTGTAGCTCGCAATCACCGTGATCACCTTGCCGACTTCGGCTTCGGTCACGACGTAGGTGCTGCCCGTTCCCACCGTGCTGCCGTCGGCCTGCCACGTGTAGGTGATGACGCCAAGCCCATCGGCGTCGGCAAGGGTGTTGCTGGCGACAAGCGTTTGGCCCTGCGTCGGCGTGGTGTCGTCGATCGTTGCCGCGCCGGTCGGCGCGTCGTTGACGTTGGCGATCGGACCGACCGCCGTGCTACTCAGGCTCTCGGCCGTGCCATTGCCATCGGTGTAGGAGACGACGACGTGGACGATCGTGCCAACGTCGGCGTCTCCAAGCGTGTAGGTCGATGCGGTGGCGCCAGCGATGTTCGCGCCGTTGCGCTGCCACTGGTACGAGAACGCACCCAACCCATCGGCGTCGGCGATGCTCGAGGTGTCGGCGCCGAGTGTCTGGTCTTCGGTCGGCGTGCCGGTCACCACCGGAGCGCCGCTCGGCGCGTCGTTCACGTTCGCCACCGGGCCGACCGCCGCACTGGTCAGGCTCTCGGCCGTGCCGTTGCCGTCGGTCCAGCTGACAACGACGCGCATGTTCGCGCCGACATCGGCATCGCCCAGCAAGTAGGTCGAGCCCGTGGCCCCCGCGATGCCGCTGCCGTTGCGCTGCCATTGGTAGCTGAACGCACCCAAGCCGTCGGCGTCGGCGATGCCGGCCGTATTCGCGGTCAGGGTCTGGTCTTCCGTCGTCGTGCCCGTGACGATCGGCGCACCGCTCGGTGCGTCGTTGACGTTGGCCACGGGGCCAACGGCCGCGCTGGTCAGGCTCTCCGCCGTGCCGTTGCCATCGGTGTAGGACACGATGACACGGATCGAAGCGCCGACGTCGGCGTCGCCCAGGGTGTAGGCTGAACCGGTCGCACCGCCGATGGCCACGCCGTTGCGCTGCCACTGGTATGAGAACACACCCAAGCCATCGGTGTCGGCGATGCTCGCGGTGCTCGCAGTAAGGATCTGATCTTCCGTGGGTGTACCGGACACCACCGGCGCGCCGGTCGGCGCGTCGTTTGCGGCCGTCACGGTGATCAACTTTGCCGCGGTGACGGACGTGCCGCCATCGCCATCCGTCAAGACCGCCTCGACGCTGCGGGTCAGGGTGGAAGGCGCGTCGCCGACCACCCAGAAGCGAATGTTCGCCATGACTTCGCCGACAACGGTCGCGTTCGCGCTGGCGTTGAAGGTCACGACGAAAGGCGCAGCGCCGATGCCGCCGCCCTGAGTCCCGATCAGGACGCCACCGTAGTAAACGCTGGTGCCACTGACGCCGATCTGGCCAGCGCCCATGCCGGTGTTGAGCAGTTCGACCCGATCGTCTGCCGTGGCGTTGGCGCTGATCGTGATCGTCAAAGTGCCGGTATCGAAGTTTGCCGAGTCGGGATCACTCACACTCGGCAGGGCATCGATCATCACCGCCAGCGCTCCTTCGGTGAAGTTCTTGTTCCCCTCCCCGAACGTCACCACCGGCGCGTCATTGACCGCCTGCACATACACCAACTTGTTGCGCGGCGTGGCTGTGCCGCCGTCGCCGTCGGTCAGGCCAATCGTGAGTTGCCGCGTGGCGGTGGCGGGCGCATCGCTCGCACTCCCGAACTGGATGCTCCGATATACCTCCTGGACAGCCGCTGAAGTGGCGCTGGTGTTGAACACCACCACCAAGGGATCGGACCCGCTCGTGCCGCCGCTGACGCTGCCGATCACCGTTCCCTCGTAGGTCACATCGCTGCCCGCAACGCCGACCTGCCCCGGACCGGTTCCCCAGTTCCCGACGGCCAATCGATCATCTGCAGTGCCGTTGGCAGAAACCGATACGGTGAGGACGCCGCCATCGAAGTTCGCGGAATCGACATCGACGATCGTGCCTGTGGCATCGATCACCTGAGCCGAGCCACCTTCAACGAAGGTCACGTCCGGCGCGATCGGCGTGATCACCGGTGCATCGTTGACGTTGGCCACGGGGCCGACCGCCGCGCTGGTCAGGCTCTCGGCCGTACCGTGAGCATCGGTGTAGCCGACGACGACACGGATGTTCGTGCCGACATCGGCGTCGCCCAGCGTGTAGGTCGAAGCAGTCGCGCCACCGATGTTGCTGGCGTTGCGCTGCCATTGATATGAGAACGCACCCAGTCCGTCGGCATCGGCGATGGCGGCCGTGTTGGCCGTGAGCGTCTGGTCTTCTGTGGCAGTGCCCGTCACCAGCGGCGCACCGCTCGGCGCATCGTTGACCGGGTTGACAGCAATCGCTACAGCGTCGGTGTCGCTCAGAGCAACACCGGTTCCCGAGTTGCCCAGGTCATTCGTATTCAGCGTCAGAAGCGCAGGTCCGCTGAAGTTGGCCGTCGGGTCGAAGCGCAAACCACTGAGCGCGGTGTTGATGGCGGCGATGGAGCCGGTGAATGTCATCGCCGCCGAACCGTTTGCGCCGGACGAGAAGCCGAGGCCCGACACGCCGCCGAGCGTGAGCACGCCGTTGGTCACCGATAGCGTGACCTGCATCGCGTTGCCGCCCGCGTCCGTGTCGCTGATCGCGATGGCGTTGCCGTTCGCCGCCGAGAACACCAACGGCATGTCTTCGTTGACCGACTGCGCAACGGGCACCGTGTTTACCGGCGCCACGTTCGGCACTTCGAGGTTCGTCACCGACAGGTCGGCCGGATTCAATCCGTTGAAGTTCAAGTCGGCGCTGATTGCGCTGCCGAGCACCACCGTGTAGGCCGCGTTGCCGTCGTTGCTGTAGTCCTGCACGCCGGTCACGGCGACAGTTTGAGCGATGTTCCAGTTGGCGCTCGTGAATGTCAGCGATGCGACCGAGACCGTGCCTTCGGTACCGTCCGGCACGCCGACCGTGATCACCACGTCGGCCGTCGGCGCTGCTTCCAGAACTACGCTGAACGTGGCGGTTCCACCCGCCTCCGTCGTCGTCAGACCGTAGCGCTGCAAAAACACGCCATCGGCGTCGCCCGCCCCGTTGCCGCTCCAGGCGACGACGAACCCGCCGCCGGGCTGTGCGACGACCTCCGGGTACAACTGGTTGCCGGCCGTTGTCGTGTTGACCTGAAACTCGCCGCCCAGCGCCGTGCCGCTCCAGTCGAAGCGCTGACCGGCAATACCGACGCCGGAACCGTCGGCCGCGCTGTTCCACACGACCGTGATGCCACTCGCGTCCGCAGTGATCGAAGGAATCGGCTGCTGTGCCGACGACACGGTGTTCGTGTTGACCCGCGTCTCGCCGCCGAGTGCCGAGCCGTCCGCCGCATACCGCTGCAGATAAACCTCGAACGAGTTGTCGGCGTTGCGGCTCTGGAATGTGACAACGAAGCGTCCGTCGCCGAGCATCGCCACGTCGTGATAGAGCTGACTGTTGGCGGTGGTGGTGTTGACGCGGAACTCAGCGCCCTGCGCCACGCCGGCAGCATCGAAGCGCTGGCCATAGACGCCATAGCTGGCGCCGTCGTCCTGGTTCAGGCTCGCCCAGATGATGACGAAGTTGCCTGCGTCGTCAATACCGACCGATGTCAATTGCTGCGTGTTGGTCGTGTACGAGTTGACACGGAACTCGCCGCCCTGAGCAACGCCGCTCGCGTCGAAGCGCTGGGCGTAGATGCCCGAGCTGCCATCCGGATCCTGGCCGCCACCGGTCCACGTGATCACGAAAGCGCCGCTTGGCGACATCGCAATCGCCGGCGTGCTCTGGCTGCCAGCCACCGTCGTGTTGACCAGGAACTCCGCCCCCTGGGCGGCGCCGGCAGCGTTGAAGTGCTGCGCGTAGATGCCGTAGCCGCTGCCGTCCTGCAGATTGCTGGCCCAGGTTACGACGAAGTTGCCGGCGGCGTCCATCCCGATCGTCGGGCCGATCTGGTTGTCGGCGGTGTTCGTGGTGACGAGGAATTCCGCGTTCTGCGCCGTGCCGTCGGCTGCGAAGCGCTGCGCATAGACGCCGTAGCCCGACCCGTCCTGCAAGTTGCTCGCCCACACGACGACGAAGTTTCCGGCGGCGTCGGTCGCCACGGCCTGCGCCACGTTCGGATTGATGGTCTGGATGTCGCCCGTGTTCGTGTTGACGACCGTCTCGCTGCCGATCGGCACGACCGAAATCGGCGTGATGCGGATGCCGTCGGCGACGTCGGCGACGGTGACGGCGATCGCTTGCGTGTCGGTACCGCCGCTGCCGTCGCTCACCTGCACGGTGAGGTTGTAGACGTTGTCCAGGCCGCCATCGGTGGGATTCTCGTGATCCGGCGCAGCCAGAAAGCTGAGTACGCCCGTCGTGGGGTTGATGGTGAATCTCACCGCATCGCCGCCCGCGAGGATGCTGTAGCCGGCCGCGCCTCCGTCCACATCGCTGGAAGTGACCGTGGTCACGGCAGTGCTGTTTTCCGCGACGCCGACCGAAACGCCAGCGCCGCCGCCATTGCTGGTGATCACCGGTGCATCGTTTACCGGCGTGCCGGTCATCGCCTTGCTGCCCGTGATCGGCGCGGCCACGCCGTCGCTGACGCTGGTGGCGATGGTAAAGGCGCTGTTGAAGTTCAGGCTCGGCGTGAAGGTCAACCCAGCCAGCAGCGAGTTGACGTCAGCGACGGCGCCGCTGGCGCTCCAGATCCCGGCGGCATAGGTCGAGGTCACGCTGCCCGAGGTCGCCGTGTTGAGGCTGCCGGCGGCGACGTTCGACAGCGTCAGCGTCGCTGTGACATTGGCGCTGTTGACGTCGCTGATCACGATGTCGCTCAGGTCGAGCTGCGTGTCTTCGGTGTAGGTCTGCGCCGCGTTCAGGTTGGTCGCGACCGGCGCATCGTTGACCGCCGTCACGGTGATCGATGCACTCTCGGTGGCGGTGCTGAAGGCGCTGCTGCCGCCGTTGGTCGCGGTGCTGACCTTCGTGCCGGCGCTGCCGATCTTGCGGTCCCAGGCCCGGAACGTGATGCTGCCCGTCGTGCCGTCGTTCGCATTGGGCACGAAGCGCACGCGGTCGCTGCTGCGCAGCAGCAGCGCCGAGGCGTTGGTCACGGCGCCGATCGTGTACCAGCTGCCGCCGCCGTCGAGCGAGTACTCCCAGCTGCCGTTGCCATCGGCGGTGGCCGTGATGGCAATGCCCTCGGGGTCGCCGTCGGCATCGGTGATGCGGTCGCCGCCCGCGCTGGCGATCAGCGTCGAGACGAGCGCGCCGGCGTTGTTGGTGTCGTCCTCGGTGATGGTCGCGAACGTCATCGTCCCCGACGCGTCGAGCACCGGGGCGCTGTTCAGCCTTTCGTAGGCTCCGGCGTCGGCGCTGCCGTCGCGCGTGGCGTTGCGCTGGTCGGTCGGCGGCGGCGCCACGCCGCCGAGGTCGATCGCGATGCTGCCGGAGTTGAGCGCATGCAGATACTGGCCCGACGCAGCGTCCAGCGCGAGCGCCGCCAGCGCCGGATCGGTGCCGAGCAGATCGGTCGCCACCGTGCCGCTGAAGCCGGCGTTGTGTTCGATGACGTTGTAGCCCAGACTGGTCACCGTGCCGTGCAGGTCGCGCCCGCCGCTGGCCGAGGTGTTGTCTGCGAAGATCGACGAGCCGATCGTCAGCGCGCCCGCCCGCACCATCACGCCGCCGCCGTTGCCGCCCACGGCGGTATTGGCCGCAACGGTCGTGAACTTGACGCTCAGCGTGCCGGCCGCCACGTCGATGCCACCGCCTTCGGCGCTCGCCGTGTTGCCGCTGATGGTCAGGTTTTCGATCGCCATCGAGCCGGCGAGCTGATGGATGCCGCCGCCGTAGCGCGCGCTGTTGCTGAAGATCGATGAGCGCGTGAGGGTGGCGGTGCCGAGATTCGAAATGCCGCCGCCGTCCGATCCGGTGGCGGTGTTGCCATGCACCAGGCTGTCGGTCATGACCAGCGTGCCCACGTTGTGGATGCCGCCGCCGATGCGGCCACCGCCGGTGATGGTGTTGCCGGTGATGTCCACGCGCGTCAACGTCGCCGTGCCGCCGGCCTCCTCGACCAGCAAGGCGCCGCCGTCGTTGGCGACCGAGCCGCCGGTCAGGCGCACATCGGACAGCGTCAGGTTGCCGCTGCCATCGACCTCGATCGGCCGGTCGATGCCGCCGCCGCTGATGATCGTGCTGGCCATGCCGGCGCCGGCGATCGTGATGTTGGTCTGGACGTCGATATCGCCGACCAGGCTGCCGTCTTCGCCGGCGCCGGCGATCGTCAGCGTGTAGGTCCCTGCTGCCAGGTTGAGCGTGTCGTTGCCACTCGTGTTGTTGGAAGCGATGACGGCTTCGCGCAGCGAGATGAAACCGTCGGCGCCCTTGTTGGCGAGCAGGGTGCTGATGCTGGTGGCATCGCCATCGACCACGTCGTTGGTGGTATCGACCACCAGGGCACCCTGCACCAGCGGCAGCGTATAGACGTTGCGCGCGAACTCCGAGGTGTTGGTGTGAACGGTCTCGCCAACGTTGGTCTGCGTGGCCGTGGCGCTGATGAAGCTGCCTGCGGCGACGTTGGCCGTGAGCGTGGTCGCGATGGTCGCGTCGCCGTTGATGTCGGTCTGCACCAGCGCGGAGCCGAGGAAGGTTTGGCCCTCGCCGTAGCCGCTGCCGTCTTGCGCCGTGTTGGCGAAGAACTCGATGCGGAACCAGGTGCTGGCGCTGCTGTCGAGCGTGCCGTTCAACGTCAGCTGGTTGACGCCGTTGGTGCGGGCCAGCGTGAGCCGCGGGAAGTTCTGCAGGGCGTTGGGCCCGCTGTCGCCGTCGTCGGCATCGTTGGGCGTGACACCGTCCCAGGCGCCCAGTTCGATGCCAGATCGATCCGTTGCCGTGGATGCTGTTGCCGAGCAACGCATTGCCGGTGGTGGCCGCGTCCATCACGACGATGCCCGATCCGCTGTTGAAGCGGATCGTGTTCCCAGCGCCGGCCGTGGCGCCGCCGATAGTGTTGCCTGACGCACCGCCTTGCAGAATCACGCCGGCGCTGAGATTGCCGAGACTTGCGGCGCCGGTGGCGTCGGTACCGATGAAGTTGCCTTGCACGACGTGACCATTTGTTCCTGCACCGGTAATCTCGATGGCGGCATAGGCATTGCCGCTGACCACGTTGGCGGCCAATGCCGAGGTGCCGCCGATGACGCTGCCGGTGGTGGCGCCGCCCACCTGGATGCCCTGCGTCGCGTTGCCCAGCGCTGCAGTGGCCGTGGCGTTGACGCCGATCAGGTTGCCGCGAATGGCAACGTCCGTGCCCGCGCCCCAGAGCTGAACCCCGTTGTTGCCGTTGCCGGCGATCACATTGCCCTCTACGGCGTCGTTCGAGCCGTTCAGGTCGGTGCCGATCGTGACGGAGGCGGCACCGGAAAGCACCGACACGCCATTGACGGCGTTGGCCAGGGCCGCAGTGCCGGCGGCATTGGTGCCGATGTAGTTGCCCTGGATCAAGGTGCCGGTCGTACCGCTGCCCGTGATGAAGATACCCGAGCCGCCATTGCCGGCAACGACGTTGCGCTCGGCCGCGTCATTGCTGCCATCGGCATTGGTGCCAATGCGTGTGCCGGTCGAACCGCCTTCGACCTGGATGCCGCTCGCGCCGTTGCCGAGCACGGTGACGCCATCGGCGCCGACGCCGATGTAGTTGCCCTGGATCGTGGCGCCGCTCGAAACGTTGCCGACGACGACGCCGCTGTAGGTGTTGCCGGCGATGACGTTGCGCGCGCCGGCCGCGCCGCCGCCGAAGACGTTGCCCGTGCCGGCGCCCCAGAACACCGCACCGCCGTTGATGTTGCCCAGCGCCACCAGGCCGGTTGCATCGGTGCCGATGTAGTTGCCCTGCAGCAGGTTGTTCTGCGAGGTCGCGTTGATCACTTCGAAGCCGAAGTGGTTGTTGCCCGAGAGCACGTTGCGCGCGCCGGCACTGGTGCCGCCGATGACGTTGCCGCTCGAACCATTGGCAATGTAGACGCCGCTCTGCGCCGTGTTGGCCACCGCGCCGTTTACGTCCGCGGTTCCGGCGGCGTTGGTGCCGATGTAGTTGCCCGAGATCGTGCTGTTGTCGACGTTGTCGAAGCCGATGCCCTGTTCGGTATTGCCCGCAATGACGTTGCGCTCGGCCGCGCTCGTGCCGCCGATCAGCAATCCGCTGCTGTTGATCGCGTAAAGGCCCTTGCCTCCATTGGCGGCGGCGGCCGTGCCGGTTGAATTCAGTCCGATCCAGTTGCCCTGGATCGTGTGGTTGGTCGAACCGGTGATGTCGATGCCGGTGCCGCTGAAGCGATTGACGATCAGGCCGCGGATCGTGCTGCCGCTGCTGCCCGCACCGAGCGTCAAGCCTTGCACGCCGGTTCCGACGTTGTTGCCGTTGAGTTCGATGATCGGATTGCCCGCGTAGTCGGGTTCGGTCCAGCCGTTGATGACCACCGGGCTGGTGATCGTGGGCAGCGCATCGGGCATGGTGCCCGCGTCAGCGCCGTCGTAGGCCAGCGTGATGGTGTGCACGCCGCCTGCCAGCGCGGCCGTGATGTCGAAATAGATGTGGTCGGTGCCGGCCGTGGCGTTGGCCGCCGTGATCGCCTCGCGCAGCGAGATCTGGCCGTCGGCGCCCGGGTTGAGGATGAGCGCAGCCACCGAAGTGGTGGTGCCATCGATCGTGTCGGCGGTGGTGCTGACGACCAGGCCCGCCCGCGGCCCGAACTCCGACGTGCTGCCGTAGCTGCCGGCGCCCAGGTCGCGCGTGGCCGTGGCGCTGATGCGCGTGATGGAGGTCGCCGTGACGTTGTTCAGCGTCCCGGTATAGGTCTGCGCGCCACCCGTGCTGGTGACCGACAGCGCACCGAGGAAAACCTGGCCTTCGCCATAGCGCGTCGCATCGATGCCGGCCGGGTTCTGATAGAGCTCGATGCGGTAGTTGCCAGCCGGCACGTCCAGCACCAGCGTCACGTCCAGGTTGGCACCGTTCTGCACGACCTTCGTGACGACCGGGAAGTTGAGCAGGTCGTTGGCGCCCGAGTCGCTGTCATTGGTGTCGTTGGCGGTGACGCCATTAGCCCCCAGATCGATCGCCAGGCCGGTGTTCGAGTAGATGGTGTTGCCGAGGATCGCATTGCCCGCGCCGGCGGTCGCGCCCACCCAGACGCCGTCGCCGCCATTGCTGGCGATGAGGTTGCCCTGGTTCGCGGCGGCGCCGCCGATCGTGTTGTTGGCGGCGCCGTTCCAGATGTAGATGCCGCCGGCGGCATTGCCGAGCGCTGCGCTGCCATCGACCGTGGTGCCGATGGTGTTGCCGCGGATGACGGCGCCGGTGGCCGAGCTGTAGATCTCGACGCCGTAGCCCAAGTTGCCGGAGAAGAGGTTGCGATCCGCGACTGTCGTGCCGCCGACGATCACGCCATCGGCTTTGATGCCGAGAGCGCCGTAAGGGCCGTCGCTGCTGTTGCCCAGGGCCTTCGTTCCGGAGACATCGGTGCCGAGGTAGTTGCCGACGATCACCGAGCCATCGGCGTTGACATCGACCTCGATCGCGTTGTCGTCGGCGCTGTGGATCACCAGGCCGCGCACCGTCGAGCCGCCGGTCGTCAGCGTCAGCCCGTTCGGGTCGCCCGCCGTGACGCCGCTGGCATCGATCTCGATGATCGGGCCCTTGCTGGCGTCGTAGCCGGCCTGCGTGCTGCCGTCGATGATGACCGCCTGCGTCACGTTCAGGTCCGAGGCGCCGAGCGAGATGCGGTACCACGAGCGCGCGGTGCCGGCCGCGTAGTCGGCATCGAAGTCCACGATCGACGCATCGGCCAGCGTCGTCGCCACCGGCGCCGAGAACGTGCCCGCCACCGCGTTGTTGCGGTAGTAGAGGTGGTTGGCGTTCGTCAGCGCGATGTTGAAGTGGATGCGGTCCGCGCCGCCCACGCCGTTGGCGGTGTTGTTGGCGGCGATGATCGCCTCGCGCAGGGAGATGCCGTCGCCGCCGTCGCTGGCCAACAGCGCCGCGATCGACGTGGTAGTGCCGTTCACCGTATCGCTGGTGTTGGTGACAAAGACGGTGTTGAAGGTGTCGTCGTCGGTGTTGCTCAGCGCCACGTCGGACACGGCCACGCCGCTATAGGCCACATCGCTGCTGACCGCATTGCCGGTGACGATGTTGAAGGCGATGTTGCCGTCATCCAGCGCGTCGTTGACGCCGGTGACGGTGACGGTCTGCGCGACGTTCCAGTTGGCACTGGTGAAAGCCAACGACGAGGTGCTGACCGTGCCTTCGGTGGTGTCGCTGCTGCTGATTGAGATCGTCACATCGGCGGTCGGCGCCTGCGACAGCACGACGCTGAACTGCGCCGTGCCGCCGGCCTCTGTGGTGACCAACCCCGAGGTCGGCGTGACGGTGACGATCGCGGTCGCCGCAGCCTTGAGCGACACCGCGCCGGCCGCCCACGCGCCCGAACCAGCCCCTGAAAGGGACCAGTCCATCGTCACTGAAGCCGCACCGGCTTCGCGACTGCCGACGCCCAAGACTGTGCCCCCGCCGCCTCCGGTATCTTGGGTGAAAAGGGCCGTCTGCCCGGCACCGGTGGCGGTAAAGTTGCCGTCTCTGACACTCACCGAATCGATCACCAGTTCGCCGGCCGCCGAGGCGATGGTGACGGTGGGCGCGTGGCCGCTGCCCGTGGCGGCCGTGAACGCCCCCGTGGGCGCGGCCTGATCAACGCCAAAGAAGTTGGCGGCACCGCCCGTGAACTGCGCGCTCGCGCTCATCGTGATGACCACGTTGGCGGTGCCGGCCGCTGGAGCCTTCAGGTACCACATCTCGGTCCGAGCTTCGGTCCCGTTCTGCGCGACGCCCAAGAAAGTGAGCGCCGTTCCGTTGTAGGTGACGGACGATACCGAAGCCGATTGAGAAGCGACATTGACGACCAACAGGCCGTTGGAACCGCTGCCGATGGTGTGGGCAAACGTCAGCGAGCTGGCCCCGGTCGTCATCGCAGACGAGGTGTTGTCGGTGGTGATGGCGAGCACATGCGACCACTGCACCGGCGCAGCCAGGGTGACCGGCGTCTCGATCGCGCCGCTGCGCAGTTCGAGATCCCAGTCGCCGCCCTGCGCCGCGCTGCCCGTGGCGTCCACGCTGGCCGCTACGTCGGCGCCAGTCAGCGCCGCAAGGCGCGCGATGAAAGCCTCGCCATCGGCGCCGGCGCCGACGTTGCAGCCGAACAGCAGTATGTCGGCGTCGGCATCGAGCGCGGCGCTCCAGGCCGACAGGTTGGCGGCGCGCGCCCGCAGCGCCGCATCATCGACCAGCGTGTTGCCCAGTTGCAGCCGCCCCGCGTCGCCGTGCGAGACGATGTGGATCGCATCCAAATCGCGCTCGCCGGCAAGCACCGCGTCGATCTGCGCCAGGCCGTCGGCATTGCTGCGCAGTTGCACGACTTCGATATCGACTGCCGCGCCACGCTGCGCGACGATTGAATCGATCAGGGTCTGCGCATCGGGCACCGCGGCATCAACGAAGACGATCTCGCGACGGCGCTGCTGCTGTTGCGCATCGACAGTCTGCACGCTGGTCATGCTGTTGCCGCTGTCGATGCCGGCGACGATGGCCATGGCGTTCGGATCGACGCCGCCCCACAGCAGCGGGTTGACATCGGCCGAGTAGAGGATGCGCGGCTCGATCTCCTCGACCACGGGCTTGCGCACGGCGCTGCCGCGCCCGGCGAAGGATGCGAAGAGTTGGAGCAGCCAGCGCAGCATGGTCGTCGCGTCAGTTGCGGGCCAGCACCGGCGCCACGCCTTGCGGCAACACCGCGGCCGCCGCCGCCGGCGACACCGGCGCAGCGCCGGGCAGCTTCAACCCGAGATCGACCTTGCAACGCAGACCGGCGGGCAGCACGCCACCGGGGTTGGCAAGCTCCAGGCGCACGCGGAAGGTGTTGGTGGCGGCGTCGATCACACGATCGACCGTCTTCACCACGGCCACATGCTCTTTCTTGTTCAGCAGCTCGGGCATCACGCTGCCCTTCATGCCGGGTTCGACCTGGCCGAAAGCCACCGCCGGCACCAGCACATCGACCCGCAGCGGATCGATCGCTGCGATGCGCAGGATCGGCTTCTGATCGACGAACTCGCCGGGCGACATGAAACGCTCGACGACGACACCGGCGATCGGCGCGCTGATCTGACGCTGCGCCAACTGCGCCGCAGCCAGATCGACTTCGCGCTGCGACAGCTTCTTGCGTTCGCTGGCCTGGTCGGTGCGGCCACCGGCCACCTGCGCTTCAGCGCGCTGCTTGTCGAGGTAGGTCTGTGAAACGAAGTTCTGTTCGTGCAGTTCTTTGGCGCGTTGCAACTCGCGCTGCGCCAGGTCCGCGGAGCCGGTGGCCACCGTCATCTCGCCTTGCTGCAAGGCGCGCTCACGGGCCACAGCGAGCGCGGCGCGCTCGACGCCGGCCTGCAGGTGCACCAGCGGCTGACCGGCCTTCACGAGGTCACCGCGATCGACCAGGATGCGCTCGATCACGCCCGGCGCCGCACTGCCGATCTGCACGATCTGGTGCGGCTGGATCATGCAGTCGAGGCCGCGCGCGGGGCTGTTGCTCTGAGCAACGGCCGCCGGCGCAGACAGGGCCGCCGCCAGCAAAGTCAGGGTCATTTTCATGGTGCTTCTCGCGAAAAGATTCAGTTGCAGCGTTCGGTCATGACGCGCATACGTCGCGGTGCGCATGCGCGCGCGACCATTCAAGCGAACGCCGTGGATCCGGCTTTGCCGGGCCGCTGGCGTTGCCCCCTTGAGGGGGTGCGGCGTCAGCCGCTCCGGGGTGGTCGCAAATTCATTCGGCGCCTCCGGCAAAGGCATACATCTCGTCGGTGCGGCTGTCGCTGCGGCGCAGGTGTTGGCGCAGCGCCAGTTCATTCCACTCGGCGCGGCGCTGGGCCAGTGCGACCAGCGGCGCTGCCAGCCAGCGCGGCACGAGGGTGTTGCGCGCGCAGGCGCGCGCAGCGCGGCGCCAGGCGGTGGGCGCGCGCTCGCGCAACAGCGCGTCGTCGAGCGACAGCAGGCGTTCGGCAGAGCCCGGGTCGCCGTGGCGCGCCGCGCGGCCGATCAACTGGCGGTCGATGCGGCGCGAGCGGTTGCGCATGGTGGCGATGACATGCAGGCCGCCGGCCGCGCGGGCCGCGGCATCGAGCTCGATGTCGGTGCCGCGCCCGGCGATGTTGGTGGCGACAGTGACCACACCGGCCTGGCCGGCGCGCCCAATGCGCCCGGCCTCGTCGGCGTCTTGCACCGCGTTGAGCAGTTGGTTGTCGATGCCCGCGGCATGCAGGCGACTCGACACGTGCATCGACGCGGCCACGCTGTCGGTGCCGACGAGCACCGGGCGTCCTTGGCTGACCATGCGCTTGACGCGCGCCACGAGCGCCGCGTCGCGCGACGCCGCGTCGGCAAAAAGTTGTTCGCCCAGCCAGCGGCGGCGGTCGGGCTGGGCCAGCGGCACGCGGCAGACGCGGCCGTCGTAAAGCACGCGCAGTTCGCGCCGCGCTTCAGCCAGCGTGCCGCTCATGCCGCCGATGCGCAGGTAGCGCGGAAAGAAACGCTGGTAGGTGATCTGCGCCGAGACGCGCGTCGCCGGGCTCGGCGCCAGGCCTTCTTTCAATTCGACCATGGCTTGCAGCGGCCCGGTCCATTGGCGGCCGTCGGCGATGCGGCCGGTGACCTCGTCGATCAGCGCCAGCTTGGCGTCTTGCACGGTGTAGTCGCGGTCGCGTTGCAGCGCGTGGCGCGCAGACAGCGCGGCAGCCACCAGTTCGTGCGCGCGTCGCGCCGGCCGCAGCAATCCCTTGGGGCCGGGCAGCGCCGCCACGGCCGCGGTCACGGCGGCACGACCGGCGTCGTTCAGCTCGGCGCGGCGCTGGCCGGCATCGATCTGGTAATCGCGGCCGCGGCGCAGGTCGCGCGCGATCTCCATCGCGCACTCGTACGACGCGGTCTGCACCGCATCGGCCGGCGCGGCCAGGATCAGCGGCACCGTGGCTTCGTCGAGCAGGATGCTGTCGGCCTCGTCGATCAGCGCCAGGCACAGGCCGGGCAATACCGGTGTTGGCACTTGCACGGCGAACTGCGTGCTGGCCGGCGCATCGCGCGCCGCGATCACGTCGAGGCTGGCCGCGCGCGTGCTGGTTTCGAACATCGCCGACAGCACGCCGAAGTCAGTGCTCTCGGTGCCGGGCTGGCCTTGCGAAATATCCAGCGCGCGCAACAGCCGCGGATCGCGCACGCCGGACAGCAGCAGGTGGTCGCGCAGGTAGTCGAAGGCCAGTTCGCGCGCCGTGAGATAGACGATGTCGCAACGGTAGGCGGCTTCGCGCTCGGCGCGTGTCATCGACGGCAGCACGCAGGCGCTGGTCAGGCCAAGCGCGTGGTACAGCGGCGCGAGTTTTTCGCGGTCGCGCTGCACGAGGTAGTCGTTGGCGGTCAGCACATGCACCGGTACGCCGGCCAGCGCGGCGGTGGCGGCGGCCAAGCCGGCCGCCAGCGTCTTGCCTTCACCCGTAGCCATTTCGGCGAGCTGGCCTTCGAGCATCAACCAGGCGGCGAGCAACTGCGTCGGGTACGGCTTCAAGCCAAGGCAGCGCTGCGCCGTCTCGGCCACCACGGCCAAGGCGTAGCCGGCGCTGCTGCCCGCCAGGCCGGCGCGGCGCACCTGCGCGCGCAGCCTGGGCAGCAAGGCCAGCACCGCGCCATCGTCCAGGCGCATCAATTTCGATTGCGCCTTGCCGATCGCTTTGGCCACGGGCTCGGGCAGGCGCGCCTGCGGGCGCTGGTGCAAGGCCGCATGCAGCCAGCGCCACGTGTCGCGCAACGCTGGCCACGCGGCGTCGGCATCGCGCTGCGGATAGGCCGCAAAAGCGAGGTCTCGCGTCGGCAGGATGTGGGCGGACGTGCTCATCGGCTCGGCGTCCTATCGCTTGAAGTGCCGCAAGAACGAGCGGCGCAAGAACTGCGAAGACAACTCGGCCAATGTGGCCTCGCCGTGGCGAAAGCTCACCCAGGCGCGCGCGCCGACATGCGCCGTGACGCCCTCGGGCAAGCGCAGCTCGACCTCGAAGCGCGGCTCCTGCGCGGTGCGGCCCTCGCGGTCGGCCGGGTCGAGTGCGATCGGCCCGCCGGCACGCGCGCCGAGCGCCGGTGTGATGAGCTCCGTCGAGGCGCGCGGCACGCTGCGCAGCCACTGCGCACTCACGGTGTCGCCGCTGGCATGGGCCAGCGCCACCTCGATCTGCCCCGGCCGCTCGCGCACCAGCGCGATGTCTTCGTTTGCCACCGCGGCGCGCACCAGCGGCGCGCCGATCGGCAGCACATGCGCTGCGACCTGCCCTTGCTCAAGATGCTGGCCGACGATCAGGCGCCGTGTGTCGAGAGCGACCGTGCCCGTGGTCCCCGCGCGCACATCGAGCGCAGCCACGCGCTCGGCCAGGCGGTCGCGCTCGGCGGCCAGCGCTGCGGCGCGGTCGGCGGCCATGCCGGCGCGCAGAGCGTCGCTGTCGACGGCAGCGAAGTGTTCGACCTGCTGTTGCTGCAGTTCGGCCTGCACGCGCTGCAACGACAGGCGCAGCGCATCGTTGGCCAAGCGCAGCAGCGGCGTGCCGGCCTGCACTTGTTGGCCGTCGCGCACCAACACCTGCTCGATGAAACCATCGGCCTGCGGACGCACCAGCGCTTCGTCGGGCAGCCAGACCACGGCCGGCGCGAGCGTGCGGTGCGGCAGCGGCAACATGAAAGTGAACAGCGCGCACGCCGCCAGCGCCGACGAGCCGAGCGCCATGGCGCGCAGGCGGCGGCCATAGACCTCGCCCGAGGCGAACAGCCAGCGCAGCGCAGCCACCAGCGGGCCGGCCAACATCCACCAGGCCGACAGCGCGAGCAGCGCCAGGCCGAGCCAGGCGTTCCAGTCGGCCACCGCAAGCGCAAGCGCCAGGGTCAGCAGACCGCGGCACAACCAAGAAGCGGGCGCATAAGCGATGAGCCAGGCGCGCTCGCTGCCGCGCGCGTTCTCTGCCGCATCGACGGCGCGGCCGAGCGCGATGCGCTTGACCAACGACTGCCAAACACGCTGGCTGCGCTGCGCCAGATTCGGCAGCTCGAGTGCATCGCACAGCACGTGGTAGCCGTCGAAGCGCAGCAGCGGGTTGCCGTTGATCACCAGCGTCGAGACGCCGCCGATGAAGGCCACGGCAAAGGCCGCATCGCGCGCGAGCCCCGGCTCGAGCAGCAGCCACAGCGCCAGGGCCAGGGTGGCCAGCAGCAGTTCGGCCACGATGCCGGCCGCGCCGACGGCGATGCGCTGGCGCTTGTCCTCGAAGGCGATCGCTGCCGATGCATCGACATACGGCACCGGCGTCAGCATCAGCATCGTCACGCCCAGCTCGTGGACCTCGCCGCCATATGCCTTGACGGCGAAGGCATGCGCCAGCTCGTGCAACCCCTTGACGACCGGGTAGGCGATCCACAACATGATCAGCATGCGGCCATGGCTGAGCTGTGTGGCCGTGGCGCGCGAAAACTCGCTGAAGTTCGCGGCCAACAGCAGCGCACCGATGGCCAGCAGCGCGACAACGATCCAGCGCGCCGCAGCGCCGAAACACCAGGCGACGAGATGCACGCGGCTTTCAAGAAAGCGGTCCGGATCCCACAGCGGAAGCTTGAAGGCCAGCGGATTCAGCGCCGCCCGGCGACGTTGTGCCTGGCGCTTGCCTTGCGCCTTCATTACGCCGCCGGCATCAGGCGCCACATCACCGCCGAGCAGGTTGGCGCCGAAGGCCTGCGCAAAGACTTCGATCGCCTGCGCCTGCGTCGGTGCGTCGTCGCCCTCGGCGTCCACACGCTGCGCCCAGATCTCATCGATCGTCAAATGGCCGTCGCAACCGGCGACGAGCGCATAAGCCAAGCCATTAAATCGGTGGTGGCGGCCCGACACCGGGTCGGTCAGCACGTACCAGGTGTGGCCACGCACCTGCTGGCGCGAGATGCGAACGCCGCTGCGCAGGCGCGGCTTCAGGTACGCAACGCGGTACCAGTGTGGCGACAGGAGCGAGGCATGGCTCATGTCAGCCCCTCGCCCGCGGGCGTACCGCAGACGATCCCCCGAGGGGATGCGGATTCGCTTGGGACCGGCCCGGCGCTCATCCCAGCAACTGCCACGACAAGCGCCGCCAGGCGTGCTGCGCGCGCTCGAACCAGATCGCGCCGAGCGTGCTTTGCCCGACTTCGATGCGGGCCACGCCGCGCATGCCCGGGCGCAACGCAGCGCCTGCGGCCTGCGGCGCGCCTTCAACTTCGAAAACGTTGCGGCCGTCGGCTTGGGTGGCCACCGGCGCGATGCGCGTTACCGAAAATTTCAGCGGCTCGGCGCCCGCCACCGCAGCGAACAGCACCTGCGCGCTCATGCCGGCGCGCACGGGCGCGATCTCTTGTTCTTCGACTTCGGCGACGACGCGCCAGCCTCGATCGGCGGCGATCGTCATCAGCTCCTGGCCACGCTTGAGCGGCATGCCAAGCGCCTGCGTGAAGTCGCCGCTCTGCACCACGCCGTCCATCGGCGCGCGCAGCGTCGAGCGATCCAACTGCTGCACCGCCAGCTCGTGCTGGCTCTGCGCCTGCTCGAGCTTGGCGCGCGCGATCATGATCGGCGCGGCTTCGTCTTTGGACAACGCTTCGCGGTACTGCTTGTCGAGCTGCGCCATCTCCGCGGCCCACTTGTCGCGTTCGAGCGCGAGTTCGCGCGTGTCCAGGCTCATCAGAATCTGTCCGGCCTTCACGGCCTCGCCCGGGCGTACCTGCACCGCGCCGACAAAACCATCGACCGGCGCCGCGATCACCTGTTGCACCGCGCCTTCGACGCGTGCCGGCGCGACGACGCGGTGCGTCGCCGGCACCAGGGCCAGACCGGCCAGGCCGAGCAGGCTGACAGCGACCACGGCGCGGACGGGGGAAAACTTCGGCGCACCGAAGGGCCGCCGCGCTGTTGGCCGCAGCGCCTGCGAGACGCGGTGGCCGACACGGTCATCGGCGCGCTGCTTCAGCGCCAGCAGCGGGCCGGCAAACATCGCCGCGTCCTTCGCCGCCTCGAGGGCCTGCGTATCGAAGCCGCCGCGGCGCTCGAACAGCAGCGCACCGAGCATCTCGTGGCGCGTGGCCACCGGCACGGTGTAGATCGCGGCATGGCCGTTGGATTGCGAGAGTTCCTGGTGCGCCAGCGTGATCGCCGGAGAGGCGCCCGCGGGCAACGGGTGCACGATGGCCAGGCGCTGGTCGAGCGCCTCGGCCATGGCCGAAGCGATGCGGCCGACGGCGTTGTGCTTCTCACGCACGTCGGTGGCGCCGGAGATGGCGGCGATGCGCAGGCGCCCGCCGATGTACAGGCCGAGGCTGACGCGTTCGCATGGCAGCGCCTGTGCCAACTGGTTGACGACTGCCGCGGCCGCCGCATCGAAGTTCGCGTGTGCCAGCGCATGTGCCTGGACGGCCAAGCACCGCCGCACTGCGCGACGGCCGCACGGCGCGCGCAGGCGCACGCGCTGCGGGCGTCTCGGCGCTGGGCTGGGTGGGTACCGTTGCGGGGGGCGTTGTCGCGGTCACGTTGCGGTGCGTTTATCGATTCGTTGTCGAGCCTGGGAGCCGACCGCCATGCAGCGCTCGGCCGAACCCGATGTGGCTTGCTGCCATTGGAGATCGACCGCGTTGCCGACAATCGCTGGAACAAGCGCTTACCTGTCCCCTTGATGGTGGCATCGCGCTGCGCGCGCTGACACGCCCGTTTTGCCGGGCGAGACTTAGTGCACGGCAATAGGCACGACACGCGGGCTTTTACGCCCGAACAGGGGATGGACGCTCGCGGGTGCGAGCGCTCAGTTGGCGCCGGCCGCCAGCGCGGCGCCGCGCGCCAGGGCAGCCAGCTTGGCCTCGGCCACAGCGCGCGACATCGGCGCCATGCCGCAGTTGGTGCAGGCGATGAGCTTGTCGCGGGCGACGAACTGCAGTGCGCGGCCGATCGTCTCGGCGACTTCATCGGCGCGTCTCGACGGCGTCAGTGGCGACGTCGATGACGCCGACCATGACGTCCTTGCCTTCAAGCAAGCCGATCAGATCGAGCGGCACATGCGAGTGCATGCATTCGAGGCTGACCTGGTCGATGCGGCTCCTGGCCAACGCCGGAAAGACCTGCTCGTACTGGCGCCACTCGTGGCCCAGCGTGTCTTTCCACTTGCGATTGGCGTCGATGCCATAGCCGTAGCAGATGTGCACCGCCGTCTTGCACGTCAAACCCTCGGCCGCCCGTTCTAGCGCCGCAACACCCCAATCGGCGGCCTCGGACATATAGACATTGAACGCCGGCTCGTCGAACTGGACGATGTCGATGCCGTCGGCCTGCAGCGCTCTGGCCTCGACGTTGAGCAGTTCGGCGAACGCAAAAGCCAGCTTCACCCGGTCGCCATAGTGGTGGTCGGCAACGGTGTCGACGATCGTCATCGGGCCGGGTAGCGTGAACTTGGTGACCCGCTGCGTGTGCGCCCGCAGCAGCCGCGCTTCGGTCTGGTGAACACGGCCAGCCAGGCGCAGCGGCCCCACCACCTGCGGCACCATCGCCTTGTAGCGGTCGTTGCGGATGCCCATTTCGACCTTGTGCTCGAAATCGATGCCTTGCACACGCTCGACAAAACCGTGCACGAAGTGCTGGCGGGATTGCTCACCGTCGCCGATGGTCGTCAGGCCCGCATCTTCCTGCGCCTTGATCCACAGCAGCGTGGCGTCGCGCTTGGCCTCGTCGAGCGCCGCGCCATCGGCCTGCCACTTCGGCCAGAGCTTATCGGTCTCAGCGAGCCAGGCGGGTTTGGGCAGGCTGCCGGCGATGGCGGTGCGCAACATGGTCAGACTCCTCGTTGGAGCTGCGAGCATAAGGGCGGCGCTGCAAGGGTCCGCTCTACTGGGTCGGCAACGGGCGCGCGAATAGACTGGGTTCCTCTTCACGCTCAACCGCTCAACCGCTCAACCGCTCAACCGCTCGGCTGGTCCATGACGCCACAAGCTGAAACCGACGACGCACCGCCGCCCGCGCCATCGGAGATCGCGCGGCTGCGCGCCGAAAACGCGCGCTTGGCCGAGCTGCTCGACATGGCGCAGGATTTCGGCCGCCTGGGCGTGTGGGAGCGCGATCCGCGCACGCTCGAGGGGCGCTGGAGCGATCACGTGTTCTGCTTCTTCGGCTACGCGCCCGGCGACACGCCGAACTTCCTCGAAGCCGCCGAGCGCATCCACCCCGACGACCGCCGCCCCGACGAAGTGCGAGCGACGCTCGGCACACCGGGCAATCACAGCAGCCGTTTTCGCGTGCGGCGCCCCGACGGCAGCGTGGCCCATCTGCACTCGCATTGGCGCGTGGTCGCCGACGCGCACGGCGAGCCGGCGCGCGTCATCGGCGTCATGGTCGATGACACGGACACGAGCGAAGCGCTGCAGTTGGCGCGGCGGCTGGAAGCTGCGGCCGACGCGGCGCGGGTCGGCGTCTGGTCAGGCGCGCTCGACGAGCGTCGGCCCGAGTGGAACGCGCACATGTACGTGCTGCTCGCGCGCGACCCGGCGCGCGGGCCGCCGACGCTGGGCGAAGCGCTGCGCGAGTACGCCCTCGAAGACGACCGCGACCGCATCGCCGCGATGGCGCTGGCCGCCGCCCGCGGACCCGGCAGCCAGCGCTTGGAGTTCGAGATGCGCGCGCGGCGCGGCGACGGCCAGCTGCGCTGGATGCAGATTCGCAGCCAGCGCGAGCGCGACGCCGACGGCACGGCCCGCGCCTTCGGCGTCATGCTCGACGTCACCGATGAACACGAGGCCACGGAGCGCCTGCGCGTGGCCAACGAGCGCACGTCGTTGGCGCTGAAGGCCGTCGACATGGGCACGTGGTCGCACGATGTGGCCAGCGGGCGCGACGACTGGGACGAGCGCATGTTTCATCTGCGCGGCCTCGCGCCGGGCACGACGGTGCCCAACCACGGGCAGCGCATGGCGATGGTGCTGCCCGAGGATCGGCCAGTCGTCGACACGCAGGCCTTGGCCTTCGCCGACAGCACCAACCCGCTGGCCTACGAGTTCCGCATCCGCCGCGCCAGCGACGGCGCGGTGCGCACGCTGGCCTCGCGCTCGATCGCCTTGACCGATGCGCAAGGCCGCGTGACGCGGCGCATCGGCGTCAACTGGGACGTGACCGAGATGCGCCAGATCGAGCGGGTGCAGCGCGAGCGTGAACTGGCACTGCGCGAGAGCCGCAGCAAGTCGGCCTTGTTCGCCCGCATCAGCCACGAGCTGCGCACGCCGCTGAACGCCGTGCTCGGATTCACCCAGTTGTTGCAGTCGGAGAATGCACGGGCCACGGCGGCCGAGCGCCAGCACCGCCTGCTGCAGATCGAGGCCGCAGGCAAACGGCTGTTGACGCTGGTTGACAACGTGCTCGATCTGAGCGAGCGGGCCGAGTCCTTGGGCAACGCGGCGAGAAAGTCAATGTCATTGGCTGAAGCGCTCGAAACGGCCACGGCCGCCTTCGCCCAGGCAGCGCAGTCGCGCCACGTGCGCATCGAGCTGGATGACCTGTCACCGCAGGATCGTGGCCGACGAGCAGCGCCTGCAGCAGTTGCTGACGCAACTGCTGGGCAATGCCATCAAGTTCAGCCGGCCGCATGGCGTCGTCAGGCTGCACTCGCGCGTCGTCGGGCGCGATGCCGTGCTGACGATCGAAGACAGCGGCCCCGGCATCGACGCCGAACGCGCACGCCGGCTGTTCGAGCCCTTTTCCGGGCCGGACGGCTCGGCCAGCGCCGAGGTCCACAGCGTGGGCCTGGGCCTCGGCATGGGGCTGGCGATCGGCCAGACGCTGGCACAGCGCATGGGCGGGCGCATCGAGCTGGCCAGCACGGGGCCGCAAGGCAGCGTGTTCGAGCTCTGGCTGCCACTGGCCGATGTGCTGCCTGCGGCCAGTGCATCGAGCAACCGCGCGCCGACGCTGCTCTACATCGAAGACAACGACGTCAACATGCTGATCGTGCGCGAGCTGCTGAAGCAGCGGCCGCGCGTGGCCTTTCATGGCGCTGTTGATGGCATCAGCGGCGTTCGCATGGCACACGAGCAACGACCGTCGCTGGTGCTGATCGACATGCAGTTGCCCGACATCGACGGCACCGAGGTGCTGCGCCGCCTGCGCGCCGATCCGCTCACGGCTTCGATTCCGTGCATCGCGCTGTCGGCCAACGCCATGCCAGAAGACATGCAGAGCGCCCGCGCTGCCGGCTTCGATGACTACTGGACCAAGCCGATCGACCTGTCGGCGTTTCTCGGCGTCATCGATCGACTGATGGCGACCGCGTGACGCTCAGGGCTTGACCGGCGTCAGCGGCGCGCGGCCGTTCAGCACGGCGATCAGGTTGTCGGCGGCCAGCGTGGCCATCTTCATGCGCGTGGCCTGCGTCGCGCTGGCGATGTGCGGCGTCAGCACGACGTTGGGCACGCCGAGCAGCGCCGGATGCACGGCGGGCTCGCCTTCGAAGACATCGAGCGCTGCCGCGGCAATGCGCTTGTCGGCCAGGGCCTGCGCCAGGGCGGCGTCATCGACCACACCGCCACGGGCAACGTTGGTCAGCGTTGCCGTGGACTTCATCTGCGACAGTTCGGCAGCGCCGATGGCATGGTGGCTCGTCTTCGAGTACGGCACCACGATCACCAGGTGATCGGCTTCGCGCAGCAGCGTGTCCTTGTCGACCCAACGCGCGCCGAGCGGCGCCTCGAGGTCCGCGGCCAGCTGCGACCGGTTGTGATAGATCACCTTCATGTCGAAGCCCAGCGCGCCGCGCCGCGCGATCGCCTGGCCGATGCGGCCCATGCCGAGGATGCCGAGCGTGGCGCCGTGCACGTCGGCGCCGCAGAAGAAGTCGTGCGACCAGCGCTGCCACAGGCCGGCGCGCAGAAAGTGTTCGCTCTCGGTGATGCGCCGGGCCGCGGCCAGCATCAAAGAAAACCCGAAGTCGGCCGTGGTTTCGGTCAGCACATCGGGGGCGTTGGTGACGGTGATGCCACGCGCGGCACACGCCGCGACATCGATGTTGTTGTAGCCCACCGCCATCGAGCACACGGCTTTCAGGTCGGAGCAGGCGGCGACGAGCGTGGCATCGATCGGCTCCGTGGCGGCAACGAAGACGCCCTGGTGGCCTTGCAGGCGGGCGATCAGCTCGTCGCGCGGCCAGTCCACTGGGGCATCGTTGGTCGTGACATCGACGTGCTGGCGCAGCCGTTCGACGATCTCCGGAAAGATCTGCCGCGCGATCAGTACCTTCGGCCGGATCACTTCTGCACCGCCGCCGGTGTCGGTGCTGCCGGAGCCGCTTTGCGCAACGGTTCCGGGTGCCACCCCCACACGGCAAGCAGGATGAAGAAGCCGAGCACATAACCCACCGCCACATGCCAGCCGTGGCGCAGCCACTGGCCGACCGAGCGTGCTTCGGGGAAGAAATTCGACAGCGCGACGCCGGCTGATGAGCCGAACCAGATCATCGAGCCACCGAAGCCAACTGCATAGGCCAGGAAGCCCCAGTCGTAGCCGCCTTGCTTCAAGGCCAGCGCCGTCAACGGAATGTTGTCGAACACCGCTGAGATGAAGCCCAGGCCAAGCGTCGTCGCCCAGGACGCGAGCGGCAGCCGCTCCACCGGCATCATTGAAGCGCAGAGCACGAGCGACAGCAGGAACACACTGCCCTTGACCGCGTCAGGCACGAGGCTCCAGTCGGGCCGGCGCCAGGCCGAGGTCGCGATGATGGCCAGCACCACCGCCACACCGATCACCGGCACTTGGTTCAGCACCTGCGGCTGGCGCAGGTTGAAGTACACGTTGGCGCCAATCGCCGAGAGCAGGATCACGGCCACGATGACCAGACGCGCCCAATCGATCTGGATGCCGACCGGCGCATCACGAACGATCGGCTGATAGGCATGTTGTTGGCGTGCGGCGAAGAAGCCGAAGAACAGCAGCGCCGGCACGGCGGCGATGTAAGCCTCGAGCACTTGCAGCGGCGAACCGCCGGCAATCCAGATCATCGTCGTCGTCGTGTCGCCGACCACGCTGCCGGCGCCGCCGGCGTTCGATGCGGCAACGATGGCGGCAAGGTAGCCGATGTGCACGCGCTTCTTGAACACCGAGCCGGCGACGGTGCCGCCGATCATCGCGGCGGCGATGTTGTCGAGAAAGCTCGACAGCACGAAGACCAGCGCCAACAGCACGAAGGCGCCCTTCCAGTCGTCGGGAAGGAACTTGGGCAGGAGCGCCGGCACGTGGCTCTGCTCGAAGTGGTTCGACAACAGCGCGAAGCCGACCAGCAACGCGAACAGGTTGGCGACGATCACCCACTCGTGGCCGAGGTGCGCCATCAGACCGGTCACGCCGGCGCCGGTGGCGAACGGCGAGAACAGCAGCTTGTAGAGCGTGATGACGACGAGGCCGGTGACCGCGATCTTCAACACATGCTTGTGGAACAACGCGACACCGGCCAGCGTGCAGGCGAACAGGATGAAGTCGATCGGGATGCCGGCGATGGACGGCAATGCGGCGGCTGTGTTCACTCAGTCTCCTCGTTTGGTGTGTTCTGCGCGAGCGATTCTAGGCAGGCCTTGCGCTGCGCCATGCCGATCCATCGCCATTGCCGCGGCTCTGGCACGCTGTCGAGAGTGAGCCCACCGAACGCGCTGCGGTGCAGCGCCTCAACCCGGTTGCCCACCGCCGCCACCATGCGCTTGACCTGGTGGTACTTGCCTTCGGTGAGCGTCAGGCGCAGGTGCGTGGGTGTCACGAGTTCCGCCGCCGCGGCACGCACCGGCGCCGGGTCGTCGTCGAGCACGACGCCGCGCAGCAGTTGTTCGACCTGCTTCGCCTCCAGCGCGTGTTTGCAGGTCACCTCGTACACCTTCGGCACGTGATGCTTCGGCGATGTGAGGCGGTGGATCAAGCGTGCCGTCGTCGGTGAGCAGCAAGAGGCCGGTCGTGTCTTCGTCGAGCCGGCCGATGGTCTGCACACCGCGGTTGCGCAGCGGCGGTGGCAGTAGCGTCAGCACACTCGGGTGATGCCGCGGCTTCTGCGAGCACTCGTAGCCGGCAGGTTTGTGCAGCAGGATCAGCGCGCTGACGTGGTAAGCCCAAGACTGACCGTTGACTTCGAAGGCGAGGCCATCGACGGCATCGACTTCATCGTCTTCGCTGACCACCTGGCCATTGACGCTGACCGCTTGCGCGGCGATGAGTCCCGCGCACACCCGCCGCGTACCGAAGCCTTGCGAGAACAGGAGTTGCGACCAGAACATGCTCAGGCCAGCGCCGGGCCGCTCCCAAGCGTCGGCCTGAGCCTCCCCTCGGGGGAGTGCGAGCGCGGCGAGCGAGGGGCTGTCATGTCATTCGACGAAACGCGTGAAGCCGGCCACCGGCTCGCGCTCGGTGACCAGCTTGTTCTCCGGCGCCGACTCGTCTGCATAGCCGAGCGACATGCCACAGACCACCATCTCGCTCGGCGGCAGCGCCAGGTGCTCGGCAATGATCTTGTGAAAGCCGATGAAGGCCGCTTGCGGGCAGGTGTCGAGGCCACGCCCGCGCGCCGCCGTCATCACGTTCTGCAGGAACATGCCGTAGTCGAGCCACGAGCCTTGGCGCAAGACGCGGTCGATGGTGAAGATCAGCCCCACCGGCGCGTCGAAGAAACTGTAGTTGCGGCCGTGCTGCGCATGCATGCGCGGCTTGTCGCCCTTGCCGATGCCGAGCAGGCCGTACAGGTCCCAGCCGATCTTGCGCCGCCGGTCGATGTAGGGCGGCGCCCATTCGGTGGGGTAGTAGTCGTACTCGCCGACGTCGGCGCCGGTGGAGCCGGCCGCCGCATTGGCGTCATGTGCAGCGAGGATCTTTTGCGTCAGCGCGGTTTTGGCCTGGCCGGTCAGCACCGTCACTTTCCAAGGCTGCGTGTTGACGCCCGACGGCGCACGCGCGGCGACGGCCAGGATGTCTTCGATCGTCTGCCGCGGCACCGGCGTCGGCAGAAACGCGCGCACCGAGCGTCGCGAGGTGATCGCGGCATCGACCGCTGCGGTGGTTTGGGGATTGATGTTCGTCATGCGACCTTCAGTTGTTGCCAGCATTGCCATGATTCAAAAGCGATCTGAAGCGTGCGCAGGTGCACGTCGACGGTGATGTCGATGTCACGGCCGTAGCCGCCGGCCATGCTGACCGCGACCGGAATGCCGCGCGCGCGGCAGGCGCCGAAGACGCGGCGGTCACGCTCGGCCAAGCCCTCGCTGGTGAGCTTCAGGCGGCCGAGGCGGTCGCCTTCGTGCGGGTCGGCACCGGCCAGATAAAACACGAGGCCGGGCGCCGTGCGGCGCCACAGCGCCTCGAGCGCGCCGTCGAGCGCATCGAGATAAGCCTCATCCGCGCAGCCGTCGGGCAATTCGACGTCCAGGTCCCCCGCCTGCTTGCGAAAGGGAAAGTTCTTGGCGCCGTGCAGCGACAGCGTGAACACCGTGTCGTCATCGCGAAATATGGCTGCGGTACCGTTGCCTTGATGAACATCCAGGTCGATCACCGCCACGCGCAACAACTGGCGCTGCCTGCGATGCCATTCGGCCTGCATCAGGCGGGCAGCGACGGCAGCGTCGTTGAAGACACAGTAGCCGCTGCCCTTGTCGGCCTGCGCATGGTGCGTGCCCCCAGCCAGATTGGCGGCCACGCCCTCCCCGTCGATCAGCGCAGCCCGTGCGGCGGAGATGGTGGCGCCCACGGAGCGCCGCGCCCGCTCGGCCATGCGAGGCGACCACGGAAAGCCGATCTCACGCTGCTCTGCGGCCGACAAGCTGCCGTGGGCAACGGCTTCGACATAGCGCGGCGTGTGCGCCAGCGCCAGTTCGCCATCGGAGGCCGGCAGCGCCGGGCCCATGCGCACCCCCGGGCACTCTGCAACGAGGCGCGAACGCAGCTTTTCGTACTTGCCCATCGGAAAGGTGTGGCCCTCGGGCAGCGGCAAGACGAAGTGGTCGGCGTAGAAGGCCTGCATGGCGGCGCAATTGTCACCGTTAGACAAAGCCGTCTAAATTGGTGCACCGCAGCAAAAAGTGCTTGCCATTTGCGGGTTGACCCCTATACTTCAGTTCATGTTGCAGTGCAGCAAACGAGTTCAAAAGTAGTTCCCACCCCACCCACTCTCTAAGGAAACCACCATCATGTTGACCGCTGAACAAGTCATGGCCGCCCAAAAAGCCAACGTCCAAACCCTCTTCGGCCTGACCGGCAAGGCTTTCGAAGGCGTCGAGAAGCTCGTCGAGCTGAACATGCAAGTCGCCAAGACCGCATTCGAAGAAGCCAGCAACGCCGCTACCGCCGCCCTGTCGGTGAAGGACGCGCAAGAGCTGATGAGCCTGCAAGCCAGCTTCCTGCAGCCGACCGCCGAAAAGGCCGCCGCCTACAGCCGCCACGTCTATGACATCACTGCCGCGACCAACGCCGAAGTGACCAAGGCTGCTGAAAAGCAACTGGCCGATGCCCAGAGCAAGTTCCTGAACCTGGTCGACAGCGCCTCCAAGAACGCCCCGGCCGGCACCGAGAACGCCGTCGCCCTGGTGCGCTCGGCCGTCGCCGCTGCCAACAACGCCTTCGAAAGCGTGCAGAAGGCTGCCAAGCAAGCTGCTGATGTGGCCGACGCCAACATCCAGGCAATGACCAACACGGCGGTCAAGGCTGCCCAGCAGACCACGACCCGCGGCAAGCGCGCGTAATTGAAGGGCCTGTGGCCCGGGTATTGCTTACTAGACCAACAAGCATCTGATGACGCACCGAATCTGAGCAAAACCAGCGGCTCTCCCGCTGGCTGACCTCGACGAGTTGTCTCCTCGGTACCTGGTCTGACGGTACCTTTCACGGCCCGGTGGCAACACCGGGCCGCTTTCTTTTCTGCTAATGCGATCCGAGTATTAGCTTCGGACTTTTATGTTCTTCTCGAACATATAGAGCGTCCCTAGAGTCCAGGGATGGATCCAATTGCCATCCTCTCCGGCTTTGCCGTGGGCGCCATCGTCGGCATGACCGGCGTCGGCGGCGGCTCGCTGATGACGCCACTGCTGATCGGCGTCTTCAAGCTGCACCCGGCATTGGCCATCGGCACCGACCTGTGGTTCGCGGCACTCACCAAGACCGGCGGCGCCGTCGCTCACGCCCGTCACGGTCATGTGGACTGGCGCATCACGCGGCTGCTGCTTGCGGGCAGCCTGCCAGCCGCCCTGGCAACGATCGCCTTGATGCACTACACCGGCATCACCAAGGGCTGGGCCTCGGCGCTGACGTTTTCGCTCGGCATTGCGCTGCTGCTGACGGCCGTCGTGGTGGCATTCAAGAAGACATGGCAGTCGGTCGGCCTCAAGCTCGAACGCTGGCTGCCCGAATCGCGCAAGGCACCGTTGACCATCGCCAGCGGTGTGGTGCTCGGCGTGCTGGTGACGCTGTCGTCGATCGGCGCCGGCGCACTCGGCGCCACGCTGATCCTGCTGCTCTACCCCCGCTTGGCCGCGCACCGCCTCGTCGGCACCGACATCGCGCATGCCGTGCCGTTGACGCTCGTCGCCGGCATCGGCCACGCGACGCTCGGCCACGTGGATTGGGCGCTGCTCGCAGCGCTGCTTGTCGGCTCGCTGCCCGGCATCTGGCTCGGCGCGCAACTGACGCGGCGCATGCCCGAAGGCCTGGTGCGCGGCCTGCTCTGTGTTTCGCTGGTCACGGCCGGCGTCAAAGTGATCTGAATCTAAATCTGAACATGTACCAGTACACCGACTTCGACCGCCGCTTCGTGCATGCGCGCGCTGCGCAATTCCGCGACCAGTTGGAGCGCCACTTGCGCGGCCAGTTGCCCGACGACGACTTCCGTGCGCTGCGGCTGCAAAACGGCTGGTACGTGCAGCGCCATGCGCCGATGCTGCGCGTGGCGGTTCCGTATGGCGCGGTGTCGGCAGCGCAGATGCGCACGCTGGCCAAGATCGCGAAAGATTTCGACCGCGGCTACGCGCACTTCACGACGCGCCAGAACCTGCAATACAACTGGATCCCGCTGGCGCGCGCCGCCGACGTGATGGACCTGCTCGCCGCGGTGGACATGCACGGCATCCAGACCAGCGGCAACTGCATCCGCAACATCACCAGCGATGCCTATGCCGGCGTGGCGCCCGACGAGATCGTCGATCCGCGGCCGTACTGCGAAATCCTGCGCCAGTGGAGCACGCTGCACCCCGAGTTCGCCTTCCTGCCGCGCAAGTTCAAGATCGCCGTCAGCGGCGCGAAGGAAGACCGCGCGGCGATCGGCTGGCACGACATCGGGCTGCAACTGCTGAAGAACGATGCGCGGCGAGGTCGGCTTCGCGGTCTACGTCGGCGGCGGCATGGGCCGCACGCCGGTCATCGGCACGCTGGCCAACGGCTTCGTGCCGTGGCAGCAGATCCTCGTCTTCATCGAAGCCGTCGTGCGCGTCTACAACCGCTACGGCCGGCGCGACAACGCCTACAAGGCGCGCATCAAGATCCTCGTCAAGGCCGAAGGACAGAAGTTCTTCGACGCCGTGAACGCCGAGTTCGTGAACATTCTGGAACGGGATCGCGACGGCGCGGCACACATCGTCACGCAGGCCGAACTGGATCGCGTGTCGGCCTCGTTCACCACGCCGGCCGGCGTGCGTGCCGAAGTCGAGCCCAAGAATCTCGGTGACGAGTCGGTCGCTTTCGCGCGCTGGCTGGATCGCAACGTGCGCGCGCACCGTTTGAGTGGCTACCGTGCCGTCGTGCTCTCGCTCAAGCGCGCCGGGCAAGCGCCGGGCGACGCCACCGACGAACAGATGAACGCCGCCGCCGACCTGGCCGACCGCTTCAGCCACGGCGAGCTGCGCGTCACGCACCAGCAGAACCTGGTGTTGCCGTGGGTCAAGGCGAGCGAGCTGTTCGCGCTCTGGCAAGCAGCCAAGGCGTCGAGCTTCGCGACCCCGAACATCGGCCTGACGACCGACATGATCGCCTGCCCCGGCGGCGACTTCTGCGCGCTGGCCAATGCACGCTCGATCCCGCTGGCCGAGCAGATCACCGAGCGCTTCGCCGACATCGACGAGTTGAACGACATCGGCGAGATCGACCTGCACATCAGCGGCTGCATCAACAGCTGCGGCCACCACCACAGCGGCCACATCGGCATCCTCGGCGTCGACAAGGACGGCGCCGAGTGGTACCAGCTGACGCTCGGCGGCGCCGATGGCAGCGTTGCAAGCGGCGCGGCCGTGCCCGGCAAGGTCATCGGCCCGTCATTCGCCGCCGACGAGATCGCCGATGCAGTCGAAGCCGTGATCGACACCTACCGCGAACAGCGCGCGCCGCAGGAGCGCTTCATCGACACCGTGCGCCGCCTCGGCATCGAGCCGTTCAAGGCGCCGACGCAGGCCGTGCGCCGCAGCACCGCCCAGGCCCATTGAGTCGCATTGACCGCATCATGAAATTCATCGACTCACACCGCGACCCCTGGCATGCACTGGCTGGCGACGACGGCCCGCCTGTCAGCATCACGCCGACGCCGCACCTGCTGCTCGATCTCGCGCAGTGGCATGCCGTGCGCGCCACCTGGCCGGCCGGCACGCCCGTCGGCGTGCGCCTGGCCAACGACCAGGATGTCGAAGACATCGCCGCCGATCTGCCGCGCCTGGCGCTGGTGGCGCTGCACTTCCCGAAGTGGGTCGATGGCCGCGCGTACTCGCAGGCGCGACTGCTGCGCTCGCGCTGGCGCTTCGCCGGTGAGGTGCGCGCACTCGGCGACGTGCTGGCCGACATGCTGCCGTTGCTGGAGCGCACTGGCTTCGACGCCGTCGTGCTGCGGCACGACCAGTCGATCGACGTCGCCGAGCGGGCGCTCGGATTCTTTCCCGGCCACTACCAGGGCGATGTGCACGACAACCGGCCGCTGTTTGCGCACCCGCCGGGCACGGCCGACGAACTCGCGCGCAAGAGCGCACGCGAGTTCGTCAGCGATGGAGCGTCCATATGAACGCAGTGCAATTGAATGCCCGCGCCACGCCTGGCTTCGACGAGCGCGTGGCCGACACGCTGGCCGTGCTGCGCAACGCGGCGCAAGCGCACGCTGGCCGCATCGTGCAAGCCACGAGCCTGGGCGCCGAGGACATGGTGCTGACCGACCTGATCGCGCGCCACAAGCTGCCGATCACCTTGGCCACACTCGACACCGGCAAGCTGCACGACGAGACGCTGGCGCTGATCCCGCGCATCGAGCAGCGCTACGGTTTGACGGTAAAAGTGTTTCGCCCCGCTGAAACGACGGTCGTGCAGTTCGTCGCCCGACATGGCGAGCGCGCCATGTTCGACAGCATCGATCTGCGCAAGGCCTGCTGCGCCGTGCGCAAGCTCGAACCGCTGTCGCGATTGCTCGACGGCATGGACGCCTGGGTCACCGGTCTGCGGCGCGAGCAGTCGGCGCAGCGCGCAGAGGTGCCGCCGTCCGAAGTCGAGGCCAGCGGCCGGATCAAGTTCAACCCGTTGACGGCGTGGAGCTGGGCCGACGTCTGGCACTACATCAAAAGCCACGACGTGCCCTACAACGCACTGCACGACCAGTTCTTCCCGAGCATCGGCTGCGCGCCGTGCACGCGCGCCATCGCGCTGGGCGAAGACTTCCGCGCGGGACGGTGGTGGTGGGAGGACGAGTCCGCCAAAGAGTGTGGGCTGCACGTCAAACCAATTCAAGGAGTCGCGGCATGAACGCACGTCTTTCGGTCGAGCAGCTCCTGCCGTCGCTCGACAACAGCCATCTCGACCACCTCGAAGAAGAGGCCATCTTCATCCTGCGCGAAGTCGCGGCCACCTTCGAGCGCCCGGCGCTGCTGTTCTCCGGCGGCAAGGATTCCTGCGTCGTGCTGCGCCTGGCCGAGAAGGCCTTCAAACAGCGCAATGGGAACGGCGTGTATGAAGGCAGGCTGCCCTTCCCGCTGCTGCACGTCGACACCGGCCACAACTTCCCGGAAGTCATCGAGTTCCGCGACCAGCGCGTGGCAGAGATGGGCGAGCGCCTGGTCGTCGGCCATCTGGAAGATTCGATCGCCCGCGGCACCGTGCGCTTGGCGCATCCGCTCGAATCGCGCAACGGCCACCAGACGGTGACGCTGCTCGAAGCGATCGAGGAGCACCGCTTCGACGCGCTGATCGGCGGTGCACGGCGCGACGAGGAGAAAGCGCGCGCGAAGGAGCGCATCTTCAGCCACCGCGACAGCTTCGGCCAGTGGCAACCCAAGGAGCAGCGGCCCGAGCTGTGGACGCTGTTCAACACACGCCATCGCCCGGGCGAACACTTCCGCGCCTTCCCGATCAGCAACTGGACCGAGCTCGACGTCTGGCTCTACATCGCACGCGAGAACATCCCGCTGCCGCCGATGTACTACTCGCATCAGCGCAGCGTGATCCGCCGCAAGGGCCTGCTGGTGCCGCTGACCGACGTCACGCCGCCGCAGCCGGGCGAGGTCGTTGAACAGGCCACCGTGCGCTTTCGCACCGTCGGCGACATGACCTGCACCTGCCCGGTGGAGAGCGACGCCGCGAACGCCGCCGACGTGGTGGCCGAGACACTTGACCGTGACCGTCAGCGAGCGCGGCGCGACACGCATGGACGACCGCACGAGCGACTCGTCGATGGAGCGGCGCAAGAAAGAAGGGTATTTCTGATGACTTCGCGAGCCCTTCGATTCCTCACCGCCGGCAGCGTCGACGACGGCAAGAGCACGCTGATCGGCCGCCTGCTGTACGACAGCCAGGCCATCTTGGCCGACCAGATCGACGCGCTGGAAAAGCGCGCCGCCGGCAAGCCGATCGACTTGTCGCTGCTGACCGACGGCCTGGAAGCCGAGCGCGAACAGGGCATCACGATCGACGTCGCCTTCCGCTACTTCGCGACGCGCACGCGCAAGTTCATCATCGCCGACGCGCCGGGCCACGAGCAGTACACGCGCAACATGGTCACTGCCGCTGCGGGCAGCGACGCCGCCGTGGTCCTGGTCGATGTGACCAAGCTCGACTGGCAGACCAAGCCGGTGACGCTGCTGCCGCAAACGCGCCGCCATGCGCTGCTGGCCCAGCTGCTGCGCGTGCCGAGCATCGTCTTTGCGGTCAACAAGCTCGACGCGATCAACGACCCGGGTGCGGCGTTCAGCGCGGTGCGCGAAGCGCTCGAAGCGTTTGCGGCCGAAGCCGGCATCGACGCCGCGGCCATCGTGCCGGTGTCGGCGCTGCGTGGCGACAACGTGACGCGCGCGCTCGATGCCCCGTGGTACGGCGGCCCGTCACTGCTGCAGGTGCTCGAAAGCCTGCCGACGGCGAGTGAAGCATCCAGCGGTGCACTCGCACTGCCAGTGCAGTTCGTCGCTCGCGAAGGCGATGGCACGGGCCACGCGCCGCGCGTGTTCTGGGGCCGCATCGCGCAAGGCCGCGTGCAGGCCGGCGACGCGGTGCAGGTGTTCCCGAGCGGCGAGACCGCCGTCGTGACCCAGGTGCGACGCGCCGGCAGCACGGTGGCGCGCGCCACGGCCGGCGAGAGCGCGGGCCTGGTGCTCGACCGCCAGCTCGACATCTCGCGCGGCGACTGGATCGGCGCGCCCGATTCGCTGCAAGCCACGCAACGCTTCACCGCGACGCTGGCCTGGCTCGACACCGACCGCGCCACGATCGGCCGCAAGTACCTGCTGCGCCACGGCAACCGCTGGGTGCAGGGGCGCATCGTCTCGATCGAGCAGGTGCTCGACATCCACACGCTCGCGCCTGGCGCTGCGCATGAGCTCGCGGTCAACGAAATCGGCAAGGTCACGATCGAGCTGCAGCAGGCGCTGCCGCTGCGGCGCTATGCGGACAACCGCGTCGGCGGCGCGCTGATCGTCGTCGATCCGGCCACGCACCGCACGAGCGGCGCTTTGCTGGTCGAAGGCCAACCGTGAGACCCGTCGTCTTCATCGGCGCCGGCCCCGGTGCTGCCGACCTGATCACCCTGCGCGGTGCGCAGCGCCTGGCGCGGGCCCAAGTCGTGCTGCACGACGCCCTCACCGACCCAGCGCTGCGCGAACTCGCGCCGCGCGCCCAATGGGTCGATGTCGGCAAGCGCGGTTTCTGTGACTCCACGGGGCAGGCGCGCATCAACGCCCTGCTCGTCAAGCACGCGCTCGAAGGCCATGCCGTGGTGCGACTTGAAAGGCGGTGATCCGAGCGTCTTCGGCCGCCTCGAAGAAGAACTCGAAGCGCTGGCCGAAGCCGGCATCGAATGCGAGGTCGTTCCCGGCGTCACCGCGGCCATCGCCGCTGCTGCCGCAACGCAGCGCCCGCTGACGCGCCGCGGCACGGGCCGCAGCGTGGCATTGACAACGGCAATGACGCGCGAAGGCGAGTTGCAAGCCAGCCGCAGCGCCGACACCGAAGTCTTCTACATGGCCGGCCGCCAGCTCGGCGCGCTGTCGCGCCGCCTGGCCGATGCCGGCTGGGCAGCGATACGCCCGTGCTCGTCGTCTCGCGTGCCGGCTGGCCCGACCAGATCGCCAGCGACCACCGCGTGGCCTCGCTGGCCGAAGCCGCGTTGCTGCACAGCGGGCGTCCGACGGTGGTGACCGTGGGCGCGGGAGCACGGCCCGTGGCCGGCGCAACGCGCCGCGCCGGCGGCAGCCTTAAACTGGCGGCTTTTGTGCCGCACGCTGCCTCGCAATGACCCACGTCGTCCTCGAATCCTGCATCCGCTGCAAATACACCGATTGCGTCGATGTCTGCCCCGTCGATTGTTTTCGCGAGGGGCCGAACATGCTCGTCATCGACCCCGACGAGTGCATCGACTGCGCGGTCTGCATCCCCGAATGCCCGGTCAACGCCATCCTGCCGGAAGAGGACGTGCCGCAGGACCAGATGAAGTTCATCCCGATCAATGCGGAGCTGGCCAAGAAGTGGCCGAGCATCACCAAACGCAAAACCGCGCCGGCCGACGCCGACGAGTGGAAAGACAAGAAGGACAAGCTCGATCAGCTGATCCGTTGATGCAGCGCTTGCAGTTGAGATGAGTCAAGCAATCGAGACCGACGCGGTCATCGTCGGCGCCGGCCCCGTGGGCCTGTTCCAGGTCTTCGAGCTCGGCCTGCTCGAGATCAAGTGCCACATCATCGACTCGCTCGCCTACCCCGGCGGGCAGTGCATCGAGCTCTACCCCGACAAGCCGATCTACGACATCCCGGCCGTGCCCGTGTGCACCGGCAAGGAGCTGACCGACAACCTGTTGAAGCAGATCGAGCCGTTCGGCGCGACGTTCCATCTGGGCCAGGAAGTCAGCGTCGTCGAGAAGAAGGACGACGGCCGCTTCTTCGTCGAGACGAGCAAGGGCACGCAGTTCCTCACCAAGACGATCTTCATCGCTGCCGGTGTCGGCGCCTTCCAGCCGCGCTTGTTGAAGGTCGATGGCCTCGACAAGTTCGACGGCTCGCAGCTCTTCTACCGCGTGCGTGACCCTGCGCTGTTCGCCGGCAAGAACCTGGTCATCGTCGGCGGCGGCGACTCTGCCCTCGACTGGACACTGAACTTCGTGCAGGAAGGCCCGCACAAGGCCGAGAGCGTGATCCTGATCCACCGGCGTGATGGCTTCAAGGCGGCACCGGCATCGGTGGCGAAGATGAAGGAGCTGTGCGACGCCTACGAGATGCAGTTCGTCGTCGGCCAGATCACCGGCATCGACGAGCGCGACGACAAGCTCTCCGCGATCAAGGTCACCGGCGGCGACGGCGTGACGCGCGTGATGCCGCTCGACATGCTGCTCGTCTTCTTCGGCCTGTCGCCCAAGCTCGGGCCGATCGCCCACTGGGGCCTGGAGATCGAGCGCAAGCAACTGGTGGTGGACACCGAGCAGTTCAGCACCAACGTGCCCGGCATCTTTGCGGTCGGCGACATCAACACCTACCCGGGCAAGAAGAAGCTGATCCTGTCGGGCTTCCACGAAGCGGCGCTGGCCGCCTTCGGCGCCGCGCCGATCATCTTCCCGGACAAGCGCATCCATCTGCAGTACACGACGACGAGTCCGAAGCTGCACAAGGTGCTCGGCGTCGAGACGCCGACGTTCGACGACTAGAATTCACGCATCGCAGCAATCCTGCTGCGATCTCGCTAGGGGTGCTGGGTCCGTCATACGACGGACCCGGCTGAGATCAAACCCTTCGAACCTGACCGGGGTAATGCCCGCGCATGGGAAGCCACATGAAATCAGTTTGCTTTGCCGTTCTCGGCGTTCTTTCGCTGAGTGTTTCCATCGCGCAGGAAACGCAGCGCATCACCATCACCGGCAGCACCGCGCAACAGTCGCCGAGCGTCAGTCGGCTTCGGCGACACGCCGCTGTCGCGCGTGCCGTTCTCGGCCACCGTGATCGACCAGCGCGCGCTGCAGGACGCCGGCATCTCCAGCCTGGCCGACATCACACGCCTGGACGCCGGCATCACCGACGCCTACAACGCGCCCGGCTACTGGAACCAGCTCGCGGTGCGCGGCTACACGCTCGACAACCGCTTCAACTACCGGCGTGACGGCCTGCCGATCAATGCCGAGACCGTCATCGGCCAGGCCAACAAACAGAGCCTCGAGGTGTTGAAAGGCACGAGCGGCCTGCAAGCAGGCACCAGTGCGCCGGGCGGCTTGCTCAACCTCGTGGTGAAGCGGCCGCGAGATCGCGTGCGCGACGCCAGCCTGTCGTGGACGCAGGACGGCACGCTCGAAGCCGCGCTCGACATCGGCGCACGCACCGACCGCATGAATGGGGGTCTCGGCTGGCGCATCAACCTCGACGGCGCGCGGCTCGACCCGCAAACCCGCAGCAGCAGCGGCCAGCGCTGGCTCGCTGCGGGCGCGGTCGATGCTCGCTTCGGCAACACCTTCGTCGAAGCCGAAATCGAAGCCAGCCGCCAGAGCCAGCCGAGCACGCCGGGCTTCAGTCTGCTCGGCGCGCGGCTGCCGAACGCGCGCGACATCGATCCGCGCATCAACCTCAACAACCAGTCGTGGAGCCTGCCCGTCGTGCTGCAGGGCCACACCGGTTCGCTGCGCGTGACGCACACGCTGGTCGACAACGCCGAGCAGCAGATCGACCTCGTCGCGCATGGCATGCGCCAGCGCCTGACGAGCGACGACCGCATCGCCTTCCCCTTCGGCTGCAGCGCCGAGACTCGTCTTCGACCGCTACTGCTCGGACGGCAGCTTCGACTACTACGACTTCCGCAGCGACAACGAGCGCCGCACCAGCGATGCCCTCGACCTCGCAGTCAAAGGCCGCGCGCGATGGGGCGGCACGACGCACACCTTCAACGCCGGCGTGCTGTTCACGCGCTACGTCGCGCGCTTCGATCGGCAGGCGTTCAACTACGTCGGCACCGGCACCATCGACGGCCGCAGCGTCGTGCCGGCCGACCCGACACTGACCGACGAAAACACCAACCGCGACGAGCGCAGCACCGAGCTGCATGTGCAGGACATGGTGCCGCTGGCGTGCGCATGGAGCCTCTGGGCCGGCGCGCGCCACACGCGACTGGATCGGGAGAGCGTGCGCACCGACGGCTCGCGGGCAACGCGGTACTCGCAGTCGTTCACGACACCTTGGCTCGCACTCAGCCACACCTTCACGGCGCAGACGCAGGCCTATGCCAGCGTTGGCCAAGGCATCGAGTCCGACGTCGCACCCAACCGCGCGCGCTACGCCAACGCCGGGCAGGCGCTGCCGGCCTTGAAGAGCCGCCAGGTCGAATTCGGCCTCAAGCATGCGAGCGAAGCGATCGACCGCGCGTGTGGCGCTGTTCGACATCCGCCGCCCCGCAGCGGCCGACTTCCACACCGACGACGGCGCCCCGGCTTTCGACGATTGCAGCGACACCGACCCCTGCGTGCGACGCAGCGACGGCATCGCCCGCCACCGCGGAATCGAGGCCGAAGCCGAGTGGCGCGCGGGCGACCTCTCGCTGCGCGGCAGCGCGATGCTGCTGCGCGCGCGCCGCAACGGATCGAGCAACGCAGCCATCAACGGACTGCAACCCACCAACGTGCCCACGCGCAGCCTGAAGCTGCAGGCCGCCTACAACGTCGCCGCCGTGCCCGGCCTGGCCTTCGTCGGTTTCGTCACCCACGAAGGCCGACGCATGGTCGTGCCCGACAACTCGATCGCCACGCCCGGCTGGACGCGCATCGACCTGGGCGCCCGCTTCACCCAGCGCGTGGGCGAACAGACGCTCGTCTGGCGCCTGGGCCTCGACAACGCCACCGACCGCCGCGCCTGGCAAGAAGCCCCCTACCAGTTCGGCCACGCCTACCTCTACCCGCTCGCGCCACGCACCGCGCACGCGTCGCTGGCGCGTGCGCTTCTGACTCGCCGCTATAATCTGCCGCTGTTTTCCTCGATAGCTCAGTTGGTAGAGCGCCGGACTGTTAATCCGTAGGTCCCTGGTTCGAGCCCAGGTCGGGGAGCCAAGAAAACTGATTTGAGGCAACCACTTAGCTCGAATCCACAAAGCCCGCCGCGTGCGGGCTTTGTTCTTCGTGCCCGTTTCGTGCCCGTTTTGCGCAGTATTGGGTACGGCTCCTAAGTGTTGCGGCGATGCCTCAGTTGCCGGGCGAGCAAGGCCTGGTTCGCATGAAAACGAGTCGAATCCAGCAGGGGGCGCGCCGCGCGAGCGCACTAGAGTTTTCTCATGTCGATCGGGAGCACTCGTCATGAAGCAACCCACCGAACCTGCAAACTCGACGCCGCCCATCGACATGGCGCCTCGGTTCGCACGCATGGCGACGGTCGTACGCGTCACCGGCCTGTGTCGCGCGACGATCTACCGCATGATTGCCGAGCAGCGCTTTCCAGCGCAGGTGCGGATTGGCTCGCGCGCAGTGGGGTGGCGATGGTCTGACCTGGATCGCTGGAGCAACGAGCGAACCGGCCCAACGCACTGAAGCCAAGTCGGTCAAGAAAGCCTCAGGCGTGAAGCCCCAGCTTCATGAGCATCCCGAGCGCCAGCATCCACATCAGCACGCGACCCCACCGCCACGTCGTGAAGTGGTAGCGGTGGTTGACGAGCAGCGCCGTGAATAGGCGCCTCGCCGCTGACATGACCAGGAGCGCCATCACAAAGGCCAGAACCAGCCCACCCTGGCCAGGCACCTGGCTCAACGCGCTCCAAGCAACCCCCGGCCAAACGACCGCATCGACCGCCGCAAGCCAACGCCGCCCGGGCCAGTACGGCGCATCGGGCGGCGGGGCACGAGCAAACAACACCCACATCGGAAACCTCCATCGGGACGGGCGACGTACTGCCGCCCGTCCCGTCATTCAGCTAGCCGGTGGCCGCAGCGCCGCCGGCAGCCAGCGCGTGCCGTGCAACCGGCCTGCCGCCGTGTTGACCAGCACGTCCTTCTTCATGCCCTCCACACCGTCGCGCGCCAGCTCGGGCCCGGCCTCCTTCAAGGCCTGGACGATCTGCGCCTTCGACACGTGGTTCAGGAAGCCTTCCGCGGTGGGCCCCCACCAGTCGGCCATGTCGAGTTCCACCGCGCGAGCAATGGCGTTCGCGTCATGCGCAGCGTTGAAGCTCGGCAGCGCGTTGACCGACAGTGCGGCGCACAGGCCGAGCAGCTCAAGCAGTTCGCCCTGCGGAAGATCGACCAGCCATGCGAACCACTCGCCGCGCTGCTCCGGCAGCCGTTCACGCCACCTGGCCTTCGCGTCCTCCACCGCCTGGAAGGCCCGACCGCCCTTCAGGTCGTCCGCCACCGACAGCAGCGCGTGCGCCGAAGCGGTCGCGTTGATCTGCATGGCCGGCCGTTCGTAGCCATAGTCCTCGGCGAAGACACGGCGCAGCAGCGTGTTGGCGAGCGCAGCGAGCGCAACCGGCCCGTTGCCGACGAGCATGGCCTGCAATGCCGCCGTCCGGTGCGCGGCGAGCCGGCGGGTCAGCGCCTCGCTCAACTCGCCGGTCGTCCGCGTCGGCGCATCCGCGCCGCTCTCCGATTCGGTCGCTTCGGCTTCGCTGGAGATCGAGCTCCTTCCGCGCCTTGCGCTGCGACGCTTCGAGCGCCTTGCGGTCAGCCTCTCGCAGCAGACCGCGAATGATCGCGGCATCGCCCTCGCGGCTGATCGTGACGATCGCGCCGGCCCGGGCCTTGATCGCAGCTGGCCACACCTTCAACCCGTCCTGGATGGCGCGCCGCCGCGCCTCGATGTCGTCGCCTTCGAGGCCGATGCGCTCGGCGTCGGCGCCGTCCCAGTCGCTCTCGCCTTCGAGCGCGTCCGACTCCTGTTCGAGTTCGGCCTCACGCTGTGCCAACGCCGCCAGTTCCGCCTTCTCGTCGGCGTTCGGCTTGCGTACCGTGTGCTCGCACGGCGCGAACTGCCGCAAAGCCATCGAGTCCAGCTCGACCCGCGCCTCCACCCACC